>NZ_KQ949083.1:0-88623 GCF_001514305.1 Streptomyces dysideae
GGCGGTCAGGACGTCGGCGCGGACGCCGACCATCCGGACCCGTTTGGCCGGTCTGCGCAGCCGCGTTATGTCCCGGGACCGGATCTCGTTCGGACGGGTGGCCGGCAGTTCCGGTTTGGCGTGCGCTGGGTGGACGGCGTTGCGGCGACGCTCACGGACCTCGTCATGCTCGCGCAGTGCGGTACATGGTGGACACGCCGGCCACGTACACGCCTCGGTCGGGCGCTGTCACGTTGTTGGGTGCGTGAGTGCCTGGCAGCGTGCTGGAGTGTGGCCGGTCCGGGTGTCGGCGTAGGACACGATGACGCCGCGCTCCAGCATGAGCTCCTCGACCTCGCGGAAGCTGAGCGGGAACCGGAAGTACAGCCACATGCAGTGCGAGATGATCTCGACCGGGTACCGGTGCCCCTTGTACGACGGCGACGCGGACGACACGGGCGATTGTCTGTAAGCACGTGAATGGGCACCACGGTACGGACGAGTTTTGGTACCACCGTCGAACCGGTGGCCGACCGTTCACCCCGGCCCCTGACTGCCTCTTCTCGCTGGCTGCGCCTGTGCATCAGCCCATCACCGGGCCGGCGGTCGAACGGCTGTCGGAGCCAAAAGAACCTGGTGCGCTGGTACCCGAACTCGTGCTTATAGACAGGCGATCCCATCCAGACGCGATCAACCACAAGATCATCCCACCCCGCTCAGTCAACGTGACAATGCCCTTCGGCGAGGTGCTGGTAGGTGCCGGGGCGGGTCGTGGTCACGGTTCTTCTTCGGGTAGAACGCGGTGCGGGTTCGTCGTCCTCGAGGAAGCCGTGGCAGCCGGGAACGTGGCCGGGTACGGCATCGCCAAGTGAGCGGGCCTGGAAGAAGAGGCGTTCACGGTGGGGGAGCTGCTCGCCCTGGCCGCCGGTGCCGAAGGCGGCGGGCACCGCCTGGTCGCGGTCCAAACCGTGCGCCGGGCCGACCTCCTGTTTCCTGCACTGGTGGTCGTGGCGATGATCTACAGCAGCGGGCTGCGATGACCTTCCCGAACACGCGAGGCCGGATGGCTACCTGGCTCCGCTCATCGCCACGCCCACGGAGTGGGTCACGGTCCTCGGAAAGCCCGTCCAGGACCGCTTCGACTGGGGCATCAGCAGAGTCAGGCAGCGATGGACGCCGCGGGGATCAGCTCGTTCTACCCGGAGGAGCGCACGGTCTTCGAAGAGGGACTGCGAGACGAAGAGGAGCAGGCGGAGTTCGTCGTGCAGCGCCGAGCTACACCCAAAGCATTCCGGGCTCTCCAAGCACAGGAGAGGCTCGCTCTGGGGGAGGCGTACACGGTGTCCGGCCACGTGCTGGTGCACCAGGCGGGCGATGCCTTTACGATCAAGCAACTTAGCCGGCGCGCGTACCGGCTTATGGAGCTTCTCGGGCTCCGTCGCGTCAGGCTCTACGACGCACGCTCGCCGTGCTTCACCTTCCTGGCCAACAACGGTGTCCCGGATCACATCCTCGCGCGATGGGCCGGGCACACAAATATCAAGACGACCAAGCGGTGGTACGTCAAGCCGGATGCAGAGGATCTTCGCGAAGCTGCCACCACTTGGGATGGCCTGCACGGGGTTGCGGAGGAGGGGCAAGCGTGAGCCACGCGGACTACCAGCCGAGCCAAGCGGGGACAGATCTTGTTCACCGTGTGTGGTGTTCAAGCTGCTGTTGGGCGGGACTCTGGAAGGTTTCCAGGTGAGTCACGCCGAGCCTCGTACGTGCCATCACACTCGATGCTGCAACCCGAACCGCCCGGGGGTGCCCAAGAGGGGAGAGCCTTGCTCGTAGCGACTGAGGGACGGCACGCGCCCGGAGGACCTACTGTCGACACGGCCACGAGTGCACGCCGGAGGACATGTACCTGGACTCTCGTCGGCAGGTCCGGCAGCGCCGGAGCAGGGCAAGGCCCGCTAGGTCCACCCTCCCCCGGCGATGTGACATCTCGTGACAGATGAGAGGGTCAGGCGAGTGAGTGAGACACCGAAGAGCGCCCTGCAATACCGCTTTGACGGGCCAGAAGACGCCCCTGTCCTGATCCTGGGGCCCTCACTTGGTACCACATGGCACATGTGGGACCGGCAGGTGCCCGAGCTGACGAAGCAGTGGCGTGTCTTTCGGTTCGACCTGCCGGGACACGGCGGTGCCCCCGCGTACCCGGCGGGCTCGCTCGCCGATCTCGCCGGACGCCTGCTCGTCACCCTCGAGGGCCTCGGCGTGCAGCGCTTCGGCTACGCGGGCTGTGCGTTCGGCGGCGCGATCGGCATCGAGCTGGCCCTGCGCCACCCGGAGCGGCTCGCCTCGCTCGCGCTCATCGCCGCGTCCCCGCGCTTCGGCACGGCCGACGAGTTCCGGCAGCGCGGAGTGATCGTTCGCACGAACGGCCTCGACCCCATCGCCCGGAGCTCCCCCGACCGCTGGTTCACCACCGGTTTCGCCGCCGCCCAGCCCGCGATCACCGACTGGGCCGTGCAGATGGTCCGCACCACCGACCCCGGCTGCTACATCACCGCCTGCGAGGCGCTCGCCTCCTTCGACGTACGGGGCGAACTCGGCCGCGTCGGCGTCCCCACCCTCGTCCTCGTCGGCTCCGACGACCAGGTCACCGGCCCCGCCGAGGCCCGCACCCTCGTCGCCGGCATACCGGACGCCCGCCTCGCAGTCGTACCCGGCGCCTCCCATCTCGTACCGGTCGAGCAGCCCGCCGCCGTCACCGATCTCCTCGTCCGGCACTTCTCCACCGCCTGGCAGCCCGCCTTCGACTCGACGACCGGCCAGATGGCGATCCAGGCGGCGCCCGTCAAGCCCGTGCTGGCCGCGGCCCCGCAGCCCGCGCCGATCGCCGAGATCGCCCCGGCCGTCGCCGTACCGCCGCAGACGTCGGGGCGGCCCGACCCGTACGACGCGGGGATCAAGGTGCGCCGCGAGGTGCTCGGCGACGCGCACGTGGACCGGGCGCTGGCGCAGGCCGACGAGTTCTCGGGGGACTTCCAGGAGTTCATCACCCGCTACGCCTGGGGCGAGATCTGGGACAGACCCGGCCTCGACCGCCGCTCCCGCAGCTGCGTCACCCTCACCGCCCTGGTCGCCGGCGGCCACCTGGACGAACTCGCCTTCCACACCCGCGCCGCCCTGCGCAACGGCCTCACCCCGAACGAGATCAAGGAAGTGCTGCTCCAGGCGGCCGTCTACTGCGGCGTACCCGCGGCGAACAGCGCGTTCAAGGTCGCCCAGCAGGTCATAAGGGAGGAGACCACTCCCACCGAGTGAGCCCGGCTTCCCGGCCGGGGGGCAGGATGGTGCCCATGAAGCTCACGAAGAAGTCGCACGCCTGCGTCCGCCTCGAGAAGGACGGGCAGACGCTCGTCCTCGACCCCGGGGGATTCAGCGAGGAGGACGCCGCCGTCGGCGCGGACGCGATCCTCGTCACACACGAGCATCCCGACCACTTCAACGAGGAGCGACTGCGGGCGGCCATGGAAGCGAACCCGGCCGCCGAGATCTGGACCCTCGCGTCGGTCGCGGAGAAGATCTCCGCCGCCTTCCCCGGTCGCGTCCACACCGTCGGCCACGGCGACACGTTCACGGCCGCCGGCTTCGACGTCCAGGTGCACGGCGAGCTGCACGCCGTGATCCACCCCGACATCCCGCGCATCACCAACGTCGGCTACCTCGTCGACGCCGGCAAGGTCTTCCACCCGGGCGACGCCCTCACCGTCCCCGACCACGCCGTCGAGACGCTGATGCTCCCGGTCATGGCGCCCTGGAACAAGATCGCCGAGGTCATCGACTACGTCCGCGAGGTCAAGCCGCGGCGCGCCTACGACATCCACGACGCCCTGCTCACCGACCTCGCCCGCCCGATCTACGACAACCAGATCGGCGCGCTCGGCGGCTCGGAGCATCTCCGGCTGGCGCCGGGGGAGACCACGCTCCTGTGACTGTCAGACCCGCCGGGTAGGTTGTGAGGCATGCGCATCGCGACCTGGAACGTGAACTCGATCACCGCCCGCCTGCCGAGGCTCCTGGCCTGGCTGGAGAGCAGCGGCACCGACGTGCTGTGCCTCCAGGAGGCCAAGGTCGCCGAGGAGCAGTTCCCGTTCGACCAGCTGCGTGGCCTCGGTTACGAGGCGGCGGTCAACGCCACCGGCCGGTGGAACGGCGTGGCGGTGCTCTCCCGTGTAGGCCTCAAGGAAGTGGTCAAGGGGCTGCCCGGCGACCCCGGCTACGACGGCGCCGAGGAGCCCCGCGCCATCTCCGCGACCTGCGGCCCGGTCCGCGTCTGGTCGGTGTACGTGCCGAACGGCCGCGAGGTGGACCACCCCCACTACGCCTACAAGCTCCAGTGGTTCGAGTCCCTCAAGGCGGCTGTCGCGGGCGACGCGGGCGGCAGCCGCCCGTTCGCGGTGCTGGGCGACTACAACGTGGCGCCGACGGACGACGACGTCTACGACGTGGCCGCCTTCGAGGGCCTCACCCACGTCACCCCCGCCGAGCGCGCCGCCCTCGCCTCCCTGCGCGAGTCCGGCCTGTCCGACGTGATCCCGCGCCCCTTGAAGTACGAGCACCCGTACACGTACTGGGACTACCGCCAGCTCTGCTTCCCGAAGAACCGCGGCATGCGCATCGACCTGGTCTACGGCAACGAGCCGTTCGCCAAGTCGGTCACCGACGCGTACGTCGACCGTGAGGAGCGCAAGGGCAAGGGCGCGTCCGATCACGCGCCGGTGGTCGTGGACCTGGACCTGTAGATCTGATCTACAGCAGTCTCAGGTCGACCGACTCCGCCAGCGCCGCCAACCCCGCGTCCCCGGGGTGCAGATGGTCCCCGCTGTCGTAGGCGGGCAGTATCCGCGCCGGGTGCGCGGGGTCGCGGAGCACGCCGTCGAAGTCGAGCACGCCGTCGAACACCCCGGAGTCCCGGATCCACGCGTTCACCGCGACCCGCTCGGCGTCGGCTGCGGCCGTGCAGCGCGTCTCGCCCTCGCACGGCAGGATCGTCGCCGCCAGCATCCGCAGCCCCCGCGCCCGCCCCCGGTCCGCGATCTCCCGCAGGCCCGCGATCACCTGCTCCGCGGTCGTGCCCCACCGCACGTCGTTGACGCCCTCGAACACCACCGCCGTACGGGCCGACGTCTGGGCGAGCACATCCCGGTCGAAGCGGTTCAGGGCGCTCACCCCGGCCGTGTCCGTCGAGACCCCGTCGCCGGGATAGCGGTCGGTGACCACACGGTTCCCCGAGATCCCCTGGTTGAGCACCCCATAGCGCGGCACCACGGTCTGGTTCAGCAGCCGGGTGGCCAGCACATTGGGCCACCGCCGGTTCGCGTCCGGCGTGGACTTGTCACCGTCGGTGATCGAGTCCCCGAACAGCACCACGGACCCCGGCCCGCCGCCCACGTCCACCCCGGTCAGCAGCGGCCAGCTCGTCAGCACCGTGGGGTACGGTGCCGCGGAGGCGTCCGCCGTGTGGTCGCCCGGTCCGCTCAGATACGACCGCTGCTGCGCGAGCCGGTGCACGGGCGCCGCCGGCACCGTCCCGGGCAGATGGAAGCTCACCAGCAGATTGGCGTCCGCAGGCACGTCGAAGCCGAGCGGATCGCTGTACGCCTGCGCCCCCGCCGGAATCCCGACGCCCGCCGCACCCCGGAAGGCCACCGGCACCGGCGTACCTCGCGCCGCCGCGCCCGCCTCCTGAACGGCCACCGTGGCGCTGCCGATCCGTACCGGCGCCGCCGCGAACGTGTTGTCGAACCGCAGCCGCACCCGCGGCCCGCCCACCGAGGTGTGCACCACCAGCCGCAGCGTCCGGTCGGTCCACGGCCCCACAGTCGGATAACCGCCCGTCGAGGTCGTCCAACTCCCCGTCCAGCCCGGGGTGGAGGCCCGCACCGCCACCGCGAACACATGCATTCCGGCCGCGTGCGGCAGTCGTACGGAGGCGACCTCGCGCCCCGTCACCAGCGGCACCGTCACGACGTACAGCCGTGCCTGCTCGGCGAGTTGGCCGCCGGGGGTGTTGAGGTGCGGCAGGGCCACCGCCTTCGTGGCGAGCGGGCCGGTGCGCCAGTCGGGGGCGGTGAGGCGGTACGCGGAGCGGGCGCCGTTCGTGTACGCCACCGTGCCCGAGCCACTCACGGCGTCACATTGCTCCGCCTCCGGGGCGCTCCAGCCGGTGTCGAGAGACCGACCGTGCTCAGCCCTTCGGGCCTCCGCGCTCCCCCACTCTCGACTTCGCTCGAGCGGAGGGACCCCCATGGCCTCTCGACACCGGCGCGCCCCTGCGGCTCCGCGGGCGCCGTCCGTGCCGGCGACCAGGAAGGCGAGCGCGCCGCCGCGGCCGCTCACACGGACGTCCTGGCCGTCGGCGCGGACGTTGTCGGGCTCGCCCGGCCGGGGGCGCGGCCAGGTCAGCCGGGCGCCCTGCACGGTCAGCTGGGCGCCGGGGGTCCAGCCGGCGGCCGTGAGGTCCTGGGCCGACAGCGAGGCGCCCGAACCGTCGAAGTCCGCTTCGCCGGGCCGGGCGTCGTCGCTGACCGCCGTGTTGTCGAAGAGCCGCTCCAGCGGGAGCGGCTCGGCTCTCTGCGCGGTGGCGGCCCGTGCCGAAGTCCACGGCACCAGCGCCGCGAACAGGGCGAGGACGACCGCTGAACTGCACACACGTCGACGCACGGCCGACTCCTCCCGCTCACGACAGCGCACAACCGTTCACGTCGAGACGAAAGACGCATCGAGAAGCTAGAGAGACACCCGGGACCCGTCAACGAGCCATGCCTGAACTCGGCGTGAAGTCGACTGGAATCGACCACCCGCGCGCCTGTGGTGCGTACGGCGGTACGAATGACACGCTGGGTGTATGAAGATCCCTTTTCTGGGCAACCGGCCCGAGAAGCGCGGGACCCCCGACCCGGAGGGCATCGCCGAACTCCTCGCCGAATGTGAACTCCTGCGCTCCCTGGCCTCCCGGGAGGGCGTCCAACTCGACGACACCGCAGCCTCGTTGGAGGCGCTCGACCAGTTGGTGCCGCGCTGGCGGGACGACGAGGAGGTGCTGTCCTGGCTGGGCAACGACGCCGGTCTGTATCTGGGCACCGTCATCGTGCGGACCGTGCCCGGTGCCGCCTGGGAGATCTGGCCGAACGGCCAGCCGGTCGTGCGGCTCGCCTCCGGCCGTGAGTTCGATGTCGTAGCCTCGGGACATGCGTGGGCGGCCAGCGGTGTGCCCGAGCTGTCGCAGCTGTACGGAGAGGTCGCGGAGACGTGAAACCCATCGAACCGCTGTCCACAGTTCGACGTAAATACGGCTAATGCCCGAAAAGTGCGTGTCGTAACGTAAGTTAATGATTGCCCGGATAGTTTGCGGCAACCACGACACAGCTGAGAGTGAGTAGGGCTGCGAATGGCCACCGATCCATTGATCGAGCTGCGTGACGTCAACAAGTACTTCGGGGAGCTGCATGTCCTGCAGGACATCAACCTCGCCGTCGGCAAGGGGGAGGTGGTCGTGGTCATCGGCCCCTCGGGGTCGGGCAAGTCCACACTGTGCAGGGCGATCAACCGGCTGGAGACCATCCACTCCGGCACCATCAGACTGGACGGACAGCCGCTCCCCGAGGAGGGCAAGGCCCTGGCGCGGCTCCGCGCCGAGGTCGGGATGGTCTTCCAGTCCTTCAACCTCTTCGCCCACAAGACGGTTCGGCAGAACATCTCGCTGGGGCAGGTCAAGGTCCGGGGGCGCAAGAAGGAGCAGGCCGACGAGCGCTCCCGTCAGCTCCTCGACCGCGTCGGCCTGGCCGACCAGGCGGACAAGTACCCGGCGCAGCTCTCCGGCGGCCAGCAGCAGCGCGTGGCCATCGCCCGGGCCCTGGCGATGGACCCGAAGCTGATGCTGTTCGACGAGCCGACCTCGGCCCTCGACCCGGAGATGATCAACGAGGTCCTGGAGGTCATGCAGCAGCTCGCCCGCGAGGGTATGACGATGGTCGTCGTCACCCATGAGATGGGCTTCGCCCGCTCGGCCGCCAACCGCGTCCTGTTCATGGACGACGGCCGCATCGTCGAGGACCGCACCCCCGAGGAGTTCTTCACCAACCCCAGCAGCGACCGCGCCAAGGACTTCCTCTCCAAGATCCTCAAGCACTGAGCGGGGCGCGGACCATGGGGAGAACAACGGCGTTCCATCACGTCCGGAAGTCCGTCGCGCCGGACCTCGACTACGATGTTCCCTCCCGCCCCGAGGCCGCGGCTGTCACCCCGGCCGGACCCAGGGACGCTGCTGCCGGGTGGGGATCCCCTCACGGCCCCTAGGAACCTTGGGGCCCGGGGGCAGCAGTCACAGAGCCATACCCGGCCGGCGCCGGCCGGAGATCACTGCTCGCGCAGCGGGACCGTCACGTATGACGGGTCGTTCGCCGGCGAGGAGAAGGTCAGCTGCGCGCCGGACGGGTTGTGCTCGATGTAGAGCGGGTCGACCGTGTCGACGACCAGGGCGAGACGGTGCCTGCCGGGACGTCGTAGGCCGTGGAGAACAGCTCCAGGTCTACGCCGAACGGCTCTCCGGGCGTCCGCCCGTGGAAGGTGTACGGCGCGTTGCTGACCAGCTTGCCGAGGCCGAGCGGCCCCACGTCGTAGAGGTACGCGACGAGGGTGCCGCTCTCCTTGGTCGGTGTCACCGTGGTGTGCAACCCGGCCGTGCCGCGCACCTGTTGGGCGGTGGCGTACTTCTCCGACTGCCATACGGCGGCCCAGCGGCGGGGGAGCAGCGGGATCGAGGCCATCGGGGGCAACTGGGCCACCTGGTCGAGGATGCTGGACAGGAAGACGACCCCGCCGTCCGCTTCCGAGTTCACGTTCGCGCGGATCGTGGTCGTGCCCGCGAGGGCGATCTTCCGGTGCGTCGCGCCGACCGACTTCCAGTCCGGGTAGCCCTCGTAGCCGCCCGTGGAACGGGATTTGAGCCGTACCGGCTGCTCGCGGTCGATGCCGTTGTCGGCGCCCCTGAGGTAGTGGTCGAACCAGCGCCGGGTGTCCGTCCACACGTCGTTGGGCAGCCCGAACAGGCCGGTGAGCTCGGCGGTCGCGTGGTCGCCGGGGTGGTCGGGAGGAAAGGTAAGGGGCCCGGTGGATACCGGGCCCCGCTTACCGTGTCGGGCCGCTGTCGTGCTGGGTGCGGCCGGATTGGAGTTCTCTCCCGCGGGTGCGGGAGACTCTCCCCTGGATCGCTCCGGGGAATTTGACAGGTCATGCCTGTCCTACGGCGACCCTCCCGGCCGTCGGAGCAACTGCGTGAGCTGCTCGGTGTGTTGGCGGCTTGGTTGTCTCCGTCAACGCAGCCAGAGTAGCAGCGCGGAGTTGCTCTGTGTGACCGCTTCGGTTCAGTTCGTGTTGGTGCTGGCGCCTGGGCCCATTTGTCGTGCGCGGCGGTGAGCAGGCTGATGCCGGCGCCGTACGAGACGCCCGCCATGCCGATGTGGCCCGCGTCGGCGGGGGTGTTGGCGAGTGCCCAGTCGATGACCTTGGAGGCGTCGGCTATGTCGGGTGGGCCCGCCACTTCTATCTCGCCGTCGGACTGCCAGAAGCCGCGCACGTTGTAACTGACCACGACATAGCCGGAGTTCGCGAGCTGCTGGGCCTGCGCGAAGTATTCGACCTGGGGCAGGCCCCACCTCGTGGGCAGCACGAGCAGCGGGTAGCGGCGGGTGCCGTCGGCGCCCGCGGGCGTCACGACGTTCGCCTTGAGGGTGGTGCCGCCGTCGCCGCTGATGTCGACGAAGCGGACGCTGTTCGGGGCCGCCTGGGCGGCGGGGGCGAGCCCGAGGGCGCCATCGGCGATCAGGGACGCGGAGACGGCGCCCACGGCGGTCGTGCGCAGGGCCTTGCGATGGTGTCCCACGGGTCACTCCTCACTCGTGTCAATGCAAAGTGACCAGACGGTAACCTCGGGCTCTTACCGCAGGTAACCCGTGAGTAAGTTACGCGGGAGTAACGATTGTTGAAGTGTGTGAAAACTCAGGAGGCACGGTGTGAGTTCCGGGGAAGGGCGGGTGCCGGCAGCGGTGCCTGTGCCGCCCGCGTCACGTCCGCGACCAGCTCGACGACGTCCGGGCCGTAGGCCTGCGAGTTGACGACCTTCAGCAGCAGTACGAAGGAGCCGCTGCCGTGCTTGCGGGAGAGCCGTTCGTGGTTGCGGGCGAGGTAGCGGGTCGCGGCCTGGTTGGTGATCGCGCGCTGGCCGCAGAACAGGAAGACCGGCCGGGACAGGCCCGGCTGTCCGGCCGTGAGCCGTGCCAGCAGCACGTACTCGGTCAGGCCGGGTTCCATGCGGTAGCGCTCGCTGCCGATCTGGAACGCCAGCCGGTCCGGGCCCGGGTCCGGGTCGGTGTTCACCCGCACCCCCGGCAGCATGGCGTGCATATGGGCCGCCATCCGCCGGTTCGATCCGGGGCCGCCGACGCAGAACTCGGTGCGCTCCCCGAAGCCCTGCCGGGCCGCGTCCTGGGTGATCACCTCGGCGTGCGCGCCGCAGTCCTTGATGAGCGCGGAGAGCTCCAGGAGCGCGAACACGTCGTAGCGGTGCACCGCGAGGTCGGGGCTGCCCGCGTCGCGGTTGACGACGAGCAGCGACTCGGAGTTGTCGGGCAGCCCGAAGAAGGCCTGCTTCCGGCGGAGCTTCCGCTTCCAGAGGTAGGTGCGGGCCAGCCAGCCGAGCGCGGCACTGATACCGGCCGCGACCACGCCCAGGACGATGTTGCGCACGTCGTCATTCATGGGCGCGCATGGTAGCGGGCGAACGCAAACCGGTGTTCGAGACGGGGCTGTTGAGGCCGGGCTGACGGGGGCATGGCGATCGATTAGGCTGCGTCAACGGCCTTTTACTGGAGGTGCGGATGCGTCGCCCTGTCGCGCGGAATCTGGCGGTCCTGGCGGTCTCGGCCGCCGTGGTGTCGGTGGGGGCGGCGGGGCCACCCACCACCGAGACCGGCACAGCCGAGAAAGTCCCGGTGGCAGTCGGCTACGGCGGTGCCGTCGCGAGCGTCGACGCGGACGCCTCCGCCGCCGGCATCGAGGTCCTGAGGAAGGGCGGCAACGCCGTCGACGCCGCCGTCGCCACGGCCGCCGCGCTCGGCGTCACCGAGCCCTACTCCGCCGGCATCGGCGGAGGCGGCTACTTCGTCTACTACGACGCCAAGTCCCGTACGGTGCACACCATCGACGGCCGGGAGACCGCACCCCTGACCGCCGGCTCCGACCTCTTCGTGGAGGACGGCAAGGCGATCCCCTTCGCCCAGGCCGTCAGCAGTGGCCTCGGCGTGGGCACGCCGGGCACGCCCGCCACCTGGCAGACGGCACTGGACAAGTGGGGCAGCAGAAAGCTCGGCACGCTGCTCCGGCCCGCCGAGCGCCTCGCCCGCGACGGTTTCGTCGTCGACGCCACCTTCCGCTCCCAGACCGCGTCGAACGAGACCCGGTTCCGCTACTTCCCGGACAGCGCCGAGCTGTTCCTGCCGGACGGCGAACTCCCGGTCGTCGGCTCCACCTTCAAGAACCCCGATCTCGCCCGTACTTACGCGGAACTGGGCCGGAAGGGCGTCGGCGCGCTCTACCGCGGCGACCTCGCCGAGGACATCGTCGACACCGTGAACGAGCCGCCCGTGGACCCCGGTTCGGGCTGGAACGCCCGCCCGGGCGAACTGTCCGTCAAGGACCTCGCGGCCTACCGCGCCAAGCTCCAGAAGCCGACGAAGACCTCGTACCGCGGCCTCGGCGTCTACTCCATCGCGCCCTCCTCCTCCGGCGGCACGACTGTCGGCGAGGCCCTCAACATCCTTGAGGGGACCGACCTTTCGAAGGCCGGCGAGGACCAGTACCTGCACCGCTACATCGAGGCCAGCCGGATCGCGTTCGCGGACCGCGGGCGCTGGGTCGGCGACCCCGCCTTCGAGGACGTGCCGGCGAAGGAACTGCTGTCGCAGAAGTACGCCGACTCGCGGGCGTGCCTCATCAAGGACGACGCGGTCCTCACCAGCCCCCTCGCTCCCGGCGACCCGCGCGACCCGGCGGCCTGCGCCACCGGCGGAACGGCGGCGCCGACGACGTACGAGGGCGACAGCACGACGCATCTCACGGCCGCCGACAAGTGGGGCAACGTCGTCGCCTATACGCTCACCATCGAGCAGACCGGCGGCAGCGGCATCACCGTGCCCGGCCGTGGCTTCATCCTCAACAACGAGCTGACGGACTTCTCCTTCACCCCGGCCAACCCGGCCGTCCACGACCCGAACCTGCCCGGCCCTGGCAAGCGGCCCCGGTCGTCGATCGCGCCGACCATCGTGCTGGACCAGCACGACAAGCCCGTGGTGGCGCTCGGTTCGCCGGGCGGGGCGACCATCATCACCACCGTGCTGCAGACCCTGACCGGGTTCCTCGACCGCGGGCTGCCGCTCGTCGACGCGATCGCCGCGCCGCGCGCCAGCCAGCGCAACGGCGCCCAGACCGACCTCGAACCCGGCCTCTACAACAGCGAGTCGAAGGCGCGGCTGGAGGCCGTCGGGCACTCCTTCCGGCTGAACCCCGAGATCGGTGCGGCCACGGCCGTACAGCGGCTGCCGAACGGGAAGTGGCTGGCCGCCGCCGAGAAGGTACGGCGGGGCGGCGGCTCGGCGATGGTCGTCCACCCGGTGCCGTAGCGGATCACAACTCCGGGGCGGGCGGCTCCTGTTCCGTACGGAACGCGAGCCGTCCGTCCTCGACGTCCACCGTCACCCGGCCGCCCTCGGCGACCCGGCCGTCCAGGAGCAGCCGGGACAGCTCGTTGTCGACCTCACGCTGGATGGTGCGGCGCAGCGGGCGGGCGCCGTACTCGGGCTGGTAGCCGCGCCGGGACAGCCAGTCGACGGCCGGGCCCGTGAAGTCGACCGTGACGCCCTGCGCGTGCAGCAGACGGCGGGTCTTGTCCAGGAGCAGGTTGGTGATCTGCTCCAGCTGGTCAGTGGTGAGCTGCCGGAAGACGACGATCTCGTCGATGCGGTTGAGGAACTCGGGCCGGAAGTGCTCACGCAGCGGCCGCAGGATCTGCTCGCGCCGCGCCTCCTCGTCGGCCTCCGCGCCACCCGGGCCGAAACCGATGCCGGCACCGCGCCGGATGATCGCCTCGGAGCCGAGGTTGCTGGTCATCACGATGACCGTGTTGGTGAAGTCCACCGTCCGGCCCTGGGAGTCGGTCAGCCGCCCGTCGTCCAGGACCTGCAGGAGGATGTTGAAGACGTCCGGGTGCGCCTTCTCCACCTCGTCGAGCAGGAGCAGCGAGTACGGGTGCCTGCGCACCACCTCCGTGAGCTGGCCGGCCTCCTCATGGCCGACGTAGCCGGGCGGGGCGCCGACCAGCCGGCTGACCGTGTGCCGTTCCTGGTACTCGCTCATGTCGAGGCGGACCATCCGCTCCTCGCTGCCGAACAGCGCCTCGGCGAGCGTACGGGCCAGCTCGGTCTTGCCGACGCCGGTCGGGCCGAGGAAGAGGAAGCTCCCGATCGGCCGGTCCGGGCTGGCCAGTCCCGCGCGGGACCGCAGCACCGCGTCGGCGACCACGCGCACCGCCTCGTCCTGGCCGACGACCCGTTCGTGCAGATGCTCCTCCAGGCCCAGGAGGCGGTCCTTCTCCTCCTGGGTGAGGCTGGCGACCGGGATGCCGGTCTGCCGGGACACCACCTGGGCGATGGCCTCCGTGGTGACCTCCAGATGCAGCCCCTCGTCGGCCTCCTCACCGCCGGAGGCCTCCGCGATCCGCTGCTTCAACTCCACGATGCGGTCCCGTAGCTGGGTCGCCTGCTCGTACTGCTCGTCGGCGACCGCCTGGTCCTTGTCCCGGGTCAGCTGCTCGACCTCGCGCTCCATGGCCCGTACGTCCGTGCCCTTGGTCCGGGCGCGCAGCCGGACCCGGGCGCCTGCCTGGTCGATCAGGTCGATGGCCTTGTCGGGCAGCCGGCGGTCGGTGAGATAGCGGTCGGACAGCTCCACGGCGGCGGTCAGCGCGTCGTCGGTGTAGCGGACCTGGTGGTGGGCCTCGTAGCGGTCGCGCAGACCACGCAGGATCTCGATCGCGTCCGCGGCCGTCGGCTCGGGGACCAGGATCGGCTGGAAGCGGCGGGAGAGCGCCGCGTCCTTCTCGATACGGCGGTACTCCTCCAGCGTCGTGGCGCCCACGACGTGCAGCTCGCCGCGGGCCAGCGCCGGCTTGAGGATGTTGCCGGCGTCCATGGAACCGCCCTCGCCGCCGCCACCGGCGCCCACGACGGTGTGCAACTCGTCGATGAACACGATGAGTTCGTCCGAGTGGGAGCGGATCTCGCCGACGATGTTGTTGAGGCGCTCCTCGAAGTCGCCGCGGAAGCGGGTGCCGGCGACCACGCCCGTCAGGTCCAGGGCGACCACCCGGCGGCTGGCGAGCACGTCCGGCACGTCGCCGTCGGCGATCCGCTGCGCCAGGCCCTCCACGATCGCGGTCTTGCCGACGCCCGCGTCGCCGATCAGCACCGGGTTGTTCTTCCCGCGCCGGGAGAGCACCTCGATGGTCTGCTCGATCTCCTCGTCCCGGCCGATCACCGGATCGACACGGCCCTGGTGCGCCAGGTCGGTGAGATCACGGCCGTACTTGTCGAGGGTCGGGGTGACGGTGGCCGCGCCGCGCGGCCGGGTGCCGTGGTCGGTGCGGGGCGCCTGCGCGGTGTCGGGGGAGTCGGGCGGCATGCCGGAGGGGGCGAAGTGGGCCGCGTTGAGGATGTGGCCGGCCGCGGAGTCGGGGTTCGCCGCGAGGGCGCTGAGCACGTGCTCCGGGCCGATGTAGCCGGCGCCGCGGGCCCGGGCCAGGTCGTGCGCGTCCAGCAGGGCGCGCTTGGCGGCGGGGGTGAGCGAGAGCGAGGTCGGCGGGGGTGCCTCGCCCGGCGGGTGCTGGACCGGGCCGGACCGCTCGTCGATCTCCGACGCCAGCTCGTCGGGGTTCGCACCGGCCCTGCTGAGCAGGGTCCGGGTCGGTTCGGCGGCGAGGGCGGCCCGCAGCAGGTGCTGGGTGTCGAGGTCCCGGCTGCCGTGCTCGGCGGCGTACTGGGCGGCGCCGCGCACCAGTTCCCTCGCCGGCTGACTGAGGAGCTGGCCGATGTTGATCTGGCGGGGGCCGGGGCGGGGGCCGCCGAAGAAGCGGGCGAGGAATTCTCCGAAGGCGTCGCCCTCCGGGCCGAGGTAGCCGCTGGTCATGGTTCGGTTCCTTCGCAGACGACTGGACGGAGCCGGGTAACCCGGGTGTGGGTCGCTTATGCCACGATTGCACGTTCCGTTGCGCTGGGCATGCGCAGGAACGCCCCAGTTTGCGGCTTGCCGCGGTCTCGCGGCTGCGGGCCGGTGGGGGCTGGTCGCGCCCACGCGGCGGAGCCGCAAATCGACACAGCCCCGCGCCCCCGGAGGTCGGTCACCTTGCCGTGAGGATCCTCGGCCCTGCCTCTGTGATCGCCACCGTGTGCTCTGCGTGAGCCGCTCGCGAACCGTCGTTCGTTCGTAGGGTCCAGCCGTCAGGGGCCTCGTGGTAGTCGTCCTTGCCGCTGGCGATCAGCATGGGCTCGAGGGCCAGGACCATGCCGTGTCTGAGAGGGAGGCCTCGGCCGGGGCGGCCCTCGTTGGGGACCGGGGGGTCCTCGTGCATGCGGCGGCCCACTCCGTGGCCGCCGAAGCCCTCGGGGATGCCGTAGCCGGCCGCGCGGCAGACCTTGCCGATCGCGTGGGCGATGTCGCCGATGCGGTTGCCGACGACGGCCGCCTCGATGCCGGCGGCCAGGGCGCGCTCGGCGGTTTCGATCAGGCGTACGTCGGCCGGGCGGGATGTGCCGACGGTGAAGCTGAGCGCCGAGTCTCCTACCCAGCCGTTGAGTTCGGCGCCGAAGTCGGCGGAGAGCAGGTCGCCGTCGCGCAGCCGGTAGTCGGTCGGGATGCCGTGCACGATCGCGTCGTTGACGGAGGTGCAGAGGACGGCGGGGTAGGGCGTGGGGGCGAAGGAGGGGCGATAGCCGAGGAAGGGTGAGGTCGCGCCCGCCCCGCGCAGCACGTCGTGCGCCAGCTCGTTCAGCTCCAGTAGGGAAACGCCCACGTCAGCGGCTTCCCGTACGGCCGTCAGGGCCTGACCGACGACCTGGCCGGCCGCGTACATCGCATCGATAGAAGTGTCTGTCTTGAGCTCCACCATGCCAATTACTATACCGGTATTAGAATGACGGCATGGTGCGCACCCCACTGACCCCCGAAGAGCGTGAACGCGGCGAGCGGCTCGGGCGGCTGCTCCGCGAGGCGCGCGGCGGCCGCAGCATGGCGGAGGTCGCGGCGGTCGCCGGGATCTCCGCGGAGACGCTGCGCAAGATCGAGACCGGCCGTGCCCCGACGCCCGCCTTCTTCACGGTGGCCGCACTGGCCCGGGCGCTCGGGCTGTCCATGGACGAACTGGCCGGGCTGTGCACGCCGGCCGTCGCGTGAGGGGGTGCACGTCACGTTCCGGGAGGGGCGGCGTACTCTGCGTCCCGTCGGAAAACTGCTCGTAGCACTCCCGTAACACAACTGGTGTTGCCTTACGGACCGGAGTGCTCCGGTCTGGCAGGAGTTGGGCAATGGCAGTGGATCAACTCCCGGGTCGGGTGCGGGAGTTCGCGAACTACCTGAACGGCCTGCTGGCGCGCCTGGATCAGGGTAGCGGCTGGTGCGGGGTGTTCTGGCAGCGCGACCCGGACGGCATGCAGGCCTGCCTCGACGGACGTGAAGTACCGCCGTGGGATGTGGTGGAGGCGCTGCTGCACGATCTCGCCGCCGACTACGGCCCCGGTGGCGTGGGCCCGGAGGCGGAACGCGCCCGTGACCTGCATGCCGCCGCACTCGCCGCGTACGATGCCCGGCCCGGCGGCCGGGACGCCCTCGGGGACCGGCTCGACGTCATGCTCCGCGAGCAGCGGTACGCCATGGAACGGCAGGCTGAGCTGGGTCGGCTGCTCGGCTCGGCGACCACCCAGGAACAGGCCGACGGCATCCGCCTCGACCTCGCCTGGGCCCGCGACGACCACGAGCGGGCCACCGCCCGGTGCGCCGAACTCCGTTCCCGGATGGCCGACTTGGACCGTCGGACGGCGGGCGGCCAGGCGGAGACCATCCGACGCGACCGGGCGGGGGAGGGCACCGTGCTCCGCGTCGACCAGTCCCCGGGGCCGGGCGACGGCAGGGGCCCCGGCTCCACGAACATGCCGCACCAGCGTGACGCGCGGTCGGCGGCGGAGTCGCATGGTTGGCGTGACGAGCGCCAGGCGGCCCCGGCCAGCGAGCCCGACCCGCACGAAGGGCAGCGGCCTGTGGCCGCACCGGCCGACTGGTACGAGGCACAGCGCGCCGCCGGTGCCGGGGCGGCGGAGCGGTATGAGGGGCGGCGCGCGGATTCCCCTGGGGCAGGGGATGTCACCGGAGCTTCTGGTTGGCGGGACGGACAGCATGCCGGCGGGGCGCGGGCGCAGGGGCGCCATGACGGGCATCCTGCGGATTCCTCCGGGGCGGATGGCCTCGGTGGGGCGTCTGGCCGGCGGGATGGGCAGTATGCCGGCGGTGGACGGGCGGCGGGGCAGTACGACGGGCATCGCGGGGATTCCACCGGCCCCGGAGACTCCGCCGGGACCTCTGGCTGGCGGGACGCACGCCATGCCCCTGACCAGCCCGACCCGGCAGGGGCCGACGCCTCGCCCGACGACTGGCGCACGGGGCAGCGCGCCGCTGGCGGCAGTGCGTCCGGCTGGCGGGCGGCGCCCCGCACCGGTGGCCGGGCCCCGGATGGGTCCGACTCGGCGGGAGCCGACGCCCCCGAGCCCGACTGGCCGGCATCCCATCCCTCCGGCGCCGAGCAGGCCGACCCCACCCCGCCCACACCTGAGCCCACCCCCGCCCCCAAGCAGCGCAAACGTCGCCGTGGCGGTGCCCGCTTCGCCGGGATGGTCGAGGAAGACGCCGCCCCCGTCGTCGTACCGCCCACCGCCGCACCCACCCTGCCCGCGCAGCCCGCCGCCGGTCGGCGCAGCCCGCGTGGGGCCCGGTTCGCCGGGGCCGCCGAGGCGGTCGCCCCCGCGGAGCCGCAGGCCCAGGCACGGGACGTGGCGGACCGGCGGGAGGTCGTCGGAACCGTGGAGACGCTGGTGCGGCTGCGCGGTGAGGGGCGTAGCGGTGAGGCACATGTGCTGCTGGTCGAGGCCGCCTACTGGCCCGCCGCCCGCTTCCCGCTGCTCGCCGTCGAGATGCAGCGCGCCGGGCTCGGTGCCGACTGGGCGACGCTGCTGTGGGAGGCCGCGTCGTTGCCCGCCGACCGGCTGGTCGAGGCCGCTGACGCGCTGACCGAGGCGGGGCGTGCCGGTGACGGGGAGCAGATCCTGCGGCAGGGCGTCGCCCGGCCCGCCGACGAGATCGGGCAGGCCGTGCTGGCGCTGGACGCAGAGGGACGGCGCCGCGAGGTGCGTGCGCTGCTCGACGCGTACGTGCGGGTCCGCACCCCGGAGGAGGCGGCCCGCAGCGCCGCGCCGGACCCGCAGACCCTCGTACCGCTGCTGCTGGAGGCCGCCCAGGGCGTCTCGGACGACCGGCACTGGGACCTCGTCCACGCCCTGCGCGTCGCCGGGTTCGCCGCCTGACCAGGCGGGCACCGACCGGCCCGGTCATGGCGGGGCCTCACCCACAGGAGTTCGAACCGTCCTCGGCCGTAGCAGAGGACTCCTGGCTCACGCCGCTCGGCCGCTCGGCGAGCGACCGAGTCTTACGCGATCAACGTCAGCCGGGTTGGAACCAGCCCGGTTACTTCGACGTAAAGAAGACCATGCACGCTTGGTGCTCACAGCGCATCGGACGCGATTCACTCGATCGAGTGGGCGGGCATCCTTCCCGGCGGGGGAAACGCCCTCTACCGTCGGCATACACGCGCGTAGACGCTCTGGCGTCCCCGTCGAAGGAGCAGCTCATGGCCAACGTCGCACGTGCCGCCCTGGTCCAGGCCACCTGGACCGGCGACACCGAGTCCATGGTGGCGAAACACGAGGCGCACGCCCGCGAGGCGGCCCGGCAGGGCGCCAAGATCATCGGGTTCCAGGAAGTCTTCAACGCTCCCTACTTCTGTCAGGTCCAGGAGCCGGAGCACTACCGCTGGGCGGAATCGGTGCCCGACGGGCCGACCGTGCGTCGTATGCAAGAGCTCGCGCGCGAAACCGGCATGGTGATCGTCGTGCCGGTCTTCGAGGTCGAGCAGACGGGCTTCTACTACAACACCGCGGCCGTGATCGACGCCGACGGCACCTTCCTCGGCAAGTACCGCAAGCACCACATCCCGCAGGTCAAGGGCTTCTGGGAGAAGTACTACTTCAAGCCGGGCAATGTCGGCTGGCCGGTCTTCGACACCGCCGTCGGCAAGGTGGGTGTGTACATCTGCTACGACCGGCACTTTCCCGAAGGCTGGCGGCAACTCGGGCTCAACGGCGCCCAGTTGGTGTACAACCCGTCGGCCACCTCGCGTGGCCTGTCCGCCCATCTCTGGCAGCTGGAGCAGCCCGCGGCCGCCGTCGCCAACGAGTACTTCGTCGCCGCGATCAACCGTGTCGGGCAGGAGGAGTACGGGGACAACGACTTCTACGGGACGAGCTACTTCGTCGATCCGCGCGGCCAGTTCGTCGGTGAGGCCGCCAGTGACAAGTCCGAGGAACTCGTCGTCCGTGACCTCGACTTCGACCTGATCGAAGAGGTCAGGCAGCAGTGGGCCTTCTACCGTGACCGCCGACCCGACGCCTACGAAGGGCTGGTGCAGCCGTGACCAAGGACCTGCTGGGACGCCACCGCGCCGTCATGCCGGACTGGCTCGCCCTCTACTACGAGGAACCGCTCGAGATCACCCACGGCGAGGGCCGGCACGTCTGGGACGCCGCGGGCAACAAGTACCTCGACTTCTTCGGCGGCATCCTCACCACGATGACCGCGCACGCGCTGCCCGAGGTGACCAAGGCGGTGAGCGAGCAGGCCGGGCGGATCATCCACTCGTCCACCCTGTATCTCAACCGGCCGATGGTCGAACTCGCCGAGCGCATCGCCCAGTTGAGCGTCATCCCGGACGCCCGTGTCTTCTTCACCACCTCCGGCACCGAGGCCAACGACACCGCCCTGCTGCTCGCGACGACGTACCGCCAGAGCAACACGATCCTGGCGATGCGCAACAGCTACCACGGCCGCTCCTTCAGTGCCGTCGGCATCACCGGCAACCGCGGCTGGTCCCCGACATCGCTGTCGCCGCTGCAGACGCTGTACGTGCACGGTGGGGTGCGGACACGTGGGCCGTACGCGCAGCTGAGCGACGACGAGTTCATCGCGGCCTGCGTCGAGGATCTGAAGGACCTGCTCGGTCACACCCGGCCCCCGGCCGCCCTGATCGCCGAACCCATCCAGGGCGTCGGTGGCTTCACCTCCCCGCCCGACGGGCTGTACGCCGCGTTCCGCGAGGTGCTCGCCGAGCGTGGCATCCTGTGGATCGCCGACGAGGTGCAGACCGGCTGGGGCCGCACCGGCGACCACTTCTGGGGCTGGCAGGCGCACGATCGGAACGGTCCGCCCGACATCCTCACCTTCGCCAAGGGCATCGGCAACGGCATGTCCATCGGCGGTGTCGTCGCCCGCGCCGAGATCATGAACTGCCTCGACTCCAACAGCATCTCGACGTTCGGCGGCACCCAGATCACCATGGCGGCCGGACTCGCCAACCTCACGTACCTGCTGGAACACGACCTGCAGGGCAACGCCCGGCGTGTCGGCGGACTGCTCCTCGAACGGCTGCGGGCCGTCGCCGCGAAGTTTCCGGGCGTACGGGAGGTGCGTGGGCGGGGGCTGATGCTCGGCGTCGAGCTGGTCAAGCCGGGTACGGACGAGGCCGATCCGGCCGCCGCGTCCGCCGTGCTGGAGGCGGCCCGCGCCGGCGGACTGCTCCTCGGCAAGGGCGGCGGCCACAACACCAGCGCCCTGCGCGTCGCCCCGCCGCTGTCCCTCACCGTCGCGGAGGCCGAGGAGGGCGCCGCGATCCTCGAGAGCGCTCTGAGGAGCATCCAGTAGCAGCACTGAGCAAGGGAAGCACCACCATGACCACCACCTCGGAGACCTGGGAACGCCTGGAACCGGCCCTGTCGGTCCGGCAGGTCCTCACCCTGGAGCGGGTGCTCGCCGGGGAGCCCGAGGTGGTGGCCGGCGCGGGACAGCTCGACAGGCCGGTGCGCTGGGTGCATGTCGCCGAGGCCCCGGACGTGGGGGTGATGCTGAGTGGGGGCGAGATGGTGCTCACCACGGGTGTGCTGCTCGCCGGTGACGTGGACAAGCAGGCCGAGTACATCCAGTCCCTGCACCGGGCCGAGGCCGCCGCCGTCGTGCTCGGCCTCGGGCGTGCCTTTCCGTCCCCGCCGGACGTGATGCGCCGGGCGGCCGAGCGGTGCGGGCTGCCCATGGTCGTCCTGCACCGGCCCTTCCCCTTCGCCGAGCTGACCGAGGAGGTCCAGTCCCGGCTGGTGCGGCGGAAGTTCGCCGCCGTCAGCCTCTCCGAGTCCGTACGGACCGCGCTCACCGGGCTCATCACCGCGGGCGCGCCCCTCCAGCGGCTGCTCGACGAGGTCGCCGCGCACAGCGCCTGCCCGGTCGTCGTCACCAACCTCGCCCACCGCGTCCTCGCCACGGCGGGGGAGCGGCCGGCCGTGGACGACGTGCTGCGCGACTGGGAGCGGATCTCCCGGCAGGCGGGCGGCAGCGAGGGCGACGGCTGGATCCGCGCCGAACTCGGCGGGCGCGGGGAGCGGTGGGGCCAGATCGTGCTGTGCGGCTACCGGGGCGACACCGCCACCGGACGCCTGCTCGCCGACCGGGCCGCCGAGGCGCTCGTCCTGCACCGCATGCTCGGCGGGGGCTCCGCGCACACCTGGGAGGAGCAGTCCGCGCAGAGCCTGCTGACCGACCTGGTGAGTGGCGTCGTACCGGCACGGCAACTGCTGCCACGCGCGCGTGCCGCCGGACTGCCGGTCAACCGGCGCACCTTCGTGCCGCTGGTCGTCCGCGAGGGGGAACCGGCCCAGCTCGAGCGGGTGCTCAGAATGCTGGGGCTGTCCGGGATCGTCGCCGAACTGGCCGACGGTGCCACCGCCGTCCTGCTGAGCCTGGCCCGGGACCAGGACGACACCGTCCTCGCCGCGAACTTCGCCGCCCGGGTCCGCTCCGAGTCGGGGGCCACCCGGACCGTCGTGGCGGCCGCCGACGCGCGCACCGTCTGGGTCGACGTACCCGCCGGACTGCGCGAGGCACAGCACGTCGCCGACGCCGTCGCCGACTCCACGACCGCCCTCGACCTCCCGGCCGTCGTCCGCCTCAAGGACGTCCATCTGCGCGGCCTGATCCGGCTGCTGCGGGACGACCCGCAGGTGCAGTCCTTCGCGGAGCGGGAGCTGGACGGGCTGCTGTGCGCGGCCGACGAGGACCTGCTCGCCGTACTGCGGACCTACCTCGCCACCGGACGCAACAAGTCCCGCACCGCGCTGCTGCACCACGTCTCGCGGCCGGCGCTCTACCGTCGGCTGGAGGCGATACAGGCGCGGCTCGGTGTGGACCTCGACGACTTCGAACAGGCCGCCTCCGTGCACATCGCACTCCTCGCACATGACGCGCAACAGGCTTGAAACATGCGACGAACTGGGGAAACGGCGGTGAAACATGGGCCCACGACAGGGTGACACCGTGGCACGCCGCACGCCCGCAGACGTGACACCGTGCAACTCAAACCCGCTCTCCGGGCTTTCTAGGCTCCTCGCACACCGAGTGACCGGAGGTCCCGATGAGCACAGTGATCCGTGCCGCCCTCTTCCAGACCGCGTGGACGGGCGACAAGGAGTCGATGATCCAGGTACACGAGCAGGCGGCCCGCGATGCGGCCGCGCAGGGTGCTCAAGTCCTGTGCTTCCAGGAGCTGTTCTACGGGCCGTACTTCTGCCAGGTCCAGGACAAGGCGTTCTACGAGTACGCCGAGCAGATCCCGAACGGCCCGATCGTCAAGCGCTTCCAGGCGCTCGCCAAGGAGCTGGGCCTCGTCCTGATCCTGCCGATGTACGAGGAGGAGCAGCCCGGCGTCCTCTACAACACGGCCGCCGTGATCGACGCGGACGGCTCGTACCTCGGCAAGTACCGCAAGCACCACATCCCGCAGGTGCCCGGCTTCTGGGAGAAGTTCTACTTCCGTCCCGGCAACGCCGGCTGGCCGGTCTTCGACACCGCCGTCGGCAAGATCGGTGTCTACATCTGCTACGACCGGCACTTCCCGGAGGGCTGGCGCGCGCTGGGTCTGGAGGGCGCCGAGATCGTCTTCAACCCGTCGGCCACCTCGCGCGGTCTGTCGGCCTACCTGTGGCAGCTGGAGCAGCCGGCCGCGGCCGTCGCCAACGAGTACTTCGTCGGCGCGATCAACCGGGTCGGCGTCGAGGAACTCGGCGACAACGACTTCTACGGGACGAGCTACTTCGTCGACCCGGAGGCCCAGTTCGTCGGCGAGGTGGCCTCCGACAAGGAGACCGAGCTCGTCGTCCGCGACCTGGACATGGCCAAGCTGCGCGAGGTGCGCGACCGCTGGCAGTTCTACCGCGACCGCCGCCCCGACGCGTACTCTCCGCTGACCGCTCCCTGACTGACCCGCACCGCCCGCGGGCCCGGTCACGGGGGCCGGGACCGCGGGACCCGTTTCCTCACGGGCTTCCTTACAAGGAAACAGCGTTGACCTCAGCGTCTCTGACTGGCTCAGTGAGCCAATCGCCTTCGCGCCCTGGTGCTGAACGGCAAAAGCGGTCAGCCCGTGTGGCACGTCCCTCCGGACACTGGTCGGCCAGGTCTCGCGACCTCACCGAGGAGGGTGCCCGACGTCGCCTGGGCACCGGGCGTGCGCGTGACACTCTGCCACCTGATCACTACGTTGCGCTAATCCGACTGCCGAGCCTCTAACCACCAGGGGGATTCCTCAGTGCACGCACGACCGGAAGGAGAGGGAGCATGAGCCGTACCGTCATCAGTGGTGGACTCGTCATCACCGCGTCCGACGAGATCCACGCAGACGTCCTGATCGAGGACGGCCGCGTCGCCGCCCTCGCCGCCGCCGGCACGACGGCCGCCGAGGCATGGACGGCCGAGCGGGTCATCGACGCCACCGGGAAGTACGTGGTCCCGGGCGGGGTCGACGCCCACACCCACATGGAGCTGCCGTTCGGCGGCACCTTCGCCTCCGACACCTTCGAGACCGGCACCCGGGCCGCCGCCTGGGGCGGGACGACCACGATCGTCGACTTCGCCGTGCAGAGCGTCGGCCAGACCCTGCGCGAGGGCCTCGACGCCTGGCACGCCAAGGCGGAGGGCAACTGCGCGATCGACTACGCCTTCCACATGATCGTCTCCGATGTGAACCAGGAGACGCTCAAGGAGATGGACCTGCTGGTCGAGGAAGGCGTGACCAGCTTCAAGCAGTTCATGGCCTACCCCGGCGTCTTCTACAGCGACGACGGCCAGATCCTGCGCGCCATGCAGCGCTCCGCCGACAACGGCGGCCTGATCATGATGCACGCCGAGAACGGCATCGCGATCGACGTACTGGTCGAACAGGCGCTCGCTCGCGGGGAGACCGACCCGCGCTACCACGGCGAGGTCCGCAAGGCCCTCCTCGAAGCCGAGGCCACCCACCGCGCCATCAAGCTCGCGCAGGTCGCCGGCGCGCCCCTGTACGTCGTGCACGTCTCGGCGATGGAGGCAGTCGCCGAGCTGGCCAAGGCACGCGACGAGGGTCTCAACGTCTTCGGCGAGACCTGCCCGCAGTACCTGTTCCTGTCGACCGACAACCTCGCCGAACCCGACTTCGAGGGCGCGAAGTACGTGTGCAGCACTCCTCTTCGCCCCAAGGAACACCAGGCCCAGCTGTGGAAGGGCCTACGCACCAACGACCTCCAGGTCGTCTCCACCGACCACTGCCCCTTCTGTTTCGTGGACCAGAAGGAGCTCGGCCGGGGCGACTTCTCCAAGATCCCCAACGGTCTGCCGGGCGTCGAGAACCGCATGGACCTGCTCCACCAGGCCGTCGTCGAGGGGCACATCTCACGCCGCCGCTGGATCGAGATCGCCTGCGCGACCCCGGCCCGCATGTTCGGCATGTACCCGAAGAAGGGCACCATCGCCCCGGGCGCGGACGCGGACATCGTCATCTACGACCCGCACGCCGAGCAGGTCATGTCCGCCGTGACGCACCACATGAACGTCGACTACTCGGCGTACGAGGGTAAGAGCACCACCGGCCGGGTCGAGACGGTCCTCTCGCGCGGCGAACCCGTCATCACCGAGCGGGAGTACACCGGGCACGCCGGGCACGGCGTCTACACCCCCCGCTCCACCTGTCAGTACCTCAACTAGGAAGGGCGCGATGGACGTCATGGATTTCGGACTCGTCCTGCAGACCGACCCGCCGGCCTCCAAGGTCGTCAGTCTGATGAAGCGGGCCGAGCGCAACGGCTTCGCCTACGGCTGGACCTTCGACTCCGCCGTGCTGTGGCAGGAGCCGTTCGTGATCTACAGCCAGATCCTGGCCAACACCCAGAAGCTGACCGTCGGCACGATGGTGACCAACCCGGGCACCCGCACCTGGGAGGTCACGGCCTCCACCTTCGCCACCCTCAACGACATGTTCGGCAACCGCACCGTGTGCGGCATCGGCCGCGGCGACTCCGCGATGCGCGTCGCCGGGCGCAAGCCCAACACGCTGGCCCGCATCAGCGAGGCCATGAAGGTCATCCGGGCGCTGGGCCGCGGCGAGGAGGCCGACCTCGGCGGCGGCACGATGGTCAAGTTCCCCTGGATCAAACCGGACGCCGAACTCCCCGTATGGATGGCGGCGTACGGGCCCAAGGCCCTCAAGATGACCGGCGAGGAGGCCGACGGGTTCATCCTGCAGCTCGCCGACCTCTATCTGACCGAGTACATGGTCAAGGCCGTCAAGGACGCGGCCGTCGCCGCCGGGCGTGACCCGTCCGAGGTGAAGATCTGCGTCGCCGCCCCCGCCTACGTCACCGAGGACGACTCGCCCGAGGCGCTCGCTCACGCGCGCGACCAGTGCCGGTGGTTCGGCGGCATGGTCGGCAACCACGTCGCGGACCTGGTCTCCAAGTACGGCGAGCACTCCTCCCAGGTCCCCGAAGAGCTCACCGACTACATCAAGGCACGCGAGGGCTACGACTACTCCCACCACGGGCGCAGCGACAACCCGGACACCGCATTCGTGCCCGACGAGATCGTCGAGCGGTTCTGCCTCATCGGACCGGTCGAGAAGCACATCGAGAAGCTGAACGCGCTGCGTGAACTCGGCGTCGACCAGTTCGCCGTCTACGACATGCACGACGCTCAGGAAGCCGTCATCGACGCCTACGGATCGAAGGTGATCCCGGCCGTCAACGGCTGAGCCGTTCCCCCACTTGAGTCTCCCCCTTCCCGCCGTTCCGGGAAGGGGGTCCAGGGCGCACTGCATTGATTTCTTGCGGGGCGCCCCCCTCGGTACCGCCCGCACGGCCTTCCCGTCCCACCTCACTTGAATGGCCTGCCCATGACCGACACCGCTCCCACGGCCATACCGCCGTCCACCCAAGTCACCCTCGCCGACGGCCGGGTGGAGATCGCTCCCGGCGCCCCCGCCCCGAGCGGCCCCTACGCCAACGAGGATCTGCTGCCGGTCCCGGTGGAGAAGCGCACCTGGACCACGTACAACTTCTCCGCACTGTGGGTCGGCATGGCCCACAACACGGCCTCATGGACCCTGGCCTCCGGTCTGATCGCCGTCGGCATGGACTGGAAGCAGGCGGTGCTCACCATCGCCCTGGCCAATGTGATCGTGCTGATCCCGATGCTGCTCACCGGGCACGCGGGACCGAAGTACGGCATCCCCTTCCCGGTCTTCGCCCGCGCCTCCTTCGGTGTCCGCGGCGCCAACCTGCCGGCCGTCGTACGGGCGTTGGTGGCGTGCGGCTGGTTCGGCATCCAGACCTGGATCGGCGGTGAGGCGATCTACTTCCTCGCCGGGAAGCTGATCGGCAACGGCTGGTCCGACGCCGGGAAGATCGGCGGCTATGCCTGGACCATGTGGCTGTCGTTCGCGATCTTCTGGGCGATCCAGGTCGCGATCATCTACCGGGGCATGGAGACGATCCGCCGCTTCGAGAACTGGGCGGCGCCCTTCGTGCTGGTCGGCGCGTTCGTGATGCTGTGGTGGATGAGCGACAAGGCCGGCGGTTTCGGCCCGCTGCTCGACCAGCCGTCCAAGCTGGGCTGGGGCGGCGACTTCTGGAAGCTGTTCTGGCCGTCCCTCATGGGCATGATCGGCTTCTGGTCCACGCTGTCGCTGAACATCCCCGACTTCACCCGCTACGGCAAGAGCCAGAAGGCCCAGACGTGGGGCCAGGCGCTCGGTCTGCCGACCACCATGACGCTGTTCGCGTTCCTGTCCGTCATGGTCACCTCCGGTTCGCAGGCGGTCTACGGCGAGGCGATCTGGGACCCGGTACAGCTCGCCGCCAAGACGGACAACGTCGTCGGTCTGCTGTTCGCGCTGGTGACGGTCCTGGTGGCGACGCTGTCCGTGAACATCGCGGCCAACCTGGTCTCGCCGTCCTTCGACTTCTCCAACATCGCGCCCCGCAAGATCACCTTCCGTGCCGGCGCGCTCGCCACCTGTGTCATCGGTGTGCTGATCTTCCCGTGGAAGCTGTACTCCGACCCGCAGGGCTACATCTTCACCTGGCTCGGCCTGGTCGGTGGTCTGCTCGGCACGGTCGCCGGCATCCTCATCGCCGACTACTGGATCCTGCGCCGCGGCAGGCTCGACCTGACCGACCTGTACCGCACGGGCGGCCGTTACTGGTACGAGGGCGGCTGGAACTGGCGGGCCGTCGTCGCCTTCGTGGCCGGTGGCGTCCTGGCGGTCGGCGGTGCCAGCTTCAAGCCGCTGATCGACGGCCGGCCCATCCCGGCGCTGTCGTCCCTGGCCGACTACGGCTGGGCCGTGGGCCTGGGCACGTCGATGGTGCTGTATGTGGCGCTGATGCTGCTGCTGCCCTCGAAGAAGTCCGAGCTCTGACTGGGGCTGACCGGGGCTGGCCCCGTTGGTGGAGGGCGGTCAGTTCTGCTGGCCGTCCTCCAGGGCTGCCACCGCCTCCTTGGCGGCCTTGATGGCGCCCTTGTTGATCTCGTCCGTGCCGGGCGCCTTCTTCGACTCGAAGTCGCTGCCGCTGTAGGTGACGGACACCAGCGCGTTGGACGCCTGGATCATCACCACGCCCTCACGGGTCTGCTGCTTGTCCTCGGTGGTGAGGTTCACGACCGAGTAGCCCGCGTCGCCGATCCCGGGGACGTCCCCGCCGCCGCTCTTCTCCGCGATGCGCGTCTTGTACGACTTCTGTGCCGCTTCGTCGGACGCCGTGATCTCGAAGGAGACGTCGAGCCAGTGGTACTCGTACCCCTTGAGCGCGTTCCAGGAGCAGGTGCGGCGCAGCTTCGAGTCCGTCGACGGTATCTCCTTGCCGGCCGTCTTGGCGCCCGGCACCAGCGACTTGATCGTCTTCGTGGCGAGGCTCTCGCACGGCGCGGGAGCGGCGGCGTACGTCTTCGGCACCGCCGCCGTCGAGGGGGCGGAGGGCGAGTCGGTGCTGCCCTTCTGTGCCGCCTTGTTCTCGGCGGCCGGCGTCGCGGCGGGACCGGACGACAGCGCCCAGCCCGCCGTGGCGAGCACGACGACGGGCGACAGACGCGCGGTGAGGGCGAGCGGCAGAGGCAGTGAACGCACGGCGCACTTCTCGTGGGGGATGGTGCGGAAGGAGTCCGCACTGCGGACGGGACGCCAGTGTCACACGACTCCCTGTGGGGTGGAAGTGTCAACTCGCTCCGTACACACGTCGTTACGGCCTCACGAAGCCTCCTGGGTGATATAGGTGGAAAGCTCGGATTCGATGCGTTCTACGGCGGCGAAGGCGCCGTATGACACGAGATGCACCAGGCAGTGGTCGGTGTGCTCCGGCCGGCGCCAGGCCGTCACGTCCTCGTCCGTGATGCGGTACGGCGCGAGCGCGGCCAGCAGCGCCAGGCGCGCGCCGGGACGCTCCCGGCGGTCCGGGAACGGGTCCGGGGCGAGCGGCGGATGCGCTCCGTCCCACTCCCGCAGGGTCTGCCGTACGAGGGTCTGGTCGTCGGTGCCGAGGAGGCTGGCGCCCTCCCCCCACTGCCCTAAAGGCGTGGGGGGACCCCCAGGCGGCCGTGCGCAGGGCGGCGTAGGCGGGGCCGACGGACGTGCCGGCCGCCCAGGCGGGCCCCGGACCGGGGCCGTCGAGGAGGGCGAGGGACGTGCCGGGGCGGGCGGGGCGGCGTACGGTCCTCGCGAAGCCGCGGCCCGCCAGCCGCCGTACGGACTGGAACCGCTGGGCGTTGCCCGGCAGGAGGTTCTCGGTCAGCAGGGACGAGACGATCCGGTTGATGAAGTGGAAGGCGAGCGCGGTGCCCAGGTAGGCGGGCGCGTGCGCGGGCGGGAAGGGGTACGGCCGCGGGGCGGCGCCCGGGACGCGGGTCGCCTCGCCCCAGGCCAGTACGCGCGCGTGCTCGCCGCCCTCGGGCAGCTCGCCCCTGGCCGCGCGCTCGGCCAGCGCGTGCTCGCCGGTGGCGTGCCGCATCACGGTGTGCGCGTCCACGCAGAACGGGCACCGGTTGGCGAGCGACACCCCGAGGGCGTGGCTGGACGACCCGGAGCGGCGGGAGGCGGTGCTCGCGGCGACCCGCCGGATCGAGTCGGAGCCGACACTGCTGGGAGCGAGCGGGCATCTGCTGACCGCGGGGAGACGGCTTCCGTAAGTGCGTACGATCGCAAGATCGGCCGCCGCGCAGTGAAGGAGTCCGCTCGTGTTCACCACCCGACCCACCCTGCAGGGAACCTTCGGCATGGTGTCCTCCACGCACTGGCTGGCCTCGCAGTCGGCGATGGCCGTGTTGGAGGACGGTGGCAACGCGTATGACGCCGCCGTGGCGGGCGCGTTTGTGCTGCATGTTGTGGAGCCGCATCTCAACGGGCCCGCCGGGGAGGTGCCGATCCTGCTCGCGCCGGCGGGCGGTGAGGTGCGGGTGCTGTGTGGGCAGGGGGTCGCGCCGGGCGGGGCGACCGTCGCGCACTATCGCGGGCTCGGGCTGGAGCTCGTTCCCGGGACCGGGCCGCTCGCCGCCGCCGTCCCGGGTGCCTTCGACGCCTGGATGCTGCTGCTCCGCGACCATGGCACCAAGTCCCTCGCCGATGTCCTCGAGTACGCCATCGGGTACGCCGAGCACGGGCACGCGCCCGTGGAGAACGTCGGCGCGACCGTCGAGACCGTACGGGAGCTCTTCGAGACGGAGTGGACGTCCTCGGCGGACGTGTACCTGCCCGGTGGGCGGGCGCCCCGGACCGGTGAGCTGTTCCGGAATCCCGCCCTCGCCGCCACCTGGAAGCGGCTGCTCGACGAGGTCGCCGGGGCCGGGGACCGGGAGGCGCAGATCGAGGCGGCGCGGGAGGTGTGGCGCACCGGGTTCGTCGCAGAGGCGCTCGTACGGCAGGCCCAGCGGCCCGCCCTGGACACCAGCGGCGAGCACCACACCGGCACGCTCACGGCCGCCGACCTCGCCGGCTGGTCCGCGAGCTACGAGGCGCCGGCGACGTACGACTGGAACGGCTGGACCGTGTGCAAGGCCGGCCCCTGGAGCCAGGGCCCGGCCTTCCTCCAGCAGCTCGCCCTGCTCCCGCCCGAGCTGCCCGAGCACGGCTCCGCCGACTACGTCCACCTGCTGGTCGAGGGCTGCAAGCTCGCCATGGCCGACCGGGAGGCCTGGTACGGCGACGCGGCCGACGTACCCCTCGACGCGCTGCTGTCGAACGACTACAACGCGGCCCGGCGCACGCTCGTCGGCGACAAGGCCTCGTACGAGCTGCGGCCCGGCAGCCCCGGCGGGCGCCCCCCGCGCCTGTGCGCCCACGCGCGCGTGGTGGCCGACGACCAACCCGGCTTCAGCCCGCTGGGCGTCGGCGAGCCCACGGTCGCCCGGAGCCCCGCCGCGCCGGTGCCGGGCGAGCCGGACATGACCGCCGACGGCGGCACCCGCGGCGACACCTGCCACCTCGACGTCGTCGACCGCTGGGGCAACATGATCGCGGCCACACCCAGCGGCGGCTGGCTGCAGTCCAACCCCGTCGTACCCGAACTGGGCTTCCCGCTCGGCACCCGGCTGCAGATGGCCTGGCTGGAGGAGGGACTGCCCAACACCCTCACCCCGGGCCGCCGCCCCCGCACCACCCTCACCCCCTCGATCGCCCTGCGCGACGGCGTTCCCGTCATGGCCTTCGGCACGCCCGGCGGGGACCAGCAGGACCAGTGGCAGCTGCACTTCTTCCTGGCCGTCGCCCAGCGCGCCCAGGTACGCGGCGGACTCGACCTCCAGGGCGCCATCGACGCCCCGAACTGGCACAACGACGGCTTCCCCGGTTCCTTCTTCCCGCGCGGGATGCGGCCGGGCAGCGTCACCGTGGAGTCCCGTACGGGCGCGGCGGTCATCGAGGAGCTGCGCCGCCGCGGCCACGACGTGACCGTCGGCGACCCCTGGTCGGAGGGACGGCTCTGCGCGGTCGCCCGGGACCCCGGGACCGGCATTCTGTCGGCGGCCGCGAACCCGCGGGGCATGCAGGGATACGCGGTCGGACGCTGACGCCGGGGACGCACAGCCCGTGCCGCTGATGTTCGGTTCCGCGTGTTCATGGTGATTCCACCCGGCATCCACCGGGCGGGTGGGGATTGTCAGTGGGGCGTGCTCTCATGGAGGAGTGATCAAAGACAACGAAACCATCGACGAGTTTCTCGCCCGGCACGCCGCTGACGTGGAAGAAGCCGTCCGTAAGGCGGCCGTGGCCGAGATCATGCCCCGCTTCCGGCAGCTCGCCGCCCACGAGGTCGACCAGAAGAGCGGCCCGCACGACCTGGTGACGGACGCCGACCGGCTGGCCGAGCAGTACCTCACCGAGGCGCTCTCCGGTCTCCTGCCCGGCTCGGTCGTGGTCGGCGAGGAGGCGGTGCACGCCAACCCGAAGTCCTACGAGGCGATACAGGGCGACGCCCCGGTCTGGATCGTCGACCCGGTCGACGGAACACGCCAGTTCGTGCACGGCGACCCCGGGTTCTGCACCCTGGTCGCGCTCGCGCGCGGCGGCGTCCTGCTCGCCTCCTGGACGTACGCCCCCGCCCGCGACGAACTGGCCACGGCGATCCGGGGACAGGGCGCCTACCTCGACGGCGAGCGGCTCTTCTCCGGCGTACCCGAGCCCGGCCGGGACCTCCGCGTCGCCACGTCCCACCCGGACTACACGACCGACGAGCAGAAGGACGCCCTGCTGGTCCTGTGGACCGACGGCGTGGCACCGCGCGCCTGCGGCTCGGCCGGCCTGGAATATCTCGCCGTCGCCCGGGGTGAGTCGGACGCCACGGCGTTCTCCTGGGAGGCCGCCTGGGACCACGCGGCGGGCCTGCTCCTCGTCGAGGAGGCGGGCGGCGCCCATCTGACCCGGACCGGCGAGCCGTTCCGCATCACCGGCGGCAACGCCCTGCCGTTCACCGCGGCGCGGGACGCGGCCACGGCTCGCCGGGTGGTGGAACTGCTGTCGGGCGGAGCCTGATCTGGGGGTAGGTTGTGCCGACTCGGACACTGATCACTTCGAACTCGGCGGATACACCTTCCGCGGGCCACTCGCACTCCGCCTGCAGCAGCGGCAGAGCGTCCACGAACCCCGGCGCGGGCAGCCCGACGTCGACGAACACTCCGGTGACCCCGGGACCCCAGGGGGAGACGGTGAACGTGCCGGTCAGGCGGGTGCCGACCGGCAGGGGACCGCTGTCGTGCCGTACGTCGCACTGGCGGTAGGAACGGGCCCGGCCCCACGCGACGGCGAAATCCCGCTCGCCGACGGGCCGGGCGTCCGGCGGCTCCACCACCGGTTCCGGCGCCCCCACCCCGTACACGACCTCATACACCTGGGCACCCCACGTCCCGCACGCATCCCGCGCCCGCGCCCGCTCACCCGGCTCGGCGGCGACCACGGGCACGGACTCCGGCCCCCGCAAGGAGATCTGCCGCAGCACCCGCCCGTCGTCCCCCACCTCGAACCAGTGCCACAGATCGTCCTCGGGCACGGGGAAGCGGAAGCGGCGGGTCACCCGGTGGACCTTACCCGCGCCGGTGGTTGTCGGTGCCCCGGCATATCCTGATCCTCAGTGGCCATCGGCTGACGAAGGGGTCCGAAGGTGCCGTCGATGCTCGATGCGGTCGTGGTGGGTGCGGGGCCGAACGGACTGACCGCGGCCGTGGAGCTGGCCCGGCGCGGTTTCTCCGTCGCCGTCTTCGAGGCGCGTGACACCGTGGGCGGGGGAGCCCGCACCGAAGAGCTCACCCTGCCCGGCTTCCGCCACGACCCGTGCTCCGCCGCGCACCCGCTGGGCATCAACTCGCCCGCGTTCCGCGCGATGCCCCTCGACCGGTACGGCCTGGAGTGGCTGCACCCCGAACTGCCCATGGCGCACCCCTTCACCGACGGCACCGCGGCCGTGCTGTCCCGGTCGGTCGCCGAGACGGCGGCCTCGTTCGGGTCGCGGGACGCGGGCGCGTACCGCAGGCTGGTCGAGCCGTTCCTGTCCAAGTGGGACACCCTGGCCCGGGACTTCATGTCCCTGCCGCTCACCGCGCTCCCACGCGACCCGGTCACCCTCGCCCGCTTCGGCCTGGTCGGTCTGCCCCCGTCGACCTGGCTGACCCGGCGCTTCCACGACGAGCGCGCCAAGACCCTGTTCGCCGGCCTCGTCGCGCACGTCATGGCCCCGCTGGACGGCTTCGCCACCGGCGCCATCGGCCTGGTCTTCGCCCTCGCCGCGCACGCCCGCGGCTGGCCCGTGGCCCGCGGCGGCTCCCAGTCCATCTCCGACGCGCTCACCGCGTATCTGAAGGACCTCGGCGGCACCGTCCACACCGACTACGAGGTCAAGCGCCTCGACGACCTGCCGCCCGCGCGCGCCTACGTCTTCGACACCTCACCCACCGCGCTGGCCCGCATCGCAGGCTTCGGCGACTACTACGCCAACTACCGTTACGGCCCAGGCGTCTTCAAGGTCGACTACGCGCTGGACGGCCCGGTGCCGTGGACCGCTCGGGAGGCGCGTACCGCCGGCACCGTGCAGATCGGCGCCGACAGCGCGGAGATCGGCACCGCCCTGCGCGCCGCGTCCCGCGAGGACCGGGCCCCCGACAAGCCGTTCATGATCACGGTCCAGCCCGGTGTCGTCGACCCGACGCGGGCCCCGGAGGGCAAGCAGGTCTTCTGGGCGTACGGCCATGTCCCGAGCGGCTGGACCGGCGACCTCACGGACGCCATCGAGCGCCAACTGGAGCGCTTCGCCCCGGGATTCCGAGACCGCGTCCTCGCCCGCGCCACCGCAGGACCGCCCGAACTCGCCGCCCGCAACGCCAACTACGTCGGCGGCGACATCGCCTCCGGCGCGGTCTCCGGACTCCAGCTCCTGCTCCGCCCCAAGCTGTCCCTGTTCCCCTACGGCACCCCGCATCCGGCGGTCTTCATCTGTTCCTCGGCGACCCCGCCGGGACCGGGCGTGCACGGCATGTCGGGGCACAACGCGGCCAAGGCGGTGTGGCGCCGGCTGCGGCAGCATTCCTGAGCCTGCTCAAAGGACCCAGATCTACAGCGAGTTGGGGCCTCAGGGTAAGGAAAACCAGTGTCTTCTTTGTCACTTCTGTTACCAGGAGGTAGATGGCTGAATGTTCAAGCGCCGTGAGTAAAGTGCGGCCATGAAAGATCGGAAAGCGGTCTTCCGCTTCGGATCCCGGTCTGCCGTGCGCCTCGCCGACCTCGCGCTCCTTGTCAGAGCCCCGGCCGCGCTGAGTGTCCCTGGTGACGTGATCGCTGGAGCTACCGCAGCCGGACGCCCGTTGAGCGCCCGCGCCCTTGGAATCGTCGGCTCGTCCGTCTGCCGCTACTGGGCGGGCATGGCCCTGAACGACTACGCCGACGCGACCGTCGACGCCGTCGAACGCCCCGACCGTCCGGTCCCCTCGGGCCGCGTTGCGCGCCGTACCGCGCTCGCCGTGGCCGGCGGGCTGACCGCCGCGGGGCTCGGTCTCGTGGCCGCGGCGGGTGGCCGGCGCCGCCTGCTGGGAGCGCTTTTGCTGACGGGCCTGGTCTGGGCGTACGACCTCAAGCTCAAGTCGACCCAGGCGGGAACGGCCGCGATGGCGGGCGTCCGCACGCTGGACGTCCTGGCCGGCGCGCTCGCCCCGGGCCCCGGTGCCGTCTCCACCGGTGCGGCGCTGCGCCGCGCGGCCTTACCCGCCGCCCTGGTCGGCGCCCACACCTACACGCTGATGGCCCTCAGCCGGCACGAGATCTCGGGCGCCCCCGCCCGTCTGCCGGTCACGACCCTCGCGGTCTCCACGGCCACGGCACTCGCGACGGCACTCCCGGCCACCGCCCGCGCCGGCACGGCCGACACCGGTCCCACCGAGAAGGCCCGCACCGGGCTCGTCCCCGCCGACGCCCTCGCCTCCCTCGGCGCCTATGGCACCGCCCAGGCCCGCGCCGCACGGGAACCGTCGGGGGAGAACGTACGCCGGGCCGTGGGAGCCGGAATCCTCGGGCTGATGCCCCTGCAGGCGGCGCCCACTGCACGCGCCGGTTCCCCCGTCTTCGCCGCGGCACTCGGCGTCGTGCACCCCCTCGCGCGACGGCTGGCCCGGCGCATATCGCCCACCTGAGACCACCACACCTGCGTGTGAGGAACCGGCACCATGAGACCACCCCCCACGCCGCTCAAGTTCGGGTACGGCGCCAACGGGTTCACCAACCGCCGCCTGTCCGACATCCTTGTCGTCCTCGGCTACGACGGCGTCGCCCTCACCCTCGACCACGGGCACCTCGACCCGTACGCCGACCACCTGCCCCGGCACCTGACCGCCCTCGCCGGGCACCTCGACCGGCACGACCTGGACGTCACCGTCGAGACCGGCGCGCCCTACTTCCTCGACCCCTGGGGCAAGCACCTGCCCACCCTGATGTCGGACGGCTCCGAGCGCAGGATCGACCTGCTGTGCCGCGCCCTGCGCATCACGGCCGAACTCGGGTCGCCCACCGTCCACCTGTGCAGCGGACCGGCCCCGGACGGGCTGCCCGAGCAGGACGCCTGGAAGCGGCTCGCGGCCGGTGTCCAGGCCGTCCTGGGGACGGCGGAGAAGTACGGGGTGGCGCCGGCCTTCGAGCCCGAGCCGTACATGTCCGTCGACACCGTGGCCCGCTGCCGCGAACTTGCCCAACACGTCGGCGGACACGAGCTCTTCGGGGTCACCCTGGACATCGGGCACGCCCACTGCGTCGAGGAACACCCCGTCCTCGACTGTGTGCACCGGCCCGCCCCGCTGCTGCGCAACGTGCAGATCGAGGATATGCGGCGCGGCATCCACCAGCACCTCGAGTTCGGAGCCGACGAGATCCAGGGCGGCTCGCTCGACGCCCCCGAAGTCGCCGGCCGCTCCATCGAGTTACTGCGCACGGCAGCGGCCTAGCCACACCCTGTGTCGCCACACCTCGTATCCCCACTCCCCAGCCCAACTCTTCAGACCTCACCGGAGGTTGCTCTTCCATGGCTGTCATCAGCCCGGCAGACCCCCACCTCGCCCTGCACGCCGCCCTCGACGCGACGGCCCGCGCCTGGCTCGACGAGGCCACGGAAAAGATCGCCAAGCATCCAAGCGCGATACGAAGACTCTTCCCCGCCGCCCGAAGACGCTGCGGACACACACGCCTGAACGACCACTGGACCCGCGACGAGGCCGCCCGCGCCGCCCCCCTGACCGCACTGCCTCTGCACGGCCGGGCCCTCGCCGAGGAGGTGACCGGCCTGCACCGCCACGGCGACCCCGCGGAACAGCGCGCCGTACTGAAGCACGTCTTCTGCGAGATCCCACCCGACCGCGTCACCGGCCTCGGCGCCCGCGCCCACCCCGATGTCATCCACGCGGAACTCCAGGCACGCACTCAAGGAAGAGGGCTGACCGTGCGCATCTTCGACCCCCACATCCACATGAACTCCCGCAGCACCGACGACTACGAGGCGATGTACGCGGACGGGGCCCGCGCCGCCGTCGAGCTCGTCTTCTGGATGGGCCGGCCCCGTACCTCGTCCGAGAGCTTCTACGACTACTTCGACGCGCTGCTCGGCTGGGAGCCGTACCGCGCCACCCAGTTCGGCATCCAGCACTTCTGCACCAGCGCCCTCGACTCGATGACCCCCGAGGAGGACGAGGCGCTCGCCCGCCGGCTCCAGCTCGCCGTCGAGCACGGCCTGCCCGCCCTCGTGCACACCCCGCACCGCGACAAGGCCACCGGCACCCGGCGCACCCTGGACGTCGTACGGGAGTCGGGCATCGCCCCCGATCTCGTCGTCCTCGACCACCTCAACGAGCTCACCGTCGGCATGGTCCTCGACAGCGGCTGCTGGGCCGGGTTCTCGATGTACCCGAGGACCAAGATGAGCGAGGACCGCATGGTCGAGATCCTCAAGGACCACGGCACCCAGCGCGTCCTTGTCAACTCCGCCGCCGACAGGGGGCGTTCGGACCCGCTGAAGACCCGCAGGACCGCCGACGCGATGCTCGCCGCCGGGTTCGACGAGGCCGCGGTGGAGCGCGTGATGTGGAGCAACCCGGTCGCCTTCTACGGCCAGAGCGGACGCCTGGAAGTGGACCCCGCCCTCGACGAGCCCAAGCCGGACGACCAGTCGTCCTTCGAGGGCAACTCCATCCGCCGCGGGGGAGTGTGACCGTGCCATGCGCTTCCTGCACCCGGACGGCACCACCGTCCACCTCGGCTACTGCAGCAACGTCCACCAGGCGGAGGACCTGAAGGGCGTCATCGCCCAACTCGCCGCCCACGCCGAGCCCGTGCGCGAGCGCCTCGGCGTCGACCGGCTCGGCATCGGGCTGTGGCTGGCCCGGGACGTCGTCACCGAACTCACCGCCGACGAAGGGGCGTTGGACACGCTGAAGGCCGAACTGGGGGCACGCGGCCTGGAGACCGTCACCCTCAACGCCTTCCCCTACGCCGGCTTCCACCGCGAGGTCGTCAAGAATGACGTGTACGAACCCGACTGGGCGGACGAGGCACGCCTGGAGTACACCCTCGACTGCGCCCGCGTCCTCGCCGCCCTCCTCCCCGACGACGCCGACCGGGGGAGCGTGTCCACGCTGCCGCTGGCCTGGCGGGACCCGTGGCCCCGGGTGAGCGCCGAGGACGCCCGCCACGCCCTGGACCGGCTGACCACCGGCCTCGCGGCGCTGGAGGCGTGGACCGGACGCCGTATCCGGGTCGGCTTCGAACCTGAGCCCGGCTGTGTCGTGGAGACCGCCGCCCAGGCGGTACGGGAACTCGGCGGCCTCGACCCCGACCGGCTCGGCGTCTGCCTCGACGCCTGCCATCTCGCCGTCCAGTTCGAGCACCCGGCCGCGGCCCTGCGACGGCTCGAGGACGCCGGGCTGCCCGTGGTGAAACTCCAGGCCTCCTGCGCCGTGGAGGCCGAGCACCCGGCGGACCCCGCCGCCCGCGCGGCCCTCCAGCGGCTCGCCGAACCCCGGTTCCTGCACCAGACACGCACACCGACAGCCAACGGGGTACTGGGCGTCGACGACCTCCCGGACGCCCTGGACGGCGACCTGCCCGACACCGGCCCGTGGCGCGTCCGTTTCCACGCCCCGCTGCACACCGAACCCGAACCCCCGCTGCGTACCACCACCGGCCAGCTCGACCACGTCCTCGCCGGACTGCTCGGCGGGCCCTCGGCCGACTGCGACCACATCGAGGTCGAGACCTACACCTGGTCCGTCCTCCCCGAGCCGCCCGCCGACCTGGTCGGCGGTATCGCCGCCGAACTCGCCTGGGTCCGCGACCGGTTGACCGGTCTCGGCCTCAAGGAGGACCCCTCATGACCCGGCTCGTCGTCCTCGACATCGTGGGCCTCACCCCGGAACTGCTCCCGCACATGCCCGCGGTCGCCGCCCTCGGCGAACGCGGCTTCCAGGCGCGCCGAACTCCGCGTCGGCCTGGCCACCCTCTTCGACCGCCTGCCGACCCTGCGCTGGCGGCCCCACCGGAGTCCCTCGCGCTCTCGACCAGTACGGTCCACGGGGTGCGCGGGCTGCCCGTCGCCTGGTCGTAACGGACCTGCCGGTGGTGGCCGGCGCTGGTATAGAGGCAGATATGACCACCATCACGCTCGCCCAGGGCGACATCACCCGCGAGAGCGCCGACGCGATCGTCAACGCCGCCAACTCCTCCCTCCTCGGCGGGGGAGGAGTCGACGGCGCGATCCACCGGCGCGGCGGCCCCGCGGTCCTCGAGGAGTGCCGGGCGCTCCGGGCCTCCCACTACGGCAAGGGCCTGGCCACGGGGAAGGCGGTGGCGACCACCGCCGGGAATCTGGACGCCCGTTGGGTGATCCACACGGTGGGCCCGGTCTTCAGCCAGTCCGAGGACCGCTCGGACCTGCTGGCCTCCTGCTACCGGGAATCGCTGCGGGTGGCCGACGAGTTGGGCGCCCGTACGGTCGCGTTCCCCGCCGTCTCCGCCGGCATCTACGGATGGCCCATGGAGGACGCCGCCCGTATCGCGGTGGAGACCGTCCGAGCCACGGAGACCTCGGTCGAGGAGGTCAGGTTCGTCCTCTTCGACGAGCGGGCGTACGAGGCGTTCGCCGGGCGACTCCGCTGAGGGCACCACGGCTGGTTCATCCTGTCGCGTCGGTGCGGGCCGCCTGATCCCCGGGCCACCGACGTGGGGCCGGGGGACCGAGCGGGCTCGCCCTCCCACGTAGTCACTCGCTCCGGCTGCCTTCTCACCAGCCGGAGGTAATGTTGTTCTGCCGGTCACACGAAGTGTCCCGTCGACCGCTTCCCGCTCCGGCAGCGCGACCGTGGCGGCTCGTCGCCACAGGGCCATCGGGCTTCGCCCGACGGAGGGCCGACCGGCACCTCCGCTGCCGTCGGCTCCAGGGTGGTGCGCGCGTGATCGTCACCCTCACCCCCAATCCCAGCCTGGACCGCACCCTGGAGGTTCCGGACCTGCGGCTCGGCTCGGTCATCCGTGCCACCGGCAACCGTCTCGATCCGGGGGGCAAGGGCGTCAACATCTCCCGGGCGCTGGCCGCCAACGGTCACCGGACGGTGGCCGTCCTGCCCTGCGGCGGCACCGAGGGCGAACGGCTCGCCGAGCTGCTCGCCTCCGAGGGCGTCGAGGTGGTCACCGTCCCGATCGCCGACAGCGTCCGGGTCAACATCAGCGTCGTGGAGCCGGACGGCACCGTCACCAAGCTGAACGCGGCCGGCCCGTGGCTCTCCGCCTCCGAGATCGACGCGCTGGCCGCAGCCACCTGTGCCACCGCCAAGGGCGTCCGGTGGGTGGCTCTCGCCGGCAACCTGCCACCCGGCGCCCCCGTCGACCTCTACGCACACCTGGTGTCGCGCCTGCGCGGCAGCGGGGCGCCGCGTATCGCCGTCGACTCCAGCGGCGCCCCGTTCGCCGCTGCCCTGTCCGCCGGTCCGGATCTGGTCAAGCCCAACCGGGGCGAACTCGCCGAGGCCGCCGGGATGCCGGTGACCACGCTCGGCGAGGCCCTGACCGCGGCGAACGTGCTGCGTGCGCGTGGTGCCCGGACGGTACTGGCCAGTCTCGGCCCTGACGGTGCTCTGCTGGTCGGCGACTTCGCCGTGGTGCACGGGGAGCGGCACGTCGCCGAACCACGCAGCTCCGTCGGCGCCGGGGACGCTCTCCTCGCGGGGTACCTGGCGGCCCCCGCCGAGGGCCCCGCCGCCCTTGCCGAGGCCCTGGCCTGGGGTGCCGCCGCGGTGTCGCAGCCCGGCAGCGCCATGCCCGGACAGTGGGACCTGGACCGGTCGGCTGTCGTCGTGCGGCACCGCATCGATCCCGACCGCCTGCTCTCCGAACGGAACTGACATGATGCCCGACCTCATCACCGCGGATTTCGTGGACCTCGACCTGCGGGCCGCAGACCGTCACGAGGCGGTCCGTTCCCTCGCCACCCGGCTCGCCGCCGACGGCCGTGTCACGGACCTCGACGGGTTCCTCGCCGACGCGCGGGACCGGGAGGAGCAGATGCCCACCGGTATCGAAGGGGGCATCGGCATCCCACACGCCCGCTCCAGCCATGTCACGCTGCCCACACTCGCCTTCGGGCGCTGCGCCGAAGGCGTCGACTTCGGCGCCGCGGACGGCCCGGCGGACCTGGTCTTCCTGATCGCCGCGCCGGCCGGCGGTCACGCCGAGCACCTGGACATCCTGGCGTCGCTCGCCCGCCGCCTGGTGCACGCCTCCTTCAGGCAGGCACTGCGCCAGGCCATGGACGCGCAGGCGGTCGTCGACCTCATCAATAAGGAGGTGGGCGGAAGATGAGGATCGTCGCTGTCACGGCGTGCCCGACCGGCATCGCCCACACCTATATGGCCGCCGAGGCCCTGGAGCAGGCCGCCGCCGACGCCGGGCACCAGATCGTGGTGGAGACCCAGGGCTCCGCCGGTGCGGTCAAGCTGACGGCCGCACAGATCGCGGCGGCCGACGCGGTGATCTTCGCGGCCGACACGGAGATCCAGGACCGGGAGCGATTTGCGGCCAAACCCATCGTGATCGCCCCCGTGAAACGCGCCATCAACAATCCGCGCGAGCTGATATCGCGGGCAGCGGAGGCCGCGGGTCCGGAGGGTGCCGCCGAGCACGTCACCGAAGGCGCCAGGGGCGACGAGACCGTCGGGGGCGAGGGGGACGACGGGACCGTAGGGGCCCGTGGAGCCGCGGTCGGCGGCCCCGCGCCCGGCGCACCCTCGGAGGGCGCCAAGGTCCACCCGGCCACCCGGTTGCGTCATTGGTTGATGACCGGAGTCAGCTACATGATTCCGTTCGTCGCCGCAGGCGGCATCCTGATCGCGCTCGCCTTCATGATCGGCGGTGCCGAGGTCGCCGTGAAAGTCGACGGCGGCACCTGGCAGGGGCAGACCTACCCCGAGGTCACCGACCTGTCCGAGCTGGTCGACCGGGCCGGTTACGCGGGCGTGCTGTTCAAGATCGGCACGACGGCGTTCTCGATGCTGGTGCCGATCCTCTCCGGCTTCATCGCCTACGCCATCGCCGACCGGCCGGGCCTGGTACCCGGCGTGGTCTCCGGGCTGCTGGCCGTCGCGATCGGCGCGGGCTTCCTCGGCGGTCTGGCGGGCGGCCTGCTCGCCGGTGCGGTGGTGACGGCTCTACAGAGGATCCGCCTGCCGCGGGCGGCCGCGGGGGTCATGACCGTGGTCGGGATTCCGCTCGTGTCCACGTTGGTGATGGGCCTTCTGATGATCATCGTCATCGGGGAGCCGATCGCCGCCGCGCAGCGCGGCCTCACCGACTGGCTGGACGGCCTGAGCGGGACCAACGCGATCCTGCTGGGCGCGCTGCTCGGCCTGATGATGGCTTTCGACATGGGCGGTCCGGTCAACAAGGTCGCGTACACCTTCGGCGTCGCCGGCCTGGCCAGCGGCGACCTGGAGGTGATGGCCGCCGTCATGGCCGCGGGCATGGTGCCTCCGCTCGCCCTCGCCCTGGCCACGGTCGTGCGGCGGGCACTCTTCACCGACAGCGAGCGCAAGGCCGGGGAGGCCGCCTGGCTGCTGGGTGCCTCGTTCATCACGGAGGGGGCCATCCCGTTCGCGGCGGCCGACCCGCTGCGGGTCATCCCGTCGATCATGGCCGGGAGCGCCGTCACCGGAGCCCTGTCCATGGCTGTGGACGCCACCTCGCGTGCCCCGCACGGTGGCCTGTGGGTCATCGGTCTGATCGGCAGCCCCGTCCTCTACCTGGCAGCCATCGCGGCGGGCGTGGTGGTCGGCGCGGCCTGTGTGCTCGTCGCCAAGCACTTCGGACAGCCCCTCCCCGAAGCGGCACCGGTGCGGCCCGGGACCGGCGGCCGGTGAACCTGCCCGCGGACCCGGTTTCGCCGGTCCCGTGCGGTGAGGTCATGCAGCCTCGGATGCTCGCGGGTTCACGACGGGACGGGCGGAGTATCGTGAAAAAGCGGACGTGTCGAGCACTAGCGGGTGCCGATGTCCAGCAGGCCGGCACCCCAGGTCGCGGGCACGCTCCGACCCCGACAGCGCATCGAGCCGTTCGGGGTCCTTCGCCCGGAGAGAGTCCGGAGAGGGGAGGTCTTCGTGCCGGATTTCTGGGGCACCCGAGACACCTTGTCCCGCGACCGTGAACTGTTCCTGGGGGGCGAGTCGGCCGTAACCGGCCTGCGCGCGCCGATCCTGAGTTCATGGCGGCGTTGCGCCTCCATGGGACTGTCGCCGGAGACCATCGAACCTCCGTACCACGCGGACCTGGACATGGACAGCCGGCTCATCCGTGCGGCGGCGCCCGTGCTCGATCGGCTGGAATCCGAGGTGGCGGGCGCGCGCATGGGCGTGGTCCTCGCCGACCGGCACGGCGTGATCCTGCACTGCCGGGCCGATGAGAAGGCGCTGTACCGGCGCTTCGAGGTGGTTCGGCTCGCACCCGGCTTCACCTACTCCGAGGAGTACGTCGGCACCCACGGCATCGCCACGGCCTTGGAGGAGCGGCAGGATTTCCGCGTCTTCGGCGCCGAGCACTTTGCCAACAGCCTGCGGCCCTTCGTGTCGTTGGGCGCCGTCGTCCGCGACCCGCTCAGCGGAAGCCTCGAAGGCGTGGTCGGTCTCACCTCCGGGTGCGCCGACGCCAATCCGGCCATGGCGTCCCGGGTCCGTAAGGCGGCCGAGGCCATCGCGCTGCGGCTGCTGGAGCAGCGTACGGAACGGGAGCGTGCCCTGCTCCAGGAGGCGCTGCAGGTCGAGCGCCGTGTACAGGTGGCGATGGCGGACATGACGCAGACCCCGCCCGGCCCGTACGGCCCACCCGTTTCGTCCCTCACCGACAGTGACCGGAAAGTCCTGCGGGAGAAGGCCACGGAGCTCATTTCAGCGGCCCCCGACACCGCGGTGCGGGTGCCGCTGTCCGGAGACCGTGTGGCCGCGCTCGTGTGCCGTCCTGTTGCGGGGGCCCTGGGCGAGGAGGGTGTGGCGGTCAGGCTCAGCTTTGTCGGCGACGCACCAGGGCATCGTCCGGTGACGGTGCCGGACGGGACCGGCAGTGCCTCGACGGGCGGCACACGGGCGGACGGCGCACCGACGGCGATGCTTTCGCCTCCCACTCCGGACGGGCCCCGGGAGGCAGCCCCACCGGCCCAGGCGGCGGGTGAGGAGTCACCGGGTCACGAGGAGCCGGCGGACGGAGACGTACCGGGCGTCCCGGTGGACAGGGCGCCGACAGGGCAGGGGCCCGCTGAGGGCGCGGTGACGGATGCCCCCGTCGAGTGGCTGCTGGCGGTCGGCCAACCGGAGATGGGGCGGCTCGCGATGGCCGCGCGAGAGCGCCTCGAACTGCTGTACGACGCAAGTATCCGCATCGGCACCACGCTGGACGTCACGCGGACCGCGGAGGAACTGGCCGAGGTGGTCGTCCCGCGGTTCGCCGACATCGTCACGGTCGATCTGCTGGAGCCCGTGCTGCGCGGAGACGAAGCCCTCGTCCCGGATACGCCACTGCAGCGGGCGGCGCTCGGCGCCCACCACGCCGACCCGCCGTTCCGCCCGGCCGGCAAACGGATCAGCTTCGCCTCTTCCGCACCGCAGGCCCGATGCTTCGCCGAGGGGCTGGCGGTCCTCGAACCGGATGTGCGCGCCGTTCCCGAATGGCTGGCCCAGGACCCCGGCCGCGTCCAGCAGCTCGTGGAGTACGGCATCCACTCCCTCATCGCCGTCCCGCTGCGTACCCGCAGGGTGACGCTGGGGCTCACGACCTTCTACCGCTGCCGGGATTCCCGGCCCTTCGAGGAGGACGACCTGCACCTGGCGGAGGAGCTCATCGCCCGCGTCGCCATCTGTGTCGACAACGCCCGCCGCTTCACCCGCGAGCAGACCGTCGCCCTCACCCTGCAGCGGAGCCTGCTGCCGGGCGTCCTCCCGGAACAGACCGCGGTCGAGGTCGCCCATCGGTACCTGCCCGCCCAGATCGCCGTGGGCGGGGTGGGCGGCGACTGGTTCGACGTCATCCCGCTGTCCGGGGCGCGCGTCGCCCTGGTCGTCGGCGACGTCGTCGGACACGGCCTGCACGCCGCCGTCACCATGGGGCGGCTGCGCACCGCGGTCCACAACTTCGCCACCCTGGACCTGGCCCCCGACGAGCTTCTCGGCCGCCTCGACGACCTGGTCATCACCCTGGGCCAGGAAGGAACGCTCCGACCGGGCGGGGACTACATCATCGGTGCCACCTGTCTGTACGCGGTGTACGACCCGGTCTCCCAGCGGTGCACGGTGGCCCGAGCCGGCCACCCCCCGCCCGCGGTGGTCGACCCCGACGGCGCCGTCCACTTCCCGGACCTGCCGGCCGGCCCTCCCCTCGGCCTGGGCGGCCTTCCCTTCGAGTCCGCCGAACTGCAGCTGCCGGAGGGCAGCCAGCTGGTCCTCTACACCGACGGACTCATCGAGGACCGCGACCTGGACATCGACGTGGCCCTCGAACGGCTGCGGGCTGCCTTGTCCCACGCCGACCGGGCTCCCGAACAGACCTGTGAGTCGGTGCTGCGAGTCCTGCCCGGCCCCGGCTCCACCGACGACGTGACCTTGCTCGTCGCCCGCACCCGCGCCCTCAGCGCCGACCACACCGCATGCTGGGACGTGCCCACCGACCCGGCGGCGATCTCCGCCGTCCGTGAGGCCGCCGTCCGACAGCTGACGGCATGGGGCCTGGAGGACTGCGCCTTCACCACGGAACTCGTGCTCAGCGAGCTGGCAACGAACGCCATCCGGCACGCCACCGGGCCCGTCCAGGTCCGTCTGCTCCGCGACCGGGTGCTCATCTGTGAGGTCTCCGACGGCAGCAGTACCTCCCCCCACCTCCGCCAGGCCGCAGCGACCGACGAGGGCGGGCGCGGCCTGTTCCTCGTCGCCCAACTCGCCCAGCGCTGGGGAACCCGCTACACCCCGCGGGGCAAGGTCATCTGGGCCGAGCAGCCCCTGTCCCCCACACCGGCACCTCTCGAACTGTCGTCCTGGTGATCCCTCCCTCCAGGCCGCGTCCGAGGGGCCGCCACAGCAAGAGGTGAAGCACATCATGCAGGCCAAGGAACGCCAGCGGCGGATCGTGGCTCTGGCTCGCGAGGAAGGACAGGCGAGTGTGGAGCAGCTGGCCGAGACCCTTTCGGAGAGCCCGGAGACCATCTGGCAGGATCTGACCCTGCTGGAACGCCAGGGTCTGCTGCGGCGGGTGCAAGGCGGAGCGATGCCTCTCAGGCGGCTCGGTTTCGAGCCGGACCTGCCCACGCGTGGCGTGGTGATGGAGGACGAGAAGAGGAGGATCGCCGCGGCCGCTCTGGACGAGGTGCCCGACGAGGGAGTGATCCTGCTGGACGCCGGGTCGACCACCGTCCGCCTTGCCGAACTGCTGCCCGCCGGCCGTGAGCTGACGGTGATCACCAACAGCCTGCCGATCGCCCAACTGCTCGCGCAGCACGCGGAGCTCACGGTCCTCACCCTGGGCGGCCGCGTACGGGCTCGTACGCTCGCGGAAGTCGATGTGGTCGCCGTCCGCACCCTGCGGACGTTCCTCATCGACGTGTCCTTCCTGGCGACCAACGGCGTCTCGGTCGAACATGGCCTGACCACACCGGACCTGGCCGAAGCGGAGGTCAAACGGGCGATGTGCCAGCGCGCGCGGAGGGGGGTGCTGCTCGCTGACAGCAGCAAGGTCGGGAACGACACTTTCTGCCGGTTCGCCGAACTCCGCGACTTCGACGTCATGGTCACCGACACCGGTATGGAGGCAGAGGTCGCCGTGGATTTCGCCGAGGTGGGGCCGCGCGTCATCCGCGTGTGACGTTCTTCTCCTCCCCCGCCGCGCCGGCGCCGGGCCGGTGGCCCGGTGGTCAGCTCGGCTGGGGGTGGCCGAAGAGCAGGTCGTAGCCCACTGGGAGCTGGATCAGGATCCGGTTCATCAGGTCTTCGCCGGTGGTGTCGGCCACGACGCTGAGCACGGCGCTGACATCCCACGTCGCGGTCTTCTCGGTCGCGCCTTCGATCCAGGCCGCGGCCGCCCGGATGAACCGCTCGGGCGGGAGGGGCTCGTGCGCCTGGAGGGGGTTGAGCAGTACCAGCGCCAGCGTCTCGGGGAGCCGGGCGGCCGGCTCAGCCCGCGCCTCGCCCACGAGATGCGCGCCCAGCAGGGCGAGAACGACGCGGGAAGCCCGCTCCGCCTCTTCTCGTGAGGGATACTCGCCACGTTCCTGGACTGTGGACAAAAACGCGTCCCACTGCGTACGCATGATGTCCTCCTTGTGCACACCCAACCAGTGATCGCCGCGGCCCGCTGGACCAGTTCGACTTTCACGATAAATCTTCGGCTGAGCAGCCGGGACCTGTCGCGGTACCGCCGCAGGAGACACCGTTAATCACGTGACGGATGCCAAGCCGGGATGGCGGAGGTCCAGATCATGCCGACCATCTGCTGGGCGGTCGCCTCACCGGCTCCTTGGCCCAGGATGCTCGGCGCCGGTTCCACCGGTCGGGCGGGTGGGGCTGCGGGCGCGGCGCCATGAGGCAGACCAGCAGTTCGGCAGTGGGCCGGGGACTCCCTCACAGCACGCTTCTCCCTTTGATCGCAGTCGGCGTCAGCGCCGGCGGCGTTCCGGCCCGCGGACGCAGTTGCCGTTGAAGTGCCTCGCCGTGCGGCGGTGGCACATTACCCGCCCTGGCCCACTCCGCACGGCACGGACGACACCGTGACCCGGCGTGATTCACCCGATTGGCCGAGCGGTATACCCGCGCTTGCAGTGGCAGTCGGCCGGGTGACGCTGCGGATGTTGGCGGGTCGGCGCTGTCCTGCTCGGCGGGCGATCTTCGCGCCGCTCGTTGAGGATGGCTCGGGGCCCGACCACAAGGAGAGTCCGGTCGCTACGGCCCCCCGACAGCGAGGGAGTCCTTGATGGCAGTGACGACGAATGCGCTCATTCCGGCGCTGGAAGACGCCCGTCAGGCCCACGCAGCAGTCATCGACCGTTTCCGGTCCGATGTGAACGTCACCCCCGCCGGCCCGCACCGGTCGGTACTGGAAGAGCACATGTCGACCACGCAGGAGCACATCGCCCGCATCGACGACCGCATCCGCGTACTGCGTCCCAGTCGCCCGCTGCAGGACACGATCCAGTCGGTCGGGCTCCTGGCCCGCGATGCCGTCCGGCTGGCCCGGCTGCCCTGGGAGATCGGCGCGCTGATGGCCGCCGAGACCGTGCGTGGTCGGCAGTCGGTCGGCGAGCGCCGCCTGCTGAGGAACGCCAAGGACGAGTACGCGATCACCGCGCGGGCGGTGGCAGCCTGCAGGGCCGGTCAGAGCATTGCCGAAGAGGCCCAGGACCAGGCTGCCGCCGACCTGTTCGAGGCGCTGCTGGGCCAGGACGAGGAGCTGTTGCGCCGGCTGCAGGACAGCCTCGCCGAACACGCCGCGGCCGTTGCGGCGGAAGCCGACGGCGGCCGACGCCCATCCGCCGAAGGCGGGCCGGACGACGCGGCCGCGCGCACGGCCGAGGAGGTCCAGGGCACGGTCACCCGGCCCGAGGGCCTGCCGGTCTCCGGCTATGAGCAGCTCAGCGTCAGCGACATCACCGGGCAACTGCGCATGCTGTCCCAGGTGGATCTCACCGTCATCGAGGGCTACGAGCGAGCGCATGCCGACCGGCCCGAGATCCTCAACACCATCGAGCGGCTGAGGGGAAGCGAGCCCTGGCCCGTCTATGACGACATGACCGCCGACCAGATCAAAGCCCGGCTCCACAGTGCCGACCCCGCCGTGGCCGGGGAGGTGCTGGAGTACGAGCGCGGCCATCGTCGGCGCAGCGCGGTCATCACTGCCGCCGAGGCGCGCATCGCCCTGTGACGATCGGTATCTCCCTGAGACAGTGTGCGAGCAGCCGCCGTCCGCGGCGGCTGCTCGCACACTGTCGCTCAGCGTCGCGTTGACGCCCTCGGTGTTGCTCTCGTTTCCAGCAGGCTCCCCATCCGTCCGAACGCGCCGGCGGTTCCGGTCATCGTTCGTCCGTGGCCATCCGTCGCGTCGGCTGAGGTGCGGTGGCCTGAAGGATGACGCGGGCGAGCAGCTCGGGTGCGTCCAGCATGGGGACGTGGCCGCAGTCGGGCAGTGGCACCAGGCGGGCGCCCGGGATCATGGCTTGGGCCCGGGCTGCTTGCTTGGGCGGCAGGAGACGGTCGCGGGTGCCCCAGGCGATGGTGACCGGCACATCCGGGATGTCGCCGGCGAACAGGTGCGGTGCGCGGCCGGCCCGCAAGGTGGCCTGGAAGGCGGCCGAATCCCGCAGCATGCGCAGGGCGGAGGCCACCGCGTGCGGCGGACACAGGCTGGCCTGCCCGTACAGGGTGCCGGTCAGGACGGCGCGGGCGGCCGCGGTGTCGGCCAGGGCCTCCAGAGCCCTGTCCGGCAGCAGGCGCACGCCCTGGTGGGCCGCGGTCAGCAGAGCATAGGCATACCGTCGCTCGGCAGGCGTCCAGAAGCCCGCCGGGGCCAGCGCGGTCACGCTGCGCGCGAGTCCGGCCTGCCCCAGGCGCAGCGCGATCAGCCCGCCCAGGGAGTGGCCCACCACGTGCGGTCGTTCCACGCCCAGCGCGGTGAACACCGAGCCCAGCCAGGCCACAGCCGTCTCAAGGTCGCGGGGCACGCCCCGGTCGAGGTCGGGGGACTGGCCGAAGCCCGGCAGGTCCATCGCGATGATCTCCCGTCGCCCGGTCAGCAGCGGTACCACCGCATCCCAAGCCTGCCGGTGGCAGCCCAGGCCGTGCAGCAGGACCACTGCCTCACCGGTTCCTTGCCGCTCGTAGGCCACCGTCACCGGGTCGAGGTCGGCCGCCCGGCCCTGGACGAACCAGGCCGCCCGCGGCTTGACGACCACATGCCCCCGCTCACCGTCCTGCGTCGGGGTGGGCTCGCGCCACAGCATCGGCCAGCTCAGCAGAGCCCGTAGGTCGGCCCCTACCTGCGTGACACCGCCGCTCCGGCCTACAGAGAGAAGAGCAGAGATCCAGGCCATAGTCGGACACCTCACATGCTCCGCGCCCGGGGTCACCGAGCGACAGACAGCGCATCCGCATGAATTAACAGCCTACGAGCGCCCCATGTTTCACGCATGTTCACTGCCGCCACGCCAGCAGTATTCCGATCGATCGTTTCTCACCGTCACCGATCAGCAAGGTTGCCCCAGCCGATGAAGCCCTCGGTGACTCCCGGGCCCTGCTGTTCGACGAACAGGTGTACAGGTTGTTCGCGGCGTAGATCCGGTGACGTGCGCCGCCGCGGGGTGAACGGCTACCGGTGTACGTCCGTATCACTCGTCGTACGCCTGTCCGCACGTGCGGACAGAACGCACGGATACGGAGAGGTGCTCGGTGCGGCAGTCAGTTCGGGGAAACGCCCGGCGTGCGGCGCTGGCCGGTGCGCTGGCCCTGCTTCCGCTGGCCACGGCATGCGGCGGCGGTGGCGAAGGCGATGCCGCCGCGAAGAGTGAGCCGACGAAGGTCTCCGCCACCGCTGCCGGCGTCGTGGCACCGGCCAAGGTCGAGGTGATCGCCGGCCTGACGGGCTGCGAGGCCAAGATCCGGGTCGAGGCGGAGCAACTGCGCGAGGGCGCCTGCCACACCAAGAAGGGCGACTACCTCATCACCACGTTCCCCACGGAGAAGTACAAGCAGACCTGGCTGGACACGGCCTCCATCTACGGCGGCAAGTACCTCGTCGGCACACGCTGGGTGGTCAGCGCGCCGCCGAAGCTGCTGGAGGGGTTCCGTGCCCAACTGGGCGGCACCGTCCAGCAGTTGCGGGGCACGGGTCCGAGCGCCGCCCCGAGCGCGTCGTAACGCCACTACGTGTGGGCGCTGATGACGTACAGCGCCTCGTCGTCCGTGGCGTTCTCCTCCCAGTCCAGCGAGATCCGCACCGGGTGCCCGTCGGCCGCCTACTCCGCCTCGGCCCTGTCCGCGCCGTCGCGGCGGGCCTGCTCCATTTCCGCCAATAGCCCGCTGATGGTGGGCACTTGATCGGGCAGGTCACGGACCACCCGCCGCGCGCTCCCGTCGAGGCCGACCGCCTCCGCGACCCCGCCGTCCCGGACCGTCACCCGGAAGGTCCCGAGCAGGGCCCGTTCGCCCTCGCTCGACGTCAGCGTGTACGTGTACGCGGCGGGCTCCTCCCAGTCGCTCTCCGCGGCCGAGGGCGCCTCCGTGCCGCAGGCGGCGGTCGCGCACAGCAACCCGACGAGCAGTACGGCGGCGGACAGGGAGCGGGTGCGGGAGCGTACGGCGGTCATGGCGGCCCTTTCGGAGACGGTCACTGTTGTGACGCCGGTCCGCCCCGAAACGTTCGCGGGGTGCGGTTGCCGTCCGGTCCGTAGCCGAAGCGGATCAGCAGTTGCGGGTGGCACCGCTGCCGTCTGGGGCCGCGCGCCGCCATCCGCAGGTCCGGCCATTCCATGGCCTGGTGCAGCATCGAGGTGCGCACCCCGTGGGCGGTGGCGGTGAGGAGCACACGCTGGAGGGCCTGGCCGGCCCGCAGCCAGTCCTCCCGCCTGTCATACGCCGTCCACAACAGCGCCACCTGCGCATGCCGTTCGAACGGCAGGGCAGGCCGCCGCAGCACGCCGGCCCGGCCGGTGAAGTCCCGCATGGGCATCCGTCCGGCCGCGTCCGGCGGGCCGAGGGCGGTGACCGGAATGCCGTAGCCGGTGCCGGTCCCGGGGGCGGTGATCCAGGCGCGGGTCTCGGCCGTGCGGGCCGGATGGGCGTGGGTGCGGGCCTCGGCCACGGCGGTCAGGCGCAGCAGCCGCCGGGTCGCGCTGTAGTCCGGTACGTACAGCCGCGCGCCCTCGGCGTACGCGGCCGCGGTCAGCTCCGCCACGACCGGCTCGGGCACCGGCCTCCCGGTGAACGGCATCCGGCTCGTGTGCCGCCGGGCGACGGCGCGGTACAGGTCCGGTTCCGGAGACGGCGGCAGGTCGGCCCCGCGTGCCGGGCGGACGGTGGCCAGCACCTCGGGGCGGGCCGGATCCGGCAGCAGCCGTACCTCCGCGCGCCGGGCCAGATGCGCGGCGGCGATGCGGAGGTTGAACACCGCCGCTCCCACCGACAGATGCTGCGCCCGGCCCAGCGGATCGGCCAGCGGCACGGACCGCTCCGGCACCGCGTGCACCTCCAGCACCTGCCGTTGCGGATCCGCCCGGAAGTGCCAGGGCTGGGTGTTGTGGAGGGACGGGGCCGCCACGGCCGCCGCCAGCAGCGTCTCCAGGCCAGCCGCGTCCAGGTCGGTCAGACGCACGGGCCCCTCCTCCTCGACGGTCGTTCGGTCGCCGGTCATGTGGCGGGCAGCGCGGTCGCGAGCAGGACGACGCCCAGGGAGCCGACCAGGGAGCCGACGGCCAGGATCCGGGCCAGGTCCGGGCGGCCCCTGGAGTAGGCGACGCCGTGTCCGGCGGCGGCCAGCATCACCGCGGTGAACAGGGCGAGTTTGGCCGCCAGGGTGCGACCGTAGCCGGGGTCGGCGAGCGAGGCCCAGGTGACGCCCTTGTGCCAGGCGATGGCCCAGCCGGTGCCCAGCTGCACCGGCAGGAACACCGCCCCGGTCAGCAGCCCGAACCGACGGCCGGCGGCGGCGGTGAAGCGGTCCTTGGCCTCGGGCGTCAGCAGCCGGCGGGCCAGCGGCAGGATCACCAGGGTCAGCGCCAACTGACCGCCCACCCACAGCGCGGCACCGGCGACATGCGCGAACCGCACCAGAGACCACAGTCCTACGGTGTCCACTACCGGCTCACCTCCACGACGCCGTGCGCCCCGGCCTCGGCGTGCCGCATGTCGTGGTCGACGAAGGAGTAGTGGCCTGCCTCCGGGAACGTCGTCTCGACGAACCCGCCCTGCGCCGGCGCCAGGTCGAGGACCTGCGAGCCCCCTGCATCGCCGGGCTTCAGCAGAGAGGAGCCCTCCTTGTACACCGTGTCGAAGACGGTCCCGACGACGTGGAAGGCGACGCCGTCGCCCGGCCCGGCGGCCACCACCCAGAAGCGGGCCCGCTCACCGGCCCGCGCTTTCAGCGGTCGCTGGGCGTACTGGGCGGCGATCCCGTTGAACGCCCAGGCGTCCGGGGTGCCTCGGCGCATCTTCGCCACCTGGGCCGCGCTGCCCGGCGTACCGAGATACAGCTCCGACGAGACGAGTACGTACTCGCGGTCCACCTTCTGCAGCCCGGGCGGGTCGATGACGACCGCGCCGTACATGCCGTTGCCGATGTGCTGGAGCATCGGTGCGGTGCTGCAGTGGTACAGCCAGGCTCCGGCCTTCTCGGCGCGGAACCGGTAGACCAGCCGCTCGCCGGGCTGGATGGTGCGCATGGGCCGGTCGGGGGCGAGGGATCCGGCGTGGAAGTCGATGCCGTGGCCCATGTCGTGGTCGTCGTTGACGAGGGTGACCTCGAAGACGTCGCCGACCTTTCCGCGCAGGGTGGGGCCGGGCGCGCTGCCGCCGAAGGTCCACATCTGCTGTCTCACGCCCGGGGCCACCTCGACCTCGGTGTGGGCGGCGCGCAGTTCGACCTTGTGCACCGTCTCGCCGGGCGCCGGGGCCAGGGCGGCGTCGCGCGGCTGCCAGCCGGTGGAGAAGTCGGCGGCGAGGTCCGGGCCGTCGGCGTCGGTGGCGGCGGTCGTGGAGTGGCCGTCGTGCGCGTCGGTGCCGCCGGTGACGGCGATGTCCAGGGTCATCCCGGCCGCCCGGTGGCCCGGCAGGGTGCACCACGCCTCGCGGTTCCCGGTGATCCGCCCGACGTCGAGTACGTGGGTGCGGCCCTTGGCGAGCAGCGGGGTGGCGGGGCCGTCCTCGACCTTGAGGTCGTGGCGCTGGGCGTCGGCGTTGGTGACCTTCAGGCGCAGTGCGGTGCCCGCGGCGACCTCGATGCGGGCGGGGCGGACGCGCATGCCGGACAGGGTGACGACGACGGTACGGGTCGCGGTGGCGGCCCCGCCGCCCGGTCCGGCGGCGACGGTGGGACCGTCGTCCGTGGACCCGCCGCTGTTGGCCACGAGCACGGCCAGCACGGTCAGGACGACGCCCGCGGCGGTGCCCCACAGCGCCGGGCGGGACCGGCCTTCCCGGACGGGACGCCGGGCACCCCGGACGAGTACGGCGGCCACCAGACCGAGGAAGGCCACCCCGGCCGCGGCGGCCAGCAGCGTACCCGCGGTCCTGGCCGGTGCGGGCAGGGGCAGCGCCGACAGGGCTACGCCGAGGTTGAGCGCCCCGAGCCGCACCGGCCACCCCCGTTCCAGCACCGCCCGCAGCGCGGCCCGCTCCTTCGGCCCGCTGCCGAGCACGATGGGCAGCAGATAGGTGAGTGCCCCCACCAGGACCTGCGCGACGAACCCGACGAGCAGGAGCGGCACCAGGGACCCGACACCGTCCGCCGCGGCGGCGAGGTCCCGGCCGGCCAGCAGCGCCAGATCCGCCACCAAGCCCACCACCAGCCAGCCCACCGCAGCGCCCAGCATCCAGGCGGCCGCCGCGGAGACCGGGCGCCGCTGTCGCACCGTACGGGCGAACAGCACGCTCGCGACGGTCACCCCGGCCGTGTAGCAGCCGACACCTGCCACGGCCGCCCCACGCCAGCCGCCTGCCGCCCCCGCGACCGAGGTCAGCAGGCCGCCCCCGGTCAGCGCCAGCACCCAGCGCGCCACCCTGGTGGTGCGCTCGGCCATCCGGACGCCCAGCACGGTGGGCCACAGCATGAACAGCGTGCCCAGCACGGGCAGCCCGATCCAGCCGAGCAGGGTGACGTGCACATGGGCCAGCCGCAGCCCGGCGTAGTGCTGCGGGCCGGCCTTGCCCGTCGCCAGCAGCCAGCCCAGCACCGCACCGGCGATCAGCCCGGCCGCGGCGGCCCGGTAGAAACCGACGACGGGAGCGAGCCGCCCGCCCAGCGCGCCCCGGCCCATCCGGACCAGCACCACCAGGTGCGCGCCGATCGCGGTGACCAGCAGCGCGCACCCGGCGCCGGTCAGGAGCGGCAGGTCCGCCCACACCCCGGCGAGCACCCCCGCGGCTCCGGCATTGACGCCGGCCAGCCGGGCGTCGCTCCACCGCCGGTCGGGTGGGGCGGCATGCAGCAGGGCGACGGCGAAGTGCTCGCTCCACACCACGATCGCGGTGGTCGCGGCGCCGAGCAGGAACAGGTGGATCGCCAGCCAGCGGGCCACCGGCAGCGTCTGCTGGGCGCTCGCCGCCAGCAGCGCGAGAACCGCCCAGCCGGCGACCAGGATGTGGGCGGTCAGGTGCCGGCCGCGCAGCCCGGAGGCCTTGAACCTGCTGGGCGGGCGGCCGCTCCCGGCGGCCGGGTCATCGTTCTTGCCGAACACGTTGCTCCTTGCCGCCCGGGGCGGCGGTCGGACCGGGACGAACGGGCGGCTCCGCGGTGGCGCCGCCGGACAGCAGTACGGCCAGTTCCCGCCGGTGCGGGAAGGAGCCGGGGACGTAGCCGCACCACGGCTCCTCGGCGTACGGGTCGCCGGTGACGCCGTACGCGCGCGACCGTGAACCGCCGCAGACCCGGCGGAACTCGCACCGCCCGCACCGGCCGCCCAGCCGGTCGGCGTCCCGCAGCCCGGTGAACAGCTCCGAGGCGCGGTAGATCTCCGTCAGCGGCGTCTCCCGGACGTTCCCGGCGGCCAGTGGCAGGAATCCGCTGGGGTGCACGGTGCCGGTGTGCGAGACGAAGACGAAGCCGCGCCCCGCGTTGACGTCCAGCGGCGGCCGCCGCACCCGGCGCACTCCGGCGTCCAGGCCCAACTCGGCGGCGCGCTCGCGCAGTTGCTCGTACAACGGCCCGAGCCCCAGCACCGCCACATGGTCGTCACCGGTGTCCGCGAGGACCCGGCGCTGCAGGGCGACCCGGCGGAAGTGGTGGGCCTCGGTGGTCTTGGCGGGCACGGTCAGGCCCACGTCGTACACGAAGTTGAGCACGTCCTCCACCTCGCCCGGCGTCAGCGCGCCGAGGGTGCGGCCGCGTCCCGTGGGCACCAGGAAGAAGGCGCTCCACAGCATCGCCCCGTGCTCGGCGACGAGACGGACGACGTCGGGGAGGTCGTGCAGGTTGTGCCGGGCGACGGTGGTGTTGATCTGCACCTTCATCCCGAGGGCGCGGGCGGTGTCCCAGGCGTCCAGGGTCCAGTGGAACACCCCGGGCACACCGCGGAAGGCGTCGTGCAGTTCGGCGGTGGACCCGTCGAGGCTGAGCGAGAGCCCGGCCGCGCCGGCGGCGTGCAGCTCCCGCAGCCGCTCCTCGGTGAGCGTCGGTGTGCCGGACGGGGAGACCGCGACCCGCACGCCGACCCGACGGCCGTGCGAGACGAGATCCGTCAGATCGGGACGCTGGAACGGGTCACCGCCGGTGATCACGAACAGCGGCGCGGGCTGCCCGAAGGCGGCCACCTGATCCAGCAGGTCCCGTGCGGCGGCCGTGTCCAGCTCCCGCGGGTCCCGGTCCGGCACGGCCTCGGCACGGCAGTGGTGGCAGGCCAGCGGGCAGGCCCGGGTGGACTCCCAGATGACGATGAACGGCCGCTCCGCCACGTCGTGACGCTGTCGGCGGATGGCGCGGGCGGTGCTCACCGGTGGGGCCTCCCCGTCGTGCTGCGGCGGTGTCCGGCCGCCCGGGAGCCAGGGCAGACGATTCGGGCGGCCGGACGGTGACCGGCCCGGACCGTGCGCGCCGCCCACCGCGAGCGACAGCGATGGGCTCGGCCGTGAGAGCGGTCGATGCGGTCGAGGTGGTCAGGGCGGTCGTGCAAGGGAGAACCTCCGGATCGGTCGGCGCCAGCATCCGCCGTCGCAGGGGGACGGCGCGGCGGCCGAAGTTCCTCCGGGACGGGACCAACGGTCCCTTTTCCTGCGCGACGGGAATCGGGGCGTCCGCTGTGACCGGCCCACGGGTCCTTCGAGTCGGGACGTTCGGCCCCGGACACCCCCGGCCCGGCATAGTTAGGTTTACCTAAGTAATGCCGAGGCGCGCAGCCAGAGAGCGAGGCACGAGCATGGCGGCCACAGACCATGACCAGCCGCACCAGAACGACACACCACTGCCCGGCGACGGGCTGGACGCCGCCCAGATGCCAGGCCACTGGCTGCTGGCACGGCTGGGAAAGCGGGTCCTGCGGCCCGGCGGCGTGGAACTGACCCGGTGGATGCTGGACACCCTGGAACTCCGCCCGGACGACCGGGTGGTGGAGCTGGCCGCCGGACTGGGCGCCACCGCCCGGCTGGCTCTCGCCCGCCGTCCGGCCGTCTACACCGCCGTCGACCGCGACGGCGCGGCCGTGACCCACCTCGGCGCCCTCGCCGGCCCCGGCCGGACCGAGGTGCGTGCCGTGCGGGCCGACGCCGCGGACACCGGCCTGCCGGACGGCAGCGCCACCGTCGTGTACGGGGAGGCGATGCTGACCATGCAGCCGGATCCCGCCAAGCGGCGCATCGTACGCGAGGCACACCGGCTGCTGGCCGGCTCCTCGGGCCGGTACGCCGTCCACGAACTGTGCCTGCTGCCCGACGGCCTCGACCCCGAGCTCGCCGACCGGATCACCGCGGACCTCCGGGACGCCATCCACGTCGGCGTCCGCCCCCTCACCCCGGCCGACTGGAGTGAACTCCTCGCCGAGGAGGGCTTCACCGTCACCGCCCGGAAAACCGCGCCGATGGCGCTGCTGGAGCCGCGCCGACTGGTCGCCGACGAGGGGCTCGTCCGCGCCCTGGGTATCGGCGGACGGGTGCTGAGGGACCTGGCCGCCCGGCGCCGCGTCCTGGAGATGCGCCGCGTCTTCCGCCACCACCAGGCCCACCTGGGCGCCGTCGCCCTGATCGCCACCCCCGTCCGCCGTTCCCCCGATAAGGAGGCACCCACATGCCCGCCACAGTGATCACCGACCTCGCCACCGTGCTGCCGCTGCCCGAGGACGGCACCCTCAGCCGTGTCCTGTACCGCGACGACCGCCTGCGCGTGGTCGGCTTCGCCTTCTCCACGGGCCAGGAGCTGACCGAGCACACCTCGGCCCTGCCCGTGGTCATCCAGGTCGTGCGGGGCCACCTGGAACTCGTCCTGGGCGAGGAGAAGACCGAGGCCACGCCCGGCAGCTGGGTCCATCTGCCGGCCCGGCTCCCGCACACCGTGCGCGCCACCGAACCGACCCTCATGCTCCTCACGATGATCAGCTGAGCAATCGCTGAGACAACCGTCTGACCAATCGCTGAATTGCAAAATTTCGCAATTGGTTAGATGCTGAGTTGACAGCGCCCGCAGATCCGACAGTCGCGGGCGCAGCACCTCCCCACCCGGGGAGGCCCGGGCAACCGGGGCAGCTCGGAAGAACGAGGAACCCGTGTCCGTACCGCTGTACCAGGCCAAGGCCGAGTTCTTCCGCATGCTGGGCCACCCCGTCCGCATACGCGTCCTGGAGCTCCTCCAGGACGGCCCCACCCCGGTACGCGACCTGCTCGCCGCGATCGAGGTCGAACCCTCCGCCCTCTCCCAGCAGCTCGCGGTGCTGCGCCGCTCCGGCATCGTCACCTCCCAGCGCGAGGGCTCGACGGTGGTCTACGAACTCGCGGGCGGCGACGTCGCCGACCTGATGCGCGCCGCGCGCCGGATCCTCACCGAGATGCTCACCGGACGGCACGAACTGCTGGCCGAACTGCGGGGAGCCGAGGTCACCCCGTGATGACCCCGACGACCTCCGGGGCCGGCCGGCTCCTGTCCCGGCTCGCCGCGCTGCTGCCCACCCGCGCCGACCTGACCGACGTACGCCGCGACCCGCGCCGTGACCTCCTCGCCGGCCTCACCGTGGCGGTCGTCGCGCTGCCGCTCGCGCTCGGATTCGGCGTCTCCTCCGGGCTCGGCGCGGCCGCGGGGCTGGCGACCGCCGTGATCGCGGGCGCGCTCGCCGCCGTCTTCGGCGGATCGAACCTGCAGGTGTCCGGGCCGACCGGCGCGATGACCGTCGTGCTCGTGCCGATCGTCGCCCAGTACGGGCCGACCGGTGTCCTCACCGTCGGCCTGATGGCGGGCCTGATGCTGGTCGCGCTCGCGGTGGCGCGGGCCGGCAAGTACATGCAGTACGTGCCCGCGCCCGTCGTCGAGGGCTTCACCCTCGGCATCGCCTGCGTCATCGGCCTCCAGCAGATCCCGAACGCCCTCGGTGTGCCCAGGCCGGAGGGCGACCGCGTACTGGTCGTCACCTCGCACGCCCTGGACGAGTTCGTACGGCACCCCAACTGGACCGCCGTCGCCCTCGCCGTGGCTGTCGCCGCCGTCATGCTGATCGGCGCCCGTCTGCGGCCCACCGTCCCCTTCTCCATCCTCGCGGTGATCGCCGCCACCGTCGTCGCGCAGGCCGCCGGCCTCGACGCCGCCCAGCCCATCGGCGACCTCCCCGCCGGACTCCCCGCACCCTCCCTCGCCTTCCTCGACCCGGGAGTGCTCGGCTCCCTGCTCGCTCCGGCCGTCGCGGTCGCCGCCCTCGCCGCCCTGGAGTCCCTGCTGTCGGCGTCGGTCGCCGACGGGATGACGGTGGGTCAGAAACACGACCCCGACCGCGAGTTGTTCGGCCAAGGGCTCGCCAACATCGCCGCCCCGCTGTTCGGCGGCGTCCCCGCGACCGGCGCCATCGCCCGCACCGCCGTCAACGTCCGCACCGGCGGCGGCTCCCGCCTCGCGGCCCTCACCCACGCCGCGATCCTCGCCGCCATCGTCTTCGCCGCCGCACCCCTCGTCTCCAGGATCCCCCTCGCCGCCCTGGCCGGCGTCCTGCTGGCCACCGCGATCCGCATGGTCGAGGTCGGCTCACTGCGCGCCATGGCCAGAGCCACCCGCTCCGACGCGCTGATCCTCGTCCTCACCGCCGTCGCGACCCTCGCCCTCGACCTCGTCTACGCCGTGATCATCGGCCTCGTCGTCGCGGGCGCCCTCGCCCTGCGCGCCGTCGCCCAGCAGGCCCGCCTCGAAGAGGTCCCGCTGGACCGCGGTGACCACAGCACCGAGGAACACGCCCTGCTCGCCGAGCACATCGTCGCGTACCGCATCGACGGCCCCGTGTTCTTCGCCGGCGCCCACCGCTTCCTGCTGGAACTGGCCGAGGTCGCCGACGTCCGCGTCGTCATCCTGCGCCTGTCCCGGGTCTCCACGATGGACGCCACCGGCGCCCTGGTCCTCAAGGACGCCGTCGAGAAACTCGACCGGCGCGGCATCGTCGTCATGACCTCCGGCATACGGCCCGGTCAGCGCCAGGTCCTCGACTCCGTCGGCGCGCTGGACCTGCTGCGCCGCGAGGGCCGCGAGTACGCCACCACGCCCGAGGCGATCCGGGGCGCGCGGACCCACCTGGAATGCACCGGCGTCATGCCCGTCCCCGCCCAGAAGTCACACCCGGCCAGCGAGGAAACCGCCCGATGAACACGCCGCCCACCGCCCTGCGCATGATCGAGGTGTCCGGCGCCGAGGCACTGTGGCTGCTGGAGGGCAGCACGCAGGGACGGCTCGTCTACCCGCAACGGGACCTGACCGCCGTCCGGCCCGCCCGGCACGTCTGGGAGTACGGCCGCCTCGTCGTCCGCACGCCCGCACCCGTCGCCGCCGTCCCCAACTCCGCGACGTACCACGTCGACGAGGTCGGCACGAAGACCGGCACCGGCTGGACCGTCACCGTCACCGGCCCGGTCGACGTCATCGACGACCCCCACGAGACGGCCCACTACCGCCGCACCCTCACCGGCTGGATCCACGGCCCGCACGACACCCTCCTGCGCCTCAGCCCCCAGACCGTGACCGGATTCCGGCTGGCCGGCGGGGAGGCGTGATGGGCGCCGGACTCGCCGCCCTGCCCCACCGGCACGTGCTCACCGTCGACACGTTGCCGTCCGCGGTCCGCCTCGCCCGCGAGACCGCCGAGCAGGCGCTCGTCGAATGGGGCATCGGCCTGCGCCACCCGGCCGTCGACCCGGCCCTGCTGATACTCAGCGAACTGGTCACCAACAGCGTCCGGCACGCCGTCGACCTCTCTCCGCAACTGACCGTGATCTTCGCGGCGGGCAGCGACTGCCTCGCCTTCGCCGTCCACGACCGCCACCCCTACCAGCCTCTGCTCCACGCCACCCGCACCGAAACCGGCACCGAAACCGGCACCGGCGGCCTCGGCACCGTCATGGAACTCACCCTCGGCCTGGGCGGCACGGCCGTCACTCGCGCTGACGCCGACGGCCGGGGCAAGAGCATCTGGATCACCCTGCCGCTGTGAACCGGCCGTACCCGCAAGGAAGTTGACGTCATGACCATCGAATGGCACTACACCGCCGAGGCACACCTCGGCATCCTGTCGGTGTCCGGCTACCTGGGCCAGGACGCCGTACGCCGTTTCGACGGAGCCGTCGGCTGGGTGGTGGCCCGCGGCACCGGCCCGGTCGTCGTCGACCTCACCCAGCTGCGCAGCTGGTCGGCCGAGGGGCAGCTCGCCATCGTCCACGCCGCTCAGCGCCTCGCCGTCGGCGGTCGCGAGCTGGAGCTGGCCGCGATCCCGGCCGACGGCTCCCTCGTCCCCGCCGGCGACGGCCCGCCGGTCCGTGTCCACAGCGACCTGGCCGCCGCCCTCGCCGCACACGGGGTGCGCCGCGAGGACGTCGAGGAGGGGCAGACGTGGCGGACCGACGGATGGCGGGGCTGACCCGCGGTTTCGGCCCGGCCGGTACCGCACGTCAGGATGGGGCCATGTCAGTGACGAGTCGATGGACGGCCCCGGAGGTGGCGGCACGATGAGCACGCCGCTCTACCAACTGAAGGCCGAGTTCTTCAAGACGCTGGGCCACCCCGCCCGCATCCGGGTACTGGAGCTGCTCAGCGAGCGCGAACACGCGGTGGCGGAGATGCTGCCCGAGGTGGGAATCGAGCCGGCGCACCTGTCGCAGCAGCTCGCGGTCCTGCGCCGGGCCAACCTGGTGGTGACCCGCAAAGAGGGCTCGACCGTCTACTACTCCCTGACCAGCCCCCATGTCGCGGAACTCCTCCGCGTCGCCCGCGTCATCCTGTCCGGCGTCCTGGCGGGCCAGGCGGAACTCCTCGCCGACCTGCGGGCGGCCCAGACGGAGACGAGACCGCCGTCGTCGTAGCGACGGCCCTTGATCGACGCCGCCTCCCAGGATGCGGACAGCGCTCTGTGGTACCGGCAGGCGGCTGTCTTCGCCTCAGGCCGGCTCGCGCACCATGAACACGTCCACCGGATCCTCGGTCCCGACGGTGAACCCGTGCCGCTCGTACAGCCGCCGGGCCGGACTGCCCTGCAACACGTTCAGCCGGACAGGCGTCGCGTCGCGGTCGGCCCTCTCCAGCAGCTCGCGCAGCACACCCGAACCGATACCGCCGCCCTGCAGACGCGGGGCCAGATAGAAGTGCTCCAGCCACAGGGCTCCCTCGGCAGGCCGCAGTGCCACACAGCCGGCGAACACGCCGGTCACCTCGATCACCCAGGTGTGCGCGGTGTCGAACCCGTCACGCAGCCGCTGCCGCACCCGCCGCTCGTCGTACCGCCCGAGCCGCTCCAGATCCGCGCGCAGCACCACGGCCCGCAACTCGGCCACCGCCTCGATGTCCGCGGCCACAGCATGCCGCATCTCCCAGTCCGCCATGATCGCCACGCTAGCGCGCCGGACTGGCCACATCCGGTGCGTGGCAGCGGGCGGCGCCTCACTCGGTGGCGTCACCGATCCCGAGGCGCAGATGCTCCACATGGAACACGGCCTGGTCGAGCAACTCGGCGACATGGTGGTCGTGCAGCGCGTACACCACCGAACGGCCCCGCCGCTCACCCACCACCAGACCCAGATTGCGCAACAGCCGCAACTGATGCGAGCACGCGGACTGCTCCATGCCCACCTCCGCCGCCAACTCCGTGGCCGGCAGCGGTCCTTCACGCAGCCGCGCCAGGATCAGCAGCCGCGAGGGGGCGGACAGGGCCTGGAGCGTGGTGGCCACCTTCGCGACGTTGTCCGCGTCCAGACGTACCCGCTCGGTGTCGGTGGTGGTGACGGCTCCATGACCCATGGCGGGTATCCTACCCATCACGTATGAACAGATGAATGAGTCTTCATGTGTTCCTGTATGGTGTGCGGCGTGTCAGTGACTCTCGCCCCCACCCGTGCCCCCTCGTCCACCCCGACGGCCCCCGGCCGCCGGACCCGCGTCCTCGCCCTGCCCGAGGCTCGCTGGGCGCTCACGTCGACGGTCGCGTTTCTGGCCGGCCTGATCCTGGATACAGTCGACGGTCCACCCTGGGCCTACGGTCTTCTGTATGCGGTCGCCTACGTCACCGGCGGCTGGGAACCCGCCCTCGAAGGTCTGCGGGCCCTGCGCGAGAAGACCCTCGACGTCGACCTGCTGATGATCGTCGCGGCCCTCGGCGCGGCCGCGATCGGCCAGGTCCTCGACGGCGCCCTGCTGATCGTCATCTTCGCCACCTCCGGCGCCCTGGAGGCCCTCGCCACCGCCCGCACCGCCGACTCGGTACGCGGCCTCCTGGATCTCGCGCCCACCACCGCGACCCGGCTGACCGGCGACCGCGAGGAAACGGTCCCGACCTCCGAACTGCTCGTCGGAGACCTCCTGTTGATCCGCCCTGGGGAGCGCGTCGGCGCCGACGGGCAGGTGCTGGACGGGGTGAGTGAGGCCGACGAGGCGACCATCACCGGCGAACCCCTGCCCGTCCTCAAGCGCCCCGGCGACGAGGTCTTCGCCGGCACCCTCAACGGCGCCGGTGCCCTCCGCGTCCGCGTCGAACGCGACCCCGCCGACTCCGTGATCGCCCGCATCGTCACCCTCGTCGAGGAGGCGTCCCGCACCAAGGCGCCGACGCAGCTGTTCATCGAGAAGATCGAGCAGCGCTACGCCGTCGCCGTCGTGGTCGCCACCCTCACCGTCTTCGGCATCCCGCTCGCCTTCGGCGCCGACCTCACGGACGCGCTGCTCCGGGCGATGACCTTCATGATCGTCGCCTCGCCGTGCGCGGTCGTTCTCGCGACGATGCCGCCCCTGCTGTCCGCCATCGCCAACGCCGGCCGCCACGGCGTCCTGGTCAAGTCGGCCGTCGCGATGGAACGCCTCGGCGAGATCGACACGGCCGCCCTGGACAAAACCGGAACGCTGACCGAGGGCGCCCCCGAGGTGACCGACGTCCGCCCGTTGCCGGGCTCCGGGCTTGATGGGGATGGGCTCCTCGCCGTGGCCGCCGCGGCTGAGCATCCCAGTGAGCATCCGCTGGCGCGCGCGATCGTGGGGGCGGCTCGGGGGCGGGGGCTGCGGGTCGCGGACGCGGAGGAGTTCGTGGCCACGCCGGGGCGGGGGGTTACCGCGGTGGTGGACGGGCGTGTGGTGGGTGTGGGGCGGGCGGAGGCTTTGGTCGGCGAGGTGGGGAATGGTGTCGACCGTATGCACCGTGGTGACGGTATGGGGAAGATCGTCGACCGTATGCGCGGAGACGGTGACAGTATGGGTGATGCGGTCGATCGCATGCACCGCGTCGGCGACGGTATGGAGACCACCGTCGACCGTATGCCCCGAGCCAACGGTATGCAGGATCCCGCCGACCTCACACAGCCACCCGGCGCCAGTGCCAGTGCCAGTGCAAGCGCCGGCACCACCGTCCTCGTAACCCGCGACACCACCCCCGTAGGCACCCTCACCCTCACCGACCGCCTACGCCCCGACGCCCCCACCACCACCTCAGCCCTCACCACCCTCACCGGCACCGCCCCCGTACTCCTCACCGGCGACAACCCCCGAGCCGCCGCCCGAGTCGCCGAAGCCACCGGACTCACCGACGTACGCGCGAACCTCCTGCCCGAGGACAAAGTGAACGCCGTTCGGGATCTGCAACTCGCCGGTCGCAAGGTCCTGTTCGTCGGCGACGGTGTCAATGACGCCCCCGCCCTCGCCGCTGCCCACTCCGGCATCGCGATGGGCCGTGCGGGATCGGACCTGGCGTTGGAGACAGCGGACGCGGTGGTCGTACGCGACGAGCTGACGGCCGTGCCCGCGGTGGTACGGCTCTCCCGGGCCGCCCGTCGTCTGGTGCTGCAGAATCTTGTCATCGCGGGGACGTTCATCACCGGGCTGGTCGCCTGGGATCTGGTCGGGCATCTGCCCCTCCCGCTGGGGGTCGCGGGCCATGAGGGCTCGACCGTGCTGGTCGGTCTGAACGGTCTGCGGCTGCTCCGTGAGTCGGCATGGCGATCGGAGTGACCCGGTGATCCGGCCCATCCAGTGACCCGGCGATCCGGCCCGCCCCAGGACAGTCGAGGTTGATGTCGGATTCTCGCCAGCCCTGGCCCCGCCCGTCCCCGATGCTGGACGCATGCAGAAGGGGATGCACACCGACACCGAGCGCTGCGTGCGCGCCGTCCGTTCCAAGGACGCCCGCTTCGACGGGTGGTTCTTCACGGCGGTCCTGACGACCCGGATCTACTGCCGGCCGAGCTGCCCGGTCGTGCCGCCCAAGCCGGCGAACATGACGTTCTACCCGAGTGCGGCCGCCTGTCAGCAGGCCGGCTTCCGGGCCTGCAAGCGCTGCCGCCCCGACACCAGCCCCGGTTCCCCGGAGTGGAATCAGCGCGCCGACCTCGTGGCCCGCGCCATGCGACTGATCGGTGACGGCGTCGTGGACCGCGAGGGCGTGCCCGGTCTGGCCACCCGCCTCGGCTACAGCGCCCGCCAGGTCGAACGCCAACTCCTGGCCGAACTGGGCGCGGGCCCCCTCGCCCTGGCCCGTGCCCAGCGCGCCCAGACGGCCCGCCTCCTCATCGAGACGACGCCTCTCCCGATGGCGGACATCGCCTTCGCGGCCGGCTTCTCCTCGATCCGCACCTTCAACGACACCGTCCGCGAGGTCTTCGCGCTCGCCCCGACCGACCTGCGCGCCCGGGCACCCCGCAGGAACCCCGGCAGCACTCCCGGCACCCTGACCCTGCGCCTGCCGTTCCGCGCCCCGCTGAACCCCGACAACCTCTTCGGCCACCTCGCGGCGACCGCCGTACCCGGCGTCGAGGAGTGGCGGGACGGCGCCTACCGCCGGACCCTCCGCCTGCCGTACGGCCACGGCATCGTCGCGCTCACCCCCGAGCCCGACCACATCGCCTGCCGCCTCACCCTCAGCGACCTGCGCGATCTGACCGTCGCCATCAGCCGCTGCCGCCGCATGCTCGACCTGGACGCCGATCCGGTCGCGATCGACGACCAGTTGCGCACGGACCCGGTGCTCGCGCCGCTGGTCGACAAGGCACCGGGGCGCCGGGTGCCGCGTACGGTCGACGAGGCGGAGTTCGCCGTACGGGCCGTGCTCGGTCAGCAGGTGTCCACGGCGGCGGCCCGCACCCACGCGGCCCGCCTGGTCACCGCGTACGGCGAGCGGATCGACGACCCGGAGGGCGGCCTCACCCACCTCTTCCCGGCTCCCGAGGCGCTTGCCGCGCTGGATCCCGAGTCACTGGCGATGCCCCGCACCCGCCGCACCACCTTCACCACCCTGGTACGCCAACTCACCGACGGAGAACTCCACTTGGGCGTGGAGAGCGACTGGCCGGAGACCCGCGCCCGGCTCCTCGCCCTCCCCGGCTTCGGTCCCTGGACGGTCGACGTCATCGCGATGCGCGCCCTCGGCGACCCGGACGCCTTCCTCCCCACCGACCTCGGTATCCGCAAGGCAGCACAGGAGCTGGGCCTCCCGTCGACTCCGGCGGCCCTCACGGCCCGCGCGGCGGCCTGGCGGCCCTGGCGGGCGTACGCGGTCCAGTACCTGTGGGCGACGGACAGCCACCCGATCAACTTCCTCCCGGTATAAGGAACATGAGGACATGTCAGCGAAGCAGCACACCGTCATCGACAGCCCGTACGGCCCCCTGACCCTCGTCGCCGACGACGGCGTCCTGTGCGGCCTCTACATGACCGACCAGCGCCACCGCCCCCCGGAGGAGACCTTCGGCGCACGCGACGAGGCCCTCTTCGGGGCGGCGGAGGAGCAGCTGGAGGCCTATTTCAAGGGCGAGTTGAAAGAATTCACCCTCGAACTCCGCCTGCACGGCACCCCGTTCCAGCGCACCGTCTGGGACCAGCTCCGGCGGATCCCGTACGGCGAGACCCGCACCTACGGCGAACTGGCCGACGCCCTCGGCAACCCCACCGCCTCCCGCGCGGTCGGCCTCGCCAACGGAAAGAACCCGGTCGGCATCATCGTGCCGTGCCACCGCGTCGTCGGCGCGAACGGCAGCCTCACCGGATACGGCGGCGGCCTGGACCGCAAGCAGCGGCTCCTGGACTTCGAGAGCGGAACGGCCCTGTTCTAGGGCGTGTTTCGAAAGTGGCGTCGTCCGCCCGTAGGGCGGGCCCGGCGGCGCCCGGCACGCACTCTCGCCGCACCGGCCAAAAGCCCAAGTACGTCCAGTACGAGGGCTTGCACCCGGCGCGCCGAGAGCACGCACCGGACACCGCGGGCACCGCACAGGACTTTCGAAACACCCCCTAGACGCCCGTCGAGGTCAGCCGGCGCGCTCCGCCGCGCCGCGCTCCACGCAGAACTCGTTGCCCTCCGGGTCGGCCAGGACCACCCAGCCCGTGCCGTCCGGATTGCGGCGGTCGTCGACCAGGGTGGCCCCGACGGCGAGCAGGCGCTCGACCTCCTCGTCGCGGGTGCGGTCCTGGGGCTGGAGGTCGACGTGCACGCGGTTCTTGAGGGTCTTGGGTTCCGCGACCGTGACGAACAGCAGCCCCGCCGCCTCGATCAGCGCCTCCTCGTCGCCCGGGTGGTCGTCCTCGTGCACGGGCTGGTCCAGGACCTGGGACCAGAAGGCGGCGAGGGCGTAGGCGTCGGCGGAATCGATCGTCACATGGCGAATGGCAGAGGTCATGACAGGGATTCTGATCTACTCGCCGAGAGCCGTCATTTCTTTTCCGTGAACGTCACCGGCCGGTCGTTCCTCAGCTCGGCGAAGAGCTTCTTCGCCTGCGCCTCGTCCCACTTCACGGCACTGCCCTTGGAGGTTCGGAAGCCGAGGGACGACACGGGAACGTTGATCTGTTTGCCGTGGCCCGCCGTGACGCTCCTCATCGCCTGGAACAGCGATGTGAGGGTGCGCAGGCTCATGCCCTTGTCCACGATGAGCGTGTCCAGTCCTGAACTCATGGCCGGATAGAGCTTGGCCGGGTTGAGCGCGATGCCCGGTGTGGCGGCCTGGTGGGCGAGCGCGGCCAGGAACTTCTGCTGGTTGCGGGAGCGCCCCAGGTCTCCCTGGGCCTCCTGGTGGCGCTGGCGGACGAACGCGAGCGCGTCGCGGCCGTCGAGGGTGTGGCAGCCCTTCTTCAGGTCCAGGCCCGACTTCTGGTCCTTGATGTCCCGGTCCACGCACATGGGGACGCCACCGACCGCGTTCACGATGCCCACGAAGCCCGCGAAACCTATCTCCGCGTAGTGGTCGATGTGCAGCCCCGTGTTGAGCTCGATGGTCCGTATGAGCAGTTCGGGACCGCCGAACGAGAACGCCGCGTTCAGCTTGTTCTTCGCCGGGCGGTAGTGCCTTCCGGTGTCGGGGCGGATGTACGACGGGATGGTCACCCACGAGTCTCGCGGCAGACTCATCATCGTGGTGCCGTGGGCGCCGGTGTGCAGCAGGATCATCGAGTCGGTGCGGCGTCCGTCGGCGGCCGAGCCGCCGGTGTGCAGATCCTTGATGGCCTCGCCGGAAAGGCCCGCCCGGCTGTCGGAGCCCACGATGAGGTAGTTGGTTCCCCTGCCTGGCGGCACACGGTCCGTGGTCTCGGCGAGGTCCACTTCGCGGTTGAGCCTCGTGTCGGCCCAGACGTATGTGCTGACCGAGGTGACAACGAGCAGACAGAGCAGCAGGATCACGGCCCGCATGATCCGGCGGGCCCGGCTGCGGCGTGTTCTGAGAGGCCGACGGGATCGGCGGGTTCCGCCCGGCTCCCCCGCCCCGGCCCCCTCACTGTCATACGCGCGTGCGCGGTTGTCCCGCTGATGAGGGATTCCCGCGAGCGTGAGCGGATGGTCGGTCCGGTGCCACACCTGCCCCTGGATGACACGATGCGTCTCCCGCTGTTCGCCGAGACCCTCGCTGTCGCGCCACATGTTCTCGCTGTCGCGCCACATGTTCTGCCGGTCACTCATGAGCTGTCCTTGGTCATCTCGATGTCAGCGCCGCTGCCTGGGCGGGTTGACCGATGTGCTGGGCGGCCGTGCCGGAGCGGTCCATCCGGTGCCACCTCAGCCGGGTACCGAGCAGGATGGCGACCAGGGACTGGATGACGACCAGATACATCAACTGCCGGTAGACGAAGAGCTGGAAGGGCATCGACCACAGCGCCCGCACCCGCTCACCGTCCAGCCGCAGCGCGTATCCGGCGCAGATCAGCTGGAGGACGAGGAAGGCGAGCCACACGCCGGCCGATTGCAGGGGGTCGAGGAAGAGCGCCCCGTACAGGGCGAAGAGGTCGACGATCGGCGCCATCAGCGGCAGTGCGACCTGGAAGAGCGCGAGGTAGCTCAGACCGCGGCGGCCGAAGCGCCCTGCCGGGCCCACTTCGAAAACGGCACCGCGATGCTTCCACATGGCCTGGATCGTTCCGTAGCACCAGCGATAGCGCTGCCGCCACAACTGCCGCAGCGAGCCGGGCACCTCGGTCCAGGCGACGGCGGACTCCTCGTACACCACCCGCCAGCCCGCCCGCCACAGCGCCATCGTGAGATCGGTGTCCTCGGCGAGGGTGTCGTCGCTGACTCCGCCGACGCCCAGCAGCGCGTCCCGGCGGAAGGCCCCGATGGCGCCGGGGACCGTCGGCATGCACTCCAGCACCTCGAACATCCGGCGGTCGAGATTGAAGCCGAACACGTATTCCAGATGCTGCCATCTGCCGAGCAGGCCTCGCCGGTTGCCGACCTTGGTGTTGCCGCTGACCGCGCCGACGGCCGGGTGAGCCAGCGGCTGGATGAGCTGGAATATCGCGTCCGGCTCGAAGACGGTGTCGGCGTCGACCATGACCACGATCTCGTACATCGCATGGGCCAGACCGGTGTTGAGGGCGACGGCCTTGCCCGCGTTGGGCTGACGGATCACCATCACCCGGGGATCGTCGATCCAGGTGGCGAGATCCGCCGTCTGATCCGTCGACCCGTCGTCGATCACGATGATCTGCAGGCGCGGGTGCGTGGAGGCGAGCAGCGAATGGATGGTGGACTCGATGCCCGCCTCTTCGTTGTAGGCGGGGATGAGGATCGTCACCGGGTCGTTGATCTCCCGCAGCCAGGGTGCTCCGGGGCGGAAGCGAGTGAGCCGCCGGACGTGGGTGCGGGCGAAGAGGACGAGCGTCAGCAGCCGCAGCACGCCCAGCGCGCCCGCCGCCCCGAGCACCCAGGTCATGCCGTTCGAGAACGCGTGCCCCATGGCGGAGACCCAGATCAGGCCCCTGCCCTGCCCGCGTTCGAAAGTGGACACCGGAGTGTTGACCGCGGACAGCCGGAGCCCGGCCGTCACCGTGGTGAACTTGTCGACATTCCGGTCGTCGAGCAGCTTCTCCGTCTCTTTGTACGCGAGTTCCGTCTGGCTGAACTGCCGGATCACACCCTGGGACGGCTTTCGGTACCACTTGTCCGCCGCGACCAACAGGTAACCGTCCGCCGCGGCGCTTCGCGCCGCGTTCCACTCGGCGCCGCACAGGGTGTCCACCGAGGTGGTCTGCGGCATGCGCAGCAACGTGGTGCGCAGGCCCGCGGAACCGGCCAGTGCCATCTGTGTGAGCGTCAGCTCCATCCGGGAGCGGACGGCCGATGACGCGCCCAGGTCGGCACCGGTGTAGGTGTTCGACCCGATCTCGTGGCCCTCGGCGCGGATCCGCCGCACCAGCTCCGGATGGCGGGCCGCCTGGGAGCCGAAGAGGAAGAAGGTGGCCTGCGCCCGATGCCGGCGCAACAGGTCCAGCAGACGCGGGGTCCACAGGGGGTCGGGTCCGCCGTCGAAGGCGAGCGCGACGGTACGGGCGGGCATCGAGGCGGACTTCACCTTGTCGCCGTCGATGCGCAGCACCGGACCGCCCTGGCTCACGGCGCTGGGCACCGGTTCGGTGCAGTCGTGCCGCGGCGGCGGGTCGTCCACCTCGTTGTTGGTCCAGCCCTCGAAGAGCAAGGAGGCGAACATCAGGGGGAGGACGAGGATCAGCAGCAGCCAGTGCCCACGCGGATCACGGGAGCGCTTGTGCCGAGCTCTCACTGGACGGCTCATACCCTCGCATCCAATGTGTGGCCGACTGGATTCGAGCTGACGCATTTTCGGCCAGGGCAGGGGGCGCATCCGACGGCGGTGTCTGCGTGGCGCAAGGCTTTCTGTTCCGATCACGGGCGTCGTGACATGACGCATTGGTGCATGTCGTGGGGAGGGTTACTCACTCCAGCGCACCGATGCCACCAGGTGTCACACCCCGTACTTGGGCACCCTCACGCCCCGGCCTGCCCCAATTCGGTGAGGTCGCACAGCAGTTGGGGCAGCGCGGTGCCGATCGGCTCCCGGACGACTTCGTCGGCCCGTTCGTCGTACGGCGTCGGCTCGGCGTTGACGATGACCAGCCGCGCACCGTGGTCGGCGGCCACCCCCGCGAGTCCGGCCGCGGGCTGTACCTGCAGGCTGCTCCCGACGGCGATGAACACCTGGCACGCCTTGGTGATCGCGACCGCCTCACCGAGGACCACCGGGTCGAGCCGCTCGCCGAAGAACACCGTCGCCGACTTCAGGATCCCGCCGCACTCCAGGCACGGCGGATCCTCCTCGCCGGCCTCGACCCGGGCCAGCGCGTCCTCCATCGGCCCACGCGCATGGCACTTCGTACACGCGAAACTCCGTGCGCTGCCGTGCAGTTCGAGCACCTTGCGGGCGGGCATCCCGGCGAGCTGGTGCAGCCCGTCCACGTTCTGCGTGAGCACCCTGACCGGCGCCCCGGACCGCTCCAGCTCGGCCACGGCGAGGTGCGCCGCGTTGGGCTCGGCCGTCAGCGCCCGGTTCTTCCGCCGCAGCTGCCAGGACCGCCGCCGGATCTCCGGATCGCCCATGTAGTACTCGTACGTCACGAGCTTCTCGGCCTCCGGGTCCCGCCGCCACAGTCCGTTCGGCCCGCGGTAGTCAGGGATCCCGGAATCGGTGGAGATACCGGCGCCGCTCAGGATGGCGACCAGGGGCTTCTTCATGCTGCCGAGGGTAGGCCGGGTCGTTCCGGGGCGGCGAGCGGATATTTCCGGAGCGGGGTGGTCCGTGATCGTCCGGTGTTAGGGTCCGCGCATGGCCAAGGTCACCGTCTCCCTCGACGCCGAACTCATCGTGGAAGTCATGGTGCTCGCCGGCGTGGGCAACCCCCAGGACGCCGTCGAACTCGTCGTCCGCGACTACATCGCACGCGCCCACCACACGGAGGCCAGGGTCGCCGCACGCGACGAGGCGCTGCGCGAGGTGGACGCGAAACCCAAGGACGCCGAGGGCTGAACCGTGCCCGGTGCCGGCGTCAGCCCACCCGGTGGCCGTTCTCCAGCTCCGCCGTCCACGCGCCGTCCGCGAGGACGTCCAGTGCGGCCAGGACACGGCGGCCCAGGGCGCCGGGCAGATGGCCGGTCAGGTCCTCGCGCGGCACGAGCCGCCAGGACAGCTCCTCCTCCTGCAACCGGATCGCCTTGAAGTCGTCCTCGCCGAGCACCCCGCCGTCGTACAGGTACGCCACCAGCGGCGGGCGTCCCGTGCCGTGCACCCAGTCCACCGCCAGCAGCCGGCCGAGTTCGCGGTCGAGGCCGATCTCCTCGGCCGTCTCGCGGCGGGCCCCCGCACGCGGCGTCTCGCCGTCGTCGGACTCGATCGTGCCGCCCTTATGAACAGTTCGCATGTCTCAGAATCCCAGCTGTCTCACAGGACGCGCTGCACGACGCGACCCAAGGTAAGTGCGGATGAGCGCAGTGTGTCTCAGCGGCGGCTCAAGGATCCCCGTGATCGACCCGACGGTGGCTCTGGGAGCCGTCGCAAACTCTCCCTGGTCCAACCGGAGTCGTGGATGTTAAAGTTTCTCCCGCTCCTGTTCGGCTGGCGTCGTCGCTGGACGAGGAGATGGGGAAGTCATCCGATCCCCACCACCACACGTGCTGCAGGCTCCAGGTCACCGACCTGGAGCCTTTTTGTTGTCCCCAAGTTCTGGGGACCTCGCCGGCGTTGCGGTATCGCAGGCCGCGAAGCCCTTACGGAGATTGCGAAGATCTTGGATACCGAAGGATTTCCTCGCCAGTTCGCCCGAACACGCCGCTTCTCGCTCGGAGTTCCACGCGAGTTCACCGTCTCCCCTGACGGTGACCGTGTGCTGTTTCTCCGCTCCGAATCTGGTGTCGTTCCGCGTGTCCAGTTGTGGATGTACGAGAGCGGCGAGGAGCGGGTCCTCGCCGATCCAGCAGTAGCTGTGGGTGAGGAGAAGGCCATGGAAGCAGAGCGCATCCGTCCCGAACCGACCCTCGCGAGCTCGGCCGGAGTGCAGTCCTACGCGACCGACCGCCATGTTCGGGTGGTGGCATACACCGTCGACGGCTCGCTCTGGACCGTGCGTACGGATGGTGGCCTGCCACGTCGCATCCAGACCGTCGGCCCGGTAAGAGATCCCCGCCCCTCCCCGGACGGCACCCTGATCGCCTACGTCACTGGAGGCGCCCTTCGCGTGGTCGGTACGGATGGGGCAGGAGACCGGCCGCTCGCCGAGCCCGAGACCGCGGAGACCACCTACGGGCTGGCCGATTACAGTGCTGTCGCGTCCATCGGCAGGTCACGCGGCTACTGGTGGTCTCCGGACAGCGATGCGCTGCTCGTTGCCCGAGTCGATACCTCCGTGGTGGAGCGCCGCTATCTCAGCGATCCGTCGGATCCTGGCCAATCGCCTCGGTCGATTCGCTATCCAGCGGCCGGCACGGCCAACGCGATCACTTCGTTGCACCTGGTGACGGTCGCTGGCCGGCACACGCCGGTTCGATTGCCGCGTCAGGCTCCTGCGAAGGACGCTCCGGCCAACAGTTGGGGCCTCGCGTTCGAGTACGTCGTCAGTGCCGACTGGCAGAGTAGTGGCCCAGTGATCAGTCTTCAGACTCGCGACCAGCGCACGATGTGGGTTCTTCGGGTCAACCCGGTCGACGGTTCTGTCGAGCAACTGTCCCAGCAGGCCGATGAGGACTGGGTCGATTTTCCGCCCGGTGCTCCGCTGCACACCGCGTCGGGAGTGCTGGTGCTACCTCAGGTCCGCGGTGATGAGCGCACGATCCGGATAGGCGGTGTCTTCGCTCCGGCCGGGCTCCAGGTGCGCGCCGTACTGGGGTCGGTGGGCGAAAAGGTGTTGTTCACCGCGAGCGAAGAGCCGACAGAAGTGCATGTCTGGTCGTATGAGGCTGGGCACGGCTTTGAACGGCTGACGCAGACTCCGGGGGTGCACACAGCCACCGCCGGAGGCGACACGCTCGTGCTGGACAGCAGAACTCTGGACGGGCACACGGTGACGGTGCTGCGGGACGGAAAGCAGGTCGGCTGTATCGCGGTCCTGACGGAACAGCCGCTGGTCACGCCCCGGCCAGTCCATCTGACGCTGGGGAAGCGGCAGTTGCGCAGTCGACTGCATCTGCCCTCCTGGTACGAGCCGGGCATGGCCAAGCTGCCGGTTCTGCTCAGCCCGTACGCCGGGCCCGGCATGCAAGTCGTGACAAAAGCACACGGTTGGTACACGGCAGTGTGCCAGTGGTATGCCGAGCAAGGGTTTGCCGTGCTGGTAACGGACGGGCGCGGTACCCCCGGGCGCGGGGTGCAGTGGCAGCGAGCCATCCTTGGTGACCGGCTCACACCTGTTCTGGACGACCAGATCGACGGGCTGCACGCTGCGGCTCAACGGTGCGACGCCATGGACTTGAAACGTGTAGGCATCCGGGGCTGGTCGTTCAGTGGCTATCTTGCCGCCGGCGCTGTGCTGCATCGTCCTGATGTGTTCCACGCCGCGGTCGCGGGCGCGGCGCCGACGGACCGGCGCCTGTACGACACGTATTGGGAGGAGCGTTTCCTTGGCCACCCGGACCTCCAGCCGCACAACTACGAGCGCAGCTCGTTGCTGTCACATGCCGAGAAGCGGACCCGTCCGCTGATGCTCGTTCACGGGCTTGCCGACGACAATGTGGCCCCAGCGCATACGCTGCGCCTCTCGGCGGAGTTACTCGCGGCGGGTCGGCCGCACAGAGTCCTGCTGCTCCCTGGGGTGGGGCACCTCGTCGCAGGGGAAGGGGTCGCGGACACCCTGCTGCAGCTTGAACTGGACTTCCTGAAGAGCTCCCTCGGGGCTTGAGCACAGCGCTCCGGGGCGTTTCGGCGAGGGTATCCCTTGAAGCCTCGCCGAAACGCCGCCCCAGGCACGCGTGTAGGTCCCTGGCTCCTCACCCTCCGTTATCGAGAACGGTGAGGCGGTTCTGCTGCTGCTTACTCAGCTTTTTCTTCAGCTCGATGTTCTCGTGGTAGAGGTTGGCCGTCACTGTGGCCAGGGCGTCGAGCTTGCTCTGCAGCTCGGTGACCTTCTGGCTGGCTTTTCTGAGTTTTCCCTTCAGCTCAGCGATGGTTTCGTCGCGCTGGACCTCGCCGGGCGTACGGAGGACCTGTTGCGGGATGCGGGCGTTCCACTCGGCGAGGATGTCCTCGGCTCGGTGGACGCTGGCGTGGCTGACCTGGGCTTCACGGGCCAGATTCTCCTTGGTGAGCGCGCCGTCGCTGTGCAGGGGTTCTCCGGCCAGCAGCCGGGCCATGGCTTCCCTCAGTTTTGCGGAGGTGGCTGCGGACACCGGCATCAGATGTTCTCCTTCAGTTTGTCGATCTGCGCGGTGGCGGAGCGGACTTCGGCGAGCCGGGTCTGGGCTTGCTCTCGTAGCGGCTTGGAGAGCTTCTTCTTCAAGAACTCCACCAGGTCGGCCTCCTCCATGCGCCAGATCCGCTCGTGCGACAAGGTGAGGACGGAGTTGCGGCAACGGGACGGTTGGCAGGCACCCAGCAGTGGGGCCTGGCCGCGCTGAGCAGGCGGGAGTTGGTTCTGGCACTCCGCGGTGGGCGCATTCCACAGGCAGTGGTTGACCGTGCCCAGGTGGAGGTTCGCGAACTCGTCCCGCAGAAGGGTGATCTCCAGCCGCTCGTCTGCGACGTAGGCCCGCAGCGTCGAGTTCGCCTCGATCACGGCGTTGACCTTGTCGAGCCCGGCGTGGAAGCGGGTTGCACCTGGGCCGACCGCGATGGTGGCCCCGGTCCGGCGGGCCTGGAGCAGCCCCACCAGCTTTTGCGCCGCTGCGGTCTGTAGATCGGTGTCGAACTCCTTCGCCCACTTGGCATCGGGTTTGCCGTAGGCGCCGGTAAGTCGATTGGCCAGCGCCCTACGCGCGGCGTGCTTGAGCTGGATCCCCAGGGCGATATCGCCGTCCGGCTGCTGGCTGGCGATGATCGACATGGTCTTTCGGAACATATGCGGGCGCACCCGCCCGGGAGGGATCTCCTCCACGCCAGTGAGATGCCGGGTGGCGTTCACCGTCTCGATGAAGAAGTCGATGTCGTCGGCGGCGGAGATACCGGCTCGTCCTCGTCCGGCAGGTCCGCCCTCGCTCGGCGGCGTCATCGTGGCGAAGACATGGGTTTCGTGCCAGGACAATCGCTCGGCCACCGCCAGGGCCTGTGCGACCGGTTCGATGATCCACCAGTTGGCCTGCGGCCTGGAGGAATCCCCCTTCGATTTGCGGGAGCTGATTGCCGGAGCCCCGTACTGCTGGGTGAGCGCGCCGCGCTGGATTTCCTGGATTACTGGCGGGAGGGGGTTATTCCGACCGTGCACTATTCCCCTTCTTCTCGTCGCTTCCTCGGTGAGGAACCTGCGCGGTGTAGAGCGTCAGGCGCCGGGTGGCCGACGACCGCACTCGCTACTTGGACGCGATCGTGCGCCGCCGTGGCCGCTGGGAAGCCACAGCCCGTAACGGTGAGACCTGAATCGGCGTCCACCATGTCGAGCCCGCGGCACCGGAGTTGGTCAGCCGGTCGGCGGCTCAGCGTGCCGAATCGACTTCAGCTGCTCGAAAGCGGTGGGGTTCGGACGTTGTGGCAGGAAGTCCCTGATCTGCCGAGCACAGTCGAGCGGGCTGGTAGCGCTGGTGTCGCACTCGATGTCGTAAAGGCCGTGGGCATGAACCTGGGCAATCTGGCGAGCGGCCAGACCTGGTGGGCGGTCACCGCGCATCTGCTCACGCTGTTCCAGTTCCGGCAAGGGGCAGTGCACGCCGACCAGGACAACGTCTGCGGAGGCGAACAGGGCAAGACAGTCGAGCAAGCGCCATTGTTCGCTCAAGACGTGATCCACCACGATGTTGTTGCCGCCGGCGGCCATCCCCGCCACTGCCCGGTGGAAGCCCATCCAAGTGTGCTTGAGCACGCTCTGGAGCTGGTCGGGGGCGAGGTCCCGTGGTGTTGTCCGCATGGCGTGGAAGGCGTCCACCGGCATGTAGAAGTACGTGTCGTCCAGGATCGGGAGGAGTTCCTTGGCGATGCTCGACTTCCCGGAACTCGATGTACCGTTCAAAAAAATGATCAATCCGCCAGGCGTCTGTGACGCTTCCGCTGACCTGGCAGTTTGGGTAAACGGGGTTGGAACTGCAGCTGTTGACATGTCATCCTCCGCTTCGTCCGCTGCTGGTATCCGATCATGCCGCGCGTTCAGGCGTCGGCCGGCTTGGGTGCCCCTCGTCCTGATGGCGATGGTCATGGGCGACCCTCGTTGTCCGAGGCCCGGGCGGCGAGGTACTCGGCCCAGTCACGTCTGGCGTAGGCGACCCAGCGGAGCGCGGTGTGGCGGTGCATCCCGGTCACGTCGGCGAGGATCGGGCTGGGGAGATCAGCAGCGAGAGCGGCCAGCGCCCCGTTGCGCGCGGTGCGAACCAGGATGCCGTGCCGGTTGAGTTTCTGGGTCATGCCGTGCGTCGAGATCGGCTTGCCCGGGACCATGCCCGGGAAGAGCCACTGAGGCCCTGGGTGGGCTCGCGAGAGTTGCGGCCGCAGTTGGGGCTGTTCGGCGAGGTGTCGAAGGAGCTCGGCGAGCCGTGGAGGCAGCAGGACGGGGTGGCGGCCCAGGACCAGGTGGGCGTGCTTGTCACCGAACTTGAGGTGTTCAGGCGTCAGGTGGCAAAGGCGTTCGGTGGACAGGCCGAACAGCAGGGTGATCGCGCCGCCGGCCCGGACGTCCGTCGGCAGGGCATCGTCGGTCAGGCAGCGTTGGAGGAGCTGCCAGCGATCGTCGTCGTCGAGCAGGTCCTGGGGCTCCTGGCTCGGGATGGAGGGGACGGTTAGTTCGCGGGTGAGCCGGCGGCTTGTGGTCCATTTCAGGAAGTAGCGGATCAGGTAGCGCCGCTGGCTGGTGGCCCCGGCGATCCAGTCGTCGATGTGCTCCTGGGCGAGGTCGGCGAGGGCCAGGTCGCGTTGGTCCATCCAGGCCAGGAAGTCCAGGGCGACGCTGACGCGGCGCCGCAGGTCGCGGTCGGCGGAGGCGGGGTGGCGGCGCATGGCGGCCCGTTGGCGTGCTCGCCGAAGCAGGAACCAGTTCAGGAACGGACGGGCGAGGCTGGCGTGTGCGGCCGGCTTGTCCGCGAGCTCGTGCTCCAGCCAGCCCGGGATGCGTTCGAGGTCCTCATTACGTTCCTCCAACACTCCTGTGTGTACTAGGAGTTGGCGGATGTACCGCTGGTTCCGACTGGGCGGGAGCTCGTCCAGCAGCTCGTGGCTGAGCTCGTGTCCTTCGGACGCCAGCCGGGCGAGGAGCTTGGTGTTCGGACTCTCCTTGAGCCACTGGATGGCGGGGAACGGTGAGGGAGAGTCCGCCAGCGCGACCGCGAGCGGTTTCAGCTGCAAGGTGATCGTGCCATCGGACCCGGCCAACAGGGCGTTGACCCGCTCGGCGAGGACACAGTGAGCGCATCGGCCGCGGCTGTGGGGATTGCCTGCCCGGCCGCACTGCTTGCAGGTGTAGTCGGCGGCGAAGCCGACACATGGTCCGCAGACATCGGCGCCGTCGTCATCCCGCGCGATGAGTGGCTGGACCATGCCGCAGCGAGAGCACTCGGCCGGTGAGCGGAGCACGGCGGTGTAGCAGGTCATGCAGACCGGCCCGATCGGCCAACGGGTGTTGACCGGCTTGGTCCGGCCGCAGCGGGCGCACGGCTCGCCGGTGCGATGACGCTGGTAGCAGGTGGCGCAGACCGGCTGTCCCTGTTCGTCGCGACTGGCGCAGGGGCGGACTCGGCTGCAGATCGAGCAGGTCGCGTCGGGGCCCTGGTAGCAGCCGTCGCAGAGGTCTGGCTGCCCGTCGCGCGCGTTGCGTGCGATGCGCTTGAGCTGTCCGCACCGACCGCAGAGCCGCCGTGGCCGACGATGGCGGTTGTAGCAGAGGTGGCAGAGTGCGCCGTCGTCGTCAACGAGGGCGGCGGCTGCGGTCTTTCCGCAGCTCACGCAGGTGTGCATGGGGCGTTTCCAGCACTTGATGCATAGCCCTCGGCCGTCGTCCCGTCGTACCACCGGGTGTCGGAGCTGCCCGCATTCGGCGCACTCCTCGAACGTAGTGGGGTCGGCGCGATAGCAACGGTTGCAGATCGGTCCCTCGGGGCGCCGGGCGACGACGCGCTGGCCGTCGCGGTGACACCGGGCGCAGGTTTCGCGTTTGCGGCTTCGGGCGTCGCACGAACCGCAGATGCGCCCTTCAGAGCGGAGTTGCCGCAGGTCAGACCGAATCTTTCCGCAGTGTGCGCATCCGGGACGGACCACAGGGTGCCCGGCATCGTGCAGGGCTTCAGCGAGCCGAAGCAGGACCGGCGGACAGAGCGAGCTGCCTGACGTCAGCGCGTCGGGGTGGGCCGCGAGGTGTCCGGCCAGTTCTTCCAGGTAGCGAGCCGCCCCGCGTGTGGGGATCGGCACCGCGGTCACCAGCGCGGCCTCGGCGTCCTGGCGGACGAGCGACGGCAGAGCCGAGGTGAGGTGGCCGACGGCGGCGGCCGTCGCGGCCTCCAAGCGGGCTGCCTGCGCGGCGAGCCGGGCGACGGTTGACGGAGCAGTCGGAGAGGATGCGCTCACAGGCCCTCCGGCCGCCGGATCGAGGTCCGGCGCACGGCCGGAAGCGGGCCAGCCGCCTCGCCGCCGGCGGTCTTGCGAACCTCTTCGTTGACGACCTGGACCTCGATGAGGTCGTTGGGCTGGCAGCCGAGGATGTCGCACAGAGCCGCGAGCGTGTCCATCGACATCCGCTGCGGCGGCTGCGTGACCAGGCGGAAGACCTGCTCGCGCGAGAGGGTGACGCCCCGCTCGGCCAGCAGCGGCACCAGATCGGTGGTCTGGAACATCTCCCGGTCGGCCATGAGCTTGCGAAGGTTCCAGCGGTAGCCCATCTTCTTGATCACTTCGGGTCCTCCCAGATGCCGGGGAATCGCTGGCCCAACTTCTTGTGCAGCAGCCGGTTGCGGTACTCGTCCGAGACGCCGGTATACAGGGCCGTCGTGCTCGCATAGCCGTGACCGGCCTGGTCCTGAACAAATCTCTCCGGGTAATCAAATTCGGTCAAATGCGTGATATAGGAATGTCTCAGGCAGTGCAATTCGAGCTCTTCGGGCAGGTCAGCGGCTTGCCTGGCGGCCTCGAAGGCTTCGTTCGCCGACCGGCGTGACAGGCGCCCGGCGCGTTCAGTGACCCAGATCGCAGGGTGCTTCCCCACGTTGAACCGGGGCCGGACCTCGGTCAGGTAGTGGTCGAGGTCGTCGACGATCCAGTCCATCTCGGGGACGGTGAAAATGGTGCGGCGCTTGGGCGGGCTGCCCTTGGAGGACTTGCCCCAGCGCACGAACACCGCTCCGTGGCGCCTGTATTGCGGAGCCTTCGCGTTCCGCCGCAGGTCGGCGAGGTCGAGGCCGACGTTCTCCCGGCGCCGCATGCCATAGGCGTAGTAGGTCTTGAGCAGGGCGGAGTCGCGCATCGCGGTCAACGCACCTTTGCGGCCGCGCTTTCGGATCTCCTCGACCCGCCCGTCAGCAGCGTCGAACAGGTCCTGGATCTCGTCGTAGGTCAGCGGCCGGCGACTCGGGTCGCCCTCGTACTCACTGACGTGGGTGACGGTGTTCCACTCATGCAGGATCTGGACCGGCACCTCGCCGAATCGCTCCTGGCAGACGGACATCCAGCCGTAGCGCGGGTCAGTGATGTACTCGCAGAACAGCCGCAGGTGGTTCTGGTAGTTCCGGCCGCTCGACACCGTGAACGTCGGTGTCTTCGTCCGCAGATGGTCGATGAACGCCTCGAACTCGGCCGACTGCCACTGCCACGGGTACTGGTTGGAGTACTCGGCGAACCGGCGGACCAGTGACAGCCGCGGCTTGATGGTCCCGTCCCACTTCAGGAAGCGGGCCCGCTGCTGCTTGGTCCACCCCTCCAGCATGGCCTCGAACACGGCAGGTTCGGGGTCCAGGTAGGAGATCCCGTCCACGAGCATCAGGTGTGCCGCACCCGCCAAATCAGCCGCTTTCGCCACTCCAACCTCCGTTGCGTTAGGTGCAACATTGTTGGGATAGCCTCGGTGGAGCGCAAGAGTCGCTGGTAGATCGCCTGCACGGTGCGAGAAGATTGCGGAGCAGAGGCCCATCACCTGCCGATTCGCGCTTACTTGGACCCTGCGGAGTGCTGCATTAGATGCAACTCCGCTCCGTTCTCGCTGTCCCGCATCGCACTCAGCGCTGCAACGAAGATGTAGCAGGATGCCCGAAGCATCCGCAGGTCTCTGGCCAGTTGCTTGTCCCAGTAGACGATCCGGCGCTCTCCGACTGCGGCTTGCAGCACCAGATCGCGTCGGCGCCGACCTTGTTTGCTTCCGATGCCGAAGACATCCACCCGCTCCGAGGTGTCGTACAGCAGGCCCTCCAGCGCTGACCACACCGGCTCCCCGGGAGCGAGCTGACTCGTTTCGGCGTGGACGGGGATGAGGTTCGCTGGATTGGCGAGCCATTTCTGGAGCATGGCGTCCATAGCCTCGGATGAGCGACGGCGGGTCCCGTAGTCGGCGTAGTCCGACTCGAACTGCTTGGCGTCGGCGGGGCGGACAGGCCGGATCCGGCCCGTCTCTTCGATCATCCGCAGGACCTTCTGTCGACGTTCCATGCCTTGCCTGTTGTTCTTGGTCGCGAAGGCCGTGGAACTGGCCCCTGTTGTCACCGCTCGGCTCAACGAGCTCCAGATGGGAGTGCCCTTCGGATTGAACCTGGCATCGCGGTCGCTGACGGGTACCAGTTTGGCCGGGTTGGTCAGCCACAACTCCAGCTGCTGGTTGATGTCCTCAGCGCTGAGGGTGGCTGGAGCCGTCGGCGCTGTTGCGGCCCGCTCTGCTTCGCGATCGCGTTGGTCCAGGATGCTCGCGGAGAATCGGTCGATATAGGACCACGCAGCCCGGAGGAGCGGCCACCAGACTTCCGGCGGGATCGAAGGTGTGGCCAGGTCGTCACAGGCGGCGACCTTGGCAACGTCGCTGTCCGTCTGTCCTGGCCAGGGGTCTTCCAGAGGGTCGGTGCCCGTCAGGATGGGGGAGAAGCGGACCAAGTGGCGGACGGCTCCCACCGCACTCCGTACGGACTCCGGTTTCGTGCTTGATGCGCAATGGTCGATGTAGCCCTGCCAGTCCTCAACCGACCAGAAGTACAGGTTGTCCGGCATCCCTTCGCGAAGGGCCCAGGCACCGAGCTGCGACACGCTGAAGCAGACTTTGATGACCGTGGCGGGGGCCCATTTCTTCCGGGGCAGGAAGATGCCCGCGTTCCTCATCCCAATCACCTCGGCCCTCGTAGGCGAGCTCCCCAGGCACCTCGCCCTTCTCCAGGGGCTGATCGGCCACGTGGTAGTCGGCGCGAACGCGATCCGCGCGGTTCTTGGTCTGGACAATACGGACGCCCTGATCGCTGAACTCAAGGTCTGGAACGCGTAGCGCATGCAGTTCCTCGGTGGTGCAGTCGAGCATGGCCAGCAACAGCAGGACTCGAAACGGGTGCAGGTCCAACTCCTGTGGAAAGAGCAAGGCATGGACTCCCCGTAGGAGGCCGTAGAACCCGCCGAGCGCACCGCTATCGGCCGGCCGCGCTTCCCGTAGCTCCTGGGGCCAGCGCTTGGCATGCGCAGGGAGGTGAACACGGAGTTCATCCATGGTCAGCAGACGGTGTCGGGCAGCCCAGACCAGATTCGGCAGTTCCTTCCATCCGAACTCGCGCGGATCTTTTCCGGCCTCCAGGAGCTCTCTTCCCCGGGCAAGACGCTTCTCAAGAGTTCTCAGATCGTCCTGGGCAGCGCCTTTGAGCGCGAGACGTTCGGAGTTGGAGAACTCGTCCAGCGGTTCCCCGGTGGCCTTGCGCAAGGTCGGCGGCGCCGCCGCGCGCTTGCGCAATTTCTCCGGCACGCGTGCATCGCGCTCAGCCCGATGGTGAACCAACCCGAGCAGCGAGCGGGACAGTTGCCATGGCTGCGACGAGTTCTCCGGGAACTGCCCGAGGAGGTCGTTCTCCCACGCGTAGACGGCTTCCGCGAGGTCGATGTGGTCGGTGTCGAGGCGTGCGTCTGCGGGGTTCAGGCCCAGAGCGGTCAGATACGGGCCGAGGAACTTCGCGAACGAGCGAACCGCTCCCAGGTACCTGTCACTGTTCTTCAACGCTGCTTTGTGGTGGTACTCGACCCACACGTCGGCGAGTTGAGAGACCAACGCCCGGCATGCGTACTCTCCCGGATCGATCCGGCTGGTCGTGGTGCGGCCACGCTTCACCTGAGTCAGCTCCCGCACTCCGACGTGGTCGACGGTGCGTGGAGCGGGCAGGCGCGGCGGTAGCGTCGCGGACCGGGATCGGCGTTCTCCACGGCGCGGCATCAGACGGCCCACCCTCCGGCTTGGCGAGCGGCCAGGTCCGCGTAGGTGCGGTCCTGATCGTTCCAGTCCTTCACCGCCCGTGCGACGAGCAGATTCGTCTTTCTCTTGTAGGTCAGGTACCGCATGGTCGATTCAGGACGGCGATGCCCGAGGAGCCGCATGACGGTCAGGAACGGGTTCCGGGACACGTGGTCCGCCGCGTAGGCGGGCGCGCGGCCGGTGAGGCGCTGCTGCTCCTCGTCCTGGGCGCGGACCAACTCGGTCAGTTGCTCCAGCATGTATACGGCGAAAGTATGGCGAAGATCATGAATGCGGACCTGCCCCGGCATCTCCAGCGGCAGGTCGTGCTCGGCCGCGATCCGTACTGCTCTCGCGTGCGCGTCGGCGAAGATCTGCTCCCAGCGCTGGCTGCTGATCATCCGTCCATTGCGCCCGACGAAGAGCGCCATCGACTCCAGCCCGTGGTCGCCCTCAATGACTGTGATCCGTCGCAGCGGCGCCTTCATAGCCTTGACCCTGTAGGTGCGTCGCCGGCCGTCCTGGATGCCGCTGACCTTCATCGTGCGCATGTCGACGTCGTCGACGACGAACAACTCATCGCGCTGCCGGTACAGGTTCTTCGCGGCCTTGCGAAGGAAACCGGCACGCTCGGTCCTTCGATACCAGTCCAGTTCACACAGCGTGGCGTCCTGGATCTCGGTGGTCCTGGGCAGGCCGAACTTCGCGATCGCCTGCAGTTCGACTTCCTTGGCCGAGCCGTCCCGACGAGGAGAGCCGACTTCGATGTCGAGCAACGCGCTGAACTCCCGCAGCCGCAGGCCCGTCGTGATGGAGAGATTCCCGCCGCAGCTGTCCCGCAGAGCATGGCCGGAGCGGAAGGCGGGATCCGCCTTGCCGTCGGGCAGCAGCCCACGCAGGCCGACCCGGTCCAGGAACCACCACTGCTCGAACGTCAGATGGCGCACGTCGAGCTCGCTGGTCGCTCCCCAGTTGAGGATGTCGCGACCGTTCTTCTTGCGATAGTACGGGCGCCGGTCCAGAAGCCTCGCCTCATCGACCGCCCAGTCGTAGAACCTGTTGATCGTGGCCCTGCGGCGCTTCCACGTGGCCGGTGCCATCGGCTCGTCGCGGTACTCGATGCAGTGATCGCGGTAGGCGATCAGATCGTCCTCGGTGGCAGACAGCGGGTCGGCCGGGGGATCGAGGCTTGAAGTCGTACGTGTAGTCACGCAGCGACTTGGCCTCCAGGGTCTTGGCGAGTTCGTAGAAGAACGAGCAGTGGGGCTCCAGGGGCCGCATGTCAGAGCCGAGGAAGAACGGGGTTCCATCCTTGAGGGCCTTGCTCCGGCTCGTGTACTGCGTCCCGTCCAGGGTGATCCCGGAAGGTGCTTCGTAGTGGCGCCGTGCGGTGGCGCGTGAGGTGAAGAAGTAGTCCATGGCTCCTCTTGAGACAACGAGATGACCATGTGGCTAACGACTCTCCAGCCCAAAGGTAGCTGCCGAGCTGATGTCCTGAGACATCTGTGGATGCTTTGCCTAACCGCCCGGCAGCGCCCAGCCCTCACGGTAGTTGGGCTCGACCAGCAGCACCCGGCCCTCGGCGTCGCGGAACAGTGCGGCGGCGCCGGCGAGGACGCGGGGGAGACCGGCGATGTAGGCGGCGAAGTCGTCAGTGGTGGTCATCCAGGAAGGGTAACCAGCCCCCGGTGCGCGGACCTTCTCCGCGGATCCCGCTAGGCCCCTGCCTCCGCCTCAGCCCTCGCCTCCGCCAGCCGCACCGTCCGCTCCGCCAGCTCACTGATCCGCACCCCGTCGAAGCCGAACACCGCGCTGCGCACCATGTCCTCCAGCGGGTCCTTCCACTGCGTCGGGATCGCCTCCGCGCCCGTGAGCACGCCGGCCACCGAGCCCGCCGTCGCGCCGTTGGAGTCGGTGTCCAGGCCGCCGCGGACGGTGAGCGTGATGGTGCGGGTGAAGTCGCCGTCGCCGTAGAGGAGCCCGGCGGTGAGGACGGCGGCGTTCGGGATGGTGTGGATCCAGCCCAGTCCGGCGGTCTCCTCGGCGGCCGTGGTGAGCGTGTCCTCCCAGGTCAGCCGGGCGTCGTGGAGCGAGACGACCCGGCGGACGGTACGGGCGAGGCGGCTGCTCGCCGGGATGACGGCCAGCGCCTCGTCGAGGACCTGCCGGACCGTGGGCGCCGTGAACGCCGCCGCCACCAGCGCCGCCGCCCACATGGCGCCGTACACGCCGTTGCCGGTGTGGGACAGCACCGCGTCCCGGCGGGCGAGGGAGGCGGCGCGGCGCGGCGCGCCGGGGCAGGTCCAGCCGTAGATGTCGGCGCGGATGAGGGCGCCGATCCACTCCTGGTAGGGATTGTCGTACGTCGCCGTCAGCGGCGGTTTGAGCCCGTTGGCGAGGTTGCGGTACGCGGCCCGCTCGGCCGTGAAGGTCTGCAGATACGGCAGCCGCAGCAGCCACAGGGCGCCGACCTGCTCGGTGCTGAAGGCGAAACCGTGGGTCTCGAGCAGGTCGAGGCCGAGGATCGCGTAGTCGACGTCGTCGTCACGGCAGCTGCCGTGGATACGGCCGCGCACGCACTCGCGCCACTCCGGGCGCAGCTCGAAGCCGTCGTCGTCGCTCGACGGCTCCGGCAGATAGTCGGTGAGGGGCAGTGCGGCGGCCTGCCGCAGATAGCGGTCGATACGGTCCCGCGTCCACAGGTCGCCCTGCTCGACCGGTTTGCCGAGCATGTTGCCCGCGATCCGGCCCAGCCAGCCTCCGAGGACGCGGTCGGCGAGCTCTGGCTCAGTGCCCACAGGGGTCATAGGACCGGTTTACCCAATTCCGGCGGTGGCCGCGCGGCCGCTTCTCAAGGTCTGGTCCGCGAATGACGGAAGGGCCCACCTCCGGTTAAGGTCACAACGGCGCGACTGGCCCTGACGTGCGAGGGGCCCGGAGAGCAAGGGGATCGCAAGGTGGCGGACGCTGCAGGCAACGGACCGTCGATGGCACAGAGCGTGCTCATCGCCGCCGACAAGTTCAAGGGCACGCTGACGGCCGTACAGGTCGCCGAGCGGGTGACGGCCGGGCTGCGCCGGATCGTGCCGCACCTCCAGGTGGAGGCGCTGCCTGTGGCCGACGGCGGCGACGGGACCGTGGACGCGGCGGTCGCCGCCGGGTTCGAGCGGCGGGAGCTGCGGGTCGCCGGGCCACTCGGGGACGAGGTGACGGCGGCGTTCGCGCTGCGCGGCGACACGGCCGTCGTGGAGATGGCGGAGGCGAGCGGGCTGCAGCGGCTGCCCGCGGGCGTCTTCGCACCGCTCACCTCATCGACGTACGGCTCCGGGGAACTGCTCCGGGCCGCGCTGGACGCGGGCGCCCGGACCATCGTGTTCGGCGTCGGCGGCAGCGCCACCACCGACGGCGGCGCCGGGATGCTGACCGCGCTGGGCGCGCGCTTCCTGGACGCGGACGGGGAGCCGGTCGCGCCGGGCGGCGGGACACTGGGCGCCCTCGCCTCGGCCGACCTGTCGGGTCTGGACCCGCGCCTCGCCTCCGTCGAGCTGGTGCTCGCCAGCGACGTCGACAACCCGCTGACCGGCCCCAAGGGCGCGCCGGCGGTGTACGGCCCGCAGAAGGGCGCCTCGCCCGACGACGTGGAGGCCCTGGACGCGGCCCTCGCGCACTACGCGCAGGTCCTGGAGGATGCAGTCGGCCCCCAGGCGGCCGAGTACGCCGCCGCGCCGGGCGCCGGCGCGGCGGGCGGCATCGGCTACGGTGCCCTGCTGATCGGCGCCCGCTTCCGCCCCGGCATCGAGGTCATGCTCGACGTCCTGGGCTTCGCACCGGCGCTGGACCGGGCCGACCTGGTGATCACCGGCGAGGGCTCCCTCGACGAGCAGACCCTCCACGGCAAAGCCCCGGCGGGCGTCGCCGCGGCGGCCCGGGCGGCGGACAAGGAGGTCGTCGCCGTGTGCGGCCGCCTCGCGCTGCCTCCGGAGGCCCTCGGCAGGGCCGGCATCCGCCGGGCGTACCCCCTGACGGAGGTCGAGCCGGACGTCGCGAAGTGCATCGCGGACGCGGGCCCGATCCTGGAACGGGTGGCGGAGCAGATCGCCCGCGATTTCCTGACCTGAGGGCTCCGGCGGTCCGGTGGGCGGGGTAACAGACGACGGGGCCGGGGCGGCCGGCCGGAG
>NZ_KQ949083.1:89256-161029 GCF_001514305.1 Streptomyces dysideae
CGTCCCGGGCGCGCCATGGACTGGGGCGACAGACGACCGGGCCGGGGCGGCCGGTCCGTACGTGTCCCTCCGCGCTTCGGCCTGGCGGCCCCATCCCGGCCGTGCTCCATCGCGGGCGGCCCCATCAACGCCTGCGCCGGCCCTGATGGGCTATCACCGCCGGGTCCCGGCCCTGTCGCGCCCGCGTGCCCGCCCCCACGTGGCCAGTTCCCTCCGCGCTCCATACCGCAGCCCCATCACCGCGCTCCGGCCCTGGCGGCTCTGTCACCTGCGGGTCTTGGCCCGAGCGGCCGTCTCACCTCGGGGTTTTGGCCGGCGCGGTCATCTCCCCTCGGGGTTTTGGCCCGCGCGGCCGCCTCGCATCGAGGTCCCGGCCCGCGAGGCCGCCTCGTCTGGCGGTCCCGGCCCGAGCGGCCCTCTCACTGTCACGCTCCGACTCCCGCGGGCCCTGTCACCTCCGCCCCCCGGCCCGCGCAGCCCCGTCACCCCCATGCCCCGACAACCGGTACGCGTCCAGCGCCAGCGTCATCTCGATCAGGTCCCGGGGGCGGGCCAGGGAGCGGGACGTCAGCTGTTCCAGTCGGCGTAGGCGGTTGAAGACCGTGTTGCGGTGGCAGTACAGGCGTCCGGCGGCCCGGCCGGCCGAGCCCTCGCAGGTCAGCCAGACGTCCAGGGTCTCCAGCAGCACCGCCCGATCGGCGGGCTCGAGCTCCAGCAGTGTGCCGAACACGTCCGACACCAGCCGGTCGGCGAGTTCCGGCTGGCTCACCACGAGCGCGGTCGGCATCCGCTGGTCCAGCCGTACGACCGCGGTCGCGTCCGGCGGGCAGGTGCGCAGCGCCAGTTCGGCGAGCCGTCGGGCCCGCCCCAGCTCGGCGAGCCCGGGCACGACCGGACTGATGCCGCCCGGGCCCGAGCACCGCCCGTCGAGTGCCTTCGCGACCCCGTCCAGGCCTTGCCCCGGCGTGAGCGCCACGACCCCGACCTCGCAGTCGGCCCGCATCCGCCAGATGAACCGGAACCCGGCCCCCTGCAATGGCCGCCCGAAGCCGTCCCGCCGCTCGGCCCGCAGCACCACCACCGCGTACGACCCGTGCTCCGGCAGATCCAGCCCCGCCGCTGCCCGCGCCGCGAGGCCCGGCGTCGCCTGCCCTTCCAGCAGCGCGTCCAGCAACGCCTGCAGCTGCTCGTCCGTACGCCGCCGCAGCTCCGCCTCCGTCGCCCGGTACGCCTCCGACGCCGCCTCCGCCTGCGCGTCCACCGCCGACCACACCATGGTCGTCGACCGCATCAGCGCCGCGAGCCGCTCCGGCTCCCGCCCGGCCGCCCCCTCCACGAGCGCGTCCCACACCAGGTAGCCGGCGTTCCGGTAGGCGTGCACCAGCAGGTCCAGCGGCAGCCCCTGCTGGGCCCGGCGCCGACCCGCGTCCTCGGCGTACTCCAGGTCGCGGCGCGGCGAGGCCCGGGGCGCGGAGATCGTCTCGATGCCGATCCGCATGGCCTCCTCGGCCTCCCGCCACTGCTGGTCGTACGGGAGCACCTGTTCGTAGACGGGGGAGTGGTCGGTGAGCTGCCGCAGGTGCTCGTCGACGAGCTCGGGCAGCCGTTCCAGCAGAGCCGTGCAGGACTCCGCGAGCAGCTTCCAGTCATGACCGGTTCGCGGTCTGCGCCCACCCATGGCCGGAGGATGTCACTCGGACACCGCCACGGACAGGCCCCTGACACGCAGTGTTGTGCGCGCGCACAACGTGCGGCCCGGCCCGCTGGTCACCCGCAGCGTTTCGGCCGCGGGCCGTGGACGGACGCCCCCGCCGGTGCTGGGGTGAGCGCCACACCGAATCAGGACAGGGGGAACTCCATGGGCGGATCCGGACTGGTCGTCCGCGACCTGTCGGTCGGATACGGACCCGTGCGCGCACTGCGCCGGGTGTCACTGGAGGTGCCCGAGGGAGCCGTGGTGACGGTGCTCGGCAGCAACGGCGCGGGCAAGTCGACCCTGCTGCGGGCGGTCAGCCGGACGCTGTCCTTCCACGGCGGCGCGGTCACCGAGGGCACGGTGAGCCTGGGCGGCCGTCGGCTCGACGGGCTCGGCCCGGACCGGGTGGTCGCCGCAGGGGTGTCCCAAGTCCCGGAGGGACGGCGGGTGTTCGCGCGGATGACGGTCGCCGACAACCTGCGCGCGGGTGCGCTGCGGGCCGACGGCGGCCGGGCGGGCCGCGCCGCCGCCCTCCACCGCGTCCACGAGCTGTTCCCCGTACTCGCCGAACGCGCCCAGCAGCGCGCCGGCCTCCTCTCCGGCGGCGAACAGCAGATGCTCGCCGTCGCCCGCGCGTTGATGGCCGCCCCGAAGGTACTGCTCCTCGACGAACCGTCCCTCGGCCTCGCCCCGCTCATGGCCGAGCGGATCGCCGACACCGTACGGGAGATCAACACCCAGGGCACCTCGGTCCTCCTCGTCGAACAGAACGCCGCACTGGCCCTGCGGCTCGCCACGCGCGCGTACGTCCTCGAAGTCGGCGAGGTGACCTTGTCCGGCCCGGCCGCCGAACTGGCCGCCTCCGACGAGGTCCGCCGCCGCTACCTGGGCGTCGTCGACGAGGACGCCGCCGCAGACGCCGAACAGGCGGGCGGCGTACGGCGGACCCTGACCCGCTGGAAGGGGTGAGCCGCGATGGACACCCTCGCCGTACGGAACCTGACCGTCCGATTCGCCGGCCTCACCGCCCTCGACGACGTCAGCTTCACCGTCCGCCCCGGCACCGTGCACGCCCTCATCGGCCCCAACGGCGCCGGTAAGTCCACCTGCTTCAACGTGCTGTCCGGCGTCTACCGGGCCACCGCGGGCAGCGTCCGCTTCGGCGACCACGAGCTGACCGGCATGCCTCCGCACCGCATCGCCGGCCTCGGTGTCGCCCGTATCTTCCAGAACCTCGCGCTGCCGCCCCGCGCCACGGTCGAGGACAGCCTGCTGCTGGGCCGGCACCGGCTGACCCGCACCGGCTTCCTGGCCGCCGGACTCAGACTGCCCTCGGCGGCCCACGAGGAGCGGCTGCACCGCGAACGCGTCCGGGAGATCGCCGAGTTCGTCGGCATCGCGGACTGCCTGGGCCGCCCGGCGGGCTCCCTCCCGTACGGGCAGCAGAAGCTCGCCGAACTCGCCCGCGCGCTGTGCATGGAGCCGCGTCTGCTGCTCCTCGACGAGCCGGTCGCGGGCATGACCGGCGACGAACGGCGCCGTACCGCCGCCGTGATCGCGGGCGTCCGGGACGGCCTCGGTATCTCGATCGTGCTGGTGGAACACGACATGGGGGTGGTGATGCGGCTCGCGGACGCGGTGACCGTACTCGACTTCGGGCGCCGGATCGCCGACGGCGCCCCCGCCGACGTGCAGAACGATCCGGCCGTCGTACAGGCCTACCTGGGAGCCGGATCATGAGCACCTTCGCCGAAATCCTGCTGAACGGCGTCTCGCTGGGCTCCGTCTACGCGCTCATCGCCCTCGGCTTCGTGGTCATCTTCCGGGCCACCGAGGTCGTCAACTTCGCCCACGCCTCCCTGCTCCTCGCCGGCGGCTATGTCACCGCGACGCTCCACGACGACCTCGGCTTCTGGCCCGCGCTGCTCGTCGGGATCGCGGGCGCGGCAGTCGTCGGCGCCGCGGTCGAGTTCCTCGTCATGCGGCGGTACCGGGGCGCCGACCACAGCGTCCTCGCCATCGTCACCATCGGCGTCGACATCCTGCTCACCACCGAACTGACCCGCCGTATCGGCACGGACGTCCTCGCGCTCGGCGACCCGTGGGGCGACGCGGTGCTGGCGCTGGGCCCGATCTCCCTCGCGCACACGAGGATCGCCGCGTTCGTCGCGGCGGCGCTGCTCATCACCACCTTCCTGCTGGCCTTCCGGTACACGTCGTGGGGCGTGGCGATGCGTGCGGCGGCGGAGAGCGCGGAGACCGCGGCACTGATGGGCGTACGGCTCGGGCGGGTGTCGCTGGGAGCGTGGGCCGTGGCGGGCGGGCTCGCGGCCGTCGCCGCCCTGTTCCTCACCGTCTTCCCGACCCCGGGCCTGGAGAGGGCCACCTCGCTGGCCGCGCTCAAGGCGTTCCCGGCCGCCATCCTCGGTGGCCTCGACTCCACGACGGGCGCACTGGTGGGCGGCCTGCTGGTCGGCGTCACGGAGTCACTCGCCACCGGCTACCAGAGCGATCTCACGTTCCTGGGACGGGGTCTCGGTGACCTGGCGCCGTACCTCGTCATGGTCGCGATCCTGCTCATCCGGCCCGCCGGGCTGTTCGGCACGAAGGAGCTGGCCCGTGTCTGAGGTCCTCGTGAAGCCGTTGCGGCTCGTTCGGACACGTACCTACGTCTGGTCCGCCGCAGCCGTCCTCCTCCTCGCCCTCCCCTTCTACCTGGACCGCTTCTGGCTCCAGGCCGGCCTGTTCGCGATGGCCGCCGCGATCGGCGCCATCGGCATCAACCTGCTGACGGGAGCGACCGGCCAACTCTCCATGGGGCACGCCTTCTTCCTGGCCGTCGGCGCCTACGGCTACTGCGTGTTCGCCGGGGACGGCGGCGACGGTCTGACCGGACTCGGCCTGCCGACCTGGCTCGCGGCGGTGCTCGCCGTGCTGGTCGCGGGCGGTGCGGGCGGGCTGTTCAGCCCCATCGCGGGCCGGCTCAGCGGCGCCTACCTGGGCATCGCCACACTCGCCCTCGTCTTCATCGGCCAGCACGTGATGTTCAACGCGCACGATCTGACCGGTGGCGCCAACGGCCGCGACGTACCGCCCCTGAACCTGTTCGGGCTCACCTTCGACGACCGTGAACTCCTCGTCGCCGCCGTGCCGTTCGGGTCGGCCGAGAAGCTCTGGTACGCGGGCTTGGTCCTGCTCCTGGCCGGCGGTCTGTTCGCCCGTGGAGTGCTGCGCGGCCGCCCGGGCCGGGCCATGAACGCGATCCGCGACCACCGCATCGCCGCCGGCGTGATCGGCGTACCCGTCGCCCGCTACCGGGCCGCCGTCTTCGTGCTGTCGTCGATGTACGCGGGCCTCGCGGGCGTACTCCTCGCCCTGGTCTTCCAGCGGACCGTGCCCGACTACTTCGGCATCACGCTGTCCCTCGAATACCTCGCCATGATCGTCATCGGCGGGCTCGGCTCGGTCTCCGGCGCGGTGGTCGGGGCCGTGTTCGTCTCCCTGCTGCCGCAGCTGCTGACCCGCTACAGCGATGCGCTGCCCCTGGTCTCCGCCCCCGGGACGGGCGGGATCGCACCGGGCGAGGCATCCCGGTACCTCTACGGCGCCGCCGTCGTGCTGGTGGTGCTGTTCCTGCCCGGCGGCCTGGTCAGGGTGGCCGCCCGGCGTCGCGTCACAACCCATCCAGGGGAGGAACGATGAACACGACGTATGCGGCCAGGGCCGCCGCCGGTGCCCTCGCGGCACTGCTCGTGCTGGCCGGATGCAGCTCCAAGGCCAAGGACGCCGACAACGGAGACGGTGACAAGGCGACCGCGGGCGGGGTGAAGACCGGCGACGGCATCTCCGGCAAGACGATCAAACTCGGCGCGCTCACCGACATGACCGGCGTTTACGCCACGCTCGGCAAGAGCGTCACCCAGGCCCAGCAGCTGTACGTGAAGCAGTTGAACGGCGCCGGCGGGGTGTGCGGCTACAAGGTCGAGCTGTCCGTCCGCGACCACGGCTACGACCCGCAGAAGGCCGTCTCCGGATACACCGAACTGGAGCCGGAGGTGCTGGGCTTCGCGCAGTTCATCGGCTCGCCGTTCGTCGCCGCCGTCAAGCAGCGCATCGACGGCCAGGACAAGGGCCTGGTGCTGCCGCAGGCATGGTCGGCCGCGCTGCTCGGCAGCCCGTACATCCGGGTCATCGGCTCCACCTACGACATCGAGACGATCAACGCCGTCGACTTCCTGATGAAGGAGAAGGGCATCAAGAAGGGCGACAAGATCGGCCACGTCTACTTCGAGGGCGACTACGGCGAGAGCGCCCTCGTCGGCGCCAAGCACATCGCGCAGGAGTCCGGGCTGACCGTCGTCGAGCAGAAGATCAAGCCGACCGACAACGACATGACCGCCCAGGTCGCCGCCCTGAAGCAGGCCGGCGTCAGGGCGATCGTCATCAGCGCGGGCCCGCGCCAGGCGGCCTCGCTGGTCGGCGTCGCGGCGGCCGGCGGCTTCGACGTGCCCATCATCGGCAACAACTCGGCCTTCGCGCCCCAGCTCCTGGCCACCCAGGCGGGCCCGGCCCTGATGAAGAACTACTACGTGGCCTCGCCCTCGCTCCCGATCGGCGCGGACACCCCGGAGGCCGAGAAACTCGTCGCCGACTACAAGGCCGCCTACCCGAAGGACTCCCTCGACAACGGCGTAGTCGCCGGCTGGACCGCCGCGTCGGCCTTCGGCGAGGCCCTGAAGAAGGCCTGCGAGAACAAGGACCTCACCCGGGAGGGCGTCGACAAGGCGCTGCTGTCGATCGACTCCTTCGACGTCGGCTTCGGCATCGCCCAGGACTTCACCGATCCCAAGTCCGCATCGTCGAAGCAGAGCGTGATCCTGCAGCCGGACAAGTCCGTGACGGGCGGCATGAAGGTCGTACGGGAGGCGGAGGCGTCGGAGGTGGCGGAGACGTACACGCCGGGGGCCTGAGACACCGGAAAGCGGGTGGACCGGGGGCTCTCCCCGTCCACCCGCCTGGCTGACGTGTCACTTCACCGCCGCCGACACCAGATTGAACCCGGTGTCGGCGACCAGCGCGGCATCCCGGAAGCCCGCCTCCGCGAGCAGCCGCACCCGCCTGGCCGGCCCGCCCTGCGTGCCGAGGCCGTACGCGTCCGGCTGGGCCGGCGAGCCCGGCGTGCACAGCGCGGTCGAGGCCGTGAAGCCGATCCGTACCGTCGGATTGCCGATGGGTCCCCCAGCCGGTCCGTCGACCACGGCTCCACTTCGACCACGACCCCGCCGTCGGCGAGCACCTCGCGGGCCCGCCGCAGGGCCCCGGAACGAGATGTTGCCGGGGCTGCCCGCCTCGACGGCCTCCGCACGGGCCTGCGCGATCGACCGCTCGTGCGCGTCGAACCCCCGACGCACAGCTGGACCGGAGCCAGCAGTCCGACCTCGACCCCACCCGAAGCCCCCACGCCCGCCATTGTGGCCGAAGCGGCGCAACAGAGAGAGGGCCCGGACCGACATCGCGACATCGGTCCGGGCCCTCTCCGGGGCGGTACGGCGGAGCCCTACGGCAGCTGCGCCGCGCGCGCCTCACGCCGGTTGCCGCGGAAGTTGTTCACCCGGCGTGCCGTGGCGAACAGCGGGATCACCGCACCCATGACCAGCTGCAGCGCACAGCCGGTCTGCAGGAGCAGCTGCCCGCTCGGGGCGTCGAACGCCCAGGCGGCCAGAAGGCCCATCGACAGCACGATCCAGGTGAGCATCGCCACCGCGAGGCGGCCCCGCGGCTTCGGGTACTCCACGCGGCTCACCATCAGCCAGGCCGTCCCCAGGATCGCCATCAGCGTCGCCACGAAGGGCAGCTCCAGCAGCACGATCGAGACCACCGTCAGCGCACCGAACGGCGACGGCATGCCCTGGAAGGTCCCGTCCTTCACGGTGACGCACGAGAACCTCGCGAGTCTCAGCACCACCGCCAGCAGCACCACGATCGCCCCGACCGCCGCCACCCGCTGGTGCGCGTCGTCCGCGACCATGCCGTAGACGAGGACGAAGTACGCCGGCGCCAGGCCGAAGCTGATCAGGTCCGAGAGGTTGTCCAGCTCCGCGCCCATCGGCGACGAGCGCAGCTTCCTCGCCACCAGGCCGTCGAAGAGGTCGAAGACCGCCGCGCAGAGCATCAGGATGACCGCCGTGGCCGCACTGTGGCGGGCCATGCCCGACTCCTGGCTGCCCGTGAGGTGCGGGATCAGGATGCCGGTGGTGGTGAAGTACACCGCCATGAAGCCACAGGTGGCGTTGCCGAGGGTGAGGGTGTCCGCTATCGAGAGGCGGAGAGAGAGGGGCATCTCCTCCTCTTCGTCCACCTCGTCGGCCTCGGGCACCCAGCCCGCCTGGGTCTCCGGATCAATCACGGTCAATGCGAGTCACCCCAGCCACGGTCTTCTGACCGACCTCGACCGCGACCTCCACGCCCTCGGGCAGGTAGATGTCGACGCGCGAGCCGAAGCGGATCAGGCCGATACGGTCGCCCTGCTCGACCTTCGTGCCCTGCGGGATGTAGGGCACGATGCGGCGAGCGACCGCGCCGGCAATCTGGATCATCTCGATGTCACCGAGTTCGGTGTCGAAATGCCAGACTACGCGCTCGTTGTTCTCGCTCTCCTTATTGAACGCCGGAACGAACCCACCGGGGATGTGCTCGACCGACGTCACCGTGCCGGAGAGCGGCGCGCGGTTGACGTGGACGTTGAGCGGGCTCATGAAGATCGCGACGCGGGTCCGGCCGTCCTTCCACGGCATGATGCTCTGCACCACACCGTCGGCGGGGGAGATGACCCGGCCCGTGGCGATCTCGCGCTCGGGGTCGCGGAAGAACCACAGCATGCCCGCGGCGAGCGCGGTGGCGGGCACGGCGACGGCCTTGGCGGCGCCGGACTTACGCGCGCGTACCAGGCTGAGGGCTGCGGTGGCGACGGTCGGGAGAAGCCACGGCGATGCTCCGCGCGCAAGGCGTACGCCGACCAGGCTGTCGCGAGGTGCAGAGGTTTGGCTGTGGGGCATGGATGACCTTCGTAGCGGATGATGCCGCACTGCAACGGGGGACGGCGGCTTTCCCGGGATCGTACCGGTCGCGGGCCACAACTGGGCAAGCCAGGAAGCCGAGTCGGCGGCTGAAGAGTTTTCACGGGGTGTGATCTTCTTCTCGAAGAAAACACCCCGAACGCGGACATCTATCCCTGGAACCGATACTCTTCGAGCAGCCTGCGACCGATGATCATTTTCTGGATCTCGGCGGTACCTTCACCGATAAGCAGCATCGGAGCCTCTCGGTAGAGGCGCTCGATCTCGTACTCCTTGGAGAAGCCGTAGCCGCCGTGGATCCGGAAGGAGTCCTCCACGACCTCCTTGCAGTACTCGGAGGCGAGGTACTTCGCCATCCCAGCCTCAAGGTCGTTTCGTTCCCCGGAGTCCTTTTTGCGTGCCGCGTTCACCATCATCGCATGCGCGGCCTCGACCTTGGTAGCCATCTCGGCCAGCTTGAACTGGATCGCCTGGTGCTGGGCGATCGGCTTGCCGAAAGTGTGCCGCTGCTGGGCGTATGCGACGCCGAGTTCGAAGGCACGCTGCGCGACGCCACAGCCACGCGCCGCCACGTTGACGCGGCCGACCTCGACCCCGTCCATCATTTGGTAAAAACCTCGGCCGGTGGCCCCGCCGAGCACCCGATCGGCCGGAATCCGCAGGCCGTCCATGATGAGTTCGGTCGTGTCGACGCCCTTGTAGCCCATCTTGTCGATCTTGCCCGGAATGGTCAGGCCCGGACGGACCTCACCGAAGCCCGGCTCCTTCTCCACGAGGAAGGTCGTCATCGACTTGTGCGGCGCGGTGGCTGTTTCTTGACTGGAGTGTCCTTCGTCACTTCGGACGAGAACGGCGACCAGATTTGAGGTGCCGCCGTTCGTCAGCCACATCTTCTGGCCGTTCAGGACGTACTCGTCGCCGTCCTTCACCGCCTTGGAGGTGATGGCCGACACATCCGAGCCGAGGCCCGGCTCGGACATCGAGAAGGCGCCCCGGATGTCGCCGGCCGCCATCCTCGGCAGGAAGTGGTCCTTCTGCTCCTGCGTACCGTGCTGCTTGAGCATGTACGCCACGATGAAGTGCGTGTTGATGATCCCGGAGACCGACATCCAGCCGCGGGCGATCTCCTCCACGCACAGCGCGTACGTCAGGAGCGACTCGCCCAGACCCCCGTACTCCTCGGGGATCATCAGACCGAACAGGCCCAGCTCCTTGAGCCCGTCGACGATCTGCTGCGGATACTCGTCGCGGTGCTCCAGCTCGGTCGCGACCGGGATGATCTCCTTGTCCACGAAGTCGCGGACGGTGGACAGGATCTCCTGCTGGATGTCGGTCAGACCGGCGGTCTGGGCGAGTCGCGCCATGGCTACTTCTCCTGCTCCTTGAGCTCGGGGCGGCCGGGCTGCTCGCCGCCGCGCTCCTTGATGTACGTCTCGGTGGGAACCATCACCTTGCGGCGGAACACGCACACCAGCGTGCCGTCCTGCTTGTAGCCCTTGGTCTCGACGTGGACGATGCCGCGGTCGTTCTTCGACTTCGACGGCCACTTGTCGAGCACGGTCGTCTCGCCGTAGATGGTGTCGCCGTGAAAGGTCGGCGCCACGTGCCTCAGCGACTCGATCTCCAGGTTGGCGATCGCCTTGCCGGAGACGTCCGGCACGGACATGCCCAGCAGCAGCGAGTAGATGTAGTTCCCCACGACGACGTTCTTGCCGAAGTCCGTCGTCCTCTCCGCATAGTTGGTGTCCATGTGGAGCGGGTGGTGGTTCATGGTGAGGAGACAGAAGAGGTGGTCGTCGTACTCCGTGACCGTCTTCCCGGGCCAGTGCTTGTAGACCGCCCCGACCTCGAACTCCTCGTAGGTGCGCCCGAACTGCATGGCCTTACGCCTCCGGAATCTCGAACTTGCTCGTGCGCTGCATACCGGCGGCGCGTCCCTTGCCGGAGATGACCAGGGCCATCTTGCGGCTGGCCTCGTCGATCATCTCGTCGCCGAGCATCGCGGAGCCCTTCTTGCCGCCCGCCTCGGACGTGTAGTAGTCGTACGCGTCCAGGATCAGCTCGGCGTGGTCGTAGTCCTCCTGCGAGGGCGAGAAGATCTCGTTGGACGCCTCGACCTGGCCCGGGTGCAGCACCCACTTGCCGTCGAAGCCGAGGGCGGCGGCCCGCTGGGCGACCTCGCGGTAGCCGTCGATGTTGCGGATCTGCAGGTAGGGGCCGTCGATCGCCTGGAGGTTGTTGGCGCGGGCGGCCATCAGGATCTTCATCAGGATGTAGTGGTAGGCGTCCGCCGGGTAGCCGGGCGGCTGCTCACCCACGACCAGCGACTTCATGTTGATCGACGCCATGAAGTCGGCCGGGCCGAAGATGATCGTCTCGACGCGCGGGGAGGCCTGCGCGATCTCGTTGACGTGGTTGAGGCCCTGCGCGTTCTCGATCTGCGCCTCGATGCCGATCCGCCCGACCTCGAAGCCCATCGTCTTCTCGATCTGAGTGAGGAGCAGGTCCAGCGCGACGACCTGCTGGGCGTCCTGCACCTTCGGCAGCATGATGCAGTCGAGGTTCTGGCCCGCGCCCTCGACGACGGTCACGACATCGCGGTACGTCCACTCGGTCGTCCAGTCGTTGACGCGCACGACCCTCGTCTTGCCCGTCCAGTCGCCCTCGTTGAGGAACTTGACGATCGTGTGCCTCGCCTCGGGCTTGGCGAGCGGCGCGCACGCGTCCTCCAGGTCGAGGAAGACCTGGTCCGCCGGGAGGCCCTGCGCCTTCTCCAGGAAGCGCGGGTTCGAGCCCGGCACTGCCAGGCAGGAGCGCCGCGGACGAAGACGGTTGACGGTCATGCGGGGACCTCCAGGGGGTCGAGCTTGTTCGCTGTGCGGATCTCGTCGACGATACGGCCGATGATCCCGGTGATGTCGAAGTCCTTCGGGGTGAAGACGGCGGCCACTCCGGCGGCCCTGAGCTGCTCGGCGTCACCGTTCGGGATGATCCCGCCGGCGATCACCGGGATGTCGGCCGCACCGGCCTCCCGCAAGCGCTCCAGCACGTCCGGCACCAGCTGCGCGTGCGAACCGGACAGGATGGACAGGCCGACCGCGTGCACGTCCTCCGCGAGGGCCGCGTCCACGATCTGTTCGGGCGTCAGCCGGATGCCCTGGTAGACCACCTCGAAGCCGGCGTCACGCGCGCGTACGGCGATCTGCTCGGCACCGTTGGAGTGCCCGTCCAGGCCCGGCTTGCCGACCAGGAAGCGCAGCTTGCCGACACCCAGGTCCTGGGCCGTACGGTCGACCTTGCGGCGGACCTCGCTCAGGGCCGAGCCCTCCTCGGCGGGGATCGCCACCGGCGCCGACGAGACACCGGTCGGGGCGCGGAACTCGCCGAACACCTCGCGCAGCGCCCCGGCCCACTCGCCGGTCGTGACCCCGGCGCGGGCGCACTCCAGGGTGGCCTCCATGAGGTTGGCGTCGGTGGCGGCTGCTTCTCGCAGCCGCCCCAACGCCCTGCATCGCCGCGAGTGGCTGAAGGGCGGCTGTTGGCGTCCTCGCTCGCCCGAAGGCGGGCGATTCTGGTCCGTACCTCGGCTGGGTACCACCTCGGGTTCCTGCTTCACGGGCCTCTGCCGATCCCCGAAGGGCGCGGTCTTACACAAGCCTCCACAGGCGTCACTTTCCGCCTGCCCGGCGGTAGGTCCTTCAACTCCGTTGTCGGACAAGGCGACTTTATCCGCATTGCGGCGCCATTCGTGCAGGGCCTGGACTACCCGCGCTTCCACCGCTGGGTCCACTGTCTGGATCGCGGTGTCCAGGTCGGCGGTCAGCGGGTTCGGCTCGGTCGTCTCGAAGATGTTGACGCCGACGATCTTCTCCTGCCCGGACTCGATGCGGGCCCGGCGCTCGGCGTGCGAGGCGACGAGCTGCGACTTGAGGTAGCCGGACTCGACAGCCGCCATCGCGCCGCCCATCTCCTGGATCCGCTCGATCTCGGCGAGGGACTCCTCGACCAGCGCCTCGACCTTCGCCTCGACCACCTTCGAGCCCTCGAAGATGTCCTCGTACTCCAGCAGGTCGCTCTCGTAGGCCAGGACCTGCTGCATCCGCAGCGACCACTGCTGGTCCCAGGGCCGGGGAAGACCCAGCGCCTCGTTCCAGGCGGGGAGCTGCACGGCACGCGCGCGTGCGTCCTTCGAGAGGGTCACGGCCAGCATCTCCAGCACGATCCGCTGGACGTTGTTCTCCGGCTGCGCCTCGGTCAGACCGAGGGAGTTGACCTGGACGCCGTAGCGGAAGCGGCGCTGCTTGGGGTTCTCGATGCCGTACCGCTCGCGTGTGACCTTGTCCCAGATGCGGCCGAAGGCGCGCATCTTGCACATCTCCTCGACGAACCGGACGCCCGCGTTCACGAAGAAGGAGATACGCGCGACGACATCGCCCATGCGCTCCTGAGGCACCTGCCCGCTGTCCCGCACGGCGTCCAGCACGGCGATCGCCGTCGACATCGCGTACGCGATCTCCTGGACCGGCGTGGCGCCCGCCTCCTGCAGGTGGTAGCTGCAGATGTTGATCGGGTTCCACTTCGGGATGTGGGAGACCGTGTACGCGATCATGTCCGTCGTCAGCCGGAGCGAGGGAACCGGCGGGAACACGTGCGTGCCCCGCGACAGGTACTCCTTGACGATGTCGTTCTGGGTCGTCCCCTGGAGCTGGGTGATGTCCGCACCCTGCTCCTCCGCGACGACCTGGTAGAGCGCCAGCAGCCACATGGCGGTGGCGTTGATGGTCATCGAGGTGTTCATCTGCTCCAGGGGGATGTCCTGGAACAGCCTGCGCATGTCACCGAGATGGGCCACCGGCACCCCGACCCGGCCGACCTCGCCGCGGGCGAGGACGTGGTCGGAGTCGTAGCCGGTCTGCGTCGGCAGGTCGAACGCCACCGACAGACCTGTCTGACCCTTGGCGAGGTTGCGCCGGTACAGCTCGTTGGACGCCTCGGCCGTGGAGTGACCGGCGTAGGTCCGCATGAGCCACGGCCGGTCCTTCTGACGCTCACTCATCTATGGCCCTCAGATGTTCCGGAAGCGGTTGATGGCGTCGACGTGCTTCGCGCGCAGCTCCTCGTCGCGCACGCCCAGGCCCTCCTCGGGCGCCAGGCACAGCACACCGACCTTGCCCTGGTGGAGGTTGCGGTGCACGTCGTACGCGGCCTGCCCGGTCTCCTCCAGCGAGTACACCTTGGACAGCGTCGGGTGGATCTTGCCCTTCGCGACCAGCCGGTTGGCCTCCCAGGCCTCGCGGTAGTTGGCGAAGTGCGAGCCGATGATCCGCTTCAGGGACATCCACAGGTAGCGGTTGTCGTACTCGTGGTTGTAGCCGGACGTCGAGGCGCAGGTGACGATGGTGCCGCCCTTGCGGGTGACGTACACGGAGGCGCCGAAGGTCTCGCGGCCCGGGTGTTCGAAGACGATGTCGACGTCCTCGCCGCCCGTGAGCTCACGGATCCGCTTCCCGAAGCGCTTCCACTCCTTCGGGTCCTGGGTGTGCTCGTCCTTCCAGAACTTGTAGTCCTCGGCGGTGCGGTCGATGATCGCCTCGGCGCCCATCGCCCGGCAGATCTCCGCCTTCTGGGGCGAGGACACGACACAGATGGGGTTGGCGCCGCCGGCCAGCGCGAACTGCGTGGCGTACGAGCCGAGCCCGCCGCTCGCGCCCCAGATCAGGACGTTGTCGCCCTGCTTCATGCCGGCGCCGTTGCGGGAGACCAGCTGCCGGTAGGCGGTGGAGTTCACGAGCCCGGGGGCCGCGGCCTCCTCCCAGCTCAGATGCTGTGGCTTCGGCATCAGCTGGTTGGACTTGACCAGCGCGATCTCCGCCAGCCCGCCGAAGTTGGTCTCGAAGCCCCAGATGCGCTGCTCGGGGTCGAGCATGGTGTCGTTGTGGCCGTCGCTCGACTCCAGCTCGACCGACAGGCAGTGGGCGACGACCTCGTCACCAGGCCTCCAGGCGTTGACGCCCGGGCCGGTGCGCAGGACGACGCCCGCGAGGTCGGAGCCGATGATGTGGTATGGCAGATCGTGGCGCTTCGTCAGCTCGCTGAGCTTGCCGTAGCGCTCCAGGAAACCGAAGGTCGGCAGCGGCTCGAAGATCGAGGTCCACACGGAGTTGTAGTTGACCGAGGAGGCCATCACGGCCACCAGGGCCTCGCCCGGGCCGAGCTCCGGCACCGGGACGTCGTCCAGGTGGGTCGCCTTGCGGGGGTCCTTGTCGCGGGTGGTGAGGCCCGCGAACATGTCCGTCTCGTCCTTGTGCACGGTGATCGCGCGGTACGACTCGGGGAGCGGCAGAGCGGCGAAGTCGTCCGGTGTCGTATCCGGCGACTGGATCGCGTCCAGGATGTCCTTCACGGTCACGGTATTGCCTCCGGCGGTGCGCGTCCTGAGGGAGGGACGCTGAGGGTTACGTCGGTGCTGCTGGGTTGCCGTCGGTTCGGCGGTGGTGCTGTTCGGCAGCGCTTTGTGGCGCGGGAGGTTGCCTGTGACGCAGGCGTCCGGGCGCGCAAACCGTGGGTTTGCGGGGACAGCCGACGTACGAAAGGTCTCTGCACGCCGGCCGCCCGGACACCTTCAACGTATGGCACCGCGTGTCACCTCGCAAGGCACCGAGTGCCAGAACTTGGCCCTCAGATGAAATCTTTACGTAACAAATGAGCGATGATCGATCAAAGCTACCGGTGAGTAGATCGTCAATCGGGTGCTGTCGGGTGTTATCGGGCGCGCGGTCAACCACGGCGGTCCGGGAGTGCGCGGGGCAAGTCGACGGCCACAACAGGCCGGCCCGGCGACCGGACGGCTGGTCGCCGGGCTGCTGGCGGGGGGCGGGTCCGGTGGCGCGGTTCGCGTCCGGGCGGTAGGGGCTAGGCCGGGCTAGGCCCGTTCCTTGAGGGCCTGCTCGATCGTGCGCATGACCTCGTCCAGGGGTGCGTCCGTCCTGGCCACCGTCACCAGGACCTCGCCCTGCGAGGCGACCGAGGCCGGGGGAGTGCGGGGTGCTGTGTCCCGGCCGGCGCCGATGCCCGTGCCGAACGTCTTCCGTACGATTCCGAAGGCGTGGTCGAGCTGTGCCTCGACGTCGCCCTGGCCGCCCGCCCGCAGCCAGCGCCGCAGGACGTGGTTGTGGGCGGTGACCACGGCGGACGCGGCGACCTCCGCGAGCAACGGGTCGTCGTTGGCGTCGTCGTCGTGGGCGTGCTCGTCGAAGTGGCCGAGGAGGTAGCGGGTGAAGAGGCGCTCGTAGCGGGCCACCGACGCGATCTCCGCCTCGCGCAGGGTGGGCACCTCGCGCGTCAGCTTGTAGCGGGCGACCGAGATCTCCGGCCGGGCCGCGTACATCCGCATGACTTCCTTGATGCCGCGGCACACCGTGTCGAGCGGATGCTCGTGCGCCGGTGCGGCGTTGAGGACCGCCTCGGCCCGGACCAGGGTGTCGTCGTGGTCCGGGAAGATCGCCTCTTCCTTGGAACGGAAGTGACGGAAGAACGTGCGGCGGGCGACCCCCGCCGCGGCCGCGATCTCGTCGACGGTGGTCGCCTCGTACCCCTTGGCCGCGAACAGCTCCATCGCCGCGGCCGCCAGTTCACGGCGCATCTTGAGCCGCTGGGCCGCCGCGCGACTGCCTGCGGCACTTTCCGGTGCGTCGGGCGTGGCTGGTGTACGTGAGGACTTGGCGGGCTGGGACATGACCCGAACGTACTGCATGTGCGCAGCGTGGTGCGCATGTCCCGGGCTTCCCCCGCCCTCGACGGGCGGGGGAGGTCCGGTCGGGTCGAGCAGCCCGCCCCAGTCCTCACCGGTTCTGAACCAGTCGCCGGGCTCCCTAGCGGCGGGCATATTCGCGGAAGCCGCGGCCCGTCTTGCGGCCGAGGCAGCCCGCGGCCACCAGGTGCTCCAGGAGCGGTGCCGGCGCGAGGCCCGGGTCGCGGAACTCGCGGTGCAGGACCTTCTCGATGGCGAGGGAGACGTCCAGGCCGACGACGTCCAGGAGTTCGAACGGGCCCATGGGGTAGCCGCCGCCCAGCTTCATCGCCGCGTCGATGTCGTCGAGCGACGCGTAGTGCTCCTGCACCATCTTGATCGCGTTGTTCAGGTACGGGAACAGCAGGGCGTTGACGATGAAACCGGCCCGGTCACCGCAGTCGACGGCGTGCTTCCTTATCCTGGCGCAGACCTCGCGGACCGTGGCGTGGACGTCGTCGGCGGTCAGCACCGTACGGACGACCTCGACCAGCTTCATCGCCGGCGCCGGGTTGAAGAAGTGCATGCCGATCACGTCCTGCGGCCGCGAGGTGGCGCGGGCACAGGCGACGACGGGCAGCGACGAGGTGGTCGTGGCGAGCACCGCGCCCGGCTTGCAGACCTTGTCCAGCGCCGCGAACAGCTGCTGCTTGATCTCCAGGTCCTCGGCGACGGCCTCGACGGCCAGGTCGACGTCGGCGAACGCGTCGTACGAGCCCGCCGGCGTGATCAGGTCCAGGGTGCGCGCGGCGGCCTCGGCCGTCATCCGCCCCTTGTCGACGGAACGGGCCAGCGACTTGCCGATGCGGGCCTTCGCGGCCTGCGCCTTCTCCTCACTGCGGGCGGCGAGCACGACCTCGTACCCGGCCTTGGCGAACACCTCGGCGATCCCGGACGCCATCGTGCCGGAGCCCGCGACACCGACGGAGCGGACGGGGCGGCCGGGGGCCTCGGGGCCACCGGACAGGGGCGTCAGCGCGTCCGGCACCACCGTCGCGCTGCCCGGCGCCTCGTACGAGTAGAAGCCGCGGCCCGACTTACGTCCCGTCAGGCCGGCCTCGCTGAGCTGCTTGAGGATCGGGGCGGGGGCGTGCAGCCGGTCGCGGGACTCGACGTACATGGCCTCCAGGACCGTGCGCGCGGTGTCGACGCCGATCAGGTCGAGCAGGGCCAGCGGCCCCATCGGCAGCCCGCAGCCGAGCCGCATCGCGGCGTCGATGTCCTCGCGGGAGGCGTACTTCGCCTCGTACATCGCGGCCGCCTGGTTGAGGTAGCCGAACAGCAGCCCGTCGGCGACGAACCCGGGCCGGTCGCCGACCGCGACGGGCTCCTTGCCGAGGTCGAGGGCGAGGTTGGTGACCGCGGTGACGGCCGTGGGGGCGGTCAGCACACAGGAGACCACCTCGACCAGCCGCATCGCCGGCGCCGGGTTGAAGAAGTGCAGGCCGAGCACGCGCTCGGGGCGGGCCGAGTCGGCGGCGAGGCGGGTGACGGAGAGGGCGTTGGTGCCGGTCGCCAGGATCGTGTCCGGGCGCACGATGCCGTCCAGCTCGCGGAGGATCTGGTGCTTGATCTCGTACGACTCCGGAGCCACCTCGATGACCAGGTCCGCGTCGGCCGCGGCCCGCAGGTCGGTGGAGGTGCGGACGCGGGCGAGGGCGTCCGCGCGCTCCTGCCCGGTGAGCCGGCCGCGCTCCACGGCACGGGCGGTCGAGGCCTCCAGGGCGGCGACGGCCCTGGCGGTCGCGGCCTCGCTGATGTCGATGCCGACGACCTCGCGGCCGGCCCTGGCGAGCACTTCGGCGATACCGGTGCCCATGGTGCCGAGGCCGACGACGGCGACGGTCTGGAGCGGGGACAGAGGGGTGTCGGACTGGGGAGCGGCCATCGCGGGACTCCTGGAATGAGGGTGACGACTGGAAACGCGCCCGGGTGCGCCGAGAGGGCCGGGAAACCGGACCAATGGGCGCACCGGGTGCGGGATGAGGAGTGCGGGTGTTGCCGGGCTGCGAGCGCACACGCCCGGTGCCGTCGCCGAGGGCGTGCACACGCCCGGGGGAACGGCGGATCCGACCGGCCCTGTCCCGGGGCCGTGCCGTACTGATGAGGTACGCGATGTACCGAACCGACCAGCACTCGCGGCGGCTGCGTCACCAGGCCGCTGCAAGCAAGTGCGAGTGGGTAACTCGCTCGTATGAGCTTAACCGCCGGGTAACGAGCGCGCCAGTCCCCGTGTTTGTGATGTACGTCCCGGGATGCCTGCGTCGCCTCTAATCTCGGTGTCATGGACGAAGAGTTGCGATCACTCACGGAACGCTTACGGCGGGAGTCGGCCGGGACGGCGGCGTACGAGCGGCTGGCGGCGACCGGTGACCTCGACGAACTGGCCGGGGTGCTCACCGCGCCGGGCCAGTCGCTGTGGGCCAGGGAGCTGGCCGCGTTCCGACTGGGCCTCGCGGGCGACCGGCGGGCCTTCGAGGCCCTCGTCCTGTTTCTCAACCACCGCGAACCGGAGCGCTGCGCCTCCGCCGCCCACGCCCTGGCCCGACTCGGCGACCCGCGCACGGCCCGCGCGGCCGCCGCCCTCGCCACCAACGAACTCCGCGTCGCCTACGCCCTGCACCCGGTCCGGCTCCTCGTCGAACTGCGCGCCCCCGAGGCCGTACCGGCGCTCATCACCACCCTGGAGCGACGGCTGCGCCCGCACGATCCGTACCGGCGCGTCGCGCTCGCCTGCGTGGAGGGCCTCGGCGCGCTCGGTGACGCCCGGGCGCGACGCGTACTGAACGAGGCGCTCGCCCACCCGGCACTCGCCGAGGCGGCGGTGCACGCACTGGCGCGGATCCCGGCGCAACGGTGAACGGTCAGGCCGGGAGCCGCTGCACGTACCGCACTTCGGGCACGGCGACGCCGTCCACCTCGAAGGGCTCCTCGGCGCCGTCGGGACGGAGGCCGGCCCGCTCGTAGAACCGCCGGGCACGGGCGTTGTGCTTGAGGACCCAGAGGAGCATGCGCGGGTGCCGGGCGGCCGTGCAGCCGCGTACGGACTCCTGGAGCAGGGCGTGACCGATGCCGCGGCCGTACCGCGCGGGGTCGACGTAGAGGGCGTACAACTCGGCGTCCTCGGTGCGGACTTCGCCGTCGCGGTACGGCCCGTGACAGATCCAGCCGACGACCTCACCGTCCTGCTCGGCAACGAGGTTCACCACGCTGTCGTCGGCCTGCGTGAGAAGCCAACGGTGGCGCTCGGCGTCGGCCGTCACGTCGAGGGCATCGAGATAGGGCTGCGGAATGATGCCCAGGTAGGCGGTCCGCCAGCCGCCGACGCGGATCTCGGCGACACGGTCGCAGTCGGCCGGGGTCATCACGCGGATCCGGACGCGGTCGTCATCCATGGCGGCACCCTGGGCGTGGGACGAGCCGGGAGGCCTCCGATTATTCGGACCATGGGTCTGACGATGTCCCCGACGGGCCGTCAGGCCGCCCTCGTGAGAGGGCGGCCCGAGGTGGTGCTCAGCCGCGGACGCCGAGTAGCCCGTGCAGTGTCGAGCCCTTCGACGACGTCGACGCCGACTTCGAGCTCAGTGGCTTCGGGTCGGGCTGGGCCTCGCACACCGCGTCGGCCTCGCCGTAGCCGCGCGGGACCGAGCCATCGGTCAGGTACGCCGCCAGGTAGTCGTCCAGGCAGGTGTTCCCACTCAGCGTGATGCCGTGGTTCCCGCCGCCCTGCTCGACCACCAGGCTGGAACCGCGCAGCAGCTGATGGACCGTGACGCCGCCGTGGTACGGGGTGGCCGCGTCGTCCGTCGCCTGGAACAGCAGGACCGGCGCCACCTTGCGGTTGGCGACGTTCACCGGCTCCAGGGTGTCCGTCGGCCAGAACGCGCACGGCGCGTTGTACCAGGCGTTGTTCCAGGTCATGAACGGCGCCTTCTCGTGCACCGCCCAGTTGTCCTCGCGCCACTCCTGCCAGTCGGCCGGCCAGTCGGCGTCACGGCACTGCACCGAGGTGTAGACGCTGTAGCCGTTGTCCCCGGCCGCGTCCACGGCGGCGAAGTTCTCGTACGCCTCGACCAGCGGGTCGACGTTCCTGTCGTTCACGTATGCCGAGAACGCCTCGGCGAGGTACGGCCAGTAGCCGTTGTAATAGCCGCCGGGGAGGAAAGTGTCCTCCAGTTCGGAGGCGCCCACCTTGCCGCCGACCGGTGTCCTGGCCAGTTCCGCCCGCATCGCGTACCACTGGGCCTCGATCTTCTCCGGATCGGTGCCGAGCTTGTACGTGGCGTCGTACTTGGCGACCCACGCCATGAAGGCCCGGTGCCGGTCGTTGAAGGCGTAGTCCTGCGCGAGGTTGTCGTCGTACCAGACGCCCGTGGGGTCGACGATCGAGTCCAGGACCGCGCGCCGCACCCGCTCCGGGTAGAGCTTGGCGTAGACCGCGCCGAGATAGGTGCCGTACGAGTAACCGAAGTAATTGATCCGCGGGGCGCCGAGCGCGTTGCGGATCCAGTCCATGTCCTGCACGGCGCTGATCGTGTTGATGTGCGGCAGCAGGTCCGCGTACTTCTCGCCGCAGGCCTTGGCGAAGGACTTGGCGCGCAGGAGGTTGGCCTCCTCGATCGCCGGGGTGCTCGGCACGGAGTCCGGGCGCACCGGGTTGAATTGGCCCGGCCTGCAGTCGAGGGCCGGCTTGCTCTTGCCCACCCCGCGCGGGTCGAAGCCGATGACGTCGTACTGCGCAGCGACCGCCTTGGGCAGCGCGGACGCGACGAACCCGGCGAGCGTCAGACCGCTGCCGCCGGGGCCGCCGGGGTTGACCAGCAGCGGGCCCTGGTACTTCTTCGCGGTGTGCTTGATCCGGGACAGCGCGAGCGTGATCTTCTGCCCGTGCGGGTTGGTGTGGTCCAGTGGCACCTTGAGGGACGCGCATTGGAGCGTCGGATAGTTGGTGGTGCCGCAGTTCTTCCAGGTGAGTTTCGCGGCGTGAGCGGTTCCCGCGCTGCTCGGGGTGCTCGCGCCGGCGGGGACGGCCGTGATGGATCCGGCCACGACGACGGCGGCACCGCACAGCACGGCTGCGCGTTTTCTCATGGAGTCCTTCCAGGACGGAGGGTTTCGGACCGCGAGGGTCACGGTCCCCGCCGCATCGTCCCGGAAAGCACCCCCGGAAGAACTCGTTCTGGCAATACTTGACCCGATTGGGTCGCGGGATGCGCTCTAATGCTCTCAGATAAGCGAGAGTTGGACCGATTCGGACATTGACGGATCAGCCGGCTCCGGTTCCGGGAGCCGCCGGGGCATTCCAGCGCGCGTGGGGCCGATGCCGCACTCCTCGGCCAACTCGTGGACCTGCCGGGTGATCCGGCGCTGGTACCACTTCGGGGCGTAGGCGCCGTCGGCGTACAGCCGCTCGTAACGGCGCACCAGGTGCGGATGGCGGCGGACCAGCCAGGCCATGAACCACTCCCGGGCCCCGGGCCGCAGATGCAGCACCAGCGGGGTGACGGAGGTGGCCCCGGCGGCCGCGATCGACCGTACGGTGTCCCGGAGTTGTGCCGGGTGGTCGCTGAGGAACGGGATCACCGGAGCCATCAGCACCCCGCACCCGATCCCGTGCTCGGTCAGCGTCCGTACGACGTCCAGGCGCCGCTCCGGAGCGGGCGTGCCCGGCTCCACCGTGCGCCACAGCTCGGTGTCCGTGAAGCCGACCGAGACCGAGATGCCGACGTCCGTCACCTGCGAGGCCTGCGTCAGCAGGTCCAGGTCGCGCAGGATCAGCGTGCCCTTCGTCAGGATCGAGAAGGGATTGGCGTGGTCACGCAGGGCGCCGAGAATGCCCGGCATCAGACGGTAGCGGCCCTCGGCGCGCTGATAGCAGTCGACGTTCGTGCCCATCGCGATGTGTTCGCCCAGCCAGCGGCGCGAGCCCAGCTGGCGGCGCAGCAGCTCCGGCGCGTTCACCTTCACCACGATCTGGGAGTCGAAGCCGAGGCCCGTGTCGAGGTCCAGATAGCTGTGCGTCTTACGCGCGAAGCAGTACACGCACGCGTGCGTGCAGCCCCGATACGGGTTGACCGTCCATTCGAACGGCATGCGCGAGGCGCCCGGCACCCGGTTCAGGATGGAGCGGGCCCTGATCTCGTGGAAGGTGATGCCGGCGAACTCAGGTGTGTCGAAGGTGCGGATGTTAACCGCGTCCGCGCCGAACAGCGCGGCGTCGGCCCGGCTGTGGTCGGACTCCAGGGTGAGGTTCTCCCAGCGCATGAGGCCTCCTCGGTAGCACTGGCCCCAACAATAGAACAAATGTTCCCATGATCGTGCGACCTCGATTTGGGCGGGCGGGCGGCGGGGTGGTTGGCTTGCTCCAACCCCCGAGAAATCAGGTCCTGGAGGAAGTCAATGGCGCAGGTCGAGGCCACTACGGAGCGGGTCGTCGCGGCGGACGCGGAGAAGGTGTTCGACGCCCTCGCCGACTACAGCGGCACGCGTGCGAAGCTGCTGCCCGAGCACTTCAGCGAGTACGAGGTACGCGAGGGCGGCGACGGCGAGGGCACCCTCGTCCACTGGAAGCTCCAGGCCACCAGCAAGCGCGTCCGCGACTGCCTCCTGGAGGTCAGCGAGCCCACCGACGGCGAGCTCGTCGAGAAGGACCGCAACTCCTCCATGGTCACCACCTGGCGGGTCACCCCGGCCGGCGAGGGCAGGTCCCGCGTCGTCGTCAGTACCGTCTGGAACGGCGCCGGCGGCATCGGCGGCTTCTTCGAGAAGACCTTCGCGCCCAAGGGTCTCGGCCGGATCTACGACGCGGTGCTCGCCAAGCTCGCCACCGAGGTCGAGAAGTAGGCCCAACGGACCGACTCCCGGCGGCCGTTGGCCCCCTCACCGGTTCGAGTGGATCTCCGGGGTCGCCCGGCGGTTCGCCGTAACTCGTCGCGCTTGCTCGTAGTTGTCGATTTACGCAGGTTTTCTGTGGAATCGTGCGGCAGTGCGACGAGGGGAGCGGTACGTGGGCGGGAGCACTCTGGTACAGGAGGGACCGGCCGCGGCACCCCCGGACGCCCCCGCTCCCGCACCGGACCACACCGCCCGACTCAGCCCGCGCCGGGTGCGGTTGGTCTTCTTCGGGCTGATGCTCGCGCTGCTGCTGGCCGCGCTGGAGCAGATGATCGTCGCCACCGCGCTCCCGAAGATCGTCGGCGAGCTGCACGGCCTGGACAAGATGTCCTGGGCGATCACCGCCTACCTGCTCACCTCCACGATCGGACTGCCGATCTACGGCAAGCTCGGCGACCTCCTCGGCCGCAAGGGCGTCTTCCAGTTCGCGATCGTCGTCTTCGTCGTGGGCTCCGCGCTCGCCGGCCGTGCCGAGACCATGGACCAGCTGATCGCCTACCGCGCAGTGCAGGGCGTCGGCGCCGGCGGCCTCATGATCGGCGTGCAGGCGATCATCGCGGACATCGTGCCGCCCCGGGACCGCGGCCGCTTCATGGGCCTGATCGGCGCCGCGTTCGGGCTCGCCTCGGTCGCCGGGCCGCTGCTCGGCGGCTACTTCACCGACCACCTCTCCTGGCGCTGGTGCTTCTACATCAACGTCCCCTTCGGACTGCTCACCCTCGCCGTCGTCGCCGTCGTACTGAAGCTCCCGAAGCCGCAGGCCAAGCCCCGCCTCGACATCCTCGGCTCGCTGCTGCTCGCCGCCGCCTCCACCTGTCTGGTGCTGCTGACCAGTTGGGGCGGCACCGAGCACGCCTGGGACTCGCGCGTCATCCTCGGCCTCGGCGCCGGAGCGGCCGTCGCCACCGTCCTCTTCCTGGTCGCCGAGCACTTCGCCACCGAACCCCTCATCCCGCTGCGGCTGTTCAGGGAACCGGTCTTCAACATCACCGCCCTGGTGGGCCTGGTGATCGGCGTCGCCCTCTTCGGCGCCGCCGGCTATCTGCCGACCTACCTGCAGATGGTCGACGGGGCCTCCGCCACCGAATCGGGGCTGCTGATGCTCCCGATGATGGCCGGCATCGTCGGCGCCTCCGTCATCGCCGGGCAGCTCATCAGCCACACCGGCCGCTACAAGGCCTACCCGGTCCTCGGCGGCGTGCTCTCCGTCGTCGGCATGTGGCTGCTGTCCCGCCTCGACGTCGACACGCCCCGGCTGCACTACAGCATCTGGATGGCCGTCCTCGGCGCCGGCATCGGCATGGTGATGCCCGTCCTGATCCTCGCCGTGCAGAACTCCGTGGGCCCGGCCGACCTGGGGACGGCCACCAGCGCCAACAACTACTTCCGGCAGATCGGCGGCAGCGTCGGCGCCGCCGTCTTCGGCACGTTGTTCGCCGGGCGGCTCGCCGACTCCCTCTCCGAACGCCTCCCCACGCGCGCGGGCGCACAGCTGCCCGACCCGGAGTCGATCACCCCGCAGCTCGTCCACGCCCTGCCCCCGGCCCTGCGGGACGAATACATCCGGGCGTACGCCGACGCGATGCCGCGGATCTTCCTCTACCTCGTGCCGGTGCTCGTCCTCGGCCTGCTCATCGCCTTCTTCCTCAAGGAGACCCCCCTGGTGAACACCGCAGCGTCACACCACGCCCCCGTCACCGCCCCGGAGACCGCGCAGGTGAACGCCCCGATCCCGCAGGCCCGTTCGTCGTACGTCGCCGGCGTCCCGGTCTGCGGCACGGTGCAGCACGCCGACGGCACGGTCGTCCCGCGCGCGGCGCTCACGCTCATCGACGTCGTCGGACAGCAGGTCGGGCGGGGCGCGAGCGGTGAGGACGGCCGGTACGCGCTGTCGACGCCGGGCTCGGGGGCGTACATCCTGATCGCCGCGGCGGGCGGGCACCAGCCGCAGGCCGTCTCCGTGACCGTCGGCGAGCGGCCCGTCGAACTGGACGTCGTCCTCGGCGGCGCCGGACGCCTCGCCGGGAACGTGCTCACCGCCGACGGCACCCCGGTCCGGGACGCCGCCGTCACCCTCACCAACGTCCACGGCGAGGTCGTCGCCACCACCCGCAGCGGACGCGAGGGCGGCTACGTCATCACCGAGCTGGTGGCCGGGGAGTACACCCTCGCCGCCGGTGCGCCCGCCTTCCGCCCGGCCGCGCTGCCCGTCACCGTCCAGGCCGCCCGGGAGACCCGTCAGAACGTCGAACTCGCCGGCGGCGCCGTCCTGCGCGGCACCGTACGGGCCGGCGGCGAGCGAAGCGAGATGGGGCCTCCCCCGCCCGGAGGGTGGGGGAGGCCCGTCGAGGACGCGCGCGTGACCCTCCTCGACGCCGCCGGCAACGTGGTGGACACGCGGACCACCGGCCCGGACGGCACCTTCCGGTTCATCGACCTGGCCTCCGGCGAGTACACCGTCATCGCCGCCGGTTACCCACCGGTCGCCACCGTGCTCCAGGTGGCCGGGGGCGACCGTACCGAACGCGACCTCCAACTCGGGCACGAGGACTGAGGTGTTCCACCGGCGCACGGTCACGCGCCGGTGCGATCTCGTCACACCGATTCGCGCATTGCCGCACATCATCAGCGGCTCTCGCCGTACGGTAGTGACGGCGGCACAGATCTTGCGGAGCCGTGGGGAGAGAGGGCCTGGGCCATGGAAAATGGCACCGACCGGGGCACCGAGAGGGACATGCCTCCCAGCCGCGGAGCTGGGAACGGCGCGGCGACGGAGTTCGCCGTGGCCGGCCGTGTCCCGCTGGCCGTGGTAGTGGTCGACCGTGACGGCCTCGTCTCCCACTGGAGCACCGGCGCACGACGCCTGTTCGGCGCCCCCAAGGAAGAGGCCATCGGCCGGGCCGCGGTCGACCTGCTGCCCGTCTCCGGAGCGCTCCCCGAGGAGGACGACGTCACCCCGTACGGGGCCTACACCGCCTACGACGGACTCGGACCCGACCTCGAATCGTCCCTCGACGGACGGCTGTCCTACCCGGCCGCGGGCCGTGCCCGCCTCACCGTGCCCGACCGCGACCGCGACCGCGTCGACGTACTGTGGTGGGCGTACCCGCTGGTGGGCCCCGGGCGCGAACGGCTGCTGGTGCTGGGCGCCGACGCGGGCGGGCTGCACCCGGACGAGCCGGACGACGACAGCGCCTTCGAGCGCATCGCACCCGGCTTCGCCCTGCACACCGACTTCCCCGGCGCCGAGGAACTCGCCCGCCGGCTTCCCGAGATCCTGCCCAGCATGAGCGTCGAGGAGAGCGCCCGCATCGTCGCGCAGATCCTCGAACTGGGCTATCCCGTCCTGGAGTTCAGCCAGAACGACCGGGTGCCCGTCACTCCCGACTGGGGCGTCCCCCGGCGCGCCGAGCGCAAGGCCCGCCGCGAGCGCGCCGCCCGCGCCGTGGCCGCCGGTGAGCAACCGCCCCACGACCTCCAGGACGAGGCCGAGGACCTCGAATACGCCGCCGTACGCGAACGCCTGGAGTTCCTCAACGAGGTCAGCGGCCGCATCGGCACCTCCCTCGACCTGGCCAAGACCATCATCGAGGTCAGCAAGGCCGTCGTACCCCGCTTCACCGACGTCGCCGGCACCTATCTGCGCGAACAGGTCGTCGCCGGCGAGGGATTCCCCGAGGGCGTGCCCGACACCACCACCATGTGGCACCGCGTCGCCCTCGAGCACACCGACGAACCCGGCCGCTGGGACGACGTCGTGCCGGTCGGCGAGGCCATGCCGTTCCCGGCGCACACCCCGTTCTTCCAGTGCATGACCTCCGGCGAGCCCGTCCTCGTGCCGCGCATCAGCGAGGAGATGGGCCACGCCATCGCCTCCCAGTTCGAGAAGCGCGACATCCGGCCCCTGATCACCGGCCGCTCCATGCTGGTCGTGCCGCTCAAGGCGCGCAATGTGGTGCTCGGCTTCATGATCCTGCTGCGCCACCCCGAGCGGACCGTCTTCAACGACATGGACCGCGTCACCGGCGCCGAACTCGCCGCCCGCGCGGGCCTCGTGCTCGACAACGCGCGCATGTACACCTTCCAGGAGAGCGTCGCCGAGACCCTCCAGGACAGCATGCTGCCGCACATCCCGCCGCGCATGGCGGGCTGCGACATCGCCACCCGCTATCTGCCCGGCACCCTGCTCGGCCGCGTCGGCGGCGACTGGTTCGACTCCGTGAAACTCCCCGGCGCCCGCACCGCCCTCGTCGTCGGCGACGTCATGGGCCACGGCCTCAACTCCGCCGCGATGATGGGCCAGTTACGGACCGCCGTACAGACCATGGCCGCCCTCGACCTGCCGCCCGCCCAGCTGCTGCGCAACCTCGACGACCTCGCCCAGCGCCTCGGCGACACCTACCTCGCGACCTGCCTGTACGCGGTCTACGACCCGATCGCCGGCGAACTGCACATCGCCAACGCGGGCCATATTCCACCCGTGCTGGTCCGTTCCGAGGACGGCCGCAGCGAACTGCTCGACCTGCCCACCGGCGCGCCCATAGGAGTCGGCGGGGTCCCCTTCGAGGCTTTACGCGTACGCGTGGCGCCCGGCGACCGCATCGTCATGTGCACCGACGGTCTGGTCGAGGTGCGCGGCGAGGACATCGGCGTAGGACTCGCGACCCTCTGTGAGTCCGCCGCCCACCCGGCCGCCTCCATGGACGACGCCTGCGACACCATCATCCGCGCCCTCAACACGCGCGGCGGCCGCAAGGACGACGTCGCCCTCCTGATGGGCCGCCTCAACGGCATCGAACCCGACGACGTCGCCGAATGGCGGCTCACCCCCGACCCGGTCGAGGTCGGCCGGGCCCGCGCGGTGGTCCGGGAACAGCTCCACGACTGGGGCCTGGCCAAGCTCGCGTACACCGCCGAACTGCTGGTCAGCGAGCTGGTCACCAATGCCGTACGGCACTCCCACAGCCGCCCGCTCGACCTGCGCCTGGTCCGCGGCGACACCCTGCTGTGCGAGGTGGATGACGACGACCACGACCTGCCGACCCTGCGCAGCGCCGGTCCCACCGACGAGTTCGGGCGCGGACTGCGGGTCGTGAGCACGCTCGCCCGCGAATGGGGCACCAGCCGAACGAGCGCCGGAAAGACCGTCTGGTTCGAACTGACGCTTCCGCGACGCTGATCCACCCCCGCGGCACGAGGGGCGTACGACGGCGTACGCCCTTCGAATGCGGCGTGAAGGAACGCGCCACGCGCTTGTGGCCGTGACCTGGGCACGATAGACCGTACTCGCCCGTCACTTTGCGACGGTTCGGCAGCGCACCCTGGGGAGTTGGCGATGAGCGTGACGAGTCGGTACCGAGAGGCATGGGAGGGCTTCTGGAAGGAAGCCCCCGACGAACAGGGGGCGGTGTTCTGGGACGCCGAACCGGCCCTGACCGCCGGTCTCCACCTCGCCCTCTTCGAGCAGTACCTGGTGAACCCCAACCTGCCCATGGTGGACCTCGGTTGCGGCAACGGCACCCAGACCCGGTTCCTCGCCGACCGGTTCCCGCACGTCGTCGGCGCCGACCTGTCCGCGGCGGCCCTCGACCACGCCCGGCACGCCGACCCCGCCGGACAGGCCACCTACCGGATGCTGGACGCCGTCGAGAAGACCGAGGCGGAGACGCTGCACGCCGAACTCGGCGACACCAACGTCTACATGCGCGGCGTACTCCACCAGGCTGAGTCCGACGACCGGCAGCAGATGGTGGACGGCATAGCCACCCTCGTCGGAGCGCACGGGCGGGTCTTCCTCGTCGAACTCGCCGAGGCCGCCAAGCCCGTCCTGATGGGTCTGGCCCAGAGTCCCGCCGGACCACCGCCCAAGCTGGCGCCGATCTTCCGGCACGGCATCGCACCCGGGGAGGCGGCCGACGACGCGGTCCCCGAGTATCTGCGCGCGGCCGGGCTCACCGTCCTCGCGAGCGGCGAACAGCCCCTCATCACCACGGAGTACGGGCCCGACGGCACCCGGATCGAACTGCCGTCGAAGTGGCTGGTGGCGGGCCGCACCGTGTGACGGAGGCCGTCGGCCGGGGCCACGGGGAACCCCCATGTCTGCTGAGTCGTTTCCAACTTGCGTAATTGTCAACCGAGTTGCCGACGAATCCCTGTCATGGAGGTCCCTACCATGAACCACTCCCGCCCGACCCGGCGTGCGGTGCTCGGTGGCGCCGCCGCGCTGGCCGCCGTCGCGGTGACCGCCGGTGCCGGCACGGCGAGCGCCGCGCCGGCGACCTGGCCGACGGAGTGCGCGCTGCCCAACGGCTGGCTCCCCGAGGGCATCGCCATCGACCGCAAGCCGTACGCATACCTGGGCTCCCGCGCCAACGGCGCCGTCCACCGCACCGACCTGCGCACCGGCGAGGGCAAGGTCCTTTTCGCGGGCGGCACCGGCCTGATATCCGTCGGCCTGAAGGTGGACGACCACGAGGGCCTGCTCTACGTCGCCGGGAACACGGGCGTCGCGCGGGTGCACGACGCACGCACCGGCGAACTCCTCGTCACTCACCAACTCAGCGAGGCCACCGGCCACTTCATCAATGACGTCACGCTGCTCGGCGGCAGAGCGTGGTTCACCGACTCGCGCGCCGCGGCCCTCTACGCCGTCCCGCGCGGCGGCGAGAGCGGCGCGGTCCTGACCCTGCCGCTGACCGGCGACTGGGTCCAGCTCCCCGACGTGAACAACGCGAACGGCGTCGTCGGCACGCCCGACGGCCGGGGGCTGATCGTCGTCAAGAGCACGCCGGGCGAGCTGTACAACGTGAACCCCAAGACCGGCCACGCCACGAAGATCACGCTGGTTGGCCAGGCCGACGTGGTGAACGGCGACGGGCTGTGGCGCATCGGCCGCACGCTGTACGTCGTCCAGAACCGCCTGAACACGGTCAGCGTCTGGGACCTGGACGCCAAGGCGGCGACGGCCACCCTGCGCAAGACGATCACCGACCCGCGCTTCGACGTCCCCACCACCGCCGCTCGCTACGGCGACCGGCTCTATCTGGTCAACGCCCGCTTTACGACCACACCGACGCCCGAGACGCCGTACAACGCGGTCGCGGTCTCCCTCTGACCCACCGGCGGTGAAACGCGTCGCCCTCCGGTGCGCTCGTCGCGCGCCGGAGAGCGAACTCTGCGGTGAATGGCCTCAGTTGACCGAGCGGCCGCGGCGGTACGCCACCCAGCCCGCGCCCAGCAGGGCGGCCGCGAGCGCGGCGACGGAGAGCACGGTCACGCCGGTGGAGGCGAGGCTGCCGCTGCCGGTGGCGGTCGTGCCCGAGGTGCCGGAGCCGCCGGTGGTGGAGGCGGTACCCGTGCCGCCGGTGCTGCCACCGCCCGTGGTCGTTGCGGGTGGCCAGCACACACGTGGCCTTGAAGCAGTCGGTGTACTCGTCCTTGGCGTCGACGGTCAGCTCCACCTCGAAGGTGCCGCCCGCGTCGTACGGGACCGCCAGGTCCTCGCCGTAGTCCGGCGGGTTGGAGGAGATCCACGCCGAGGAGTGCGAGCCGCCGCTCATGCCGACGCCGCCGACGCACGGGGTGGGCAGTTCGCCGTCGCCGTTGTCGACGCGCAGGGCGACGTAGATGCCCTTCTTCGCGTCGTAGCCGGAGCCGGTGACCTTCAGGGTCTGGTCCTCGGTGGCGAGGTTGTTGACCGGGGTGACGGTGAGCTTCTGGCCGTTCGGGCCGGTGACGGTCTTGCTGCCGGACGGCGCGCCGTCCTCGCCGTCCGCGCCGACGCCGTTGTTGCCGCCGCCCTGAAGGTCACCCACACCGCATTGCGGTTCCCGGCGCCTCCCGGCCGGCGCTCACCTCCCCCGGTGCGCGGCCCACGGCGCGGGCCGACTCCGTGGTGTCCCTCCGGAACGCCCAGTCCATCCTCGGCTCCACCACACACCGGAACACCCGCCGGACGGGCGACGTGCACAGCGCGGTCACGGCTGCCGCGGCGATGACCGAGACGGTGATCTTGCCGAGTGGTGTGTGTGTCCAGGCGAGGTGGGACCAGTGCCAGTGGTTGGCGGCCTGGATGACGAAGCCGTGCAGCAGAAAGCCGTAGAGGGTGCCCGCGCCCAGGGTGGTGAACCATGTCCGGCGTCCGGGCACCCAGGCGAGGAAGCAGGCGGCCAGGGTCAGTGAGCAGCCGAAGAGAACCAACGTCATGACGGGGCCGTACCAGGCGGGCACCCCGAACTCCCCGGCGGCGGAGTGGTGGAAGAACCAGGCGTAGTCCATCCGCGGGACCGCCCAGTACGCCACGGCGAGCGCGCCCGCGCCGACCGGCACCGCCAGCAGGCGTGCCCTGCGACGGCGGAGCAGCCGGAAGTGGTCCGGTCTCAGGCACAGGCCGAGCACGAAGTAGGGCAGGAACTGCAGGGCGCGCTGCAGGTCGAGGTCGTAGCCGACGGACGGTGACAGGGTCGCCAGCATCGCGACGGCGAGGGCGGTCGGCAGCGGCCACCGCACGCTCTGCCAGATCGGGGTCGTCAGACGCCAGATGAACAGCGCCGCCAGGAACCACGTCAGATACAACGGGTCCAGCAGGCTGACCGGCCGCTCCGGTACACCGTCGGACCACCGGGTGAAGAGGGTGTACGCCGTCTCGAAGACGACGTAGGGGACGACGACACCGGTGACCAGGCGCCCGATCCTCCGCGGGCTCGCGTCGAACCCTCGGGAGAAGTATCCGGACATGACGATGAACGCCGGCATGTGGAAGGCGTACACGAACATGTAGAGCGCGGTCACGGTACGGCTGCCGGAGCGCAACGGTTCCCAGGCGTGGCCCGTCGCGACCAGCACGATCGCCAGGTACTTGGCGTTGTCGAAGAAGGCGTCGCGTTGCTTCGCCCGCTCACAGAGGGGCACGCGACTTACTAACGGTACGTCTGTGGCGGGAGAGGACGGCATTCCAGGCCGCTCACCACTTTCGGGCGGTCTAAACACCCCGGGAATCGCCGGTGGACGAAGATCCGGTAAACCTGCACACCGTTCACCAGCAGGTCGTCCGGAACTGAACAGTAGTCACGACTGGGTCGGATCGCGGCGGTCTCGGTGCGTGGGTGTCCCTTCTGGGGAGCCGTGGTGACCGGCATAGGTGCAGTACGGCGGCAGGCCGCGTGAAGGTGTCGGTGTGTTCCGTCACCGCGCGGTCACACCGGTGAAGCCCGCTTCCGCGGTGCGTCCCGTTTGCCCCTCGGGCGGCTGGCCGCCCCATTCCCGGCGTGCTTTGATCCTGCGCATCGTGCAAGTCGCCGGGAAGGGTTCCCAGTTTCGGGAATCGGGCGAACTCTGCCATTCGGAAATACCTAGAAGTACCTATGTGAAGGGAACCGCGCGTTATGAACCTTGCCGAGATCTCGGACGCCGACCTGGACAACATCTCCGGCGGCCTCGCGGCCGGCGTCTCCGGCGGTCTCTACCTTCAGACGCCGCTCGCGGAGGTCTGCGCCGACCTCCTGGCCGTCGCCACGGACGACGGCGTCGCGGTGGGCACCAGCATGCACGCCGCCACCACCACCGCTCTCTGACGTAGCCGCGTTGCTCACCATGGGCCCCGGATCAGCCGATCCGGGGCCCATGGCGTGTCCCACTCGTGGCCGGTTGCCCCTTCGGCGCGTAACGTGACGGAGCATGAAGATCCTCATCAGCGCCGACATGGAGGGCGCCACCGGCGTGACCTGGCCGGCCGACGTGCTGCCGGGGACACCGCAGTGGGAGCGCTGCCGGTCGATGTTCACCTCCGATGTGAACGCCGCCGTGCTGGGCTTCCTCGACGGGGGTGCCGACGAGGTCCTCATCAACGAAGCGCACTGGACCATGCGCAACCTGCTGCTGGAGCGTCTCGACGAGCGGGCGGAGATGCTCACCGGGCGGCACAAGTCCCTGTCCATGGTGGAGGGCGTGCAGCACGGCGACGTGGACGGCATCGCCTTCGTCGGCTATCACGCGGGCGCCGGCATGGAGGGCGTCCTCGCGCACACCTACCTCGCCAACTCCATCACCGGCGTCTGGCTGAACGACGTACGGGCCAGCGAGGGGCTGCTCAACGCCCATGTCGTCGCCGAGTACGGCGTGCCCGTCGTCCTTGTCACCGGCGACGACGTGGCCTGCGAGGACGCCCTCGGCTACGCGCCCGGGGCGCTGAAGGTCGCCGTCAAGGACCATGTGTCGCGATACGCCGCGGTGTGCCGTACGCCGACCCGCACGTTCGGCGACATCCGGGCCGCGGCCAAGGAGGCCGCCGCGCTGGCGGTCCGTCAGGAACCGGTCGGTGGCGGCCCGTTCACCATTGCCCTGGAGTTCGACGCCGAGCATCTCGCCCTCGCCGCCACCGTCGTCCCCGGCGTCGACCGCGTCGGGGAGCGGAAAGTGGCGTACACCCACGACACCATGTACGAGGGGATCCGCACCTTCAAGGCGGTCACCACCATCGTCTCGGCCGCAGTGGAGGAGCAGTATGGCTGACGAGCGGGCGTCGGCCGAGGTCGTCACGTTCACGTCCGACCTCATCCGCATCGACACCACGAACCGGGGCGGCGGCGACTGCCAGGAGCGGCCCGCCGCCGAGTATGTCGCCGAACAACTGGCCGGGGCCGGTCTTGAGCCCACAATGCTGGAGCGCACCAAGGGGCGGACCAACATCGTCGCCCGTGTCGAGGGCACCGACCCGTCGGCGGACGCCCTGCTCGTCCACGGTCATCTGGACGTGGTGCCCGCCGAGGCCGCCGACTGGAGCGTGCCCCCCTTCTCCGGGGAGATCCGCGACGGGGTCGTGTGGGGGCGGGGCGCGGTCGACATGAAGAACATGGACGCGATGATCCTCGCCGTCGTCCGGGCCTGGGCGCGGGAGGGCGTACGGCCCCGGCGGGACGTCGTGATCGCCTTCACCGCCGACGAGGAGGCCGGCGCCGAGGACGGGTCCGGGTTTCTCGCCGACAAGCATGCCGGGCTGTTCGAGGGGTGCACCGAAGGCGTCAGCGAGTCGGGGGCGTTCACCTTCCACGACGGCAGCGGACGACAGCTCTATCCCATCGCGGCCGGGGAACGCGGCACGGGCTGGCTGAAGCTCACCGCGCGGGGGAGGGCCGGGCACGGGTCCAAGGTCAACCGGGAGAACGCCGTCACCCGCCTCGCCGACGCGATCAGCCGGATCGGCGCCTACGAGTGGCCGCTGCGACTCACCCCGACCGTCAGCGGAGCCCTCACCGAACTCGCCGCGCTCTACGGCGTCGAACCCGACCTGGACGACGTGGACGGGCTGCTGGAGAAGCTCGGCCCGGCGGCCACACTGGTCGAGGCGACCGTCCGCAACAGCGCCAACCCGACCATGCTGGACGCCGGTTACAAGGTCAACGTGATCCCGGGAGAGGCCGTCGCGTTTGTCGACGGGCGCTATCTCGCGGGCCACGAGAAGGAGTTCCGCGCCACCCTCGACCAACTCACCGGCCCCGACGTCGCGTGGGAGTTCCACCACCAAGAGGTCGCGCTCCAGGCGCCCCTGGACTCCCCGACGTACGCCCGCATGCGCGCCGCCGTCGAGGAGTTCGCGCCCGAGGGACACGTCGTGCCGTACTGCATGTCCGGCGGCACCGACGCCAAGCAGTTCGCGCGCCTCGGCATCACCGGCTACGGGTTCGCGCCGCTGAAGCTGCCCGAGGGCTTCGACTACCAGGCCCTGTTCCACGGCGTCGACGAACGCGTCCCCGTCGAGGCGCTCCATTTCGGCGTCCGTGTCCTTGACCGCTTCCTGCGGACGGCCTAGGCGAGTTGGGGGAGAACGTGCAGACCCTGCCGTACGGTTCCTGGCCCTCACCCATCGACGCGGCCCTCGCCGCCGCGCACGACGGGCACCCCGAGTACGTGGGTTTCGTCGGCGCCGAGGCGTGGTGGACCGAGCCGCGCCCCACCGAGGGCGGGCGGCGCACGCTCGTACGGCGGCGCGCGGACGGCGTCGAGGAGTCGGTGCTGCCCGCGCCGTGGAACGTCCGCAGCCGCGTCATCGAGTACGGCGGACAGCCCTGGGCCGGAGCCGACGCCGACGGCCGGGCGCTCGTCGTGTTCGTCGACTTCGCCGACCAGCGGCTGTACCGGTACGAGGAGGGCGGCGACCCGCGTCCGCTCACTCCCGTGTCCCCGGTGGGCGGCGGACTGCGCTGGGCCGACCCGCAGTTGCGCCTCGAACACGGTGAAGTCTGGTGCGTGCTCGAGGAGTTCACCGGCGACGGTCCCAGCGACGTGCGGCGCGTCCTGGCGGCCGTACCGCTGGACGGATCGGCGGCCCAGGACCGGGACGCGGTACGCGAACTCACCGACGGCCGACACCGGTTCGTCACCGGAGCCCGGATCTCGCCCGACGGGCGGCGCGCGGCCTGGCTCGCCTGGGACCATCCGCGGATGCCGTGGGACGGGACGGAGCTGGTGCTGGCCGACGTGGACGGCGGCACCCTGCGCGAGCCCCGGACCGTCGCAGGCGGCCCCGACGAGTCGATCGCGCAGGTCGACTGGTCGACGGACGGCTGTCTGCTGTATGCGAGCGACCGTACGGGCTGGTGGAACCTGTACCGCGACCACCGGCCCGTCTGCCCGCGCGAGGAGGAGTTCGGCGGGCCGCTGTGGAAGCTCGGGCACCGTTGGTTCGCGCCGCTGGACGGCGGGCTGATCGCCGTCGTGCACGGCCGGGGCGCCACCGCCCTCGGGATCCTGGATCCCGAGACCGGCGAGGTCGTCGACGCGGCGGGTCCCTGGACCGAGTTCGAGCCCACCCTCGCGGTGCTCGGCGAGCGAAGCGAGATGGGGGTCCCCCCGCCCGAAGGGTGGGGGAGGGTCGTCGCCGTCGGGGCCAGCCCGCGCAGCGCGCACGAGGTGGTCGAGCTGGACGCCCGCACCGGCCGGGCCCGGGTCATCGGCGCCCGGCACGACGACGCGGTCGACCCCTCCTACTACCCCGAGCCGCAGATCCGCACCTTCACCGGACCGGCCGGACGCGAGATCCACACGCACGTCTACCCGCCCCACAACCCCCGCTGTGTCGCCCCCGGCGACACCCCGCCGCCGTACGTCGTCTGGGCGCACGGCGGCCCGACCGGCCGGGCGCCGCTCGTGCTCGACCTGGCCATCGCCTACTTCACCTCGCGCGGCATCGGGGTAGCCGAGGTCAACTACGGCGGCTCCACCGGATACGGCCGGGCCTACCGCAACCGGCTGCGCGAGCAGTGGGGCGTCGTCGACGTCGAGGACTGCGCCGCGGTCGCGCTGGCCCTCGCCGACGAGGGCACCGCCGACCGCGACCGGCTCGCCGTCCGGGGCGGCAGTGCGGGCGGCTGGACCGCGGCCGCCTCCCTCGCCGCGACCGACGTCTACGCCTGCGGCACGATTCTCTACCCCATCCTCGACCTGACCGGCTGGGGCCCGGGAGAGACCCACGACTTCGAGTCCCGGTACCTGGAGACCCTGGTCGGGCCGCTCGCCGAGGTCCCCGGACGGTACGCGGAACGGTCGCCCGCCCAGCACGCCGACCGCGTCACCGCGCCCTTCCTGCTGCTCCAGGGCCTGGACGACGTGATCTGCCCGCCCGCACAGTGCGAGCGCTTCCTCGCCAGGATGGAGGGCCGGCGGGTGCCGCACGCGTACATCGCCTTCGAGGGGGAGGGGCACGGATTCCGGCGGGCGGAGACCATGATCCGGGTCCTGGAGTCCGAACTCTCCCTGTACGCCCAGGTGTTCGGGCTCAATCCGCGCGGCATCCCGGCCCTGGAGCTCGCCCAGTGAAGCCGCTGGAGACGCTGATGCCGCTCGTACGCCCGACGCGCCTCGCCCCCGGCGCCCGCGTGGCCGTCGTCGCGCCGAGCGGGCCCGTACCCGAGGAGCGGCTGCAGGCCGGGCTCGACGTGCTGCGGGGCTGGGATCTGGAACCCGTCGTCGCGGCCCATGTGCTGGACCGGCACGCCGAGTTCGACTACCTCGCGGGCGGCGACCCGGACCGGGCCGCCGATCTGCAGCGCGCCTGGTGCGATCCGTCCGTCGACGCGGTGCTGTGCGCCCGCGGCGGCTACGGCGCCCAGCGCATCGTCGACCTCCTCGACTGGGACGCGATGCGCGCCGCCGGACCGAAGGTGTTCGTCGGGTTCAGCGACATCACCGCCCTGCACGAGGCGTTCGCCGTCCGGCTCGGCCTCGCCACCCTGCACGGGCCGATGGCAGCCGGCGTCGACTTCGTCAAGAACGCCCGGGCGCAGGAGCATCTGCGGGCCACGCTCCTCGCCCCGGAGACCGTCCGCGTCATCGCGTCCGGTGGCACCGCCCTGGTCCCCGGCCGGGCGCGGGGCGTCACCCTCGGCGGCTGTCTGTCGCTGCTCGCCGCCGAACTGGGCACCCCGCACGCCCGGCCCTCCGCGCGCGGCGGGCTGCTGTGCCTGGAGGACGTGGGCGAGGAGACGTACCGCCTCGACCGCTACCTCACCCAACTCCTGCGCGGCGGCCGGCTCGACGGGGTGCACGGGGTGCTGCTCGGGTCGTGGGAGAAGTGCGAGGACCCCGGCCGACTGCGGGCGCTGCTCGCCGACCGGCTCGGCGGGCTCGGGGTGCCGGTCGTCGAGGAGTTCGGGTTCGGGCACTGCGAAGGGGCGCTGACGATCCCCTTCGGGGTCTCCGCCGAACTCGACGCGGACACGGGCACCTTGACGCTCGACGAGCCGGCCCTGAGCTGAACCGTCCTCATCGGCGACGGCCGGCCCCCGACCGAGCCCAACCTCGACCCGTCCCGCATCAGACGACACCGGCGTACTGGAGCTGCCGGTACTGGACCGCTGACCAGGCGCGTCACCCGTACGGCCGTCTTCGCGCCCCGGGCGGCGCCGCTCGCCGTGCGCAGCGGTCGCGGGCGGTCCATGCTGGAGGTATGAGCCCGAAGACCTCCCAGAGCGGTGGCCGTCCGGCCGGCGGGAAGCGGGGCGGCCTCGGCGGGATGCTGACGCCCGCCAGGGTCACCGTGCTGCTGCTCGCGATCCTCGCCCTGATCTTCATCTTCGAGAACACCCGCACCACCGAGATCCGGCTGCTGATCCCCGAGGTGACGATGCCGCTGTGGGTGGCGCTGCTCGGCACGGGTGTCATCGGTGCGCTGTGCGGGGCGTTCTTCATGAAAGGGCGCGGCTAGGGCTGTGCCGGACGTGGCGCCCGCCGGGTGACGCCTGGCACGCTCCCCCACTGCCTCAAGGGCGTGGGAGGTGCCCCCACTCGCCGCCGCCCGGCCCGCCCTCCGGGCCGACGACGCCACTTCCGACACAGGCGCCGGCGCGTCGTAGGCTGACCGGATGCCGCACCCAGCGTCCCGCTTTCTCGCCGAAGGCCCCCACGTGGGGATACGTCACTTCAGGTACGAGGACGGTGCCGAGTTCACCCGGCGGGCCCGGGAGAGCAAGGGCCTCCACCAGCCGTGGCTCTTCCCACCGGACAGCGCCTCGGCGTACGCCGCCTACGCGGGGCGGCTGATCGAGGATCCGGCCAAGGCGGGGTTCCTGGTCTGCGAGCTGGACGGCGGGGCCATCGCCGGGTTCGTCAACATCAACAACATCGTCGAGGGCGGCTTCCAGTGCGGCGCCCTCGGCTACGGCGCCTTCGCGCACGCGGCCGGGCGCGGGCTGATGCGCGAGGGGCTCGACCTGGTCGTGGGGCACGCCTTCGGGCCGATGCGGCTGCACCGGCTGGAGATCAACGTGCAGCCCGGCAACGCCGCGTCGATCGCGCTGGCCCGCGCCTGCGGATTCCGGCTGGAGGGCTTCTCGCCGGACATGCTCTATGTCGACGGGGCCTGGCGCGATCACGAACGCTGGGCGATCACCACCGAGATGCGGTCACCGTCAGCCCGGTGAGGCCTGCCGGTCCGCGTACTCGTACACCGAGCCGTCCGGATGCATCGCGAGCAGATTGCGGCCCACCGGCGTCGGCACCGGGCCCGCGATGACGCGGGCGCCGAGCTCGGTGAGCACCTGGTGGGCTTCGTCGACGTCCTTCACGGCGATCGTCGCGGCGACCTTGCGCAGCACCTCCAGCTCGGTCGCGGGCCCGCTCATCAGCAGGAAGCAGCCGATGGCGGCGACCTGGACGCCGCCGCGCTCGAAGCGGAGGGCGGTGCCGCCCGCGAGCCGTTCGTAGAAGGGGACCGCGGTCTCCAGGTCGTCGACGCAGACGCGCAGCGTGGCTCCCAGAATGTCCATGCGGACGAGCCTAGTTGGGGCGGGCCGGGTACGGAGATCGTTTCACGCGATCCCCCCACCCGGCCGTGGCGAGACGGGAGCGTTACGCGCGCGGGGCCGGGGGTACCCGGCGGGTATGGAGCGCTTGGATCATCTTGAGCACCTGGACAAGGAACTGGTGGACGAGCTGGCGCAGGTGGCGCGGGAGACCGTGCGTGACGAACTGCGCGAGCAGACCCGCAGGCAGCGCCGCCGCGCCATGCTCTACGGCGCGTCCGGTGCCGTCGCCCTCTATGCGGGCGCGGCCCTCGCGCTCGCCCTGGGGCTGGCCCTGGCCACCGGACTGCCGGACTGGGCCGCCGCGCTGATCACCGCGGCGATCCTCGGCCTGGTGGCGTACGCCCTGCGCGGCGCCGCCCGGCCGTCCGCGTCCCGGCCGACACCGGAACGCGAGGCCGAACTCGCCGAGGCAGCCGCCCACGGACCCGGCGGAGACGCGCCGCCGGTCACCCCGGGCGGCGGTCTCGGCATGCCGTACCCGCCGGCGCCGCCCGTCCCGCCGGCCGCGGGCGTTCCCGGGGTGCCGGCGTCCGGCCTGCCCGGGAACCCGCCGCCGCACCCGGACGACATCGACCCCGAGCAGCCGCACCACCGGGCGTGACCGGCCGTGGGCAGGCACGGCAGGGCCGTCGTGGTGACCGGGGCCAGCGGCGGCGTGGGCCGGGCCACGGCCCTGGCGTTCGCCGCCCGGGGCGACCGGGTCGCCCTGCTGGCCCGGGGACGCGAGGGACTCGCCGCCGCGGCGGACGAGGTGCAGCGCGCCGGTGGTGAGGCGCTGGTCGTCACCGTCGACATGGCCGACGCCAAGGCCGTCGACGACGCGGCGCAGAAGGTCGCCGACGCGTTCGGGCACATCGACGTCTGGGTCAACAACGCCTTCGCCGGGGTCTTCGCGCCGTTCACCGACATCACCCCGGACGAGTTCCGGCGGGTGACCGAAGTGACGTACCTGGGCTGTGTGTTCGGCACCCGGGCCGCGCTGCACCACATGCTGCCGCAGGACCGGGGCACGATCGTGCAGGTCGGCTCGGCGCTGGCCTACCGGGGGATTCCGCTGCAGTCGGCGTACTGCGGGGCGAAGCACGCGATCCAGGGGTTCAACGAGTCGCTGCGGTGCGAACTGCTCCGCGAGGGCAGCGGCGTGCGGACGACGATGGTGCAGCTGCCCGCCGTCAACACCCCGCAGTTCGACTGGGTGCTGAACCGGATGCCGGGACGGGCCCGGCCGGTGCCGCCGGTGTACCAGCCGGAGGTCGCGGCGCGGGCGATCGTGCACGCGGCCCGGCACGGCCGGCGGCGGGAGTACTGGGTGGGCGGCTCCACGGCGGCGACACTGATCGCCAACGCGGTCGTCCCCGGGCTGCTGGACCGGTATCTGGCGCGGACCTCGGCGGACGCCCAGCAGGACGAGGGGGAGCACGGCGGGCCGGGGAACCTGTGGACACCGGCCGACGGTCCGCACGGGCGCGACTTCGGGGCGCATGGACGGTTCGACGACGAGGCGGTGACGGAGAGCCGGCAGGACTGGATCTCCCGGCATCGCGGCCAGGTGGGCGGGGCCCTCACCGTCGGGGCCGGTGTGCTGGCCTCCCGCAGGCTGATGCGCGCCGTGCGTCACTAGGGCCTGGCCGGCGGATCAGGTCGCAGGGAATCGGCGGTGACTCATGAACGCCCGTGAGCGGGGTCTGGTGCGTGCAGCTGCAAGGCGGAGGAGGGTGGGATCGCCGTCCGGGTACCCGGCGACCAGGCCGGAAACCGGGCCGCCCGGGCCGACGTTTGGCGGTCCTGGCCAGGGGGACGCGGAAGGCTCCCGAGGTACGCGACAGCCCCGGAGGCGAACGTGAGTCGACCCCGCATCGTGATCGTCGGTGCCGGATTCGCCGGATACCGCACGGCCCGCACCCTGTCCCGGCTGAGCCGCGGCAAGGCCGACATCACCCTGCTGAACCCGACCGACTACTTCCTGTATCTGCCCCTGCTTCCCCAGGTCGCCGCCGGCATCCTGGAACCACGCAGGGTGACCGTCTCGCTCTCCGGTACCCTGCCCGACGTCCGGCTGGTGCTGGGCGAGGCCCACGGCGTCGACCTCGACGGGCACTCCGTGCACTACACCGACCCCGAGGGCGATCCCGGCACACTCGGTTTCGACCGGCTGGTGCTCGCCGCCGGCAGCGTCAACAAGCTGCTCCCCATTCCAGGCGTCGCCGAGCACGCCCACGGCTTCCGCGGGCTGCCGGAAGCGCTGTATCTGCGCGATCACGTGACCCGGCAGGTGGAGCTGGCGGCCGCCGCCGCCGACGACGCCGAGGGCTGCGCCGCCCGCTGCACCTTCGTGGTGGTCGGCGCCGGATACACCGGCACCGAGGTCGCCGCGCACGGGCAGCTGTTCACCGACGCACAGGTACGCAAGCACCCGCTGCGGGCCGGGATGCGGCCGCGCTGGCTGCTGCTCGACATCGCCGACCGCGTCCTGCCCGAACTGGACGAGCGGCTCTCCCGCACGGCCGACAAGGTGCTCCGCAAGCGGGGCGTCGACGTGCGGATGGGCACCTCCGTGAAGGAGGCCACGCACAGCGGAGTCCTGCTCACCGACGGCGAGTTCATCGACACCCGCACCCTGGTGTGGTGCGTGGGCGTACGGCCCGATCCGCTCGTCGAGTCCCTCGGGCTGCCCATGGAACGCGGCCGGCTGCTCGTCGACCCGCACCTCCAGGTGCCGGGCCGGCCCGAGCTGTTCGCGTGCGGGGACGCGGCCGCCGTGCCCGACCTGGACAAGCCCGGTCGCGGGGGGTCTGGGGGGTCTCCCCCAGAGAGGCACAGCACTCCGATGACCGCCCAACACGCCTGGCGGCAGGGCAAGGCCGCCGCGCACAACGTGGCCGCGTCGCTCGGCGCCGGCGAACGGCGCGCCTACCGCCACCGCGACAAGGGCTTCGCCGTCGACCTCGGCGGCGTACAGGCCGCCGCCAACCCCCTCGGCGTCCCGTTGTCCGGCCCGGCCGCCGGCGCGGTCACCCGCGGCTACCACCTCGCCGCGATGCCCGGCAACCGCGTCCGGGTCGCCGCCGACTGGCTGCTGGACGCCGTACTGCCGCGCCAGGCCGTCCAGTTGGGCCTCGTGCGGTCCTGGTCGGTGCCGCTGGACACGGAGTCGCCCGAGCTGGCCCGGGTGCCGGGCCGGCCGGAGCCCAGGGGGGACGGAACGAAGACCCCGGAGGACGTCATGAAGGAACAGGATGCCAGGCAGGACACGGATGCCACGCAGGACACGGACGTGGTGCGGGACACCGGATCGCCGACCATCGTGGCCGGGCCCGAGGCCAGGAAGCGGGTCCAGGAGGACGACGCCGAGAAGTCCGGCGCCGCCCAGCACGACGAACCTCCCGGCCCGGTCAAGGAAGAGGACATTCCCGAAGACCCCGCAGAAGGAGACTCATGAACGCCGCTGAACTCGTCGAACTGGGCCAGCAGTTGCGCGTGGACAGCGTACGGGCCTCCGCCGCCGCGGGGTCCGGGCATCCGACGTCCTCGATGTCCGCCGCCGACCTGATGGCCGTACTCCTCGCCAACCACCTCCGCTACGACTTCGAGCGCCCCGCCCACCCCGGCAACGACCGTTTCGTCCTCTCCAAGGGACACGCCTCGCCCCTGCTGTACTCCGCGTACAAGGCGGCCGGCGCCGTCGAGGACGCCGAACTGCTCACCTTCCGCAAGCTGGGCAGCGCCCTCGAAGGACACCCCACGCCCCGCCGGCTGCCCTGGCTGGAGACGGCCACCGGCTCGCTCGGGCAGGGACTGCCGGTCGGCGTCGGCATCGCGCTCGCCGGAAAGCGGCTGGACCGCACCGGTTACCGCGTATGGGTGCTGTGCGGGGACAGCGAACTGGCCGAGGGATCCATCTGGGAGGCCGCCGAACACGCCTCCTACGAGAACCTCGACAACCTCACCGCGATCATCGACGTCAACCGGCTCGGCCAGCGCGGCCCGACCCGGCACGGCCACGACCTCGACGCCTACGCCCGCCGCTTCCAGGCCTTCGGCTGGCACACCGTGGAGATCGACGGCCACGACGTCGACGCCATCGACCGTGCCTACGGCGAGGCCAGGTCCACCACCGGTCAGCCGACCGCGATCCTCGCCCGCACCCTCAAGGGCAAGGGCGTCGAGGCCGTCCAGGACCGCGAGGGCCTGCACGGCAAGCCCCTGCCGGACGCCGACGAGGCCATCGCCGAACTCGGCGGCCGCCGCGACCTGCGCGTCCACGTCCACGAACCGCCCGCCGCCCGCATGCTGCACGCCGTACGCGCCGGACACCTCGAGCTGCCCCGCTGGGACAAGGGGGACTCCGAAAAAGGGGTGGCCACCCGCAACGCCTACGGCCAGGCGCTCGCCGCCCTCGGCACCGGACGAGGCGACATCGTCGCCCTGGACGGCGAGGTCAGCGACTCCACCCGGGCCGAGTTCTTCGCCAAGGAACACCCCGACCGGTTCTTCGAGTGCTACATCGCCGAACAGCAGATGGTCGCCGCCGCGGTGGGCCTCGCGACGCGCGGCTGGGTGCCGTACGCCTCCACCTTCGCCGCCTTCCTCACGCGCGCGTACGACTTCGTCCGCATGGCGTCCGTCAGTGGCGCCGGCATCAACCTGGTCGGCTCGCACGCGGGCGTCGCGATCGGGCCGGACGGGCCCAGCCAGATGGGCCTGGAGGACCTGGCGATGATGCGGGCCGTGCACGGCTCGACCGTGCTCTACCCGTGCGACGCCAACCAGACCGCGCGTCTCGTCGCCGCCATGGCCGGCCTGGACGGCATCCGCTATCTGCGCACCTCGCGCGGCGAGAGCCCCGTCATCTACGGGCCCGACGAGGACTTCCCGGTCGGCGGCAGCAAGGTGCTGCGCGCCTCCGAACGCGACCGTATGACCCTCGTCGCCGCCGGCGTCACCGTGCACGAGGCGCTCGCCGCCGCCGACGCCCTCGACCGGGAGGGCATCCAGGTCCGCGTCATCGACCTCTACTCGGTCAAACCCGTCGACCGGCCCACCCTGCGCCGGGCCGCCGAGGACACCGGCTGTCTCGTCACCGTCGAGGACCACCACGAGGAGGGCGGCCTCGGCGACGCCGTCCTGGACGCCTTCCTCGACGGCCGCCCGGTGCCGCGCCTGGTGCGCCTCGCCGTCCGCGGCATGCCGGGCTCGGCCGCTCCCGACCAGCAGCTGCACGCGGCGGGCATCGACGCCGAGTCCATCGCGGCGGCCGGCCGGCTCCTGGTGGAGGAGGCGGTCGTGCGATGACCGGCGACGACGTGCGGACCGTACGGGCCGGGCGCCGCACCGTGGAAGTCCACCGCTGGGACAAGGTGCTCTTCCCCGGCCGCGGGGACAGCAAGGAGTACACCAAGGGCGATCTCGTCGACTACTACCGGGCCGTCGCCCCGTTCATGCTGCCGCACCTGCGCGGTCGCCCCCTGATGCTGGAACGGCACCCGGACGGCCTCGACGGCGAGCGGTTCATGCAGAAGAACACCCCGGACCACTATCCGGACTGGATCACCCGCGTCGAGGTCCCCAAGGAGGGCGGCACCGTCCTCCACACCGTCTGCGACGACACCGCCACCCTGGTCCACCTCGCCGACCAGGCCTGCCTCACCCTGCACCGCTGGCTCTCCCGCGCCGACAGCACCGACCACCCCGACCGGATGGTCTTCGACCTCGACCCGGCCGAGAACGACTTCGGGCAAGTACGGGAGGCGGCAGGTCTGTTGGGCGAGCTCCTCGACGAACTGGAGCTGCCCTCCGTCCTGATGACCACCGGCTCACGCGGCCTGCACGTCGTCGTCCACCTGAATGGCCGTCATGACGTCGACGAAGTACGGGAGTTCGCCCGCGACGTCGCCGACGCCCTCGCCGAGGCCCACCCCGACCGGCTCACCACCGCCGCCCGCAAGAAGGACCGCGGCGACCGCCTCTACCTCGACGTGCAGCGCAACGCCTACGCCCAGACCGCCGTCGCCCCCTACGCCGTCCGGGCCAGGCCCGGCGCCCCCGTGGCCACCCCGCTCACCTGGGCCGAGCTGGCCGCCCCGGACCTCGACGCCCGCCGCTGGTCCATCGCCGACGCCGTCTACCAGGCCCGCACCGACCCCTGGTCCGACGTACCGGCCCGGGGCCACGCCCTGGGACCCGCGCGACGCCGTCTCGACGCACTGCGTGGGCACAGCACGTAAACCCGTGGGTTTGCCCAACTCGCCCTGGGCCACTCGACGTTCGAGGGGGCCCATGACCAATTCACACAACCATCCCAAGTCATCCGAACAGAACTCAGGCGGGGCGGACGGCAGGCCCGGCCCCATGGAAGTGCTGCACCAGGCACGCGCCCAGCTCGCCGAACTCACCGGCATGACCACCGAAACCGTGTCGTCCTTCGAACAGACCGAGGACGGCGGCTGGGCGCTGGAGATCGAGGTCCTGGAACTGGCCCGTGTCCCCGACACGATGAGTCTGCTGGCCGGCTACCAGGTCGACCTCGACCCCGAGGGACGGCTCACCGGCTACCGGCGGCTGCGCCGCTACGAACGCGGACGCTCCGACGCACACCGGCCCGGCGGCCGTTAGACCGCCCGCCCACCTGACACCCACAGAAGGAGGAACGGTCGGCATGACCGTCGTCCCGGCACAGCAGACCGGCGGCGGAGGCGGCACCAGCGGCCTCTACGACGTTCTGGAACTCGTCCTCGACCGGGGACTCGTCATCGACGCGTTCGTACGTGTCTCCCTGGTCGGCATCGAAATACTCAAGATCGACGTCCGTGTCGTCGTGGCCAGCGTCGACACCTACCTCCGCTTCGCCGAGGCATGCAACCGGCTCGACCTGGAGGCCGGACCCCGCAAGAGCCCGGGCCTGCCCGACGTGGTCGGACAGATCACCGAGTCCGGCGCCCGCGGCAAGTCCAAGGGGGCGCTGTCCGGCGCCGCCGAGACCATCTCCGACGCCTTCAAGCAGGCGCGCGGGGAGGGCGAGTCCGAATCCCGGCCGCGCGCCCGCAAGTCCACCGCCGCGCGCAGGAAGGAGGAACAGGAGTGAGTACGTACGTGTACGGCATCACAGCGAGCTCGCATCCGAAACCTCCCAAGGACATGACCGGCGTCGGCGACCCGCCCCGCCCCCTACGCATCCTCGAAGAGGGCGAGCTGGCCGCCCTGGTCAGCGACGCGCCCGAGGGACTGCGCCCCAAGCGCAGGGACCTGCTCGCCCACCAGAACGTGCTCGCCGAGACCGGCGCCGCCGGCTGCGTGCTGCCCATGCGGTTCGGCAGCGTCGCCCCCGACGACACCACCGTCACCGGCGTCCTCGCCGAACATGCCGACCACTACAAGGAGCGGCTGCTGGCCCTTGACGGCAAGACCGAGTACAACGTCAAGGCCATCCACCAGGAAGAGGCCGTCCTGCACCGCGTGATGTCCGAGAACCCGGAGATCCGCGCCCTCACCGAGGCCAACCGGGCGGCCGACGGCGGCAGTCACGAGCAGCGGCTGCGGCTCGGCGAGATGGTGGTCGCCGCGGTCAAGGCCCGCGAGGCCGAGGACGCCGTCGAGGTACGGCGCGCACTGGAGCCGAACGCCGCCGCGGTCAGCGTCGGCCCCGACTCCACCGGCTGGCTCGCCAATGTGTCGTTCCTGGTGGACCGCGACACCGCCGACGTGTTCCTGGCCGCCGCCGAGGAGGTCCGCAAGGGCCATCCCCACCTCGAACTGCGCCTCCATGGACCCCTGCCGCCGTACAGCTTCGTCGAACCCGGCGCCGCGGAACCCGCGGGCACGACGGGCGCCTTCGGCACGGTCGTGGAGATGGGGGCACCCCCATCCGAACGGAGCTGAGGAAGGGGGAGAAGCGGTGGGACTGGTCTCGGAGGTGTTGCTGCTGCCGTTCGCCCCGGTGCGCGGCAGCGCATGGGTGATCGGACAGGTACTGGACGAGGCGGAGCGGATCTACTACGACCCGGCCACCGTCAGGTCCGAACTCGCCCGATTGGAGGAGCTGTTGGAGACGGGCGAGATCGACGAGGAGGAGTTCGGCCGCCGGGAGGACGAACTCCTCGACCGGCTGGAGACCGGTCTGCACGGTGGAGTGGGCACAGGCGACGGGACGGCGCGATGAACCGAGTGGGACCGGGCCTCGCGAAAGGGGCCGGAAGGGAAGATGCCGAGCACGAGGCCGAGTACGCCAGAAGCGGGAGCCGCGTATGACGACCCCCGGCCGGCTTCCCGAGTCCTACGGCGCGAACGGCGGCGCCAATCTCGCCGACATCCTGGAGCGTGTGCTCGACAAGGGCGTCGTCATCGCGGGCGACATCCGGATCAACCTGCTCGACATCGAGCTGCTCACCGTGAAACTGAGGCTCATCGTCGCCTCGGTCGACAAGGCGAGGGAGATGGGCATCGACTGGTGGGAGGACGACCCGGCGCTCTCGACGCGCGCCCGGCGCGACGAGCTGGCCCGCGAGAACGCCGAGCTGCGCGAGCGGCTGGCCGCTCTCGAGCCCGGCCGCGGAAGGGAGGAGGCCCGATGACCGGTCTGCGCTACGTCTACGCGATCTGCCGCCCGTTCCGGTCCGCCCTGCAGGCCCAGCTGACCGGGGTCGCGGGCGAGCCGCCGAAGCAGCTGACGCACCACGGCCTGGTCGCCGTCGTCAGCACCGTGCCGGAGGGGATCTTCGCCGAGGAGCCGCTCCGCGCCCATCTGGAGGACCTGGACTGGCTGACCGAGACGGCCAGGGCCCACCAGGGCGTCATCGACGCGCTCACCGCGGTCACCACTCCGCTGCCGTTGCGGCTCGCCACCGTCTTCCGGGACGACAGCGGCGTACGCACGATGATCGAGGCGCGCGAGGCACATTTCCGGGCAGCCCTCGACCGGCTGGAGGGCCGGGTGGAGTGGGGCGTCAAGGTCTACGTCGAGACGGGCTCCCCGGATACGGACGCGGAGGTCGGCATCGAGCCCGCGCCGGCGCGGCAGCCCGTGTCCGGGCGGGACTATCTGCGGCAGCGGCGTTCGCGCGTACGGGCCCACGAGGATCTCTGGCAGCGGGTCGAGAGGTTCGCGAGCCGGCTGCACGGAACGCTGTCGAGTTACGCCGAGGATTCCCGGCTGCACGCCCCACAGAACTCCGCGCTTTCCGGCGCGGCCGGCCGGAACGTGCTGAATGCCGCCTATCTCGTCCCGCGTGCGGATTCCGAGGAATTCGTCGAACTCGTGGACCGGGAGAAGGACGACGCCCCGGGAATGCGCGTCGAACTCACCGGCCCCTGGGCCACCTATTCCTTCACAGGAGACTTCACAGCGGACTTCACCGGAGACTTCACGGGAGAGAAACCTTGACCGTCATCGAACGCCGCGAGATCGCCCTCGTCGACCTCCTCGACCGGCTGCTGGCCGGCGGGGTCGTCATCACGGGGGACATCACCCTGCGCGTCGCCGACGTCGACCTCGTCCGCGTCGACCTGAACGCGCTGATCAGCTCGGTGAACGAGCGGGTTCCCGCGCCGTGGGGTGAGCTGACGTGACGGCACGCCGCAACCGGCTGGACCTCGACCCGGACACCGTGGAGCGGGACCTGGTCAAACTCGTCCTGACCGTCGTGGAGCTGCTGCGCCAGCTGATGGAACGCCAAGCGCTGCGCCGCTTCGACGAGGGCGGGCTGACCGAGGAACAGGAGGAACGCATCGGGCTCACGCTGATGCTGCTCGACGACCGCATGACCGAGCTGCAGGAGCGCTACGGCCTGCGGCCCGAGGACCTGAACCTGGACCTCGGGCCGCTCGGACCACTGCTTCCGCGGGACTGAGATCAGTTCACCACTGAAATCAGTTCACCACCGGTACCAGCGACCCCTGCCACCGGCCGCCGTCGTGCCACGCACGAAGAACCCCAGCAGCCACAGCACAAGAACCGCCAGAGCGATGTACCAGAGCAGGTCCACCGCGAATCCGGCGCCGAAGAGAATCAGCGCCAAAACCAACACGAGCAGGATGGGAACCATAGTGAGAACCTCCTGCTCACCGGGTTTCCAGGAATGCGCGGATCAGACGTGCTTACGGCACAGAATCTCTCCGTGCAGCACGCTGAACCAGCCGTCCTCCCGCTTTCCCCACTTCCGCCACGCCTCCGACACGGCCCGCAGCTGTTCCGTGGTCGCGTGCCCGCCCTCCGTGGCCCGCTCGGCGTAGGCGGAGGCCAGCGTGCGGTCCGCCCACAGGCCGCTCCACCAGGCCCGCTCGTCCGCCGTCGAGAAGGTCCAACTGGTGGAGGTGGCCGTGATGTCCGTGAGGCCCGCCCGCAGCGCCCAGGACTTCAGACGGCGCCCGGCGTCCGGCTCGCCGCCGTTGGCACGGGCCACCCGGCGGTAGAGGCCCAGCCACTCGTCCAGTCCCCGGGACGCCGGGTACCAGGTCATGGCCGCGTAGTCCGCGTCACGGACCGCGACGAACCCGCCCGGTCTGGTGACCCGCCTCATCTCGCGCAGCGCCTGCACCGGATCGCCGACGTGCTGCAGCACCTGGTGGGCGTGGACGACGCAGAACGTGTCGTCCGGGTAGTCCAGGGCGTGCACGTCGGCGACCGCGAAGTCGATGTTCGTCAGCCCGCGGGCGGTCGCCGTCGCCCCGGCCTGTGCCAGGATCTCCGGCGCCCGGTCCACGCCGGTGACGTGCCCGTCGGGCACCAGCGCCGCCAGGTCGGCGGTGATGGTGCCCGGACCGCAGCCGATGTCCAGGATTTTCATGTGCGGCCTGAGTGAACCGAGCAGATAGGCCGCGGAGTTGGCTGCGGTGCGCCAGGTGTGAGAACGCAGCACGGACTCGTGGTGCCCGTGCGTGTACACGGCGGTTTCCTCGGCCATCGGCATGGCGGTTCCCCTCGTCTCGGCGTACCGGCTCACGGGGCGCACGGCCCCGCCGGGCGATACCCGACACCGTACGCCCGCATGTCGAATAGTGAGACCGGCGTTTTACTATATGGACAACGGTGCCGTCAGTCGCCGGGCAGCGCCCGGTAGACCGTCAGCGCCTCCGGGAGCTTCTCCAGCGTCACCTCGCCGCTCACCTCGGTGACTTCGCCGTCGTAGGCGAGCAGGGCGCCCGGCGTGACGCCGGACAACTGCAGCCGGGTCACCTGCACCGCCGCGTGGACGGGGGAGCGGGTCAGCGGGCCGGCCAGGGCGGCCGCGAGCAGGCGTGCCGCGGGGCGGCGGCCGCCGTGCACCACCCGCACGTCGAGCCGGCCGTCCGCCAGGTCCACCCGCCGGCCCGGCGCGAGGCCCATCCGGTGATAGGTGCCGTTCCCGGCGAACAGCAGCCACAACGGGCGGGCCCGGCCGCCCAGTTCGGCCTCCAGCGGATGGCGGTCGGTGCGCAGCACGCGCAGCACCGCGAGCACCCCGGCCGGCCAGCCGCCGATCCGGTGCGCCCAGCGGTCCCGCTCCCGCACCAGCTCCGGATACACGCCCAGGCTGCACGTGTTGAGGAACAGCCCCTGCTGCCCGTCGCTGCTGAACCGGCCCACGTCCACCCGCACGGCCTCGCCCCGCCGCACGGCCCGGCTCAGATCGCGTACGTCCTCCACGCCCAGGTCGTAGGCGAAGTGGTTCATCGTGCCGCCGGGCAGCACGGCCAGGGGCAGACCGTGGCGCAGGGCGATCCCGGCGGCCGCGTTCACCGTGCCGTCGCCGCCGCACACCCCGAGCACCCGGGCCCTTGCCGCCGCCTTCTCCAGCTCGGCCGGGACCTCCGCCGGTTCACAGACGACGACCTCGGCCCGCGGCAGCGTGTCGAGCAGGACGTGCACCCGGTCCGCGGTGCCCGAGGCCGCGTTGGCCACGACGACCAGACCGTCACCGTCCGGCAGTGCCGGGACGTCGGCGCGCGGCCGGGCCGGCGGAATCAGCTGCGCGCGGGTCGGCACCATGCCCCGTACGGCGAACGCGGCGCCCGCGCCCAGCGCCGCGCCCGCCAGCACGTCGCTGGGGAAGTGGACGCCGGTGTAGACGCGCGACATGGCCACCGAGAAGGCGATCGGCGCGATCGCCGCGCCCCAGGCCGGCGACTCCAGGGCGACACCGGTCGCGAACGCGGCCGCCGACGCGGAGTGACCCGACGGGAACGACGTGGTGATCGGCTGCCGCTTCAGCTGCCGGACCAGCGGCACCGGATCCAGGACCGGGCGGGTACGGCGTACCGAGCGCTTGCCGAGCGTGTTGATGGTCAGGGAGGCCAGCGCCAGCGAGGCGACACCGCGCGCGGCGGCCCGCCGGGCCCGGGGTGTACGGCTCGCCGCCATGACGGCCGCGGCCGCGAACCACAGCTTGCCGTGGTTCGCGCTCCGGCTCAGCCGCGGCAGCACCGGTCCGCCGCCGGGCCAGTGCCGCTCGGCCGCGAACTCGAACAGCCGGGAGTCGAGGGCCAGCAGCCGGTCGCGCAGGACGTGGTGTCCGGGCTTCGGGACGGTGAGATCTACGTCGGGGCTCATGCGCGACGAGTACCCCATGAAGGCCGGAGTTGCCTAATGCCGCACGCCACCCGGGCGGGTCGGCGCCGGATATGCGTTTGCCCGGCATGGCGGCGGGACCGCACAATGCGGCCTCATGGGACATCTGGAAGCCGCACACCTCGAGTACCACCTCCCCGACGGGAGGGCGCTGCTCGGCGACGTGTCCTTCCGGGTGGGCGAGGGCGCCGTCGTCGCCCTGGTCGGGCCCAACGGCGCCGGGAAGACGACCCTGCTGCGGCTGATCTCCGGCGAGCTGAAGCCGCACGGCGGGACCGTCACCGTCAGCGGCGGCCTGGGCGTGATGCGCCAGTTCGTGGGATCCGTACGGGACGAGACGACCGTACGGGACCTGCTCGTGTCGGTCGCACCGCCCCGTATCCGCGAGGCCGCGCGGGCCGTCGACGAGGCCGAGCACGCCATCATGACCGTCGACGACGAGGCCGCCCAGCTGCGGTACGCGCAGGCGCTCGCCGACTGGGCCGAGGCGCGCGGGTACGAGTCCGAGACGCTGTGGGACATGTGCACCACGGCCGCGCTCGGCGTGCCGTACGAGAAGGCGCAGTGGCGCCAGGTGCGCACCCTGTCCGGCGGCGAGCAGAAACGCCTGGTCCTGGAGGCACTGCTGCGCGGTACCGACGAGGTCCTGCTGCTCGACGAGCCGGACAACTACCTCGACGTACCCGGCAAGCGGTGGCTGGAGGAGCGGCTGAAGGAGACCCGCAAGACGGTCCTCTTCGTCTCCCACGACCGCGAACTGCTCTCCCGGGCGGCTGAGAAGATCGTCTCGGTGGAACCTTCCCCCGCCGGCGCCGACGCCTGGGTGCACGGCGGAGGCTTCGCCACCTTCCACGAGGCCCGCCGCGAACGCTTCGCCCGTTTCGAGGAGTTGCGCCGACGCTGGGACGAGAAACACGCACAACTGAGGAAACTGGTGCTGACGCTGCGTCAGGCCGCCGAGAACAGCCCCGACATGGCCTCCCGCTACCGTGCCGCCCAGACCCGTTTGCGCAAGTTCGAGGAGGCCGGACCGCCCCCGGAGCCGCCACGCGAGCAGGACATCAAGATGCGCTTGAAGGGCGGCCGTACCGGCCTGAGGGCGGTCACCTGCAAGGGACTTGAGCTCACCGGCCTGATGAAACCCTTCGACCTGGAGGTCTTCTACGGCGAACGCGTCGCCGTCCTCGGCTCCAACGGCTCCGGCAAGTCGCACTTCCTGCGGCTGCTCGCCGGCGACACCGTGGCGCACACGGGGGACTGGAAGCTGGGCGCGCGCGTCGTGCCCGGACACTTCGCCCAGACCCACGCCCACCCCGAGCTCAAGGGCCGCACCCTCCTGGACATCCTGTGGACGGAGCACTCCCAGAACCAGGGCGCGGCGATGTCCCGGCTGCGCCGCTACGAGCTGACCGGCCAGGCCGAACAGGCCTTCGACCGCCTCTCCGGCGGCCAGCAGGCCCGCTTCCAGATCCTCCTGCTCGAACTGGAGGGCGCCACGGCCCTCCTCCTCGACGAGCCGACCGACAACCTCGACCTCGAGTCCGCCGAAGCCCTCCAGGAGGGCCTGGAAGCCTTCGACGGCACGGTCCTCGCGGTCACCCACGACCGCTGGTTCGCCCGCTCCTTCGACCGCTACCTGGTCTTCGGGAGCGACGGGCGGGTGCGGGAGACGCCGGAGGCGGTGTGGGATGAGCGGAGGGTGGAGCGGGCGAGGTAGGGGGTGGGGGGCGGAGAGGCGAGGCCAGCCCTTCTCCCGACAGTAAACGGGTGGTGAGTGGGCATAGGCCGGGGGCGAAGGGGCGGAGCCCCTTCACGCCCACCGCAGCAGGGCCCCCATGCCACCCGCCGGCACGGCATCCGCCCCCGCCGGCGCCACCGACAACGCCCCCGCCCCCGTAACCACCGCCGACCGGATCAACGCATCGTCGGCCCTCGCAGCCCAGGCATGCCGCTCGCCCAGGATCTTCAGGTCACCACGCCGCACAGCCACCTGGTCGGGATCCTCACCGATCCACACCTCACGGTGCGCGTCCGGCCCGTCCGGCCGGATCAGCAGCTCGGAGATACGGTGCTCCCGCGCCGCCTCGATCAGCGCCGGCACCCCCTCCACCGCCCCGGCCCGCCCCGCGTCGTCCGGTTCCCGCGCCGCCAGGAACCGCTCCAGCTCCCGCTCCGCCCGCTGCCGTACATGCTCCGCACGGGCCTGCTCCACGTCCTCCTCCAGCAGCCTGCTGCCGGTACCGTGCGGCGCTTCCACCACCCGATCGTGCAGCCGCCCCGGCAGCCGCTCGTGCACGGTCCGCCGCTGCTGGTCGTCGCCGACCAGGATCAGCAGATCGGCCTGGGTCTCCTCCTGGCAGACGGTGAGCGCGTCGGCGATCTCCGCCGCGTTGTGCTCCCAGGTGTTCTCGACCTTCAGCTGGAAGTGCCGCTCCGACCAGTCGACCGTGCTCGTACGGTGCACGGGATGCTGCCGGCCCTCGACCGACCCGGCGTCCTCCCGGCCCAGCGCGGTGCGCAGCTCGAACGCGGCACCCTTGCGGTCGACGTACGCCACCACGCAGACCGGGTCCTCCCCGGCCAGCTCCAGCAGCGGAGCGGTGTGCGGCAGCGGCCCCCAGTGCGCGGAGTCGACCTGCGGGGAGCGGGCCAGCGCCGGGTTCAGGACCACCTCACCGGCGCACGCGAACAGGGCCCGGCCGTGTGGCTCGGTGGAGTGCCGCAACTCGTCCAGCGCGTCCCGCACGGCCCGGCAGGTCGCATCGTCGGCACCCTGCCCGGCCAGGTCCCGGGAGAGCGCGAGAGCCGTCAGATGCCGCTCCTGCGGCGTGGCCTCCGTGTGCCGGGACGTACTGACGTAGACGGAGGCCCACGGCCCCGGATGCTCGTACAGTGAATGCAGAAACGCGAGATCCATGGCTCACTCCCGGAAGCCGTTCGGGTGCTGTTGCTCACCGTGCGGGTACCCGGACCCCATGAACGAACACGACGAGCGGGACATCACCATGACCGGAGTCGACCCGGACCGGCTGGACGAGCAGCAGCTCATGAAGGAGCTGGAGACCATCCACCGGACGCGCCACGACACGCTGCTGTACGGCTCGAACGACGCACTGCGGGCCCACAACGAACGGATGGCCCAGCTGGAGGGCGAGTACCTGCGCCGCAACCCGCGCCGCCCGGTCGCACCGGGCCGCACCCGCGAAGGGGCCCGGGAGCGGCGCCGCACGGGGGCGTGACGCCCCCGCGGGTCAGCCGGCCGCCCTGGCCTCGGCCTCGGCGAACACCTCGAGGAACGCCTCGTCGAACGCCTTCAGGTCGGCCGGCCGGCGACTGGTGACCAGCTTGCCCGGGCCGTGGTCGCAGATCCGCACCTGCTCGTCCACCCAGGTGCCGCCCGCGTTGCGGATGTCGGTCGCCACGCTCGGCCAGGAGGTCAGCGTCCGGCCGCGCACGACGTCGGCCTCGACCAGGGTCCACGCGGCATGGCAGATCGCGGCGACCGGCCGGCCCCGCTCGACGAAGTCCCGCACGAACGCGACGGCCTTCCGGTTCAGCCGCAGATAGTCGGGGTTGGCGACCCCGCCCGGCAGGACGAGCCCGCCGAAGTCCTCGGCCGTCGTCTGGCCCACGACATCGTCGACCGGGAACCGGTCCGCCTTGTCGAGATGGTGGAACGCCTGGATCTCCCCCGGCTTCGTCGACACGAGCACCGGCTCGTGACCGGCGTCCACCGCGGCCTGCCACGGATCGGTCAGCTCGATCTGCTCGACGCCCTCAGGCGCGGCCAGAAACGCGATACGCATGATCGCCTCAACGTCCTTCCGTAGCACGCGGCGTGCAGACACATCAAGAGGACAGTGCGCCGAACGCCAGCTACTCCAGAAAACTGTGGATGTGCTGCTCGACGGGCTTCACCTCACGACCGCTACCGACGGCCTCTTCGGTGCCGTCAGGCGTCCGGCGCGGCACGGCTGATGTCGGCGAGCGCCGAGCCGGGATCCTGCGCCTCGGCCAGATCGCCGAGGCTCACCATCCCGACCGGCAGGCCGTCCTCGACGACCGGCAGCCGGCGTACGGCGTGCTCCCGCATCAGCGCGACCGCCGCGGTCACCGGATCGTCCGGGCGGACCACCACCGGATCCAGGGTGCACACCGCCTGGGCGCTCACCGTCAGCGGATCGGCGCCGTCAGCGACCGCGCGGACCGCGATGTCCCGGTCGGTGAGCACCCCGACGACCTGCTGCCCCTCGGCGACCAGCACGTCGCCGATGTCCTGCGCGCGCATCAGCTGAGCCGCCTCGACGAGCGAAGCGTCCGGGCGGACGGCGACCACGCCCGGAGTCATGACGTCCCTCACGAAATCAGCCATCGGTGGGCCCTTCCTGGGTTTCCCCGGCCGGTACGGGTGCCGCGGCCGCGTCGGTGTGACGCCGCCGCAGTACCCCCGCGCCGGGCCGCTATGCGTGCCGTGCCGGTCCGGCCCTGCGGGTCAGGGCCTCGGCGAGCTCCTGGACGTTGGCGTAGCGCGCCGACTGCGGCAGCCGCTCCAGCGGCGCCACGAGGGCGTCGGGCGCGTATTCGCGGCGCAGTGCCCGGGCCAGCTCCCGCGGGCCGGCCGGGAACGCGCTGCGGCCCAGGATCCGGGCCAGCTCCAGCCGGACCGCCGCAAGCGACGCCGTGGACGTCCCCGGGGCCACCGGACCGCCCGCGATCTCGAGGTCGTCGTCGGCGGTCGGCTCGGGGTCGTGCCACTCCTCGGTCCGCGTGGGGTGCCCGGAGCGGAGCAGCCCCTGCAGCTCATGCTTCATCTCGTCGTCACGATGGACGCTCAGCCGGTCACTGCCTCGCTGCATGACTCCCTCCAGATCTTCGGGGGTGGACACCGCGTACCCGAAGAGCGCGGGCCGACACAGGCTTCGTACGGCGGAAGACGTCGGCGCGCGTCCGTGCACCGGGGGTTTGCTCCGCGTACGGCGGGAGACCCGGCCCAGGCCCCCCCACGCACGTTTCCGGGGAAGGACACGCCATGGCGCTGCTCGCGATGATCATTCCGATCCTGATGCTCGGCGTGGTGCTGGCGCTGGGCCGCTACGAGGAACTGCTGCTGCCGGAGGAACGGGACGAGGCCGGTCCGGCCACCGTCCCGGCCCCGCTGCGCCCTGCTTCTTCGCCTACTTCATCTGCTACTTCTTCTCCCGGCCCGGCAGGAACTCCTGCACCTTCGCCTTGAACCCCTGCTTGATCATCGACCCCCGGTCCGTGTCACCCTTCAGGATCGACGCCGCCGTCGCCTCCATCTGGTCCCAGGTGGCGTGCGGCGGGATCGGCGGTACGGCCGGATCGGTCAGGAACTCGATCACCGCGGGCCCGTCCGCCTCCAGACCGGCCCGCCAGCCCGCCTCGACGTCCTCGGGCTTCTCCACCCGGATGCCGGTCAGACCCAGGGAGCGGGCGAACGCGGCGTACTGCACGTCCGGGATCTCCTGCGAGGGCAGGAACGACGGTGCGCCCTCCATGGCGCGCATCTCCCAGGTGACCTGGTTGAGGTCGTGGTTGTTCCACACGCCCACGACCAGCCGTGGGTCGTCCCACTGGTCCTTGTACTTCGCCGCCGTGATCAGCTCCGCCAGCCCGTTCATCTGCATCGCACCGTCCCCGACCAGCGCGATCGCCGGCCGGTTCGGGTGGGCGAACTTCGCGCCGATCGCGTACGGCACCCCGCAGCCCATCGTGGCGAGCGTGCCGGACAGCGAGGCGCGCATACCGGGCCGCATGGTCAGGTGCCGCGCGTACCAGTTGGCGGCCGAACCGGAGTCGGAGCTGATGATCGCGTTGCCCGGCAGCAGCGGGTCCAGGGCACGGGCCACGTACTCCGGGTTGATCGGGTCGGCGGACAGGCCCGCGCGCCGGTCCATGACATCGCGCCAGCGCGTCACGTTCGCGCACACCGTGTCGTACCACTCGCGCCCGCGCTCGGCGCCGATCAGCGGGATCAGCCGCTCCAGCGTCGCCTTCGCGTCGCCGACGAGGTTCACCTCGTACGGATAGCGCATCCCCACCATGTGCGGGTCGATGTCGATCTGCACCCCGCGCGCCTTGCCGAAGTCCGGCATGAACTGCGTGTACGGGAAGGACGAGCCGACAGTCAGCAGCGTGTCGCAGTCCCGCATCAGCTCGTACGACGGACGCGTGCCCAGCAGCCCGATCGCGCCGGTGACATACGGCAGTTCGTCGCTCAGCACGTCCTTGCCGAGCAGCGCCTTGGCCACGCCGGCGCCGAGGAGCTCGGCGATCCGCTCCACCTCGGCCCGCGCGCCGGACGCGCCCTGCCCGACCAGGATCGCCACCTTGTCACCGGCGTTGAGGATCTCGGCCGCCCGCTGGACCGAGTCGTCGGACGGCAGCGCCGTCCAGGAACTGCGGTCGAGGCTGGAGGGCACCATCTTGAACTCGTGCGTGGGCGGCGAGTAGTCGAGCTCCTGCACATCGCCGGGGATGATGACGGCCGTGGGGGAGCGGCGCGCGTACGCGGTGCGGATCGCCCGGTCCAGGACGTTCGGCAGCTGCTCGGGGACCGTCACCGTCTCCACGAAGTCCGAGGCGACGTCCTTGAAGAGCGTGTGCAGGTCCACCTCCTGCTGGTACGAGCCGCCCATCGCGGTGCGGTCCGTCTGGCCGACGATCGCCAGCACCGGGACGTGATCCAGCTTGGCGTCGTAGAGGCCGTTGAGCAGGTGGATCGCGCCGGGCCCGGAGGTCGCCGCGCACACTCCGACACGACCGCTGAACTTGGCGTAACCGACCGCCTGGAACGCGGACATCTCCTCGTGCCGGGACTGGATGAACCTCGGCCGGTTCTCGGCTCGCCCCCACGCGGCGAGGAGGCCGTTGATGCCGTCGCCGGGATAACCGAAGACGTGCTCCACACCCCACTCGCGCAGCCGATGCAGAACGTGGTCGGAGACCTTGGTGCTCATCCGGGACCTCCCGGGCTCGATGGGACACGGCAGCACCGATACGAGTCACCCGGCCCGCCCGCCGAAAACCTGCGCGGGTGTTTGCACCACGGGCGCGAGGGCAGGCGAATGAACAGTGCTTCGGACAGGAGGCACGTCCGTGGGAGCGGCGATTCGGTCGCCACGGGTGTGTCCGGTTCCGGTCCGCGTTCCTCTCCCACGGTTGACCGTCCAAAGCAGAGCACAACCAAGGGAGTTGCGACGCATCATGCCCACTTCAGTGAGCGCGAAGCACCACCCGCACGACGACGCCCCCGACACCGCGGAAGCCTTCCGGCAACTCGCCGCGCTGCCCGCGGGCCAGCAGCGAGACACCCTCCGTGACGAGATCGTGGAGGCCTGGCTGCCCATGGCCGAACGGCTCGCCGGACGCTTCCGCAGCCGCGGCGAGAGCTTCGAGGACCTGCGCCAGGTCGCGGCCCTCGGACTGGTCAAGGCCGTCGACCGGTACGACCCCGCGCGCGGCAACGCCTTCGAGAGCTACGCCGTGCCCACCATCACCGGCGAGATCAAGCGGCACTTCCGCGACCACATGTGGACGCTGCACGTGCCGCGCCGGGTCCAGGACCTGCGCAACCGCGTCCGGTTCGCCGTCCAGGACCTGCAGACCGTCTCCGGCCGCAGGCCCACGGTCGCCGAGCTCGCCGAGCACGCCGACATGAGCGAGGCCGACGTCCTGGTCGGGCTGGAGGCGCTGGAGAGTTTCACCGCGCTGTCCCTCGACGCGGAGCTGCCCGGCAGCGAGGACGGGTACTCCTTGAGCGACGCCCTGGGGTCGGCCGATCCCGCGCTGGACACGGTCGTGGACCGCGAGGCGGTCAAGCCGCGGCTGGCGGCGCTGCCGGAGCGTGAGCGGGCGATTCTGTACATGCGGTTCTTCGGGGACATGACGCAGAGCCGGATCGCCGAGCAGCTCGGCATCTCGCAGATGCATGTGTCCCGGCTGATCAGCCGGTGCTGCAGTCGGGTGCGGGAGCAGGTGTTGAGCGACGTGGCCTGAGGGGCCGGGTCGCGCCCCTTACGGGGCGTTGTACGCAGCCAGTGACATGTGGCGGGCCATCATGTCCATCGCCTGGGCCTCTGCCATCGAGAACGCCAGGCGGGGGCCGCAGCGAAACAGGGTGAGTACGGCCTGGACGGTGCCCCCGGCCGTCAGTGGCACGCACAGCAGTGAGGTGACGTTCGTCTGTACGAGGACCGGGGCGCCGTCGGTGTGCGTGCCGAAGGCGTCCGGGTCCTCCGGGCGTATCTGAAGGGCCGAGGAGCCGCCGCGTGCCGCCTCGACGACCAGGGGGCACGCGGCCGGATCCTGGCCCGCCAGCGCGGCCGCCTCCTTCTCCGACGGCCCGAACACCGCCGTACGGGACAGCCGGGCCGCGCCCGCGTCCACCACGACCCAGTCCGCGAAACGGCCGTGCAGCGCGCCCGCCGCCCGGCGCAGAAGTGCCTCGGGGCCGTCGGGGGGTGCGGTCAGCAGGGTGGTGGTCATGGTGTCCAGCAGGTCCATCAGGGATGCGTGCCGGGTGGTCTCCGTGAGGTCCGGCACCTGACCCGTCGGGCTCTCACCCGGGCCCGGTCCCGCCAGTGACCCCCGGTCGCCGGGCTGCAGCACCACCAGCACCGTGGGACGCGGCTCGTCGCTCGGGCGTACGGCGGCGAGCGTCGCGTGCACCGGCGTGTTCGGGTGCTGCTGGAGATGGACGGTCAGGCTGCGGTCGCCCTCGCCGCGCGCCACCGCCGCGGCCTGGGAACGGAACGCCACCCGGTCGGCGTGGGCCAGGAAACCCGTCAGCGGCCGGCCCGTCGCATAGCCGGAGCGGACACCCGTGAAGGAGGTCGCCGCGAAGTTCAGCCTGCGGACCACGGTCTCCCGGTCCACCAGCGCCACCGGCAGCGGGAACCGCTGGAACACCGCCCGCAGCAGCTGCTGCTCCTGCCGGTCGGCGGGAGCCGTGCGGGGCGTGCCGCCCGAGGACAGCCGCTCGTACCACGGCCACAACTGGTCGGCCACATGGTCGAGTTCGAAGATCGCCGCGTCGAGCACCGTCGGCAGGTCCCCGCCCGAAACGGAACGTGCCGCCTTGAGCTCCGCGACGCGGCGCACGAAATCCGCGAGCTCCTCACCGAATTCGTCCGTCTGCGCCATGCGACGAACGTAGCTCGCCGCAAGCCTTTCCGGGGTGTCACGGACCCAACCCGTCCTCCCCGTTTCCCACACGGAAGCAGGGGCAGGCGTTCACAAGAGGAGGAATCCAAGATGCCGGAACACGTCGGTCAGTTGGGGAACGAGTCCCCCGAGGCCGCCCTTCCCGGGCGACGGCTGTCCGAGCTGGCCGAACAGGCGGTGCGCTGCACCTCCGACTGCTGCGGTGCCAGCACCATGGTGTCCGAGGCGGGAGCGGAACGGCCCGCCGCCGTCACCCATCCCGACCTCGCCGGACTCGTCGCGGTGCAGCTCCGCTCCGGCGACGGTCCCATTCCGGCCGCCCTGGAGCGCGGCGAGCCCGTCGACTCGGCCGACCTGCTGCGGGACGACCGCTGGCCGGAATACCGCGCCCTGGCGCTCGACTCGGGCGTGCGCTCCAGCGTCACGCTGCCCTTCCGCCGGTCCGGCCTGACCGTGACGCTCAGCCTCTACAGCTTCCGGCCCCGCGCCCTCGATGACGCCCGGCACGGGCCCGCGCACGCCCTGGGGGAGTTCGCCGCGACCTGTCTGGTCCGCGACCGCTCCTACCGGGCCGCGCTCACCGAACTCGACCACCTGGGCACCGCCCTGCGCTCCCGGCCCGTCGTCGACCAGGCCTGCGGCATCGTCATGCACGTCCTCGGCTGTGACGCCGACACCGCCTTCGGCGTCCTGCGCCGCATCTCCCAGCACACCAACCGCAAGCTCACGGACGTCGCGTCGGCGGTGGTCGAGAGGCGGGGGCGGGGGCTGGAGCGGGACTTGGCCGCGCTGATGAACTGAGGGGGCTCGTAGGGGCGGGGGACCGGGCTGGGCCGCCGTGGGCGGTGCCGTTTCCGGAGGGCGAGCACGGGGGGTGAGCGCGCAGAGCCCGGCGGTGGGTCCGGGGTCGGGGGCTGCCTCGGCCACGGACGGGGGTCCGGTTTCCCAACCGACCCCGTCGCGACGGGGTCCGGTCGCTGGCCCGCATGGCCGTGGTGGGGACCGGTTGCTGGCCCGCCGGGCTGTGGTGGGTCGCGGTTCCCGATCCGCTTGGTCGTGGTGGGTGCTGGTCCTTGGTCGGCCTGGTCGTGGTGGGTGCTGGTCCTTGGTTCGCCCGGTCGTGGTGTGGCCCCGTTCCCCGACCCGCCCGGCCGTAGTGAGCCCCCTGCCCCGGCCCACTCCCTCCCCGGCGTCACCCGCTCGGCGGCCCCGCGTCCTGCGAATGGTGTCCGGCCGCGCGCGCCCCGGCGCCGGGCGGGCTGTGATGGCTGCGGGGGCACGACCGATGTGCCCCCGCAGCCGTCGGCAAAAGGAGCCCGTCCCATGCGCCGCACCGCCCGTGTCCTGTCCGTCGCCGCGCTGGCCGGTGCCGCCCTGGGCATCGCCGCCCCGGCCGTCTCCGCGGACCCGGCCGCGGAGGTCAGCCCGGCCACCGTCGCCCCGGGCGGCAGCGTCACCGTCGCGGTCACCTGCGACCACGTCGGCGGCGCCGCGCCCGCCACGATCGACGCCACCTCGCAGGCCTTCGACGAGGGCACCGTCCAGCTCCAGAAGGTCCCCGGCAAAGACCACCAAGGGGCGGCCGACCTCGCCTACCGCGGCACCGCCCGCATCGCGCCCGCCGGAAACTTCGAGGGTGGCGCGGACCCGGTCGCCAAGGACTCAGCGTGGACCGTCGACGGCACCTGCCCGGCCGCGCACGGCGGACAGGGCAAGCCGTGGAGCGCGACGTTCACGGTGGAACGCGGTGGAGGCGGCGGCAGCAAACGGCCGTGCCCCGAGCCGACCCACCACGGCACGGTATCGACGCCCCGCGACCCCTGCGCCGGCTCGGCGGTCCAGCACGGCGTACGGGCCGGCGCGGGTGGCGCCTTCACCGACTCCGTCCCCGCCCTGGTCACCGGCGGAGTACTGATCGCCGGCGCGCTGGGCTGCGCCGTGTACCGGCTGCGCCGCAAGGAGCCCGCCGGGGGTGAGTGACCCCCACCGGCCGGGTCTGTGACCGGCGCAACCCGGCGAACGCTCATGGGGCGGCGGCTCGCTGGGTACTCAGAGCGCGAGGGGTGCGCGACACACCGTAGGACACCGTACGAACCACGGGGCGCACCCCACGGACCTCCGGTCCACGAACGAGCACAGCGAGCACAGCGAGTACGGCACCAGGCACTGCGCGGAGGTACGCATGCGGCGGACGGACCCGGAGGGCCACGGCCCCGTCCGCTACGGCCCCCCGCTCCCGGAGGACGGGCTGCCGTTGCTGCCCGAACTCGCCGCCGTGCTCGCCGCGGCCGCCGGCCGGGCCGGCAGCGAGCCGGTCGGCGGCGGTACCGCGCTCCTGGAGGCGGCGTGCGGCTACTGGGACCGGCGCGGCCTGACCGCGGGCCCCGACCGCGCGGTCGCCGCACCTGGCGCCCCCGCCCTGCTCGTCGCGCTGACCGCCGCCCTCGGCGGCGACGTCCTGGTGCCGCGGCCCTGCGCCGCCTGGTGGGCGCCCTACGCACGCCTGCTGGGAAGACCCGTCTTCCATGTGGCGACACCGGCCGAGTCCGGCGGCGTCCCGGATCCGTACGCGCTGCTGGAGACCGTCCGCCGGGTCCGTGCCGAGGGCGGTGACCCGCGCCTGCTGGTGCTGTCCGTCGCCGACGACCCCACCGCCACCGTGGCCCCGCCCGAGGTGCTGCACGAGACTGTCGAGGCCGCCACCGGCGAGGGCCTGCACCTGGTCAGCGACGAGACCTGGCGGGACACCCTGCACGCACCGCACGACACCGTGCTGCTCAGCCCCGCCGAGATGCTGCCCGAGAAGGTCACCGTCGTCACCGACCTGGCCGGCGCCCTGCTGCCGCCCGGCTGGCCCGCCGCGGTCGCCCGCTTCCCCGCGGGCGAGGCCGGTGACGACCTCCACGCGCGCGTGCTGGACGTGCTCACCGCACTCGGCGCCCAGGTCGCCACACCGGTCGCGGCCGCCGCCGGCTACGCGCTCGGCGAGCCCGAGCCGGTCACCGCACGGCTCGCCACGGCCGTACGCCTGCACGCGCGCGTGGCCGCCGCCGCGCACCAGGCCGTCGTCACGGCGGGCGCCCTGGCCCGGCCCCCGCAGGCCGGCCGCCATCTGTACGCCGACCTCGGTCCCCTGCGGGTCGCCCTGTCCGCGCACGGCGTGGGCGACGCACAGGACCTGGAGGACTTCCTCGCGGCCCGGCTCGGCATGCCCGCGCCGGGCGGGCATCGCTTCGGCGACGACCTCGGGGCGCTGCGCGTACGGCTGTCCACCGGGCCGCTGCTGGGCGGCACGGACGAGGAGCGCGCGGAATGCCTCAGTTCACCCTCGCCGTTGGAACTGCCACACGTGCAACGCGCGTTGATCTCCTTGAAGTCGGTCTTCGACGATCTCCGCGACGACGCTCAGCGATGGGAGCCTCCTCGATGACGCAGCAGTCCGAGTCGACCACCACCAGTACGACCGCCCAGCAAGCCGACGCCCCGGCGTCCGCCCCGTCCATCGCGCCCCCGTTCCCGCCGCTCGCCGAGCCCCGGCCGCTGGGCGAGCGCCGGGTGTGGCCGCGGACCTTCCACGACCGGCTGACCGCCCCGCTGCCCGGCCTCAAGGCCGTCGCCCGCTTCGCCCGCGAGGGCGCCGTCCGCCCCGGCCGGGAAGGCCTCGCCGACATTCCGCGACTGCCGTTCGAGCCGGGCCCGCTGCCCCGCGTGGACACGCGCACGGTCGCCGTCTCCTGGGCGGGACACGCCAGTTGGGTCGTGCGGATCGGCGGCCTGACGGTCCTCACCGACCCGGTCTGGTCGCGCCGCATCCTCGGCACCCCCGCCCGCATCACCCCGGTCGGCATCGCCTGGAGCGCCCTGCCGCGCGTCGACGCGGTCGTCATCAGCCACAACCACTACGACCACCTGGACGCGCCCACACTCCGCCGCCTCCCGCGCGACACCCCGGTGTTCGTGCCGGCCGGCCTGGCCCGCTGGTTCCGCCGCCGCCGGTTCACGCGCGTCACCGAGCTGGACTGGTGGGAGGCGGCCGAACTGGACGGCGTCCGCTTCGACTTCGTGCCTGCCCACCACTGGTCCAAGCGCACCCTCACCGACACCTGCCGCAGCCTGTGGGGCGGCTGGGTGCTCACCGCCCCGGACGGCCGGCGCGTCCACTTCGCGGGCGACACCGGTTACGGCCACTGGTTCACCCGCATCGGCGAGCGCTACCCCGGCATCGACCTCGCCCTGCTCCCCATCGGCGCCTACGACCCCCGCTGGTGGCTCAGCGACGTCCACTGCAACCCGGAGGAGGCGGTCCGCGCCGCCCAGGACCTGGGCGCGCGCCGGATGGCACCGATGCACTGGGGCACGTTCGTCCTCTCGGCGGAGCCGGTCCTCGAACCGCTGACACGCGTGCGTGCGGCCTGGGAGAAGGCGGGCTTGGACCGCGAGAACCTCTGGGATCTGCCAGTGGGAGGGTCACGGATACTGGACTAGGGCGTGTTTCGAAAGTGGCGTCGTCCGCCCGCCGGGCAGACGGGACTTTCGAAACACGCCCTAGTGCCCCAACAGGCACCATTCGCCCCGTCGCGACGCCCGGCACGCTCCCCCACTGCCTCAAGGGCGTGGGAGGTGCCCCCACTCGCAGCACCGGGCACAAACCCAAGTACGTCCAGTACGAGGGCATGTACCCGGCACACCGAGAGCACGCACCGGACGCCGCTCCTTAACGGGCGAACGTTGCCTGCCGGGGCACCAGCTATGCGGCCATGGTCCTGCGGATCCTCCGCCACAGACTCGGCGTCGCGCTGATCGCCAAGGTCAGCGCGATCGCCGCGACCACGCCCTCCCACGGCTCCTTGAAAAGGGAGCCGCCGAGGATCCCGATCAGCTGGTACGTCACCGCCCAGGCCAGGCAGGCCGGAAGGTTGCCGCGGGCGAAGCGGCGCATCGGCCACTTCGCCATCAGACAGGCCAGCATCACCGGGAGCCGCCCCGCCGGCACCATCCGGGACAGCACCAGGACCGCCACCCCATGGTCGGCGAGCTTCTCCTGCGCCTGGGCCAGCCGGTCCTCCGGCGCCCGCGCCCGGATCGCCGCCAGCCAGCGCGAGCCGTTCTTCGAGCCCATCCCGCGCCGCCCCAGCCAGTACAGCGTCACATCGCCGAGGAACGCGGCCAGCGACGCCGTCACGAACACCAGCGCCAGCGCGAACGGCGCCGTCTGGTGAAAGGCCACCACGGCCGCCGAACTCACCAGCGCCCCCGTCGGCACCACCGGCACCAGCGCCCCGATGAGCACCAGCAGGAACAGCGACGGATAGCCGATCGCCTGCTGGGTGGACTCGGGAGGCACCGTCGTGGCGGTGGCCGCCAGTACGCTCACCGCGCCACCTCCAGACGCACGCTCTCCCCGTGCCCGAGCCGGTGCACCGCCACGTCGGGTGCCTGCTCGGCCGCGAGCCGTACGAACTCGTCGCCCGGCGCATGGAATTCATGGGGGCGCACGGCATCCATCCCGATCGGCCAGTACGTGCCGTAGTGCACCGGCACCGCACTGCGCGGCGTCAGCCGGGCCAGCGCCTGAGCCGCCCGCCCGGCGTCCAGATGGCCGTCGCCGAGGTACGGCCCCCAGCCGCCGACCGGCAGCAGCGCCACGTCGACCGGCCCGACCTCCTTGGCCATCGACTCGAACAGTCCGGTGTCCCCGGCGAAGTAGGTGCGTGCCTCGCCCTCGACGACGTAGCCGAGCGCGGGGGAGCGGTGCGGGCCGACCGGCAGCCGCCGCCCGTCGTGCCGCGCGGGCACGGCCCGTACCGCCACCCCGCCCACCGAGACCACATCGCCCGGCTCCACCTCGCTGACCCGCAGATGGGTGAGCCGGCGCAGCCCCGGCACCACGCGTGGTGCGCCCCGGGGCACGAGCAGGCGCGTGCCCGCGTCGAGCCGGGCCAGCGACGGAACGTGCAGGTGGTCGGCGTGCAGATGGGACACGAGCGTGAGGTCGGCGCGCCAGGCGTCGGGCGCCGGGAGCGCACCCCGGCGACGGCGCAGATGCGCGAGCCGGCGGGCGAACAGGGGGTCGGTGAGCACACGTACGCCCGAGTCCGCGACCGTGCAGGTGGCGTGCCCCCACCACGTGATCTCCACGGGCACCTCTTTGCCTCCTTCACGCGACTCCCCGAAGCCTACGGGCTGGAGTAGGGTCGGCGGCGAAACCCGGAGGTGAGGGGGGGACGCCATGGGGTCATGTGTAGTGCGCGTCACGGCGATCGCCAGTCTGACGCCCCTGGAGGAGCTGGACGCCGACCCCTTCCTGGTGGACTCCCGCAGCCAGCACGCCATGTGCGCCCGCTGGGCCGCCGAGCACGGGTACGTCGTCGCCCGCGAGCTCCTCGTCCGCGGCCTGCGCCCGGACCACACCGTCCTCTGGGAGGGCGTACGGCCCGGCCGCGATCTGTTCGTCGCGCCCAGCCGCAGAGTGCTGGAGAGCGCGCTGTCGTCCGTCGAGGAGTTCACCGCGGAGTGCGTACGGCGCGGGGTGCGCATCGAGACGGTGGGCCGCGAGGAGCCCGCGTACGACGCGCAGATGAAGGCATGCGTGCACCGGCGGCTGTCGATGCCGACCGCGGGATACGACGGCCGCTGACGCGGTGCCCGGTCCGGGGGACAAAGGGCTCGTCCCGGCCGTTGTGACAGGGTGGGTACAGGCCCGCAGCGACGACGGGCCGGGACGTGAGGTGAGCTGGGCGTGGGTGGAGGGCGTTGGCGGCGGGGCGCCAGTCAGGTCGGGCGGAGCGTCGCGGTGTGGGCGGTCTCGACCCTCACGATGCTCATCCTGGCCGGTGCGCTGCCCGACTTCCGGCTCCAGTCCGCGGACGGCGACAGCGCCACCCGGATCGCGGTCACGGCCGCGCTCGGCGCCGGCGCCTTCGGTCTGCTGTCGGCCCTCGTATGGCCGTTCCTGGTACGGCTGTTGCTGCTGGTGCCCGCGCTCGTCCTCGGGCTGCTGGTGTTCTTCCTCAACGGCTCACTGCTGATCCTCGCCCTGCGCATCGTGCCCTCCGGGGACAGCGAGGCCGCCCCCGAGACCGCCGTCATCGTCGCCGCCGTGATGTCCGCCGTCGCCTCCGCCACCGGCGCCGCCCTCGCGGTACGCGACGACGACGCCTACCGGCGACGCCTGTACCGCCTCGCCGACCGGCGCCGCAGGTCCGCCCCGGCCTGCCCGGCCGGCCCCGGCACGGTGTTCGTGCAGTTCGACGGCGTCGGCCACGACGTCCTGCTGGACGCGGTCGGCAAGGACCTGATGCCCACCGTCGCCGGATGGCTGGAGCGCACCCACCGGCTGACCCCGTGGCGTACCGACTGGTCCAGCCAGACCGGCGCCAGCCAGCTCGGCATCCTGCACGGCAGCAACCACGACGTGCCCGCCTTCCGCTGGTACGAGAAGGACACCCGCGAGGTGATGGTCTGCAACCGCCCGTCCAGCGCCGTCGAGCTCCAGCGCCGGGCCGTCGAGCGCACCGGTGACAGCGGGCTGCTCGGCGCCGACGGCGCCAGCCGCGGCAACCTCTTCAGCGGCGGCGCCGACGAACAGGCCCTCGTGCTGTCCATCGCCACCAAGCGGCGCAACCGCGAGAACCGCTCCCGGGCCGGCTACTTCGCCTACTTCTCCGACCCCGCCAACGCCGTGCGCACCGCCCTGTCGTTCGTCGCCGAGGTCGGCCGCGAGATCGGCCAGTCCACCCGGGCCCGCGCCAAGAAGGTCCGCCCGCGCGTCAAACGCGGCGGCCTCTACCCGTTCATCCGCGCCTTCGCGACCGTCGTCGAGCGGGATGTCGTCGTCGCCGCGGTGATGGGCGACATGCTCGCCGGGCGCACCGCCGTCTACGCCGACCTCGTCGCGTACGACGAAGTGGCGCACCACTCCGGGCCGTTCAGCCTCGACGCCGAGAAGGTCCTCGAACGCCTGGACCGGTCCCTCTCGCTGATCGAGAAGGTCGCCGAGCACGCGCCGCGGCCGTACCGGATCGTCGTGCTGTCCGACCACGGCCAGAGCCCCGGCGAGACCTTCCGCACCCGCTACGGCCTCGGCCTCGGCGACCTGGTCCGGGCCGGCTGCGGACTGCCCGTGCCGCGCCGGGCCCAGCGCACCCACAGCGGCGCCGAGGCCCGCGCGGCGGTGCGGGCGGCCCTGCGCAGGCCCGTCGAGGAGGGCGGCGAGCAGCACCGCCCCGCACGCCGCCGCTCCGAGCCGATCGTGCTGGCCTCCGGCAACCTCGGTCTGGTCTCCTTCCCGGACGTGCCGCACCGCATGAGCAAGGAGGAGATCGACGCCCGCCACCCCGCACTGCTCACCACGCTCGCCAACCACCCCGGCATCGGCTTCCTGCTGGTCCGCAGCGAGGAGCACGGCGGGGTGGTGATCGGTCCGTTCGGCGCGGAGATCCCCCTCGGCCAACTCGACGAGAATCCCGGCCCGTTGGAGCCCTTCGAGCCGGGCGCCGCGGACGCCGTACGCCGCACACACTCCTTCCCGCACACCGCCGACATCATGGTCAACTCCTGGTACGACCCGGCCGACGGCGAAGTCCTCGCCTTCGAGGAGCAGATCGGCTCCCACGGCGGCCTCGGCGGCGCCCAGGGCAAGGCCTTCCTGCTGTCGCCCAACGCCCTGTCCGCGCCGGTCGACGAGGGGGAGGACCTCGTCGGCGCCGAGCACATCCACCGGGTGCTGGGCCGCTGGCTGCGGGAATCCGGCGGACCCCAGGTGCCGCTGACGGAGCCTCAGGACCAGCGGGCGGCGTGACGTCGCAGCGGCTCCGGTGGCGGCGCCGCGAATAATCGCATGACGACCGCAACCATCAATTGAGAACCTCAATGGCGGGCACCCACATCCGCGAGAGCGGCGCCGGTTCAGGCGCAGAAGGGAGCGTTGCTGCGTGCAGGCAGCTGTCACGGTCACGCCCGCCCGAATCCCGGAACTGCTGCTCGGTCTCGCCACCGTGCGGCCGGTCTTCATCTGGGGTGCCCCCGGTATCGGAAAGTCCTCCCTGGTCAGGGAGTTCGCCGAGTCGCTGGGGCTGGAGTGCGTGAGCCTGCTCGGTACGCAGCTCGCGCCTGAGGACCTGATCGGCGTCCCGCAGATCCGTGACGGGCGCTCCGTGTTCTGCCCGCCGGAGGCGATCGCCCGCGACGAGCCGTACTGCCTGTTCCTGGACGAGCTGAACGCGGCCACCCCGGATGTGCAGAAGGCGTTCTACTCGCTGATCCTGGACCGCCGTATCGGCAACTACGAGCTGCCCAAGGGCTCGATCGTCATCGGCGCCGGCAACCGCGCCACCGACAACGCCCTCGCCCGCCCGATCGCCTCCGCGCTGGTCAACCGCCTCACCCACGTCCACCTGGAGGCGTCCGCCAGAGACTGGCTGACCTGGGCCGCCGACAACGGCATCCACCCGTGGATCCTGGACCACCTCACCGACCGGCCCGACCACCTGTGGTCCAAGCCGCCGAAGACCGAGGAGCCGTTCTCCACGCCCCGCTCCTGGCACATGCTCTCCGACGCGCTGCACTCCTTCGGCGCCGGCCTCGACGAGGAGACGCTGAAGGTGCTCGCGCACGGCACCCTGACGCCCGTGCACGCGACCGCGTTCAGCGGCTACGTCAAGATCGTGCGCAGCCAGTTCGGCATCGAGGCGATCATCAAGGGTGACGCCCGCTGGCCGCACCGCATGGAGGACCGGGACCTCCTCTACTACCTCGCCGAGTCCTTCCGCGGCCGCCTGATCAAGGAACTGCCCGTAAGCAGGGAGCACATGACGGCGAACGGCCGCCAGACCGCGTACCGCGCCAAGTCGCTGCTGGTGCAGCTCGCCGAGATCTCGGTGGAGGTCGCCCAGAGCGTCATCGCCTCCGACACCGACGGCAACCCGGTGCTGCCGTCCTGGTTCCTGGTGGAGGCGGCCCGGGACATGCCGCGGCTGGTGGAGGCGCGGCGGTGAGTGGGGGCCCTGGTGGTGGCGCGGCGGTGAGTGGGCGTCGGGCTGGTGGTGGTGCGGTGATGGGCGGGCGCCGGCCGGTGGTGGTGCGGTGGTGCGCGGGCGCCGACCTGGTGGTGGTGCAGCGGTGAGCGGGCGCCGGTCCGGTGGTGGCGCGATGGGGTGGGCTCGTCGGGGTGTGGCCGGGATGGGCCGCGGTCGTTCGGGCTGTGCCGCGACGGGGCGCCGGAGTCCGGATGGAGTGGCTGTGCTGTGTCGTCGTTCGAGCGGTGCTGCGGCGCGCCGCTGGTATCGGGATGGCGCC
>NZ_KQ949083.1:161660-285921 GCF_001514305.1 Streptomyces dysideae
TTGCCCGGGAGCTGCCGCGACGGGGCGCTGGTGTGCGGGCGGAGTTGTTGTGTTCTGCCGTCGTCGGGGAGTCGTCACGACGGGTCGCCGGTGGCCGGGCGGAGCCGCCGTGCCCTGCCGTCGCCCGGCGGAAGCCGCCGCAGCGCGTCGTCAGGCTCGGGAGGCGACGCCATGAGCCGTACTCACCCCAAGGGACGTAAGAAGCGGGACCTCGCCGGGGAGGCCTTCGCCGAGGGGATGAAGCTGCTGCGGGCCAATCCCGCCCTCGCCGCCGTCGAGTTCAGCGTCTGCCGGCAGGAGGGCTGCGAGCTGGCGCCCCGCGACGGGCTCGTCCGCGTCGACTCCGACGGCGATCTGCACGCCCACCCGGACCGGCTCGCCGAGCCCGCCGCCTGGGCCTGGGCCCTCGCGCACGCCGTACTGCACCTCGGGTTCGGCCATGTCCCGGCGGCGGAGGGCAAGCGGGAGCAGCCCGACCGCTTCGATCTCGCGGCCCGCTGCGTCGTCGTCAACCGCTTCCTGCTCTCCTTCCCGATCGGGCAGACCCCGGACCACCTGCCCCTGACCTACCCGGACGGTGACGAGGAACGGCTCGCCGCGCGCTGGCGGCGCGCCGGCGTCCCGGCCACGTACGAGCACTGCGGCACGGCAGGCGAGGAGCCGGACCAGCTGCTGCTGCCGTGGATGGGCTGGTACACCCGGCCCCCGGACTGGCAGCTCGCCTTCGCGACCGCGCTGACCCGGACCGTGTCCACCGCGATGGACATGGCGGGCGGCCGCCGCGACTCCATGGACGGCGAACCGGCGAAGAAGCGGCCCTGGCAGTGGGCGCTGGAGTGGTTCATCACCTCCTACCCGCTGCTCGGCGGCATCGCGGCCGGCATCAAGCTGGTCGCCGACGCCGAACTCGCCCGCGCCCACGGCATCGCCGTCGCCGCGGTGAACGCGGAGGCGGGCGAGATCTACATCAACCCGCTGCGCGACTTCGACGCCGAGGAGTGGCGGTTCATCCTGGCCCACGAGATGCTGCACGCCGCCCTGCGGCACGGCGACCGCTGCGGCGCCCGCGACCCGTACCTGTTCAACGTCGCCTGCGACTACGTCATCAACGGCTGGCTGCGCGACATGCAGGTCGGCACCATGCCCGAAGGGCTGCTGTACGACCAGCAACTGGCCGGCCTGTCCGCCGAGGAGGTCTACGACCGGATCGCCGGCGACCTGCGTCGGATGCGCCGCCTGGCCACCCTGCGCGGCAAGGGCGTCGGTGACGTCCTGGGCGGCCCGCTCGGCCCGCCGTGCGACTACGTCGACCTCGACGGCTTCTACCGCCGCGGCCTCACCCAGGGACTGGACCTGCACCAGCAGCAGGAGCGCGGGTTCCTGCCCGGCGGGCTGGTCGAGGAGATCCGCGCGCTCAGTCATCCGCCGCTGCCCTGGGACGCCCGACTCGCCCGCTGGTTCGACGAGTTCGTGCCGCGTCCGGAGCCGGTGCGGTCGTATGCCCGTCCCTCGCGCCGTCAGTCGTCGACGCCCCACATTCCCCGCGCGGGCCACTACTTCCCGCCCGAGGAGATCGCCCGCTGCACCTTCGGCGTCGTCCTGGACACCTCCGGCTCGATGGACCGGGTCCTGCTCGGCAAGGCGCTGGGTGCGATCGCCTCGTACGCCGGGGCCCGGGACGTACCGGCCGCACGGGTCGTGTTCTGCGACGCGGCCCCGCACGACGCGGGCTATGTGCCGGTGACGGACATCGCCGGGCGGGTGCGCGTGCACGGCCGCGGCGGCACCGTCCTGCAGCCGGGCATCGACCTGCTGCAGCGCGCCGACGACTTCCCGCCCGGCGCGCCCGTCCTGGTGATCACGGACGGCTGGTGCGATGTGCTGCGGGTGCGGCGCGAGCACGCGTATCTGATTCCGCAGGGCCGTCGTCTGCCGTTCACCCCGCGTGGGCCGGTCTTCCGGGTGCGATGAGCGCGAGTGTGATCGGATGGTGGCACGGACCCCACAAGCGGGACCTCACTGAAGGGATTCATCGTGGCAACCACGCGCTCCGCACACACCGTGTGGGAAGGAAACCTGTTCAAGGGCAACGGCGTCGTCTCCTTCGACTCCTCCGGCAGCATCGCCCAGCAGCCGGTGACGTGGGCATCGCGCGCCGAGGACGCGAACGGCAAGACCAGCCCCGAGGAGCTGATCGCCGCCGCCCACTCCAGCTGCTTCTCGATGGCCTTCTCGAACATCCTCGACAAGGCCGGCACCCCGCCGACCAAGCTGGTCACCTCCGCCGACGTCACCTTCCAGCCCGGCGAGGGCATCACCGGCATCCACCTGACCGTCGAGGGCACGGTGCCCGGCATCTCCGAGGACGACTTCCTCGCCGCCGCCGAGGACGCCAAGACCAACTGCCCGGTCAGCCAGGCTCTCAGGGCCACGCCGATCACCCTGTCGGCGAAGCTCGCCTGAACCGCCGTACCGTCGGCACGTCGCGCAGACCACTCCCGGGTGGCCTGCGCGACGTCGGTGCGTGGGTAAGTACAGGAACGCCGGGCCGTCTCAGGGAAATCACCCGCATACTCGCCCTGTTCAGCGTCTCTGATTGGCTTGGCGATCCCTTGGGTTGCACAGGACCGGAGCGTGGAGAACCGCCCCATGCCGCCAATCGTCTTCGTGCCCTGGTGCCGATGAGCAAGCCGCCGGCCCGCGTGACACGTCCCTCCGGACGCTGGCCGGTCAGGCCGGTACAGCCCTGACCGGGGAGGGTGCCCGACGTCGCCTGGGCGCCGGGCGTGCACGTCACGCTCTGCCACGCCCGCACTACGGATGGCTGATCCGACAGGTGAGCCTGGCCGGCCGGATCCGCCCGGAGGGCGCGGCGCCGGCCCGGCTGGCCGACACCTGCTTCGAGCGGGACCGCCTCAGGCTCGGCGACCGGCCGCTGCTCGACGTCCTCGCGGAGCGGCTCGCCCTGCCGGAACCCCTCGCGTTCGGCCCGAACGTCCACCAACTCGTGTTCCCCGGCGGGCGGTTGCTGACCGACCTGCTCTCCGACGAGGTCCGTCGGCCGGATCTTCTGAACAGCATCATCTACCGCGGCAGAATGCCCAGCGGCGCCCCGCCCCACCACACCCTCAACGCACCGCCCAACCTCAGGAACCACGGCGTCACCCTCTCCGCCCACGGCCGCGGCGTCTCCGTCCAGGCCGGCTGGGCCCCGCACGTGGAGAACGGCCTCACCCTGGTCGCCCTCGGCATGATCTCCGGCTTGGCCGTCCTGATCGCCCTGCCGCCGACCCTGCTGCCGGCCTTCTTCGGCGTGAACGGCAGCAGCGTCGACGAGCGCCGCTCCATTCTCGACCTCGGGGAGTACGGCACGGCCTACGCACTGGCCTGGCTGCCGTTCGTCGTCCTGGTCGTGATCGGATACATCATGCTCAGGCGGGTCAGCGGACGCTCCGGCTTCCGGCTCTCCCCGCCCGACGATGCACCCGCTCCGGTGCCGCACCCCGTACCCCGCCCGGGAGTTGACCGACCATGCCGACACGCCCCGCCGTCTCCGCGCACCAGGGCGGAACCGAACGCGCCGGTGCCGCCACCTGGCAGGCGTACGAGGACGCGTTGCTGTCCGGCGCGGAGTACGCCGAGTTCGACATCCGGCGCACCGCCGACGGCGTCCTCGTGGTCCACCACGACCCCCGCGCCGGTCGTACCGGGCCGCTCCTGTCCTCGATCACGTACGCCGAGCTGTGCGAGCGGGCCGGATACGCGGTGCCCGTCGTCGACGAGGTGATGGAACTGATCGCCGGAAAGCTCGAGGGGCACCTCGACCTGAAGGAGACGGGATACGAGCGTGAGGTGATCGACCGGGCGGTCGTGCTGCTCGGCGCGGACGGGTTCGTCGCCACGACTCTGGAGGACCGTTCCGTCGCCGCGATCACCCGGGCCTTCCCCGGGGTGCGTACGGCCCTGTCGCTGGGGCGCGAGCGCAGGGAGGTGGGGCCGGCGCGGCTGGCCGGGACCCGGCTGAGCGAGCTGCTCCCCATGCGGCGCGTGCGGGCCTGCGGGGCGAGCGGGGTGGCCGTGCACCAGCGGCTGGCGCGGGCCGGCGTACTGCGGGAGGCGGCGCGGCACGGGCTGTTCGCCATGGTGTGGACGGTCAACGACGACGCGCCGCTGCGCACGTTCCTGGCCGACCCGCGGGTCGACGTGCTGATCACCGACCGGCCCCGCCGTGCCCTGGCCCTGCGGGGCGTGGACCCGATGCCCTTCGCGCGTACCCCCGGCACCGGCGAGGACTGAGCGCCCGCTCAGCCTGGTCTCGCGGGGCTGCTCACCCATGGACATCCGCCGCCTGGGTACTCGCCCCATTGACAAGAGGCCACTCAAGTTTTGTGCTGGAGTTCGGGACGGCGCCCTGGCGGAAGGGGACAGCGATGGGACATGCGGTCGGGATCGATCTCGGTACGACGAACTCGGTGGTGGCCGTTCTGGAGGGCGGCGACTCCACCGTCGTCGCCAATGCGGAGGGGGCCAGGACCACACCGTCGGTCGTGGCCTTCGCCAAGAACGGCGAGGTACTCGTCGGCGAGGTCGCCAAACGGCAGGCGGTGACGAACGTCGAGCGCACCGCGCGCTCCATGAAGCGCCACATGGGCGACGCTCACTGGCGCTTCCCGGACGAGGGCTCCCTCGACGGCACCCGCTACCGGGCGCAGGAGCTGTCCGCGCGGGTCCTGCAGAAGCTCAAGCGGGACGCCGAGTCCTACCTGGGCGAGGACGTCACCGACGCGGTGATCACCGTCCCCGCCTACTTCGACGACACCCAGCGGCAGGCCACCAAGGAGGCTGGTGAGATCGCCGGCCTGAAGGTCCTGCGGATCATCAACGAGCCCACGGCGGCGGCGCTGGCGTACGGCCTCGACCGGGGCGAGGAGCAGACCGTCCTGGTCTTCGACCTCGGCGGCGGCACCTTCGACGTCTCCCTGCTGGAGATCGGCGACGGCGTCATCGAGGTCAAGGCCACCAACGGCGACACGCACCTGGGCGGCGACGACTGGGACCAGCGGGTCGTCGAGTACCTCGTCAAGAAGTTCAAGGGCCAGAACGGCATCGACCTCGGCAACGACAAGATGGCCCTGCAACGTCTGCGCGAGGGCGCCGAGAAGGCCAAGATCGAGCTGTCCAGCTCCTCGGAGACGACGATCAACCTGCCCTACATCACCGCCTCCGCCGAAGGCCCCCTCCACCTCGACGAGAAGCTCACCCGCGCCCAGTTCCAGGAGCTCACCGCCGACCTCCTCGACCGCTGCAAGACCCCCTTCCACCAGGCGGTCAAGGACGCCGGCATCAAGCTCTCCACGGTCGATCACGTCATCCTCGTCGGCGGCTCCACGCGGATGCCCGCGGTCACCGACCTGGTGAAGGAGCTCACCGGCAAGGAACCGCACAAGGGCGTCAACCCCGACGAGGTCGTCGCCGTCGGCGCCACCCTCCAGGCCGGCGTCATCCGCGGCGACGTCAAGGACGTCCTCCTGCTCGACGTCACCCCGCTGTCCCTCGGCATCGAGACCAAGGGCGGCATCATGACCAAGTTGATCGAGCGCAACACCACGATCCCGACCCGGCGTTCGGAGATCTTCACGACCGCCACCGACAACCAGCCCTCGGTCGGCATCCAGGTCTACCAGGGCGAACGCGAGATCGCCGCCTACAACAAGAAGCTCGGCGTCTTCGACCTCACCGGCCTGCCGCCCGCCCCGCGCGGAGTCCCGCAGATCGAGGTGGCCTTCGACATCGACGCCAACGGCATCATGCACGTCTCGGCGAAGGACCTGGCGACCGGCCGCGAACAGAAGATGACCGTCACCGGCGGCTCGGCGCTCCCGAAGGACGACATCGACCGCATGATGCGGGAGGCCGAGCAGTACGCCGAGGAGGACCGCACCCGCCGGGAGGCCGCCGAGACCCGCAACCAGGCCGAGCAACTCGTCTACCAGACCGAGAAGTTCGTCCGCGACAACGAGGACAAGGTCCCGGCCGACACGAAGTCCGAGGTCGAGTCCGCGGTCTCCGAGCTCAAACAGCTCCTGGAACAGAACGCCGAGACGAGTGCCCTGCGCACCGGCATCGAGAAACTCGCCACCGTCAGCCAGCGGATGGGGCAGGCGATGTACGCGGCGGCCTCCGGCGGTCAGACCGGCGAACAGGCGACGTCCGGCGAGCGGAGCACGTCCGACGAGGAGGGAGTGGTGGACGCGGAGATCGTCGACGACGAACAGGACCAGGACCGGGACACCAAGGGCGGGGCAGCCTAGACCCGCGGCGGCCCTACGGCGTGTATGCAGTCGGCAGTGTGGCGCATACGGCATCCAGGACCGCTGCGTACGGTGTACCGAAGGTGGTGAGCCGGCTGCGGAGCCGCTCCAGGCCGTCGCGGTGTTCGGTCAGCAGGTCGGTGTTGCCGGTGCGGGCCGCGAACTCCAGCACCGCGGGCAGGAAGTCGGGCAGTTCCTCGCCGGTGAACTCCAGTCCGTGCGCCCGGTAGACCTCCTTGAGGCGGGCCGGCGACCTGCCGTGCCACCGGCTCAGGTACAGGCTGTGCCGGTTGTCGCGGTCGAACACCTGGACGTAGTGCGCGGCCAGCTCCTGCGGGGGTGTGACCGCCGCGTGGTCGGTGAACCCCCGTAGCTGCGGGGCGGCTTCCCGCAGCAGTGGCAGCCGGGCGCGGAAGTCGTCGTCGGGGTAGGTCAGGCAGAGCGCGGCCGCCTGGTACAGCACCTCGAACGAGGGCATGAGGCCTCCTTCTGCTCCCGAACCTAGGGCGGGGCGGGGAAGCGCACCCGTTCACGGCGCCCGTACGGGTCAGGGGAGCGGGACCGGTGTACGGGTCGTACGGGTCAGGGCTTGACGGCGACCCCGGCGTACACGGGCACGATGCCCTCCGCCTGGGCGGCCACGTCCTCCGGCTCCGGGCGCCAGCCGTAGACCGGGATCACGCCGGGCCCCAGGAGCTCCAGGCCGTCGAAGAAGCGGGAGAACTCGGCGAGGGAGCGCGGGTAGAAGGGGGTGCCGCTGCGGCGGAAGTGCTCGGCGGCCTTCCCGATCGCCTCGGGGCTCAGGTCGGGGGTGACCTGGGACAGGATCAGGTAGCTGCCGGGGGCAAGCGTCTCGACGTACCGCTTGAGCAGGCCGTGGACGTCGTCGCCGTCCGCCGCGTCGCCCAGGTAGTGCGTGAGGGCGACCAGGGACAGGGCGACGGGCTGCCCGAAGTCCAGGGACTCGGCGGCCGCCCGCAGGATCGTGTCCGGGGCACGGACGTCCGCCTGGACGTAGTGCGTGGAGCCCTCGGCGGTGCCGTGCAGCAGGGCCTCCGCGTGCCTGAGGACGATCGGGTCGTTGTCCGCGTACACGACCTTCGCCTCGGGGGCGACCCCCTGGGCGACCTGGTGCAGGTTGGGTTCGGTGGGGATGCCCGTGCCGATGTCCAGGAACTGTCGGATCCCGGCCTCGGCGGCGGTGCGGACGGCCCGGTGCATGAACCGCCGGTTGGCGCGCGCTCCGCGCAGCACGGTGCCGTCGGCCGCGAGGATCTTCCGGGCCAGCTCCTCGTCCACCGGGTAGTTGTCCTTGCCGCCCAGCCACCAGTCGTACACCCGGGCCGGGTGCGGACGGCTGGTGTCGATACGGGTGGGCGCGGCGTCGGATCCGGTCATGCGGTGTGGTCCCCCTCGGGCTCGATGCGGTCGCGGGACAGTCGCCGTGGCGGCCGGAAAGGTTGCCGTACGTGATCAGAAGTCCGCGCGGCGCTCCCGCAGGATCTTCTTCGTGCGCTCGGCCGACGCGGCGCCCGTGGACATGTGGTCCAGCACCTCCAGATGCGCGGCGACCTCCTTGCGGGAGTCGAGATACAGCGCGCCGGTCAGGTACTCCGTGAAGACCATGTCGGGCAGCTCCGGCTCGGCGAAGCGGAAGAGCGTGAAGGGCGCGTACGTCCCCGGGTGCGGGCCGTCCTTGAACTCGGCGACCTGGAGCGTGACCCGGTCGCGCTCGGCGAACTCCAGCAGCTTGTCCAGCTGGTCCCGCATCACCTCGCCGCGGATGCTCACCGGCCGCCGCAGCACGGTCTCGTCCATGATCACCCACAGATGGGGTGGATCCGGGCGTTCCAGCAGCTGCTGCCGGGCCATCCGCAGGGACACATGCCGCTCGATCGGGTCCGGCCCGTCCTGCCCGACGGTCCCGGCCTCCAGTACGGCGCGCGCGTAGTCCTCGGTCTGCAGCAGCCCGGGCACGAAGTGCGGCTCGTAGGAGCGGACCAGCCGGGCGGCACCCTCCAGGCTCACGTACAGGCTGAACCAGTCCGGCAGCACGTCGTGGAAGCGCTGCCACCAGCCCGGCTGGTTGGCCTCCTCGGCCAGCGCGACGAACGCGGCCGTCTCGTCGTCCGGTACGCCGTACGTCTCCAGCAGCACCTGGACATACGGGATCTTCAGCGCGACGTCGGCCATTTCCATGCGCCGTACGGTCGCGGGGGCCACCCGCAGGACCTGTGCCGCTTCCTCACGTTTGAGCCCGGCCGCCTCCCGCAGCTCCTGCAGACGTTTGCCGAGCACCACCTGGCCCACGGTCGGCGCGGGCCGCCGCTCACTCACGCCACGCCTCCCCTACGCGCCGAAAGTACGTCGTGCAGTGTGTCATGTTCCGCCGCCATTCTCACCGTGTCGGCGGCGAGGCGCTCGCCACGCGCGGCCGGACGGGCGGCGGCCGCAGCTCAAGGGGCCGCATTACCTCAGGGGTAATCGACCGGGGCGCCGGTGCGCGGGGATCGTGGTGTCACCGGGTTCCGGGCCGGCGCACTCCGGTCCGGAACCCGGTTCCCAGCAAGGCAACTCGACCTCGACGGAGGGTGATTCGTCATGTCCGCCACCCAGCTCGCCCGGACGTCCGACCCGCAGACCGCGCTGCGCCGCTTCCTGGCCCTGGACGCGGTCGTGACCGGGGCGAACGGCCTCGCCTACCTCGCAGCCTCCGGGCCCCTCGGCCGCTTCCTCGGCGTCGACTCGACGCTGCTGCTCGTACTCGGCGCGTTCCTCGCGGTGTTCGCCGCGGGTGTCGGCCGGCTCGCCGCCCGTGCCCGGCCCGCCACCCTGCCTGTGCGGGCGGTCGTCGAGGCCAACCTCGCCTGGGCGGCGCTGAGTTTCGTCGCCCTCGCGGTGTGGCTGTCGCCGTCCATCGCGGGCACCGTGTGGACGGTCCTGCAGGCGCTCACCGTCGCCGGGTTCGCCGCACTGCAGTACGTGTCCCTGAAGGAGCGTCAGGAGAGCAGTGACTGAAGGTACTTGGCGGTCGCCGGGTCGGCCGGGAGGAACGTCTCGATGGCCAGCTCGGCGACGGTCACGTCCATGGGGGTGTTGAAGGTGGAGATGGAGGAGATGAAGGACAGCGTCCGGCCCTCGTGCTCGATCCGCATCGGCAGCGCGAGGTGCGGTACGGGCTCCGCAGGCCCGGCAACCGTCTCGGCCTCCGGCACCGGATACGCGGCCACCTCCTCGTACAGCTTCCGCAGCGGCTCGGAGCGGTGCAGGGCGATCTGCCGCCCCATCTGGTCCAGCAGATGCCCCCGCCACTCCCGGAGGTTGCGGATGCGCGGCGCGAGCCCCTCCGGGTGCAGCGTCAGCCGCATCGCGTTCAGTGGGGGCGCGAGGAGGTGCTCGGGGATGCCGTCGAGGAGCATCAGGATGCCCTGGTTGGCCGCGACGACGTGGTACGTCGCGTCGACCACCAGCGCCGGATACGGCTCGTACCCCTGGATGAGCCGCTCGATGCCCTCGCGCAGCGCGCCGAGCGCCGGGTCGTCCAGCGGGGTCTCCGGGTAGCGCGGGGCGTAACCGGCAGCCAGCAGCAGCGCGTTGCGCTCCCGCACCGGCACGTCCAGGTGCTCGGCCAGCCGCAGCACCATCTCCTCGCTCGGCCTCGACCGGCCGGTCTCGATGAAACTGATGTGCCGGGCGGAGGAGTCGGCTCGCAACGCCAACTCCAGCTGACTGACCCGCCGTTGCTCCCGCCAGGCCCGCAGCAGCGGGCCGACGCCCTGGCCGGCGGGGGTGGGGGAGGACGCGGTGGTGCCGGTCGCGACAGTGGTCATGCTGACGACCGTAGTCGAGAGAGTGGATGGGCGAGGTGCCCTGGCCGTGGAGGCTGGGCCCGCATCACCGCGCCGGCGGACGACCTCGCCGACGAGTGCGCGCCGAGCTGAGGCGGGCGTAATCCTCCGGCGGCCGGGAACCCTCCTGACCAGGGCCGCCGCAGCCCTCCTGTGGCAGGCTGGACAGGTACGCGACATCCAGGAAGGGAGCAGGGCCATGCCCCTCGAACCGCTGTCGCAGAAGGAGATCGAGGACCGGCTGGCGGAACTGCCGGGCTGGTCGCTGGACGGGGACCGCATCGCGCGTTCGTACCGGCTCCCCACGCACATCGCGGCCGCCGCGATGGTCGTGCACATCGCCCAGGTCCAGGACGAGCTCGACCACCACTCCGACCTCACCCTGGGCTACCACACGGTCTCCCTGACCGTGAACACGCACAGTGTGGGCGGCGCCGTGACCGAACGGGACTTCGCGCTGGCCCGCCGGGTCGAGGACCTGGCCGCGGCGCACGGGGCCCAGTGAAGCCGTGCTCGACTACGACAAGGAAGCCGGCGCCTACGACGTCCTGCGCGGCGGCGAGCCCAGGGCCGCGGCCGCCGCGCAGGCGGTGCTGGGCCTCGTACCGCCGGGTGCGCGGGATCTGCTCGACGTCGCCTGCGGCACCGGCATCGTGACCCGGCGGCTCGCGTCCGGGCGGGACGGCATGCGGGTGACCGGTGCGGACCGGGCGTACGGCATGGCGCGGATGGCCGCCGTACGCCTGCCCGGGGCGATCGTGCTGGCCGACAGCCGCAGGCTGCCGTTCCCCGACGGGACCTTCGACGCGGTGACCAGCGTGTGGCTGCTGCACCTCCTCGATCAGGCCGACGTGTGGACCGCCGTCGCCGAGTGTGCCCGGGTCCTGCGCCCCGGCGGGGTGTACGTGACGACGGTCGACAAGGCCGCCGCGCACAACGTGGGCAGCGACATCGACGCCGTCCTCGCCTCCCGCCCGCGCCGGCCCGCCCAGGACGCCGCCGCGATCGTCGAGTCGCACGCCGCCGAGCACGGCCTGGCCCCGGCCGGCCAGGCCCGTTTCCCCGGCCACGGCCAGGGCCGCAGCCCCCGCCGCACCATCGCCGACCTGCGCCGCGGCTGGTTCGTCACCCTGCCCCCGGGCGACCCGCTCGCCGACGGCTTCGCCGCCCGCCTGGCCGAACTGCCGGACCAGGACCGCCCACGCCCCGACCCGGTGTTCTCCCTGCGGGCCTTCAGGAAACCCGCGTGAAGTCCATGTACCAGTTGGTCACCCAGGTCTCGCCGCCGTCGACGGAGAGGGTTTGCTCCCAGCGGGCGGCACCCCAGCCACGAGGAGTTCACCCGCCCGGACGACTTCGACCTGGCCGCGTACTGGACGGCGTACCAGCGCGACTTCCACGACCGGCTGTACCGGGCCGAGGCGCTCGTCCGGCTGGCGCCGGTCGTCAGGCTCTACGCGGCGGCGCCCGCGGACGGACGTACGCACGAGGACGGCTGGACCCTGGCCACCGTCCCCATCGAGTCCGTCGACCACGCCCACGCCGAGTTCCTCCGCCTCGGCGCCGACATCGAGGTGCTGGAGCCCTCTGAGCTGCGCGAGAAGATCGCCCGCACGGCGGCCCAACTGGCCCGGAGATACGGCAACTTCCGCGCCCCCGGCGGCGACTGAAGAGGAACGGAACCCGTCCGTCCTCCCAGGAGGTACGTCTCGTGCAGCACCCGTACAAGCACCGCAGACGAAGGGTCGTCCTCTCCGCGCTCGGCGCCACCGCGACGCTCGTGGCCGCCGGACTCACCACGCTGACCGGCACCGGCACTGCCGAAGCCGCCACCGCCCGCCAGGTCGAGGCCCTCGACCGGGGCGTGGTCAGCGTCCACACCGGCAGCGGCAACCTGGTCAGCTGGCGCTGGCTCGGCACCGACCCCGACAACGTTTCCTTCAACGTCTACCGAGCCGGTACGAAGGTCAACTCGACCCCGGTCACCGGCTCCACCAACTACTTCCACTCCGGCGCTCCCGAACAGGCCGACTACACGGTCCGCGCGGTCGTGAACGGCACGGAGCAGGGCGACTCCGTCCACGCGATCCAGTTCCGCGCCGGCTACAAGGACGTCCCGATCTCCCCGCCCGCCGGCGGCACCACCCCCGACGGCGTGGCCTACACCTACGAGGCCAACGACGCCTCCGTCGGCGACCTCGACGGCGACGGCGCCCTCGACATCGTCCTCAAGTGGCAGCCCACCAACGCCAAGGACAACTCGCAGTCCGGCTACACCGGCAACACGATCGTCGACGGCATCAAGCTCGACGGCACCCGCCTGTGGCGCATCGACCTGGGCCGCAACATCCGCTCCGGGGCGCACTACACGCAGTTCCAGGTGTACGACTACGACGGCGACGGCAAGGCCGAGATCGCCATGAAGACCGCCGACGGCACCCGGGACGGCACCGGCGCGGTGATCGGCAGCTCGTCCGCAGACCACCGGAACTCCAGCGGATACATCCTGTCCGGCCCCGAGTTCCTGACCATGTTCAACGGTCAGACCGGCAAGGCGATGGGTACCGTCGACTATGTCCCGGCGCGTGGCACGGTCTCGTCCTGGGGCGACTCGTACGGCAACCGCGTCGACCGGTTCCTGGCGGGCACCGCCTACCTGGACGGCTCCCGACCGTCCCTGATCATGGCGCGCGGCTACTACACGCGTTCGGTCATCGCCGCCTGGGACTGGCGCAACGGCACCTTCACCCGCCGCTGGACCTTCGACACCAACTCCTCCACCAACAGCGGCAAGGGATTCGACGGCCAGGGCTCGCACAGCCTGTCCGTCGGGGACGTCGACAACGACGGCAAGGACGAGATCGTTTACGGCTCGATGGCCGTCGACGACAACGGGTACGGCCTGTGGACCACGAAGACGGGCCACGGCGACGCGCAGCACCTGGGCGACCTGGACCCGTCCCGCACGGGCCTGGAGTACTTCAAGGTGTCCGAGTCCACGTCCCAGCCCGCCGAGCTGTACATCAACCCGGCGAACGGCACGGTCAACTGGAAGCTCGCCGCCTGCTGCGACAACGGCCGTGGCGTGGCCGGCGACATCTGGGCGGGCAACGACGGCGCCGAGGTCTGGTCGGCCTCCGACTCCTCGATCCGCGACGAGGCCGGCGCCACCAAGGGCCGCGAACCGTCCTCCGTCAACTTCCTGTCCTGGTGGGACGGCGACCCGGTCCGCGAACTCCTCGACGGCACCCGCATCGACAAGTACGGCACCTCGTCCGACACCCGACTGCTGACCGGCTCCGGTGTCTCCTCCAACAACGGCACCAAGGCCACGCCTGTGCTGTCCGGCGACATCCTCGGCGACTGGCGCGAGGAGGTCATCTGGCGGACCAGCGGCAACACGGCCCTGCGGATCTACTCCACACCGTACGAGACGAACACGAAGATCACGTCCCTGCTCCACGACCCGATGTACCGCACGGGCCTCGCCTGGCAGAACACGGCCTACAACCAGCCACCGCACCCGAGCTTCTTCATCGGCAACGGGATGCCTTCGGCACCACGGCCGACGGTATACACGCCGTAGGAGACAGAGAGGGCGCGTGCCGGATGCGGCACGCGCCCTCGAGCGTCAGGCGACCGTACAGCTCTGGTCACCCACCTTGAACGACGCCGGTTTCGCGTTCGCCCCCGACCAGCTCCCCGTGAAGCCGAAGCTCACCGACGAACCTGCCGCCACGTTGGCGTTCCAGCCGACGTTCTTCGCGGTCACCGCCGTGCCCGACTGGGTGTGGTCGGCGTTCCACGCCTGTGTGATCTTCTGGCCGTCGGTGAAGGTCCAGCCGAGTGACCAGCCGCTCCAGGGACTTGAGCCGGTGTTGGACAGTTGTACGTCCGCCTGGAAGCCGCCCGACCACTGGTTGGTGACCTTGTACGTCACCGTGCAGGCGCCCGTGGGTGTCGGTGTGGGATCGGTGCCGCCGCCACCGCCGCCACCGCCTCCCGTGTCGGAGCTGTCGCCGTAGATGACGCCCCGGCCGTTCGTCGCGACGTACACGCGGCCGTAGACCCGCGGGTCACCGGTGATGGCCGCACCCGTCCAACCCCACTGGTGGGCATCGTCGTTGATGCGTGTCCAGGTCGCGCCCTTGTCCGTCGAGCGGAAGATGCCGCGTACGCCGCCGATCTTCGCGCTGGTGTAGAGAGTCTGGTACGAGGCCCCCGTCGCCGCCTTGCCGAAGCCGATGGTGTCGGCCTGCTCGACGTTCGGCAGCTTGGTGAACGTCGCGCCGGCATCCGTCGTGTGCCACAGGCCGTACGCGCCGTCCGTCGCCCCGCCCGCCAGCCACACGTCGCCCTTCGCACCGGGCAGCGCCTGGAAGCGGACGCTGTCGCCGCTCGGGAGACCCGTTGCCGCGGACGCCGTGAAGGTCGCGCCGCCGTCCGTACTCACGTAGAACTTCCCGGACTTGAAGCCGTAGAAGGTCTTCGGATCGACCCGGTCGGACTCGACGATCGCGCCGGCGGGGATACCGCTCGATGCCGACCAGGAGGCGCCGAAGCCCGTCGTGTACTGCACGGTGGTACCCGCCGGGCTCCACACGAAGCGGCTGCCGTCCGCCGCCGCCGCGACCGTACCGCCGCCGCTGACGCCCGAAGGATCCGTGCCGGCGAACCAGTTGGCGCCGTTGTCCGTCGAGAACGCGACGTGCGGGCCCGAGTCCAGGTTGCCGACCCGGACGACCGTGTTGGGGTTCGTCTCGGCGAAGTCCAGGCTGGTGGTCGAGGCGAAGTTCGGCTGGGTGTACATCATCGCCGGGACCTTGGTCAGGTCTGTGTGGCGGAAGCCGCCGATGTCACCCAGGGCGCTGAGCAGCGGGGCCCCCGACGGTGGTGACGCCAGGTCGTTGACCGCCGTCTCCTCCAGGCCCTGCACCATCGGTTTGATGGTGAACTGGCCTCCGGAATCCCAGTTGGTGAGGTTCTCCGTGCCGTAGATCGTCGCACCCGTCCCGTACATCATGCGGTTGGAGTTGAACGGGTCGATCTCCAGTGACTCGGTCATCCAGCCGAGCTTCGGCGTCTGTTCGGGTGGGGAGGGGTTCGCACCCCAGGTCAGCCACGGGGACGACGAGACGTCCATCGTGTACCGGTTCGAGCGGTTGGGATACGACGTGTAGTCCCACGCCTTCGTCCAGGTGCCGCCGCTGTCCGTGGAGCGGAAGATCTGCGTGTCCGGCCACCAGGAGCTGTAGGCCGTCGCCATCACCGTGCCCGGGTCCGAACGGTCGACGGTCAGACCGCTGAACCCGTAGTACGTGTCGGCCTCCGCGACCGGGCTGATGTCCGTCCAGGTGCCGGTCGCCGTCGCGTACCGCCACAGCCGGCCCTTGCCGCCGTCGTACGGACCACCCTTGTCGCTGTATGCAATATACAGATGGCCGTTCTCGGTATCCAGTACACCCTTGTGTGCCAGGTATCCCGTCGGCTGCCCGGCGACCCGCGACCAGGTCGCGCCCGCGTCCGTCGACCGGTACACCGCGTTGTCCTGGTCCGCGACCCCGACGTAGATCGTCCTCGTCGCGCTGCCCGACGTCCCCGTCGACTCGTCGAAGGTGACCCAGACGATGCCCTGGTTGTCACTGGCGTAGCCGCTCGTGTCGCTCGGATCCTGCACGTAGTTGCCGACGTTGGGGAAGTTCGCCACCTGCGACCAGGTCACCCCGGAGTCCGTCGACCGCCACAGGCCCTTGCCGCTCGGCGCGCCCAGATACAGCACGCTGTTCCGGTTGGGGTCGACCGCGAGCCGCTCACCCATGCCACGGCCGGGCATGTTGCCGCCCAGCTTGAACGGCAGGTCCGCCTTCTGCCAGCTGGCGCCGCGGTCGGCGGACCGCATGACCGCCCCGTTCCCCGGATCCCAGCTGTTCGTGTACGTACCGACGGCCGCGTACACCTTGTTCGGGTCGACCGAGTCCGACGCCAGGCTCACCACGCCCGTGTGCCCCCAGTCGTCCCAGCCGACCGAGTCCAGCAGCGGCGTCCAGGTCTTCGACGAATCCTGCCAGCGGTAGGCGCCGCCGATGTCGGTACGGGCGTATGCCAGGTTCTTCTCCTTGCGGTTGAAGACGATGCCGGGGACGAAACCGCCGCCGTCGATCCGGGCGTTCTTCCAGGTGTACGTGTCGGCGGTGATCGACACCTCCTTGGAGGCGTCGGCGGCCAGTGCGGGCGGGGTGCCCGCGAGCAGGCCGGCCGCGAGGGCCAGCGTGGCCGTGAGGATGCGGGTTCTTCGCACGGTGGGGGTCCTTCCTTTCCGGAGGGGAGCGCGCGAGGACCGGGCGGCCCCCAGTGCGGGAGGGGGCCACCCGGCCAGGTGGCCTCGTCGTCCGGTGACGAGGCCGCGCACGCGGAACTTTCAAGCGGTTCCGGGGAAGGAGCGGTGCCTGTAGCGCCCCTTCAGGGGCGCGGGACTGCATCGATCTGCGGCTCTGCCGCGTGGGCGCGACCAGCCACAACGGACCCGCAGTCCGAACACGGCCCAACCCGCGGAGCGCTTGGCGGGGACTATTCGAGAAGCTCCGCGTACGAACCCATGGCCAAGGCGATGTCCGCCTGAGCCCAGAACCGGTGGTACGTGAACGACGGCGCGGCACCGCCCGCCAGATACGCCTCGATCTTCGACCAGGCCGGGTCGTCCTCGTAGAACGAGCGGATCGAGTCGAAGGTCGACGACGAGTTGATCGCGTCGCCGTTCGGCATGGTCCCGGTCCAGCCGCTCGGGACGTAGATCCCGTCGTCGAACCGGTTGTAGTCGGCGCGGGTCTCCGGGACGGCGATGCCCAGGCTGTCCTGGTAGTTGTTCCACATGCCGTCGAGGAGCGCCTTCGCCGTCGTCGCGGCCGCGGTGTCCCCGGACCGGTCGGCGTAGTACGTCAGGGTCTTGGCGTACGCGGCCGCCACCCCGACATCGTTGGTGTAGTCGGCGACGGTGACGTGCAGGCCGCTGTTGGCACCCGGGTCGGCGGCGTTCCAGGTGTCGGGCTGGCCCGACCACTGGAGCGTCGACGGGATCCGGAAGGTGCCGTCCGGGTTGACCGTGGTCTCGGACAGCGCCCAGTCGACCCACTTGTCGAGGACCGCCTTCGCGGCGGCGTTCCCCGTCTGCTGGTAGTACTCGGCCACCCGCTCCATCGACCACGCCTGGAAGCCGAACCACTGGTTGGACGGCGGGTCGTGGTAGACGGGCTGCTGGTCGTAGTACATGCCGTAGAACGTCGACTTCCCGGCCGGCGGGCTCGCGTACCGGCCCGCCCAGCTGTTGGTCGCACCGCCCGCGATCGCGCCCTCGTCGGACTGCAGCCAGCGGTAGAACTCCATCTGCCGCTCAAGGGACTTGGCCCAGTCCGCCTGTCCCGTCGCCGACTTGGGCTTCAGGTCGGCGTAGCTGCTGAGCGCGTACGCGGCGAGGGGGTTCTGGTAGCCGCCGTGCGCATGGCTGGAGCCGATGCGCCAGGCCCAGCCCGCCGACGTGTCGGTGGCCCCGCCCCACGCGTAGTACCAGGACATCAGGTAGTGCGAGGCGTCCTTGCCGGTGCCGGCCGGGCAGGAGGTGGCGCCGACGCAGTTCCCGACCTTCTTGAAGTACTTGTCGTACATGGAGTACCGCAGATAGTCGCCCATCTTCGCGGCCTTGCCGACGGTCGCGGAGATCTCGCCGCCCTTGCCCTGCTCGTCGGCCCACTTGTCCGCCCAGTAGGCGGCCTGCACCGCACGCGCGTCGGCGTCCGGGGCGTTGGTGAACTTCCACTGCTTCGCGTACGACGCGTCACCGGTGAACAGGTCCAGGTACCCGTTCGTGCCGCCGTACTTGAAGGCGTCGCAGGTCGGCTGCGGCACCGTCTCCCACACCGACTCCTGCGCGCCGCGCTGGAAGGTGTTGATGTACGACGGTCCGGTGTCCGACGGGCCCGCCTCGCACTTGCCGGGCGAGTTGCCGTAGCCGTAGACGTTGTCGACGTCCTGCAGCCAGTGCATACCGTAGACATCGTCCGTACCGTATGCAGTCTTCAGTTCACCGGCTATCGGATCCGAGCCGACCGAGACCGCCGCGTCGAGCTTCGCCGGGTACTCGTTGGGGGTGTCGAGCTCGGGCGCGTACGTCGCCGGCTTCGAGGCGTTGTAGAAGGAGTTCGTCGGCTGGTCGGCGTGGGTCGGGATCATGTACTTCTCCATGATGTCCCAGGCCCCGTTGAACTTCGTCCAGTCGCCGGTCACCTTGCCGTACATCGCCTGCAGCCACAGCAGATAGCTGTACGCCTCCGACGTCGTCTCGTGGCCGTGGTCCGGCGCCTCGACGATCAGTGTCTCGACCGAGTGGTAGGGGATGCCCTCGGGTGAGAAGTAGCCGTTCGCCGGGTTGGTGATCTTGCCGTACAGCTCCAGGAAACGGCCGTCGTACGCCTTCGTCGCGGCGATCTGGGTCACCGTGACCGAGGCCTTCGCATGGCCGTTGGCCGACGACTCGAAGGTCGCCGCACCGGTGCCGGAGGAGTCGGCGGCGACGGTCACCTCCTGCGCGGTGTTCCAGTTCGACGGGGTGAAGGTGAGCGAGGCGCCACCGGTCACGGACAGACCTGAATTGCCGCCGGTGCGGGTGGTGTTGACGGTGACGTCGGAGGACGGCTGGGTCGACAGCCTCACCTCGTACGTGCCCGTCTTGCCCTGCTGGACGGCCAGTTGGGTCGCCGAGGCCACGACGGCCGGGCCCGAGGCGACCGTGATGCCGACCGGGGTCGACTCCGCGGACGCGCCCAGACTGTCGTACGCCTTCGCCAGCAGCGAGTGGTTGCCCGCGGACAGGCTGGAGACCGACAGCGTGTAGGGGGCGCTGGTGTCGGTGCCGAGCAGCGTGGTGTCGTCGTAGAACTCCACCTTGCTGATCGTCGCGTCGTCCGCGGCTGCGGCGGTCGCCGCGAGCGGGACGGCGTCGCCCTGCGTGTAGACCGCGCCCGCGGCGGGGCTGGTCAGCACGGTGATGGGCGGCTGGTGCGCGCCGACACAACTGGTGCCGTTGATCGCGAAGTCGGTGGGCGCGGCGTTCGCGCCGCTGTACGTGAACTGCGCGCCGGTCGACACGGCGGCCCCGGCGGCGATCGCCCCGTTGTACGAGGCGCTCTGTACCGTGACGGCCTGGCCGGACTGGGACCAGGTCCCGTTCCAGCCGTTGCTGAGCTTCTGGTTGCCCGCGTAGCTGTACGTCAGCGTCCAGCCGCTGATGGCGTCCGTGCCACGGTTGGTGATCGTGAGGTCAGCGGTGAAGCCGGAGCCCCAGTCATTGGTCTTGTAGTCGACGCTGCACTGAAGTGCCGCCGCCTGTGCGGTGGTTGAGCCCGTTCCCAACATGGTGAAGGGAAGGGCGAACGCCGCCACGACGGCGGTCCAGAACCGCCGCGCGACTCTGCGTCTCCTTCTGGGGTGCATGTGCTGGTTCCTCCTTGCGGCTCGGAGAAGGTGGGGGCGGAGCAGCAACAAGCCTTGAACCAGTGGGAGCGCTCCCATAGTGAGGACGAGGGTGGAAGGGGTCAAGGTGCTTGAAGAGTCGAAAAGATTCGATGCGAACTGTTGAGGGAAAGTCAGTGACTCCCCTGTTCTTTACCGTCACTTGGCGCTAGCTTCATGGACACCAGTGGGAGCGATTCCATCAGTCGACGCGTCCGTCACGACGCGCCTGATCTGCAAGGAGTCGCTCATGCGACACCCCCCGCGTTCAGTACTCTTAGCCGTCGCCGGTGCGGTCGCCCTCGTCGGGGCCGTCACCGTCCCGGCCGTCACGGCGCAGGGAGCCATGCCCGCCTGCACGGTGGAGTACTCCGTCACCAGCCAGTGGGACACCGGCTTCCAGGGTGCCGTGAAGATCACCAACAACACGGCGGCCGTGAGCAGTTGGCGCCTCGGCTTCGACTTCGCCGGTGGCCAGAAGATCGACCAGGGCTGGAACGCCAAGTGGTCCCAGTCCGGTACGACGGTGACCGCGACCAACGAGGGCTGGAACGGCACGCTCGGCACCGGCGCGAGCGTCAGCGCAGGGTTCATCGCCTCCTGGTCGGGGAGCAACGCCGTACCGGCCGCGTTCAGGCTCAACGGCACCACCTGCAACGTCGACACCGAACCGACGCCCACGGATCCGACCGAGCCGACCGATCCGACGGGCCCGACCGATCCGACGGACCCGGGTGACGACGCGGTGCCGGTGCTGCACGTCGCCGGGAACAATCTCGTGGACGCCGACGGCACCACCCGTCGCCTGCTCGGCGTCAACCGCTCCGGCGGCGAGTTCATGTGCGTCCAGGGGCGCGGCATCTTCGACGGGCCGGTCGACGACGCCTCCGTCCAGGCCATCGCCGACTGGAACGCCAACACCGTCCGCATCCCCCTGAACGAGGAGTGCTGGCTCGGCCTGTCCCACATCGACGCGCGGTACGCCGGCGCCAACTACATCAACGCGGTCAAGGACCTGGTGTCCAGGGTGAAGGCACACGGCATGACGCCGATGCTCGAACTCCACTGGTCCTGGGGCCAGTACACCGGCAACTCGGCCGGCTGTTCCGACGTGCACGCCAGCTGCCAGAAGCCGATGCCCAACATGCAGTACACCCCCGCGTTCTGGGCATCGGTCGCCAGCACCTTCAAGGACGACCCGACCGTCGTCTTCGACCTGTTCAACGAGCCCTACCCGGACCGCGCCACCGCCACGACCACCCAGGCGTGGCAGTGCTGGCGGGACGGCGGCACCTGCCCCGGCATCGAGTACGAGGTCGCCGGTATGCAGGATCTCGTCGACTCCATACGGGACACCGGCGCCCGCAACCCGATCCTGGCCGGCGGGCTAGCGTACGCGAACGACCTCAGCCAGTGGCTGACGTACCGGCCCACCGACCCGGCGGGCAATCTCGTCGCCGCCTGGCACGTCTACAACTTCAACAGCTGCTCCAACGAGAGCTGCTGGAACTCCACGCTCGCTCCCGTGGCCGCCCAAGTACCGCTGGTGGCCGGGGAGATCGGTGAGAACACCTGCTCGCACGGATTCGTCGACCAGGTCATGAAGTGGTTCGACGACCGGGACCTGTCGTACCTCGGCTGGACCTGGAACACCTGGGACTGCTCCTCCGGGCCGTCCCTGATCTCCGACTACGACGGTACGCCCACGGCGTACGGCATCGGGCTGCGCGACCATCTGCGCTCCCTGGACGGATGACCTCGTAACCAACACCCGCGAAGGACAAGGAAACCCGCACTCATGAGTCGTACCAGAACAGCGATAATCGCCGCCCTGGCGCTGGTCGCCGGCGCCTCGGGGACCGCGCTCGCCGCGGATCCCGACGCGATCGGCGTGGCGGCCGTGCCCTGCACCGTGGACTACAAGGTGCAGAACCAGTGGGACACCGGCTTCACCGCCGCCGTGACGGTCACCAACAACGGGGCCGCCAAGTCGGGTTGGTCGGTGAAGTGGTCGTACGCCGGAAACCAGCAGGTCACCAGCGGCTGGAACGCCAGGATCAGCCAGAGCGGCACCGCCGTCACCGCCACCAACGAGTCCTACAACGGCACGCTCGCCACCGGCGGTTCGGCGAGCTTCGGCTTCCAGGGCACCTACAGCGGCACCAACGCGCTCCCCGCCACCTTCACCCTCGACGGCGTGACCTGCAACGTCGACGACGGCGGCTCCACCGATCCGGACCCGGATCCCGACCCCACCGGTCCCAAGGTCGACAACCCGTACTCCGGCGCCAAGGTGTACGTGAACCCCGAGTGGTCCGAGAAGGCCGCCGCCGAGCCGGGCGGCAGCCGTATCTCCAGCCAGCCCACCGGCGTCTGGCTCGACCGGACCGCCGCCATCAACGGCGTCAACGGCGGTATGGGCCTGCGTGACCACCTCGACGAGGCCCTGACCCAGAAGGGCTCCGGCGAACTCGCCGTCCAGCTCGTCATCTACAACCTGCCCGGCCGGGACTGCGCCGCCCTCGCCTCCAACGGCGAGCTCGGCCCGACGGAGATCGACCGGTACAAGACGGAGTACATCGACCCGATCGCCGCGATCCTCGCCGACCCCAAGTACGCCGACCTGCGGATCGTCACCACCATCGAGATCGACTCGCTGCCCAACCTCGTCACCAACACCGGCAGCCGCCCGACGGCCACCCCCGAGTGCGACGTGATGAAGGCCAACGGCAACTACCAGAAGGGCGTCGGCTACGCCCTCAACAAGCTCGGTGACGTGTCCAACGTCTACAACTACGTCGACGCCGGTCACCACGGCTGGATCGGCTGGGACGACAACTTCGCCGCCAGCGCCACCGTGATGAAGGAGGCGGCCACCTCTGAGGGCGCCACCGTCAACGACGTCCACGGCTTCATCACCAACACGGCCAACTACAGCGCCCTGAAGGAGAACAACTTCGCCATCGGTGACTCCGTGGCCGGCAAGTCCGTCCGCGAGTCCGCGTGGGTGGACTGGAACCGGTACGTCGACGAGCTGTCGTTCGCCCAGGCGTTCCGCAACCAGCTGGTCACGACCGGCTTCAACGCCGGCATCGGCATGCTGATCGACACCTCCCGCAACGGCTGGGGCGGCAGCGCCCGGCCCGCCGGCCCCGGTGCGATGACGGACGTCGACACCTACGTCAACGGCGGCCGCTACGACCGCCGGATCCATGTCGGCAACTGGTGCAACCAGTCCGGCGCCGGCCTCGGCGAGCGCCCGCAGGCCAGCCCCGCGACCGGGATCGACGCGTACGTGTGGATGAAGCCGCCGGGTGAGTCCGACGGTTCGAGCCAGGCCATCGACAACGACGAGGGCAAGGGCTTCGACCGCATGTGCGACCCGACCTACACGGGCAACCCGCGCAACGGCAACAACCTGTCCGGCGCCCTGCCCAACGCGCCGATATCCGGCCACTGGTTCTCCGCGCAGTTCCAGCAGCTGATGCAGAACGCGTACCCGCCGCTGTCATAAGCAGCCGCCCCCCCGCCGGGGTCCAGCCCTCCTCCCGGGGCGGGCCCCGGCGGCTGGCGCATTCCACCGCCTGTTTTTTGCTGTCGTGGCAACAGTGGTGGCCTCATCCCGGTGCGTCGGCGCACGCTGGCCGCACGCGGACGAGAGGCTGAACACCATGGCGCACCACCACCATCACGGTCACGATCACCACGAGCACACCGACATCGACTGGAACGAGATGGCCCCGCTGCTGGAAGCCCAGGCGGAGCTGTTCACGCCCCTGTACGAGCGGGCCATGTCCTGGCTGGGCAAGAAGCAGACCGATCCGGGGCTGATCGTCGATGCCGGCAGCGGACCCGGCGTCATCGCCTGTCTGCTCGCCGAGACCTTCCCGGGCGCCCGGGTCGTCGCGGTCGACGGCAGCGAGCCCTTGCTGGAACGCGCCCAGGCACGCGCCGAGCGGCTCGGCGTCGCCGACCGCTTCGGCACCCTCGCCGGTGAACTCTCCTACATCCTCGACGACTTGGACTATCCCGCGGATCTGCTGTGGGCCGGCCGCAGCCTGCACCACCTCGGCGACCAGCGCGCCGCCCTCAGCGCGTTTGCCGCCCGGCTCGCCCCCGGCGGCACCCTGGCCCTGCAGGAGGGCGGCCTGCCCACCCGCTTCCTGCCCCGTGACATCGGCTTCGGGCGCCCCGGCCTGGAGGCGCGGCTCGACGCGGTGGAGGCCGACTGGTTCGCACAGATGCGGGCCGACCTGCCCGGCTCCGTCACCGAGACGGAGGACTGGCCGGCCCTGCTGGCCGCGGCCGGCCTCCGCCCCAGCGGCACCCGCAGCTTCCTCCTCGACCTGCCCGCCCCGACCCCGGACCGGGCCCGCGCCTACATCGCCGCCCATCTGACCCGCATCCGCGAGGCCATCGGCGATCACCTCGACGCGGACGACCGGGCGACGCTCGACCGGCTGCTGGACCCGGACGACAAGGCGAGCGTGCACCACCGGCCGGACGTTTTCGTGCTGGCGGCGCAGACGGTCTACACGGCTGTGCGTACGGGCTGACGGATGGGCCGTGTATGCGGGCTACCGCATGCACGGTGTCCACTGCATACGCGATGCTCGCTGCATGCGCGGTGCCTACTGCATACACCGTGTCCATGGATGGCCGTCGGCTGCTCGACGCCGGCCACCGGGTCGCGGTCACCGGCCGCGGCGAGGCCCGGCTGCGGGGCTTCGCCGAGGAGCTCGGCAAGCCCGACGGGCTGCTGACGCTGGTCGGCAACGCGGCCGCGTACACCGGCCTCGCCGAGAACACCCGGCGGCAGGTCACCGACTGGGGCGTCGGCGTGACGCTGATCGCGCCCGGCCGGGTGGAGACCCCGTTCTGGGACGGCAACGGCAGCCCGCCGCCGGGGCAGCTGCTGACCGCCGACCAGATCGCCGACTCGGTCGTGTGGGCCGTCCGGCAGCCCGAAGGTGTCGACATCAACACCGTCGTCGTACGGCCGCTCGGACAGCCCAACTGACCAGCCCCCGCTCTCAGTTGTTCCGGATGAACTCCCGTGCCAGCCGGTCGCCCAGTGAGACCGCCGCGTCGTGGCTCTCGATGGGGGAGGCACGGGAGTTCCGGAACAGGATGTACGTCACGCCGGACTCGGCGCCGCCCGTGGCCGGGTCGGGGTCGATGCCGAGGGCCTCGGCGGTGGCGTACGAGGCCTCGCCGATGATCTTCGCGGGTCCGGTGTCGCCGACGACCGCGTACTGGACCTGGTTGTTGTGGACGACCGCGACCACACCGCCGCCCCTGATACCGGCGGCGGTGTAGTCCCAGGTGCCGCTGACGCTGGGGACGACGACGTAGGGGAGCGTGTCGGACCGTAGCGGCTTGCCGTCGGACTGATGGAACGCTGTGTCGTCCTGGTACCAGGGGTCGGTGTTCTCGTTGCACTTGGCGGTGCGCTGGCCGTCGCAGTCGATGTCCATGTCGGCCTTCCAGAAGACGGCGCCGTTCTTGCCGCAGACGGGGATTATGGCCGGGCTGTCCGCGTCGGTGCGGTACCTGCCGTTCGAGATCTGCGAGCAGGACGTCACCTCGGCCAGCAGATCGGCCGCGCTGACCGTGCCTTCCTGGGGCGATGTCGGGTGTGGGGTGCCGGAAGCGGCCGTGGGGGGCAGGCCGGCGGCGAGCAGCGCGGCTCCGCAGGCCGCGGTGAGGGTCAGTGGTCGCACGCGCACTGTGGGGACCCTCCTGTTAGGAAAGTTTCCTTATGGCTGTCGTACAAGGTGGCCTCTCTGCATGGTCGCGTCAAGCCCGTTGCGATGAACTCGGGCCTTCTGGGTCGATTGCGGCGTCATGGCACCAGTAGAAGACTGGACATTCGGAAAATTTCGGATATGTGCCCAGGCTTTCTTGGAGGTGTCATGTTCGTACGTGCCGTTTACGCGACCGGCGATCCCGCGAAGATCGACACGGCTGTCAGGGCAATGAACTCGCAGGGGCGAGAGCTGCTGGAAGAGCGTCCGGGTTATCGCGGAGCGGGTGTCTTCGTGGACCGGGAGGTCGGCAAGCTGCTGGCGGCGAGCTGGTGGGAGTCGGAGGAGGCCAGACGCAACAGCGACGAGGTGTTGCGCGAGCGGCGCGCGGCGCTCCTGGAGCCGTTCGCGGCGACGCTGGCGGTCGACAACTACGAGGTGGCGGTCTTCCATCCCGTCCGGCAACCGCAGGCGGGAGGCGGACTGCGGCTCACCCGGCTGGAGTTCGACCCGGCGGACGCGGACCTGCTCGCCGACACGCTCCGGGCGACGGTGCTGCCCAGGATCGACACCCTCCAGGGGGTGGCCAGGACGTCTCTGCTGGTCGACCGGGAGCGGGGGCGCGGGCTGGTCGGCGTGATCTTCGTCGACCAGGCGTCTCTGCAGGCGTCCCGCGCAGGCGCCGCGGGAGTCCGGCACGAAGGCGCGGCCAAGGCACATGCGACGGTGACCGGGCTGGAGGAGTTCGAGGTCGTCTTCTCCGACGTGCGCGGCGACTGAGCCGTCCTGCACGGGAGTTGGCCGCCGGACCGGCCCTCCGTACGCGTCCGCCCGCCGCCCAGCTGCCCGAGCGGCGGGCGGATCGTCGTACCGGAACGGGTCTCAGTCCATGTCGAAGGTCTCAGCCCATGTCGAACGTGGCCGGGTCCGGGCCGATCCGCCGGTCCTCGTTCAGCGCGCTGATCGCCGCCAGGTCCTCGGTGTCCAGGCTGAAGTCGAACACCTCGATGTTCTCCTTGATCCGGGACGGCGTCACGGACTTCGGGATCACGACGTTGCCGAGCTGGAGGTGCCAGCGCAGCACGATCTGGGCCGGCGAACGCCCGTGCTTCTGGGCGATGGCGACGATCGCCGGGACCTCGAGAAGGCCCTTGCCCTGGCCGAGCGGCGACCACGCCTCGGTGGCGATGCCCTGCTCGGCGTGGTACTCGCGGGAGGCGTGCTGCTGGAGGTGCGGGTGCAGCTCGATCTGGTTGACCGCGGGGATGACCGACGTCTCGCCGATCAGCCGCCGCAGGTGCTCCGGAAGGAAGTTGGAGACGCCGATCGCACGGACACGGCCGTCGGCGTGGAGCCTCTCGAACGCCTTGTAGGTGTCGACGTACCGGTCCTTGGACGGCAGCGGCCAGTGGATGAGATACAGGTCGACGTACTCCAGGCCGAGCTTGGTCAGCGAGGTGTCGAAGGCGCGCAGTGTGGAGTCGTACCCCTGGTCGCTGTTCCAGAGCTTGGTGGTGACGAAAATGTCCTCGCGGGGGAGGCCGGCGGCGGCGATGGCCTTGCCGGTGCCTTCCTCGTTGCCGTAGATCGCCGCTGTGTCGATGCTGCGGTACCCGGCCTCCAGCGCCGTGCCGACCGCCTGCTCCGCCTCGTCGTCCGGCACCTGCCAGACGCCGAAGCCCAGCTGGGGCATCTCGACGCCGTTGTTGAGGATGATCGGGGGGACCTTGCTGCTCACGAGCTCTTGATCCTTACGGTTGTCGTCAGGTGGTACTTCCCATCGTCAACGATCACGAGCCGCCGTGCATTCCTGACCGGAGAATCCGCCGGAACGGATCGGAGTCAGGCCCGGTACAGCGCCTCGACCTCGTTGGCGTAGGCGTTTTCGATCGCCTTTCGCTTCAGTTTCAGCGACGGCGTCAGCAGACCGTGTTCCTCGGTGAAGGGCTGGGCGAGAATACGGAACGTACGGATCGACTCGGCCTGCGAGACAAGGGTGTTGGCGGCGACCACCGCACGCCGCACCTCCGCCTCCAGGTCCGGGTCGCGGACCAGCTGGGCGGGCGACAGCCGCGGTTTGTCACGCATCGTCAGCCAGTGTTCGACGGCCTCCTGGTCGAGGGTGACGAGCGCGGCGATGTACGGGCGGTCGTTGCCCACGACGATGCACTGGGCGACCAGCGGGTGGTCCCGGACGCGTTCCTCCAGCACCCCGGGCGAAACACTCTTGCCGCCGGAAGTGACCAGGATCTCCTTCTTGCGGCCGGTGATGGTGAGGAAGCCGTCCTCGTCCAGCGAACCGAGGTCGCCGGTGGCGAGCCAGCCGTCGTGCAGGGTCTCGTCGGTGGCCTTCTGGTTGTTGAGGTAGCCGTGGAAGATGTTGGCGCCGCGCAGCCAGATCTCGCCGTCGTCCGCGATGTGCACGGTCATGCCGGGGATGGGCTGGCCGACCGTGCCGTATCGGGTGCGGCCGGGCGGGTTGGCGGTGGCGGCCGCCGTGGACTCGGTGAGACCGTAGCCCTCGTAGATGTGCACGCCGGCGCCCGCGAAGAACAGGCCGAGCCGCCGGTCCATCGCCGAGCCGCCGGTCATCGCCTGCCGGATGCGCCCGCCCATCGCCGCCCGCATCTTGGCGTAGACGAGCTTGTCGAAGACCTGGTGCCGCATCCGCAGCCCCGCCGACGGGCCGGGCCCGGTGCCCCAGGCCTTGGCCTCCAGGGCGTCCGCGTACTTCACGGCGACCTCGACGGCCTTCTCGAAGGCGCCCGACCGGCCCTCCTTCTCGGCCTTGCGGCGGGCGGCGTTGAAGACCTTCTCGAAGATGTACGGCACTCCGAGGAAGAACGTCGGCCGGAACGCGGCCAGGTCGGGCAGCAGGGCGGCCGCGTTCATCTGCGGCTGGTGGCCGAAGCGGACCTTGCCGCGGATCGCGGCGACCTGCACCATCCGCCCGAAGACGTGGGCGAGCGGCAGGAACAGCAGGGTCGCCGCCTCGTCGCCCTTCTTGGAGTGGAACACCGGCTCCCAGCGCTCGATGACGGTGTCCGCCTCGTACATGAAGTTGCCGTGCGAGATGAGACAGCCCTTGGGGCGGCCGGTGGTGCCCGACGTGTAGATGATCGTCGCGGTGGAGTCCGGGGTGACGGCCTGGCGGTGCCGGTGCGCCAGCTCGTCGTCCAGGTGGGCGCCGGCCTCGTACAGCTCGTGCACGGCGCCCGCGTCGAGCTGCCACAGCTGCTGCATGCGGGGCAGCCGGTCGATGACGGTGGCGATCGTCATCGCGTGGTCCTCGTGCTCCACGACCGCCGCCGACACCTCGGCGTCGTACAGCATCCAGAAGCACTGCTCGGCCGAGGAGGTGGGGTAGATCGGCACCACCTGGGCACCGATGGTCCAGAGCGCGAAGTCGAAGAGGGTCCACTCGTAGCGGGTGCGGGACATGATGGCGACCCGGTCGCCGAATCGGATACCCCGGGCGAGGAGGCCCTTGGCGAGGGCGAGGACCTCGTCCCGGAACTCGGCGGCGGTGACGTCCCGCCACTGCCCTTCCTCGTCCTTGCGGCCGAGGGCGACGTACAGCGGGTCTCCCTGGGCATGTTCGAAGACGACGTCGGCCAGGCCGCCCACCGGTGGTGCCAACGCCAACGGAGGGTTGGTGAACTCGCGCAAACCCCGCTCCCCGCTCCTGTTGCATTGGTTCGCTCCGCACGGCGCCGTGAAAGCTACCCCACCCACCGACGGGGCGGGAGGGGGGCGGAAATCGAGCGCTGCTCAGGTATGCACTGGTCAGCGCCGGAAAATGCGCTCACATGGGGAAGGGTCGGACAGAAAACCGACGGTTGCGTAAGTTTCGGACCCGTAATCTCCACCGAATCTGTACGAACCGATCACGCGGCGCGGGCCCCCGGCGGTGCGGTCGGCCGCGGGACGCTGTCCTCTCCTCTGTCAGCGTCCCCATGGCCGAAATCGTCACTCTGTCATCGCCCGCCACGCTGACGCCGGTGCAGGCGGTCGCCGCCCGCCAGGATCGCCGCCGCCAGGGCGTCCGCCGCGCCCTGGGCGGTCGTACGGCGGGTGCCGTGGACCAGGACGAAGTCGACGCGGCCGAGTTCCGGGAGGCCGGAGCGGTCGGGGACGCGGACCAGACCCGGCGGGATCAGACCCCGTGAGTGCGCCATCACGCCGAGGCCCGCCCGTGCCGCCGCGATCAGCCCGTTGAGGCTGCCGCTGGTGCACGCGATCCGCCACTCCCGCCCTTGCCGCTCCAGCGCCTCCAGGGCGAGGGCCCGGGTGATGCCCGGCGGCGGGAACACGATCAGCGGCACCGGGCGGTCGGCCTCCAGGCGGAGCCGTTCCGCGCCGATCCACACCAGGCGGTCGTGCCAGACCAGTTCGCCCCGCGGGTCCTCGGGGCGCCGCTTGGCCAGCACCAGGTCCAGCTTTCCCGCGGCCAGTTGCTCGTGCAGCGTGCCGGACAGCTCGACCGTCAGCTCCAGGTCGACCTCGGGGTGATCGTGGCGGAACCCCTCCAGGATCTCCGGCAGCCGGGTCAGCACGAAGTCCTCCGACGCGCCGAAGCGGAGCCGGCCGCGCAGCCGGGTGCCGGTGAAGAACGCCGTCGCCTGCTCGTGCACCTCCAGGATCCGGCGGGCGAAGCCGAGCATCGCCTCGCCGTCCTCCGTCAGCTCCACGGAGTGGGTGTCCCGGGTGAACAGCTGCCGGCCGGTCGAATCCTCCAGCCGCCGCACATGCTGGCTCACGGTCGACTGACGCAGTCCGAGCCGCCGGGCGGCCTGCGTGAAACTCAGCGTCTGCGCCACCGCCAGGAACGTACGCAGGTGGGACGGGTCGTACACGCCTTCAGGTTATCGCGGAACGTGATGACAGTCAGAGTGGTATGCCGGATTCCCGATCGCGCGACTCCGGAGGACGATGGAGAGGGCACGATCGTGCCCCGGAACCGGACGTACAGCGAAGTAGTGGAGCACAGTGAAACGCCTGCGATGGCCGAGTTGGATGCCGATCGATCCGTACATCCTGCTGCTGCTCGGGACGGTGGGCCTCGCGGCACTGCTCCCGGCGCGCGGCACGGCCTCCGACGTGGCCTCCGGCGCCTCCACGGCTGCGATCGCGTTCCTCTTCTTCCTCTACGGCGCCCGGCTGTCCACCCGTGCGGCACTGGACGGGCTGAAGCACTGGCGGCTCCACGTCACCGTGCTGGCCTGCACCTTCGTCCTGTTCCCACTGCTGGGCCTGGCCGCGCGCGGACTCGTCCCGGTGCTGCTGACGCACCCCCTCTACCAGGGTCTGCTGTTCCTCACCCTGGTCCCGTCGACCATCCAGTCGTCGATCGCCTTCACCTCGATGGCCCGCGGCAACGTGCCCGCCGCGATCTGCGCCGGCTCCTTCTCCTCGCTGATCGGCATCGTCATCACGCCGCTGCTGGCGGCCAGTCTGCTCGGCAACAGCGGGGGCGGCTTCTCCGCCGACTCCCTCGTCAAGATCGTGCTGCAGCTGCTGGCGCCGTTCCTCGCCGGGCAGCTGCTGCGCCGCTGGATCGGCGGCTTCGTCGCGCGGCACAAGAAGGTCCTCGGCCTCGTCGACCGCGGCTCGATCCTGCTGGTCGTCTACACCGCGTTCAGCGAGGGCATGGTCCAGGGCATCTGGCACCAGGTGAGCCCCGCCCGGCTGGCCGGACTGCTCGCCGTCGAGGCCGTACTGCTGGCCGTGATGCTCGCCCTGACCTGGTACGGCGCCAAGGCGCTCCGCTTCAGCCGCGAGGACCGCATCGCGATCCAGTTCGCCGGCTCGAAGAAGTCCCTGGCCTCCGGACTGCCCATGGCGAGCGTCCTGTTCGGCGCGCACGCCTCGCTGGCCGTGCTGCCGCTGATGCTCTTCCACCAGATGCAGCTGATGGTGTGCGCGGTGATCGCCAAACGCCGCGCCCGCGACCCGCAGGAGCCGCTCACTCCTCCGGCGTCAGCCGCAGCGTCACGAACCGCGGTCGGTACAGGGACACGTTCCGGTTGAGCTGTGCCGCGGCACCGCCCGGCTCCAGCCAGTTGACGTCGTAGCTCACCACCAGCCGTCCGCCGTCGCTCAGTTCGGGGTGCGCCTGCGGGTTGTACGCGGCGACCTGGCCCTGGGGGAGGGCAGGGCTGAAGTCCCTCGTCGGGCCGTGCCACGGGCCGGTGGGGGAGCAGGCCCAGTACGACGTCACGGTGGTCAGGCCCTTGGTGCCCGCGGCCATCGTGAACAGCACGTACGTGCCGTCCGTGCGCACCACCGAGAACGCGCTGCCCACCCCGGTGCGCCGCCCGTCCCCGAGCACCGGGCGCGGGCCGGACGCCGTCCACCGGGAGCCGTTCCAGTACTGCCAGGCGGCCGGCTCCCCGAGCCTGCCCCGCGGCACGCGTGCCACGTACGCCCGTGAGGCGGGCCGGGACGCGGCCTGCCCGTCGTCGCCGCCGAAGACGTACGTCCAGTCGCCGTCCTCGACGAGCGTCGTCCCGAACAGGACCCTCCGGGACGGGTCCGGGACCAGCTGCTGGTCCAGCACCTTGACGACCGACTCCACCCGCAGGTCGGGCAGGGTGAGGGTGGCGACCTCGGTGGCGGTGGGCACGCCGTAGATCCACGGGGCGGCCCCGGCGGTGCGCACCCAGAGCAGTACCCGCAGGACCTGCTCGGTCGAGCCGGGGGAGCGGGGCTCGACGCGGGCCGCGACCGGCCAGCGCCACTGGTTCGGGGCCGGGTCGGGGAGGAGGGGGGCGGGGAGCGTGGAGAGCAAGCGCTTGCCGTCGGGGCTCATCACCACGGCCGAGTTGCGGACCAGCGGGGCCGTCGTGTCCCGCCAGGCGAAGGACTCGCCGGCCGGGTTGGGCGGGGCGTACACCTGGCCGAGGTAGGTGTCGGAGAACAGCCACAGGATCCGGCCGTCGGGGAGGCGTACCGAGTGGGTGCCGTCGCCGCCGGTCCAGTCGTCGGTGCGGGTGGCGTCGTCACCGTAGCGGGCGAACTCGGCGGTGAGGTTGTCGTCGGTCGACCACTCGCTGACGGTATGCGGTATGCAGTCGGCGCCATCCTGTTCACCGTCGTCCGGGAGCGCGGTAAGCAGCACGGCCCCGAGAACCAGGGCCAGCAGCAGGCCGACCCCGGTTCCCGTGCGCTGTCGTGCTCGTGTGTCGTCGGGCACGCCCGGGACGTTAGTGGCCCGCGCTCACCCGGTCCATGGGCAGCCACAGGACGGTGCCGCGCGTCCGGCCGGTGCCGGCGGTGCTTGCGGTGGTTTCCGTGTTTCCGGTGCTTTCGGTGCGCAGGCCGGTCAACTCCTCGGTGCCGAGTGCCCGGTCCCATACCTGGACGTCGTCGATCGCGCCGGTGAAGAAGGCCCGGCTGTCCATGCGCTGGCCGATGTGCACGCCGAACGGGGAGTTGCGGCTGACCGAGCCGGCCACGTCCGCGGTCGTGACCGCCGTACCGTCGAGGAACAGCATGAGCTCGCCGTCGCCGCGGCGCAGCGCCAGATGGTGCCACTGGCCGTCGTTGTGGGCGCCGGTGGTGCTCACGGACGCCGTGCGTACCGTCCGCGCGCCCTCCCGGGTGGTGATCAGGGCGCGCACCCGGTTGTTCGCGGGTTCGCCGCGCAGCCAGATCTGCGGCTGGGTGCTGCCGATGCCGCCCATCCACAGGAACGGCTGCTCGCCGGTCGTGGCCGAGTAGCGGAACCACAGTGATGCCGTGAAGTCCTTTGAGCCGAGCGGGAGTTGGGCACGGTACGGCAGGCGTACGGCGTCGTCGGTGCCGTCGAACTCCAGGGCGCCGTCGAAGACGCCGTCGGTCTGCTCGGCGCCGCCGAGGACGGCCGCGCGGGGTGTCTGCGGTGCGAGGTCGGGGGTGGTCGGGTCGGGGCCGCGGCGGGGCTGCAGCCAGTCCTCGGTGAAGCGGGCGAAGCGGATCTCGTCGCGCGCGTCGACGGCGCCGCCCTCGTACATCAGGCCCACGGTGTGCCCGTCGATGGCCATCATGTCGGAGTAGCCCGACCAGTCCGTGGTGACGACCGTGCCGCGGTCCACGCTGTCCCAGGTGCGGCCGCCGTCGTGGGAGGAGCGGACCATCATGGTGCGGCGGCGGTCGGGGTCGCCGGGGCAGGCCAGCAGGATGCGGTTGCCCAGGCGGAGCGTGGAGCCCTGGACCTGGGGCGTGTAGAGGTCCGGGAGGTCCCGGAAGGGCGAGACGAAGCTGTCGCCGCCGTCGCGGCTGTACGTCTGGCTGCGGTGGCCGAGATCGGTGCCGTCCTGTTCGCGGCCGCTGATGAGAAGGGTGCCGTCGGTGCGTTCGGTGAGGGTGACCTCGGACGGCTTCTGCCGGAAGGTGCCGTCGTCGGCGATGGGCCAGGAGTCGGTCGCGCCGATCCGCCAGTGGTCGCCGCCGTCGTCGCTGACGATGAGGGCCGCGTGGTTGGCGCTGATCCGACTGCCGTCCCACGTCTCGGTGTTGACGCCGAAGACGAGTCGGCCGGCGTGCTTGCCGCGGGTGAGCTGGATGCCGTGCACGGGGCCGGTGGCGTACCAGGAGTTCCAGTGCGCGGGCAGGATCTCGTCGCTCAGATCGCGCGGCTCGGACCAGGTCAGCCCGTCGTCGTCGCTGTACTGCAGATGCGGGGTGCGGTCGCAGGGCACGGAGCAACCGCCGCTGTCCGTACGGCCCGTGTTGTACGTCTCGGCGAGCAGGATCCGGCCCGTCTCGCGGTCCACGATCGGTGCCGGGTTTCCGTGCGTGTCGCCGTCGCCCTCGTTGACGACCTGGAGCGGGCCCCAGGTGCGGCCGCCGTCGGTCGACCGCTTGAGGACGATGTCTATGTCGGCGGCGTCACCGCAGTTGAGGACCCGGCCCTCGGCGAACGCGAGCAGTGTGCCGTCCGTGGACTTCACGATCGCCGGGATGCGGAAACAGGCGTAGCCGGGGTCCTGGTCGGCGCGGAAGAGGACCTGCTGCTCGAACGGCGGGGGATCGGTGGCAGGGCGGGACTGCGCGGGACTCAGTGACACGGCCGTCGCCAGTGTGGCGACGGCCGCGACGAGAGCTGATCTCAGACGTGCGCGAACTCTTGGAGGCATCGTGCGGTCTGCCTTTCATCCATCTGGACATTCGGACATCCCACGTCCAACGTGCGCCCCCCAGACGTTAGTTGGGCTCTCGCACACCTCACAAGCGCCGTGCACGTGTCCTGTCACGGATGGAGTAGTACTTTCCCTCTCTTGCTCCCGTGCCTCGATCACCGCACGGGCTGGCGGCTAACGTTCCGTTATGACCGCACCTCTCGCACTGGATCCCGCGTGCACCGCCCTCGTCCTCGTCGACCTGATGGACCGCATCGTCGGCCTGCCGCTCGAACCTCGCAAGGGCAGCGAAGTCCACACCGTCTCCGCGGAGTTGGCGGCCGCGTTCCGCACGGCAGGAGCCCTCGTCGTCCTCGTCCGGGTCGAACGCCCCGGCGTCGTCGAACAGCCGCCCGGCAGCGGACTGGTCCAAGGCCTGCTGACGGACGGCGACTTGGAGATCGTGAAGCGGACGATCGGCGGCTTCCAGGGCACCGGCCTGGACGACCGCCTCCGCGAACGCGGCGTCGGCACCCTGGTGTTCGGCGGCATCGCCACCAACCTCGGCGTCGAGTCCACCGCCCGCGCCGCCGGCGACCTCGGCTACGACCTCATCTTCGTCGAGGACGCCATGACCGCGTTCACGGCCGCCGAGCACGAGGCGTCGGTGCGGCTCGACTTTCCGCGGCTGGGGTCGGTGGTGAGGGCGGCGGAGGTGGAATTCACAAGGGGCTGAGCAACGCCAAACCATCGCAGGTCACAGGCCCACCAACCGCACTGTCCCAAGACCACCGGCACAGAGCGCCCGTAGGTGACCGAGCCATGCCAGCGGGGCCCCTGCGGCGCAGGGGGCGCTCCCCGCCGGTCGGGGCCCCGCCGCCGTGACGCGGGAAGCCGGTCAGCCCTGGGCGGCCGCGGTCCGCAGGGCGAGCCGGTGTTCGCCCGCGTACACGTTCATGGAGCTGCCCCGCAGGAAGCCCACCAGCGTCAGCCCGGTCTCCGCGGCCAGGTCCACCGCGAGTGACGAGGGCGCCGACACCGCGGCCAGGACCGGGATGCCCGCCATCACGGCCTTCTGCGCCAGCTCGAAGGAGGCCCGGCCCGACACCAGCAGGACGGTGCGGGACAGCGGCAGGTTCCCGTTCTGCAGGGCGCGGCCCACCAGCTTGTCGACCGCGTTGTGCCGGCCCACGTCCTCCCGGATGTCGAGGAGCTCGCCGTCCTCGGTGAACAGGGCCGCCGCGTGCAGGCCCCCGGTCCGGTCGAAGACCCGCTGGCTCGCGCGCAGCCGGTCGGGGAGGCTCGCGAGCAGCTCGGGCTCGACGCGGACCGGGGGAGTGTCGGCGATGGGCCAGCGGGTCGTCGTACGGACCGCGTCGAGACTCGCCTTCCCGCACAGGCCGCAGGACGAGGTCGTGTAGACGTTGCGCTCGAGCGTGATGTCGGGGATCGCCACCCCGGGGGCCGTCTTCACGTCGACCACGTTGTAGGAGTTCGAGCCGTCGACCGTCGCCCCCGCGCAGTAGACGATGTTCTGCAGATCGTATGCGTTAGCCAGTACACCCTCGCTGACCAGGAAACCGGCCGCCAGCGCGAAGTCGTCCCCCGGCGTCCGCATGGTGATCGCCAGCGGCTTGCCGTTCAGCCGGATCTCCAGTGGCTCCTCGGCGACGAGCGTGTCCGGGCGGGTGGAGACCGCCCCGTCCCGGATGCGGATCACCTTGCGTCGTTCCGTGACTCGTCCCATGTCCCCATCAGTCCCGGTTCTGTACGTGCTGGTAGCCGAAACGGCCCTTGATGCAGAGATTGCCGTGGGTCACCGGGTTGTCGTGCGGCGAGGTGACCTTCACGATCTCATTGTCCTGCACGTGCAGAGTGAGGTTGCAGCCCACTCCGCAGTACGCGCACACGGTCGTCGTCTCCGTCTGTGCCGACTCGTCCCACGTACCCGCCGCCCGCATGTCGAACTCCGACTTGAACGACAGCGCCCCCGTCGGGCACACCTCGATGCAGTTCCCGCAGTACACGCACGCCGAGTCGGTCAGCGGAGCGTCGTGCTCGACCGCGATCCGGGCGCCGAAGCCACGACCCGCGATGGAGATCGCGAAGGTGTTCTGCCACTGGTCGCCACAGGCGTCCACGCACTTGTAGCAGAGGATGCACTTGTCGTAGTCGCGTACATACAGGTCGTTGTCGACCTTCGGCTCCTCGTCGAGGCGGGCCGCGTCCGGGCCGAAACGGTCCGGCTTCGCCTCGTACTCCTTGAGCCATCCGGCCACCTGCGGTGTCGTGGACAGGTCGACCGAGGAGGCGAGCAGTTCGAGGACGATCTTGCGGCTGTGCCGGGCGCGCTCGGTGTCGGTCCGCACCTCCATGCCGGGCTCCGCCTTCCGGGAGCAGGCCGGGACGAGAGTGCGGGAGCCCTCGACCTCGACGACGCAGACCCGACAGGCGTTCTTGGGGGTGAGCGTGTCGCCCTGGCACAGGGTCGGGATGTCCTTCCCGGCGGCCCGGCAGGCGTCGAGGATCGTGGAGCCCTCGGGGACCCGGGCCGGTTCCCCGTCGATCGTGAACTCCAGCAGCCGGCGCGGGATCCCCAGCGGTGTCACGGTCATTCGTACGCCCCCAGACGGTCGATGGCGGATTCCACGGCGTTCCACGCGGTCTGTCCCAGACCGCAGATCGAGGCGTCCCGCATCGCGCGGCCGACCTCCCTGAGCAGGGCGATGTCGTCGGCCGCGGCGGCACCCGTGCGCTCCGCGATCCGGTGCAGAGCCTCCTCCTGCCGCACGGTCCCGACCCGGCACGGCACACACTGTCCGCACGACTCGTCCCGGAAGAACTTCGCGATGCGCAGCAGCAGTCGAGGCAGTGGCACGGTGTCGTCGAAGGCCATGACGACGCCCGAGCCGAGTGTGGTCCCCGCCTCCCGGGTGCCTTCGAAGGTGAGCGGGATGTGCGTCTCGTCGGGCCGTACGAAGCCGCCCGCGGCGCCGCCGAGGAGTACGGCCCGCAGACCGTCGCGGACTCCGGCCAGCTCCAGCAACTCGCCCAGCGTCGCCCCGAACGGCAGCTCGTAGGTCCCGGGCCGCTCCACACTCCCCGACACACAGAACAGCTTCGGTCCGGTCGACCTGCCCGTGCCGATCGCCGCGTACGCCGGTGCGCCCATCGTCAGGATCGGCAGTACGTTGACCAGCGTCTCGACGTTGTTCTCGACCGTCGGCTTGCCGAACAGGCCCTTCTCCACGGGGAACGGCGGCTTCGAGCGCGGCTCGCCCCGGTAGCCCTCGATGGAGTTGAACAGAGCGGTCTCCTCGCCGCAGATGTACGCCCCGGCGCCCCGCCGGATCTCGATGTCGAAGGCGTAGCCCTGGCCGAGGACGTCGTCGCCGAGCAGACCACGGGCGCGCGCCTGGTCGACAGCATATTGCATACGATGTATCGCCCGCGGATATTCGCCACGCAGGTAGATGTATCCCGTATGCGCACCGATCGCATACGCCGCGATGGTCATCGCCTCGACCAGCGCGTACGGGTCGCCCTCCATGATCACGCGGTCCTTGAAGGTGCCCGGCTCGGACTCGTCGGCGTTGCACACCAGGTAGTGCGGATGGTCGGGCTGGGACGCCGTGGCCTGCCACTTGCGGCCGGTGGGGAAGGCGGCGCCGCCACGCCCGACCAGGCCCGAGTCGGTCACCTCGCGGATGACCCCGGCGGGACCGAGCTCGAAGGCCCGGCGCAGCGCGGTGTAGCCGCCGTGGGCGCGGTAGTCGTCCAGCGACGCGGGGTCGACGACGCCGACGCGGCGCAGCAGGGCCAGCGACGGGTCCCCCGCCTGGGGCACCGCCATCGCCGCGGGCGGCTCCTCGGGCGCCGAGTCGGGTGCGCTCGCGGCGAGCACGGCATCCCGTACGGTCGCCGGCGCCGACACCGCCGTACGCACCGGATCTCCCGCCTTGACCGCGAGCGCGGCCGGGGCACGTTCGCACAGGCCCAGGCACGGGCTGCGCTCGACCGAGACCCCGCTGCCGAGGCCCAGTTTCGCCTCGATCCCGGCGCACAGCTCCGACGCCCCGGCGGCCGCGCACGCGAGGTCCGTGCACACGTGGAGCACGTTCGCCGGCCGGGGCTTGACGGAGAACATCGCGTAGAAGGTGGCCACCCCGTACGCCTCCGCCGGCGGCACCGTCAGCCGCCGGCACAGGTAGTCGAGGGCGCCCTCGCTGATCCAGCCGACCCGGTCGTTGAGGGCGTGCAGCCCCGGCAGCAGCAGGTCGCGGCGGTCCCGGGCCGCGCGTCCGCCGCGGGCCCACCTCAGGTCGGCGTCGGAGCGGTCGGCGCCCTCCCAGGAGGACTCCGGGGGGCCCAACAGGGCGTCCACGGCGGCCCGTTCGTCGTCCGTCGGTTTGCTGTCGCCGAAGTGCAGGTCCACTTGCGTCACCTCACGTAGGTCGCGACCGGGAGCTTCTCGATGCGGATCGCCGACGCCTTGAACTCCGCCGTCCCCGCGATCGGGCAATTGGCCTCGATCGTCAGCTGGTTGGTGTCCACCTCGTCGGGAAAGTGCATGGTCATGAAGGCGAGCCCGGGCCGCAGCGCGGTGTCGATCCACACGGGCGCGACCACCGACCCGCGCCGCGAGGCCACCTGGACCTCCTCGCCGACCACGACCCCGTACCGTTCCGCGTCCTCCGGGCACAGCTCGAGGTACTCGCCGCGCCGCAGCGGGGACGCAAGACCCCCGCTCTGCACACCGGTGTTGTACGAGTCGAGCCGCCTGCCGGTGGTGAGCCGGATCGGGAACTCCTCGTCCGTCAGGTCCACGGGCGGATCGTGCTGCACGATCCCGAAGGGCGCCGGCAGCCCGCGCCGCGCCGGGTCCGTCTCCCACAACCGGCCGTGCAAATAGGTCGGTTCGAGCTCGTCCGTGCTCGGGCACGGCCACTGGATGCCCTGGTGCTCCGCCAGGCGTTCGTACGTCATCCCGTAGTGGTCCGGCGACACCGACCGCAGCTCGTTCCACACGGTCTCGGAGTCGGCGTACTTCCACTCGTGCCCGAGGCGTGCCGCCAGATCACAGAGGATGTCGATGTCCTCGCGCGCCTCACCGGGCGGCGTGACCGCACGCCGTACCCGCTGAACCCGCCGCTCGCTGTTGGTGGTGGTGCCGTCGGTCTCCGCCCAGCCGGCGGTCGCGGGCAGGACGACGTCCGCCAGCTCGGCGGTCTTGGTGAGGAAGATGTCCTGTACGACGAGGAAGTCCAGCGCCCGGAGCCGCCGTACCGCCTGCTCGCTGTCCGCCTCCGACTGCGCCGGGTTCTCGCCGATGCAGTAGACGGCCCTGAGCGTGCCCTCCTCCATCGCCTCGAACATCTCCGTCAGGTTCAGCCCGTAGTGCGGCTGGATGACGGTGTCCCAGGCCGACTCGAACTTCAGCCGGGCCTCGGCGTCGAGGATGTCCTGGAAGCCGGGGAGGCGGTTCGGGATGGCGCCCATGTCGCCGCCGCCCTGCACGTTGTTCTGGCCGCGCAGGGGCTGCAACCCCGAGCCGTAGCGCCCCACATGCCCGGTCAGCAGGGAGAGGTTGATCAGCGCGCGGACGTTGTCGGTGCCGTTGTGGTGCTCGGTGATGCCGAGGGTCCAGCACAGCTGGGCCCGCTCGGCCCGGGCGTAGGCGTGCGCCAACTCCCGTATGGCGGCGGCCGGTACGCCCGTCACCTTCTCGGCGAGCGACAGCGTCCACGGCTCGACCAGCGCCCGGTACTCCTCGAAGCCGGACGTCGCCCGCTCGATGAACGCCTCGTTGGCCAGGCCCGCGTGGATGATCTCGCGGCCGATCGCGTGTGCCATCGGGATGTCCGTGCCGACGTTGAGGCCGAGCCAGCTCTCCGCCCACTCGGCGGTGGAGGTGCGGCGCGGGTCGACGGCGTACATCCGGGCGCCGTTCCTGATCCCCTTGAGCACGTGCTGGAAGAAGATCGGGTGTGCGAAGCGGGCGTTGGAGCCCCACATCACGATGACGTCGGTGTGCTCGATCTCCTCGTACGACGACGTGCCGCCGCCGGACCCGAAGGCCGCGGACAGGCCGGCGACGCTCGGGGCGTGGCAGGTCCGGTTGCAGGAGTCGACGTTGTTGGTGCCCATGACGACCCGGGCGAACTTCTGCGCCACGAAGTTCATCTCGTTGGTCGCGCGGGCGCAGGAGAACATCCCGAACGCGCCGCGCGCCGCCTCGAGCCCTTGGGCCGCCCGGTCCAGCGCCTCGTCCCAACTCGCCTCCCGGAATCGCTCGTTGCGCGAGTCGCGGACCAGGGGGTGGGTGAGCCGGGTGTAGGTCTTCGGGGTTCGGTCGCGTTTCCTCATACGAGGTTCCCCAGAGTTCATGCGGCGCTCCTCAGTGCGAGCAGGTCCGAGATGGCGTGCACGGTGCGCAGGGTGGGCACCTCCACGCCGGTGATCTCCGCCAACTCGACGACGGCCGCGAGGAGTACGTCGAGTTCGAGCGGTTTGCCGCGCTCCAGGTCCTGGAGCGTGGAGGTGCGGTGGTCGCCGACGCGTTCGGCGCCCGCGAGACGGCGTTCGATGGAGACGCCGACCTCGCAGCCGACGGCCCCGGCGACCGTCAGCGTTTCGGCCATCATGATCTCGATGACCTTGCGGGTGCCGCCGTGCAGGCACATCTGCCGCATGGTCGCGCGGGCCAGCGCGCTGATCGGGTTGAAGGAGATGTTGCCGAGCAGCTTGACCCAGATGTCGCCCCGTACGTCGGGCTCGACCGGGCACTTGAGACCGCCGGCCTGCATGGCCTCGCTGAACGCCAGACAGCGCGCCGAGACGCTGCGGTCGGGCTCGCCGACCGAGAACCGGGTTCCTTCCAAGTGCCGTACGACACCAGGGTCTTCGAGTTCGGTCGCCGCGTAGACGACACACCCGACGGCCCGTTCGGGCGCGAGCACCGCACTGACCGCGCCGTCCGGGTCCACGCTTTCGATGCGGTGGCCGTCGTAGGGGCCGCCGTGCCGGTGGAAGTACCACCAGGGGATGCCGTTCTGGGCGGCCACCACCGCCGTGCTGTCGTGCAGCAGAGGCTCGATCAGCGGCCCGCACGCCGCGTACGAGTTGGCCTTGAGGCCGAGGAAGACGTAGTCGACCGGGCCGATCTCGGCCGGGTCGTCGGTGGCGTGCGCGCGGGCCGTGAAGTCGCCGCGCGGGCTGAGCACCCGTACTCCGTGCTGCCTCATGGCCGCCAGATGCGGTCCACGGGCGACGAGATGCACGTCGGCGCCCGCGCGGTGGAGCGCGGCGCCGACGTAGGCGCCGATCGCACCGGCGCCGAGGACTGCGACTTTCATATGAGGGAGCTCCGTTCGGTTGAGGGATACCGAGGAACTGCCGAATCTCTGTCGACGAAATACTGTCTACAGTATGGGACCTGGCCCAGCAAGGGGTCGCGCAGCACGCGACCGTTCGTCGCGTCCGGCATACCGTTCATCGGATACGGTCGACGCGCGACTTTTCAACTTCCGTCTTCCTTCCTACCGTTCGGGATCATGAGTCCCCCAGTCGCACCGCCGGGATGGAGCCGCTGGCTGGTTCCGCCTGCCGCTCTCTCGGTCCACCTCTCCATCGGCCAGGCGTACGCCTGGAGCGTGTTCAAGCCGCCCCTCGAGTCCGCGCTCGGCCTCAGCGGCACCCAGAGCGCGCTGCCCTTCCAGCTGGGCATCGTGATGCTCGGCCTGTCGGCCGCGTTCGGCGGCACGCTCGTGGAGCGCAACGGGCCGCGCTGGGCGATGACGGTCGCCCTCGTCTGCTTCTCGTCCGGCTTCCTGCTCTCCGCGCTGGGCGCGGCGACCGAGCAGTACTGGCTGATCGTCCTCGGCTACGGCTTCGTCGGCGGCATCGGCCTCGGCATCGGTTACATCTCGCCGGTCTCCACGCTCATCAAGTGGTTCCCGGACAGGCCCGGCATGGCCACCGGCATCGCGATCATGGGCTTCGGTGGCGGCGCGCTCATCGCCTCGCCCTGGTCGGCGCAGATGCTGGAGTCGTTCGGTTCCGACAGCTCCGGGATCGCCGTGGCGTTCCTGGTACACGGGCTTTCGTATGCAGTCTTCATGCTGCTCGGGGTGCTGCTGGTCCGGGTGCCGCGCACCGAGAAGCCGGTCAGCGGCGGACCGAGCATCCTCGAGGGTCCGCAGGTCTCCGCCCGCAGCGCCGTACGCACCCCGCAGTTCTGGTGTCTGTGGGTCGTGCTCTGCATGAACGTGAGCGCCGGCATCGGCATTCTGGAGAAGGCCGCCCCGATGATCACGGACTTCTTCGCGGACACCTCCACCCCGGTGTCGGTCTCCGCGGCCGCCGGCTTCGTCGCCCTCCTGTCGGCGGCCAACATGGCGGGCCGCATCGGCTGGTCGTCGACCTCCGACCTGATCGGACGCAAGAACATCTACCGCGTCTACCTGGGCGCGGGCGCGCTGATGTACGCCCTGATCGCACTGTTCGGCGACTCGTCGAAACCGCTGTTCATCCTGTGCGCGCTGGTGATCCTGTCCTTCTACGGCGGTGGCTTCGCGACGATCCCCGCGTATCTGAAGGACCTCTTCGGCACATACCAGGTCGGTGCGATCCACGGGCGGCTGCTCACCGCCTGGTCCACGGCCGGCGTCCTCGGCCCGCTGATCGTGAACTGGATCGCCGACCGCCAGGAGGAGGCGGGCAAGGGCGGTGCGTCCCTCTACGGCCTGTCCTTCGTCATCATGATCGGCCTGCTCGTCGTCGGCTTCGTCGCCAACGAGCTCGTCCGGCCGGTCCACGCCCGGCACCACATCCCGGCACCGAGGGAGGCAGCCGATGTCGAACGACAGCAGTCAGAGTCCGCCTGACCGGCGAGGGCTGATCGCCTTCGCCTGGGTGTGGGTGGGGGTGCCGCTCGCCTACGGGGTGTTCGAGCTCGTACGCAAGGCGACGCAGCTGTTCACGGGGTAGTTGTCCGGAAACTGTTCGGGCGTACTCTCCTTGCCCCCGCGGATGACGGAAGCTGACAACGGGGGCGCCGGAATCCTGTCGTCTCACCTGCCGTCGTACTGGTGAGTCACTGATCAGACTGGTGGATCCCGTTACCCGAAGCACCGAGGGGGACCACCCATGAACGGCTCGCGCATCGCCGCCGTCGGCCACTACCAGCCCGCCAAGGTACTCACCAACGAGGAACTGGCGGGCATGGTCGACACCAGTGACGAGTGGATCACGTCCCGGGTGGGCATCCGCACACGCCATATCGCCGGGCCCGACGAGCCGGTCGACGAGCTGGCCGCGCACGCCGCCGCCAAGGCGCTGGCGGCGGCGGGCCTCGCGCCCGGCGACATCGACCTGGTCCTCGTGGCCACGTCCACGGCTGTCGACCGCTCCCCGAACATGGCCGCCCGGGTCGCCGCCCGGCTCGGCATCCCGTCGCCGGCCGCGATGGACGTCAACGTCGTGTGTGCCGGGTTCACCCATGCCCTGGCCACCGCCGACCACACCGTCCGGGCCGGCGCCGCGACCCGGGCCCTGGTGATCGGTGCCGACAAGATGTCCGAGGTCACCGACTGGACGGACCGTACGACGTGCGTCCTCGTCGGCGACGGAGCGGGGGCCGCCGTCGTCGAGGCGGACCCGTCCAGTGACGCACCCGGCATCGGGCCCGTGCTGTGGGGTTCGGTGCCCGAGATGGGGCACGCGGTGCGCATCGAGGGGCAGCCCGCGCGGTTCGCGCAGGAGGGGCAGAGCGTCTACCGCTGGGCGACCACCCAGCTGCCGCCGATCGCCCGCAAGGCCTGCGAGAAGGCCGGGCTCGCGCCCGAGGACCTGGCCGGCGTCGTCCTGCACCAGGCGAACCTGCGCATCATCGAACCCCTCGCGGAGAAGATCGGCGCCGTCAACGCCGTCGTCGCGCGGGACGTCGCCCAATCGGGCAACACCTCCGCGGCGAGCATTCCGCTCGCTTTCTCCAAGCTGGTGGAGCAGGGGCAGATCTCCACGGGCGATCCGGTGCTGCTGTTCGGGTTCGGCGGCAACCTGTCCTACGCCGGGCAGGTCGTCCGCTGCCCGTAACGTGCCCCCGGGACGGGGTGTGACGAGGCCAACTCCCGAACGCCCTGGCCATTGTGCGCCGTAGACTGTAGACGAAAGACAATCGATACTGGCTGTCCAGTGGCGGCCGGCTTCCGGCTTCAGTCGCCCGGCATGGCCCAGGAGGGGGACCGTGATGTTGTCGACCGGACTGCCGCAGGGTGCGGTACCCAAACTCGAACGCCCCGGTCCGCTCCGCGACCGCGTCTACGAGGCGCTGCTCGAACTGATCACCACGCGCGCCCTGCAGCCCGGCCAGCACCTCGTGGAGAGTGAGCTCGCCGGACACCTCGGCGTCTCCCGGCAGCCGGTGCGCGAGGCCTTGCAGCGGCTGAACACGGAGGGGTGGGTCGATCTGCGGCCCGCCCAGGGTGCCTTCGTGCATGAGCCGACGGAGGAGGAGGCCGACCAACTCCTCACCGTGCGCACCCTGTTGGAGGCCGAAGCCGCCCGGCTCGCCGCCGCCAACGCGAACAAGGCCGGCATCGAGGCCCTGGACGAGATCCTCGCCCAGGGCCTGCTCGCCGTCGCGTCCGACGACGTGGACGCGGCCGTCGCGCTCAACGCCCGCTTCCACGCGACGATCATGGAGCTCGCGGGCAATGTGGTCCTCGCCGAACTGGCGGCCCAGGTCGACCGCCGGGTGCGCTGGTACTACACGCCCGTCGCCCGGCAGCGCGGCCACCAGTCCTGGATCGAGCACCGCGACCTGATCGCCGCGATCTCGGACCGCGACGAGCAGCTCGCCACCCAGCTGATGCGCGAGCACACGGAGCACACCCGGCGGTCGTACCACGCCCGCGCCAAGTCCTGAGCGGCGTAAGGCCGTTGGGGCGCCTCTGACAGTGCGTGCCGAGCCGTGCCGTCAGGGGCGCCCGCTGTTCCCCGTGGAATCGGTGCGCGGACTGGCCAGTTGCACCCAGGTGCCCATCTCCCGCTGCTCGATGCGGGTGACGGCGGCGGTCAGCACCCGGTCCCGGGTGGCGGGGTCGTCGTACGGTTCGGCGCCGGTGCGGTACAGCCGGCGCTCCGCCTCCACGGCCTCGCGGGCCTCGCTGAACCGCAGGTAGTCGTCCTGCCAGTGGAAGACGGAACGCAGCCCGCTGATCACCACGACGACGCCGCCCAGTACGGCGGGGACCTGTGCGTCGCCGGGTGAGATGACCGCCGACACCGGGATCGCGGCCGAGACGAGCAGTACCAGGGTCTCGGTCAGCCGGAAGTATCGGCGGGCCTTGATAGCGGCGTTGCGGTACCAGTCGTACGACCCGTTCGCCAGGCGCATTGCGTAACCGGGTTCCGAGTCGGGTGACGGCTCCTGAGTCATGAGTGCTCCCCCCAGCACTGACATCGGCATGCACAGGGTAGCCAACCGCGCCTCGATTCAGCCCTGTTGGTGCGGGAGAGCGAGCACCCTCGCAAGAACATCTTTGTCCTGCGAGTGGAGAAAGTCTGCGGCAATCTCCGCGTAACTTCTTCCCACTCCCGGCAGCCACTGCTACGTTCCCCTCGAAAGCAAGCCACCTAGGTGGCCGAAACCCGGCGCGCACAGGCCGATCGAGGCGGGGAGGGGCTCGTGAGACGTATGACGGCGCGGCCCGCGAACGCCCATCAGGCCCGACTGCTCAAGCTGTTGCGCGACGGCGGGCCCAACTCCCGGGCCCAGCTGGGCGATCAGGTCGACCTGTCACGGTCCAAGCTGGCCGTGGAGGTGGACCGGCTGCTGGAGACGGGCCTCGTCGTGGCCGACGGGCTCGCCGCCTCACGCGGCGGGCGCCGCTCCCACAACGTCCGGCTTGCCCCCAACCTGCGGTTCCTCGGCGTCGACATCGGCGCGACCTCGGTCGACGTCGCCGTCACCAACGCCGAACTGGAGATCCTCGGACACCTCAACCAGCCCATGGACGTACGCGAGGGCCCGGTCGCGGTCTTCGAGCAAGTTCTCTCCATGGCCGCGAAGTTGAAGGCCACCGGGCTCGCGGAAGGGTTCGACGGCGCCGGCATCGGCGTACCGGGACCGGTCCGCTTCCCGGAGGGCGTGCCGGTGGCTCCGCCGATCATGCCGGGCTGGGACGGGTTCCCGGCACGGGAGGCACTCAGCCAGGAACTCGGCTGCCCGGTCATGGTCGACAATGACGTGAACCTGATGGCGATGGGTGAGCAGCACGCGGGCGTCGCACGCTCCGTGGGCGACTTCCTCTGCATCAAGATCGGCACCGGCATCGGCTGCGGCATCGTCGTCGGCGGCGAGGTCCACCGCGGTACGACGGGCAGCGCCGGCGACATCGGGCACATCCAGGCCGTACCCGACGGCAGGCCCTGCGCCTGCGGCAACCGGGGCTGTCTGGAAGCCCACTTCAGCGGGGCGGCCCTCGCCCGGGACGCCGTGGAGGCGGCCCAGCAGGGACGCTCCGCCGAACTCGCCACGCTGCTGGCGGCGAACGGCACCCTGACCGCCGTCGACGTCGCCACCGCGGCCGCCGCCGGCGACGCCACCTCCCTCGATCTGATCCGTGAGGGCGGCAACCGCGTCGGCCAGATCATCGCCGGACTCGTCAGCTTCTTCAACCCGGGCCTGGTGGTGATCGGCGGCGGGGTGACCGGCCTCGGCCACACCCTGCTCGCCGCGATCCGCACCCAGGTCTACCGCCAGTCGCTGCCGCTCGCGACCGGCAACCTGCCCATCGTTCTCGGGGAGTTGGGCCCCACCGCCGGAGTCATCGGCGCGGCCCGGCTCATCAGCGACCACCTGTTCTCACCCGCGTAAGCCTTCTGTAGGCCCTCAGTAGGTCTCTGGCCGATACGGCCCACCAGCACAGCGCCCTGCTCTGCCCTGCCCCGAAACGCCTGCCCCGCACGCGCCCTGAACCGGCCCGCACGCCAGCCAAGGGGAACCGCCATGGCACCAGAACCACCGCTGCTCACCATGTCCGGCATCACCAAGTCGTTCCCCGGAGTCCGGGCCCTCGACGGCGTCGACCTCGACGTCCAGGCCGGCGAAGTGCACTGTCTGCTCGGCCAGAACGGGGCCGGCAAGTCCACCCTCATCAAGGTGCTGTCCGGCGCCCACCAGCCCGACACCGGTACCATCCACTGGCGCGGCGACCCCGTCACGCTCCGCTCACCGATAGCCGCCATGCGCCTCGGCATCGCCACCATCTACCAGGAACTCGACCTGGTGGAGCACCTGTCCGTGGCCGAGAACGTCCACCTCGGCCATGAACCCACAACCGCCGGGTTCGTCGTGCGCGGCAAGGCCGCCCGTGCATCAACCGCACAGCTCCTGCACCGACTTGGACATCCCGAGATCGAACCGGGCTGCCTGGTCGGTGAGTTGTCGGCCGCCCAGCAGCAGATCGTCTCCATGGCGCGGGCGCTCTCCCACGACGTACGGCTCATCGTGATGGACGAACCGTCCGCCGCCCTCGACCCCGACGAGGTCGACAACCTCTTCCGCATCGTCGGCGACCTCACCGCCGACGGCGTCGCCGTCGTCTACATCTCGCACCGCCTGGAGGAGATCCGCCGCATCGGCGACCGCGTGACCGTTCTGAAGGACGGACGGGCCGTCGCGGGCGGGCTGCCCGCCAAGTCCACGCCGACCCGTGAGGTGGTCGCGCTGATGACGGGCCGGAACGTCGAGTACGTCTTCCCGGGCCGGCCATCGCGTGCGGCGACCCTGGAAGAGCCGGTCCTGGAGGTCCGCGGGCTGGCCCGGGAAGGGGAGTTCGAGCCCCTGGACCTGCAGATCCGCCCGGGCGAGATCGTCGGGCTGGCCGGACTCGTCGGTTCGGGACGCTCCGAGATCCTGGAGACGATCTACGGCGCCCGCAAGCCCAGCTCCGGTCAAGTCCTCGTCGGCGGACGGGCGTTGCGGCCCGGCAGTGTGCGCGCCGCCGTCCGTGCCGGACTCGGGCTCGCCCCCGAGGAACGCAAGGCGCAGGCCCTGCTGATGCTGGAGTCCGTCACCCGGAACGTCTCGGTGTCCTCCATGTCCCGCTTCTCACGCGGCGGCTGGATCGACCGGGGTGTCGAACTGGAGGCGGCGCGGGCCGCGACGCGCGAACTGTCGCTGCGGCCCGACAACCCCTCCGTGCCGGTGCGCACCCTCTCCGGCGGCAACCAGCAGAAGGCCGTCCTCGCGCGCTGGCTGCTGCGCGGCTGCCGAGTGCTGCTGCTCGACGAACCCACCCGCGGCGTCGACGTCGGCGCCCGCGCAGAACTGTATGCAGTCGTCCGTCGACTGGCTGACGAGGGGCTCGCCGTGCTGCTGGTCTCCAGCGAGGTGCCCGAGGTGCTGGGCCTCGCCGACCGCGTGCTGGTCCTGCGCGAGGGTCAGGTCGTCCACACGGCGCCCGCGCGCGAACTCGACGAACACCGTGTACTCGACCTCGTCATGGAAGGAAGCCCCGTGGCCAGTGCAAGCCCGGCGGCCGGTGAAGGGAGCCCGGCGTCATGACGCAGCACGTGTCCCCGCCCCGCGACGGCACCGACAAGACGGCCCCGGTGGGCCAACCCCCGTCCTGGCGGGGGATGTTGGTCCGGGCCGACGTCCGTACCTTGTCCCTGCTCGGCGTGCTCGCCGTACTGATCCTCATCGGCGGCATCACCAAGCCCGACGAGTTCCTAGACACCCGAAACCTCCAACTCGTCCTCACCCAGGCCTCGGTGATCGGTGTCGTCACCGTCGGCATGACCTTCGTCATCACCTCCGGCGGTATCGACCTGTCCGTCGGTGCGATCGTCGCCCTCTCCTCGGTGTGGGCGACCACGGTCGCCACCCAGGAGTACGGCTTCGGCGGCATCCTCTTCACCGCGGTGCTGGTCGGCGTGGGGTGCGGGCTGGTCAACGGGCTGCTCATCGCGTACGGCGGGATGGTCCCGTTCATCGCCACGCTCGCCATGCTGGCCTCCGCCCGCGGACTCGCCCTGCAGATCACCGACGGCAAGACACAGATCGTCACCGTCGAGGGCGTCCTCGACCTCGGCGAGCGCGACGCCTACGTGCTCGGCATCCCGCCGCTCGTCATGGTGTTCGCGGTCGTGACGATCATCGGCTGGCTGATCCTGAACCGCACGACCTTCGGGCGCCGCACGGTCGCCGTCGGCGGCAACGCGGAGGCGGCCCGCCTCGCCGGCATCGACGTACGCCGCCAGCGGCTCTACCTCTACCTGCTGTCCGGACTGTGCTGCGGCATCGCCGCCTTCCTGCTGATCATCCTGTCCGGCTCGGGCCAGAACACCAACGGCAACCTGTACGAGCTCGACGCCATCGCGGCCGCGATCATCGGCGGCACGCTGCTCACCGGGGGCCGCGGCACCATCACCGGGTCCGTGCTCGGCGTCCTGATCTTCACCACGATCACCAACATCTTCGCCCTGAACAACCTGCAGAGCGACGTCCAGCAGATCGCCAAGGGCGCGATCATCGTCGCCGCCGTGCTGGTCCAGCGCCGTACCGCAAGCACGACCTGAGGGTCGTACCGCCAAAGCCACGACCTGAGGAAAGGGTTCACCGCCATGCCAGAGCTCACGAACCGCTTCACCAGTCGCAGAGGGCTGCTCTTCGGGACCGCCGCGGTGTCCGCCGGTGCCCTCCTCGCAGGTTGCACGAGCAACGAGTCCGACGACGAGCCGGCCGCGAACGACCAGCCCGCCGCCGAGGACAAGCCGGGCAAGGAGGTCACCATCGGGTTCGCCGGCCCGCAGGCCGACCACGGCTGGCTCAACGCCATCAACGACAACGCCAAGAGCCGCGCCAAGAAGTACTCGGACGTCACCCTGGAGATCACCGAGGGCTCCAACGACACCGCCCAGCAGATCGGCCAGATAGAGACGCTGATCAACAAGAAGGTCGACGTGCTGGTGGTGCTGCCCGCCGACGGCAAGGCGCTCACCCAGGTCGGACTGAAGGCGATGCGCGCGGGCATCCCGGTCGTCAACCTCGACCGGATCTTCAACACCCCCCAGGCGTACCGCTGTTGGATCGGCGGCGACAACTACGGTATGGGCCTCAACGCTGGCCACTACATCGGCGAGAAGCTCAAGGGGAAGGCGAACGCCCGCGTCATCGAACTGGCCGGCCTCGACAACCTCGAGCTGACCAAGCAGCGCACCCAGGGCTTCGACGACGCGCTGAAGAACTACCCCAACATCAAGAAGGTGGCCCGGCAGGCCGCCGAGTTCACGGTCGAGTCCGGACAGGCCAAGATGGCCCAACTCCTGCAGGCCCAGTCGAAGTTCGACGCCCTGTGGAACCACGACGACGACCAGGGCGTGGGCGCCCTGCGCGCCATCGAGCAGGCCGGGCGCGACGACTTCCTGATGGTCGGCGGCGCCGGCGCCCTGTCCGCCTTCCAGGCCATCAAGCAGGACAACGGCGTCCTGAAGGCGACCGTCCTGTACCCGCCGACGATGGCCGCGTCCGCGATCGACCTGGCCCGTGCGCTCGGTCAGGGCAAGGGCGTGAGCGGCATGGCCGAGTTCGAGATCCCCGCGTCGCTCACCCTCTACTCGGCCGTCGTCGACAAGGACAACGTCGACACGTACATGTCCACCGGCTTCAAGTGAGGCGCGCCCTGCCCGACGGACCGCGGACGTCCCTCGGGCCGGGCCCCACCCCCCCCACCGCGCCACGACGACGAGGAGGACATCTGCATGGAACAGCCGCAGCAGACAGCAGCACCGGAGGCCGGGAAGCCGCCGTTGCGCGTCGGCATGGTCGGCTACGCCTTCATGGGCGCCGCCCACTCCCAGGGCTGGCGCACCGTGGGCCGCGTCTTCGACCTGCCCCGCAGCCCCGTACTGGCCGCGATCTGCGGGCGGGACGCGACCGCCGTGCGCGCGGCGGCCGACCGGTACGGCTGGGCGGCGGCCGAGACCGACTGGCACGCCCTGATCGAACGGGACGACATCGACCTCGTCGACATCTGCACCCCCGGCGACAGCCACGCCGAGATCGCGCTCGCCGCGCTCGCCGCCGGCAAGCACGTGCTGTGCGAGAAGCCCCTCGCGAACACCGTCGAGGAGGCCGAGACGATGACAGCGGCCGCCCAAGCGGCGTATGTGCGCGGTCAGTTGGCGATGGTCGGGTTCAACTACCGCCGGGTGCCCGCCACCGCGCTGGCCCGGAGCATGGTCGCCGAGGGCCGCCTCGGCGCCCTGCGGCACCTGCGGGTGACGTACCTTCAGGACTGGCTGGTGGACGCGGAGTTCCCGCTCACCTGGCGGCTGCGCAAGGAACTGGCCGGCTCGGGTGCGCTCGGCGACCTGGGCGCGCACATCGTCGACCTCGCGCAGTACCTGGCGGGGGAGCAGCTGGCCGGCGTCTCCGCGCTCACCGAGACCTTCGTACGCGAACGCCCGCTGCCCGGCGGACCGACCAGCGGCCTGTCCGCCGCCGCGTCCACCGGCACCGGACAGGTCACCGTCGACGACGCCGCCCTGTTCACCGGCCGTTTCACCTCCGGCGCCCTCGCCTCCTTCGAGGCCACCCGCTACGCCACCGGCCGCAAGAACGCCCTGCGCATCGAACTCAACGGCGAGCACGGCTCGTTGGCCTTCGACCTGGAACGCCTCAACGAACTCTCCTACCACGACGGCACCGAGCCCGGAGCGCACGCCGGCTTCCGCCGCATCCTCGTCACCGAACCCGACCACCCTTACCTGGACGCCTGGTGGCCCCCCGGCCACGGCCTCGGCTACGAGCACACCTTCGTCCACCAGGCCCGTGACCTGGTCCACGCCATCGCCGAGGGCCGGCAGCCCGAACCCTCCTTCGCCGACGGGCTGCAGGTGCAGCGCGTGCTGGCGGCCGTGGAGGAGAGCGCCGAGAAGAACTCCGTCTACACGCCGATAGCCGTCTGAGGAGGGCTCAGAGAATGCCGCGCACCTTCACGCTCTTCACCGGCCAGTGGGCCGACCTCCCCCTCGAAGAGGTCTGCCGCCTCGCCCGCGACTTCGGCTACGACGGACTCGAACTCGCCTGCTGGGGCGACCACTTCGCGGTCGACAAGGCACTCGCGGATCCGGCGTACGTCAAGTCGCGTCACCAACTCCTCGACAAGTACGGCCTGAAGTGCTGGGCGATCTCCAACCATCTGGTGGGCCAGGCGGTCTGCGACGCCATCATCGACGAACGCCACCAGGCCATCCTGCCCGCCCGTATCTGGGGCGACGGCGACGCGGAGGGCGTACGGCGGCGGGCGGCGGCCGAGATCGCCGACACCGCGCGGGCCGCAGCGGCCTTCGGCGTCGACACGGTGATCGGCTTCACCGGCTCGGCGATCTGGCACCTCGTCGCCATGTTTCCGCCGGCGCCCGAATCGATGATCGAGCGCGGCTACACGGACTTCGCCGAGCGCTGGAACCCGATCCTCGACGTCTTCGACGCGGAGGGCGTGCGGTTCGCGCACGAGGTCCACCCCAGCGAGATTGCATACGATTACTGGACGACTGTACGCACGCTGGATGCGGTCGACCGTCGACCGGCTTTCGGCCTCAACTTCGACCCCTCCCACTTCGTCTGGCAGGACCTCGACCCGGTCGGCTTCCTCTGGGACTTCCGCGACCGGATCTACCACGTCGACTGCAAAGAGGCCCGCAAGCGCCTCGACGGTCGCAACGGCCGCCTCGGCTCCCACCTGCCCTGGGGCGACCCCCGCCGCGGCTGGGACTTCGTCTCGGCCGGGCACGGCGACGTCCCCTGGGAGGACGTCTTCCGGATGCTGCGCTCCATCGACTACGGGGGCCCGATCTCCGTCGAGTGGGAGGACGCCGGCATGGACCGGCTCCAGGGCGCACCCGAGGCCCTGACCCGCCTGAAGGCATACGACTTCGAGCCGCCGTCGGCCTCCTTCGACGCGGCGTTCGGCGGCACGGACCAGGCCGCGTCAACCACTGCTCCGCTTCAGTGAGTTCCGGGATGACGGCGCATCCCGGCGTACCGCACCCGCCCGTACAACCGGCCCCTTTCTGGAGGCACCCGTGCACGGGAACGACAGCACCACAGGCACCGGCAGAACCGAGACCCACAGACGACGCCTTACCGTCCGTAAGGCAATCGCCCTGCTCGGCGGCGCACTGCTGGCAGGAGCGTCCCTCACCCTCGCCGCTCCCCAGGCCGGCGCAGCCGTCGCCGACCCGGGAGCCGCGCCCGCGGCCGCGGTGGCCGAGGACTTCCAGCAGGTCACCCTCGCCAAGGGTGAACCGGAGGTCGGCGAGCCCATGTCGCTCGCCGTCCTCCCGGACCGTTCCGTCCTGCACACCTCGCGCGACGGGGAACTCCGCATCACGGACGCCGCGGGCAACACCCGGCTGGCCGGCAAGCTCGACGTGTACACACACGACGAGGAAGGCCTCCAAGGCATCGGCGTGGACCCCGACTTCACCACCAACCGTTTCATCTACCTGTACTACGCGCCCCCGATGAACACCCCCGCGGGCGACGCCCCCGAGACCGGCACCGCGGCCGACTTCGCTCCCTTCGACGGCGTCAACCGGCTCTCCCGGTTCGTCCTGAAGGCCGACGGCACGCTGGACGTCGCCAGCGAGACGAAGATCCTCGACGTCCCCGCCTCCCGCGGCATCTGCTGCCATGTCGGCGGCGACATCGACTTCGACGCGGCGGGCAACCTGTACCTGTCGACGGGCGACGACAGCAACCCGTTCCAGTCGGACGGCTACACCCCCATCGACCAGCGCGCCAACCGCAACCCGGCCTTCGACGCCCAGCGTTCGGCCGGCAACACCAACGACCTGCGCGGCAAGATCCTGCGCATCAAGGTGAACGCCGACGGCTCCTACGCGATCCCCGACGGCAACCTCTTCGCGCCCGGCACGGACAAGACGCGGCCCGAGATCTACGCCATGGGCTTCCGCAACCCGTTCCGCTTCAGCGTCGACCAGGCCACCGGCATCCTCTACGTCGGTGACTACGGCCCGGACGCGGGCGCCGCCGACCCGGCACGCGGCCCGGCGGGGCAGGTCGAGTTCGCGCGGGTGACCGGTCCCGGAAACTTCGGCTGGCCGTACTGCACGGGCGACAATGACCCGTATATTGCATATGATTTCACGACGGGTGTATCCGGTGCCGCCTTCGACTGCAGCGCCCCGAAGAACACCTCGCCGAACAACACCGGCCTGACCGAGCTGCCCCCGGCCCAGCCCGCCTGGATCCCGTACGACGGCGGTTCCGTGCCCGAGTTCGGCACCGGCTCCGAGTCCCCGATGGGCGGCCCGGTCTACCACTACGACGCCTCGCTCGACTCGCCCGTGAAGTTCCCCGAGGCGTACGACGGGAACTTCTTCGCCGGGGAGTTCGGCCGCCGCTGGATCAAGCGGATCGCGAGCGACGCCGACGGGACCGTGCAGTCGATCAACGACGTCCCGTGGACCGGCACCCAGGTGATGGACATGGCCTTCGGGCCGGACGGCGCGCTGTACGTCCTGGACTACGGCACCGCCTGGTTCGGCGGCGACGAGAACTCGGGCCTGTACCGCATCGAGAACGCGACCGACGGCCACTCACCGGTGGCGCAGGCCGCGGCCGACCGGACCTCGGGACAGGCCCCGCTGAGGGTACGTTTCTCCTCCGAGGGCACCAGTGACCAGGACGGCGACGCCCTCACGTACAGCTGGGACTTCGGCGACGGCGGCACGTCGACGGCGGCGAACCCGACGTACAGATACAAGAAGAACGGCACCTACAGCGCGACGCTGACCGCCAAGGACACCTCCGGCCGCACCGGCAGCGCGAGCGTGCAGATCGTGGTCGGCAACACCGCGCCCAAGGTGATGCTCGAACTCCCCAAGGACGGGCAGCTGTTCAGCTTCGGTGACGCGATTCCGTTCAAGGTGCGCGTGACCGACCCCGAGGACCGGACCATCGACTGCTCGAAGGTCAAGGTCACCTTCGTCCTCGGCCACGACACCCACGGCCACCCGCTGACCTCGGCCAACGGCTGCACCGGCACCCTGCAGACCAGTGCCGACGGCGGTCATGACGAGGACGCCAACATCTTCGGAGTCCTCGACGCCGAGTACACCGACGGCGGAGGCGGCGGCCAGGCCCCGCTCACCACGCACGACCAGAACGTCGCCCAGCCCAAGCAGCGCCAGGCCGAGCACTTCGGCAACGGCTCCGGCGTCTCGGTCATCACCAAGGCCACCGCACACGGGGGCAGGACCGTCGGCGACATCAACAACGGCGACTGGATCTCCTTCACGCCGTACGTCCTCAGCAACGCCCAGCAGATCACCGCGCGCATCGCGTCCGGCGGCACGGGCGGCACCCTCGAGATCCGTGCGGGGTCCTCGACGGGCACCCTGCTCGGCAGGGCGACCGTGCCGGTGACCGGCGGCTGGGAGAACTTCCAGGACGTCACCACGAACCTGTCCCGCGCGCCGAGGGGCACCACCACCCTCTACCTCGTCTTCAAGGGGACGGGTACCAGCGCCCTGTACGACGTGGACGACTTCACCTTCACGACCGGCTGAGAGGAGGTGCGCTGATGCGCTCAACCAGACGAGTGGGAACGGCAGTTGTGGGAGCCGCCGTGCTCCTGGGCTGCGTGTCCGAACCGGCCGCGTCACAGGCAGGGGAAGACGGAAAACGGGTGCTGGTCTTCTCCAAGACGGCCGGTTTCCGGCACGACTCGATCCCCGACGGCGTCGCGGCAGTCCAACAGCTCGGTGAGACGGGCGGGTTCACGGTCGACGCGACGGAGGACGCCGGAGCCTTCACGGCCGGCAACCTCCGCCGGTACGACGCGGTCGTCTTCCTGTCGACGACCGGAGACGTCCTCGACGTCGCCCAACAGACCGCGTTCGAGGGCTACATCCGGCGCGGCGGCGCCTACGTCGGCATCCACGCGGCGGCCGACACCGAGTACGACTGGGCGTTCTACGGCGGCCTCGCCGGTGCGTACTTCCAGTCGCACCCGGCGATCCAGCCCGCCACGGTGCGGGTGGAGGACCGCGCACATCCGGCCACCTCAGGGCTGTCCCGCACCTGGAACCGCACCGACGAGTGGTACAACTACCGCTCCAATCCCAGGGAACACGCCCACGTCCTCGCCTCCCTCGACGAGTCGTCGTACACCGGCGGCACCATGAACGGCGACCATCCGATCGCCTGGTGCCAGACCTACCAGGGCGGGCGCGCCTTCTACACGGGCGGCGGGCATACGAAGGAGTCCTACGCGGATCCTGTATTCCGTCGACACCTGATGGGCGGAATCCTGTATGCAATCGGCGATGTGCAGGCCGACTGTCGACCGGAGAACGGCTACCGTCCACTCTTCGACGGCACTTCACTGGACGGGTGGCAACAGGCGGGCCCGGGCTCCTTCACCCTCGACGACGACGGCACGATCACGTCGGCCGGCGGCATGGGGATGCTCTGGTACGCCGCGTCGGGCTTCACCTCGTACTCCCTGAAGCTCGACTGGAAGATGTCCGGCGACGACAACTCCGGTGTGTTCGTGGGATTCCCGCCCTCGGACGACCCGTGGTCGGCGGTGAACAACGGCTATGAGATCCAGATCGACGCCACGGACGTACCCGAGAAGACGACAGGGTCCGTCTACGGCTTCCGGTCCGCCGACCTGAAGAAGCGCGACCGTGCGCTGAACCCGCCGGGGGAGTGGAACACGTACGAGATCCGGGTGGAGGGCGAACGCCTCCGCGTCTGGCTCAACGGCGTGAAGATCAACGATTTCACCAACACCGATCCGGCCCGGAGCCTGCGCGACGGACACATCGGCATCCAGAACCACGGAGCCGACGACCAGGTGTCCTTCCGCTCGGTCCGGATCAGGGAACTGCCCGCGCAGGGCGACTGAGCGACGGCGGGCGGGGGACGCCGGACTCCCGCTCGCCGTCTTCCCTCTCTCGCGACTGGCCTCGCGGTTCTCGGTTCGCGGTTCGCGGTTCGCATACGACTTTCGCGGTTCGCACACGACGCGCTCGACAAGGAGGCTGCCCATGTCCGCGTCCCTTCCTGGCACCCGTGTGGGGGTGTGGCTGATCGGAGCCCGCGGCTCCGTCGCCACCACCGTCGTCGCGGGGTGCGCCGCGCTGACCGCCGGGCTGCACCCGCCGATCGGCCTGGCCACCGAGACACCGGTGTTCGCCGGCAGCGGCCTGCCTCCGCTGGCGTCCCTCGTCTTCGGCGGCCACGACACGGTGGACTGCCCCCTGCCCAAACGCGCGGAAGCGCTCGCGGCGGGCGGCGTCCTGCCGGCCGGTCTCCCCGCGGCTGTACGGGCCGAACTGTCCGCCGCCGACCGGGAGATCAGGCCCGGCGGCCCGCTCACCGGGGACGCACGAGGCGAGGAGGAGCTGATCGCCGCCTTCGCCGCGGACATACGGGACTTCGTACGCCGGTGCCGGCTCGCCCGGGCAGTCGTGGTGAACCTGGCCTCCACCGAGCCCACGGCCGCAGGCGACGCACTTCCGCCCAGCTCTCTGTACGCGGCGGCGGCCCTGCGCGCGGGCTGCCCCTACGTCAACTTCACCCCGTCGACCGGCCTGCACCACCCGGCGCTGACGTCGGCGGCGGCAGCGAGCGGCCTCCCGCACGCGGGCCGCGACGGTAAGACCGGCCAGACGCTGCTCCGCTCCGTCCTGGGCCCGATGTTCACCCAACGGGCGCTGGCGGTCCGGGCCTGGTCGGGCACCAACCTCCTCGGCGGCGGGGACGGCGCCTCCCTGGCCGACCCGGCCGCGGCCGCGGCGAAGAACGCGGGCAAGGAACGCGTCCTGGCCGACACTCTCGGCACCACCCCCGAGGGCGAGGTCCACATCGACGACGTTCCCGCGCTCGGCGACTGGAAGACCGCCTGGGACCACATCGCCTTCGACGGCTTCCTCGGCACCCGCATGATCCTCCAGACCATCTGGCAGGGCTGCGACTCCGCCCTCGCCGCCCCTCTCGTCCTCGACCTGGCACGCCTGACCGCCCGAGCCCATGAGGCAGGTCTGACCGGCCCGCTCGGCGAGCTGGCCTTCTACTTCAAGGACCCGGTGGGGGAGGCGCCGGCGGGGTTGGCGGAGCAGTACGGGGCGCTGACGGGGTTCGCGAAGCGGTTGCGGGACGTGGATGCGGGGGAGCCCGAGCGGCGTTCCGGCACGGGGGAGGAGGAGCGGTGAGGCGGCGCCGGGTGGGGAGGGGGCCGAGGGGGTCGGGGATACCGGCGGCACGTGTGGCAACGATGACGGGCGGACTGTTGGCACGCGTGGAAGCGGTGGGGTCTGGCGGACCGGCGGCACGTGTGGCCAAGGCGCTTGGCGGACCGGCGGCACGTGCGTCGGCAGCGACCTCCGGAACAACGGCACGCGCGTCCACGGCGACCGGCCGAACGGCCGAGCCCTCGAACCCCATGTCCGCCTGGCCCGAACTTCTCCGTCTCCCAGCCCTGTTCACGGTCCCCGGCGACTCCCTGGCAGGCGCTGCCGCGACCGGCGCTCCACCCAACTCCCGCACCCTGCTCGCCATCGGCTCCTCCCTCTGCCTGTACGAGGCCGGCATGGTCCTCAACGACTGGGCGGACCGCGAGGAGGACGCCAGGGAACGCCCGCACCGCCCCCTCCCCTCCGGCCGCGTCGGCCCGGCCACGGCCCTCACCGCGGCCTGCGCTCTCACCGGCGCCGCCCTGGCCCTCGCCGCCCGCGCCGGCCGCCCCGCCCTGGCGGTCGCCGCACCGCTCGCGGCCACCGTCTGGGCCTACGACCTCACGCTCAAGCACACTCCCGCCGGTCCCGCAGCCATGGCCGCGGCCCGCGCCCTGGACCTCCTCCTCGGCGCCGCGGCCACCACGGGCCACACCGGCGCGGCGTTCCCCTCCGCCGCTCTGCTCGGCACGCACACCCTCGCGGTCACGGCCGTGTCCCGCCGGGAGACGACCGGCGGCGCACCCCTGGCACCCCTGGCGGCCCTCGCCGCCACCGGAGTGTTGACCCGACTGGTGACGCGGCCGCCCGCCCGACCCCCGGCCGGCCGACGGGACGCAGCCGCCCGTGGCCTGTCCGGCGCCGGAGCGAGTGCGGTGCGCACCGCACTCACCGCCGCGTACGCCGCAACCGTGGCCCGCCCCTACTTCCACGCCGCCCTCAACCCGTCACCCCCGCTCACCCAACGCGCCGTCACCGGCGGCATCCGCGCCACGATCCCCCTCCAGGCCGCGCTCACCGCCCGCTCCGGCGCCGCCCCCACCGGCCTGCTCATCGCCGCCCTCACCCCACTCGCACGACGGTTCGCGAAGAAGGTGAGCATCACATGAGCCCCGAGAAGAACACCGTCTCCACGTCTCAGGACCTCACGGCGACACGGGCACTCACCGCCACCTCCCTCCGCTTCGGCTACGGCACCAACGGCCTGGCCGACCTCCGCCTCGACGACGCCCTCGCCCTCCTCGCCGACCTCGGCTACGACGGCGTCGGCCTGACCCTCGACCACATGCACCTCGACCCGCTCGCCCCCGACCTCGCCGCCCGCACCAAGCGCCTCGCACACCGGCTGGACGCGCTCGGTCTGGACGTCACTGTGGAGACGGGCGCCCGCTACGTGCTCGACCCGCGTCGCAAGCACGGCCCGTCCCTGCTGGACTCCGACCCGGACGCCCGCGCCCGACGTGCCGACCTGCTGCTCCGCGCCGTCGAGGTAGCCGCCGACCTCGGTGCCCACGCCGTGCACTGCTTCAGCGGGATCACACCGAAGGGAACGCCGTCGGACGAGGCCTGGCACCGCCTTGCCGACGCGCTCACCCCCGTGCTGGACGCCGCCGCCACCGCCGGCATCCCCCTCGCCGTCGAACCCGAACCTGGCCACCTCCTCGCCACCCTCGCCGACTTCCACCACCTCCGCCGCGCCCTCGGTGACCCGGAGCCCCTGGGCCTGACCCTCGACATCGGCCACTGCCAGTGCCTCGAACCCGTCCCGCCCGCCGACTGCGTACGCGCCGCCGCTCCCTGGCTGCGCCACGTCCAGATCGAGGACATGCGCCGCGGCATCCACGAACACCTCCCTCTCGGCGAGGGAGAGATCGACTTCCCGCCCGTCCTCACGGCCCTCGCCGCCGCCGGCTACCAGGGCCTGACCGTCGTCGAACTGCCCCGCCACTCCCACGCGGGCCCCCACTTCGCCGAACTCTCCCTCCCGTTCCTCCGTCACGCGGCGACCACCGCCGCCCCTCCACCCGGCCCCGCAGACGCGACCAGCTCGGCCGGCCACGCCGACGCAGCACACCCGGCCGCCCCGGCATCACCCACGCCGACCGCCACACCACCCCGAGGCGATCCCTCCGCCACCCCTGAAGGGAGCACCCCATGACCCACCCGGACACCACGCCGGGCACCTCGGCACAGGCCACTCAGGCCTCCACCTCGGCCACTCCGGCGGAGGGCGTCCGGGGGACCACGCCGGGCACCTCAGCCGAGGGCACCCAGGACACCACGCCGGGCACCTCGGCACAGGCCACTCAGGCCTCCACCTCGGCCACTCCGGCAGAGGGCGTTCGGGGGACCACGCCGGGCACCTCGGCACAGGCCACTCAGGCCTCCACCTCGGCCACTCCGGCAGAGGACGCCCAGGGCACCACCACCCCGGCCACCCCGTCAGCGGCCCCCCAGGCCCTCGCCCTTCCCCACACCCCTCCCACCGACCTACGCGACCACCTCGCCCCCCGCCTCCCCGCAACCGCCCGCACCTGGCTCGACCAGGCCCTCGCCGAGGCCGCCGCTCACCCCGGCACGCACGGGCCCATCTCCGTGTGGGAGTTGCGCCTCGCGGAGGCGGGACGCCGTTGCGGGCCGGAGCACGCCGATGCCGCCCGCGTCCTCATCCTGCACGCGGCCCGCGCCGACGCGGACGCCCTTACCCGCGTCTACTTCCAGGGCACCGCCGCCGAGCGCCGCGCCGTTCTGCATGCCCTGCCCCACCTCGTGCCGGGGCCGAACGCCCTGCCGCTCGTCGAGGACGCACTGCGCACCAACGACACCCGGCTCCTCGCCGCCGCCGTCGGCCCGTACGCCGCCCGGCATCTCGACGCCCACCAGTGGCGCCACGCCGTCCTGAAGTGCCTGTTCACCGGCGTGCCCGTCGACACCGTGGCCGACCTGGAGCACCGCGCCCACGCCGACGCGGAACTCGCCCGCATGCTCGGCGACTACGCCGCCGAACGTACCGCCGCGGGCCGTCCCGTGCCCGAAGACCTGCACCGCGTCCTGACCCTGACCGACCCCACGGCCACCCCGCCCGCCGACCACGGCCCCAGCCGCCGCGGCACCGACGGCAAGGAGTCCTGATGCGCATCTTCGACCCCCACATCCACATGACGTCACGGACCACCGACGACTACGAGGCCATGCACGCCGCAGGCGTCCGCGCCGTCGTCGAGCCCTCCTTCTGGCTCGGCCAGCCCCGCACCTCGCCCGCCTCCTTCCTCGACTACTTCGACTCCCTCCTCGGCTGGGAACCCTTCCGCGCCGCCCAGTACGGCATCGCCCACCACTGCACGCTCGCCCTCAACCCCAAGGAGGCGAACGACCCGCGCTGCGTCCCCGTCCTCGGCGAACTGCCCCGGTATCTCGTCAAGGACCAGGTCGTGGCTGTCGGCGAGATCGGCTACGACTCGATGACCCCCGCCGAGGACACTGCCCTCGCCGCCCAGCTCCAGCTCGCCGCCGACCACACACTGCCCGCCCTCGTCCACACCCCGCACCGCGACAAACTGGCCGGCCTGCGCCGCACCCTCGACGTCGTCCGGGAGTCCGCACTGCCCCCGGAACACGTCCTGGTCGACCACCTCAACGAGACCACTGTCAAGGAGGCCAAGGACAGCGGCTGCTGGCTGGGCTTCTCCGTCTATCCCGACACCAAGATGGACGAACGGCGGATGATCGCGATCCTCCGCGCGTACGGGCCCGAGCAGGTCCTGGTGAACTCCGCCGCCGACTGGGGAAGGAGCGACCCGCTCAAGACCCGCGAGGTCGGCCACCTGATGCTGGCCGAGGGGTTCACCGAGGACGACGTCGACCGGGTGCTGTGGCGCAACCCCGTCGCCTTCTACGCCCTCAGCGGCCGCCTCACCCTCGACGTCACCGCCACGGACGCGACCCACGAGGGCAACTCCATCCTCCGCGGCGCCCCGCAGGACCCCGACGCGCTGACCGGCGCCCCGGCCCCGGAGGCGTGAGCCATGCGCTTCCGGCACCCCGACGGCTCCACCGTCCACCTCGCCTACTGCACCAACGTCCACCCCGCCGAAACCCTCGACGGCGTCCTCGCCCAACTCCGGGACCACTGCGAACCCGTCCGCCGCCGCCTCGGCCGCGACCGCCTCGGCATCGGCCTGTGGCTTGCCAGGGACGCCGCCCACGCCCTCGTCACCGACCCGTCCGCCCTGCGCGGACTGCGCTGCGAACTCGACGGGCGCGGCCTCGAAGTCGTCACCCTCAACGGCTTCCCGTACGAGGGCTTCGGCGCCGAAGAGGTCAAGTACCGCGTCTACCAGCCGGACTGGGCCGACCCCGAACGCCTCGACCACACCACCGCCCTCGCCCGCGTCCTCGCCGGTCTCCTCCCCGACGACGTCACCGAGGGCAGCATCTCCACCCTGCCCCTCGCCTGGCGCACCGCCTATGACGACGCCCGCGCCGAGACGGCCCGCACCGCACTCCGCACGCTCGCCGAACGCCTCGACGCCCTCCAGGAGCTGACCGGCCGCGACATCCGCATCGGCCTCGAACCCGAACCCGGCTGCAGCGTCGAGACCACCGGCGACGCCATCGCCCCGCTCACCGTGATCGGCCACGACCGCATCGGCGTCTGCGTCGACACCTGCCACCTCGCCACCTCCTTCGAAGACCCGCACACCGCCCTGGACGCGCTCAACCAAGCCCGCATCCCCGTCGTCAAGTCCCAGCTCTCAGCCGCCCTGCACGCCGAACACCCCCATCTCCCCGAAGTCCGCGACGCCCTCGCCGCCTTCGACGAACCCCGCTTCCTGCACCAGACCCGCACGGCCACCGCCGCCGGCCTGCGCGGCACCGACGACCTCGGCGAGGCCCTGCGCGCGGACGCCCTCCCCGACGCATCACCGTGGCGCGCCCACTTCCACGTCCCCCTGCACGCGGCCCCGGCCGCGCCCCTCACCTCCACGCTCCCCGTCCTGCGGACCGCCCTGACCCGGCTCGTCGGCGGCCCGCATCCCCTCACCCGCCACCTCGAGGTCGAGACCTACACCTGGCAGGCCCTCCCACCCGAGCTGCGCCCCCGCAGCCGATCCCAGCTCGCCGACGGCATCGCCGCCGAACTCGCCCTCGTCCGCGACCTGTTGACGGACCTCGGCCTCAAGGAGCTCCCATGAGCACTCCCACCACAGGCCCGACCCCGCTTCTCGTCCTCGACGTCGTCGGCCTCACCCCCCGTCTCCTCGACCACATGCCCCACCTCAAGGCGCTCGGCCAGTCCGGCTCCCGCGCCCCGCTCGGTACTGTCCTGCCTGCCGTCACCTGCGCCGCCCAGTCCACCTTCCTCACCGGCACCCACCCGGCGGAGCACGGCATCGTCGGCAACGGCTGGTACTTCCGCGACCTCGGCGACGTACTCCTGTGGCGCCAGCACAACGGCCTCGTCACCGGCGACAAACTCTGGGACGCCGCCCGCCGCGCGCACCCCGGCTACACCGTCGCCAACATCTGCTGGTGGTACGCCATGGGCGCCGACACCGACATCACCGTCACTCCCCGTCCGGTCTACTACGCCGACGGCCGCAAGGAACCCGACTGCTACACCCGGCCCCCGGCCCTGCACGACGAACTCACCGAGAAATTCGGCACCTTCCCGCTGTTCCACTTCTGGGGCCCCGGCGCGGACCTGGTCTCCAGCCGCTGGATCATCGACGCGACCCGCCACATCATGCGCACCCGGCACCCCGATCTGACGCTCTGCTACCTCCCTCACCTCGACTACGACATGCAGCGCTTCGGCCCCGACGACCCGCGCTCCCTCAAGGCGGCCGCCGACCTGGACGCGGCCATGGCCCCGCTCCTCGACGACGCCCGCGCGGAGGGCCGTACCGTCGTGGCACTCTCCGAGTACGGCATCACCCGTGTGAACCGGCCCGTCGACATCAACCGCGCCCTGCGCCGCGCGGGCCTGCTGGAAGTGCACACGCAGGACGGCATGGAGTACCTCGATCCGATGGCGTCACGGGCCTTCGCCGTCGCGGACCACCAGATCGCCCACGTCTACGTGCGCCGCCCGGAGGACCTGGACGTCACCCGGGCCGCGCTCGCCGGCCTGCCCGGCATCGGGGAACTCCTCGACGACGAGGGCAAGAAGGCCCATCACCTCGACCATCCGCGCTCCGGCGAACTCGTCGCCGTGGCGGAGCCGGACGCCTGGTTCACGTACTACTACTGGCTCGACGATGCCCGCGCGCCCGACTTCGCACGGCTCGTCGAGATTCACCGCAAACCCGGCTACGACCCGGTCGAACTGTTCATGGATCCGCTCGACCCCTACGTCAAGGTCAAGGCCGCGACCGCGCTCGCCCGCAAGAAACTCGGCATGCGCTACCGCATGGCGGTCGTGCCTCTGGACCCTTCACCTATTCGCGGCAGCCACGGCCGCCTTCCGGCGAGCGACGACGACGGTCCGCTCCTCATCTGCTCCACCCCCCGCGCTGTCGGCGACCGCGTCGCGGCCACCGACGTGAAAGCACTCCTGCTCCAACTGGCCGGTCTCTGCTGACCGGTCACAAGTGAAGCACTCACCACTGACAACGCCCTCCGACCTCGAGGAGTTCCGGTCATGAGCCGCACCTTCCAGTCCGACCCCGAACTCACCCACCGCCTCACCAGACGTGGCATGCTCGGCGTGGCCACGGGCGCCACCGCCGCGGCCCTGCTCGGCGCGGCCGCTGCCCCCGCGACGGCTGCCACCGACACCGCGTCCGGCGTCGCCGGCCGCGGCCGTCCCGTCCTGCCGCCCGGCCGGCTCGGCATCCAGCTGTACAGCCTCCGTGACAAGGTCTCCACGCTCGGCTTCGCCCCCGTCTTCGCCGAGCTGGCGAAGTACGGGTACGACGAGGTCGAGTTCGCCGGGTACACCCAGGGCTCGGCCGGCCCGATCACCCTGGCCCAGCTGAAGCGGCTGGCCCGGAACCACGGCCTGAACTCGATCGGCAGCCACGTCGGCTACTACTCCAGCGACCCGAACGCCTACACCTTCGCCCAGAACCTCACCAAGGTCCTCGACGACGCCCAGGCCCTCGGCCTCAAGCACATCGGCACCGCCTCCGGCCCGTTCCGCTACGGCTCGACCGTCGACGCGTGGAAGCGCGCGGCCGAGGAGTTCAACACGTACGGCGCGGCCGCCAAGGCGCGGGGCATGAAGTTCTACCAGCACAACCACTCCGAGGAGTTCTCCTTCGCCACCGACAACCCCAAGGTCCGCCTCTACGACGTGCTGCTCGCCGAGACCGACCCCGACCTGGTGTTCCTGGAGATGGACATCTTCTGGGCGTACTCGGGCCAGTTCCGCTTCTCACAGCGGCCCGACGGCACACCCGCACCCTTCGAACCCCTCGACTACGTGCTCAGGCAGCCCCACCGCTACCCGCTCTTCCACGTCAAGGACGGGGTGAGCGATCCGGCGAACCAGTACGGCTACCGCATGGTCGACGTCGGTGAGGGCGACATCGACTACAAGGAGTTCATCTCGAAGGTCACCAGGCGCACACACGGCGGGCGGCGCTATCACCACTGGCAGACGGAACACGACAATCCCGTCGAGTCCTTCGCCTTCGCCCGCAAGTCCAGTGAGCACCTGAACTCACTGCGAGAGAGGTGCGGATATTAGGGATCCGTAGGCAGCAGGGCCGGCCCGGAATTCAGGAGGTTCCGGGGCCGGCCACCTGTTTTCAGCTCACTCGTTGAATGTCTTCCAGTTCGAGCAGGCGACCGGGGAGGTGTCACTCGAGCCGTCCACCGTACACACCCTCATCCGGTATGCGAGGCCCGTGAGGACGTCGTACCTGAATGATGCTTACGTGCCCGAACCCCTGCCGGTGTACACGGTGTCCGCCAGTGACCAGCGGTTGCCCACCGGGTGGAACACCTGCAAGGTCCCCCGCACCCCGTGGCCGTCGGCGCGGTCGTCCCAGACATGGAAGTCGTCACCGTCGTCGATGTGCACCATCGATGCGGACGATCCGAGGTATACCCAGGTGTTCCCGAGGATCGAAACGCCTCCGCCATCGGCGAAGGCTGAATCGACGCCAGTTATGGTGATCAGGGGAGCTGCAAGGATTGCTGCGACGCGGAGTGACCTTTGTCTCAGCATGAACGTCCCATCGCTCGAAGGTTGATCGCGCTCCCGTACCTGATCTCTTTGGTTCACGGCACGGGGCGCGCGGTACGAAGTGAGGGGCCCGGCCGAAGCCGGGGCCACTCCGGTGTGTGCGGTCAGGCGGGCTGGGGAATCAGTCCATCTCCCGGCTGATCGGCTGGGGATTCGGCTTGATCCCGCCACTGCTCCTGGTCCTGGGTCGTCCCGGTGGGGTCAGGAAGAGCGCCACGAATCCGGCGAAGAACGAGATACAGCCGGCCAGGATGAAGGCGCCGTCGAGCCCCCAGGCGTCGACGACCACGAAGCCCATACCCGCGCCGAGGCCGGACACGAGCTTCGAGCTGTAGACCATGCCGTAGTTGGTCGCGTTGTTGTTCTCACCGAAGTAGTCGGCGGTCATCGCCGCGAACATCGGGAAGATGGCGCCACCACCGAAGCCGGAGATGGCGGAGAAGATCAGGAACAGCGGAAGGTTCTCGGCCTCGGCCGACCAGAGGATGCCGAACTGGGCAGCGCCCAGAATGACGCAGACGTACAGCAGGCACCTCTTGCGGCCGTAGAGGTCGGAGAGCCAGCCGATCACACCGCGCCCGGTGCCGTTGACGATTGCCTTGAGCGACATGGCGGTGGCCACGATCCCGCCGGCGAAGCCTGCCTCCTTGCCGATGTCGATCTGGAAGGAGATACCGAAGATGTTCACGCCCGAAGTGCAGGCGAGACAGAACCACATCAGCGCCACCCGGCCGGTCTTCCATGCCTCCACGGGGCTGTACTGGTGTACGGCCGGCGGGTTCTTCTCCAGGGAGCGACGCGCGCGCCGGTCCTCCGGCGGGTTCAGCGGGTCGATCTCGGCAGGCCACCAGTTCTTCGGCGGGTCCTTGAAGAAGGAGCCGGCGACGGCCACGACACCGGCGAGGAAGACGCCGACCGTGACCAGGACGACCTTGAAGTTGGAGATGTCCATCACGTTGGTGAACAGGAAGACGAAGGGCACCGAGCCGTAGGCGAAGCCGCCGTTGACGAAGCCGGTCTTGCCGCCCTTGCGTTCCGGGTACCACTTGCCGACCATGTTGACGCAGGTGGCGTACACCATGCCCGCGCCCATACCGCTGAACATGCCGAAGCCGATGAAGGCGAGTGTGACACTCGGCGCGTAGGCCAGCGACAGATAGCCGCAGAGCGTTCCGAGGGCGCCGAGCATCATCGCCCAGCGGGCCGGCAGCTTGCCGGTCTCACGCAGCCGCCCCGCCGGGAAGGCCACCGCGGCCTGGAAGAACACCCAGGTGGTCAGCAGCCAGAAGATGCTGCCTTCGGACCAGAGATGTGCCTGGTGCAGAGTGTCCTCGGCGGACGCGAAGGCGTACTCGGCCGAGCTGATGCCCATCATGCCGACCCACGGCAGGATGACCATCCACTTGCGTTTGCGGCCCATGATGTCGATGTCGGTCTCACCGAGGCGGTAGACGCGACCGTTCGCGTCCGTCACCTCTCGGTAGGGAACCGATGTGGGTAGATCAGTCGTTGTCATGTCGTGTTGCACCCCTTGCGTTCGAAAGTTCTGGCCAGCGCCCCCTGTCCAATGCCTTTCGTGCGCGCTCGGGTCCCGGGGCCGGCCGACGCGCACCGTCGGCCGGCCCCCGCTCACTCACCTCATGAACCGCCCCCCAACAGGCCTGCCGCGCGCGCCCACCGGTACTTCGCGCCGAGCACGGCCACCGGCTTCTCGGTCGTGTACGGGTACGCCACGACCCCCCGCTCGAAGAGGTACTGGCACGCCTCCTCCACCTCGACGTCACCCGCGAGCGACGCCACCACTGGCTTCTCGATGCCGCGCTCCCGGAACTCGGCCACCACGCGCGCGGTGAGCTCCGCGAAGACCATCGGGGGAGTGACGATCGTGTGCCAGTAGCCGAGGACGAGCGCGTGGATGCGCGGGTCCTCCAGACCGAGCCGGATCGTCGCCTCGTACGTCGACGGCGGCTCGCCCCCGGTGATGTCCACCGGGTTGCCCGCGGCCCCGAAGGGCGGGATGAACTTCCGGAAGGCCTCGTCCAGATCAGTCGGGATCTCCATCAGGGACAGGCTGTTGTCGGTCACCGCGTCGGACAGCAGGACGCCACTGCCGCCGGCCCCGGTGATGATCACCACGTTGTCGCCCTGCGGGGCGGGAAGCACCGGCAACGCGCGCGCGTACTCCAGCATCTCGTTCAGCCCGGGCGCCCGGATGACACCGGCCTGCCGCAGCATGTCGTCGTACACGGCGTCGTCGCCCGCGAGAGCCCCGGTGTGCGACCCGGCGGCCTTCGCCCCCGCCGCCGTACGCCCCGCCTTGAGCACCACGACCGGCTTCTTCGGTACGGTCGCCCGCGCGGCCTCGACGAACGCGCGCCCGTCCTTCAGGTCCTCCAGGTGCATCGCGATGCACTCGGTGTGCGGGTCCTCGCCGAACCAGGTCAGCAGGTCGTCCTCGTCCAGGTCCGACTTGTTGCCGAGCCCGACGATCGCCGACACACCCGTCTTCGTGGTGCGGGCGAAGCCCAGGATGGCCATCCCGATGCCACCGGACTGCGAGGTCAGCGCCACCCCGCCCTTGACGTCGTACGGCGTGCAGAACGTGGCGCACAGGTCCTGCCACGTCGAGTAGTAGCCGTAGATGTTCGGCCCGAGCAGCCGGACGCCGTGCCGTTCGGCGATCGCCACGATCTCCGCCTGGAGTGCGTGCTCGCCGGTCTCCGCGAACCCGGAGGGGATCAGCACGGCGTTGGGGATCTTCTTGCGTCCCACCTCTTCCAGGGCAGAGGCCACGAACTTGGCGGGGATCGCGAAGACCGCCACATCCACCTCACCTGGAACGTCGGTGACACTCTTGTACGACTTGCGGCCGAGAATGTCATCGGCCCTGGGGTTCACCGGATGGATGTCCCCGGCGAAGCCGCCGTCGATGAGGTTGCGCATCACCGAATTGCCGATCTTGCCCGGCTCGTTGGAGGCGCCGATGACGGCGACCGAGCTCGGCTGCATCAGCCGGCGCATGGAGGTGAGGATCTCCTCGCGTGTGTACGTCCGCCGGGGCGGTGGCTGCGACTCGGCGAGGATCACCCGGATGTCGGCGGCGACCGCGGCCTCCGGGGTGGCGATCACCGGGTTGAGGTCCACCTCCGCGATCTCCGGGAAGTCCGCGACGAGTTGGGACACCCGGCGGATCTGCTCGGCGATCGCCCACCGGTCCACGGCCGCCGCGCCCCGCACCCCGCGCAGGATCTCCGCCGACCGGATCGAGTCGAGCATCGACAGTGCCTCGTCCGCGTCGACCGGCGCCAGCCGGAAGGTGACGTCCTTGAGGACCTCGACGAGGACCCCGCCGAGCCCGAACGCCACGATCTTCCCGAAGGTCGGGTCGGTGACCGCGCCGACGATGACCTCCTGGCCCTTGGGCAGCAGCTCCTGCACCTGTACGCCCTCGATGCGGGCGTCCGCGTCGTACGCGCGCGCGTTGTCGACGATCTTGTGGAAGGCGGCCCGCACGTCCGTGGCACCCTCGACGCCGACGATCACGCCGCCGGCGTCGGTCTTGTGCAGGATGTCCGGGGAGACGATCTTCATCACGACGGGCCCGCCGAAGCGTGCCGCGTACGCGACCGCCTCGTCGACGTCGGTCGCCAGTTCTTCTCCGGGCACGGCGATCCCGTACGCGTCGGCGATCACCTTGCCCTCGGGCGCGGTCAGCGCGGTGCGTCCCTCGGCCCGCACGGAGTCGAGGAGCGTGCGCACCCTCAGGACCCGGTCTTCGGCCATCACGTCAGATCACTCCGTTCGACTTGAGCAGGCGCAGCTCCTCGTCGCCGAGGCCGAGCTCGCCGATGTAGACCTCTTCGTTGTGCTCGCCGAGCAGCGGTGAACTGGTCACCTCGACGGGGGAGTCGGACAGCTTCAGCGGACTGCCCACGGTCACGAAGTCGCCCCGCTCGGGATGGGGCACGGTGACGACCATGTCGTTGGCGACCAGCGACCCGTCCTCGATGATCTCCCTGGTCGACAGGATCGGCCCGCACGGGATGTTGTGGGCGTTGAGCTTCTCCAGCACCTCCCACTTGGGCAGGGTCGAGGACCACTCCTCGATCAGCTGGAACATCTTGTTCAGCTTGGGCAGCCGGGCCTCCGGCGTCGCCCACTCGGGGTCGTCGGCCAGTTCGGGCCGGCCGATGAGCTCGCTGAGCGGCTGCCAGCCGACGGGCTGCACGATGACGTACACGTAGTCGTTCGGGCCGCCCGGCGCGCACTTGACCGCCCAGCCGGGCTGGCCGCCGCCGGACGCGTTTCCGGACCGGGGAACCTCGTCGCCGAAGTCCTCGTTGGGATATTCAGCGAGCGGGCCGTGTGCCAGGCGCTGCTGGTCGCGCAGCTTCACCCGGCAGAGGTTGAGCACAGCGTGCTGCATGGCCACATTGACCCGCTGACCGCGCCCGGTGTTCTCCCGCTGGTACAGCGCCGCGAGAATCCCCGCCACGGCGTGGACGCCCGTGCCCGAGTCCCCGATCTGGGCCCCCGTCGCCAGCGGCGGCCCGTCCTCGAAACCGGTGGTCGACATCGACCCGCCCATGGCCTGCGCGACGACCTCGTACGCCTTGAAGTTGGTGTACGGGCCCTCGCCGAACCCCTTGATGGAGGCATAGACGATACGCGGATTGATCTCCTGGATGCGGTCCCAGGTGAAGCCCATGCGGTCGATCGCGCCCGGGCCGAAGTTCTCGACCATGACGTCGGAGCGCCGGATCAGCTCGGTGAGGATGTCCTTGCCGCGCTCGGTCTTGGTGTTGAGGGTGATGCTCCGCTTGTTGCAGTTGAGCATCGTGAAGTAGAGGGAGTCGACGTCCGGGAGGTCGCGCAACTGCTTGCGCGTGATGTCCCCGGTCGGCGCCTCCAGCTTGACGACGTCGGCGCCGAGCCAGGCGAGCAGCTGGGTCGCGGAGGGCCCGGACTGGACGTGGGTCATGTCCAGGACGCGGATGCCTTCGAGTGCCTTGGTGGACGTAGCAGTCATCGGGGGCACCTCACTTGTACATGGTCTGGTTCATGGTTCCGGGGGCGTACGCGTCGGGATCGACCCAGACGTTGATCAACGAGGGCTTCCCGGACTCGCGGGCGCGGCGCAGCGCGGGGCCGATGTCGGCGGGGTCGCGGACCTCCTCGCCGTAACCGCCCAGCATCTGGGCGAACTTGTCGTAGTGGACGTCGCCGAGGGTGTTGCCGACCCGCTCGCGTTCCTCGCCGTACTTGGCCTTCTGGCCGTAGCGGATCTGGTTCATGGAGGAGTTGTTGCCGACGATGCCGACGAAGGGGAGGTCGTAGCGGACGAGGGTCTCGAAGTCCCAGCCGGTCAGGGAGAAGGCGCCGTCGCCGAAGAGGGCGACGACCTCCTTGTCGGGCCGCGCCTGCTTGGCCGCGAGCACGAAGGGGACGCCGACGCCGAGGGTGCCGAGCGGGCCCGGGTCCATCCAGTGGCCGGGTGACTTGGGCTGGACGACCTGTCCGGAAAAGGTGACGATGTCGCCACCGTCGCCGATGTAGATCGAGTCCTCGGTGAGGAAGTCGTTGATCTCGCTGACCAGCCGGTACGGGTGGATCGGTGAGGCGTCCGACCGCAGGCTCGGCAGCCGCTTCTCGATGGCGGTCTGCTCGGCCGCGCGCAGCTCGTCGAGCCACTCCTTGCGCTTCGACGCCCCGCCGTTGCTGTATCCATGAGAAGCGTGACCCGAGGCGGCCTCGGTGACCGCCTTCAGCACCAGCCCGGCGTCGCCGACGATCCCGAGGTCGATGTCGCGGTTCTTGCCGACGGTCCGGTAGTCGAGGTCGATCTGCACGACGGTCGCCTGCGGCGACAGCCGCTTGCCGTAGCCCATGCGGAAGTCGAAGGGCGTGCCGACGATGACGATGACGTCGGCGTTGGAGAAGGCGTAGCGGCGCGACAGCTGGAAGTGGTGCGGGTCGCCGGGCGGAAGTGTGCCGCGGCCCGCTCCGTTCATGTACGCCGGGATGTTCAGCGTCCGTACCAGCTCGATGGCCGCCTCGGTGCCGCGTGTCGTCCACACCTGGCTGCCGAGCAGGATGGCCGGCTTCTCGGCGTGGACCAGCAGGTCGGCGAGCTTCTCGATCGCCTCGGGGTCGCCGGCCGAGCGGGTCGACGCCCGGTAGGCGCCCGGCTTCGGCACGCGTGCCTTCGCCGCGGGCACCTTGGCGTCCAGCACGTCGCGCGGGATCTCCAGGAAGGAGGGGCCGGGCGCGCCGTGGTAGCACTCGCGGAACGCCATCGACACCATGTCCGCCGCGCGTGCCGTGTCCGGCACGGCCGCCGCGAACTTGGTGATCGGCGTCATCATGTCGACGTGCGGCAGGTCCTGGAGGGACCCCATCTTGTGCTGGGTGAGGGCCCCCTGGCCGCCGATCAGCAGCATCGGGGACTCCGCGCGGAAGGCGTTGGCGACACCGGTCACGGCGTCGGTCGTACCGGGACCCGCGGTGACCACCGCGCAGCCCGGCTTGCCGGTGATACGGGCGTAGCCGTCGGCGGCGTGGGCGGCGACCTGCTCGTGGCGGACGTCGACGACCTCTATGCCCTCGTCGACGCAGCCGTCGTAGATGTCGATGATGTGGCCGCCGCACAGGGTGTAGATGCGGTCGACCCCCTCGGCCTTCAGGGCTTTGGCGACGAGGTGACCGCCGGAAATCACGTCCTGGGTGTCGTCGGGCATGGCGAAGTCCTGTCCCTTCATAGGGGGTTGGAACGCTCTCGCAGTACATTGCATACAGTCGACGAATACTGTATGAAGCTTGTTATCCCGCATCCGGTGGGTGGTGTCCAGGGGGCGTGCGGCAATTTCCAGTCATCGGAGTTCGGCCTCGCGATGACTTCGCAGACAGGAGCCGAGATGGACCTGTACGAACACCAGGCAAGGGAACTCTTCGAAGAACACGGCATCTTGGTGCCGCGGGCCGAGGTCACCGACTCGCCCAAGGAGGCGCGCGGGATCGCCCGCCGCCTTGGTGGCCGCGTCGTAGTGAAGGCGCAGGTCAAGGCCGGCGGACGGGGCAAGGCGGGCGGCGTGAAGCTCGCCGCGGACCCGGCCGCAGCGGAGTTGACGGCACGCCAGATCCTCGGCATGGACATCAAGGGCCACCTGGTCGGCAAGGTGATGCTGGCCCAACCTGTAGACATCGAGAGCGAGTTCTACGTCTCCTACGTCCTCGACCGCGCGGCGGGCCGCTTCCTCGCGATCGCCTCCACGGAGGGCGGTATGGAGATCGAGGAGGTCGCCGCCAGTCGACCGGAGGCAGTCGCCCGTACACACATCGACCCGGCCGAGGGCGTCACCTCCGCGAAGGCGGCCGAGATCGCCGAGGCCGCCGGACTGCCGCCGCAGACCGTCGACGTCCTCATGCGGCTGTGGGAGGTGCTGGTCCGCGAGGACGCCGTCCTCGTCGAGGTCAACCCGCTCGTCCGGACGGAACGAGGCCGGATCCTCGCCCTCGACGGCAAGGTCACTCTCGACGACAACGCCCGCTTCCGGCAGGAGCGTTGGGGCGCCGAGGGTGTGGAGCACGGCGACGCGCTGGAGGCGGCGGCCGCGGCCAAGGGGCTCAACTACGTCAAGCTCGACGGCGAGGTCGGCATCATCGGCAACGGCGCCGGCCTGGTCATGTCGACCCTCGACGTGGTCGCCGGCTGCGGTGCCCGCCCCGCCAACTTCCTCGACATCGGCGGCGGAGCGTCCGCCCGCATCATGGCCGACGGCCTGTCCCTCATCCTCTCCGATCCGGCCGTCAAGTCGGTCTTCGTCAACGTCTTCGGCGGGATCACCGCCTGTGACGCGGTCGCCGACGGCATCGTGCAGGCCCTGGACGAGGTGCAGTTGACCAAGCCGCTCGTCGTCCGCCTCGACGGCAACAACGCCGCTCGTGGCCGCGCCATCCTCGACGAGCGCGCCCACCCGCTCGTCCAGCAGGCCACCACCATGGACGGCGCCGCCCGCCGTGCCGCCCAACTCGCCACCGCAGCCTGAGGAGACGGGAACCATGGCCATCTATCTCACCAAGGAGAGCAAGGTCCTCGTCCAGGGCATGACCGGCGGCGAGGGCATGAAGCACACCCGCCGCATGCTCGCGGCGGGCACCGACGTCGTAGGCGGCGTCAACCCCCGCAAGGCGGGTCGCACCGTCGACTTCGACGACCGTGCGGTGCCCGTCTTCGGGTCGGTCGCCGACGGTATGCAGTCGACCGGCGCCGATGTGACCGTCGTCTTCGTGCCGCCCGCCTTCGCCAAGGCGGCCGTCACCGAGGCCGCCGACGCCGGCATCGGCCTCGCGGTCGTCATCACGGAGGGCATCCCGGTCCACGACTCCGTCGCCTTCACGGCGTACGCGAAGTCGAAGGGCACCCGGATCATCGGCCCCAACTGCCCCGGCCTGATCACCCCCGGCCAGTCCAACGCGGGCATCATCCCCGCCGACATCGCCAAGCCGGGCCGGATCGGCCTGGTGTCCAAGTCGGGCACCCTGACGTACCAGCTCATGTACGAACTCCGCGACATCGGCTTCTCCACCTGCGTCGGCATCGGCGGCGACCCGGTCGTGGGCACGACCCACATCGACTGTCTCGCCGCCTTCCAGGACGACCCCGACACCGAACTGATCGTCCTCATCGGGGAGATCGGCGGCGACGCGGAGGAACGCGCGGCCGCCTACGTCCGCGAGCACGTCGCCAAGCCCGTCGTCGGCTATATCGCCGGTTTCACCGCACCCGAGGGCAAGACGATGGGGCACGCGGGCGCGATCGTGTCCGGTTCGTCCGGTACGGCGCAGGCGAAGAAGGAGGCGCTGGAGGCGGTCGGCGTCAAGGTCGGAAGTACACCGACCGAGACGGCCCGACTGGTGCAGGCGGCGCTGGAAGCGGGCCGTGACGTCACTCATGGTTGATGCGAGATTACTATACGGAGTCGCAGTGCTTCGCTAGCGTCCCCCGTAGCCATGCACGACCCGCCCCGACTGTGCACCGAGAGCGGAGAACCCCGATGGCAACCACCCTCACCTCAACCCTCACCCTCAAATCGGGCACGTCCTGGACCGACGCCTGGCGGCGCTGCCTCACGGCCGCCCCCGAAGCCTTCCGGGACGACCGTGTCCTCAACCTCTGGAACGGCACCTGGCAGGCGGACGGCCGGACGCTGCCCGCCACCAGCCCCGTCGACGGCAGCCCCGTCGCGGGCCCGCCGCGCCTGGACCGGGCCGCCGCCCACCAGGCCGTACGCGCATCCCTCGACCAGCACCGCGCCTGGCGGCACATCCCGCTCGACGAGCGCCGGGCCCGCGTCGCGGCCACCCTCGACGCCCTCACCGCGCACCGTGAACTGCTCGCCCTCCTGCTCGTCTGGGAGATCGGCAAGCCCTGGCGGCTCGCCCAGGCGGACGTCGACCGGGCCATCGACGGTGTGCGCTGGTACGTCGACGGCATCGAACCGATGGTGGCCGGCCGGGCCCCGCTGGACGGCCCGGTGTCCAACATCGCGAGCTGGAACTACCCGATGAGCGTGCTCGTTCACGCAGTGCTGGTACAGGCGCTGGCAGGCAACGCGGTCATCGCCAAGACCCCGACCGACGGCGGCGTCGCCTGTCTCACCCTGGCCTGTGCGCTCGCCGCCCGCGAGGGGATCCCCGTCACCCTCGTCAGCGGCAGTGGAGGCGAGCTGTCCCAGGCGCTGGTGCGGGCGCCGGAGATCGGCTGCGTCTCCTTCGTCGGCGGCCGCGACACCGGCGCCGCCGTCGCCACGGCCGTCGCCGACCTGGGCAAACGGCATGTACTCGAACAGGAGGGGCTCAACACCTGGGGCATCTGGAACTACACCGACTGGGACGCGCTCACAGCGGTCGTCCCCAAGCTCTTCGACTACGGCAAACAGCGCTGCACGGCGTACCCGCGCTTCGTCGTCCAGCGCGAGCTGTTCGACGAGTTCCTTGCGGCATACCTCCCGGCGGTCCGCACGCTCAGGGTGGGCCACCCGCTGGCGGTCGAGCAGCGCGACGACCCCCACCCGACGCTCGACTTCGGGCCGGTGATCAACGCCGCCAAGGCCAAGGAGCTGCAGGACCAGGTCGCCGAGGCCGTCGACCGCGGCGCCGTCCCACTGCACCGCGGCAAGCTGAGTGACGCCCGCTTCCTGCCCGGCCAGGACACCTCGGCATACGTCCAGCCGGTCACGCTCCTCAACCCGCCCCCGTCCTCCCCCCTCCACCACGCGGAACCCTTCGGCCCGGTCGACACCATCGTCCTGGTCGACACGGAGGCGGAGCTGCTGGCCGCGATGAACGCCTCCAACGGCGCGCTGGTGGCCACGCTGGCCACGGACGACCGGGCGACCTTCGACCGGCTGGCACCGCAGATCCGCGCGTTCAAGGTCGGCCACGGAAAGCCGCGCTCGCGCGGGGACCGGGACGAGCTGTTCGGCGGGTTCGGTGCGTCCTGGCGGGGCGCGTTCGTCGGCGGCGAGCTGCTGGTGCGTGCCGTGACGCGGGGGCCGGCGGGGGAGCGGCTGCCGGGGAACTTCCCCGACTACCACCTCATGCCGTGAGCGACAGCCGAACGTATCCCGTCAGTCGCTCGAGGTGAGCTCACCGAGGGGCCGGGGACATCGTCCCGGCCCCTCGCTGGAGGAAGGAAACGCAGGTGAAAGGCACTCCGAAAGCTTGGTATTGTTGTCCATGTCGCCGCGGGGAACATCCCCGTCCAGGCGGCAGACACCTGGTCCGGGTGGCGGAATGGCAGACGCGCTAGCTTGAGGTGCTAGTGCCCTTTATCGGGCGTGGGGGTTCAAGTCCCCCCTCGGACACACACACAGGGACGTTCACGAGATCGTCCCGAAGCGTTCACGAATTACCGGTCGAGTCATGTGACTTACCGGTAATTCGTCGTTTCTGGGGCCTCGAGCCTCGTGATCGGCTCGATGAGGGGGTGAGGCGGTGGCGGTCCAGGTACTGCGCCTCTCACCTGTGGAAACAGGACATGCCTGCGCGACGGCTGGTAGCCGTGGCGCAGGCATGTGGGGTTTTCAGGGGGCGGAGCGCGGCGGAGGTGTGTCACTCGCGTGGCGGAGGCTCGACCTGCTCGGTCGGAAGCGGTCGCGCCTGGGGCGGGTCGGTGGCCTCACCGGGTTGGGGTGCGGCGCTCTGCGTGCTGGCTTTGCGGGGCTGGATGCCCTGGTCGCGGAGGAACCGTCGGATGGCTCTGAGGTTCGCCACAAAGATGATGACGGCATTGAGCAGGGTCTGTGCCACGCGTCCGTGCGGCAGGCGGAGCCGGGGGTTGTCGATGCTGTCCAGGGCGGACTTCTTGAGGTTGCCGTTGCCGCCCTCGTTCCGAGAGGGCGGTATGAGACCCGATGCCCGATTTTTCGTTTCGTGCGGGGCAAGCGGGCAGGTAGTGGCGATGTCGGTCGACTACGGCCGAGGCTGGGTGAGCAAGCCTGGCTCGGTCTCGGTCAGGATCCCGCGGCCGACCAGCCGCTTGAGCTTGAGGCGGACGTTGTTGATGTTGTTGGGCGCGACCGCCACGTCCATCGCCTCGCACACCTGCCTCGCACGCAGCGGATGGTCGGCCGCCAGGTGGGCGGCGATCTCGCCGTGCGTGAGCCTCTTCGCGGACAGCGACAGCACCATCTCGTCGACTCCGGTCAGCCGCCGCTGCCGCTTCTTGACGATCTGCGGCTCGAACGTGCCCGAGGTGTCACGCGGGACTTTGACCTCGACCGGCCCGACGTCGGTCAGCACGGTCTTGGCCCGGCCCCCGTTGCGGGAGTTGCCGCTGCCCCGCGGTTTGGCAGGTCGCCACTGTTTCGGGCCGAATGAGAGGCGAACAGGCTGCGGCCACCGCCTCCTTATGGTGACGGAAGCTGCCAGTTTGGAATCACCCTTGGCCGGAGTACCTGGGTGCATCCGGCCAAGGGCGATGGTCAGTGACGGTTCAATTGGTTGGGTCCGCGCCCGGCGTGTTTACGAGTCGCATTGCGTCGCGTCGCCTGCCGGGTGCCTTGTGGGCACCTGCAGTGCTGTGCCGGGCTTGACCTTGCGTATGTCATCGCTGCCGATGCCGACCTGGACCGGGAGCGGCGGGCCGGAGCTCAGGGTCAGTTTCGTTGTCTGCTGGCCGACTGACAGGTCGAACGTGCGCCCCTGCCATTTCACCCCGGTGATGTCGACGCCCGGCAGCTGCGGCGGCAGGAAGGGGTCGATGGTGATCGCGTCGGTGCCCCAGCGCATCCCGGTGAACCCGTAGAGGAACTCCTGCAGGTAGCCGCCCTGGCCAGTGGTGAAGTTGAAGGCTCCGCCGTTGCGGGTCTCGTACCACTGGTTGAAGGGTGCGGCCTGGTACGGGTCGACGCTGTTCCGCATGTAGGTATAGGTCTGGCAGCCCGGTGATCCGAGGGCTGCGCTGGCGATGGTGGCGATCGCGTCCGTCATGGAGGGGCCGTTCGGGTCGGTGCGCGCCTGGTAGTAGTCGAGGTCGTTCTGGGCCAGGCTGGGCGACATCGGCACACTCCAGGGGTATTGCAGCAGCGTGACGTCGGCCTGCTTGACGGTCTGCCCGTTGTAGCCCTCGAACTCGGGGTGGATGTTGAGTTTCGTGTCCACCGGGATCTTCAGGCCGTCGGCGACCTTGCTCCATTCCGGATCGGCGGGCCGGCCGAGGATGCGGGCGGCGCGGGCGGCGATACGCAGCGATGCCTGGGCGCCGGCGTTGGTGGTCACGCTGTTGTCGACGTAGTCGTGGTACTCGTCCGGGCCCATGACGTCGTTGATGTCGTATCCGCCGGCCGGGTCGGGCTCGGCGCGCGTGGCCCAGAAGTCGGCGATGTCCTTCAGTACCGGCCACGCCTTGTCCCGCAGCCACGCCTTGTCGCCGCTCGCCTGGTAGTACTGCCACTGCGCCAGGGCGATGTCGGAGCTGATGTGGAGCTCGGTGTTGCCCTCGTTCCAGGGCGGCGGGGTCTCTTCCTTGCCGGTCAGCGCGCTCTGCCACGGGAACTTCGCGCCCTTGATCGGGTGGGTGGGAGTGGACAGTTCCTTCGCGGCGGCCCTGGCGGCGGGCAGCAGTTTCTGCCGGTAGGTGTTCGCGCCGTTCGCGATGTCGGGGTACTGGGCGAGCAGGGCCGGGTACATCCAGGTCTCCGTGTCCCAGAACACGTGGCCGCCGTAGCCGTCCGAGGACAGTCCGGCCGGGCTGAGGCTCCAGTTGACGCCGGCGCGTGTGCTCGCGAGCAGGTAGAACATGGATGCGCGGATCTGTGCGGTCATGGCGGTGTCACCGGGGATCGAGATGCTCGCCTGCCACAGGCGTGACCATGCCTTGTTGTTGCGGGCGAGAGCCTGCTGGTAGCCATCGGCGGCGGCGCGGGCCGCGGTCTTCGCGGCGGCCTGCTGCGGAGTCGCGGATCGAAGCGAGCGGTCGGTGTCGACGCTGGAGGCCACGCCCACGTATTTGGTGATCCGTAGCGGCTGGCCGGCGCGGACCGGGATGGTCGCGCTCTGTGCGGCGCTGCCGTCGTCGGGTTCGTCCATCGCCTTGGTCGGCACGGCTTTTTCGTTGACGCGCAGGACGGAGTTCAGCCCGGCGGTGACCAGGTTCCCGTCGCTCACGACGGTTTGTGACAGCGTCGCGGTCCTGCCGTCGACGCGCCTGTTTCTGGTCGAGGCGTATTTCAGTCCCTGTCCGTCGAACTGGTCCACGACGGTGGCCGTCCCGCTCCAGTGCGGTACGGCCCGCACGCTCACGGTGCCCAGATGGCCGTCCGCACGGTTGGCGTTGACCTCGTAGTCGAAGCTGGTCGTGTCGCCTGCGGGTGAGGTCCAGTCGAACGACGTGCTCAGTACCCCGGTGCGCAGGTCCATCGACTGCTGGTACTTGCTGGTGGTGCCGACGGTGGCGGAGGCGACCTCGGTCGGTGGTTGTGCGCCGTCCGGATACACCGTGAGGTGGTCGACGTTCACGCGCGCCGTGTCACCCTCCTCGACGGTGATCTTGAGCGTGTTCGCGCCCGCTGTCAGCGTCACCGGCACGGTCTGCACCGCCCAGTCGTCCCAGCCGCCCGTGCTGGACAGGGTCAGTTGCTGGAGTGTGCCGTTGACGCCGAGGTGGATGGTCTGCGGGCCGCCGCTCCCGTTCGCGTACCGCACGGCCAGCGTCGCCTTGCCGGCCGGCGCGTCGCGGATCGGGACGACGCCGGTACCGCCGACCGTCGGGGTGTTGTTGCTGTTCAGGCCGGCCAGGTAGCCGCCGGCGACCGAGCCGGGATGGGAGGTCTCGACGAACGCGCCACCGGAGATCTGCCCGTACATGGCCGGGCACAGCTGGTTGAACGCGCAGGACCAACGCCCGATCCCGTACGCAGCGCCGTTGCGGCCGAAGCCGAGTGTGGTCCAGCTCGGCAGGCTGGCCCGGTCCTCGAACTTGCTGGGGAGACGGGCGTAGAAGCCGGCGAGCTGGGACTGGGTGACGATGGGAGTGCTGCCGTAGCCGTGGCCTGCCGCGGGCACCCGCGCGGCGAGGTAGCCGTTGCCGATGAACGTCGGGTGATAGTCCTTCGAGGTGTCGGTCGTGCTCAGCACCCAGCCGTCGTCGCCGCCGGACTGGGCCTGTACCGGTGCGGGCGAGGCAGGTACCGCAACCATGCCCAGGAGCAGGCAAGCAAGGGCGAGCCCGATCGACGCCGTTCTCCTGGTCGTGCGTGAGAGGGCATGCCGACGGGCGGTCGCCGACGGCACCGTGTCCTCCGCGGTCCGGTTGCGGTCTCGGGCGCCGGATCCGGCGCGGGCGCCCGGGCTGGTCACCTTCGATACCGCGGCAGTCGCCACGGCCGTGAAACGGCCCCAGGCCGACATGCGGCGTGAGGTACCGAGCCTCACTTCTATGTCGTCTACGGACTCGCCGTACTCCTTCATCGAAACGCCACCTCCTTGTGGGTTAGGGATTCAGGCCGACCGCGTGGTGAAGATCGCGGCGCCGCCGGCGGGCAGTCGATAGCTGTACGTTGTGCTGCCCCACGGGACGTCGAACGTGGCGGGACCGCTGCCGGAGTTGTAGACCGCTGTCAGCCGGGTGCCGTCAGGCAGTTCTGCGCCCTTTCGCTGGATGCCGTTGTCCGTCTCCGCATGGGAAGCGGCCTTGCCGTCGGGGGCGAGGACGGAGACGTCGTGAATGGACCACCAGCTGCCGGAGCTGGCCTTGTTGACCACTCGGATGTAGCGGGCGGTGGTAGTGGGCAGCTGAATTCGGGTCACCGTGCTGCCGGGGCCGGTGGCGACCGGCTTGCCCCAGGTGGTGCCGTCGTCGGAGGTGTACACCTCGTACTGGCGGGCGAAGTCGCCGGACGATGCGCTGGTGTCCAGGACGATCTGGCTGAACATCTGGGCGGAGCCGAGGTCGAGCTGGAACCAGTCGCCCGGCTGCATGCCGTGGCCGGAGCTCCAGCGGGTTGCCACGTCGCCGTCGATGGCCTTGGACGGCGGGTCGTCCGAGCTGCTCGCGGAGGCCGATGCCTGCCAGCCGTCGCGGGGCAGGGCCGCCTCGCCGGTGAGCGGGGTGAGAGAGGCACCGGTGGGCAGGGTGTAGCCCAGCCACTGGTCACCGATGCGTACCTGGGGCTGCTGGGTGAGCAGCTTGCTGTCGTAGGTGATCAGGGCCTTACTGCCGTCGGCGTTGCGGAAGGGGATGTCGACGGAGCCGATGGCGGCCAGGTCGGTGCTGCCCCGCTGGGTGCCGTTCCAAGTGAAGGTCGCGGCCGCTCCCGCCGCCAGGGTGTAGGTGAAGTGGCGCTTGCCCCAACCGACGTTGAAGGTACGGGCCGTGCCGCCGGAGTTGTAGGTGACCAGGGCGGTGGAGCCGTCGGGGTTGGTGAACGCGACGTCCTCGACGCTGCCCTTGCCGAGGGTGTTGGAGGCGACCCGGCGGGCGCCGGGCTGGACGAACTTGCTGGCCTGGGCGAGCCCCCAGTAGTCAACCGTTGGCGTGTACGACCACGTGCCGTCGGCGTCCTGAGCGACCGTCACCACCGGGCGGCAGCCTTCGCATCCGTTGTTCCTGGGGCCGCCGTCGGTGTCCAGGGCGATGTTCCAGCGGACGATGCTCTGGGCCCAGTTCCGCGGGCCGTTGATCACGTTGTCCATCGCGCCGGCGAAGCCGCCCTGCGCGTCGCCCTCCCAGTTGCCGCCGGAGCACTCGGTCTGGAAGGCGGGCTTGTTGGGGTAGTCGTTGTGGACGACGGTCTGGTTCAGGACCAGCTCGGCGGCGGCGTAGCAGTGCCAGGCCGTACCGGCGACGTTCCGGGCAGTGGCCGGGTCGGCGTAGAGGGATTCGGGGTAGCTGGGGACGTCCCAGTTGTGGTCGTAGCCCAGGACGCGTGTGGACAGCCCCTGTCTGCGCAGGGTCGGGGCGAGGTGACGGGTGATGAAGGTCTTCGCCTCGTCGGTGGACAGGCGCATGCCCGGGTAGGCCGACGGTTCGTGCAGCGGCTCGTTCTGCGGGGTGATGTAGCGGACCGGGAGGCCGGCCGCCGCGTACGCCTTGAGGAACTTGGCGAAGTAGTCGGCGTACGGCTGGTAGGCGTCCGCTCGCAACCGGCCGACGACCATCGAGTCGCTGGTCTTCATCCATCCCGGTGGGCTCCACGGGGTGGCCATGACCGTCATGTTCGGGTTGAGCGCGTGGGCTTGCTTCAGCAGGGGGATGGTGTACGAGCGGTCGTGGTCGATCGAGAAGTTCGCGAGCGTGGGGTCGCTTTGGCCGGCGGGCATGTCGTCGTAGGAGTAGTTGCCGCTCACGGTGAAGTCGCTGGCGCCCATGGGCTGGCGCAGGACACTCAGGCCGATGCCGTCGCGGCGGCTGAACAAGTCGCGCATCAGCGCGGCACGCTGCTTCGAGTCGAGCTTAGTGCCGACCAGCCAGGCGGAGGAGTCGGTGAACGAGGCCCCGAAGCCTGTCATCGGCTGGTACTTGCGGGTGGTGTCCACGGTGATCGTCGAACCGGATGAGCCGGAGGGTGCGGGTCCGGCCTTCCAGGTCACGGACGGCTGCTTGGCCAGGCGGGTGCCGGTGGACAGGTCAGTGAGCCAGACCTGCGCCTTCCCGGGTGTGGGGGCTGCGGAGGCCGGTGCGGCTGCCGGAAGGACGGGGAGTGTGGTGAGCAGGGTCGCGGCGACTGCCAGGGCGGCCCGGCGCCGTTGCCGGGTGGTGGGTTTCATGGTGCGGCTCCTTGCGTGCAGTGCAGTGCTTCGGTGCAGGACTGCGGTGGTGCGAAACCGGCGCGTGGGGGGCAAGGAAAGGCGCCGGAGCTGGGGTCACTTCAGGCCGGTGGTGGCGATGCCGGCGACGAAGTGGCGTTGGAAGAGGAGGAAGAAGATGCTCACGGGGAGCAGGACGATGACGGCGCCGGCGAGGAGGATGCCGAAGCGGGTGAAGTCCTGTCCGCTGCTGGCCAGGGCGAGGCCGACGGGGAGGGTGTACTGGCTCTCGTTCTGGGCCACGACGAGGGGCCAGAGGAAGTTGTTCCAGGAGCTCAGGAAGGTGATGATCGCCAGGGTGGCGAGGGCCGGTCTGGTCAGCGGCAGGATGATCTTCCAGAAGATGGCCAGTTCGCGGCAGCCGTCGACGCGGGCGGCGTCGATCAGTTCGTCGGGCAGGGTGGAGATGAACTGCCGCATCAGGAACACGCCGAACGGGGTGGCCAGGAACGGCAGGATCAGCCCGAGCAGGGAGCCGGTCAGCTGCATGTTGGACACCAGCACGTACAGCGGTACGAAGGTGACCAGGCCGGGGACCATGAGCGTCGCGATGACGACAGTGAACACGGCGCGCTGTCCGCGGAACTCCAGTTTGGCCAGGGCGTATCCGAGCATCGAGCAGAAGAGCAGGTTTCCGGCGGTGACCGCCAGGGCCACGATCACGGAGTTGGCGAACATGGTCGTGAAGTCCAACGTGCCGAGAAGTTCTCGGTAGTTGGCGAGCGTGGGGCGGGTGGGGATCAGGTCGGGCGGGATCTTGCGGATGTCGGCCTCGGGCTTGAACGCTCCGGACAGCATCCACAGGAACGGCGTGACCATGAGCAGCAGGAGGCCGGTGAGCGGCAGGTAGAGCCAGGGCCGGCCCCACTCCTGACGGATGCGGCGGCGACGTAGGACCTTGTCCGTGGCCGATCGTGTACGGGCGGCGGAAGCGGCGGTGGTCATGGCGCATCAGTCCTTGTCGCGCAGCAGGCGGAACTGCAGCACGGTGAGAGCGATGATCAGGACGAAGACGACGTAGCCAGCCGCCGACGCGACGTCGTAGTTGCCGTTGCCGAACTGTTTGTAGGCGTACAACGTGGCCGACAGCGTGGAGTCCAGCGGTCCGCCGTCGGTCATGACGAACGGCTCGTCGAAGAACTGCAGATAGCCGATGCCGGTGGTGACCGCAGTCAGCAGCAGGGCGGGGCGCAGCAGCGGGAAGGTGACGCGCCAGAAGCGTTGCCAGGCCCCGGCGCCGTCGATTTCGGCCGCCTCCAAAAGGGACTGGGGTACGGACTGCAGACCCGCCAGCATGATGATCATGACCGTGCCGAGGTTGCGCCACACGGCCATCACGATCATGACGGGCAGGGCGAAGCGAGTGTCCGCCAGCCAGGCCGGGCCGTCGATCCCGAACCAGCCCAGGACGGTGTTCACCAGGCCCGTCCGTGGTTCGAGGAGGGTCTTCCAGACCACGGCGACGGCCACGATGCTGGTGATCACCGGCAGGTAGAAGCCGACCCGGAAGACGGCGCGGAAGCGGCGGATGCCGCGGTCGAGGGCGACCGCCGCGGCGAGACCGGCGGCCAGTGTCAGAGGGAGGGCTGCCAGGACGAACACGGCGGTGTTGCGCAGGGCGTTGAAGAACTGCGGGTCCTGGAAGAGGCGTACGTAGTTGTCGAAGCCGGTGAACGAGACGTTCAGCGGGGTGCGCAGGTCGGCGCTCTTGGTGTCGGTCAGGCTCATCAGCGTCGACCAGACGACCGGCAGCAGCATGAAGGAGAGGAACAGGGCGAGGAACGGGGCCGCGAGGATCCACGCGGCGCGGGCCTGGCGGCCCCGCGCGGTGCGCCGCAGCCGCGGCGAAGGGGTGCGGCGGCGGGCCGCCGGCTGCGGGCCTGCGGCGTCACGCTCCTTGGTGCCCTGCCCGCCGAGGGTGCTCGTGGGCATGGTTGTCATCCGTCCGTACGAGGGACACGCGCCGTACGAGGGCTGCGCGCGGCGGCGGTTCAGCGGCCGGTGCCGATGCTGGTGGCCTTGGACTGCAGGGTCTTCTGCGTCTCGGCGACAGTGGCTTTGCCGTAGGCGAGCTTCTCCAGCTCGCCGTCGATCGTGTCGGCGATCTGCTGCCAGGTCGTGATGGCCGGCGGGGCCTTGGTGACCTTCAACTGGTCTTCGAAGGCGGCCATCTTGGGGTTCTCGCCCAGCTTCCCCTCCGACCAGGACTGGACGACGGCGGGCAGGTTGCCGGTGGCGTCCGCGTACTCGGCGAGCTTCTCGGGCTCGGTGAGGAACTGGACGAACTTCCACGCCGCGTCCGCGTTCTTGGCGTCCTTGAAGACCGCCAGGTCGCTGCCGCCGGCCAGTCCGGCGGACTGCTTGCCCTTCGGCAGGGGCATGGTCTGCCACTTGCTGTCCAGCTCGGGGGCGTTCAGGTGGAGGTCGCCGCCCATGCTCGGGCCCTGCTGCGCGGTGCCGATCAGCGTGTTCTGGAAGTTCTGGCGGGCGTCGGTCTTGTCGTTCGGCGTCAGGCCGTCCTTGAAGATGCCGCTGTAGTACTCCAGCGCCTTGGTGACTTCGGGCGAGTCGAAGGTGAACTTCTCGGTCTCGGCGTCGTAGATGTCACCGCCCTGCTGCCACACCAACGGCAGCCAGAACAGCCAGGAGTTGAAGCCGGTCTGCAGCTGGGTGGCGTGGCGCAGCTTGGGATTCTGCTTGCCCGCGGTGGCTTGAATGGCCTTCAGATCATTCAGATAGCCGTCCCAGTCGTCGGCCGGGGCTCCCTTGATGCCGGCCTTCGTGGTGAGGTCGGTGCGGTAGTAGATCACCGAGGTGTCGGCGGTGAACGGGACGCCGTACGAGGTGTCCTTGTACTTCGTGGTGTCCCACTGGCCGGGGAAGAACGCGGACGACTTGAACGAGGTCGGGGTGGCCTGGAAGCCGTTCATGGAGGCCATCTCGGCCATCCATGTGGAGCCGATCAACGACAGGTCGGGGGTGTTGCCGCCGGCGATCGAGGTGGTCAGCTTCTCGTGCGCGGCGTCCCACGGCACCGCGGTGATCGTGACCGTCACGTCCGGGTTCTGCTGCTCGAACTCCTTGGCCAGCTCCTGCAGGGGCTTGTCGGCCTTGTCGCCCATGGACCACATGATCAGCTTGCCCTTGGCCTTGCCGCTGCCGATCTTCGTCGGGGCGTCAGCGTTCGCGGAGTCGTCGCTGCGGCCGCAGCCGGTGGCCAGCAGGGCGGCCGCGACGGTGGCGCAGGCTATCTGGAGTGTTCTGGTGGTGGGACGGATCGTGCTCATGGTGCGGCTCCTTGCTGTCGAGGAGGTGAGGAAGGAGGGGTGGCGGAGGGCGAAGTGGATGGCGGGTGGGTCAGGCTGCGGCGTGGAACTCGCCGTTGTGGACGGTGACTTCGGCCAGGAGGCGCAGATCGCGGCTTGAGCGTCCGACGCGCAGCCGGTAGCGGCCGGGCGGAGTGCGCCAGCCGCCCGTATCGGTGTCCCAGACCTGGAAGGCGCGGGCGGGCACGTGCAGTTCGGCGGTGGCGCGTGTGCCTGCCGCCGCCTGGACGGTGGCGAGGCCGGCGAGCAGACGTACCGGCCGGTCGATGCCGTCCTGCGGCGGCTCCAGGTATACCTGGACGACCTCACGACCGGCCCGGGGCCCGGTGTTGGTCAGTGCCACGGTCAGCTTGAGTCCGTCTCCACCCGCGGGGTCGGGCAGAATGGTGGAGACGGACGACTGTGAGACGGCCACGGACTGGTACGTCCACCGGGTCCAGCCGAGCCCGTGGCCGAAGGGGTAGGCAGGGGCGAGGCCGCCCTTGTCCCAGGCCCGGTGGCCGATGTGGACGCCCTCGCTGTAGTGCACGATGCCGTCGCGGGGCAGGGCGTCGGGGACAGGTACGTCCTCCGCCCGGGCGGGCAGCGTCCACGGCAGTCGGCCCGACGGCTCGGTCCGGCCCAGCAGTACGTCGGCCAGGGCGTGACCGGCCTCCTGGCCCGGCAGCCACGCCCACAGCAGGGCAGGTGTCTCATCGGCCCAGGGCAGTAGCACGGGGGCGCCGGCGTTGACGACCACGATCGTGCGCGGGTTGGCGGCGAGAACCTTGCGGACCAGTTCGTTCTGGTGGGCGGGCAGGTCGAGGGCGGTGCGGTCCCAACCCTCGGACTCGACTTCCTCGTTGGTGCCCACGACGACCACGGCCACGTCAGCGGCCTGCGCCGCCGCAGCGGCCTCGGCGATCTCCTCGTACGCCGTGGGTCCGGGCGGGGCGTGGCGCAGCTGGGCGGTGACAAAGCGGTCGTAGCCGCCCGGCTCGACCACCGTGAGGTCGACGACGAGGGTGATCCGGCGCGGCTGCGGGCCCACCTCCAGGTCGATGCCCCGCAGCGGCGGGTTGCTGTGGCTGGAGTCGAGGATCAGCTCCACGCCCCGGTCGTCGTCCCCGGAGAGAACCTCCTCGCCGTCCACGGTCACCGCATAGCGGCCGACGCAGCCGATCTCGAGGCGGTGCGTGCCCGGCTCGGTGAGGGTCAGCTCGGTGCGCAGCACCACGCGGTGCGTCGTCGCGTCGAAGCCGGTGTATCCGCTCCAGTCACCGCAGGGCCGAATCTCACCGCCGACTCGGTTGCCGTCCGCGTCGAGGTGGTCGGCGCGCACGCCGACGGTGCCGGTGTCGGGATCGGTGAGCAGTGCGGCGGACAGGTAGGGCGGGCGCAGGCGGGCGTCGCCGCCCCGGTGCACAGACAGGTGCACACCCTCGGGAAGTGCGGCGCGCAGCCCGTCCTCGAACGACACTGTGCGCACCGCCGGGACGAAGGCGCTGCCACCGCCCTGGAGGTACGGCGCCACGGCGTTGGGGCCGATCAGCGCGACACTGCGGACGCCGTTGTGCGTCAGCGGCAGCAGGTCTGCCTCATTGCGAAGCAGCACCATGCCGCGGGCGGCGACCTGGCGGATGAGACGGAACTCGTCCTCTCCGGGCCCCGCTGGGGCGGCGGGCGGCGCGGACTTCTGCCCGGGTTCGCCGAGCCGGCCGGTGTGCCGGGCCAGGCGCAGTAGCCGAACCACCTTGTCGTCGATGAGCTGCTCGTCCACCGCGCCCGCGCGGACAGCCTCCACCAGGGGCGCGCCCCACAGCGGATCAGGTCCGGGCATCACCAGGTCGAGGCCGCCGACCGCCGAGGCCACGGTCGAGCGGGCGGCGGCCCAGTCACTGACCACGGGCCCGGAGAAACCCCACTCCTCCTTCAGCACCCCCCGCAGCAGCCGCGCGTTCTCGGTCATCGGAGCCGACTCGGTGCCGTCGTCGACGCCGGAGTAGGCGGCCATCACGCTCCAGGGCGCGGCCTCGGCGAGGACCTGCTCGAAGGGGGCCAGGTAGACCTCCCGCAGTGTGCGCTCATCGAGCCGGGAGCGATAACGGGTGCGGTCGGTCTCGGAGTCGTTGGCCACGAAGTGCTTCAGGCAGGCGCCCACGCCCCGGTTCTGCAGACCGCGTACCAGGGCGGCGGCGAGGGTGCCGGTGAGCAGCGGGTCCTCGGAGAAGTACTCGAAGTGCCGTCCGGCGACCGGGGTGCGCTGCAGGTTCACCACCGGGCCCAGGACGACGTCCACGTCCTTGCGGCGTGCCTCGGTCGCGAACAGCGCCCCCAGTCGCTCGGCGAGGTCGGTGTCCCAGGTGGCCGCGAGTGCGCTGGGGGCGGGGGCCAGCAGCCCGGTGGCGCCGGGGTCCTCGCCGGTTCCGCGCACTCCCTGCGGGCCGTCGGACATCGTCACCGCGGACAGGCCGAGGCGGAGCTCGGCCGGGAGTCTCCACATGGTGGCACCGGTCAGCAGCCGCACCTTGGACTCAAGGTCCAGGGTCCGGATGCGGTCGATCAGCTCGGTGTCATCGGGGAGGTCAGGGCGGCTCATGCTCGTCCTTCCAGGCCGGCGGCGCGGCACGAAGCGGGCGGAACGGGAGCAGGAAAGCACACTTACTAAGTACTTAGTAAGTCCTTGTCCTCAAGTTCTTTCCAGGCTTGGATGGGCACGTGACCACTGATAGACAGCCCCGTAGACTCCGCACGATGAGCGAGAGCAGGCCGAGCGGGGAGCGGCAGCCCCGCACAGGGAAGAGCCTCAAGGCCCAGCAGCGACGGCAGGAGATCCTGCAGATCGCCATGGACACCTTCGCCGACCGCGGCTACAACAACGCCTCCCTGCAGGAGATCGCCGACCGTGCGGGAGTCACCCAGGCCGGCGTTCTGCACTACTTCCGCTCCAAGGCCCAGCTGCTCACCAGCGTCCTCGCCCTGCGCGACGACACCGACATCGAACAGCTCGGCAGTGAACGCCCCCGGGGACTGGCCTTCCTGCGCCACCTGGTCGACACCGCCCGCCGCAACGCCGAGCGGGAAGGCATCGTCCGCCTGTATGCCGTCCTGTCGGCGGAGAGCGTCACCGAAGGCCACCCCGCGCAGGACTACTTCCGCGACCGCTACGCGGGACTGCGCACCATGGTCACCGAGGCCCTCGCCGAAGCACACGAACTCGGCGAGACCCGGGCTGACCTGAACCTCGAAGACGCGGCCAACGCGATCATCGCCGTCATGGACGGCCTCCAGGTCCAGTGGCTGCTCGCCCCCCACTCGGTCGACATGGCTGCCTCCACTGACCGCGTCATCTCAGCACTCCTGGCAGACCTCACCGAACCGGGCACCTGAGGCGATGTTCTCCGCACAGGCCGTCCGGGATGGGTGGTAACCATCCGCTGGTGGTGGTCTGTGCAAACAGCCCCGCGCGGGACGGGCCACCACGGCCCGATCCCACACAGGGTTCGTCTCGCGCAGGGTTCACTCACAGGTCACCGGCGCGGCTGACGAGTGATCTGCTGGGCCGGCGGTGCGAGCCACCGTGCCCTTCGCCGTCCCGATCTCGGGGCCGACCTGTCGGCCGGGATTGCTCCGGCTGCGGCTCGTTCGTCCGTCATGCGTTGTCGGCGGTCGCGAGGTGCACCAGCTGTCGCTGCTACGGCGGGCTGAGGCCGGCGACCAAGCAGGTCAGGGCTGCGACGCGGGTGGCGAACCGGCAGGCTTCCCGCGACATCGTCGAGCCCGAGACCGACCGGGCGTCCACCGAGGAGCCCGCGGGTGCCGAGGTGGTGGAGCAGTCCGGCGGTAAAGGAGTCTCCGGCGCCGACGGTGTCGATGACGTCGACGGCCGACGCCGGGATCGTGACGCGTACGCCGCCGAGAGGGGCGAGGGCCCCGCGGCTACCGAGAGTGATGATGACGAGGCGGGCGCCAGTCGCATGCCAGGTGTCGCAGGCTTCTTCGGGGCCGGCTCCGGGGAGGAGCAGGGCGAGGTCGTCCTCGCTGAGGCAGAGGATGTCGGCGAGGGCGCATCAGCTGTCGAGCCGTTGGCGGTAGACGGCGGGCGGTACGAGCAGGGGGCGGACGTTTGGGGTCGATGGACACCCTGGTTTGCTCACGGGCCTTGGCGAGGTGGTCCTCGATGCGGCTGCCGCCGGGCTGGCGTATCAGTGCCAGGGATCCGGTGTGCAAGCAGACGGTGTCGTCCTGCGTGGTGGCGGCCAGTTCGTCGTCGGTCCACTGCCAGTCGGCGGCGCCGTCGGCGAAGAAGGAGTAGATGGCCTGGCCGTCTCATCCAGGTCGGCGATGGCGAGGGTGCTTGACTCGGGCGCTCACGCTGCCGGTCAGGTCGACGCCGGAGGCGCTGAGGCGGTGGCGGAAGAGAGTGCCGAAGACGTCGTTGGCCAGCCGCCCGAGGAAGCGGGTCGGGGTACCGAGACGGGCGAGGGCGACGGCGGTGTTCGCGGGGCCGCCACCGGGCAGGACGCGCAGGGCTAGCGCCCCGGCAGGCAACGTTCGCCCGTTGAGGAGCGGCGTCCGGCACGCTCCCCCACTGCCTCAAGGGCGTGGGAGGTGCCCCCACTCGCCGCACCGGCCAAAAGCCCAAGTACGTCCAGTACGAGGGCTTTCGTCCGGCGCGCCGAGAGCACGCACCGGACACCGCGGGCACCGCACAGGACTTTCGAAACACCCCCTAGTTCGGTGGGGGTGGCCCGGGCGGGGTCGGTGAAGGCGTCGGCGACGCACTCGCCGAGGACGGTGACGCTGCTGGGGGCCTGGGGTCGGGCCATGGTGGCTGTCTGCCTCTCTCAGGAAGAGCGCGGGTAAACGAGGGACACCGGGCCGGTGGCCTGATGCAGCCCATGCGTAGGTATTGACATGCCGCTCAAGACGGACGTAACTTCCCTGCCACAAGGAAGTAACGCGCGTTATTAAAGCGCGAAACCGGAGGTGCTGTCCCTCCTCCGTGCGGCCGAAGGGAACCGAAAGTGGCCACGAACAAGACGCGTCGCGTGACCATGAGCGACGTGGCCCGCCTCGCGGGCGTCTCGCGGACCACGGTCTCCTTCGTTCTCAATGACAAGCCCGGTGCCGCCATCCCCGACGAGACCCGTCGGCGGATCCTGGAGGCGATCGACGAGCTCGGCTACCGGCCCAACGCCGGGGCGCGGGCGCTGGCCGCGAACCGCAGCGGGTGGTTCGGACTGATCACCGAGATCGTGACCGGCCCCTTCGCGGCCGAGGTGATCACGGGCGCGCAGAGCCGCGCCTGGGGCGACCGGAGGTTCCTGCTGATCGCCGCGAGCGAGGGCGACCCCGCGCAGGAGGCAGCCGCGCTCGACCAGATGCTGGAGCACCGCGTGGAAGGGCTGCTGTACGCCACGACCTGGCACCGGGCCGTCACCCTCCCCAAGGCCGCCCGCGAGGTGCCGACGGTGCTCGTCAACTGCTACGACGCGGAAGGGGAGCTGCCGTGCATCCTGCCCGACGAGGAGTCGGGGGGACACCGGGCGACCCGCCGGCTCCTCGACGCCGGGCACACCCGCATCGGGTTCATCAACCTCGACCCGGCGATCCCGGCCGCCATCGGCAGACGCGAGGGGTACGAACGTGCCCTGCGCGAGGCCGGGATCACCCCCGAGCCCTCCCTCGTCATCCCTGGCTGGGCCACCGCCGACGGCGCCTACACCGCCGCCTGCGAACTGCTGGACCGCCCGGCCGCCGCCCGGCCGACCGCGCTGTTCTGCGGGAACGACCGGATGGCGATGGGCGCGTACGACGCGATCAAGGAACGTGGGCTGCGCATCCCGCACGACGTGGCCGTGGTGGGGTTCGACAACCAGGAACTCATCGCCGCCTATCTGCGGCCGAAGCTGACGACGCTCGCCCTGCCCTTCGAAGCCATGGGCACCAAAGGCGTCGACATGCTCGCCGCTCTCGCAGCGGGGCAGCCGCTCGACACCCACCGGGTGACGATCGACTGCCCGCTGCTCGAACGCTCGTCGGTCTGACCGCTAATCAGCCCGCCGAGTAATCCCATCCCCGCCTTCGCCCTGTGTGTTGAAGAGAGGAAAAGAGTCTCCATTATGGCACCCTCCATAGCCTCACGGCGGCTTCGGCCCGCCCTGAGAGCGGTCACCGCGACCGCCGCCGCAGCCCTGGTCCTGTCCGCCTGTACGGGTGGCTCGGGCGCCTCGGGCGCCGGTGACACCTCCGGCAACCAGCTGCTCACCATCCCGCGCGAGGACCTGGCGACGTTCACGCGCAACTTCAACCCGCTCTCCCCGCAGGCCGCCCCCATGACCAAGGAGGCCGTCTACGAGCCGCTCGTGGTGCACAGCATGGCGGACGCCAAGGACACTCCGTGGCTGGCCACCAAATGGGAGCAGGCCAAGGACGGCAAGTCCCTCACCTTCACGCTGCGCGAGGGCGTCAAGTGGTCGGACGGCAAGCCGCTCACCGCCGATGACGTCGTCTACACCTTCGAGCTCCAGAAGAAGGTGCTGGGCGGCTTCGACTACCTCGACAAGGTCACCGCGGTCGACGCCCAGACGGTGAAGTTCTCCTTCAGCAAGCCCTTCTCGCCCGCCTTCTTCGAGATCGGCAGCCACTACATCCTGCCGAAGCACATCTGGTCCAAGGTGAAGGACCCGGCGAAATTCACCAACCCGAACCCGATCGGCACCGGCCCGTACACCAAGGTCGACAAGTTCCAGAACCAGTCGTACGAGCTGCGCAAGAACCCCGACTACTGGCAGCCCGCCAAGCAGCGGATCGCCGGCATCCAGATGCTCGCCTTCTCCGGCAACGACAGCGCCAACCTCGCCTTCACCAACGGCGAGGTGGACTGGACACAGTCGTTCATCCCGGACATCGAGAAGTCCTTCGTCGCCAAGGACAAGAAGCACAACCACTACTGGTTCCCGGCCACCGGCGCCGTGATCAACTGGCAGTTGAACACCACCAAGGCGCCGTTCAACGACCCTGCCGTCCGCAAGGCGCTCAGCATGGCCGTCGACCGCGACCAGATCACCAAGGTCGCGATGAACGGCTACGCCGAACCCGCCGACTGCACGGGTCTGGCCCGCACGTACGACGAGTGGCGCGACACCTCCCTCGCCGCCTCCTGCACCTGGACGAAGCGCGACACCGACGCGGCGGCGAAAGCCCTCGACGCGGCCGGCTACAAGGAGAGCGGCGGCAAGCGGAAGCTGAAGAACGGCAAGGACTTCACGCTCGACATCTCCGTCGGCTCCGCCTCCACCGACTGGATCTCGGTCGCCAACATCATCAAGCAGGACCTGGCGAAGGTCGGCATCACCGCTACCGTGAAGACGCCCGACTGGTCGGCCGTCTCGTCGTCGTACAACACCGGCACGTTCGACACCGGCATCGTGTGGAGCAACAACGGCGCCACCCCGTACGAGTACTACCGCGGCGTGATGTCGACCAAGATGCTCCAGCCGGTCGGCAAGCAGGCCACCGAGAACTACCACCGCTTCGGAGACGAGAAGGCCGACAGGCTCATCGACGCCTTCGCCGCCGCCACCGACGAGAAGACGCAGCGCGAGCAGATGAACGGTCTGCAGGAGCTGTACAACGAGGACGCGCCTGTCGTCCCGCTGTTCACCGGCCCCGAATGGGGCGCGTACACGGACGCCCGCTTCACCGGCTGGCCCACCGAGAAGAACCCGTACGCCACCCTCGGCAACCGCAACGGCAGCACGATCCTCGTGCTCACGTCGCTGAAGCCCGTCAAGGGCTGACGCCGCCCGCGGACCGGCGGCCGCCCTCCTCCCCGGACGGCCGCCCCCGCGCACCGCCTCACCGTTCGCCCCCTACTGACAGGGAGCACGACCCGTGCGTCTCATCCTGCGCAACCTGGGGTTCTATCTGCTCGCCTTCTGGGCCTCCATCACCCTGAACTTCGTTCTCCCGCGTTTCATGCCGGGCGACCCGGTCTCCCGGATGTTCGCGCAGGCCCAGGGCTCGATGCAGCCCGACCAGATAGCCCAGTTGCGAAAACTCTTCGGCCTGGACGACCGCCCCCTCTGGGAGCAGTACGTCTCCTACGTCAAGAGCGTCTTCACCGGCGACCTCGGCATCTCCATCTCCCGCTTCCCGACCCCGGTCTCCGAGGTGATCGGTTCGCAGATCGGCTGGACCCTGCTCCTCGGCGGCGTCGCGCTCGTCATCGCCGCCGTGGCCGGCAACCTGCTCGGCATCGTCGCCGCCTGGCGGCGCGGCGGCGTCCTCGACTCCGCCTTCCCGCCCCTGCTGATCTTCGTCGGCTCGTTCCCGTACTTCTGGCTGGCGATGGGCGCGCTGTACCTGTTCGGCGTGAGCCTGGGCTGGTTCCCACTGCGGCACGCCTACGACGTCGGCCTGACTCCCGGCTTCAACGGCGAGTTCCTCGCCGATGTCGCCACCCACCTGGTGCTGCCCGCGCTGACCATCGTGCTGGTCTCCATCGGCGGCTGGATGCTCGGCATGCGCAACACCATGATCGCCACGGCGGCCGAGGACTACATCACGATGGCCGAAGCGAAGGGGCTCAGGCCCTCGCGGATCATGTTCCGCTACGCCGCCCGCAACGCGCTGCTGCCCTCCGTCACCAACTTCGGCATGGCGCTCGGCTTCGTCGTCGGCGGCGCCCTGCTCACCGAGGTCGTGTTCGCCTACCCCGGTATCGGCTACCAGCTGCTGATGGCCGTCCAAGGCCTGGACTACCCGTTGATGCAGGGCATCTTCCTGACGCTCACGGCGGCGGTGCTGTTCGCGAACTTCCTCGTCGACCTCGTCTATGTCCGCCTCGACCCGCGCGTCCGCGTCCGCTGAGGAGGTTGCCGACATGACCGCCATCGAGATCGCGACGGCCACCACGCCGACAGTACCCGCGCGCCCTGCCCGCCGGCGCGGACTGCTGCGCCAACTCATCGACAGCAAGAAGGCGTTCACGGGCCTGGTGGTGCTCGTTCTCTTCGCGCTGCTCGCCCTGCTCGCTCCCGTCCTCGCCCCAGGCGACCCGTCCCTCATCAACTCCACGGGCAGCCAGGCCCCTTCGGCCGCACACTGGCTCGGTACGACCGCCAAGGGACAGGACGTGCTCGCCCTCACCCTGTGGGGCGCGCGCAGCTCCCTCTTCGTCGGATTCACTGTGGGGCTCGCGGCGACCGGGGTCGCCATCGTCGTCGGCCTCGCGTCCGCGTACTTCGGCCGCATCCTGGACGACGCGCTGACCCTGGTCACCAACGTCTTCCTGCTGCTGCCCGGACTGCCCCTGCTCATCATCCTGGCCGCGTTCCTGCCGCCCGGGACCTCCACCGTGATCCTGGTACTCGTCGTCACCGGCTGGGCGGGCTCCGCCCGAGTGCTGCGGGCGCAGGCCAAGTCGATCCGCGGCAAAGACTTCGTGGCCGCCGCGGTCGTCACCGGGGAACGCCCGCTGCGGATCATGTTCCGCGAGATCCTGCCCAACATGGCGTCCGTGGTGATGACCACGCTGCTCGGCTGCGTGATCTTCGGCATCGGCGCCCAGGCCGGCCTGGAGTTCCTCGGCCTCGGCGACAGCAGCGTCGTCAGCTGGGGCACCAACCTGTACTGGGCCGGCAACGACGGCGCGCTGATGACCGGCACCTGGTGGGCCTTCGTCCCCTCCGGACTCTGCATCGCGCTCGTCGCCTTCGCGCTCGCCCTGGTCAACTACGCGGTCGACGAGATCACCAACCCGAGGTTGCGCAACCGCCGTACCCGCCGTGAGAGGAGGGGCTGAGCCATGGAACCCGTACTTGAGGTAAGTGGCCTGCGCGTCGAATACCGCGGCGACGGACGCACCGTCGTGGGCGCCGACGACGTCTCCTTCTCCATCGGCCCCGGAGAGATCTTCGGCCTCGCCGGCGAGTCCGGCTGCGGCAAGTCGACCATCGCCAACGCGGTGATGCGGCTGCTGAAGCCCCCTGCGGAGATCACCGCGGGCAGCATCCGCTTCCAAGGCGGGGACGTCCTCGCCTTGGGCGAGCGGGAGCTGCGTGCCTTCCGGTGGCGGCAGATCGCCATGGTCTTCCAGTCGGCGATGAACTCCCTCAACCCCGTCCTGACCATCGGTGAGCAGATCGTCGACATCTTCACCACGCACGAGAAGCTGAAGAAGCGGGTCGCGCGGGAGAAGGCGGGCGAGTTGCTGGAGCTGGTGGGCATGGACCCCGGGCGGCTGAAGGCGTACCCGCACCAGCTCTCCGGCGGTATGCGCCAGCGCGTGGTCATCGCCATGGCCGTAGCGCTCCGCCCCCGGCTGCTGATCATGGACGAGCCGACCACCGCGCTCGACGTGGTCGTGCAGCAGGAGATCATGGCGCAGATCCGCGACCTCCAGCGGGAGCTGGGCTTCTCCATCCTCTTCATCACCCACGACATGTCGCTGATGGTCGAGCTGTCGGACCGCATGGGCGTGATGTACGGCGGACGGATCGTCGAACTCGCCGACGCCAAGGACCTGTTCGCGAAGCCGCTCCACCCGTACACCGAGGCACTGATGAACGCCTTCCCGCCGCTGACCGGCCCGCGCCGCGAACTCACCGGCCTCTTCGACGCCCCGCGCACCGCCGACAGCTGCGGCTTCCACGTTCGCTGTCCCGAGGACCGCTCGGACTGCTCCATGAACATCCCCGACCTGCGCGAGGTCGCGCCCGGCCGCTGGGTGGCCCGGAGTACAGCCCGGAGTCCGGAAGGAGCCTCCCGATGACCGAACCGATCGCATCGACGGAATCGACCGAATCGACCGCACCCCTGCTGTCCGTACGGGGCCTGACCAAGGACTTCCAGGTCGGCACCGTCTTCTCCCGGCGCCGTGTCCGAGCCGTGAACGACGTCTCCTTCGATCTCCCTGCGGGCCGGATCACCGCCCTGGTCGGCGAGTCCGGCAGCGGCAAGTCCACCATCGCCCGCTGTCTCGCCCGCCTCGAACAGCCCTCCTCCGGTGAGGTGCTGCTCGACGGCCAGGACGTCCTGCGCACCGAGCGGCGCCGGGTGTCACGGGCGTACCGCCGCAAGGTCCAGATGGTGTTCCAGGACCCCTTCGGCTCACTCAACCCCGTCCACCGCATCGAGCACTTCCTCACTCGGGCCCTCGTCCTGCACGGCCACTCCGCCTCCCGCGAGGCGCTGTGCGAGCTGCTGACGACGGTCGGCCTGACCGAGGACATGTTGCAGTCCTACCCGCACGAACTCTCCGGCGGCCAGCGTCAGCGCGTCGCGATCGCCCGCGCGCTGGCAGTGGAACCGCGCCTGATCCTGGCCGACGAACCGACCTCGATGCTGGACGTCTCCGTGCGCGTCGGCGTGCTCAACCTGATGCGGCGCCTGCGCGACGAGCGGGACATCGCCATGCTCTACATCACCCACGACCTGGGCTCCGCGCGCTACCTCGCGGACACCACGATGGTCATGTTCGCCGGCGAACTTGTCGAAGGCGGCGACGCGTTGGCAGTGATGGACGCCCCCGCCCACCCCTACACCCGCCTCCTCCTGTCCGCGGTACCCGACCCCGAACGGGCCGGGAGCTACGACCCGGTCGAGCGCGCCAAGCTCCGCGAGGCCATCCTCAACCCCACGTCCTGCCCCTACGGCGACGACGGCACCTGCAGCCGCACCGAGCCCGTCCGGCACATCGTCGGCGAGGACGACGGACAGCCCCACTGGGTGCGCTGCCACCTGCGCGCACCCGCCTCCGACATCGCCCGCCGCGTCCTCAAGGCCACCGACCGGCCGGACGGCGAGGCCACCGACACCACCGACGCCACTGAGGAAGCGGAGACCACCGCCGCATGACCCACGACCTCACCCTCCCCTCCGGCACTCCCACCGCCGAGGGGCTGGCCGAGCGCGCCCAACGCGACCCCCACCGCCCGCGCTTCCACTTCACCTCACCCGGCGGCTGGCTCAACGACCCCAACGGCCTGAGCCACTGGAACGGCGTCTACCACCTCTTCTACCAGTACAACCCGCTCGCCCCCGCCCACCACCACATCCACTGGGGCCACGCCACCAGCACCGACCTCGTCCACTGGACCGACGAGCCGGTCGCCCTCGTCCCCGGCACCGACGGCCCCGACCGCGACGGCTGCTGGTCCGGCGTCCTCGTCGACGACGGCGGAGTGCCCACGCTCGTCTACTCGGGCAGGCACGGAGAACGCGAACTACCTTGCGTGGCAAGGGGATCGGCAGACCTGAGGTACTGGACCAAGGACCGGGCCAACCCGGTCATCACCACCCCGCCCGAGGGCATCGACACCACCGCCTTCCGCGACCACTGCGTATGGCGGGAGGACTCCGGCGAGGGCACGGTGTGGCGGCAGTTGGTGGGCTCGGGCATCCGGGGCGTCGGCGGAACCGCCTTCCTGTACGAGTCGGACGACCTGCGCACCTGGCGATACGTCGGCCCCTTGCTGACCGGCGACGCCTCGCAGAACCGGGGCGAGCCGGACTGGACCGGCACGCTGTGGGAGTGCGTCGACCTGTTCGGCATCGGCGACGGCGATGGCACGGACGTACTCGTCTTCTCCGCCTGGGACGAGGGCACCACCCACCACCCCCTGTACTGGACCGGCCACTACCAGGGCGACACCTTCACCCCGACCGCCCTCCACCGCCTCGACTACGGCGGCCGCTACTTCTACGCCCCCCAGTCCACCCGCGACGAGCACGGCCGCCGCATCATGTTCGGCTGGCTCCAGGAAGGCCGGACGGACGAGGCGAACGCGCAGGCCGGCTGGTGCGGTGCGATGTCCGTGCCGAGGGTCGTCACGCTGGGCACGAACGGCCGTCTGCACCAGGCCCCGGTGCCTGAACTGACCGTGCTGCGGCGGGAGCGGGTGGAGGTGGCGCCGGGCGCGCTGACAGACCCGTACACCCGGCTGCACGCCGTGCGCGGGGATCAGCTGGACATCGAGACGACCCTGCGCCTCGCCCCCGGAGCCACCGCCCGGCTCGTGGTCCGCGAGACACCGGACGGCGCGGAGCGCACGGTCGTGGAGGTGAGCAGGGCACTCGACGGCGTGGGCGGCATCCTCCGCCTGCACCGCGAGACCAGCAGCCTCGACCCGACGGTCGACATCGAACCCCGGTACGGCGAGCTGCCGTTGGACGCGGACGGCCTGGTCGACCTGCGTGTCCTCGTCGACCACTCCGCACTGGAGATCTTCGCGAACGGGCGCCCCCTGGCCGCCCGCATCTACCCCACCCGCCCCGAGGAGGCTGTCGGCGTCGGTATCGGTGCCGACGGCGACGTGACCCTGGAGCGGTTCGACGCCTGGCAGATGGCGTCGGCCTTCACAGAAGGGCCCCGGCCGCTGTGGCCGTGACGGTCTTACACACGACCACGGCCCGGGGTGTGGACGTCCCTCCGGGCCGTGGCCCACCCTTCCCCGCTCTCCCTCAGGAGCCGCCATGAGCGTGTCCCGCCGTACCCTCCTGCTGGCAGGAGGCACCGCCGCCACCCTGCTGCCTCTCGGAGGCATCGTGCCCGCGGCGCAGGCCGCCGCCCCGGGCGCCGCCGGAGCAACCCGCGCCCCCACCCCGATCCCCGACCCCATCCCCGTCACCGGCACCTGGACCCGCACCTCCGACGGCGGCCAGAAGGCGACCGCCGGCCGTCGCGGGCCCGCCCTCGCCCTGTCCGAGCAGCAACTCGCGACCAACGGCACGTACGCGGCCCGCGTCACGCCCCAATCCGCCTCGTCCGTAGGCGCGTTGGTGTTCCGGGCAGCCCTCGACGGCTCGACCGGATACGCGGTCGCCCTCGACCCCGGCCGCACCCACATACGGCTCTACGACCTGGCCAGCGGCCACACACTCGCCACCGCGCCACTGCCGGGCGCGCGAACCGGAAAGCCCTACGACCTCGAAGTGGCCGTCGATGGACCGGAGTTGGCGGTGTCCGTCGACGGCAAGCGGATCCTCCACGCCGAGGACCACCGCCACGACACCGGCTCGGTGGGCCTGCTCGCCCAGGGCGGCAAGGTCACCTTCGGCCCGCCTTACCTCTCCGCCGTCACCACCAACCTCACCGGCTGGACCACGAGCGGCGGCGCCTGGACGGCGAGTCCGCTCGGCTGGCGCGCGGACCCTTCCCAAGGGGCCACCGCCCGTGCCGTCACCACGACCCAGGCGTACGACACCGCGCTGCAGGCCGACCTGCTCCTGCACGACACCTCCGCCATCGCCGCGTTGCTGGTGCGCACCAACGCCAAAGCCACGCGCGGCTACGGCGTGCAAGTGGACCCGGGTCAGGGCAGGTTGAGGCTGTACCGCATCGACGGGAACGTCACCCTCGGCACGTACGCGACCACCATCAAGGCCGACACGGTCTACCGTCTGCGTGTTGAAACCGAGCGCGGCGAACTGCGCGTGCACTGGCAGACCAACTTCCTCTCACCCGACGGCTACACCCCCGTCATCACCGCCCAGGACTCCACCCACACGAAGGGCCGACTCGCCGTCACGGCATCGTCCGGCACGGTGTCCTTCGAGAACATCGCCGCCGCCGACCTCGCCACCGCCCTCCAGGGCTGGACGGCCCACTCCGGCACCTGGACCCCCGACCTGCGCGGCATCCGCGGCGAGAACGGCCTGCGCACGGCCCCCTTTACCGAGGGCGACCTGGTGGCGAAGGCCGACATCACCTTCGGCGGCACCTCGTCCTCGGCCGGCCTCGTCCTGCGCGCGTCGGCGAAGGGTTCTGGTGGCTACGAAGCCCGCCTGGAAGCCGGCCGGAACGCCGTCGTCCTACTGGACCGCTCCTCCGGCGCCCGCCTCGCCTCCGCCTCCGGCCCGGTCCGGCGCATCACGGCCGGAAGCACGTACCGCGTCGAGGCCCGCGCGACGGGCAGGACGATCGAGGTGCACGTGGACGGCGTGCGGGCGCTGAGAACCCGCGTGTCCCGCACCACGGGCGGCGCGGTCGGCACCACGGCCTCGCACGGGACGTCGTACTTCCAGAACGTCGAAGTCCGCGCCACCGCCGACTACTTCACCGAGCCCTACCGCCCCACGTACCACTACTCCCAGCTCACCGGCTCCACCAGCGACCCCTGCGGCCTGCTGTACCACGACGGCGAGTACCACCTCTTCCACCAGGACGAAGGACGCTGGGCACACGCGGTCAGCACCGACCTCGTCCACTGGCAGGCCCTGCCGATCGCCCTGCCCTGGAACACGTACGGCCACTGCTGGACCGGTTGCGCGGTCGTGGACGCGGACGACACCTCCGGTCTCTTCGACGGCGGCTCGGGCCTGATCGCGTACTACACGAGCTACCACCCGGACAAGCCGGGCGGAAACGCGAGCGTGCGCATCGCGCACAGCAAGGACAAGGGCCGCTCATGGCAACTGCACGGCGGGTCGACCCCGGCCGTACAGAACCCGGGCGGCCCCGACGCCGGCTGGACCTTCCGCGACCCGAAGGTGATCCGCGACGAGAAGCACGACCAGTGGCTGATGGTGGTCTCCGGCGGCGACCACATCCGCTTCTTCGCCTCCACCGACCTCCTCACCTGGACCCAGGTCAGCTCCTTCGGCTACGGCGACTGGGTCACCCCGGGCGTCTGGGAGTGCCCCGACTTCTTCCCGCTCCCGGTAGACGGCGACAAGGACAAGGTGAAGTGGGTCCTCACCCTGAGCACCGGCGCCGTACGCGCCACGAACGGCTCGGCCGCCCAGTACTTCACCGGTGAGTGGAACGGCACCGGCTTCACCCCCGACCAGAAGGCCGGCACGGCCCTGCGCGCCGACTCCGGCCGCGACTACTACGCCGCCATGTCCTTCTACGGCCTGCCCGACAACCGCCGAGTCCGGCTCGGCTGGATGAGCAACTGGGACTACCCGTTCAGCGCCCCGACCGGCGCCTGGAACGGCCAGCTGAGCACCCCCCGCGAACTGACCCTCACGGCCACCACCGACGGCGTACGCCTGGTACAGCGCCCGGCCCCGGAGCTGACCACCCTGCGTGCGTCCACGACGACCCGCAAGGACCTCTCCGTCGACCCCGACTCCGCGAACCCGCTCGCGGGTATCGCCGGCATCGCATACGAGATCGAGGCCGAAGTCACCCTCGGCACCGCCACGGAGATCGGCTTCCGGCTCCGGACCGACGACGCCCACCACACAACGGTCGGATACGACGCCGAGGCGCAGCAGCTGTTCGTGGACCGCTCGGCATCGGGCCTGAGCGACTTCACCCAGTACTTCGCGGGCCGTACGGCGGCCCCGATGAAGGCGGCCGACGGCCGTGTGACCCTGCGCGTGTACGTCGACTCGTCGTCGGTCGAGGCATTCGGCGCGGACGGACAGGCTGCGGTGACAAGCCTGATCTTCCCCACCCCGGACGCCGACGGCATGGCCTTCTACGTCAAGGGCGGCACCGCACACATCGAGTCGCTCCAGGTGCACCGGCTGAACAGCACCTACCGCCTGGTGGACCGCGTGAAGCCGTTGGCAGTCGTCCCGACCGGCGGTGAATTCCGCTCGGACCTCGGCAAGTTGACGGTCACTCCCGCCGGCCACTGGTCGACGGAGAGCGCGGGCCGCGCAGGAACCTTCGACAAGGACTCCAACGCGATCTCGGCCCGCACGGCGACCGACCTGGACCTCACCACCCTGGTCCGCCTCGGCGGCCCCGACCCGGACACCGGCGGCGCCCTCTCCCTCCTCTGGCGCGCCTCCTCCGACGGCGCCGACGCCTACTGCCTCAACCTCGACCCCGACCTGCGCGTGATCCGCCTGGTCGCCAAGACCGACGGCCACTTCGATGACGGTGCTGCGCTCGCCCGCGTCCCGGCCCTGGTCCGCCGCGGCACCACCTACCCCGTCCGCATCCTCACCCAAGGCGACCGCATCCAGGTGTTCCTCAACGGCACCCGGATCATCGACATGACGGACACGACCTACACGAGCGGCCACATCGGCCTCAACGTGTTCGGAGGGAGAGCGGCGTACCAGGACGCGTACGCAAGGGAGCTGTGACCGCCGGTCAGGCCGACCTGCGACCGTGACCGTAGAGGCTCCGCGCCGACTACCGGGCGGAGCCACTACGAAGGACAGGAGCAGCCTGGACTGCTGTCGCCACGGATCACCGCCACCAGCATCCTGGATCTGGCGGCACCGATGCGGAGCCGCTTGCGTAGCGTCTCGGCGGAGATCGGCCGCTGGTGCAGTTCCCAGTGCTTGGCGTTCTCCCGCCTGGCACGCTCCAGAAGGTCGTCGTACGCGGGCCGCGTCCCTGCATCTGCATACTCCTTCGGACCGTCGGCGTGCGGCCCCGCCGCGCTCCCCGCCGAGTATTCGCCCCGGCCCTGGACGCCGCTGATGGCCTGCAGAAGACCGGGACCGACCTTCGCCCAGCCGATAAGGAGCAGCGGCCCCACCGCATCAGAAGCGGCCTTGCCGAACTGGCCCGCAAGCAGCGGATCGGTGATGTTCAGGGCCAGGGTCATCACACTGGAGAAGATCAGCAGTCGCCGGGCAGGGCGCAACTGCTCCGAGGCTGCGCCGTGCAGGGCGAGGTAGCCGGCGGTCGCGGGCCCCCGCAGTTGCTACCGCAAGGCCCCGTCGAGATCGGCCGCTGACACAGCTTCTCAATGACTCCCGGTCATCCGGTGCGGGAGTCAGAGCCGACCGGTGATCGCCTGGAGACCGATACCGGCCGCGCTGACGGCGGTCCAGAGGATCGCGCCCAGCAGCAGGGGGCGCGGACCGGCCTCACGCAGCTGCGAGAACCTCAGTGACAGACCGATCCCCGACAGGGCCACGGTGATCAGAAACGTGCTGATCATCGGCAGTACCGGCTGCCACGAGGCAGGGATGCCGTCATACGTGGCGACGGCTGACGCGGTCAGGAAACCGACGACGAACACGGGGAACGCCCGCCATATGCGTTTGACCGCGCTCTCGTCCCTCCGGACATTCCGGGCTCCCCGGCCGAACGACCGCCACAGCACCAGGACCGCGCAGATCGGCACGATCATGAGACTGCGGGTCAGTTTGACCACCACCGCGTACTGGCCGGCCCCGGTTCCGTAGCTGTAGGAGGTGGCGACGACCGAGGACGTGTCGTTGATCGCGGTGCCGCTCCACAGCCCGAACGCCTCCTGCGACATCCCGAGAAGATGGCCCACCGGAGGAAACAGGACAACCGCGGCGATGTTGAAGGTGAAGATGGTGCCGAGGGCATAAGCGACCCGGGCCTCGGCGGCGCCCACGGCGGCGGTTACCGCGGCGATCGCCGAGGCTCCGCAGACGCCCGTGCCGACTCCGATCAGCAGCCTCGTCTCACGGTGGACCCCCAGCAATCCGCCGACGGCCCAGGCGCCGAGCAGCGCCACGGCCAGCGTGCCCAGCATGACCGGGAGCGACCCCATCCCGACGCTCAGCACAGCACCAAGAGGAAGCCCGGCCCCGAGCACGATGATGGACACCTGCAGGACCTGTCGGCCCACGACCGCGAACCCGGGGCGCAGACGCTCGGCCGTTCCGGGTGGGGCGATCCGTCTCAGCAGAGCTCCGGCAAGAGCACCCACGACGATCCCGAACACCGGGCCCCCTATGGCCGGGACGAGACGGCCCAGCCAGGCGGCCGGCAGCGCGACCGTCACCGCCACCGCCAGTCCCGGCAGTACGGCCTTCGACGCTTTCCGGGCGCGCCTCCCGCCGGCGAGCACGCGTGGCAGCGGCTTGACCGGCAGGGCGTGGGACGGTTCCATGACGTCTCTCTTCCTGCATCCGTTTCCTGCAACGGGGCGGCCTGGATGGATCCGTATGGCGACCGCACCTGCACGATCGCCGCGTCCTGCCGGCGCCGGTAGAGACCCGTTTCCGAGGAGGTCATAAGCAGTGCTGATGAGCCTTCCGCCGGGGACACCGGAACTCAAAGTGCTGGACCTGCTGGTCTCCGTCGCCCAGACCGGCAGTCTCGGCCGGGCCGCCGCGCGGCATGGCATGAGCCAGCCGGCGGCGAGCATGCGGATCACCGCCCTGGAACGGCAGCTGCGGCTGGTACTGCTCGAACGCGGCCCCACCGGGTCACGCCTCACCCCGGCCGGGACCGCCGTCGTGGACTGGGCGCTGCCGGTGCTCGATGCGGCTCGGGCGCTGATCAGCGGCGTCGCCGCGCTCCACGCGGATCAGCAGGGCAGGCTGCGGATCGCCGCGTCGATGACCATCGCGGATCACCGGGTGCCGGGCTGGCTGATGGCCCTGCGCACCAGGCTTCCCGAGGTCAGGGTCGCTTTGCGCGTCGGCAATTCGTCACAGGTCGCCGACATGGTGCGGGACCGTGAGGCCGACCTCGGCTTCGTCGAGGGTCCGCACGCGCCGCACGGTCTCCGTAGCCGTACCGTCGCCGACGACGAGCTGGTCGTGGTGGTCGCGCCGGGGCACCCGTGGGCCAGACGCAGACAGCCGCTGCCCCTGCGGACGCTGGCGGCGACTCCCCTGATCGTGCGCGAACAGGGCTCGGGCACGCGCGACGCCGTATGGGAAGTCCTCTGCCGCTACGCGGGAACCACCCTCCTCCCGCATGCTTCTGACACTCCCCCTCCTCCCGTGTCCTCGGTCCGGTCTTCTCCTGTCAGGGCTTCGGGGAGTGCCGTCGGACGTGCCCCCACCCGGCCGGAGAACCGTGGGGAACCGGCGCCGCCCGCGGCGGAACTGGGCTCCACCACCGCCATCAAGTCGGCCGTGTCCATGGGCGACGCACCCGCCGTTCTGAGCCGTCTCGCCGTATCCGCCGAACTCGATGACCGGCGGCTGATCAGTGTGCCGCTGGAGGAACCCGCCCTGCTGCGACGGCGGTTCCGGGCCGTCTGGCTGCCTGAAACGCCTCCGGCCGGGCCCACGGCCGCGCTGCTGGCTCTGGCCTCCCGCCGATAGCCGGCGGGCAAGGGGCGAGCAGGGGCACAAGCCCGCCGTGAGCGACGGGCACCCGGAGCCGCTCCCTGGCGCCTGGCGTCCGTCGCGCACCAGCCGCGCCTGCGGTCCCGGGGCTCACTGCCCGGGATACGGCGACGTCGGCCGCCGCCCGTCAGAACCACTGCCCTCTGGGTGCCCGCAAGTCCTCCCGCTGCCCCGAGCCCTGGCGGTACCGGCTCGCTCATGCCTGTTCTCCCAGGTCAGCAAGGTGTGGGAGATGAGGAGGTTGGCGTAACCGGTGCGTAATTCCGGCAACCGGTCGGCGTAACACGTCCTCCGCAGCATTCCGGCCATGACAGGGATCACCGCTGGTGGCAGGGGTTCAGGCAGCCGTGTCGCACCGGTGCGGCGGGTTCGGGACGTACTACGCACCCGCGTTCTTACGGGCGTATACGGAAACCGGCCGCTGCCCTCCGAGGCGGCGCTGGCCGCTGAACTGGGGGCCAGCCGCAACGTCGTCCGGGACGTCCTCGCGCTGCTGCGTATGGAGGGTCTGGTCGACCGGATCCCCGGCGTCGGAACGTTAGTCGTGTCGGGAAAGGCCGTGCAGGGACTGGACCGGCTGCGCGGACTCGCGGAGAGCTTCGACACCGGCTGCGACCGTGTGGTCAACCAGGTGCTGCTGGCGGACACCGTGCCCGCCACACCCACCGTGGCAGAGCGACTTGAGGTCACTCCGGGCACCGAGGTGATCGCCCTGGAGCGGGTTCGGATGCTCGACGACCAGCCCCTGTCACTGGACGCCAGCTACCTTCCCGCGGACATCGGCCGGCCCCTGCTGGAGATGGACCTCACACGGCACGACGTCTTCGGGCTGATCGAGGGCGAACTGGGCCTGTGTCTGGGCGCGGCCGCTCTGTCCATCGAGGCGATCGCCGCCGACCGCACGGTCGCCGGGCTGCTGCGGGTGCCCGACGGCTTTCCCCTGCTGTTCCTCGAACGGCTGACATACACGGACGCGGGCCGGCCGATCGATCTCGAGTTCGTCCGCTTCCGCGGCGACCGGATGTCCCTGTCCGCCTGGCTGCACCGAACCCCCGACCCGCATTCGAACCACCCTTACTCCGAAAGGGGCTGACCTCCGTGCAGATCCCACCTCAGTCACAGCGGCGCGAGTTCACCTGCGACGTCCTCATCGTCGGCGGGGGCACCGCCGGCACGATGGCGGCCCTGACCGCGGCCGCGAACGGCGCCGACGTGCTGCTGCTGGAGAAGGCGCACGTGCGTCACTCCGGTGCCCTGGCCATGGGCATGGACGGGGTGAACAACGCCGTCGTTCCGGGCAAGGCGACCCCCGAGGACTACGTCGCCGACATCACCCTCGCCAACGACGGCATCGTCAACCAACGCACCATCTACGAGACCGCGACCCGCGGCTTCGGCATGGTGCAGCGGCTGGAGGGCTACGGCGTCAAGTTCGAGAAGGACGAACACAATGAGTACGCCGTGCGCAAGGTGCACCGCTCCGGTAGCTATGTGCTGCCGATGCCGGAGGGCCGCGACGTCAAGAAGGTTTTGTACCGCACGCTGCGCGCCCGTCATGTGCGCTCCCGGGTCACGATCGAGAACCGAATCATGCCGGTGCGGGTCCTCACCGTGGACGGCCAGGCGGTCGGCGCGGTGGGATTCGACACCCGGTCCGGGGAGTTCGTCACCATCTCGGCCGGCGCGGTCATCCTGGCCGCCGGGGCCTGCGGACGCCTGGGCCTCCCGGCCAGCGGCTATCTGTACGGCACCTACGAGAACCCCACCAACGCCGGCGACGGCTACGCGATGGCCTACCACGCGGGTGCGGAGCTTTCCGGCATCGAGTGCTTCCAGATCAACCCGCTCATCAAGGACTACAACGGGCCCGCGTGTGCCTACGTCGCCAACCCCTTCGGGGGCTACACGGTCAACGCCGACGGGAACCGCTTCGTCGACTGCGACTACTGGTCGGGCCAGATGATGGCCGAGGTCAAGCGCGAACTGGACAGCGCTCGCGGCCCCATCTACCTCAAGCTCAGCCATCTGCCGGACGCCACGATCAACCAGATCGAGGGCATCCTGCACACCACCGAGCGGCCCACCCGCGGCACCTTCCACGAAGGCCGCGGCCACGACTACCGCACCCGTGACATCGAGATGCACGTCTCGGAGATCGGGCTGTGCAGCGGCCACTCCGCCTCGGGTGTCTGGGTCGACGAGCACGCCGCCACCACCGTGCCGGGTCTGTACGCCGCCGGAGACATGGCCTGCGTACCGCACAACTACATGATCGGCGCCTTCGTCTACGGAGACATCGCCGGCGAGCACGCCGGTGCCTTCGCAGCCTCCGCCGGCCGCCCCGCGCTCCCCGAGGACCAGATCTCGGCGGCGCACGAACTGATCTACCGGCCGCTGTCCCACCCGGACGGACCGCCCCAGCCGCAGGTGGAGTACAAGCTCCGCCGCTTCGTCAACGACTACCTTCAACCGCCCAAGACCCAGCGCTATCTGACCCTCGGTCTGGAGGCGTTCGGACGGATGAGCCGCGAGATCGCAGGCATGGGAGCCCGCACTCCCCACGAGCTGATGCGCTGCGCCGAGGTCACCTTCATCCGGGACTGCGCCGAGATGGCCGCGCGCGCCTCACTGGCCCGTACGGAGAGCCGCTGGGGCCTCTACCACCAGCGCGCCGACTGGCCCGAACAGGACGACGCCAACTGGTTCCGCCACCTGAACCTGCGCAAGAGCGGAGCGGGAGAGGCCGGCGGGAGCGGGGAGATGGAGACGCTGACCCGGCCGGTGGCGCCGTACATCGTGCCGGTTCCCGGTTTCACCCGCCCGGACGGAGTGGCGGACGTGCCCGCCCCGACCGGTGCCGACCTCGCGGCGGTGTGGGGATGACCGGCAACACGCCCGCACAGGGCGGCCCCCACCGCATCCTGGCGCTCCTCGAACTCGCCGATGAGGTACCGACCACCGACGAACTGGCGGAGTTCCTCACCGACACCGACCCCGATGTACGCCGCACCGCGCTGACCGTGCTCAGCGAGGCCGCCGAAACCTGGGAGGAGCCGTCGTCGGTCTTCGCCGCGGCCCTGCTGGATCCGGCCGAGTCGGTCCGCCGCGCCGCCATCGAACTGCTCAGCGAGCTGCGCGAAGTACTGGTGTCCGGCGAGAGCTTCACACGGTCCCTGCGCGAGGCGTGCGGGCACCCCGACGCCGATGTCCGGTCCGCCGCCGTGGTCGCCCTGTGGCGTCACCGGCTGTGTGACGTCGAGGAGTTGACCGCGCTGCTGGCCGACCCGGACGAGGCCGTGCGCTGCGAGATCGTTCTCGGACTCGTCTCCCTGGACGCGCTCGACGCTCTGTCGGATGCCGCGGACGACCGGTCCGCCGCGGTGCGGCTCGCCGTGGCCCGAGGGCTGGCCGCCGTAGGAGACCCACGCGGAGCCGCCACCCTGATACGCCTCGCCGAGGACTCCGACTTCCTGGTGCGGGCCGCGGCCCTGTCCGCCATGGCACACACCGGCTGCACCGAGCAGGCGGCGGCCCTGGCCCGTACGGCACTGGCCGACCCCGCCTGGCAGATCAGGCAGGGAGCGGCGGCCGCGCTGGCGGTCGCGGATCCCCAGGAGGCGGTCGCCCCGCTGATCGCCGCGACCCGGGACACCAACCTCGACGTACGCAAGGCCGCAGTACGTGCCCTCGGGGGTCTGTCGGCGGGCCGCCCGGAGGTCCTGGCCGCCCTGGAGGCAGCCGTTGCCGACGTGGACGCCGATGTCCGCGCCTTCGCCCGCATGGGCCTCACCGACGCTCGTACGGACCTCACCGAATCCCCTGCCACCCCGAGCACCCCTATCACCCGGACCACCGCACAGGCTGAAGGAGACCACTGATGGCGCAAGCATCAAACCGGGTCGACGTACCGGTCACCATCGACGAATCCAAGTGCATCGACGGATGCACCCTCTGCGTGGACATGTGCCCGCTGGACTCACTGGCCATCCACCCCGAGACCGGCAAGGCGTACATGCACGTCGACGAGTGCTGGTACTGCGGTCCCTGCGCGGCCCGCTGCCCGGTCGACGCGGTCACGGTCGACATCCCCTTCCTCCTGCGATGAGTGGAGCCTGACATGTATCCCTTTCCGCACCCCGTCCCACGGCCCTCCCTCCCGCCGCGGTCTCGCCGCGGTCGGCCGTTGCTCGCCGCACTCGCCGTCCTGGGTCTCGGCGCCAGTTCCTGCGGTACCGACACCTCGGCCGGCTCCTCGACCGTGGTGGTCAACATCGGCTACCAGTCCAAGACCATCAACACCGTCACCGCGGGTACTCTGCTGCGCGACCGCGGCACCTTCGAGCGCAAGCTGAACGCCATCGGCAAGGCAAGCGGGGTGCGTTACAAGGTCGTCTGGCAGGACTTTCCCTCGGGGCCGCCGCTGACCGCTCAGATGATCGCCGGCAAGGTGGACATCGGCTCCATGGGCGACTATCCGGTGCTCGTCAACGGCTCGAAGACCGCCGAGTTCCCCGACGCCAGGTCGGAGCTGGTCGCGGTCACCGGCTACAACCTGCGTGGCTCGCTCAACCAGGTCGTCGTGCCGAAGGATTCCTCGGCGAAGAAGCTGACCGATCTGCGCGGCAAGGTGCTGTCCACCAGCGTCGGTTCGGCCGCACACGGAATGCTCGTGAACGCCCTGCGGAAGAACGGGCTCAGCCCCGACGACGTCAAGGTGCTCAACCAGGAACCGGCGGTCGGCGCCTCGGCGCTCGAGGGCAAGCAGGTCGCCGGGCTGTCCCAGTTCGTGCCCTGGCCACAGCTCATGGTGTTCCGCAAGCAGGGCAGGCTGCTCTACGACGGCGGGTCCAACGGCGTCCCGACGTTCCACGCCGTCGTCTCCCGCAAGGCGTACGCCGACGACCACCCCGAAGTGATGCGGGCCTTCCTGGAGTCGGTCCGCGACACGGCGGACCACCTCAACAAGAACCCGCTGGCCGCCGCCCAGCAGGTCGCCAAGGTCACGGGTATCGAACCCGAGGTGGTCTACCTCTACAACGGGCCCAGTGGCCTGGTGACCTTCGACCCGACCATCAAGCCCCAGCTGGTCGAGGCGCTCTCCAAGGACCTGCCCTTCCTCAAGGACCTCGGCTCGGTCAAGGACCTGGACCTGGACACGTTCGTCAACGACAGCTACCTGCGCGAGATCTACGGCTCCTTGTACGACGCCGCCAGCAAGACCACGACATCCCCGAGCATGCTCAGCGGTGAGGACCCGGTCTGCCACGAGCCCGTCAAGGATCCGCGCACCGCCTCGGAGGTGTGGTTCGCCGACCGGAAGTCCACCGGGGTCGCGGCGACTCCCACCTGCCTGCTGCGGCAGATCGCCGCCCACGACGGGGACGTACGCGCCGCCTACGTACCCGACGAGAAGCACGGGACCCGGATGTTCGCGTCCGCCGCGACCTGGGTGCTCGACCCCGACCGGCCCGCGAACTCCCGGCTGCTGCCGTTCGCGGTGGCCGCGGACGCGGATTCCTACCGGGCGGACCACTCCGGCGCCCGCGAACTCGGCTACGAGGCGGCACTGGAGGCTTCGTGAGCCGGCGGCGGTCGCAAGACCCGCCTGTCGCAGAGCCGAGCAGGTATCGCACGTATCGCAGGCTTCGCAGGAAAGAGGACGCATGACAACGACTCCCGTCTCCCAGCAGTCCCTGACACTCACAGATGATCCGATCGCCGCCACCCAGCGGCCGCGCCCTGGTCTGCGTGCCGGTCTGCGCCCGCTCACCGTGACCGGGGCATGGCCGCGCCGACTGGCCGCCGGGGCGCAGACAGCGCTGCCGCTGGCCGCGGCGCTGCTGGTCTGGTACCTGCTCACGGCCAACGGCGTCGTCCTGTGGCTGCGTTTCGACAAGGTGCCCGGCCCGGCCGACGTGTACGACACGCTCAAGGGACAACTGACGTCCGGCAGTTACTACCAGGACCTGCTGGCCAGTCTGCGCCGCATCCTGCTCGGCTTCGGGCTCGCCGCGGTGAGCGGGGTGGCCATCGGCATGGCGATCGGGCGTTCACGGGTCGTCCAGGCGCTGGTCCGGCCGCTCATCGAGGTCGCCCGGCCGATCCCGGCGATCGCCCTCGTCCCGCTGGCGATCCTCGTGTTCCCGACCGGCGAGCAGGGCATCGTCTTCATCACCTTCTTCGCCGCGTTCTTCCCGGTGGTGGTGAGCACCATCCACGCGATGAAGACTCTGCCCAAGGTCTGGGAGGAGGCCGCCCGGACGATGGGCGCCAGCCGGCTGTCCATACTGGCGCACGTAGTGCTTCCCGGAGCGATGCCCGGCATCTTCTCGGGGCTGTCCGTCTCCATGGGTGTCTCCTGGATCTGCGTGATCAGCGCCGAAATGATCTCCGGTCAGTTCGGTGTCGGCTACTACACCTGGCAGTCCTACGGCCTGCTCGACTACTCCGGCGTGGTCGTCGGAATGCTGTCCATCGGCATCCTGGGCTGGGGTACGGCCTGGCTGGTGGAGCGGCTCGGGTCCCGGATCAACCGCTGGCTGCCGAGGAACGCCCGATGAGCGCCGGAGCGCAGGTCCGGCTGGAGGGACTGAAGCTCGCCTTCGGCGACATGCCGGCCGCCGAGGTCGACCTCGATGTGCGGCCCGGAGAGATCGTCGTCCTGCTCGGGCCCTCCGGGTGCGGGAAGTCGACCATCCTTCGCGCCCTGGCGGGGCTGCTCACGCCCACCGCCGGACGCGCGGAGGTCGACGGGAAACCGGTGGGTGGCAGGGGTGGCGCCGACATGGCGTGTGCGATGGTCTTCCAGGAGGACGCTCTGCTGCCCTGGCGTTCGGCCGCGCGCAATGTCGAGTACGCCCTGAAACTGCGTGGCGTGCCCCGGCGGCAGCGGCGTCAGGAGGCCGAGGAACTCCTGGCCCAGGTCGGTCTCGAGGGCTTCTTCGACCATCTGCCGGGCCAGTTGTCGGGCGGTATGCGGCAACGCGTCCAGCTCGCCCGGACCCTGGCCACCCGCCCCCGGGTGATGCTGATGGACGAGCCGTTCGGCGCGCTGGACGCCCAGACCCGCTCGGAGATGCAGCAACTGCTGGTCTCGGTCTGGCGGCAGTACGGGACCACCATCCTTTTCGTCACCCATGACGTCGACGAGGCCCTGCTGCTGGCCGACCGGATCGTGCTGCTCAGCCCCCGCCCCGCCGTCGTACGCGAGATCGTCGACATCCCCGGCCCGCGGCGCCCGGGCGCCCAGTTCGAACCCGAATTCGCCCGCCGCCGCTACGAGATCCTCGCCTCGATGGGCGACGCTCCGGCCGCGGAGCTTTCCCCCGAAGGCGCCTGAGTAACTGTCAGTTCGCCCGGACCACGGACCACTACAGGTCGCCCGGACCACTACAGGTCGTTCGACCCCACACCGAAGGAGTCACCTCATGACTTTCGCCATCGGCGCCGCATGCGTCGACGTCATGGACCGCGCCTGCGTCGACGAGTGCCCGGTGGACTGCATCTACGTCGGGGAGCGTATGGCCTACATCAACCCCGACGAGTGCATCGACTGCAGCGCCTGCGAACCCGTCTGCCCGGTGGAGGCCATCGCCACGGTTGAGGAACTCGCCCCCGAGGACACGGCGTTCGTCACGGAGAACGCCCGCTTCTTCTCCGAACCGCTGCCCGGCCGCGCCGAGCCGCTGGGCTCGCCCGGCGGTGCGGCCGACCTCGGTCCGATCGGCGTCGACACACCCTTCGTCCAGAGTTACGTGGCGCCATGAGCAGCACCGGCACCAGCACCAGCCCCGGACGGACGGAACGAACTGAACGGACCGAGCGGCTCGAACGGGTGGTCATCCGGTTCGCCGGTGACTCCGGAGACGGTATGCAGCTCACCGGCGACCGGTTCACCTCGGCGGCCGCGGCCTTCGGGAACGACCTGGCCACACTGCCCAGCTTCCCCGCCGAGATCCGCGCACCCCAGGGCAGCATCGCCGGCGTCTCGTCCTTCCAGGTGCACTTCGCGGACTACGACATCCTCACCGCCGGAGACCGGCCGGATGTGCTGGTGGCGATGAACCCGGCCGCGTTGAAGGCCAACCTCGCCGACCTGCCGCCGGGCGGCACGGTGATCGTGAACACCGACGAGTTCACACCACGCAACCTGACCAGGGCCGGCTACGTCGCCGACCCGCTGGAGGACGGCACGCTGACCTCCTTCCAGGTCCACCAGGTCGCCATGGCAACGCTCACCCGGGGCGCACTGGCCGACACCGGTCTGAGCAAGAAGGACGCGGGGCGGGCGAAGAACATGTTCGCCCTGGGCCTGCTGTCCTGGATGTACCACCGCCCGACCGGCGGGACCGAGCGGTTCCTGCGGCAGAAGTTCGGGCGCAAGCCCGAGATCGCCGAGGCGAACATCCTGGCCTTCCGGGCCGGCTGGAACTACGGCGAGACCACGGAGGCGTTCGCGGTGACGTTCGAGGTCGCCCCCGCGACCACGCTCACCCCGGGCACGTACCGGCAGATCACCGGCAACACCGCCCTGGCGTACGGAATCGTCGCGGCCGGAGCCCGGTCCGGGCTGCCGGTGCTCCTCGGCAGCTACCCGATCACCCCGGCCAGCGACATCCTGCACGAGCTCTCCCGGCACAAGAACTTCGGCGTGACCACGGTGCAGGCGGAGGACGAGATCGCCGCCGTCGGTGCCGCGCTGGGGGCCTCTTACGGCGGGGCACTGGGCGTGACCACCACGTCCGGTCCCGGTCTCGCCCTCAAGAGCGAGACCATCGGCCTGGCCGTGATGACCGAACTGCCCCTGCTGGTGATCGACGTACAGCGCGGCGGGCCTTCCACCGGCCTGCCCACCAAGACGGAGCAGGCGGACCTGCTGCAGGCGATGTTCGGGCGCAACGGCGAGTCCCCGGTGCCGGTTCTCGCCCCCGCCACCCCGGCGGACTGCTTCGACACGCTGCTCGACGCGGCCCGGATCGCCCTCACCTACCGAACGCCGGTACTGCTGCTGTCCGACGGCCACATCGCCAACGGCTCCGAGCCGTGGCTCGTCCCGGACGCCTCACAACTGCCCGACCTGAGCGTCGAGTTCACATCCGAGCCCAACGCCCCCGACGGGTCCGGCCGTTTCTGGGGTTACCTGCGCGACCCGCACACCCTCGCCCGGCCCTGGGCGGTACCCGGCACCCCCGGACTCGAACACCGCATCGGCGGCCTGGAGAAGGCCGACGGCACCGGCGACATCTCCTACGACGCCGACAACCACGACCGCATGGTGCGGCTGCGGCAGGCCAAGATCGACGGGATCACCGTGCCCGACGCCGTGCCGGACGACCCATCCGGCCGGGCCAAAGTCCTGGTGGTCGGCTGGGGCTCCTCGTACGGGCCGATCGGCGCCGCCGCCCGCCGTGTCCGCGGGGCCGGACACCCCGTCGCACACCTGCATCTGCGGCACCTCAACCCCCTCCCCGCCAACCTCGGCGAGGTGCTCTCCCACTACGAGCGCGTCGTCGTCCCGGAGTTGAACCTCGGCCAGCTCGCGCTGCTGCTGCGCGCGAAGTACCTGGTCGACGCCATCTCGTACACGAAGGTCGCCGGTCTTCCGTTCGGGGCGGAGGAACTCCAGGGCGTGTTCACCGATGCGATCGAAGGAGTCCGGACATGACCACCATCGACCTCGGCCTGCCCGCCATCGACGGGCAGGCACTGGTGCCCACGGCCGAGACCAAGCTCTCACCGAAGGACTTCAAGTCCGACCAGGAGGTGCGCTGGTGCCCCGGCTGCGGCGACTACGCGGTCCTGGCCGCCGTACAGGGCTTCATGCCCCGGCTGGGGCTGAGGCGGGAGAACACCGTGTTCATCTCCGGCATCGGCTGCTCCTCCCGCTTCCCGTACTACATGAACACCTACGGGATGCACTCCATCCACGGCCGCGCCCCGGCCATCGCCACCGGCCTGGCCGTGGCCCGTCCCGATCTGTCGGTCTGGGTGGTCACCGGTGACGGGGACGCCCTGTCGATCGGCGGCAACCACCTGATCCACACCCTGCGGCGCAACGTGAACCTGAAGATCCTGCTGTTCAACAACCGCATCTACGGGCTCACCAAAGGCCAGTACTCACCGACCTCGGAGACGGGCAAGGTCACCAAATCCACCCCCATGGGCTCGGTCGACGCCCCCTTCGACCCGGTCTCGTTGGCCCTCGGCGCCGGCGCCACCTTCGTGGCCCGCGTCCTCGACTCGGATCGCGCGGGGCTGACCGACGTGCTCACCGCGGCCGCCGAACACCGCGGCACCGCGCTCGTGGAGATCTACCAGAACTGCCCGATCTTCAACGACGGCGCCTTCGAGGTCCTGCGGCAACCCGGCGAGCGGGAGCGGCGCCTCATCCCGCTGCGCCACGGCGAACCGCTGCGCTTCGGCGCCGAAGGAGAGTTCGGCGTGATCCGTACCGGTTCCGGAGGGCTGGAGACGGCGAAGGTCTCGGAAGTAGGGGAGAAGGAACTGGTGGTGCACGACGCCACCCTGGAGGATCCTTCCTACGCCTTCGCACTGTCGCGGCTGTGCTCCCAGGACTTCGCGCACACCGTCACGGGTGTCTTCCGCTCCGTCAGCCGCCCGGTCTACGACGACCAGGTCCGCGCCCAGATCGAGCAGGCCAGGAGCACGGCACCCGCCGACCTCCAGTCCCTGCTCGACGGCAAGGACACCTGGACCGTCGTCGGCTGACGCAGCGCCACGTCTCGCCCCGCCCGCACACCCAGCGCCCGCACGGATCCGGAGTCCCGCCTGTGACAACTGCACAGACCCACGAGTACGCCCTGGCCACGGAGACGGTCCGCGAGGCGCTGTCCAAGGTCCTCGATCCGGAGATCCAGCGGCCCATCACCGACCTCGGGATGGTCAAGGAGATCACGGTGGACGCCGATGGCGTGGTCACGGTCGGTATCTATCTGACGGTGTCCGGCTGCCCGCTGCGCGAGAAGATCACCTCGGACGCCACCGCCGCCGTATCCACGCTGCCCGGCGTGCGCGAGGTGCGGATCGAGCTGGACGTGATGAGCGACGAGCAACGCACCGAACTGCGCAGGAGCCTGCGGGGCGACACGGACGAGCCGGGGATTCCCTTCTCCCGGCCCGGTTCACTGACCAGGGTGTACTGCGTCGCCTCCGGCAAGGGCGGCGTCGGGAAATCGAGTGTCACGGTCAACCTGGCCGCCGCGATGGCCGCACGCGGGCTGTCGGTCGGCGTGCTGGACGCCGATATCCACGGCCATTCGGTTCCGCGAATGCTGGGCGTGACGTCGGTTCCCACCCGCGTCGAAAAGATGATCATGCCGCCCCGGGCGAACGGTGTGAAGGTGATCTCCGTCGGGATGTTCACCTCGGGGAACGCGCCGGTGATGTGGCGCGGCCCGCTGCTGCACCGCGCGCTTCAGCAGTTCCTCGGCGAGGTGTACTGGGGGGACCTCGACGTGCTCCTGCTCGACCTGCCGCCCGGCACCGGCGACATCCCCATCTCCATCGCCCAGTTGCTCCCCGACTCCGAGATCCTCGTGGTGACCACACCGCAGGCGGCCGCGGCCGAGGTGGCCGAGCGGGCCGGAGCCATCGCACTGCAGACCAGTCAGCGGGTGGCCGGGGTGGTGGAGAACATGTCCTGGCTGCGGCTGCCGGACGGTTCGACGACGCGGCTCTTCGGCTCCGGCGGCGGCCGGACGGTCGCCGATTCGCTGTCCCTCGCACTGGGCACGGAGGTTCCCCTGCTGGGGCAGGTGCCGATGGACCCGCTCCTGGGCGAGGCCGGCGACGCCGGTAATCCGCTGGTGCTGAGCGAACCCGAGGCTCCGGCGGCGGTGGTGCTCCGCGGGATCGCGGAGAAGCTCTCTGTACGCCCCCGTGGCCTGGCCGGTTGTCGGCTGCCGGTCAGCCCGTCATGAACGGGCTACCCCTCCCGCAGACCGTAACGACCCCTGACCAGACGACCGGCGGTCATATGCCGTGCCGCCTGACGGACGGTCCCACCGACAACCACCTGATCACCGCCGCCTGACTCGCCCGAGCCGGGGCTGCGGTGAGGTGAGGCCGACCCGGCCCCCAGAGGCGAAGGAGCGGTGCCCAGCGGCACCCCAAGACCATGTGGGCCGGGCGACGACCAAGCGCGGGCGCGCGCGACCGGGCGCAGCTGCTGGTGCCGGCATACGAGACCGGTCTGGTCTGGGCGGGGGAGGCGGAGCGGCGTCGTCCCGCCACGCCACCCCGGCGAGGTGCGCGGTGCCGAGCGGGACGTGCGCGGTCCGTCACTCGTACGGCTGCTCGTTGAGGCGGCAGGGCGCGCCCGAAGTCCAGTAGACCGCGCGCCGCACTCGGGAGTACGCCTCCGGTCCGCACCGGCTTCGGTGCCCGGGATCGCGAGGCCGAGACCGGTCGGGGACGCCGACACCGCGTAGAACGCCAGGTCGCCGTGGGAACCGGCCGCGTAGTACAGGGGCGGCCCGGTGCCGACGGCTGACGTGTGCGGGAAGCGGCAGGACGCGCAGGGTTCCGCGGCGAGTTCGTTCCTCTCGGGCGGGCTCCCCGAGTACGCGGCCAGCAGCGACGGCAGTCCGAGGAGTACCGGATCCGGCTCCGTGAGCAGCCACAGCTCCGGCCCGCCGGCGGGCCGCGGCCGAGGTCCCGGCGGATCGTCCGGCGAGAACGCGACCGCCTCACGCGTGCGGCACGCGGACCAGCCGCCGTACGGATGCGTCGAGGGCACGACGTCCATCGGCGTCGGGCGGGTCGAGGCCATCCGCTCCGGCGTCCAGTAACTGAGGGCGTCCTGCGGCGGGTTTCCCCTCCACGGCCTCCTGGGCATGGCCCGACGGCCCGACATCGCCGCCGCGTTGCCCGGCGAGCCGGCGGAGAAGCTCACGGAATTCTCATCCCGGCCCCATGGTGCCCCCAGCGGCTCACCCCAGTATGGTCAAGCATTCAACGGGAGGTCGGGTTCCGCGCGCCGGGTGGTAGGGAGGCACGGCGATGGTCTTGAACAGTCCGGGGATACGCCGCGTGGCCCGGGGGGTGCGGCGGCGGTTGCGCAGGCTGGCCGAACCGCCCGTACCGGCCACGGCCTACCGGCTGGTCCCGGAGCCGGTGTTCATCCTCTCCTCCGTGCGCTCCGGCTCCACGCTGCTGCGGGTCCTGCTCAACAGCCACCCGCAGATCCGCGCCCCGCACGAGATGCACCTGCGCACCCTGGCGGTCGACCTCACCAAGCCGTACTCCAAGAAGGCCATGTCCGAACTCGGCCTCGACCAGCGTGAGTTGGAGTACCTGCTGTGGGACCGCATCCTGCACCGGGAGCTCGTGCGCAGCGGCAAGCAGATCATCGTGGACAAGACGCCCGGCAACGCCGGCATCTGGGAGCGACTGCACGAGGGGTGGCCGGGCGCCCGGTACATCTTCCTGTTGAGACACCCGGCCTCGATGGTGAACTCCCTGATCGACAATCGCCCCGACCGCGAGCTGGAGGCGACGGTCCGTGAGGTGCGCGGGTACGTGGAGGCGGTCGAGGCGGCCCGTACCGCGCTGCCCGGACTCACGGTCCGCTACGAGGAGTTGACGGCGAGACCCGAGGAGGTCACGCAGGAGATCTGCGCCTTTCTCGGCGTGCCGTGGACACGGCGGATGCTCGAGTACCGGAAGGGCGACCACGGGCCGTTCGTGCCGTACATCGGTGACTGGAGCGACAACATCAAGTCGGGGAAGATCCAGCGGGCACGGCCGCTGCCGGACGCGGCGGACGTGCCGGCGGCGTTGCGCGACACCGCCCGCGCCTGGGGGTACCCGTGCTGAGCGACTCGCACCGCCGATGCACCTGTCCGGGGGCGACGGTGTGGGTGACGGGCCGGCCGCTGGCCGACCGGCTGGCCGCGGCGTACGCGGCGGCCGAGCGGTTACTGGCGGAGGGGCGCCGGGTGGAGGTACTGGACCGGTTCGCCGGCCTCGGCGCGGACGCCGGGCGGGCAGGGGTGACGGCGGAGGTGCTGGCCCGCAACGGAGTCGTGGCGATCGTGCCGTACGCCGAGGAGAGCATCGGTGCGGTACGGGCCCGACACGCGGCGAACGGCACCCGCTACGTCGAGATCCGCGTCGCAGGCCGGGGCGGCCCCCAGGACTCGGCGGCCACGGTGTGCGGCCTGCTGGCCGGCGTGGGGGAGACCGGGGCGGTTCAGCAACCCTGATGGACCGCCGGCCGGGACCAGGACGCCGGTCCGGCACGGCATGCTCCCGCCCCCGACCGCGAACTCCGTGACCGCATCGCCACCGCGCGGCGCGCCCTCGACGACGTCGAAGCGAGCCTGCTTCACCTCTCCCCGCCCCGCGCGTACGAAGCGGAGGCGGAGAGCGTCCGGCGTCCCCCGGGGCACACCTGACCGCTACGCGGCCAGCTCCTTGCTGATGCGGTCCAGCATGAACGCCGAGGACTCCCTGGCCCGTTCCTCCCAGGCGAAGACGCAGGCCGTGGCGACGCCGTCGAAGTTCAGCTCGCGCAGGGTGCCGAAGAAGGCGTCCCAGTCGACCTCGCCCTGGCCGATGTCCAGGTGCTGGTGGATACGGGCCGTGGTGCCGGGCGGGTTGAGGATGTAGCGCAGGCCGCTGGACCCCTTGTGGTTGAAGGAGTCCGCGATGTGCACGTGCTGGAGCTTGTCCCCGGCGTGGCGCATCATCGCCGCGATGTCCGCGCCGACCTCCGAGGCTCCGGAGAGGTGGAAGGAGTGCGGGGCGCAGTAAAGGTAGTTCACCCAGGGCTTGTTGATGGCCCGGACCAGGTCGACCGCAGGGGTGTTCTCCTCGCAGAAGTCGTCCGGGTGAGCCTCCAGGTTGAGGGCGATGCCCTCCCGCTCGAAGAGGGGCAGCAGCTCCTCCAGCGAGCGCCAGAACGCGGCCTCGCTCTCGGCGGCTCGCTCGGGGCGGCCGTTGAACTCCGAGTTCATCAGGGGGCATTCGAGGTCCGCGGTGATCTCGATCATCCGCTTCCAGTAGCGGACGGCCGCCTGTCGCTCGGTCTCGTCGGGCGAGGACCACTTGTACAGCGGCAGCACGGAGGACAGCTTCACCCCGTGCGTACGCAGGGAGTTCTTCAGCTCGGCGATCCGCTCGTCGTCGGCGCGCGGGTGCAGGAAGAACGGCATGAAGTCGTCGCGGGGCGACAACTCGATGTACTCGTAGCCGAGTTCGGCGACCGTGCGCACCATGTCGTCGATGGGCAGCGCACGGAACATGTACGGGTCGAGGGCGATTTTCACGCGGCACCTCCGTAGCAGGCGGGTCGGGGCTTCATGTCGACGGTGACCACGGCGCCGTCGGAGTCGAGGGACGCGACGGCGGCGTCGGTGATGACGGTGGCGGCGTAGCCGTCCCAGGCGGACGGGCCGGTCGGCTCGGTGCCGTTCTCGACCGTGGCGATCCACTCGCGGAACTCGGTGTCGAAGGCGTCCACGAAGCGGGCCTTCCAGTCCTGCGGCACGGCGGTGCTGTGCAGTCCGGCGGTGCGGACCCCGACGGCGGCCGGGTCGGGGAGGCGGACGAGGCCCTCCTCGCCGACGGTCTCGCACCGGATGTCGTAGCCGTACTGGCAGTTGACGAAGACCTCCAAGTCGACGCGGACCCCGTTCGCGGTCTCGAAGAGCATGATCTGCGGGTCCTTGAGGTGCGCGAACCGCTTGCTCGTGGCGCGCGGGGTGATCACCTGGGCGGAGACGATCTCGTCGTCGAGCAGCCAGCGCAGTACGTCGATCTCGTGCACGGCGGTGTCCTGCGCGGCCATCCGGGAGGTGTACGAGTCCGGGACGGTCGGGTTGCGGTGCGCGCAGTGCACCATCAGCGGAGTGCCGAGGGAGCCGGAGGCGAGGACCTCCTTCATCTGCCGGTAGCCCGCGTCGAAGCGGCGCATGAAGCCGACCTGGACCAGGCGGCGGCCGTGCGCGCGCTCGGCCTCGACGATGCGCAGACAGTCCTCGGCGGTGGTGGCGAGGGGCTTCTCGCAGAAGACGGGCCTGCCCGCGGCGATGGCGTTCAGGACGTGCTCGGCGTGGGTGGGGCCCCAGGAGGTGACGAGGACGGCGTCCACCTCGGGGGACGCGATCAGCTCGGCGCCGTCCGGATGCGCGGTGGCCCCGACACGGGCGGCCACCTCGGCGGCGCGGTCCGCGTCGAGGTCCGTCACGGCGGAGACCCGCGCGCCGGCGATGACGTCGGTGAGCCGCCGTATGTGGTCCTGGCCGATCATCCCGGTGCCGATGACACCAACACGTACGGTCATGGTCGTTCCCTTCAAGACGTTCGGAGGTCAGGAGTAGCGGGCGCGGAGTTCCGCTTCGAGGGTTGCGAGGGTGCGGCCCTTGGTCTCGGGGACGTCGCTGAGGAGCCGCAGCCGCCGGTTGACCGCCCGAGGAGCGTCGTCCGTGACAGCGGGGGCCGGTGTCGCGTCGTCCCTGACGTCCATGCGGCCTCCTACCGGTCGCTGTGTGGGCGTCGGGTTCCGGTCAGGCCGCAGCCGGCCAGGTGCTCACGGGTGCTCAGCGCGATGGGCAGCGGTACCTCGGGTGCGCAGGGGTACAGGTCCTGTTCGACGATCACGAACAACTCGGCGTCCAGCAGGGCGAGTTCGGCGACGACATCGGCGGGCTTCGGTA
>NZ_KQ949084.1 GCF_001514305.1 Streptomyces dysideae
AGGGGGGAGAGCGTCAACAACTCGGCGTTCACCCAGCCGATCATGTGGGCGACGGGGTACTGCGGATCCGCCGGCCACGGGAACGAGGCCGTGGCGTCGAGGTCCGGGTCGGTGAGGGCGTCCAGGGCCGTCAGCCAGTCCGTGCGCAGGGCGCGGAGCCAGGCGACGGTCGAGGGCCGTCGCCGGGCCAGGTGATGTCCGTGCGGTCCCGGGGCGGGCGGCCGTGCAGGTGGTCGGTGGCCACGCTCCACCACCAGCCGATGTGCCAGCTCACCCAGGCGATGGTCGGCACGGGAACGGGGTCGGGCTCCGTCTCCGCCCAGTCCGGCACCCAGGTGCCGTCGGCGGTCCGGTGGACCGTCCAGCTGTGGGGAGCCGGTTCCCACAGAAAGTCCTCCGGTTCGAGCCGGTCGAGGTGGTATTCGAACAGCGGCCAGGTGAGGTCGAACTGCCAGCGCAGAAGGTCACGTCGGGGAGTGGTCATCGGGTGCCCCTGGCACAACGGTTCAGCGTCGGGAAAAGGGTTTCTCCGCCGGAGGCAGCCAGAGTTCGCCGGGGTCGTTAGAGCTCGTAGTCCTGAGCCAGCTCCTCCCAAGCGACATCCCGCAGCGCCGCCTCCGCGTCGCATCCCGACGGCACTTCCGGCGTCGGCTGGAACCAGATGACGGTGAGGGCGGAGCGGTACAGGACCGGATCGTGGTCCCGGTCGCGTGCCGTGGAGTGGAAGGCGCCGACACAGGCCACCGGCGGCAGCACCTCGACCGGGCCGAACGCACCGGCGTACTGGTCGGGATACTCACGCGGTGGCGGCACGAGGTGCACCGGCGTGGCCGGGAAGGCGCGCTCGGCGGTGTGGAGGAGGCCCTTGATCTTCATGTCGTTGACCGGCTTGCAGGGGTAGCCCTCGAGCATTCCGCCGTACGTCGAGGAGATCCGCAGTTCGGAGAGGTCGATCGAACGGCCGGAGGACAGGACTACGCGGGTCAGGGACATGGTGGGCACCTTAGGGCGACCCGGCATCGGACTCCTCTGGTTTTACGGGTGGTTCGGCGGCCTCGGCTACTACGGCCGGTGGCCTGTCATGCGTGCCGCCGACGCGATCGTCGCGCGGGCCTCGCGTTCGGTCAGGCCGGTGTTGAGGGCGGCGTCGACGAGGGGGTCGACGAGGGCGGGGCCGATGCCGTTCTCGTAGGCGCGGCAGGCCGCCCAGAACAGGCGGGTGTTGCGCTGGCCCTCGTGCGCGGCGAGGACGAACTGGACCAGGCCCTGGCCGTGGTCGCCGGCCGACGGGGGCGTGGGGTGGTGGGTGCGGGGCGGCGGGAGCAGCAGGCGGAGCAGTGCGGGCGGGCAGACCGCGGGGGCGAGGTGTGCCGTGCCGGGCGCGGTGCTGTAGACGCCGTGGTCGGTGCGGGAGCCGGGGCCGACTAGGTAGCCGCCGGCGCCGCGGATGTCGATGCCGGGGGCCAGCCTGCCCGCGGAGTTGGGGACGACGACGTCCGGCGGGCCGCTCAGCCACAGGTGGCGGCCGCCGCTGGGGGTCAGGACGACCACCGTGGGCGGAATCGTGAACAGGTGTCGCAGGGCCAGTTCGCGCAGGGCGGCCGAGGAGTCCGTACCGGACTTGGTGTCGAGGTCGATGCCGATCAGGTGGTGCGGGGGCAGGCCGCAGGCGATGCCGTAGCCGGTCGCCCAGGGGGCCGCCGCGAAGAGTTCGCGGATGCGGGCCGGGGCGGTGGCGGCGTCGTAGACCCCGTGGCCGAAGCGGCCGCACTCGCCGTGGCAGGGGTCGGGGTCGGGGTTGTCGCGGTGTGGGGAGCGCAGGGCCGGGAGCTTCGTCCGGGACAGGGGGATGACGGCCAGTCCGCGTTCGGCGGCTGACAGGGCGTGTGCGAGGGCCAGCGTCGTGGCCTGCCGGTCGGTGGTGGCCATGCCTCCATGTTCGTACGTATGTTCGAAAAAGGGAAGGGGGTGTGACTGTGACCCGCCGGGTGACGCGCCGCTCGGGGAGATTGGCTGGAAATATGCCGGAACGCTTCGCCTCTTGTGGGGCTTGGGGGTGAGTTGCCGGTCCTGCCCCTGAGGTGGGGATGAAGGTGAGTAAAGGGGTTTATCCACTTTGCCTCACGCTTGGGGGCGAATCGAGGCTTTCAGGGTGGTTCGCCGGGGATTCGGTGGGCAACTCTGTTCTCGCGACGTCGTGCACCACACCGAGGCGGTCGGCCAACTGCCTGGGCAGAAGCCGTATTTCATGCACTTCTTGTGCGTCCGGCGAGGAAGCCGGTGCGTACCTTTTCTGGAGGAACAACATGGCAAGCATCCGTACCGCCCGCGTCATCGCCGCCGTCTCCGCCCTTCCGCTCGTGGTCGCGCTCTTCACCGGCGTCGCGGCGGCGGACAACGGCGCGATCGCGGACGACGGATCGACCGCGACCGCGACGAGTGCACTGGCGGGCATCGTCGGCAGCGGCGTCGGCGGTGACAACAACGGCAACTCGTCCACCACGCAGCAGCAGGCGGTCGGCGCCGGTGCCTCGAACCAGAGCGACACCGCCCAGGTCAACGGCTCTGCGTTCACGGCCATCAACCAGGGCAACGACAACACGTCCATCAACTTCACCCCGCTGTGGTGGTGAGCCGAGGGGGTCGGCGCCAGGTGCTCCGGCGCCGGCCCCCTCCCTCCTGTGTGGGTGTGCTCTGTGGGGTGTAACGCGCCTGCGCGGCGGTACTTCGGTACCGCCGCGCAGGCGTTTTCGCGTGCGCGGACACCGCCTTGACAGTGCATAAGATCTGACGGACAGTCAGAAAACTCTCGCGGAGATCGTGGGAACCGGACCGGCGGCTGCGGTGTACCAGAAGTGTCAGTGCGATGCGGCACGGGCCGACGAGGACGACGAGCACGAGGGGGCGGCTGTGACGGATGACCTGGGAAAGCTGCTGAAGGCCTACGAGGGGCGGCCGTCCGCCGTCTCCGGCGTGGGCAGGGATCCCGTCAACGCGCCCATGATCCGGCACTGGTGCGAGGCAATGGGTGACACCAACCCCGCGTATGCGGGCCCGGACGCCATCGCCCCGCCCGCCATGCTCCAGGCGTGGACCATGGGCGGCCTCTCCGGGCACGAGGGCCGCGCGCGGGCCTACGACGAGCTGCTCGGCCTGCTCGACGGCGCGGGCTACACCTCGGTGGTCGCCACCGACTGTGAGCAGGAGTATCTACGGCCCCTGCGGCCCGGCGACGAGATCACCTTCGACGCGGTGATCGAGTCGGTGTCGGAGAAGAAGACGACAAAGCTCGGGACCGGGTACTTCGTCACCACGCGGATGGACATCAGAGTCGGCGCCGACCTCGCCGGCACCCACCGCTTCCGCATCCTCAAATACGCTCCCGAACGTCGGCCGGACCAGCAGCAGCTGCCCTCGCGCCCCCGCCCGGTCGTCAACCGCGACAACGCCGGCTTCTGGGAGGGCGTCCGGCAGCGCAGACTGCTCATCCAGCGCTGCACAGGCTGCAGCACCCCGCGCCACCCCTGGCTGCCCGGCTGCAACGCCTGCGGCTGCCTCGACTGGGACACGGTCGAGGCGATCGGCGAGGGCACGGTCTATTCGTACGTCGTGATGCACCACCCCCCGTTCCCCGCCTTCGACCCTCCGTACGCGGTCGGACTGATCGAGCTCACGGAGGGCGTGCGGATCATCGGCAATGTCGTGGGGGTGCCGTACGACAAGGTGCGGATCGGGCTGCCGGTGCGGCTCGAATTCCAGGAGTACGACGAGGAGTTGGTGCTGCCGGTCTGGCGCGCCGAGGAGGAGGTCGTATGAGGGCCGGTGACGAACTGCCGCCGCTGGAGGTGCCGATCACCCGCACGCTGATCGTCGCCGGGGCCATCGCCTCACGCGACTACCAGGACGTGCACCACGACGCGGAGCTCGCCCGGCAGAAGGGCTCCCCCGACATCTTCATGAACATCCTGACGACGAACGGCCTGGTCGGTCGCTACATCACCGACCACTTCGGCCCGACAGCCGTCCTGCGCAGAGTGGCCATACGGCTCGGAGCGCCCAACTATCCAGGAGACACCATGGTGTTGACGGGCAAGGTGGAGGAGGTCGACGGCGATACGGCGACGGTCCGGATCGCGGGGGCGAACGGCATCGGCAGACATGTGACCGGCACCGTGACGGTCGCCGTCCCGGCGGGGGGTGCGGGATGAGCGTGCGTACCCGGGATGCCCTCGCCGGCCGCGCGGCGATCGTCGGCATCGGGGCCACGGAGTTCTCCAAGGACTCGGGGCGCAGCGAGCTGCGGCTGGCCGTGGAGGCGGTGCGGGCCGCGCTGGACGACGCGGGGCTGACGCCGGGGGACGTGGACGGGATGGTGACGTTCACGATGGACACCAGCCCGGAGATCACCGTGGCCCAGGCCTGTGGGATGGGCGAGCTGTCCTTCTTCTCCCGGGTGCACTACGGCGGCGGGGCGGCCTGCGCGACCGTCCAGCAGGCGACGCTCGCCGTGGCTACGGGGGTCGCGGAGGTGGTGGTCTGCTACCGCGCCTTCAACGAGCGGTCGGGCCGACGCTTCGGTTCGGGGGTGCAGCGCCGGGAGCCGTCGGCGGAGGGCGCGGCGCTCGGCTGGACCCTGCCGTTCGGACTGCTGACGCCCGCCTCGTGGGTGGCGATGACGGCCCAGCGGTATCTGCACACGTACGGGCTCACCCCGGAGGCCTTCGGGCAGGTGGCCGTCGTCGACCGGAAGTACGCGGCGACCAACCCGGCGGCGTACTTCCACGGCAGACCCATCACCCTCGCCGACCATGCCGCCTCGCGCTGGATCGTGGAGCCGCTGCGCCTGCTGGACTGCTGCCAGGAGACGGACGGCGGCCAGGCCCTGGTCGTCACCTCCGCCGAGCGCGCTCGCGACCTGCCCCACCCGCCGGCCGTCATAGCGGCGGCCGCCCAGGGCGCCGGCCGGGGGCAGGAGCAGATGACCGGCTTCTACCGGGACGACCTCGCCGGTCTGCCGGAGATGGGCGTGGTGGCCCGGCAGCTGTGGCGGACGGCGGGGCTGGGGCCGGGGGAGATGGACGTGGGGATCCTGTACGACCACTTCACACCGTTCGTGCTGATGCAGCTCGAGGAGTTCGGGTTCTGTGGGAAAGGGGAGGCGGCGGACTTCATGGCGGAGGAGCGGTTGCCGGTCAACACGCATGGCGGGCAGCTCGGGGAGGCGTATCTGCACGGGATGAACGGCATCGCGGAAGGGGTGAGACAGGTGCGGGGCACGTCCGTGAACCAGATACCGGGGGCGGGGCGGGTGCTGGTGACGGCGGGGACAGGGGTGCCGACATCGGGGCTGGTCCTTACTGCGGACGGGTGACCCCCAGGGGTAATCCCGCAGTAGAGGTCGCCCTCTCCTCCACCTCCAGGAGGTGGAGCCAGCCCCACCCCTACAACCTGAGGGGGACGGCGCTTCGGCACCTCCGGCCGATCCGCCGAAGTGGGGCCCGCTCATAGCGTGGAGCCATGACCACACCCGTCTGCACCAGCGCTTCCCACGCCGCCAGTTCAAGGGCGCAGACCCTGGCGTACCCGTCGTTCTCGTCGTACGTGAGGGCCCGCCAGCCGGTGCTGCTGCGTACCGCCCGGTCGCTGACCGCGAACCCGAGCGACGCGGAGGACCTGCTGCAGACCGCGCTCACCAAGACGTACGTCGCCTGGGAGCGGATCGAGGACCACCGTGCGCTCGACGGCTATGTGCGCCGGGCGCTGTTGAACACGCGGACGTCGCAGTGGCGCAAGCGCAAGGTCGACGAGTTCGCCTGCGACGAGCTGCCCGAGCCGGAGCCCGTGCTCGGCGGCGACGACCCTGCGGAGCAGCAGGCGCTGCACGATGCGATGTGGCGCGCGATCATGAAGCTGCCGGCGCGCCAGCGGGCGATGGTCGTCCTGCGGTACTACGAGGATCTCAGCGAGGTCCAGACGGCCGAGGTGCTCGGGGTGTCAGTGGGGACGGTCAAGTCGGCGGTGTCACGGGCGCTGGGCAAGCTGCGCGAGGACCCGGAGCTGGTACTGGCCCGGTAGCGGGCGGGCACTGGGCCCCGGGTGGCGGGCCCTCGACCGGCAACAGCCCCCGAAAAACTTGAACTTTCACGAAACTTCCTCCGTACCCTTCGGTAGAAGCTCCTTGGTGGCCTTGCCTCCGCTATACCGTTCGAGTGATCACAACGCCCCTCGGGGCATCTCTCTCTGCCACCCCCCATCTCGGAGTTTCGCCATGCCCAAGCACAAGTTCACCGCCCAGCACAAAGGCATCCTGGCCGCCATGGCCGGCGCCGTCGCCGTCGCCATCGGGGTCGGTCTGGTGGCCTCCGCCGGAGCAACCGAGCCGCGGAACTCCAAGGCTCCCGTGCGCAAGGTCGTCGTCAAGACGACGTTCTCCCCGGTGAGCGAGGCGGCCACGGCTCAGGCGGTGACCTACAACACCGCGCTGGTGCCGGAGGACGCCCGAGTCCAGGTGAAGGAGGAGCTGCGCCGCGACGGCGGGACGCGTATCGAGCTGCGCCTGCGGGACCTGATGGCGGACCGCGCATACGGGGCACACGTCCACACCAAGCCGTGCGGCGCGCTGCCCACCGACGCCGGGCCGCACTACCAGGATCAGCAGGACCCGACGAAGCCCTCGGTCGACCCCGCGTTCGCCAACCCGGACAACGAGGTGTGGCTGGACCTGGCCACCAACAAGGACGGCTCGGACCGGTCCATAGCCACCGTGGACTGGCGGTTCCGCGAGGGCGGGGCGCGTTCCGTGGTGCTGCACGAGATGGCCACTGCCACGCACGAGGGCCACGCCGGCACGGCCGGTGCGCGCCTCGCCTGCGTCAACGTGGCGTTCGAGTAGGAGCTCCGGGCCCGGAGGCACCCCCTCCGGGCCCCCGCCCGGCAGAGCGGCTGGGGATGCTCGTAGGGAACCTGAGCTGCGGTTTGTTCGTTCCTGGGCTGTCGTGGTGCTTAACGTCGGCTGATCGATCACCCAGGCTTAGTGACATACCGCCTGGTATGTGCGCAGAATCAGCGCAGTCATTACCGCCGCGTAGGCAATGTCGCCCCGGGAGGAACGCCGTGCTGAGCACGATGCAGGACGTACCGCTGCTGATCTCGAGAATCCTGACCCATGGGTCGACGATCCACGGCACATCGCAGGTGATCACCTGGACCGGTGAGGCGGACCCGCACCGCCGTTCCTTCGCCGAGGTCGGCGCCCGCGCGGCCCAGCTGGCCCACGCCCTGCGCGAGGACCTGGGGGTCGAGGGCGACGACCGGGTCGCGACCCTGATGTGGAACAACGCCGAGCATGTCGAGGCCTACTTCGCGATCCCCTCCATGGGCGCGATCCTGCACACCCTCAACCTCCGTCTCCCGCCCGAGCAGCTGGCGTGGATCGTCAACCACGCGGCCGACCGGGTCGTGATCGCCAACGGTTCGCTCCTCCCCCTGCTCGCCCCACTGCTCCCGCATCTCAAGACGGTCGAGCATGTGGTCGTGTCGGGGCCGGGCGACCGTTCCGCCCTCGCGGCCGCCTCCGTTCAGGTGCACGAGTACGAGGACCTGATCGCCGGCAAGCCGACCACGTACGACTGGCCGGAGCTGGACGAGCGCCAGGCCGCCGCCATGTGCTACACCTCCGGCACCACCGGCGACCCCAAGGGCGTGGTGTACAGCCACCGTTCGGTCTACCTGCACTCCATGCAGGTCAACATGGCGCAGTCGATGGGCCTGACCGACCAGGACACCTCGCTCGCCGTCGTCCCGCAGTTCCACGTCAACGCCTGGGGTCTGCCGCACGCCACCTTCATGACCGGCGTGAACATGCTGATGCCGGACCGCTTCCTGCAGCCCGCGCCCCTCGCCGAGATGATCGAGAGGGAGAAGCCGACGCACGCGGCCGCCGTGCCGACCATCTGGCAGGGCCTGCTCGCCGAGCTCACCGCCAGGCCGCGCGACGTCTCCTCCCTCACTCAGGTCACCATCGGCGGCTCGGCCTGCCCGCCCTCGCTCATGGAGGCGTTCGACAAGCTGGGCATGCGGGTCTGTCACGCCTGGGGCATGACGGAGACCTCCCCGCTCGGCACGATCGCCCGCCCGCCGGCCCATGTCGTCGGCACGGACGCGGAGTTCGCCTACCGCCTCACCCAGGGCCGCTTCCCGGCGAGCGTCGAGGCCCGGCTCACCGGCCCCGGCGGCGAGCGCCTCCCCTGGGACGGCGAGTCCGCCGGCGAGCTGGAGGTCCGCGGCCCCTGGATCGCGGGCGCCTACTACAACGGCCCCGACGGCGAACCGATGCGCCCCGCCGACAAGTTCAGCGAGGACGGCTGGCTGAAGACGGGAGACGTGGGGACGATCTCCCCCGACGGCTTCCTCACCCTCACCGACCGCGCCAAGGACGTCATCAAGTCCGGCGGCGAGTGGATCTCCTCGGTCGAGCTGGAGAACGCGCTGATGTCCCACCCGGACGTCGCCGAGGCCGCCGTCGTCGCCGTCCCCGACGACAAGTGGGGCGAGCGCCCGCTGGCCACCGTCGTTCTCAAGGAGGGCGCCACCACCGACTTCGAGATCCTGCGCGCCTTCCTCGCCGCCGAGGGGAAGATCGCCAAGTGGCAGCTCCCGGAGCGCTGGACAGTCATCGCGGCGGTGCCGAAGACGAGCGTCGGCAAGTTCGACAAGAAGGTGCTGCGCAGGCAGTACGCCGAGGGCGACCTGGACGTCACCCAGCTCTGAACCCGGCTCCGACGCACAGAGGCTGACGCCGGGCGGCTCCCCGTGTCCCACGGACGCTGCCCGGCGTACGCCGACGCCACCGCCGTACGAAAGCGGCCGTCCCCGTCGTACGAGGACGGCCGCCCACCGTCGTACGAACAAAGCCGTCACCGCCGTACGACGGTCGTCACACACCCGAGCGCCAGCCACACCCCAGCAACCCCGACCACGCCATCCCACCCCCACGCGCCGAACGCCACCCCCGCCAGCGCCGAGGCCAGGGCGCCGTCCGCGAAGCCGGCCACCACGTGGGCGGTTGGCGGTCGCGGGGGTGGATGTGGTGGTCAGGGCCAGGGTCTGGTTGGCGACGTGGGAGGCGACCAGGGCACGCGTGGATCGTGAGCGCGGCCGCGCACAGGGCTGCCAGGGCATGCCCGCCCAGCCAGAACAGCGGTACGGACACGGCGGCGAGCAGATACGCGGACCGTACGACCTTGGCGGCGCCGAAGCGGTCCACCACAGCCCGCCCGCGAGAGGCGCGACGACCGCGGCCGCGAGCCCGCACAGGCCGAACAGCCCGGCCGCGGCGGTGGACATGCCGTACGGCTCCCCCGTCAGCAGCAGCGCCAGCGAGGTCCAAAGGGCGCTCCAGGCGCCGTACATCCCGGCCTGCCGTACGCACGCGCGCCACAGGTCGGGTGAGCTGCGGACGACCGACGGCAGGGCCGCGAGGCCCGAGAAGAGGCGGCCTTCCCGGCGTCGCGCCTCCGTGGGCAGGACGCGCGAGGTCGCCAGTCCCAGTACGGCCGTCAGCGCGGCCGCGCCCACGAACACCACCCGCCAGCCGAAGGCCTGCCCGATCAGTCCGCCGGCCACGCGGGCGACGATGCCGGTGAACAGGCCGGCGATGGCGGTGGCGACGTGGCGGGCGCGGCGTTCGGCGGGGGCGCGTTCGGCGACGAGCGGGACGAGGAGCCGGGGGACGACGGTCGCCGCGGAGGCCAGAGGACGGCGGCGGCGAGGGGCGGCGGTCCCGGGGGCCGCGGCGCACGCCAGCAGCGCGGCCGTCGTGACCAGCGAGAGGACCGTGACCAGCCGGCGCCGGTTGACGCTGTCACCGAGCGAGGCGAAGAGGAGCAGACCGGCGGCGTAGCCGAACTGCGCGACCGAGGCGACCTTGGCCACGGCCGAGCGGGTCGAGCCGAAGTCGTGGGCGATGAGGGGGAGCAGCGGGGCGTCGTCAGCGACGCGATCCCGGCCCGTGACCTGCTCTTCCTGCTCATCGCGCTGGCCAACTGGGCCGACGTCGTCCCGCAGGTGAAGCGCACGTGGCGGGTGGCGAGGACACCGACCACGAGCGCCTGCGCGCCTCGGTCAGGGAGGCGGCGCGGCGGCTCGTCGCACGCTGAGCGCAGGAAGTGTGGGAGCCGACCGCCCGTAGTGGGGGCGGCCGCCCGTTGAACGATCCGGGACCGCTGTATGGTTCCGGCCCCGGACCGCCAGTTGGTTCCGACCCGGGACCGCCAGTTGGTTCCGACCCGGGACCGTCAGTTGACTCCGGTCCCGGACCGCTAATTCGTTCCGATCCGCGCCAGCAGGTCCACGATCCGCGCCTGCACCTCACCACTGGTGGACCGTTCCGCGAGGAACAGCACCGTCTCGCCCGACGCCAGCCGCGGCAGGTCGGCCTGGTCGACGGCGGCGGTGTAGACGACGAGCGGGGTGCGATTGAGCTGGCCGTTAGCGCGCAGCCAGTCGACGATCCCGGCCCGGCGCCGGTGCACCTGCAGCAGGTCCATCACCACGAGGTTCGGCCGGAACTGCCCGGCGAGCGTCACCGCGTCGGCGTCACTCGCGGCCCGCGCCACCTGCATCCCACGCCGCTCCAGCGTCGCGGTCAGCGCCAGCGCGATCTCCGCGTGCTCCTCGATCAGCAGGACACGCGGCGGATGCTGCTCGCTGTCCCGTGGCGCGAGCGCCTTCAGCAGAACGGCGGGATCGGCGCCGTACGCCGCCTCCCGCGAGGCCTGTCCGAGCCCCGCCGTCACCATCACCGGCACCGAGGCCGCGACGGCGGCCTGCCGCAGCGACTGCAGCGCGGTCCGCGTGATCGGCCCGGTCAGCGGATCGACGAACAGCGCGGCCGGGAAGGCGGCGATCTGCGCGTCGACCTCCTCCCGCGAGTGCACGATGACCGGCCGGTAGCCGCGATCGCTGAGCGCCTGCTGCGTGGTCACGTCCGGCGCGGGCCACACCAGCAGCCGCCGCGGGTTGTCCAGCGGCTCCGGCGGCAGCTCGTCGTCCATCGGCTGCGGGCGCGGGGTGTCGGCGATCTCGACGGCGCCGCCGGGACCGTCCAGCGGTTCGGGCCCCTCGGCGGCGTTCTCGTCCGGTGCGCCTATGGCGTACGACCGTCCGGCGCCCTCGGTCATCGGCGCCAGCCGCGACTGCCCGGCCAGCGACGGCTGAGGCTGCGACGGCTGGGGCTGGGGCTGCGGCGGCGCCGCGGGGGCGGGCTGCTCGGCGGGCGGATGCGGCCGGGCAGCCTGCTCCGCCCCCGAGCCCTGCCGGGTGGCCGGGTCGGGGGGCGTGCCCAGCTTGCGGCGACGCCCGCCACTCGTCTGATGCGGGGGAGGCGTGGCCGACGCCTGACCCGGATGCTGCACCTGCGCCGCCTGCCGCGTGAACGGCACCCCCTGCCCCAACGTCCGCACACTGATCGCCCGGCCCTGCGTCGAGTTCGGGTCGACGGGCACGGCCGCCTCAGCCGGGAGCGGCTGGGCAGCGCGCTGCTGGGCGGCCGCCGCGGCCTCGGCCGACAGCGGGGTGCCCGGGGCGGGCGTGCCCTGCCCGGGCTGCGGGGCCGGTGCGGGCTGGGGGGTGTTCGGATGCGGTGGTACGGGGGTGGCGGCGCCGTTCGGCGGTACGGCTGTCCCGGCGCCGGAGGTGTCGTTGGCCGCGGGCCACGGCCGCGGGGCCGGGGTGCCCTGCGCGGGGGTGCCCGGAGCGCCCGGGGCCGCGTCGGCGGGGAGCGGCTGCGGGGCGGGAGCCTGGGCGGGCAGGCCTGCCTGGGAGGCGCCCGTGGCCTGCGCCTGTGCCTGGCCCGTCTGCTGTGTGGGAACGGCCTGCGCGGGAACGGCCTGCGCCGGGACAATCTGTCCGGGAGCCGTCGGCACGGAAACCGGTTGCCCTTGGGAGGGCATTACGGCAACCGGTTGCCCGGGCACGGCCATCTGGATGCCCTGCTCCACGGTCCCCTGCGGGGGCACGCCTTGGGCGCCCGCGGCCTCCACCGGCGCGCCGCCCGGCACACCGGTCTCCCCGGCCGCCTCCTGCGCGGGCTGGCCCACGGCTCGTCGGCGTCGGCCGGTGGGTGCGCTCGTGGGATGCGGCTGCGGCGGGGTGTGGTCGTCGGCCTGGTCCGGCGGCACGGCATCGTGCCGGCCATCGTCGAAGGGGACGGCCTGAGCCGGAACGGGAACGGGAACGGGTGCCGGAGCCGCAGCGGGAGCGGGAGCAGACATCGGAGCCGGTGCGGGCGTCTGCGTCGGCCCGTCCGGGGCAGCCACGTCGGCGACGGGCTCGACCGTCCGGTCCGCGTCGGCAGGCGGCAGGGCGAACACCGTACGGGGCGCCGCCTCCTGAGCCGCGCTGCGCTCGTTCGCGGCGGCCAGCGCACGGCGGCGCCGCCCGGTCGGCTGCTGCGGGTTCTCGGCGGCCGAGGCGGCTGAGGTGGCAGAGGCGGCTGGGGCGGCCGTGGGCTGACCCGCCGCGGGCAGCGCGGGCGGCAGGGCGTGCTGCTCCCCGCCGTCGCGCCGGGCCCGCCGTCCACCGGGCGCGGGCACGCCCTGGGGCGGCACGGTCCCGCCGAGCCCCGTCCCGACGGCCGCGGTCCCGGCGGCATGCTCGGCGGCCGTCATGACGGCGCCCTCGGCGACGTCGTCCCCGCCACCGCCACCGCCACCGCCACCGCCACTGTCACCGCTGCCGAGTTCGGCCGGCCGTCCACGCCGCCGCCCGGTACCGCCCGACGCCTCACCGGCGTCGGCCTGCACGGGCTCCTGAGCGGGCGCGGCCGCACGCCTCCGGCGCCGCCCGGTGGGCGCGGCACCCTCGGCCTCGGAACCGCCGACAGCCGCGACCTCCGTACCCGGAACCTCACCCTCAAGGAAGGCGTCCACGGACGAGCGCCGGGCCCGCCGCCGCCCGCCACCGGCGCCGTCGGTCGCGTCGCCGGAGCCGGCCGCCTCCAGAGCGGCGGGAGCGGCCGGAGCGGCGGAAACGGCCCCCGCCCCACCCCCGATCGGCACTTCGAGGACGTACGCGCTGCCGCTCATCCCCGGCACTTCGTGCGTCTGCAGCACACCACCGTGGGCGCGTACGATCCCGCGCACGATCGGCTGGTGCACGGGGTCTCCCCCGGCGTACGGCCCGCGCACCTCGATCCGTACGCCCTCACCGCGCTGAGCTGCGGCGACGACCACGGTGTTGTCCATGTAACCGCCCGCGGACACGGGCGAGTTGCCGGTCGCGTCGACTCCCGCCACGTCGGCGATGAGATGCGCGAGCGCGGTCGACAGGCGCTGCGGGTCGACCTCGGCCTCGATGGGCGGCGCGTGCACGGCGAACTGGACCCGCCCCGGCCCGATGAGCTCGACGGCCCCCTCGACACCGGCGGCGACGACGGCGTCGAGCATCACCTTCGTACGCGAGACGGTTTCCGCCCCCGTGTCGAGGCGCTGATAGCCGAGGACGTTGTCGATGAGGGTCGTGATCCGCGAGTACCCGGCCGACAGGTGGTGCAGGACCTGGTTGGCCTCGGGCCACAGCTGCCCGGCGTCGTCGGCGGCGAGGGCCGACAGGTCACGCCGCAGCTCGTCGAGCGGCCCGCGCAGGGACTGCCCGAGCAGCGTGAGGAGCTGCTCGTGCCGCCCGGCGAGGGCCTCGAACCGGTCCTTCTCCCGTTCCCCGAGGGCCGCGTACCGCTCCTCACCGGCGGCGAGCTCCTCCTCGTGCCGCTCCTGGAGCTCCTCGACCTCGGTGACATGCTTCTGCCGCAGCGCGGTGAGTTCGGAGGCGTGCTCCTCGGAGAGCCGCTCCAGCTCCTCCTCGTGACGCTTGTCGGCGGTGGCCTTCTCCTCGGCGAGGCTGTCGTACGGCCGCCGGTCGGTGAAGGTCATCACGGCGCCGACGAGCTGGTCGCCGTCGCGCACGGGCGCGGTCGTCAGGTCGACCGGCAGCTTGTCGCCGTTCTTGGCGAACAGCACCTGCCCGCGCACCCGGTGCTTGCGCCCCGAGCGCAGGGTGTCGGCGAGCGGGGACTCCTCGTACGGGAAGGGCGTGCCGTCCGGACGGGAGTGCAGCACGAGGTCGTGCAGCTCGCGCCCGCCCAGGTCACTGGCCCGATACCCCAGTATCTGAGCGGCGGCCGGGTTGACGAGCACGATCCGCCCGTCGGTGTCGGTCCCGACCACACCCTCGGAGGCGGCCCGCAGGATCATCTCGGTCTGCCGCTGCGAACGGGCCAGCTCGGCCTCGGTGTCCACGGTGCCGGTCAGGTCCCGTACGACCAGCATCAGCAGCTCGTCGCTGCTGTAGCCGTAATTGTCGTAGGCCTGCTGACCGTTCTCGAGATTCGCGGACGTGACCTCGACCGGGAACTCGGTCCCGTCGGTCCGCCGGGCGATCATCCGGGTCGGCTTGGTCCGGCCCCGCGGGTCCATGTGATCGGGCCGCCGCATCGAACCCGGAATGAGCTTGGAGTCGAAATGCGGCAGCAGATCAAGAAGCCCCCGCCCCACCAGAGCGGTCCCCGGCGTCTCGAAGGCCTCCAGGGCGATGGTGTTGGCGTTGACGACGGTCCCGTTGGCGTTGACCAGTACCAACGCATCGGGAAGCGCGTCGAGTATGGCTGCGAGGCGAGCAGCGCCTCGGGATGGCCTGCTGCTCACGAGACGCTTCCTCCCTGTTACCGCACCTTCCGGACCGCTCGGGCCATCTTGCCAACCGGCCCGCAGCGTGTCACGCGAGGGAGTCTAAGGGCTGAGGTTGCGCTCGCGACGCCGGATGAGAGGGAGGTCGCACGACGAAGTGATGCAGAACGTATGACCGCGTCTTACGGCTTCGCGAGACCTCCGCGACACTTTTACGGCCCCGATGTCTCCCCCGCGAGCCGCCTGTACGACCGCTCACCAGCCTCGTTGCCGGAGCTCGCGCCTCTCCTCAGGACCATCCTCGCGGCCGTAGATCGGGCAGCAGCGGCACGAGCCGGTCCCACCGGGCGATCCGGCATCCGTCCCCCCGGTCGAACGTGGCATCGACGGGCCGCCCGACCCAGGTCCCGGTGACATGGGCGGTGGCCGGCCCGCCGTACTGCATGGTGCACATGCTGCCTCGCGGTACGGGAGCGAAGGCGTTCCTGCCCCACTCGGTCCCCCGGTCGAGCGCGGCGCACGCCCCACCGACGTCGGGGTGGCTGCCCCCGCCCGGGTGGCAGTACAGCTCGAACGTCCCGTCGGCGCCATCGCCGGCCTTCCGCACGGTGACGGTGAGGTGGTCGCCGGACGGCGGCGCGAGGCGGAGGGGCGTGAGGCCGAGGGGGGCGGCCTGGGCGTAGGCGACGCCGTGCGCGAGGCCGGGTGCGACGGAGGAGCAGACGACGCCGGCGAGGACGACGAACCGCCGAAGGCGACGGGCGCGGGGGATACGGGCGGTGCGAGTGGAACGGGTGACCTGCAACATGACCTGACTAACGCCGCGGCCCACCGGATGTTGCGCGCGGGCCCGCCCCACTGCGGCGACCCACCTGAAGGCCGGCTCGAGGGCCGGCTCGAGGGCCGGCTCGCAGTCCGGCTTCAAGATCGGCGACGCCCGAGGAAGGGCTTTGCCCTGCGGCCCGCCTGCCTAGTACCGTAGAGGCCGATTGGTGACACCCCGCTCGACTGTGTCATCATCTGCACGCACCACTCGCGCTCGCGCGGGCGGTTGTGCTGGAGGCGTCGCCTAGTCCGGTCTATGGCGCCGCACTGCTAATGCGGTTTGGGTCTTAAAGCCCATCGAGGGTTCAAATCCCTCCGCCTCCGCGCGATCACCGAAGCCCCGGTCACCCGACCGGGGCTTCGGTGTTTTGGCGGTGCTGGCAGCGGTGGCCGTGAGGGCCGTTTCTGCAGGTCACAAGGGGTATGGGAAACGGATTTCACATGGCGGCGGCAGTCATGTAATGTTCTTCCTGTCGCCGCGAGCGGGCCAGAAGGGCCGGGAGCGGCGGGAAAGCAAGACAAGCACTCGTAGCTTAACGGATAGAGCATCTGACTACGGATCAGAAGGTTGCAGGTTCGAATCCTGCCGAGTGCACAGCAGACCAGAGGCCCTGTGGAGTGATCCACAGGGCCTCTGGCTTTTGCGTTGACGGCAGTGTTTGACGGCAACCCTGGATCGCACGGTGACAGGGCAAGCGCTTCGGACCGTCGCCTTTCGTCCCATCTGTTGCCATCACCTCTCTCATTCCGATAGAACCCGATACGCGCGGATCATCATGGCCTGGCCGCTGCTGAAGGTGGCGTGCGCACGTCGTCCTTCTGGCGGATGCCTCGGCTGGACGGCAGTCCCGCACCCCCGGTGGGGCTCCCGGGGATCGATCATGTGAACCAGGGGGGTATCACCGCATTGGCAATGACTAGAGGTGAAAAGGGATGGTTCAGCGGCGTAAGCGCTTTGGCCGTGGTGCTGCTCCTGCTGCTACTCAGCTCTTGTGGCGACGACTGTGAGGACGTGGCGGCGGCGCCGGGTGCGACGGTCACTGTTACGGCCACTCCGGGCCCGGCTGGGAGTCAGGTCGGGAAGAACGTCGACAGCGCCTCAGAGCGAGCACGGCAGAGCGGGTTGAGCGTTGCGGTCCACGACGCCAGCAATCAGAACGAGGTCCCAAGCGGGGACTGGACGGTGTGCTTTGAGAAAGCGACCTTGAGCAAGGTCGACTTCGCTGCCGTGCCCGACGGGGCGCCGTGCCCGAAGAAGGATGGTCGACGCATTCCCTGGCCCAAGATGCCGAACGTGAAGGGCACCACGTACGCCAAGGCAGTGGAGAAGCTGGGGGATGCCGTCGGTGAGGTAGCCATCGAGGCCGCCTACGAGGACGAGGCGGCCTACGACACGGACAACGAAGATGGTGACTACGCGAACTGGAAGGTGTGCTTCCAGAGCGTCAAGGCTGGGACTGCCCTGCCGTATGAACCAGATGTCACCCTGCACGCCGTGGAGAAGGGCGAGGCGTGTCCGTCGTCGAAGGGGCTTTACAAGGACCCCACGAACGATCCGGACTACGTCGACCCCGATTACGTCGACCCCGACGACGGATGGTCTGAAGACGACAGCAGCAGTGGGGACAGCGGTAGCAGCGAGGAGGACTACTACCCCGGTGATAAGGGTGGATGCCCGCCTGGCGGTTGCTACAACCCGTGTCCGCCCGGAGGCTGCCGGTAGAACGCAAGGGCCCGCGCCAATGTTGCTCTGGCGCGGGCCCTCGTAGGCGGAGTGAGCGGTCTTATCTACCTCAGGGCGTCCCCGACGCGGTCGAATGCCAAGCGCTGGGAGTCGAGTCGCACGAAGGTGTAGATGTCCATGGTCACCCGGATCGAGCTGTGACCAAGAATCTCCATGATCATGCGGGCGTCGGCACCCTGCTCGTGGAGGAGTGACGCGCAGGTGTGGCGCAGGTCGTGAAAGCGGACCTTGCGGACGTCGGCGCGGGCGCACAGCACCTCGAAGGAGCGGTTCAGGTTGCGCGGCTCGATGGGGGTCCCGTTCTTGGTGGTGAAGACGAGGCCGTGGCCCGTGCCCTTCCAGTTCTCCCCCGCGCCCTTCCGGTCGGCGATCTGCTGTGCGCGCTGGGCCCGGAGCGCGGTCACACACTCGGCGGGCAGGGCCACGCGACGAGCCGAGCGCTGAGTCTTCGGCGCGACGATCAGCAGTTCACCGCCGACGCGCTGTAGGGCCTGCCGAACGGTGAGCACGCCTTCGTGAAGGTCCACGTCCGACCAGCGCAGCCCCAGCAGCTCACCGCGCCGGAGGCCGATACGCACCGCCAGTTCGTACGCGGCCCACAGTCGGTTGTCCCGGGCCGCCGCCAGAAGCTGACGCCCCTCCTTGGCGGTGAGCGGTTCGATCTCGCGCTTGGTTCCCATGCTCAGCTCCACGTTCCGGGCCACGTTGCGGGGCAACTCGTCTTCGCGTACGGCGTGCTGGAGAGCGGCACGCAGGATCACCAGAAGGAAGCGCACGGTCCGGTCAGACGGGAGCTTCTTGCAGCACTTCCGGAGGGCACAGCAGCGCCGCTTGTGCTCCGGCCGCTTCTTGTCCTTGCCCTGCGCGCAGCACTGGCAGGTGACCGCCGTCTTCGCGAGGAAGGCGCGGATGTCGCGAGCGGTGAGCCGGACCAGCTTCTTCTTGCCGAACTCCGTGGTGACGTAGTTGCGGACGAGGGATTCGTAGTTGACGTAGGTCGTCCTGCGGACCTTGCCCTTGGCGACGTTCGTCAGCCAGTACGTCAGGTACTCGGCGATCGTCATCTTGTTGGTGGCGACCGGCAGGCCGTTGAGGGAGTCGGCCTTGAGCTTGGTCAGCTTCTCGTGCGCCTCGTCCCAGGTCTTGCCGTAGACGCTGCGCCGCTTGTACGTGCCGTCCGTCGTCAGGACGTACGCACTGCCCTCCCAACGGCCGTCCTTGCGCTGGTAGATGGTGCCCTCGTTGTTGGCGTTCTTCTTCGACGTGGCCATCAGGCAGCTTCCTGTTCGGTCTGGAGGGATATGTACGCGTGCACGGCGGACTCGCTGATACGGCGGCAGCGGCCGATCTTGAAGGAGGCGAGTTCGCGCGAGCGGATCAGGTCGTGGACCTTCCAGCGGCTGATGCCGAGACGCTCGGCGACCTGGTCCACGGTGAGCACGGCGGTCGTCATGCAGGCACCAGCCCTTCGTACTTGAGTCGTTGGGTGTTGGCGATGTCGTGGCGGACCTGGGCGGCGAGGAGTTCTTCGCCGGGGCGGTAGCCGCTGCTGAGGTAGGTCCAGGAGGAGGCGGTGACGAGGGTGGTGTTCTCGTCGGTGGTGGGGTGGCCGGCGCGGGCACGGGCGGCTTCGGCCTGGGCGAGGCGCCAGGCGCGGCGTACGTCGCGGAGGGCGCCGAGGGTGGTGGAGTAGGCGCGGGATTTGGTGGAGAAGTGGCCGCGGAAGCCCAGCATGTGAGCCCACTTCCAGAGCTTGAGGTGGGCGAACTCCGGCAGGTGGCCCAGGTCCCATGCCGTGCGGATCATCTGTCGTACGTGCTGCTGGATGGGCAGGGCCTTGATGGGTTCGGCCTGTCCGGTGCCGTCGCAGTCGGCGCACCGGTCGTGGAAGCCGTCGGGGCCGCGTACGTAGCCGCGTCCGGTGCAGGGGCGGCACATCAGGGTGCGGTCCACAGTGCCCGCCCCTTCGGCGTTCTTCGTGGCGTACTTGGCGACGTATCCGGCGACCTTGGCGTCTGTGTACTCGGCAACCCTGGCGTCGGTGAGTTCGCCGTCGCCCAGGGCGGTGATGGGGTCGACCTTGTACTGGTTGCCCCAGGCGATGACGCGTTCGCCGATGGCGTCGGAGGCGATGGTGAGTCGGGCGCGCTCGACGGCCAAGCCCACGGCGGCGCTCAGGGCGTCGAAAGTGGCCCAGGGCGGGGGCTCGGTGGTGTGGCCGTCGGGTCCGTCGAAGCGGATCACGGCGTGGAAGTGGACCAGGCCGCGTTTCTGGTACTCGGCGACCTTGGCGAAGGAGACGCGCAGAGCGGCGTTGAGTGCCTTCTGCGTGATGCCGAGGTGTTCGGCCAGGGCGCGGCGCAGGTAGGTGATGAAGCGTGCCCAGAGCTGTCCGGCGTGCGCGTTCCACAGCACGGCGCCGGTGTAGTCGTACGTGGCCGGGTCGAGCGGAGTGCCCAACGCCGGGTCGTCCTCGGCGTGATGGGCGCCGCAGCCGCAGGAGCGGGCCTTGCCCGTGCTGTCGGTCTTGCGGTTGTGGACGGGGCCGAAGGAAGGGGCGGTGAGGGTGACGAAGGCGCGGGGGTGGTCGCGGACGGTTTCGGCGACGTTCTTGCCGCCGGACAGTCCGGCCTTGATGAGGTGGTAGGTGTCGGCGGCGTAGACGCGGGAGCAGGCGGGGCAGCGGGAGGAGCGGCGGTTGCCGCAGGTGGTCAGCAGGCGTCCGGAGGGTTCGTCTTCGGAGCGGTAGGAGCGGACTACTTCCTTGGTGGTCTGGTCGGTGGTGACCGTCCAGCCGTGGAGGTTGACGGGGCTGGTGCAGCCGTGCAGGTCGCGGACCTGTTCGGTGACGCGGTCGAAGTCGTGGGTGTTGGCCAGTTCGATCAGGTCCCGCAGGCCGGGGCTGATCACGTGGCGCAGGTCGAGGGGGCGGCGCATGGGTGGCGGGGTCTCCCTTCTGGCGTGAGGGTGGGACCTGCGGGCAGCAGCGATCAGCGCTCGGGCTGCTGCCCGCAGGCATGGCAGGTCGGGCCCAGGAGTGGGCGAGGGTGGGAAGTGCCGGAAGGCCGGCGGGGAGAGCGCGGCTCTACAGGGCGGCGTGGAGTGCCGTGGCCATGGGGAGGCCGATGCCGAGCCGCATCTTGAGCTGGGCCGGAGTAATCGTTTCTCCGTGCTCGGCGTGGTGCGATGCCGCGATGGAACGTGCTTCGGTCAACAGCGGTTCGGGGACCTTGACCGCAGGCGCGACCGGAGTCGGAGCGGTGCGCGGAGCGACTGGGGCCGGGGTCGGTTCCGGTGTGACGGGCGGGGCAGTCGCCGTGACGTGCGCGGGCTCGGCGGGGGCCGGGGCGGGCTCTTGGGCCGCTTCCGTCTCGGTGGCGTGCGCCGGTTCGGCTGTATGGGCGGCGACCGCGTGGAACGAGCGGAGGAGCTGGGGGCCGACCGCTCCCCAGCCGAGGAGGAGCAGGGGTGCTACGGCGTCGATGGCGGCGCGGCCGTAGTGTCCGGCGACGACGGGTTCGGCGACGTTGAGGGCCAGGGTCAGCAGGCCGGAGACGTGCATCAGGCGAGTGGCCGCCTTCATCTGCTCGGGCGGAACGCCGCGCAAGGACAGGTAGCGCAGTGCCACCAGGAGCCCGACCACGGACAGGTCGACCATGGGGGCGATCAGCGGTGCGATGGGGGCGGGGACGCCCAGGCGCAGGGCCAGGGCCCAGACGTTGCCGAAGGAGAAGACGAACGCCAGGAGGGCGATGATGCCCATGACCACGGTCACGGTGCGCTGGGTGATCCGGTCCTCACTCATGGGGGTTCACCTCCTTTCGCGGTGTCGGTGGGGGAGCTGGGTGGGGTTGGGTCAGGGCTTCGGGGCGAGGTCGGCTATGTGAGCAGCGTTCGGGCCGAGGTAGGTCTCCAGAACCCGGCGTTCGTGGGTGTTGGCGACGCGGTACGCGGCGATGCCGATCCGACCGGCGCGGTCGAGGTCCCCGCCAGTGATCGCCTTGCGCATGTGCTGGATGTAGATCCTCACGACGCGGCGCATGTCAGGCCGCCATGGACGGGGGCTCAGGGTCGTTCTTGGTGAGGTCCACGACGTCCTGTCCGGTCAAGTCCTCCAGGAGCCGGGCCGGGTGGCGCACCAGGTGGCAGGTTTCTGCGGCGACGTGGGCGGCGTCCTCGTCGGCGACGTAGGGGGTACGGATGCGGATGAAGCCGGGGCGGCCGTGCTGGGACATGACCGCGACACCGACGTACGCGGGGTCTTGGAGGTTGACCGGGCTCGCGTCGGGCCACTCCCGGATGTCGTCGCCGAGGGCGGCCACGGCGGCGTCGGCGGTCTTCTGCGCGAAGGACAGGCCGACCGGGCAGACATCGCGGATGAAGGTGGGGATGGCGTCCCCGGTGGTCTTCTGCGTGGTGAGCAGGGTCAGGAAGCCGACTGAGCGTCCCTTCTTGACCAGGTCCTCCACGAGGCGGGCGTTGTCTGCCGCGAGCGCGGCCAGCCGCTTGGTGACCGGGTCGGAGCCCTTGTGGTCGCGGAAGTAGGTGTGGGCCTCGTCGATGACGATGACGACCAGTGGCCAGTCAGCCGAGGGGCCGACGTGCCACATGTTCTTCCTGCCCAGCACGCTGCGGATGCTCGCGGAGCGGGCGCGACGCAGCTCCACCAGCTCCTTGAACAGCTTGTTCGCTTCCTCCAAGTCGTCTCCGCAGAAGGCGAACGCCCGGTGTACGAGGTCGGCGTAGTCGCCCTCGTAGGCGTGGGAGACCTTCCCGTCGAAGAAGACGAACTGAACGGCCGGCGAGGGCGCCCAGTCACACACCAGCCGGTTCACGCACGAGGTCTTCCCGAAGCCAGGCAGACCGCCGACCGCCACCCCGGGCACTTCCTTGAGGGGCACGAAGACGGGCATGCCGTACTCGTCCACCCCCAGCTCCCACTTCGCGTACTCCTCCGGAGGGCGTCCGGTGGGCACATGAACGGTCGGCGTGATCAGCGGGTCCACGCGCACCCCGCGCAACACGACGTGTCCGGGCCTGTCCCCTGGCAGCGCCGACACACGGGTCATACGCCAGGCGTCCGCCAGGTAGGGGGCGGCCTTCTGGAACTCCGCCAGACCGACGCCCGGCAGACAGCCCGCCCGCGCGATCACCCCGTACGCGTCATGCGTGACCTTCAGGGCCGGGACCAGGACGCGCGGCTTGATCGGCTTGCCGTCCGTGCTGGCCAGCGATGCCATGGCGGTCGGCATCTTGTCCGTGGCCGACAGGTTCAGCATCTGCGCGAGCCGCTTCCACGTCCGCCGAACCCGAACGGCCTGCCGGATCGACTGCCGGGTCATGGCGTCGGCCCGCAGGTAGCGGACCACCCACAGCAGTGCCCACACGGCGATGCCAGCCAGACCCACCCCGACCAGAGCGGGGGCGTAGCCCATCACCTCAGTCACGTCGTTCAAGGTCACTTCGCTTCCTTCTTTCGCTTCCGGTTTCGGGTGCCTGCTGAGGGTGTTGGCGCAGCGAGGATCAGGCAGATTTCCGCGCGCTGGACCGCGTCAGCAGGCGGAAAGCCGTGGTTCGCCCACATCGCCGCGATGAGGCGGTCCCTGTCGTCGTGACCGGCGAGAGTCAGGCAGATCTCCGCATGGCGAAGAGCCGATGCGGGTGGAAAGCCAGCGCTCTCCCACACCGCCGCGACACTGTGAAGCTGGGTGTCGCGGCCGGTGCGGAAGAGGTCGGTGCCGCTCACGCCGTCTCAGTGGCCGGGGCCGAGCCGCCGACCAGGTCAAGACGGTCCGCGCGGTACGCGATGCCGTCCGAGAGCGACCCGTTGAAGATCCGGGCCCACGGGGTGGCGAACAGCTCCACCGGGATGACCGGCACGCCGGGCTTGAGGCCGTTGGGGAGACCGGTCTCCGGAACGGTGACCTTCATGGCCTCCGCCCGGTCCTCCTCCATGAGGAAGAGCGTGACCGTGAACAGCTTCGCGCCGGTCTCACGGTCGGTCGCGAACTGGGTCTTCTCGGCGTCCGAGTACTTCGGAACCGCCATGTTGCCGACCATGAACGACGTGGACGGGAGCAGGCCAACACGGATACGAGCCATGGGTGTTACGTCCTTTCGGTAGGTGCTCCGCCAGGTGGCGGGGCGTGATCAATAGAACATCGCTCACCTAGCAGTGTCAAGTGAGTAGAGGGTGCTAGGTGGGTTGGGTTATAGGTGTGCGTATGTCAGATGGGTGTGCTAGGGCAGCTAGATCTCGCTACCCTGATAGCTATGACGCCTGCTAGCTCTGCTAAGCCCGACCGTCGGCCGCCCTATCAGCACGCGGCCGACGAGCTCCGGCGCGAGATCAAGGCGGGCCGCTATAAGCCGGGCGAACAGCTCCCCTCCTACCGCGAGTTGCAGGAGCGCTTCGGGGTGGCGAACATGACCGCCCGCAGCGCACTCGGGGTGCTCCGGGAGGAAGGGCTGATCTACACCATCCAGGGCCGGGGCAGCTTCGTCAGTGACTTCGAAGGCACCGGTGTCGACTACACCGCGCCCGCCTGGTACCTCCGGAACTCGACCGGGGCCCCCGCCGAGGAGGCCGCCGACAGCTCCACCCGTGCCTGGCCACCCGGCGAGACGATTCCTCTCGGTGACTCTGGCGAGGGGAAGGCCGGCGGCTCGAACGTCGCCGATCCCTCCCTCGCCGACATGCTCACCGCGTTGCGCGACGAGATCAGAGCGCTCAGCGCCGAGCATCAGGAACTTCGCCGAGAGTTCGAGGAGTTGAAGAAGGCACAGCAGTCGCCGCGTTCCTGAGCCGCGTGACTTCTTCTCGCATTTCCCTCGCTTCACGGCCGAGCCTTGCCACGGTGGCCGTCATCTCGCGAACTAGTGCGGCCATCTCCGCCGACTCCCGGTTGTGAATGTCGATCAGCTCCTTTCCTGTGCTGGGTATCTGCTCGGTCATCTCTCCCCGTTCACTGGCGCGCCGTTGTTTCGTGTTGTCCTCACCCAACCGCCGGGGGCTTGCCCGAAGGCTTGCCCAGCGGCCATGTGCCACAGGATCGGGGCTTGCCCGGACCACCCGGCAACCCGTCACCGAGGTTGTTGCGACAGGTCTACCGGCCGGACCAGACACGTACGAGGCTTGCGGCGCCGCGCTCCCGTCGGACGGGCTGAATCCGTCCTTCGATTTCGTCAGCGTCCCCGCAGGCGGGAAATCGCGATTCCGCGCGCGCACGCCACTCGTCCTTCCAGTCGTCGGCCAGGAGCATCAATAGTCCGGAGAATCGCCGGTTTGGGTAACCGGCACTTCGGTGCTATGTTGCCCGGCTCGGTCCCTCCGGGATCGCCTATAGGGGTGTCGAAATCCGCATCGGTGCGACCCCCGTTTCTGTGATCCATGCCACTTCCCCATCTTTGGTTGACCTCCCGCACTCGCTTGCTACAGGTGTCAAAAGCCCTGCCCGTGTGACACCTCATTTTGTGATCTGAGTCACTTGGTAGAAGTGGCCCGTTGGGCGCGCTTCGCTCATCCCGAACTATGCGGCCCCCAGCCTGTGGATAAATTCCGCAGACTCGCAGAGCGAATAGGCAGAAATAGCGCTTCAAGTCCCCATAAAGACATCGAAGCCGTGGAACGGATGGGAAGGCGGGGAGACAGCGCATGGTCGTGCAACCGGCCAGGGGCCCAGCGCAGCGGAGCTGTTCAGAGTTTCTTTACTGGATCAAGGCGGCCCGCCTGCGGCGGGCCGCGCGCGCTGGCGGCCAGGGGCCGCCGCCGCTCCTTGTCTCCGCCACCGCTCCGGCGGCCCCACCCGCTCAGCGCGCAGCCCTGCCAAGGCGGGCAACTAGACCGGGGAAGCAACCCGACCACTCCGAGCAACAGGACCAGGCCGACGCCCACCAAGCGTGACCACGCCACCAACCGCCCACCGCTGGACGCCGCATGGCCCACAGAGCCGCAGCCCGAGCCCAGAGGACGGGCCACATCGGCAACGTCCAGGTCGGATCGAGGTGCGGCCTGTGACGATGGAAGCAGCGTGGCTGAGGACGGCACGGGGTTGCTGGAAACACACGTGACGGGTGCTCAGCCGGCGCACCCGCCGTCGTGGCTGACTTTCGCTGGCTCAGCTCAGAACCCTCTCCAACTCGACATCGCGAAACCGGGGTTGCAGCCGCACCCACGTTCGAGCACGCCAACCGCCCCGGTGCCATCGGCACCGGGGTCCTGATCAGGGCTTCCGCGACCGGACCACCCGGAATGCTGTCCAGGCTGAGGGGTGGTCCGGTCTTTGAGTTGTCGGCCGCAGCCGTGCGACCAGCGCCGACGAACCGGCGCTTCGGAATCAGCTCAGAGCCTTGCCCACCTCGTAGATGGTGGGCCGGTCCCCTGGCGCATGGCTGAGCATCGCGTCGATCAACTCGCCCAGCTCACCCGGCGCCTTCACGAGCCGGCGACGACCGTCCGCCACGGCCTCTCTCTGCACCGAGCGGGGAGCGTCGTCCGGGTACTCCATCGCCCGCCAACCGGTAGCGGAGATCAGCAGGGAAGCCCCGAGCGCGTACACGTCGGCTTCCTGCGTCGGCTCGGCTTCCCCGGTGTCGAGCACGCTGCGTGCGATCTCCGGTGCCTCGTAGTGGACGAGGCAGCCGCGGAACGGGAAGTCGTACCCCTCAGGCACGTTGCCGCCCTGGGCAAGGGCGAGGTCGATGAGGTGCGTTCGTTCCGGGCCGATGATGAAGTGGGCGGGCTGTACGTCACCGTGTGCCCAACCCTTGGCATGCAGTTCGGCAAGTGCCTCGACGCAGCCCAACGCCACGCTGGTGTGCGGCACGATGGACGAGTCCGGCCTACGGCAGGGCTCCCAGAGCTGGTACAGGTCGGGCCCTTCGTGCCACGGCTGGAAGTTCCAGGTACCGCGTTCCCACTCGCCGTACGCGAGGTCGACCAGGCCGAGGCGCAGCAGAACGGCCCCTTCACGTGCGGGCGCGAGGGCGGTCCAGGGCTGGGCGGCCCATTCGGCCGTGGCCTCGATCGGGTAGCCGACTTTCACGGCATAGTGGTCTCGATGGCTTTCTACCTCCCACACCGTGGAGCCCCGGCGGTCCAGGACCAGGCGCTGGGACGTGGGCATGAGCGCGTCGAGCACCACGAGCGGCAGTTCAGGGGGTGACCCGGGCAACGTCTGTTCTCCTTCCGGGCGAACGCGGCCGACCACGAGTCGAGGCCGGCCGCGTCGCTGCTGTTGTGTCCTACTCCTGGTAGTCCTGACCGTACGGACGGCCGCAGTCCGAGTCGCACTGCGCGAGGTTCGTGCCGTCCACGGTCCACAGGTCGTCGAAGACCTTGAACCCGGTCGCCTTCATGGCGCGGGCCGCGGTAATGACCATCAGCAGGTCCCGGGGCCCGCCGCCCGGCTTCGGGTTGTGGTGCAAGAAGCGGCCCGCGTACCGCTCACACAGCCTCGCGTACTCCTTCGTGTGCAGGATGAGCGCGTGCAGGCCGAGGTCCACGTCATCCGACGGGACCATGGGGACGTTGGCCGTGGCCGCCGTGACCAGGAAGGCGACTGCCTGGTCCGCGATCCGCTCGGCGCGTTCGGGCGACTGCCCGTTGTGGACGACCACGAAGTGGGCGAGGCTCTCGAACAGCTCCTCACCAGCCACCGCGCGACCGGTCTTCAGATCGTTCACTGTTGCCGTCATGTGAGTACTCCTTTTGTGTGGCGGTGCGTGGGTTGGATGGCCGGCCCCGAACGGGGAAGGGGGAGCCGGGGAGTTGGCACCCGTCCGGGGCGGCCCGTCTACTGGCCCATGGCGAGAGCCATGCCGATCGCCAGGCCGCACGAGCCGCTGATCATGATCACGAACAGGACTCCTGCGTACCGGCCGACGGCGCGCATCACAGCCCATCCCGACTGTTGCCGTTCCTGATGGCCAGGCGCGCGCTCAGTTCCTCCCGTGGACTCGGCGCCACCACGTTGTCCGGCATGGCATCCCATTCCGTGCCGCCGCCGATCGGCCTCATCTGCACCCGACCGCCGAGCGCACCCATGACGACGCCGATCCGGTCGCGGGCGCTGTCCTTCGCCAGTTCACCGATGCATGGTCTGGTCTGCTGGTTGCTCGCCATGAAAGGAGCATCGCGATCAGGCCACCCCTGCCAAAAGGTCAGGCTGATTACCCAACTTGGGTAACATCGCGGCAAGTAGAGAATCAGCGACGTTGCGTAGCCCTCGCAGTGTGGGAGCTTGCCGATGCCCGACGCAGACCGGCCGCAGGAACTGCCAGCCAGGCTGCTCACCGATCCCGAGATGATCGACGCGTGCCGAGTGCGGGACTTCGCCCGAGTCTTCCGGCTGGTGAAGATCAAGGCGGGCATCTACCCATCCATGATCGCCAGACGCTGTGAGCTGACCCCCAGCCGTGTCGGCGAAGTCATCGCCGGACAGCGCCAGTTGCAGCACATGGACGTCATCGAGCGCATCGCGGACGGCTTGCGCATCCCCGGACACATGCTGGGGCTCGCCCGCCGGGTGTGGGAGACACCTCAAGCCCTCGTAGTCACCGAGCGAGAGGTAGCCCAGGAGCCGGAGCCCGAGCCGCAGACCCCGGCCGCTTTACCTGGCCCGGACGTGGACAGCATCCTGGCCCTGGCCACACGAACGAGCTTGAACGCAGCCACCCTTGAAGCCTTCCGCTCCTCCATTGAGGACTACTGGCGACGGGACGACCAGCACGGAGGCGAGGCCCTACGGCCGGCCATCGTCGGCCAGCTCCGCCACGTCGTCGGTCTCTTGAAGGAGAACCGACCGCCGTCCATCCAAAACGGCCTGTACGGAATCGCCGCCGAGCTGGCACGCCTCACCGGCTGGACCTACTTCGACGCCCGCCAGTACAACCAGGCCCGCGCGTACTTCACCGAGGCCCTCCAACTGGCCAAGGAGATCGACGACCGCCAGTTCATGGCCAACGTCCTTGCCTGCATGAGCTTGCAGGGCACCTACCAGGACAAGCCCGCTGACTCCCTGGCCTTCGTCACCGCCGCCCAGGACCAGGCCCGCTCGGCTGTCGACACCACGCCGCGGGTCCTGTCCATGCTGTCGATGCGCGAAGCCTTCGCTCACGCCACGCTCGGCAACCGGGACTCCACTCACCAGGCGATCGGGGAGGCGCACCACCATTTCGAGCGGATTCGGTCGAGCGACCCCGACCCGTCCTGGGTGTCGTACTTCGACGAGACGAAGCTGATCGTGGACACGGGCATTGCCCACGGCCGACTGGGCGAAGCAGCCACCGCCGAACCCCTGATCGCGGACGCGTTGCGGCGCGAGGCCCGCACCAACCAGCGTGGCCGGGCGTTTCACTCGTTCTGGCTTGCCCGTACACAGCTGGATCAGGGCAAGCTCGACCATGCGTGCCACACCGCCACGCAAGCACTGGAACCGGCGTCGGCAGTGGCCTCCGAGCGAGTGTCAGGCCATCTTCGAGAGTTCTACGACCAGTTGGCCCCACACAGGCAGGAGCCCGTAGCCCTGGCCTTCGAGGCGCGGCTACGGGAACTCCTCCCGCCAGTTAGCGGATCGCTTCATCCATGAGCAGGTAGAGCAGGCCGACGAGCGAGCCGCTGCTTACGACCTCCCGGCGGTCGATCATGCCCCGCACCTCGGAGAGGGGAATCCACTCGATGCGGTCGGACTCGTTCTTCTCCGTGGGCGGCCCGGCGTAGGTAGCGCCGTCGATCCGGAAGACGTGATGCTGCGAGTCGGTGATCCCGTTGGCCGGCTCGGCGTAGATCAGAGGCTTGATGGGGCCGGGGCGCCAACCGGTCTCCTCCAGGACTTCTCGGCCCGCCGCTTCTTCCGGAGTCTCGCCCTCCTCGACCAGGCCCATGGGCAACTCCCAAGCCCACGAATCCGTGATGAAGCGGTGCCGCCACATCATCAGAACCTCTTGGCGGTCGTTGACCACGGCGGCCACGGCCAGGTGCCGCAGACGAACAACGTGGTACTCCCACCTGCGCCCGTCAGGCTGCTGGACGTCGACCAGACACAGATTCACCCACTTGTTCGTGTAGATCTGTCGCTCACCGTGCGTCTTCCACTCCATACCTTCGACCCCTCTCGATCGGTCTCCAGGATCTCAGACCGGTTCGGAGGAGGGTGCACGTTCAGCCTTTTTCGCGTCACCTTGACGAGATGTCCGACAGTATCGACAACCTGCATCGTGGCTCGTTGCTGTCAACCGCTCCGTGATCTCCGGCGCAGACGGTCGAGCACTGGTTCGGCGCCTCGCCATCCGGAGTGAGGCGGTGGAGCCCGTGTGCCCTGGCGTTGCCTGCCGCCCAAGTTCGCAGTAGCCGAGTGTGGTGATGAACACCGACAACTCCTGCACCAGGCTCAGGATCCCTGCGTCAGAACAGCGTTCACGTGCCGGACGCCATCGCAGCAGCTCACCGAGGCTTTGGCAGATCACCCGACGTGGAGGCCAGCAGGCACCTGTACAAGATCAGCCGTATCCGCAACGATTTTCGGCCGTTCTAGCAATCAGTGCTGATGACGTGACGGCCCGTCATCTGGTTCAATCTATGAACTTGTATCCGTAACTAAGCAGGCGGGGGTCCGGGTTGAATGACAACGGAACGGAATCCGCCTCGATGGAAAGTGCGATGGACCGCCAACCAGCATCCAACGTCACTGAGGGTGAGGCGAAGGATGAGGACGCTACGAGGACAGCCCGGAAACCTTCGATGAGGGCGACTCCCAAGCTTGAGCAGGAGTTGGCCTCCAAGCTCCGCGCGCGAGCAGACGCGACGCCAGAGTTCTGGTCATTCTCAGGGCGTTCTCGCCGTGAGGCCGGCCACGGGATCTTTGCCTACCCGGCAATGATGGTGCCCCAGCTTCAGGGCGCTCTTCTAGAGGACGTGCAGGCAGTAGATCCAGCTGTCTCGGCAGTCATGGATCCCTTCATGGGCTCAGGCACCGTCATGCTGGAATCAGTAAGCCGCGGACTGTCATTTTATGGCGCCGATATCAACCCTCTAGCTGTTCTTCTCGCTACAGTGAAGTCAAAGGTCTACGACCCGAAGCAACTTTCTATCGTACGTCAAAGAATTGCATCGCGTGTGACAGAGGACTCAAGCGATGAGATTGCTGTCGAGTTCCACAACAGAGACAAATGGTTTCGAAGCGACGTTGCACTGAGCCTGTCGAAGTTGAAAAGGGCTATTTCTGCAGAACGTCGAAAGGTAGTACGTCAGGCATTTTGGGTCGCCATGGCCGAAACCATCCGGCTGGTAAGTAACAGCCGAACTTCCACTGTGAAGCTACACTCATACAGTGCGGATGAGATCGATGCTCGCCAGATTGATACTATTGGAACTTTCCTGCGTATCTCCGCCGCACAGATCGAGCAACTCAAAGATCAGGCGGATGCCTTGTCGCGCGGGCTTTCCAATAATCCTGATCTCAAGATCGTATGCAGTGTAGGCGATGCTAGGAGTGCTCCGTCAGGAAAAGTTCGAAAAACCGTCGACATCCTTATGACGTCACCACCATATGGTGACAACGTCACCACTGTTACCTACGGACAGCACAGCTATCTACCCTTGCAGTGGATCGACACAGCTGACGTCCCCGGAATGCGCCCGGAACTGCTTGAGAACACTCGCTCAATCGATTCTATTAGCCTTGGCGGAAAGCTTAAAGGGGCTCTCGGTTGGGCTGACGAACTGCAGGGTAAGTCGCCCGCTTTTACATACTGCTTGGAACAACTTCGCAGTCATCCAACAAATGCGCAGTCGAGATTTGTTGGTTTTGTCCGCGATCTCGACGATTCCCTAGATGCGATTACTGCCCATCTGGGGAGTAACGCTTGGATGTTCTGGACGCTCGGCGAACGCAAGATCAGTGGAATTTCTGTCCCCACGGTGGCCATAGTACGAGACCTATTGGCTTCCCGTGGCGCTCGACACGTCGAGACATTGGAGAGAAAGATTCCCGGAGGATCCAAGCGAATGGCATTTCGTAACGCCAGCGTCGAGACGATGAATTCCGAGAGTGTTTTGGTCATGCGCGCCCCCTGCAATGATGACCCTCGCTGACAGGGAAGGAGAGAGCAGTGCCTCACCGTCACGAGGAACGTGATCCTACGGAAATCCTGCACCTTGAAGTCCATCCATCTGTCGTGTTTAAGCTTGGCGAGGACCTGATCACCGATTCTATGCAAGCTTTGATCGAGCTTGTAAAGAATTGCTATGACGCGGACGCGACTTGGGCAGAAATCGTAATCAACACTGGCCTAGGTGACTCAGCGGACCCGAGTGAAGCATCCATTGTTATCAGAGATAACGGCTCGGGAATGAATGGTGAGGACATCAGACGCGGGTGGCTCACGATCAGCAACTCCGTGAAGCGTGAAATGAAAGAGCAGGGCAGGGCTACTGTTCTCGGCAGGACTCCGCTAGGGGATAAAGGGCTCGGCCGTCTGGGTGCCCAGCGGCTAGGGGACGTTGTCTCCATTGTGACTAGGCCGAATGGTGCTGCTATCGAGAATGAACTCAGCATTGATTGGCGTGAGTTTCAGAGCAGGTCATCCCTTAGAGAAGTTGATCTATCACTTCATACTCGGCCAACACAGGAAACGTCCGGAACGACCCTGACCATCACACAGTTGCGAGACCCAGAACAGTGGCGGGAAGCGGCTAAGAGCGGGTCAGTGGATGGGGCCTCTGCCCTTCAGAAAGACTTGTCCGTCCTGATCTCGCCCTACGGTAATAAGCGTGGCCTGAAGATCCTTCTCAAGGTCGACGAAGAGCGCATTGACCTCTATGATTTGCCATCGCGTGTCCGAAGTGCGGCTGAAGTGCGGTACCTACTGAACTATGAAAACCGCAAGTTTGACATGATTGGTGAAGCCTCTCCGAGCTACTGGGCCCCCCAAGAGAGGTCGAAGGAAGTAGACCGAGCGGCCTTTGCAAGGCTCTTTGAAGCTGACTCAGGTGCGCGATTTTTGAATTGGCTACGTGAGCGCCGGCCTAGGCAGATGGAGGCGCTCAATTGCCAGGTGGCTGAGGCACCCTACTTTTTGCGTGCTAGCGGGTCAATCACCCTGGACAGTCTCGACAATGTTGCTCTGGTTCGCTCCGATGAGGGAAGTTTTAACCCCGCTGATCCCGGACCTTTTAAAGGCGAGGTTGATTATGTCACTCTTGGGCAGAGCTATCCAGAGGTATTCAGCAGCCGTAGCGAGTTCCGCAACTATCTAAAGAGCCTTGCGGGAATTCGGGTATATCGCGATGGATTCGGCGTCCGGGTGGATGAAGATTGGCTCGGACTGAGGAAGTCGCAAACCAGTGGCTCCTCGTACTATACGTTGCGACCTGAAAATACACTGGGGTTCATTGATATTTCTGCCCGGGATAATGCAAAGCTGATTGAAACGACAGACCGTGAAGGCTTTGCCGATACGCCACATTATCGCAATCTGATGGCGCTCCTTCAAGGTTGGCATTCCTTTACCAATGCGTTTCAGGAATTCCTTCGCCGCTCTTACAATGAGTATCGTCATGAATGCGAGGCCGCAAATGCAGGGGTTGATCCAGAGGCGGACTCGGAAGTACTGATTCAGCACGTCGAAGACACTCGATCGCGCACGATCGTAACAGCGAAAAGACAGCTTAAAGCTTTGCGCGACGAAGCAGAGGCAACTGCCAAGAGCCATGAACGTGTTGCAAATGAAATCGATGCGAGTGAGAGGTCGCTCTTCGCAGGTGCGGTTGATCCTGCGATCGCACAGGAACTATCGAATCTGCAAGCCGCGGACAAGCGGACAGGTCAGTCGGTCGCCAAGATTGAGCAGATCGTTGATTCCTTGGAGTCTGAGCGCGCGGTACTAGAGATTGTGCGAGACCGGACAGAGCAACTCCGTGCCCAACTCGCACAGACCTGGGAGACTGTTTCACTGGGTCTTACGGCTGAGGCCGTCTCCCACGAGGTGGCTCATGTGGCGGAAGGAATTTCGGTAAGAAGTTCTCAAGTTCGACGACACCTCGCCGAGACGGAGATCGTTGATAGGAGAATCTCCAACTACATCCAATATGTTCAGTCGGCGGCGAGTGCCCTGAAGCGTCAATTGGCTCATCTGAATCCGTCCCTACGCTATATGCGCGAGCGGCGGGAAAAGATTTTGGTCGGCGAATTCCTTCGTGACGTAGCCGAATATCACCGTGACAGGTGGAGTAAGGGGCCTCTCTCTGTCGAGGTTGAGGTCATCCGTGATTTCACAGTCGAGGTGAACAGAGGGAAACTCACCCAGATTCTCGATAATCTGCTGCTGAACAGCGAGTATTGGCTCCTCCAGGATCACAGGCTGGGTATCCAGAATTCCCCTAAGGTCTCTCTTCTTGTCGATTCTCCCCGCTTGACCGTCAGCGACAATGGTCGCGGAATCGATCGAAGTGTAGAGGTGACGCTTTTTGAGCCCTTTGTGTCATTCAAGAAGCGAGGGGAAGGGCGAGGGCTGGGGCTCTATGTGGTGACGCAGTTGCTCGATTCTGAGGGGTGCGGGATCGAATTGGCGCGAGACCGCAATGACAACGGTCGTTTGTATAAGTTTCAGATGAACCTGGGGGGGATGCGTGTTGATGCATGAAGAGGGCACCGCGAAGGATGATGCAGCGGCACGTGAGGGAATTCCTCGGGTTCCGGCTCAGGCGGACGTCAATGGCGGGGCCTCTTTCGATGCAAAGGCTGCATCCCAGCAGTTGCTGGAGCTAGCTAGGGTCGAGCGAGTCATATGCGTCGATGACTGGTACGCGCAGAAAGAAGACGGCGGTGAGGGAATTCTCGCGGCGCTAACCGAGGGTGCACTGCTGTCTGAGGACTTGGATAAGATCGCCAGTTTCATTCCTGGAGCGACTCTTTTAACCGATCCGTCAGCCCCCATCGAGTTGGTAGTGGACGAAGTCCGGGGTGTGTGGCCGTCCCTGGAAGAAGACCAGCGGACGGCTATACAGCGCCTTGTAGATGAGCGCCTTGGTCCGGAGGGTGTCGGCTTTCCTACGGAGGAGGACGAGCCAGCCGCTGCATGCTTGCGAGAACTACTTGCAGACTCAAGGGACTTTTTGACTCTTTCGCTCGCTGGGTGGCGTAGCCAGCGAAGCAGTCTGCTGGGCGACGGCAAGAGTACCTTGATCTTGTTCGACCGGGACTTCAGTAGAGAGGGTGCGTCACAGAATGCTGGCGAGGAGCAGATCTCTTTGCTTCTCAGAGATGCTCCTGATAGTTGGCGCATCGGCCTTCTGACACATACTGTATCTCCGGACGACGCTGAGGTTGAAACTTGGAGGATGCTTTCGCAGCAGTTTGAGGCGGACTCTTCCCGGTTCCTTGTAATTGCAAAGGGCCGTCTCTCAGTCAGTGCCGATGGCTTTCCTCGGATGCTGAAACTAACCTTGCTGGCACCCGCGCTAGAGCGTTTGCAAGGGAGCTTGTCTGAAGCAGTCAGTGGGACCTGGAGTGAGGCGATCGACAAGGTAGGGGCTATCGACCCTTACACGCTTGAAGCTGCCCTCAACGGTGACAGGTTGACGGACGGGACCTGGGGCCCTGAAACGCTCTTGCGGATTGCAACGGCTTTCACGCAGGACTCTGTCCGTGCCAAGCTCCGTGCTGACCGAATGGTTCACCTTTCTAGTGAGCTTGTCACGAGTCTCAGCCAAGTAAGGCTGCCGAGCACCGCGAACCCGGATCGTGTTCGTCAAGAGCTAGCTGAAATTGAGCGCCTCGAATACTTCGAGACCGCCGATCACTTGACGCAGCTCCACTTCCCGCTCGAAGTCGGTGACGTTTTCGCGTTCCAAAAGTTCGTGCAGAAGCCGCATCAGTTTGAACAGCAGAAGAGTGGGCGCAGGGCCGGTGCCGGGACGACTGATGAGCCCCGGCGTTCGGGAGCGGAGCACTATATGATTCTTCTGTCCCAGCCATGTGACCTTGCAGTTCGGTCTGATGGTAAGCGGGGCAATGACCTGGAGTTCGTTAGGGTTGCTCCTTTGAAAAGTCCTGCAAAGGGCCGGGTGATCACGCATCCGGGAGGGGGGGTTGCGACATCGTTCGATCTTCCATTCTTCTTCGAGGAATCGGGCGGTGGCGTTGAAGTCAAGCTAAGTCAGCAACACTATGTGCCACTAACCGCTCTCGATATGTGCGTGCTCAGTGCCGGAGGCAATGGCATTATGTCTGCGCGACAAGGAATGCCTGAGCATATTTTGCCTAATTGGCAAAAGCGTTTTGAAATCCTACGTGCGTGGGTTTCTAAGCAAGTTGACGCGTATAAGGCCATGGAGCCTCATGGAATGCCAGGGAGGGCGGCCGACCAGATCACAGCAGCTCTGACGGGTACTGTGGCATCGCCGAAACTTGAGTCGCTGATTTCGCTTTCGGAGTCCGCAATCATCTATGGCGTTAGGCGAGTTGGCCGCCTTCGGGAGCCGTATCGCTCGGCTCTGCTCTCTCGAATGGCACAGCGGGACTCTCGGGATGCGTTTGATCCGAGTTTGATCGACAAGACCAACTCATAATGTTGCGGAGATGTGAAACTGAGGGGCGGCAGTGGCCCCAGCCACGAAGTACCCCTCCTCTGGCATCAGGTGGCTGATTGCTGTAGTGCGCGGCACGGGCGCCGGCCGAGCGGGAGCGGGGCCGAGACATATGGAGTGCAGGCGCAGCTGGGATCCATAGTCGGTCTTGCTGGAGCTGTGGCGGGTCGGCCGGCAGACCGTCGTGACGACGGAGCGACCGGCCGGAATTGACGGCAGCGCTGACGGCAACGACGGCACACGGACGCACATGATCGCTGGCTTGCACAATCGGAGCAGGAGGCCGTTGGCCCCCCTCACGGCAAGCTGCCCGATCCTACGGATCAGAAGGTTGCAGGTTCGAATCCTGCCGAGTGCACCAGAGTTGCCAGGTCAAAGGCTCCGAATCGCCCCGGCGGATCGGGGCCTTTGTCGTGTCGTCTCACGGTTTCTCACATCCCGTTCGAGGACTCAGCCGAGGAGATCGGCGAGCCGGTCTGAACCCGCCTTCAGTGACTGCGGGTCGGGGTGCACGTACGTGCGCTTGGTGAAGCCGAGGTCGGCGTGTCCGGCCCACGCGCTCACTACCGTGTCGGGGACGCCGTTGTTCGCCATCCACGACAGGCAGGCGTGCCGCGCGTCGTACAGCCGCACCCTGCGCACCCCGGCCTCTTCCATCAGCCGGTACGCCTGGCGCCTGAGCCAGTCCGTCTTCACCGTGGCGCCCAGCTCGTCGACGACGACCCGCCCCGAGGCGTCGTAGCCCTCGCCCGCGGCGAGCCGCTCGGCGGCCTGCCGCCGGCGGAACAGCTTCAGCGCGGCGAGCAGCGGCGCGGGCAGGGGCAGTCCACGCTCCCCGGCGGTCGACTTGGTGTCCTTCTCGATGACGACGCCGGCGACGAGCGTCCGCGTCCACTCCACGGACAGCGTCCCGCCCTCCAAGTCGACGTCGACCCACCGCAGCCCGCACACCTCCGCGGGCCGCAGGCCGATCAGCGAGAGCAGCATCACCGCGTACAGGCGGCCCCCCGCGCAGTGCGCGAGGAACACCTTCACCTCGTCCTCGTCCCACGGCTTCCGTGCCCGCCGACGCGCCCTGTCGTCCTTCCGGGCCTGCCGCGGGATCTTCGCGAACTCGGCGACGTTCCGCACCAACAGGCGGTCCCGTATCGCCATGTTCAGCGCGGCCCGAAGACGGCCCAAGGTGAGCTCAATCGTCCGCACGGACAGGCCCGTTCCTGGCTTCCCGCCGATCCGCCGGGCGCTCGTCAGCATCCACTCGATGAGCTCCTGGACGTCCGCGGTCGTCAGCTCCTGGACGTGCTTGTGCCCGAGCCGGACGCGCACGTACCGCATCGCGTCCTCGTACGACCGCTTCGTCGCGACCTCCACGTCCACGGTGGCTTCCTTCAGCCACGCGTCGACGAGTTGGCCGACTGTCGTTTTCGACGGCACCACCAACGTGCCCGCACTCTTCTCGTGACGGATCCGCGCGTACTCGTTCTGCGCTTCCTTCTTCGTGTCGAAGGTGCGCGTGATCTGCTGCCGCTCGCCCGTCTCCGGGTGCCGGCCGACGTCGACGACGAACCTGTACCGGACCTTCCCGCTCGCCAGCGTGACCTTCTTGATCGGATCAGCCACCTTCCCCCCCGGTGTTGTCCTCCGTGCCCCACGCGCCGGCCTTCAGTGCCGCGATGAACGCGTCCCGCCCCTGCGACGTCGTCATGTCGAAGTCCGGCCCCTCCGGTGTCACGGCCATGAGCCACACCGCGAGGTAGCGGGCGCGGCCCTGATCGTCGAGACCCGGCGGGTAGCGCAGCGGCTCCCGCCCCTGGGCCCATGCCCACGCGCGTTTCCCGCTCACCAGGCCCGTGCCGCCATCGATGCCGCCCGTGCCCGTGAGCTCCACACCGCCCCGCGCCGTCGACGGCATCAGCAGCGTGATCGGCGGGACATCCAGAACCACCGCCAGCGCCACCAAGTCGCCGACGTCCACGCGCCGCTCGGCCCGCTCAAGGCGCCCCAGGGCCGAGGCAGTCATGGGCCGCCCGGCATCCGCAAGTTTTCGCGCCAATTCGTACGTGGACAGTCCCTGCCGCTCGCGGTGCCGGCGGATGTTCGCGGCCACAGTGCGGCCGGTCGGGTCAGTGATCTGCGGGGGTACGCGCTTCTGCTCGGCCATGAGCGTCAGCCTAAGGCTCATCTAGATCCATCCCGTCCCACTCAGGTTGTTGCCGTCCGCAGACGACGTGAGATATACATAGCACCGATGCCAAAAACAAAGCAAGTGATGCCAGGAGTGAACATGGAGCAAGGGCAGCGGCCCACTCTTACGGAGGTGCGGGGGTGGCCGGCCACGGTGCGCGTGCCTCAGGCGGCCCTCGCGTTGGGGTGCAGCCGCTCGGAGCTGTATGAGCAGATCAAGCGCGGCACGTCGCCCGTGCGGACGCTGGAGTTCGGCCGTAGGCGCGTGGTCGTCACGGCGGACCTGGTGCGTCTGCTGTCGGGGGAAGGCCAGCCAGCGGCATGACCCAGAACGCACAGACGCCCCGGGGGAAAGCCGGGGCGTCTGCGGAAGTCCTCGCGGCGAGCGGTGGGACTGTGGCCAGCGTAGCGCCCTCCGGTGTCACCCCGGGGGACATCACTGGGCTGTGGGCCTCCAACCAGGTGACGTCCCTCCTGGACGGCGTCGACGGCACCGTGCCCGAGTACGGCTCGCTGGAGTGGGTGCAGCTGCCGCCGGGAGACCCGCGGAAGGTCGCCGCCGTCATCGCGGCCGCCGAGGAGTTCCGGCGCTACGTCCTCGAGGAGACATGGATGGACGAGCTCCACCGCCGCGACCCCGAGGCATGGCACGCGGAGCTCGCCGCGAACTCCTACGCACCGCAGAACGGAACTGGCACGTGACCATTGACCCCACCGTCCGCGGCCTCGCCGACGGACTGCCCGAGCCGCCGGTGCCGCGCCGGATCAAGCTCACTCCCGCGTCCAATATGGTGCCGGAGCCGGTCATCTGGGCGTGGGAGCCCGAGCCGGGCGCCGGACGTATCCCCGCCGGCGCGCTCACCCTGGCCGCCGGGCGGGAGGGCACCGGCAAGTCGTCGTTCGGCATCTGGCTCGCGGCTCGCCTCTCCCGCGGCGAGTTGCCCGGCACCTTCTACGGGCATCCCCGGAACGTCTTCTACGCAGCCGTAGAGGACTCCTGGCCCCGGACCCTGCTGCCGCGCCTGATCGCGGCGGACGCCGACCTCGAGCGCGTCTTCCGCGTCGACGTCGAGACGACCCGCTTCGAGGACGGCCGCCTGATCACCGGAGAGACCATGATTTGCCTCCCCGCGGACATCGGCCCCCTCGAGCAGGCCATCGATGAGTACGACGTCGCCGCGCTCATCGTCGACCCGCTCATGTCCACCCTGGGCAGCCGCACCGACGCCCACCGGTCTCAGGACGTGCGCCAGTCCCTCGAGCCCCTCGTACGGATGGCGGAGCGCACCAAGGCCCTGACGCTGGGCATCGCGCACTTCAACAAGGGCACCAGCACGGACGCCTCGCAGCTCATCACCGGCTCGGGCGCCTTCAAGGACCTCGCCCGCGCCGTCCTCGCGTTCGCCCGTGACGGCGAGATGGACGAGCAGGTGATGACCCAGACCAAGAACAGCCTCGGACGGGACCTCGATCTGCCCTCCCTCGCGTACCGCATCGAGGGCTACGACGTCCCCACCCCCAAAGGCATGGCCAACGTCGGCCGCCTCACCTTCACCGGCGTATCCCAGCGCACCGTCCAAGACACCCTCGCCGCGCCCGTTGACCGCGACGAGGTGAGCGAGCGGGACGAGGCTGCCGAGTGGCTGCGCGGCTACCTCACCGACGCCGGCGGCGAGGCCGCGACGCGGGACCTCTTCAAAGATGCCGAACGGGACGGCATCGCCAAGCGCACACTCCAACGCGCGCGATCACGCCTCGGGGTGACGTCCCACCAGTCCGGATTCGGCAAGAAGAAGACTTGGGTCTGGACACTCAGCGTTACCGACGACGAGCCATGACCCCTCTCTCGCGCCTCTCGCGCCAACCCCTGAGTGCTGGCGCGAGAGGCGCGAGAGGCGCGAGAGCACCACTACCGAACACAGAGAGTGAAGACAGGAGAGACGGCCATGAAGATCGATCACGCCGCTATCGAGTCGACGCTGCCCACCGAGGTCGACGAGCTCATAGACGAGCTGGACTACCTGCAGGCGCCCGCGCACATCACAACCGGGAACCGGCTGCTGCGCGCCGAGCTCGGCGACGTCGACGATGCGGACCTGCACGATGCGGTCTACTTCCGCAAGCGCATGCTGTGTGGGGCCTGCAAGACCGGCAGCGGCCGTCACAGCGAGCCGGACGGCGCGAGGGTGCAGGAGTTCACGCCCGGCGTCCGTACGGGCCGCTAGCATGGCCATACGCCGCGTTCCTGAGCCCCGGCGCCCGCTCCCCGAGGGCGGGCCATGCTCCGCAGCTACTACGCCGCTCCCCGTGGGCGGCAGAACACCCCTTCACGCCCCGGCGCGCGCCGCTGCGCGCGTCGGCATTCCACGGGAGCCCTGATGACCAGACGAACCCTGCCCGGCAGCTTCGAGACCATGTGTGAGCGCTTCGGCGTACGCGCGAACAGTGCGCTGCTGATCCGGGAACTCAAGAGCAAGCGCACCGAGCGCCAGGACCAGGCCCGCCAGATCATGACCCGCTCCGGCGCGAACATGAACACCGCCGAACAGCGCGAGTTCGACCGGCTGATGGACGAGTACGAGAACCTGGACGAGATGGTCACCCAGGCAGAGGAGCGCACCGAGGGCGACCGCAGCGCCGTTGACGAGGACCGGCCCAACGGCCGCCGCGACACCCCGAACCTGTACTTCCACACGGCGGACGGCCGGAAGGTCCGCGCCGTACGACACGGCGAGTCGTTCGCCCGCGCCGCCGGTACGCCCCGCACGGCCGGAAGCGACCCCGAAGACCTCTCGCTCGGCCGCGCCCTGGTCGGCATCCTCCGAGGCGACCACGCGATGATGGAACGCGAGATGCGCGCCCAGGTCGTCGCCCAGGACCCCGCCGGCGGATTCTTCGTCACCCCCACCCTAGGAAACCTGTTCATCGACCTCGCCCGCTCCCAGTCCGTCATCTCGCAGGCCGGAGCGATGACCATCCCGCTCGGCTCCGGCGAGACCCGCATCCTGCGCACCGCCACCGACCCCACCGCCTCATGGAAGGCCGAGCTCGGCGCGCTCAACAACACCGACGTGCAGTTCGACGCCGTCACCCTCTACCCGAAGGTGCTCGGCTGCATCGCCGACATCTCCGAGGAACTCATCGAGGACGGCGCGAACGCCGCCGCGCAGATCGAGGCCGTACTGTCCGCGGCCGTCGCCAACCAGCTCGACCGCTCGTTCTGGCGCGGCGTCAGCAACGGCACCGGCGACAACGACGTGGCAGGCCGCTACTTCACCGGCATCCTCGACGACCCCGGCGTGGGAACCGTCGACCTGGCCGGCGCCGCGCCCGCCGACTACGACGAGTGGATCGACGCAATGCAACTCGTCGAGGACGCCAACGGCATGCCCGACGTCCGCATCGACTCCCCCCGCACCGCGGCCCAGTTGGCCAAGCTGAAGGAGGCGACCACACTCGCCTACCTCAAGGCACCCGAGCAGGTAGCCGCGCTGCGCCACTTCAAGACCACCCAGACCCCCGTGACCCTGGGCGCCGGCAACGACGAGTCGGTGAGCGTGGTCGGCAACTTCGCCTCCGCATTCGTGATCATCGGTATCCGGTCGGCGTTCCGCGTCGAGGTGTCCAACCAAGCCGGGAACGCCTTCGAGAACCTCGGCCGCAAGGTCCGGGTGTGGGGCCGCGCGGACATGGCCATCGGCCGCCCCGCGCACCTGGCCCTCGTGCAGGCGATCGGCCCCACACCGTGACCCGGGTCAAACTGCGCGCGCCGTACATCAGCCGTGCAGCCCGCGGCGTACCCGGCCAGGTCCTCGAGCTCGAGGACGCCGCTGCCCGGCGCCTGGTCAGTGCCGGCCGCGCCACACTGGCCGACGCCCCGGCCGCCGTCGACGACGAGGACCAGGACGCCAGCGAGCCGAGGCGTACGAAGCGTGCAGGTGGCACAACAGCCATCAGGTCAGGGCGTGGCCGACGTGCCAAGGCACCTACCGAGGATGCGTTCTACAACCCGGACATCGAGCCGGAAGTGTTCGACCCAGCACACGGCCGCAGAGCCCGGGCCGACTGACTCCCGCGCGGGCGCGTGGGCGTGCGGCACCTCCGTCCCGCCGCACACCTGCGGTGCAGCACCCGCGCGGGCACCGCTGCCCGGCGCGCCCGGTCCTGGTCAGGCCGCGCGCACCGGGCAGCACCACATCACGCAGAGTCAGCAGGTCACGGGGGTAGGCGGCAAGCATTTCTGGCATCTCGGGGGGTCGGAATGCGGGGGGAAGCCCCCTCTCTCGCGTCTGCTTCGAACCCACTTTTTGAAAAGACCCCGAAAGTGACGGAGGGTGACCGACATGGCTCAGCCGCGGAAGACCAACCGCCTGCGCATCCTGCACGGCCAGCCGCCCCGTGCGGCGCCCATCGTGGGCGGGCCGCTCGACCTCCCCGACCCGCCCGACTGGCTACCCGAGGCAGCACGCGACGAGTGGATCCGCGTCACCGAGGCGTGCGCCACCTACCCGACGTGGCTGCAGCACGGCGACGTGGCGATCCTGACCGCGTACTGCGCCACGTGGGCAACATGGCTCGAGGCCGCGCAAGATGTCGCCCGCCGCGGCGCCCTCGTACCCGGCCGCTCGGCCGCCGACGCCGCCGGCACCGACGACGAGGGCGGGCCGCGCCTGGTGAAGAACCCGGCTGTGCAGATCGCCCGGGACGCCGCCGTGCAGCTGCGCGCGCTCTGCCGCGAGCTCGGGTTCAGCCCCGATGCCCGCCGACGTGTCGACGTCGGCGATCTCCAGACCGACGACGACGCAGACAGGTTGCTGACATGACCGAACAGCCCGACACCCTCACCCGCGAACTCGCCCAGTACGCGGCCGACGCCCTTGTCAGCGCGCACAAGAAAGGGAACCTGACCCCCGAGGAGATGGAGAAGGCGAAGGAAGCGATGCGCGCGGGCGCCGTCGGCATACGGCGCGACCACGACGGCACGTTCACCGTGGCCATCGGCGCCGTGGCCATGGTCGAGGGCCACATCTCCGACCTGCCCTCGATCGCCGCCGAGTGGGAAGAGTGGTTCCACTCCAGCTGACCGTGGGCTACGCCCCGTCGCCCGGCTCGGCGGTGTCCGGGGTGGCGATGACGTACGTGCCCTTGATCGGGAGCGTCGCCACCAGGCCGCGCTCCCGCAGTTCACGTACGGCGCGCCGCACCGTGCCGAGACTCACGCTGTAGATCTCGGTCATCTCCCGCTCACCAGGCAACCGGCCGCCCACCGGCGGCCGGCCCTCGCTGATCTCCGCAGCGATCAGATTCGCCAGCTTCACGTATTCGTACTGCGGCAGCTCGGTCATGCCCCGAGCCTCTTGCGGCCCCTCGCATCCCGCATCACGGGGACGCATCGGTACGCGTATCGCAGCATGGGGTGCATAGGGACGCACTGAGCGCTACGGTCGTACGGCTACGACAAAGCCCCCGCGAGTCGGCCAGGACTCCGAGGGCGTGGCCGACCTGTTGGAGGCAGATCGACATGGCAGATGGTACGCAGGGCCGGCAGGTTGAGGAACGGTGGCTGGACACCGGCTCCGGGCCCGGTCGGGTGGTGCAGGTGTACGTCTATCCGGCGGATCCTGTGGAGACGGCCCGCAGGGCACTGAAGGTCCACCTCGAGAACTGCGCCGAGTGCGCCCCCGACTCCTGGTGTCCGGTCTCGGACCGCCTGTATGCGGCGTACCGGGGTGAGCGCGGGCCGGCGTCATGACCGCCACCGCCGCCGACCGGGCGCCACTGTCGGCCGAGTGCGCGCTTGCCCAGCGGCCCAACTACCAGGGCCTGCACCGCGAGTGCCGCCAGACCAGTGACGTACCCCTACCCCACAGCAACGGCCGGATCCTGCTCACGCGCAGCTGTGGCTGCGCCTGCCACCGGCCGAGCGGATCGCCGACCACCTGAAGCCCGTCCCGGGATCCCCCACCCGGGACGGGTTTCGTGTGTCATACGCCCTGCTCAGGCCCGTCATACGGCGCCCGCGGCGCGTACAGGGCGCGGGTCGGGATGGACAGGACGCCCGGGCGCCGGCCACCGTTCCCGGCCGCCTGCAGGTCGGCGTAGCGCTGGCCGCCGGCGACCAGGCGCACCGCGTGCCGGATCGCCGCGGACGCGTCCATGCCGTCGCGCTGCAACACCTCGAGGTCCGCGGCGAGCTGGTCCGTCATCCGCACGGACACCACGGTCGGCGTACGGCTCACCGGCCCTCCCCCTGCCCGGCGCGTACGCGGCGAAGGCCTTCGTCGAGATCGCGGCCGCCGATGCTGCCCTCCGCGTCGACGAGCCGGAGCCGGGGCCGGTTCTTCCTGCACGGCCGCGCCTCCTTGACCACGTTCACGGCCCGGGCCACGGCCTCCGTGTCAGCCTCCTCCGGGGCGTCCCGGTACATCAGCACGCCGACGAGGACGTTCAGCTTGGCGACCTCGATGCGGAGCTCGGTGAGCTGCAGCTCGGCCACGGCCAGGCGCTGCTCAGTCTCGGTCTGCGTCATCGGCCCTCGCCCCAAGCGCGGTATCCGGTGGCCGGCTTTTCGGCGAGACGTGCCCGCAGGTAGTCAGCGGACCAACCCGGGTCGTCCCCGCCCTCGAGGACGCCCCGGAGGGCGATCACGGTGTCCATGGTGCGGTGGGCGAGGATCTCGCGGTGGGTCTCGCTGTCGCCGACGGTGGCGGGGGTCGGGATGTCGAGCGCTTCGAGGGCGACGGCCAGGAGCTGACGCAGCTCTCCGGCGGAAGGTTCGGTACGGTCGGTCATGGGTCTGGACTCCTTGATCGGAAGGGGTTCCGGGCAAGGCGCCGTCCGGTGTTCGCAGCATCGGGCGGCGCCGCCGCGTCTCACACGCGTCTCACCGACGGTGTGGATCTTGCGGGGCGGGGAGCCTGTGACCTGGCCTCATGACGCACCGTCATGGACGCCATGGAAGGCGTGGACGGCTTTCGGATCACTACGGATCAGAAGGTTGCAGGTTCGAATCCTGCCGAGTGCACACAGGTGAGAGGCCCCGGAGAGATCCGGGGCCTCTTGCGTTTTGGGGGCCGTACAGCAGCGAAGTACAGCAACCATGACCGGAGCGCCCGGCCAGCTCGCGGACAGGATGGCCGCGCATGTCGCACGGCGACCGGGGGGTCGAGGCATTCGTGCGGCGCGGGAGGGGCACTCATGAAGATCAAGACTGGCAGAGCGGGACTCACCGCCGTAGTGCTGGCTGCACTGGTGGGATGTGGGGCCAGCGCATCCGAGGGATCAGAAGATGCGACAGAGACGGAGCAGACATCAGCTCCTGCTTCTGCGGTGCAGTCGCCGGCCCAAGCCCGCCTCTCTTCTGAGGCGCTGCAGAGCCGGTGGTGGACATGGGCAATGTCGGAGCCTGAAGGCACAAACCCGGTCGCTGACGAGGATGGAAGTGAGTGTGGGCGCAACCAGCCGCAGGATGTGTGGTTCCTGGCGGGCACCTTCGGCGCTCAGGCCGAGCGCACTTGCAGCGTTCCTGACGGGGTACCTCTCGCGTTCCCCCTCGTGAACCTGATCGGTGGCCCGGCGGACTGCACAGACTTCATGAGCGCGGCCAAGGGATCCGCAGTCCTGGACGGGAAGCGGGTCGACTCGGAAACCATCCGAGGAGAGGCGATCACTGCGCGGGGCGTCACCGAAAATCCCATCACGGGTACGGACGGGCGCTTCAGGGTTACCGGGTGCGGGCTCTGGGTCCAGTTGCCTCCACTGCAACCCGGAAAGCACACGCTGACGATTCGGGGCCAGTCTGAGGATTTCGCGGTTGGTGTGGATTACTCCCTGACGGTTGATACCGCGTAGGAGAACGACGTACAGGAGACCCCGAGTTCGGGGCCTCCTGAAGAGCAGGTCATTGTTGCGGTGTGCTCAGCTGGCGCCGCCCATCGCTGCGACAGCTTGCCGAGCGCCGCGCGCACCTCCTGCTCGCTCGCTTCCGCGCGGCCCTCCATCGTCATGGCGATCTGCGAGTGGCGGAGGATGCGCTGAGCCACCTTCGGGTGCACCTTCAGGGCCACCAAGAGCGAGCTGCGCGTGTGCTGGGTGTTCCGGAGCGGGATGACGCGGAGGCCGGCGCGGCGAGCGCGCAGGGCGAACAACGGGTGAGGTTTCCCGGCTCGATGGGCGTTCCGTACTTCGTGGTGAAGACCAGGCCGCGCGTGTCCTGCCAGAGATCACCGGCCGCCTTCCGGTCGCCGGTCTGCTGCGCGCGGCGCATGCGGAGGGCCGTGAGGCGCAGGTCGGGCAGCGGCAGGCAGTCGTGAAGGCGGCCCAGTCCGACGAGGCCATGGCCCCGCTGTTCGCCCAGGTCAGCGCCCCAACTGGCCCCAGAATGCCGCAGCTTCCCAAGCTGATGGCTCCCGCGCCGTCGCCACGGGCCGGCCGTCGCGGGTTGCTCCGGTCGCCACCCCGAAGGCGTGGCTGAGGCCGGTGGGGGTGCAGCGAGGCACACGCGTGCGTGATCGCGCGGCGCACCCGCCATCGTGGCTGACTGTCGTCGGCTGAGGTTCGTGCCGCAACTGAGTCAGGTGCAGAAGTCAGTCACAGTCAACAAGGGTTTCCTGGGGACGAGTTGCCAGTCACATCGCCGACTCGACCAGTTGGCCGCAGGTGAGAGGTCGTTGCAGCCCTTGACCGAAAATCGGCCGTCAGGAAATCTGACGCTATGTCTTCTTCATGGGTGGCCATTGACTTCGAGACCGCGAACGAGCACAGGGGCAGCCCTTGTGCCGTCGGCATGACGAAGGTCGTCGACGGCCGCATAGTCGGCACCTGGGGCACGCTGGTCAAGCCGCCCGCCGGCCTGGGCGACTTCAACCCGTTCAACGTCGCGATTCACGGCATCACACCCGTCGATGTGGCGAACGCCCCAGCCTGGGAAGCAGCCCTCGCCGACATCATGACGTTCACCGAAGGGCTCCCGCTGGTGGCTCACAACGCGGGGTTTGACATGAGCGTCATACGGGCCGCCTGCGACGCCGAAAGCATGGCGTGGCCCGAGCTGCGCTACACGTGCTCGCAGGTTGTGGCCCGCCGCACCTGGAAGTTGCTCTCCTACAGCCTCCCCTACTGCGCGGACGCCGCCGGGGTCGCCTTCACTGACCACCACGACGCAGGCGCGGACGCCACCGCAGCCGCCGAGGTCATGCTCGCGGCGATGCGGTCTGCCGAGACCACATCGCTCGACAGCCTGCTCGATGGTCACCGGATCCGCTGGGGCTGGATGACGCCGGCGAGTGAGTGGCTGGGCAGTCACTACAGCGGTCACAGCGCAGGGCCGCGCAAGCCTCTGCCCGGCGCCAACCCCAACGCCGACCCGGAGGGCGCTCTGTATGGGGCGACGGTGTGCTTGACCGGGAAGCTGACCTCCATGACCAGGGAGGAGGCATTCCGCAAGCTCGCCTGGGCCGGCGCGCAGCCAGCGGAGAACGTCACAAAGAAGACCGGCATCCTCGTCTCCGCCTCCCAGGCCAGGCTCAGGCCCGGCGACACGCTGAGCGGCAAGGCCAAGAAGGCCCAGGCACTGCTGCAAGCGGGGCAGGACATAGAGGTCATCGATGAGGACGAGTTCCTTCGACGTCTGGATGGCTGACGTACCCGCCCTCACGTGGAGGGGTGGAGAGGGCCCGTCTCATTTTCCGTCTGATTCAGCGACGTTCACAACCGTTCAGCGGGGTTCGAGAGGCCGCCTCATCTCGGTGACCAGCCGCGCATAAACCCAGTTGAACGCCCCCGTACGCACCCCCGCACCTCACCAACACAGCTGGAAAGCATGCTGGTTGGGCGGCACAGTGTGGCTGGTAAAAGCGCCGCCGAACCCGCGCCAGGGAGCAAGATGCCCGAGACAGAGAGGGGGGCTGTCCCGGGCCGGGTTGGAGTGAGGACCCTTCGAGGCTCCTCGTAATCAGTCGCCCCCGGGCAAAGGGGGAGAGCTCGGTGGCGACGCCCGCGCGAGGCGCGCGTGTTGCTATCCCTCGAAGTGGTGGCTGAACAGCTTCTCGATCAACGCCCAGAGAGCACGAGCCCCCAACGCGATCGTGAGCCGACCAGCAACATCGCGAATCTTCCCCTTGGACTCCGGGAAAGGGTTCGACTTTTCCATCACTCCACCTCATCTCTGGGGCTGCGTCTCGTCACCGTGCGGGACGAGGCGCCCCCCTCTCAGAGATGAGGTCCTGTCAGGCTAGCGCCCTCTGCTGATTGATCACCAGCTACAACTGATGTGATGTGTATGGCCGTTGAGGTACAGCAGCGAAGTGCAGCAGCCTCGGCGACCGCACCCGTCCGTTACCGTCCTCACGGGGCCGCAGCGCAACCGGTACGAGCGCCAGCGACCGACCCACATAGCCGAGCGTGAGCCGAGGGGCGAGGCAGGCGTGGAGACGATGCAGCGTGTGATTCATCGGAGCGGGTTGTTCTCGCGGTTTCTGTTGGTGCTGGTGGGGGTGGCGGTGGTGGTGCTCTGTTACTCGCTGCTTCGGGAGAATCTGCCGGATCGAGTGACCCGTGGCTGGCCGTGGCAGGTGGAGTTGCTGGATGTGCAGAGTGCCGTGGCGGCCGTGCTTGCGACGGGGGGAGCCTCGCTGGCTCGGGCCCAGTACGCGCGTACGGTCAGGCCGGCCATCGGGTACTTCGGCCGGGTCGTCGCCGACGTGTCGCCGGACGGGCGGATGGCCTGGGTGTGTCACCTGTGCAATGGCGGGCAGGAAGTGGCCGTCACGATGGACCTGGGGTACTGGATCGAGTACACGCCCGCCGCGCGTGCCTCGGGGGCCGAGGACTCCTCGGAGTGGGTGACGCAGGCTGTCGCGTCGGCGTCGGTCGAGGGGCTGGGGCTGATGAAGCGGCAGGACTTCGCGTTGAACCTCGTAGGGCCGGGCTGGCCCATCTCCGGGCAGCAGACGATGCTTCTGGGCTGGTTCACGGAGAAGGCCATGCGTGAAGTGGAGAACGTGTTCGTGAGGGTGCGGGTGCTTGATCGGGTTGGTGACACCCATGAGCGTGTTGTCAGTTTGCTGAAGGGTGCCGACCGTGTCCCTCGTCATCCGGACACTCCCCTCTTCTGAGCTCTGATCAGGCGGCCTGAGCGACTCTGCGATCGTGAGGCTCATGGGCGAACTGAGTGAACTGAGCGAACTGGTCGAGCGTGTCGACGAGGACGATCGGGTTCTTGGGGTCGTGGACCGGGGGGAAGCCATCGCGCGCGGGTGGCTGCATCGGGTTGCCACGACCGTCTGTCGGGATGCTGAGGGGCGGATTCTGGTGCATCGGCGGCCGGCGGGCGTGGCTCGGTTTCCGGCGCAGTACAACTGGCTGATCGGTGGGGCGGTCGAGGTCGGGGAGAGTTATGTGGAGGCGGCCGGGCGGGAGCTTGGTGAGGAGTTGGGGGTTCGGGTTCCCGTGCGGTTTGTGTTCAAGTTTCTGTGCCGGGGGGCCATCAGTCCGTACTGGCTCGGGGTGCATGAGGCCCTGGTGACCGAGAAGATCGAGCCTGATCCGGCGGAGATCGGGTGGTACCGGTGGGTCAGTGAGAGTGAGCTGCGGGATGTGGTCGGGCGGTGGGCCTTCGTGGCCGATGGGGTGGAGACGTTGAGGCGTTATCCCGGGCCGTTGATCCCGTAGGCAGGGGAAGGCAGGGGAAGGCAGGGGAAGGCAGAGCAGCGCAGGGCCCCGCCGAGTCGGCGGGGCCCTGGGGTTTGTGCCGGTGCGGTGACCTGCCCGGCTACTGCTTGAAGTGGACCGGGATGTACTGGTCGTAGGAGCGGTCGGCGGTGGCTGTGAAGTCGGCGCGGGTGATGATGGCGCACTTCACCGTGACGTCGCAGACCTTGCCGTCGGCGATCTCCGGCTTGAGGTTGAGGGTCGTGAGGAAGGAGCCGTGCGGGGCGTAGGGGATGGTCACGCCCGGGGTGCCGGTGGCGGTGTTGGTGATGCGGCGGGCCGAGCCGTCCGTGGACTCGCGGCCGCCGAGGCACGGCGTGGGCAGGGTGGTGTACGTCGTCGGGTCGCCGATCTCGACGGAGTCGGGGATGACGCAGAACGCCAGGAAGATGCCCTGGTCGGTGTTGTAGCCGGTGCCGCCGACGTTGACCGTGGCGCCCGAGGCGGGCAGCGTGACGGGGGTGGCCGCCAGCTTCAGGTCGAAGGTGCCGTCGGTGGTGGTGACCGTGCGCTCGGCGTGGCCGAACGCCGGACTGGCCGCGGCCGGGCCGCCCTGGGTGAGGACGAGGGCCAACGAGGTTGCGGCCAGGGCGAGTCCGCGTCGTAGGAGCTTCTTCGTGGGGGGATTCATGGGGCCAACTCCGCCTTTCGGTGGGCACGTTGCCGTGCTTGCTTGCCTTTCTTAATAATTGAAACATTGAGGGCTTGTGAGCGGTGCGGAGGGTTCAGGCGGCGCTGACGAGTGCCGGGCGGGCCAGAGTGAGTGCGCCCCTCGTCGTCCCCGGCCTGTGGTCCGCCGCGAAGACGAACAGCCGCAGGACCAGGAAGCGGCCGATGCCGGCGAGGCCGGAGGCGGTGAGGTAGACGGCCTGTTCCCAGAGCACCGTGGGGGACTGCTGGACCGCGTGGAGTATCAGCATCGCGGCGGTCGTCGCCAGGTACGCGGCCGTCGCCGAGCCCGCCGACTGGAGGTGCTCGCGCAGGCCGGGGCGGCGGCCGGTGCCGAAGGTGAACAGGGCGTGCAGCTCGGTGCACAGGAGGGTGGAGGCGACCGTGATCAGGGCGTTCGCCACCGCCCAGGGCATCGTAGTGGCCAGCAGCGGTACGGCGGCGCTGGAGAGGAGGCCGATGCCGCCGCCGCAGACCACGAAGCGGATGAAGGAGGCGAAGGGGCCCGGCGTCGACCTTGCGTCGGCCGGCAGCGGCTTCGACGGGAGCAGCGACTCCATGGCGGTGTCCTTCCGGGCGGGGCTCGAATCTCTGAGGGATCCAGTTGATCCCGGCCCGGCTTCAGCCCGACTTCAGTGGGGCTTCAGCCTTGATCGGCCGGGTTCAACGATGCCGTTGTCCGCTCGTGGGAACGATGGAGCGCCCTACCGAACCGGAGGTAGGGCTGGCTACACCATGGGGGTGGGGTTGCGCCGTGATCGGTTCAGGTCAGGAGGCGTACGAAGCCGCCGTGGGCGGTGCCCGAGCCCAACAGGTGGGCCCAGTCGAGGGTTTCCGGCAGCTGGTCGACGGACAGGACGAGCGCGCCGCCGGCCTGTTCGGCGTCCGTGCACCAGTCGGCCATGTCGGCGGGGCCGGTCGCGTCGAGGACCGGGGCGGCGAGCGCGGGGATGATCAGGCCGTGCTCGCCGGGGCCGTCCACGGCGCACAGGGTGAGCTTGGGAACGATGCTCCAGCCCGTGCACAAGGGCACTCTGCCGTCGGGGGCGGTCAGGGCAGGCAGGGCGTCGTGGACGGAGGCGGCGGCCAGGAGGAGCACGGGGGTGGAACCTCGTACGGACCGTACGAAGAGGGCTCTCTCGGGTTCGTGAAGCATGCGGCCACCCTCGCAGGGCGGGATCCGGTGCGCTTCCTCGGGGGGCGCGTCCCTGTGCCCTGGACGGTGGCCGCCGTTAAGTCGTGCTCCCCGCCCGCTACTTGAATGCCTCGAAGTTCCGTGCCGCCCAGTCCGCGAACGTGTGCGGCGGGCGGCCCAGGAGGCGTTCCACGTCGGGGCTCACCCGGCGCAGTGCGGCGGAGGGGGTGCCCAGCATGTCGAGGGTGCTCTCGACGACCGGCTCCGGCATGAAGTGCAGCATCTGCGCCCTGGCCGTCGCGCGGGTCTGTTCGACGAACCGTACCGGCTCGCCCAACGCCGCCTGGCTCGCGGCGACTTGCTGCCGGGGCGAGACGGGCGCGGGGCCGGTCAGTTCGTAGACCTCGCCGGTGTGGCCTGGTTCACGCAGCGCCACCGACGCGACCTCCGCGATGTCGGCCGGGTCGATGGTCGGCAGTGCCACGTCGCCGAAGGGGGCCGCGGCCTCCCGGCGGGTGCGGATCAGGTCCGCCCAGTGGAGGGTGTTCGAGTGGAAGCCGCCTGGGCGCAGCATCGTCCAGTCCAGGCCTGATTCCCGTACGGTGTCCTCCAGTTGGGAGGGGTGGTCGCCGGTGCCGACGCCCTGGGAGGACAGCAGGACCACCCGCCGGACGCCCGAAGCCCGTACGACATCGAGGGCCTCGGTGAGATCGCCGCCGGCCGCGACATAGTCGCCGGAGGTCAGCAGGAACAGCGCCTCGGCTCCATCGAGGGCGGGTTTCAGCCGCTCTGGTTCGGTCAGGTCGGCCTGGTGGTGGCGGGCGGTGCCGGGCGGCACGTCCCCGGCGGAGATCCGGCGGGAGACCGCCGTCACCCGCTCGCCCGCCGCGACGAGGGAACGTACAAGTGGCCGTCCGACATTACCCGTTGCTCCGGTCACCACGATCATCGTCGGTCTCCGATCCGAGTCAGTAGTGCGGCGTTCGTTGGTTCGTTAGTTCGTTCGTTCGCATCCGACTCGGCGAAGCTACTGTTGCGGGGGTAGTAGGTACCTAGAGGAAAGTAATGGCATTCGGGGGTTGGTGTGACCGAGAGCACAGCGAAGTGGGTTCAGTCGGGGGCCGATCCCGAGAACGCCTGCCCGGTCGCGCCCGTCGTCGACATCGTCTTCAGCCGCTGGACGACGCCGATCCTGTGGGCGCTCCACGAGTACGGGCGCCAGCGCTTCGTCGAGTTGGAACGCCGTATCGCCACGATCACGCCCAAGGTGCTGACGCAGCGGCTGCGGCAGTTGGAGCGGGACGGGCTGGTTGTGCGGACGTACTACCCCGAGGTGCCGCCGCGTGTGGAGTACGAGATCAGCGAACTGGGGCGCAGTCTGGCGCCGTTGTTCGCGGCGCTCGCCGAGTGGTCCGTCCATCTGGGTGAGGTGGAGCGGGCGCGGGTGGAGTACGACAGCAGGGAGCCGGGGCGCGGTCGCTGAGGCGGCGCCTTGTTATGACGTGCAGACGTTCTTCAGTTCGTCGGCGGCGGCGTCGATCTTGCTCGGGTCGGGGTCGGTGTCGCCGTTCAGGATGGCCTTGTTGTAGTCCGCGATCGCGTCGTTGAGGTCGTCGACCGCCTGGTTGACCTTGTCGTCGCTCGTGTCGTCGTCGACCTTGTCGATCTTTTCCAGGTTCTTGTCGATGGTGTCGATGGCCTCGTCGGTACGCGTGGGGTCCTTCGCCGCGTCCAGGCCCGCCTCGTGGATGGCCTTGACGCTGTCGGCGATCGTGTCGGCGTGCTGGACGCAGCCCAGTGTGGTGTCGAGGTCCTCGCAGCCGGTGGCGAGACCGGCGGTGAGGGCGACGGCGGCGACGGTGGTGGCCAGGGTGGCGATACGGCGGCGGTTCGTGGACATCGGGCGGTCCCTTTCGGTGGGCGGAGGCACGAGGGAGTGCTGCGTTCTCGGTTCTCTGTTCTCTGTCGAACAGCTTTCCGGTGCGTGTCCGTCGCGACGAGGGAGCGGCCTCCCGGAGTCCGGGTGTAGCCCGCTACACCCTGTCCAGGGTGTAGCGGGCTACCCGGACGCGGTGGCGGTCCGCCTCGACCGTCGGGACCGCTGTGGTGGGAGCGGGGCGGCGTACGGCCGGGGCGGCCGGGGTCGTGTCCGTGACCGGGGAGCCCGAGTCGGTCGGCGTCGACGCCGGGCGCTGAACGGTCGTTGTCAGTGGCTGCGTCTACGCTCGGAGAGCAATGGCACAGGCATGGAGGTGCGCGGGGCTGCGGTGGTCGGCGGACGGTCCCGTGCTGGCGTGGGACGGTGGGCGGCGCAGTGCGCTGACCTGGGGGAAACGGGTGGCCTTCGGGGTCGCGGAAGGGGGCGTGCGGAGATGCGTGGGAGCGCGGGGGCATGCGTGTCCCGTCCGGGCGGTCGTGCCGGGGCGGAGCACGGGGGCGCGGTGCGAGGAGTGCGCGCGGCTGGACCGGGCGCACTCGGTGGCCGCGGACACGATCGCGGACGACCCGCAGCCGTACCACGTATATCTGGCGTGGTTCGGGCCTGGGATGACCAAGGTCGGCATCACCGCGCTTGAGCGGGGCTCGGCACGGCTGCTGGAGCAGGGGGCGGTCTGCTTCAGCTGGCTGGGCGCCGGACCCCTGATGGCGGCGCGGCGCACGGAGGAGCTGTTGCGCGCCGCGCTGCGGGTTCCTGACCGGATTCCGTACGGCGACAAGCGGGCGGTGCGTTCCGCGCTGCCGGCGTCGGCGGGGGAGCGTGCGGCCGAGGTGGAGGACCTGCATGCCCGGGCGGTGGCCCTCCCCGCCTGGCCGGAGTCGCTCACCCGTGAACCCTGCCAACCGGTCGACCATGCCGGCGCGTTCGGCCTCACGGATCTGCAGCCCGCCGTCGGGGAGGTGACCGAGCTGGTCGCGGGCGGGGTGGTGAGCGGGCGGTTGGTGGCGGCCGCGGGGCCGGATCTGCATCTGGCGGCGGACGGTGACGGCGGGGTCGTCGTGGTCGATACGCGGTTGATGACGGGGTGGGAGTTGGTTCCTGCCGGTGGGGGTAGTGAACTCACCCTGCCGATCAGGGAGTTCGGAAAAGAGCAAGCGGCCGTGCAGGACGAGCTGTTCTGAGCGCGCCACGCAGGGGGAGCCGTCGGCGATTGGCAGATCCGTGCCACTCCCGGCGCGGAAGGGCCTGCTCGCAGACCCCGGTTCCGGAACAGATCTGCCAATCACCGTCCGGGCGTGAGGCCCTGTCGCTTTTGGTTCAGCTCGGGAGCCGGTCCGTGAGGCATAGGAAGGCCGTCCAGGATTTCGGCATGAGCCGGAGTATCGGCCCGTCCGCGTCCTTCGAGTCTCGAACGGCGATGGTGCCGGGGATGTTGCGGGCGACTTCGACGCACTCGCCATTGCCGCTGCTGTGGCTGGACTTGACGAACTCGAAGTGCGGCACGGCTCACAGCTCCTTGCGGATGCGTTCGATCAGGGTGACGGAATCGTGAAGAGCGAGCGCGGTCCTGGCGATCCGCTCGAACTTGGTGTTATGACGTGCGGCATCGGCCTCGCTCTCCAGCCACAGGGTAGACGAGGTGGTGTCCATGTAGACCACGTCCATCGCGCCGGGTTCGGCGAACGAGACGACGCTGAAGGCGCTGGTCATTCCAGGGTGGGAGCCCGCGAGGAACGGGACCACCTGAAGCTTGACGTTGGGCAGACGGGACGCCTCGACGAGGTGCGCGAGCTGTACACGCATGACCTCGCGGCCGCCCACGAGCTGGCGCAGCGCTCCCTCGCCCACTACGGCCCACAGGCTGAGCGGACTGCCGTCCGCCAGCCGGGCCTGCCGTGCCATCTTGGCCTCGACAAAGCGCTCGATCTCATCAGGGTCGTCCCAGTCGGCGTTGCCGATCGCGAGAGCCCAGGCATAGTCCGGTGTCTGCAACAGCCCTGGGATGAACGCACCTTGCCACGTACGAACGCCGGTCGCGATGTCCTCCAGGGCGACGTACTCCACAAGCGTGCGCAACTCGGGGTACTGGTTCCACCATCCCTTGGCCTTGCGGCGCTCGCGGTCGGTCTTGGCGAGGCTCAGCAGCCGTTCCACAGCCTTCGGGTCGGTCACGCCGTACAGATCGCACAGGATCCGGATGTCTGGATCACGGAAGGGCACCCAACCGCGCTCCATCTTGGCGACTTTGGCCGCGGTCGCCGACAGCGCCTTTGCCGCCTGCGGCTGCGTCAGGCCGGACTCGTCGCGCAGTCGCAGCAGCTCACCACCCAGCTTGCGGGCGAGGACTGTGGATACACGGTTGCCGCGCATGAACTGACCTGCGGTCACGTCGGATTACCTCCCTGGTCGCCGCCAGTGTGCAGTTGGTCGTAGGCGCATCGCAAGCAAATTCGGGGATAGATTTCCCTGGGACTGCTTGCAGACTTCGTCGCTGCATCGCTACCTTCGGTACTCAATCGCCCACTTAGCGACACCGGTTGGCGGAAGTGCACCGTGCTGCCCACCCCAGGGCCGCAGGGCGGAGCCACCTCCCCCCACCCACCCGGAAGCCGCGCAGGGCACCCGGCAACGCACAAGGAGGTACGCTCCATGACCGATTGCTACCCTCCCGGACTCCCCAAGTCCTACGACCGTTACGACGCCGTCACCTACACCCCGTACCCCCGCAACGTCCCCCTCGCCCGCCGGCATGTCACTCAACTCGCCGTCGACTGGGGCCACCCCGGCGCCGCAGGTGACGCGGCTCTGCTGACCAGCGAGTTGTGCACGAACGCCGTGTTGCACGGCTGCCTCCGAGACCGTCTGTTCCGCGTGGAGACGTCGTTGACCGGCACCGCACTCCGGATCGCCGTCACGGACCCGCGAGGAGAACGCCTCCCGAACCCCCGCCCCTCCGCCCCCGACGACCAGTTCGGCCGGGGCCTGCTCATCGTCCATACGCTGGCCAGCCGCTGGGCCGTGGAGAAGCTCACCGTCGGGAAGACCATCTGGGCGGAACTCGACATCGCGCGGAGTCTCGATGCGTAGCTTGCTGAGGCGTTTGCGAAGGTGCCGGGCCGGTACCTTGACCGCACGGCGAAGGGAGACGCAGATGACAGTCGAGTGGCAGCACGCGGTGGCCGAGGCCCGGGAAGCCACCGGGTTCACGGGTGCCGTCGTCCAGCGCACCGTTGAGGGCATCGGAGCGGCCCTGCGCCTCGATCATCGTGCCGCGTTCTATGCGGAACTCGGCACCCTGTCCGGCTCCGGCGGCTTCGAGGCGTTCCTCAACCACTGGTGGACCCAGGCACTCGCCGACTCGGCTCCCGGCGAAGAAGCACGCGAGCAGGCGATCGATTTCGCCGATGTGGCTGTGTCCCTGTATGCGCGAGCCACTGGCGGACCGACGTCCACCCAGGCCGAGATCGACGCGATCGTCACCGGAGCGGAGGCCTCTTGAGCTACACGATCATCTGGGAGAGGGCGGCCTCCGAAGGCCTCAAGCGACTCCGGGTTCGTGACGGCGACGCGGTGAAACCCCTGGTCAAAGCAATCAATGTACTCGCCGGAAACCCGGAGCCCGCAGCGAGCAGCAAGCTCGGCAACACCAATCTGAGACGGCTGCGGGTCGGCATGTACAGGGCCACGTACGAGATCGACGGCAGCAGCATCGCCATCAAGATCCTCATGGTCGGCAGTACGGCAGCCTGATCGTGTGTGCTGGGGGAGCTGTCCGGGACGGCAGCGCACGTCAGCGCCGCATCGCGTGCCCCGTGGCCGCCAGTGCACGGCCACGGACATCTACACCTTCGTCCGGCTCGACCCCCGGGGCTCCCGTCGTCGACCGCATCGGCGATGTGCTGATGGGTGACGGCAACGATCCGGACGATGACGAGGCACGGCCAGCGTCCCGATGGTCGTCTGACCTACCCTGCATCCGCCCTCCGAGGCGGTCGGCAACAGTCGGACCTGCAACCTTCCGATCTGTAGCTCCATGTGGATCGGTCAGTGACGGTCATACCGTTCGCCTCGGATCTTCCCAGGGCCGCTACTGGGCAAGGACGGTTGCTGTCGTTGCTGTACCGCAGTTCCTCGGATCTCGTCCGGACGACGTCCGATCGGCATGTACGCGGCATGGGCGGCTGCCTGGGGTCGCTACGACGAGGGAGTCGGTTTCCGGCGCCTGGCAAGCCGGCGCCAGGCCACCCAGAGATTGATCACAAGCAGCACCGCTCCCGCGATGGGCCAGCCCAAGGATCCACCGTCGCGGTAGGCTCAATGCCTACCGCCAGCAGCATGACGCCGATCACTGGGCCCGTCAGGTCCATGACGGCGTCCAGACGATTTGCGATCTTCGAAAGGTTGGCCACGGCTTGATCGTGACAGGTCAACGCGGTGCCTGCAAAGGAGCAAGGTCCGGACCGCACGGAGCTGCCGGTGTGTGTCTGCGTCGAGGCCGACCCCGGTGTACCGCCATCAGCTTGGGAAGCTAACTAACTGGCATCCCACCGTCCTCCCCCAAGAGTGGGACCAAATCTGACGGATCGGCCGCTGTTGGTGTTGTAGGCGCCGGATAAAGTCGCGGAGCTGACCGCCCCAGCCACAGAGGGGGTCTCCCCACTTCATGCCCGCAGTCGCGAGCGCGCCGCAGAGGCGGCGCGCGCCCGCGCCGTGCGCGGGCCTTGAACCCGTAGAGAAAGTTGCAACTCAGTCGGCGGTTGGGTCTTGTCCGGTCCCGGGAGATGCTTGACACTTCGGCCCCAGCTGATGGTTGACAGTGGCCGTGATCGGTTTTTCTGTGCGCGTCGTTGCGGCGTGTGGCGGAGGACCCCCGGAGCGGGGCGGTAGACAGGAGCTGCGGCGGCTGCCTCCCGCCCACCCGGCCCGGCAAGCAATTCCCAGGCGTCCCCTGAGAGCCTCCTGTGCGTTTCTCAGGAAAATCACAGGTTCTCAAAAGCGGGCTCTAATAGGCCCCCGACATCGTGTCCATCATGACCACGACCTCGCCCCAGGGGCGCACCGAACTGCTGAGGCCGGACGGGAGCCCCGTCCGAGTGCTTGTGGTGGACGACGAGATGTCGATCACCGAGCTGCTGTCCATGGCCCTGCGCTATGAGGGATGGCAGATCCGGAGTGCGGGGGACGGAACCGGCGCGATCCAGACCGCGCGTGAGTTCCGGCCCGACGCCGTCGTCCTGGACATGATGCTGCCCGACATGGACGGGCTGGCCGTGCTGGGCCGGCTGCGGCGTGAGCTGCCCGAGGTGCCGGTGCTGTTCCTGACCGCCAAGGACGCGGTCGAGGACCGGATCGCCGGGCTCACCGCGGGCGGCGACGACTACGTCACCAAGCCGTTCAGCCTGGAGGAGGTCGTCGCGCGGCTGCGCGGGCTGATCCGGCGTTCCGGTGCCGCCGACCGGCGGTCCGACTCCATGCTGGTCGTCGGTGACCTCACCCTCGACGAGGACAGTCACGAGGTGTCGCGGGCCGGGGAGAACATCCACCTCACCGCCACCGAGTTCGAGCTGCTGCGGTTCCTGATGCGCAACCCGCGGCGCGTGCTCAGCAAGGCACAGATCCTCGACCGGGTGTGGTCCTACGACTTCGGCGGCCAGGCCAACGTCGTCGAGCTCTACATCTCCTACCTGCGGCGGAAGATCGACGCCGGACGCGAGCCGATGATCCACACCCGGCGGGGTGCCGGTTACCTGATCAAGCCTGCGGCGTCATGAGCGGGCGACGACGGACGCGTACGCAGAGACAGCAGAAGCCGAGGCGAGGACGACAGCCGCGCACGCTGCGTACGCGGCTCGTCGTCTCCGCGGTGGTGCTGATCGCGGTGGTGTGCGCCGTCATCGGGACGGTGACGACGATCGCGATGGAATCGCGCCTGTACACGCAGCTGAACACCTCGCTCAGCGAGGCGGTGGGACGCGCGGCGGGCGCCGGTCCCGAGGGGCTTCCGCCCGACGCGCAGCCCAAGCCCGAGGACGACCCGGAGAAGAAGGCGCCCAAGGTGCCCAGCCTCTCGGAGTTCGTCACCAAGGGCCCGCAGCAGATGATCGGCACCATCGCGGCGAAGGTCGTGAGCGGTGAGATCAGCGAGGGCATGTTCAGCAAGGCCTCGACGAACGACAACGGCGTCACTGACGCCACGCCGTACGAGCTGAGCGACACGCAGAAGGACGAGCTGAACGCCGTCGCCAAGGACGGCAAAGCCCACACCGTGGCCATCACGGGGCTGGGCGAGTACCGCGTGCAGTACCGCGAGGGCGACAACGGCGCGTACTACGTGGCGCTGCCGACCACCGACGTCACCGACACGATCAACACCCTCATCCTCGTCGAGGTGAGCGTCACCGCCGCAGGCCTCGCCGCAGCCGGCATCGCCGGATACGTCCTCGTCGGTCTTGCCACCCGCCCCCTCCGCAAGGTCGCCGCCACCGCCACCCGCGTCTCCGAACTCCCCCTCCACACCGGCGAGGTGAACCTCAGCGAGCGTGTCCCCGAGTCGGAGTGCGACCCGCACACCGAGGTCGGTCAGGTCGGTGCGGCGCTGAACCGGATGCTGGACCACGTCCACGGCGCGCTGCACTCACGCCAGGAGAGCGAGATGCGCGTCCGGCAGTTCGTGGCGGACGCCAGCCATGAGCTGAGGACACCCCTCGCCTCCATCCGCGGGTACGCCGAACTCACCCGGCGCGGACGGGAGGACGTCGGCCCGGACACCAAGCACGCCCTCGGGCGGATCGAGTCCGAGGCCGGCCGGATGACCCTCCTCGTAGAGGACCTGCTGCTGCTCGCGCGCCTGGACGCCGGGCGGCCACTGCAGTTCGAGCAGACCGACCTCATCCCCCTCGTCGTGGACACCATCAGCGACTCCCGCGCCGCCGGCATGGACCACAACTGGCGCCTCGCCCTGCCCGACGAACCGGCCCTCGTGTCGGCGGACGCGGCGCGGATCCAGCAGGTGCTGGTCAACCTGCTCGGCAACGCCCGCAAGCACACCCCGCCGGGGACCACCGTCACCGCGCGGGTGCAGCGGCGCGGCACCTGGATGTGCGTGGATGTCGAGGACAACGGCCAGGGCATCCCGGCCGAACTGCTCCCGCACGTCTTCGAACGGTTCGCGCGCGGCGACTCCTCGCGCTCCCGTGCCTCCGGCTCGACCGGCCTCGGCCTCGCCATCGTGCAGGCCGTGGCGGCCGCGCACGGCGGTTCCGTGACCGTCGACAGCGTGCCCGGACGGACCGTCTTCACGGTGCACCTGCCGGCCCTGGCCCCGCAGCCGAGCGCCGAAATGAGCTGGCAACAGCACTCACAGGCGCAGCACAGCGCCACCACATGGGTGCAACAGGGCGCTTGACGAAAGTCGGTTCCATGCGAACCGACTCTTCTCCCGGCAACCTGCCGGCGCGGGAGCACCTCCCGGCCGGAGACGCCGGTACGCCTGTCCTGGACGTAGTGATCCCCGTCTACAACGAGGAGAAGGACCTCCAGCCGTGTGTGCTGAGACTGCACGACCATCTCAAGCGCACCTTCCCGTACGCGTTCCGCATCACGGTCGCGGACAACGCGTCGACGGACACCACCCCGCAGGTGGCGTCGCGGCTGGAGAGGGAGATCCCGGAGGTCACGTCCTTCCGGCTGGGGCAGAAGGGCCGCGGCCGGGCGCTGCGGACCGTCTGGTCCGCCTCGGACGCCCCGATCCTCGCCTACATGGACGTGGACCTGTCCACCGACCTCAACGCCCTGCTGCCGCTGGTGGCGCCGCTGATCTCCGGTCACTCGGACCTCGCGATCGGCTCGCGGCTCGCCCGTAGCTCCCGCGTCGTACGCGGACCCAAGCGCGAGTTCATCAGCCGCGCCTACAACCTCATCCTGCGCGGCTCCCTCCAGGCCCGCTTCTCGGACGCGCAGTGCGGCTTCAAGGCCATACGCCGGGATGTCGCCCAGGTGCTGCTCCCCCTCGTGGAGGACACCGGCTGGTTCTTCGACACCGAGATGCTGGTGCTCGCCGAGCGCGCGGGACTCCGTATCCACGAGGTGCCGGTCGACTGGGTCGACGACCCCGACTCCACGGTCCACATCGTGAAGACGGCGACCGACGACCTCAAGGGGGTGTGGCGGGTGGGCAGGGCCCTGGCCACCGGTTCGCTGCCGCTGGACCGCCTCGCGCGGCCGTTCGGCGACGATCCCCGGGACCGCGACATCAAGGACGTACCCAAGGGACTGGCCCGCCAGCTCCTCGGCTTCTGTGTCGTAGGCGCCCTGTCCACCCTCTTCTACCTCCTCCTCTACAGCGGCTTCCGGGTGTTCAGCGGCTCCCAGGTCGCCAACGCGCTGGCCCTTCTCGTCTCCGCGATCGCCAACACGGCGGCCAACCGGCGCCTCACCTTCGGGGTGCGCGGCCGCGGCGGAGCCGTCCGGCACCAGGCGCAGGGCCTGGTCGTCTTCGGCATCGGCCTCGCCCTGACCAGCGGTTCGCTCGCCGCCCTCAACGCGGCTACGAGCGACCCCGCGCACTCCACCGAGCTGGCCGTCCTGATCGCCGCCAACCTGGCGGCGACGGTCCTGAGGTTCCTGCTCTTCCGGGCCTGGGTGTTCCCGGACCAGGGAGCGGACGGCCCGTCGACGGTCGTCGCCTCGTACACGCCGGCCACCTCTCCGTCGCCGACCTGCTCCACGCAGCTTCCGCACCCGAAGCTGCCGCAGCGCCCGACCGCGACCCCGTACGCGGCGGCGCCGCAATCCTCGTACACCACCACCCGGTTCCGCGCCGGCGAAGCCGCGGACCGCACCTGGGGGGACGCAACCATGCAGCTGCAGCCGGTGCGCCCGACCGACACCGAGCCGAGGGACTGACCCACGATGACCACGCAGTACGACGAGACGATCCAGCAGAGGGAGCTCAGCCCCTCCTCGGATCCGGACACCAACAGAACAACCACCGCCGAGCCCGCCACGCCCGCTCCACCCGCTCCCGAGTCCGGTGAGCCCAAGCAGCCCTTCGTACGGCGGCTGTGGCGCGGCCGGCCCGAGGACCCGAGCTGGATCCGCCCGGCCTTCCTGCTGAGCCTGCTGGTGATCGGCGGCCTCTACACCTGGAACCTCACCGCCTCCGGCTACGCCAACTCCTTCTACTCGGCGGCCGTCCAGGCGGGCAGCCAGTCCTGGAAGGCGTTCTTCTTCGGCTCGCTCGACGCGGCCAACGCCATCACCGTCGACAAGCCCCCGGCCTCGCTGTGGCCGATGTCCCTGTCCGTGCGGCTCTTCGGCCTGAACTCCTTCGCGATCCTGTTCCCGCAGGTGCTGATGGCGGTCGCCACGGCGGGTGTGCTCTACGCCGCCGTCCGCCGCCGGTTCGGTGCTGGGGCCGGCTTCGTCACCATGGCGGTGTTCGCGCTCACGCCCGTCGCCGCGCTGATGTTCCGCTTCAACAACCCGGACGCGGCCCTCGCACTGCTGATGGCCACCGCCGTCTACTGCACGCTGCGCGCGATGGAGAAGGCGCAGACGAAGTGGCTGCTGTGGGCCGGCGCCGCGATCGGCCTCGCCTTCCTGGTCAAGACCCTGCAGGCATTCCTGATCCTGCCGGTCCTCGCCCTGGTGTACGTGCTCTTCGCGCCGGCGAGCCTGAAGAAGCGCGTCGGCCAGGTGCTGCTCGCCGGGCTCGCGATGGTCGTCGCGGGCGGCTGGTGGGTCGCGATCGTCGAACTGTGGCCGGCGTCCTCCCGCCCCTACATCGGCGGTTCGCAGAACAACTCCTTCCTGGAGCTGACCTTCGGCTACAACGGCCTCGGCCGCATCAACGGCGAGGAGACCGGCAGCGTCGGCGGTGGTGGTGGTGGTGGTGGTGGTGGCGGTGGCGGCGGCAACTGGGGTGAGACCGGCTGGGACCGGATGTTCAGCTCCAGCATCGGCGGCCAGATCTCCTGGCTGATCCCGGCCGCGCTGATCCTGCTGGCGGCCGCGATCTGGGCCACCCTCCCCCACTCTCGGCTGCGCTCGCGCGGGGGGACCCCCATGCTCAAGCGCACCGACACCACCCGCGCGGCGTTCCTCCTCTGGGGCGGCTCGCTGCTGATCACAATGGTGATCTTCAGCTTCATGCAGGGCATCTTCCACGAGTACTACACCGTGGCCCTCGCCCCCTACATCGCGCCGCTGATCGGCATGGGCTCGGCCCTGCTCTGGAGGGAACGCGACAAGGTCTGGGCGTCCCTGACGCTGGCGGCGGCCGTGACGGCCACGGCGGTGTGGGGTTACGTCCTGCTCAACCGCTCCTCCGACTACCTGCCCTGGCTGAAGTGGCTGGTGCTGGTCGGCGGTCTGGTCGCCGCGCTCGGCCTAGTCTTCGTGGCCAAGCTGGGCCGTCAACTGGCCCTGGCTGTTGTGGGGTTGAGCTTCGTCACAGCGCTGGCCGGGCCGACGGCGTACACCCTCACCACGCTGAACGAGGGCCACACCGGCTCGATCGTCACGGCCGGTCCGTCCGTCCAGGGCGCCCGCGGTGGCCCCGGCGGTGGTGGCGGCATGGGCGGCGGCGGCTTCCCCGGCGGTGGCCAGAACCAGCAGGGTCGGCAGAACGGCCAGAACGGCAACGGTCAGATGGGCCAGCCCCCGACCGGCGGCATGCCCGGCCAGCAGAACGGCAACGGCACCACCCAGGGCCAGGGCCAGAACCAGCAGGGCGGCATGCCCGGCGGTGGCATGGGCGCCGACGGTGGCGGTGGCGGCATGGGTGGCCTGATCAACGGCACCACCGTCAGCGACGAGGCCAAGGAGCTGCTGGCGGCCGACGCCGGCGACTTCACCTGGGCCGCCGCGGCCATCGGTGCCCAGAACGCCGCGAGCTACCAGCTCTCCACCGGCGAACCGGTCATGGCGATCGGCGGCTTCAACGGGACCGACCCGTCGCCGACGCTGGCGGAGTTCAAGCAGTACGTGGCGGGCGGCAAGATCCACTACTTCATCTCGAGCGGCTCCGGAGGCGGCGGCATGGGCGGCAGTGACAGCGGTACGTCTGCGCAGATCAGCGAGTGGGTCGAGGCCACCTTCAAGCAGGTGACGGTCGGTTCGTCGACCTTCTACGACCTGACGCAGGAGGCGAGCGGCTGACGGTTCTCTCAAGTGAAGGGGCGGTGACCACGGTCGCCGCCCCTTCTCCTCATCTCAATTGTACGGTGTATGGGAACTGTTCTACGGTGTATGGCATGACGACATCCTCCCAGGAACAAGCCCGGGCCACCCACACCCAGGGCCACCCGCAGCGCTGGCTGATCCTCGGTGTCATCTGTCTCGCCCAGCTCACCGTGCTGCTCGACAACACCGTCCTGAACGTGGCCATCCCCTCGCTCACCCGCGAACTGGGCGCGGCCACCTCGGACATCCAGTGGATGATCAACGCGTACTCGCTCGTGCAGTCCGGCCTGCTGCTCACCGCGGGCAGCGCCGCCGACCGCTACGGCCGTAAGAAGATGCTGATAACGGGCCTGGCCCTGTTCGGCGTTGGCTCCCTGGCCGCCGGACTCGCCGACAGCACCACCCAGTTGATCGCCGCGCGGGCCGGCATGGGTGTCGGTGGCGCGCTGCTGATGACCACCACGCTCGCCGTGGCGATGCAGATCTTCGCGCCCGAGGAGCAGCCCAAGGCCATCGGTATCTGGGCCGCGGTCAACGCGCTCGGCTTCGCGACCGGTCCGCTGATCGGCGGCTTCATGCTCAACCACTTCTGGTGGGGCGCGATCTTCCTGATCAACCTGCCGGTCGCCGCACTCGGCCTGGTGGCGGTCGTGTCCCTGGTCCCCGAGTCCAAGAACCCGCAGGGAGACCGCCCGGACCTGCTGGGCGCCGTACTCTCCACGATCGGTATGGGTTCGCTGGTCTACGCGATCATCTCCGGCCCCGAGCACGGCTGGACGTCGGGCCGGGTGCCGGCCACAGCGGGCGTCGCGGTGCTGGTCCTGGCCCTGTTCGCGTGGTGGGAGAGCCGTATCCCGTACCCCATGCTCGATCTGCACTTCTTCCGCGACCGGCGGTTCACGGGCGCGGTCGCGGGTGCGGTGCTGATCGCCTTCGGCATGGGCGGGTCGCTGTTCCTGCTCACGCAGCATCTGCAGTTCGTGCTCGGATACGGGCCGCTGGAGGCGGGCCTGCGGACCGCGCCGCTGGCGCTGGCCATCATCGCCCTCAACTTCTCGGGGCTGTCCGCGAAGTGGGCGGCGAAGACGGGGGCGCCGGTGGCCATCGCGCTGGCGATGGTGCTGATGTCGGCGGGGCTGGTGTCCATCGCGTCGCTTGCGTCTGGTGGTTATGCCGGGACGCTGGTCGGTCTTGTCCTGATCGGGGTGGGGGCCGCGCTGGCCAACCCGGTTATGGCGCACGCCATCATGAGTGCGATTCCGCCGGCCAAGGCGGGCGTGGGCGCGGGCATCAACGGGACGTTGGGGGAGTTCGGGAACGGGTTGGGGGTCGCGGTGTTGGGGGCGGTGCTCAACTCGCGGTTCGCGGCGGCGGTTTCTGTGGGGGCGGCCTCTTTGCCGGCGGCGTTGGCTTCCGCGGCTTCGGGGGAGGAGAGGGCGCGGATCTTGGATGGGTTTGCGTCGGGTCTTGAGAGCAGTCAGTTGGTGGGGGCGGGGGCTGTGCTGCTGGGTGGGATGGTGGCGGCTGCGTTGTTGCGGCTCGCTGAGCGGGCAGACTCCGAGGTGGTTGCCTAAGAGCTCGGGTGATGCGGGGGGTTGGCGGCTGCGGGTCGTGTGGGGTTGATCGCGCCCACGCGGCGGAGCCGCACAGTGATACAGCCCCGCCCCCTTAAGGGCGCTTAGCATGACCGGCGTTCTATTTGTCTAGGAAGGTGCGCCATGGTGAAGGCAGGCCAGCGGGTCAGTGTCTGGCTGGAGGCCAAGGCGCGGCGGGGTGGGCGTGGGGGTGGGCAGCCGTCGGGGCTGGACCGTGACCGGATCACCGAAGTGACCGTGCGGCTGCTGGACGCCGAGGGGCTGGCCAAGTTCTCCATGCGGCGGCTGGCCGGTGAGCTGAACGTGACCGCGATGTCCGTCTACTGGTACGTCGACACCAAGGACGACCTGCTCGAACTCGCCCTCGACGCCGCCTTCGGCGAGCTGAGCCTGCCCGACCAGGAGAGCGACGAGGACTGGCGCGACCAGCTGCGCACGCTGGCCCACGAGTACCGCGGCCTGCTGGTCCGGCACCCCTGGGTCTCCCCGCTCGCCGGTACCTTCCTCAACCTCGGCCCGAACTACCTCGCCTTCTCCCGGGTCGTGCAGCAGGTCATCCGCAAGACCGGGCTGCCCGTGCACCGCCTGACCAGCGCGATCTCCGCCGTCTTCCAGTTCGTCTACGGCTACGGCACCATCGAGGGCCACTTCATCGCGCGGTGCGCCCAGGCCGGCATGACCCAGGACGAGTACTTCCGGCACGCCATGAGCGCGGTGACCCAGGCGCCGGACGCCGCCGAGGTCCTCAAGGAGTCCGAGGAGATCATGGCGGCCCGGGGCGGCGACACGGTGGAGGAGATGATGGAACGGGACTTCACCTTCGCCCTGGACCTGCTGGTGGCGGGCATCGAGGCGATGGTGGGGGAAGCCGCCGACTAGTGCCCCAACAGGCAACGTTCGCCCCGTCGCGACGCCCGGCACGCCCTCTCGCCGCACCGGCCGAAAGCCCAAGTACATCCAGTACGAGGACTTCCGGCCGGCACGCCGAGAGCACGCACCGGACGCCGCTCCTTGACGGGCAAACGTTGCCTGCCGGGGCACTAGCTAGGCGGGACCGGCGCCCGCGCCCGTGTCCGCCCGCCGGATCGCCGCCACCGTCGGCACCGGCTCGTGGGTGAGGAAGTCCAGCACCAGCGCGTTGACCAGCGCGGGCTTCTCCTGGGTGAGGAAGTGCGAGGTGCCGGGGACGACGGCCAGCTCGGCGTTGGGCAGCGCGTCGTACATCTCCACCACGTGCCCCATGGTCACCAGGTCGTCGTCGGAGAACATCACCAGCGAGCGCGCGGTCACCGCGGCCAGGTCGGAGGCCTTCAGGTTGGGTTCCCGCGCGGCCATCTCGCCGATCTTCGTGGCGACGACCTTGAAGTGGTCGAGGCCGTCCGGCGACACCTCGGCGTAGGCCGGGCCGAGGAACTCGGCGATCGCGTCGACGTCCCACTCCGCGTCCGGCGCCGCCTCGCCCTCCTTGCTGAACCCGCCGCTGATCATCACCAGCCGCTTCACCAGCTCGGGCCGTTGCATCGCCACCAGCATCGCCACGAACGCCCCGTCGCTGTGCCCGACCAGGTCGGCGGGCTCGCGGACGACCGTCTCCAGGAAGGCGATCGTGTCGTCGGCCATGAGCTGGTACGTGATCGGGCCGGGCACGTCCGGGGTGTGGCCGTGCCCCCGGCGCTCGGGTGTGTAGACGTGGAAGTGCTCGGCGAGGGGCCCGAGGTTCGGCTCGAAGAACCGGGCGTCCACCAGCCCGCCGTGCATCAGGACCAGCGCCTCGCCCTCGCCGTACTCGTCGTACCAGGTCTTCACGTCGCCGAGCTGTACGTACGTACCCATGTGCGCGCTCCTTATGACTTCACCAGCGTCTCAGGAGGTCAGACCCCCCGCCCCGGCGAAACTAATCGCCCTGCGGAGCCAGCCGCGCCGGGAAACCGCCGGTGGCCACCGGCCCCCACCGCTCCGGCGTGACCCGGATGATCGACTTGCCCTGCTTGACCATGGCCTCCCGGTACTCGTCCCAGTCCGGGTGCTCGCCGGCGATGTTCCGGTAGTACTCCACGAGCGGCTCGACCGAGTCGGGCGTGTCGACGACCTCGGCGGTGCCGTCGATCTGCACCCAGGGCCCGTTCCAGTCGTCGCTCAGTACGATCAGGCTGACCCGCGGGTCCCGCTTGGCGTTGCGGGTCTTGGCGCGGTCGGGGTAGGTGGAGACGACGATCCGCCCCGAGTCGTCGACCCCGCAGGTCAGCGGCGACCCCTGCGGGCTGCCGTCGGCCCGGCGGGTGAGCAGGATGGCGCGGTGCCGGGGGCGTACGAAGTCCAGCAGCTCGTCGAGGGAGACGCGGGTGTTGGTCGCGATGTTCGGTGCCATGCCGTCAGCCTAGGGGCAGCCGGCCCCGGCGAGGCTGACCCTGCCGTGCGTACCCTCGTGCCCCTGAACCTGTGGCAGCGACTCCCCTTGCACCGCCTGGATGTCCAGCTCCACCCTGAGCGTCGTACCGATGGCCGCGATGCCCGCCTGCACGACCTGGTTGTAGTTCATCGCGAAGTCGTCCCGGTGCAGTTCCGTCGTCGCCCGGACCGCCGCCCGCGTCCCGCCCCAGGGATCGGCCCCCGTACCGAGATAGGCCAGGTCCAGGTCCACCGGCCGTACGACGCCGTGCATGCCCAGCTCGCCGTGCACCGTCCAGCGATCGGAACCGGCGGCCGCCGTCAGGCCTGTCGAGCGGTAGGTGATCTCGGGGTATTTCCCGACGTCCAGGAAGTCGGCGGACTTCAGGTGCCCGTCCCGCATGCCGTTGCCGGTGTCGATGGAGGCGGCCCGGATGACCGCCTCCACCCGGGACTCGGCGACATCGTCCGGCGCGATCTCGACCGAGGCCGTGAAGTCGGTGAAACGGCCGTGCACGCTCGAGATGCCCAGGTGCTGGGCCACCGCACCCACCGTGGAGTGCGCCGGGTCGACGCTCCACGGCCCGGGCGGCGGCAGCTCCGTGCCGCCCTGCCGGGCCGGCGTCACCGTCCCCGCCTCGGCCCGGCCGCTCGCGGTGACGATCGCGGTGGCGGCGGGCGCGTACCCGACGGCGGTGACGATGACGGTGTACGCCCCGGGAGCCAGCGGTGTCGTGTCCCGTACCGCCCCCTCTCCGTCGGCCTCGGCCCGCAGCACCTGCGTGCCGGTCATGTCCGTCACCGTGACGACCGCGTGCGACACGGCCCATCCGTCCCGGGTACGGATCCTCGCGGTCAGTCCCATCTCACGTAACTCCTCAGCCTCAAAGAAACCGGCCCGCGGCGCCCGCGCACCTCCGCTCAGAGCGCGCCGCCCGCCACGGGCCGGGGTTCAGCTACTCGCCGGGGTGGGCGAGTTCGATGTCGTGGTCGTCGACCCCTCGACCGTCGACCGTCAGTGCCGTCGCCACCGGCGGGTAGCCCGTCGCGATGACCGTGTACTCGCCGCCGTCCAGGTCGGTGAAGGCGTATGCCCCGTCGGCGCCGGTGGTGGAGGTGCCGACGACGTTGCCCGCCGCGTCGACGAGGGTGACCCGCGCGTCGGCCAGCGGCCCGTTCGGGGCCCGTACGGCGCCCTGGACCTGGGCGCCCGACTCGAGGTCGACCTCGACCCGGGTGACCCCGGAGCCGCCGATCTCGACGGGCAGGGCGCGGGGCCGGTATCCGGTGGCGTTCACGGCGACGGTCACGGTGCCCGGCACCAGCTCGGCGAAGCCGAACTCGCCCTGCTCACCGGTGGCGGCCGTGGCCAGCAGGTCCCCGCGCACATCGGTGACGATCACCATGGCGTCCTTGACCGGCAGCGCGCTCTGCGCGGCCCGCACGACGCCGGTGAGCCCGCTGGTGCCGCTGAGCAGGATGTCGTACGCCACCGGCTCGTCGTGGACGACGACCGTGGACGCCTGCGGCTGGAACCCGTCGGCGGACGCGATCAGGACGTACGATCCCGCGCCGGGCGCGTCCACCCCGTAGCCACCGTCGGCCTGCGCGACCGACCGGCCCAACTGCCGCCCTGCCAGCGAGATCAGCGTCACGGCGGCCTGCGGCACGGGCGCGCTCTCGGCACCGCGGACGAAGCCACGGACCGGGATCCGGCCACCGGAACCGGAGGAACCGGAGGATTCCGCGGTGGCGACGGCGACGGCGGCGGCCGGCTTCTGGATCCCCTCGGGACCGGCCTCGGTCTCCGGCGAGGTGACGGCCCAGCTCGGGACCCGCGCCGCGGCCGGAGCCTCCGCGACCGCCTCCGTGACCGTCTCCTGGGAGACCTTCGCCGCCTGGGCCGGCGCCCCGCTGGTGCGCAGCGGCGCCTCCTTGATGAACAGCGTCACCAGGAACGCGAGGAGCGCGACCGGGGCGACGTACAGGAAGATGTCGGCGATGCCGTGCCCGTAGGCGCTCTCCAGCCAGGTGCGGATGTGCGTGGGCAGCGCGTCCATGTCGGGCAGCTCGCCCGTGCCCGTCGCCTTGCCGGCGGCCGGCTGCTCCTGGGGGCTGAGCGAGCCGATGGTGTCGGTGGCGTAGTGGCTGATCCGCGTCGACATCACGGAGCCGAGCGCCGCGACGCCCATCGCGCCGCCGAGGGACCGGAAGAAGGTGACGACCGAGCTGGCGGCGCCGAGTTCGTGCGGGGCGACCTGGTTCTGCGTGGACAGGACCAGGTTCTGCATCATCATGCCGATGCCGAGGCCCATGACCGCCATGTAGAGGGCGATCTTCCAGTAGTCGGTGTCGTACCGCATGGTGCCCAGCAGTCCGAGCCCGGCGGTCAGCAGCAGACCGCCCGCGACCAGCCAGGCCTTCCACTTTCCGGTCTTGGTGATGATCTGCCCCGAGACGGTCGACGACACGAACAGCCCGGCGATCATGGGGATCGTCATGACGCCCGACATGGTCGGGGACTTGTCCCGCGCGAGCTGGAAGTACTGGCTGAAGAAGACGGTGCCCGCGAACATCGCGACACCGACGAACAGCGAGGCGACCGAGGCCAGCGTGATCGTGCGGTTCTTGAAGAGGTACAGCGGGATGATCGGCTCGGTGGCCTTGGTCTCGACGAAGAGGAAGACGAGGGTGAGGGCGAGGGCGCCGCCGACCATCGCGTACGTCTGCCAGGACAGCCAGGCGTACTTGTCGTCCGCGAAGGTCACCCAGATCAGCAGCAGGGAGACGGCGGCGGTGATGAAGAAGGCACCGGCCCAGTCGACCTTGACCCTGCGCCCGGCCTCCGGCAGATGCAGCGTCTTCTGCAGCACCAGCAGGGCGATCAGCGCGAACGGCACACCCACGTACAGGCACCAGCGCCAGCCCAGCCAGTCGGTGTCGGTGATGACACCGCCGACCAGCGGCCCGCCGACGGTCGCGACGGCGAAGGTCGCGCCCAGGTAGCCGGAGTAACGCCCGCGCTCGCGAGGCGAGATCATCGCGGCCATGATGATCTGCGCGAGCGCGGTCAGACCGCCGGCGCCGAGCCCCTGGATGACCCGGGCGCCGATCAGCATCCCCGAGTTCCGCGACAGACCGGCGACCACGGAGCCCACGATGTAGATGACGAGGGCTATCTGGACCAGCGCCTTCTTGCTGACCAGGTCGGCGAGCTTGCCCCACAGGGGCGTCGAGGCCGTCATCGACAGCAGCGCGGCGGTGACGACCCAGGTGTAGGCGCTCTGGCCGCCGCCCAGGTCCTTGATGATCTCGGGCAGGGCGTTGGAGACGATCGTCGAGGACAGGATCGCGGCGAACATGCCGAGCAGCAGCCCGGAGAGCGCCTCCATGATCTGCCGGTGCGTCATCGGAGCGCCGTCGGAAGACCCGTGAGCGCCTCCTCCGTGCTTGGCATGAGCCCGCACACCGGCTGGTGTGGTCGTTGCCATGAGCTTCCTTCTCTTACTTGGTGATCGCGGGTGTACGGGGGGACTGTCCGGGTGCGGGAGGCGGGAGCGGCCGGGGCGCGTGGCCGAGGCGGCAGTCGTCGAAGCCGGCCCGCAGCCGTGCCATCAGCCGGGTGAGCTGGGCGACCTCGTCGTCGGTCCAGTCGCTCAGCCGCTCGGCGAGCATCCGCGTGGTCCGCCGGGACAGTTCGTCGATCTGCGCCTGGCCCGCGGCGGTGAGGCGCAGGATGCGGCTGCGTTTGTCCGCCGGGTCGGGGGACCGGTCGATCCAGCCGCGCTCGGCGACGTGGGCGACATGGCGGCTGGTGACCGACATGTCCACGGCCAGCAGCTCGGCGAGCTTGCTCATGCGCATGTCGCCGTGCCGGGCCAGCAGCGTCAGCACGGCGGCGGAACCGCTGGGGCAGCCGGCCGGCAGCACGCGCGCCATCTCCCGCTTCACGGCACCGAAGGCGCTGAACTGACGGACCAGCTCCTCGTACTGCGCCTGCTCGGCCATCACGCCTCCCGGTTAGGTTGCTTAGGGCAACCATAGGAGTGATTGGTTGCTACAGGCAAATAAAATGGCAGGGAGGTGGCTCAAAAACTTGGCAAAGGCATGTATTGCGGCAGTAAACGCGCAGGCCAGAACGGTTAATGGCATGCGCATCGCCGTCGGCGCCCCATAGCGTCCGACGATGAGCAGCTTCACCACACACCGAAGACGGGTGCACGACACGACCCTCCCGCCCCGCGCCCGGCACGCCAACCTGCGCTCCTGCCTGGTCGCCTTCGCGCCCTACGGCTTCCGCGCCACGTACCACCACCTATGTGTCAGCGCCGGCATCCCCAGGAACCCGGAGCACGCCCCCGACGCACTGGTACGCGCCGTCGAGGAACTGACTGCCGCTCGCCGGCATTGGCTCACCGACGAGCGTGCGTACGCGGCCCAGCGGCGGGTGGACAAGGCGAGGGGCCGCCGACAACCGCCGTCCGACGCCTCCTGGCGTCGCTGGCAGCGGCAGTGGGGCAACATCGCGTACTGCCCCGACCCGGCGTTCCATCCGGCCGAGCCGCTTCCGGTGGTGGTCGAACGGGTGCTCCGCACCTCGGTCCCGCCGGGCTGCCGGGCGTGCGGGCGGCAGGGGGAGACGGTCGGCTGGGGTGACGGCTACTACTGGTACCGGCTGTGCGCGGGGTGCGGGGTCGCTCAGGGGCGGGAGCGGGCCGGCGACGTGGAGCTCGCCGCCCGCCGTGCCGGAGAGTGGAAGGACGTCTGGAGGCTGCGTGCCGACTACGGGCAGCGGGCGTCGAGGGACGGTTCGGACGGGCGTCCGTGACGACCCCCACTTGGGCCGCCCCGCCCGACTTCGCTAAGGTCTCGGCCCATGGCTAACACCCAGGGCCCCCAGGGCAACCACGACCCCGCCGGCAGCACCCAGATGTTCCGCGCGTTCGTCGACGAGGCGGCCCCGCAGGGCCGGCCGCAGCCGGCGGCCTCCTCCTCCGGTCCCCGCATCGGCCTGATCGTCGGCGTCGTCGCCGCTGTGGCGATCGTGGCGGCGGTGGCCTACCTGGCGCTCATGTAGTTCCAGTTCCGGCGGGGCGCCCCACTACTTCCACCGCACGTCGACGTCCCGCGTCTCGACATGCATCCCGAGCGGCACGCGCCACTCCTCCACGCACACCGTCCACGTCTTCTCCTTCCGTAGGCCAGGCCCGATCGGCGTCGGAAGTTCCTCGGTGGACTCGACGGTCCCCCAGTCGACGCCGAGCGCGCCGATGATGTGCGTCCCGAAGGTCACCGTGCCCGAACGCACCGCGCTGCCACCGGTGTTGTGGAAACCGAGGGTCACCTTCTCGCACCAGCGACGGTCGGCGGGCTCCCGTACGGGAGCGCTCACACTCAGGGCGGCGGGCGTCGTACGGCCGGGCGCCGGTGTCGGTGTCGGGGACGGCGAACTCACCGGCGTACGACCGGACTCGGCACCGGCGGACGGAGAAGTGCCGGAGCTGTCGCTCGCTTCGGGGGTCCTGGGCGCCGCGCCCGAGAGGTTTGCCGAATTTCCGGGACTTCCCGAATTCCCGTTCCTGGCAGGGGAGTTGCCCGCACCCCCCGCCCCACTCGCAGGCGGCTCCGTCTCCCCCTCCAGCGGCACGAAGGTCACGTCCCCCGTCGGTGCCGCCTCACCGGAGACCCGGGGCGCGCCGACCGCGACATAGCCGTCGGTGTCACCGCCGCCCGCGCACGCGGCCAGTAGCCCGCCCAGACAGACGACGGCCGCCGACGCACCGATCACGGTGCCCCGGCGGCCAGGTGTCCATGTCGTACGAAGCATCGCGCCAGTGTGGCTGACACTCCGTCAGGAAGGAACCCCTCGGGATCCTCAGTCGGAGATGAGGCCCTCGCGCAGTTGGGACAGGGTCCGGGTCAGCAGCCGGGAGACGTGCATCTGGGAGATGCCGACCTCCTCGCCGATCTGCGACTGGGTCATGTTGGCGAAGAAGCGCAGCATGATGATCCGGCGCTCCCGGGGCGGGAGTTTGGCCAGCAGGGGCTTCAGGGACTCGCGGTACTCGACGCCCTCCAGGGCCGTGTCCTCGTAGCCGAGGCGGTCCGCGAGGGAGCCCTCGCCGCCGTCGTCCTCGGGGGCCGGGGAGTCGAGGGAGGAGGCCGTGTACGCGTTGCCGACCGCGAGGCCGTCGACGACGTCCTCCTCGGACACGCCCAGTACGGCGGCGAGTTCGGTCACCGTCGGCGAGCGGTCCAGCTTCTGGGAGAGCTCGTCGCTGGCCTTGGTGAGGGCCAGGCGCAGCTCCTGCAGGCGCCGCGGGACACGCACCGACCACGACGTGTCGCGGAAGAACCGCTTGATCTCGCCCACGACCGTCGGCATCGCGAACGTCGGGAACTCGACGCCCCGTTCGCAGTCGAAGCGGTCGATCGCCTTGATCAGGCCGATGGTGCCGACCTGGACGATGTCCTCCATCGGCTCGTTGCGCGAGCGGAACCGCGCGGCGGCGTACCGCACCAGCGGGAGGTTGAGCTCGATCAGCGTGTCCCGGACGTACATGCGCTCGGGGCTGTCCTCGTCGAGTGCGGCGAGCCGCAGGAAGAGGGAGCGGGACAGGGTCCGGGTGTCGATGATCTCCGAGGTCGGCACGACCGGGGCAGGCGTGGTCGGGAGGGCCGGGGCCGGCGCGGCCTCGATGGCCATTACGTCGTCGAGCGCGTCGGGCGCCGACTCGCTCTTTGTGAGCGTGAGCACCTTGGAGCTGCCCTGTTCTGCGGACATGCCACCCCCTCTGGGTCGCGGGACGGTCGCGGCGGACGCTCCCGTCGAGGAACATCAGCCTTCACCTGAATACCGGAGCCGGAGCCACGGCAAACGCGTCTCCGGCAGAATGTCACATGTCGGCAACACGCTGTAGTGACATGTCGACATGTAAGACGTGAATCAGCCCTGGAAACAGGGGGTCTGACGGTATTTCGGCGCAGAACTGTCGGGATCCGCCCTGGTGAGCGATTCGCTCGTGCCGGTGATGCCTCGCTCGTGTTTGCGATTGCGCGTCGATCCGGTTCGCGTTACGCGTCGATGCGGTTCGCGGAGCGCAGCCGCTGGAAGCTACGCGCGAGTAGTCGCGAGACATGCATCTGGGAGACGCCGAGTTCCGCGCTGATCTGCGACTGGGTGAGATTGCTGTAGTAGCGCAGCAGCAGGATCCGCTGTTCCCGTTCGGGGAGTTGGACGAGGAGATGGCGGACCAGGTCGCGGTGTTCCACGCCGTCCAGCGCCGGGTCCTCGTAGCCGAGCCGGTCCAGCAGGCCGGGCAGTCCGTCGCCCTCCTGGGCGGCCTCCAGCGAGGTGGCGTGGTACGACCGTCCGGCCTCGATGCAGGACAGCACCTCCTCCTCGCTGATGCGCAGCCGCTCGGCGATCTCGGCGGTGGTCGGGGTGCGCCCGAAGGCGGTCGTCAGGTCCTCGGTCGCGCTGGTGACCTGCACCCACAGTTCGTGGAGCCGGCGCGGTACGTGGACGGTGCGGACGTTGTCGCGGAAGTACCGCTTGATCTCGCCGACGACGGTCGGCATCGCGAACGTCGGGAACTGCACGCCCCGGTCCGGGTCGAAGCGGTCGATGGCGTTGATGAGCCCGATGGTGCCGACCTGGATCACGTCCTCCATCGGCTCGCTGCGGGAGCGGAAGCGGGCGGCCGCGTAGCGCACGAGCGGGAGGTTGGCCTCGATGAGCGCCCCGCGCACCCGGTTGTGCTCCGGCGTGCCCGGCTGCAACTCCTTGAGCTGGGCGAAGAGGACCTGGGTGAGCGCCCGGGTGTCGGCGCCGCGGCTCCGCGGTGCGGCTTCCTGGGGCGGCGCAGTACTGGCCGACACGGTCAACGCCACCTCTTCATCGGTCAATCATCGTTCAACTCATCCGTCAAAAGCGGTCATAGCATCACAAGACATGTGCACTGTGTGCAAGCACCGCATAACACCGTGTTGAGGGAAGAGTTGGGGCATAAGACACAGAAAAGCCCCCCGCCGTTCCGGCGGAGGGCTCCCAGGGTGCGGCTCAGTACTCGTAGTCGGCGATCACCCAGGTGGCGAACTCCCGCCACAGTTCGACGCCCGCCTGGTGGTCCGGGTGCTCCACGTACTTCCGCAGCGCGGCCACGTCGTCGAAGCCGGAGTTGATCGCGAAGTCGTACGCGATGGGGCGGTCACTGATGTTCCAGCCGAGCTCCCAGAAGCGGATCTCGGGGATCCTGCCCTCGAGTGAACGGAAGGCCTCGGCGCCCTCCACGACCCGCGGGTCGTCGCGTTCGACGCCCTCGTTGAGCTTGAAGAGGACCAGGTGGCGGATCATGGGCACTCCTAGCTGTCGCCTCCGTCGGCGATCCACGTCATGAAGTCGCCGATGGCTTTGGCGGCGTCCGATATGCCCTGGAACCCTATCTGGACATAGTCGGCGGCCTGCTCCGGGTCCGTGATGATCACATACACCGCGAAGACCACGAGCACAAAAACGGTGATCTTCTTCGCATTCACCGCCATCGCGGCCTCCCCGGTCTCGGCTGTCACTGCTGTCTCTGATGTGCGCCAACGATCGGCCATGATCGCACGAAGGGCCCCGTCTTTCGACGGGCCCTTCAGAAGCGGTGGCGGAGGGATTCGAACCTTCGGTGAATTGCGCCACACTCGCTTTCGAGGTCTGTTCGTGCTGGTCAAGAGCCTGTCACCTACACCCCCTGGGGGGACAAGGAGGTGCGCGATGAACCGCGCCGGCAAGACGCTGCTCGTGCTCGCGCTGGTCGGCGTGGTGGGTATGGCATTCCGGGTCTTTTGGAACGCGCTGCGCGACCGGGGTTCGACATAATTCGCGGCGCTGGAGCGATGGGCATGCCACTTGACCTGCGGGTTCGCGAGTCAGTCCGCCACAGGGCGTTTCTCTAGGGCAACCCGTTTCCGCAGGTCACACGCGGTGTCTCGCCTTCTGCCTCGAAGCCTCCGAAGCAACTGTCATGATCCGCGCCTGGAGTGACGATAGGTCATCTATCACAGGGTCAACGCGGAGCCATCGATTTATCCCGATACGAACAGGTCTGGGCTCGTCGTTCTTCCGTGCATGTTGGCTCCACAGTGCATGCGGGCACCTCGCCGACCTGCCCGTTTCTCTATGTCTGGAGAAACGGGCGATTCGGGCGCGCTTGGCTAATCCGCAGGTCAAGGAGCTGTTGTTGCTCCAGTCGCTCGGAATTACGTCGAACCCGGGCGCGACGTCGCCGAAGCCGTAGGTGCCGACGCCACTGCCGCGACGCTGTACCCGTTCGTAGTCGATGAGCGGCGCTTTGCCGGAACCGCGCAATCTCGGATGTTTGTGCCTGCCGCGATTGGCACTCCTCATGCGGCGCTCCATGGGCCAGGCTTCTCGCACGCGGTGAGAGAGGGATGCCTGTGCCGACCAGCTACAAGGTCCATATGGGTGTGTCGTTGTCCCTGGCTGGACCGGCCGCGATTGCAGTGGCCTTGACCTTGCTGCCAGGAGAGCCAGTGGTGCCCGAAGCCGCCGCCTTTACCCTGTTCGGGCTAGTTTTCCCGGTATTCGGGAGCGCGATGCTGCGGTGCCACCGGGCAGGCGTGCAAACCAGGGGTCCGGAGTTTCTCGACCTGCTGTGGCACACCCCCCGATGGCTGCAGGCTGTGGCAGGGACTCTCGCTGCTGGCGTAGTACTGTGCGTCGCCATCGGCGGAGCTCCGGCCGTCAACAATCACGGGGACCGGGAACCAGTGAGCCGCGCCACGTACGAGTCGGCGCTCAAGTCAGGGGCGCGATGGTTCGACTCCGGAGCAACCCTCTTCTTTGCGGTGTCTGCCGTCATGGTCGCCGCTGCCTGTCGGGCAGAGGAGGAGTCGTTGGCCAGGTGGCGGGGGGCTCAGCACGACGCGTGAGAGCGTCACAGTGAGACCGAAACCGAGACGGAAGATCATGAAGGGGCGGCCCCCATACGGACCGCCCTCATCTACCAGCGGTAGCGGAGGGATTTGAACCCGCTTACGTGACCCGTCTCACCTGCGGTTTTTCCTGAGAGTGGGACATACCACCCCGTTTCCATCCCGCTGGATCCTGCTCGATCTGTCTCCGTCGGGTCTGGTGTGGACGTGTCCACACCGTGCGCAGAGCGGCTGCGGCGGCTGAATGAGAGCTGGACTCGATGGTGGGGGCCGCTTGAGAGAGCCGCCGAGTGCGGGCAAGTGCGGGGTAGCAGAGTCTCGTGATCGCAGTTGATCGGCGGCGGGGGAAACGAGCGTATCTGATTACGGAGAGTTGCATTCTGCGCTTGTGGTGTCGGGGCGTTGCCAGGAGATGGCTGATGCCCGAAGCGCTACCAGAGACTGAGCGGTCGGCCTGCTATGGCTGCTCTCTCGATCCGGCCTGCGATCTGTCGCTCGGATTCGTGGGCAGCGAGCCCGGCCCGGATTCGGCATCGACACGTCCGAGTGCCGGACGCTACTCGCGAGGGCCGGACGCCACCGGAGTTGAGGGCGGCCGGGTCGTGGCGGCGGCCCCACCCACGCGGGCCTCGAAGCACTCGCGTTCGCCGTCGGCCGACGCGGGCCGGAAGCAGGCCCGGACGGTGCTGCCCGGACGGACTTCGGTCATCTCGGTATAGATGAAGGTCGCCGCGTCGTCCTTGTTCCTGATGCGTACGCCGTGGGTCGGGCCGTCCGCCGTGACGTCCAGCCGGTCGCCGATCTCGGTCCCCCAGGTCCGGGCCCAGCTCGCGCCGCACTTCTCGCTGTAGCGCAGCTCGACGTGGGCGCCGGTGGCCGTGCGGTACGAGCCGAGGGTCTCGGGGCCGAGGCCGCAGATCAGGCGCATCGGGTCCCGGCCCTCGCAGGCGGCTCCGTGGCACTGGGGAGCGAGGGAGAACGGCACGGAGGCCGACAGCGGTTCGTCCTCCTGAGCCTCCGAGTCCGGCAGCAGGAAGAACAGCAGGGCCGCAACACCACCGACGATCACGGTGTACGCCGACGCCAGCACCACCAGGAGCCTGCTCCCGCCAAGTCGCCGCCGCCCGGTCCCGGCGGGCGGCGGCGACTCCTGAGGATGTGGCCGCGGCGACTCGTCCGCGGGAGGGGCGGGTGCGGGGGCCACCGCGCGTCCGCTCCAGTGCGACTCGGCGATCTCCCACAGGGCCAGCAGTCGCCCGTCCGGTTCGTTCGCGAGCCGGCACAGTTCCCGTACGGCCTGGCGAGGAGGCAGGCTCTTGCCGTTGAGGTAACGCTCCCACGAGGACTTGCTGTACGCCGTTCGCTCCGCCAGCGCCGCCAGGCTCAGCCCCGCACCGGCCCGCAGCTGCCGCAGCGCCGCGACCAGCCGGATGTGTTCCGCGGTCACTGGGGCGTCGCCTCCCGCAGGGCCTGCCAGGTGGGCGGGTCGATGACTCCGTTCACGACCAGCCCGTTCTGCTTCTGCATGCGCTCGACCGCTCGCCGCGTCATCGGGCCGAAAACGCCGTCGATGTCCCCTGGCGCAGTGCCCGCCCGGCGCAACAGGCACTGCGCCTCGGCCACTTCGAGCCCCACGTGGGTGTTGGACAGGAGGATGTCCGTAGTCCGGCTCAGGCCCGCGTACCAGCGGCCGTCACGCTGCTCCAGCCGACAGGTGTAGATGACCGGCACCATGGACTCCGACACGGTGGCCGGGGCCGCCGCGACAGCATCGCTGCGGTCACGCGCGAGCTGCGCACGGGCCTCGGTGAGCCGCACGGCCAGCAGGAGCGCCGCGGAGACGGACAGCACCGTGACCACGGCTCCCGCCATGACCGCGGCGCGCAGGTGACGTCCGTACGGCTGCTGCTCCGCGGGGGCATGTGCCGGTGTCGCGGAGGGGTTCTCGGGGGCGTCGGTGGTGACCACCCGTCCCTCCGCCCAGTGTTGGGCGGCGATCTCGTGCATCACCAGCAGCCGGGCCGGATCGTCACCGCCGACGCGGGCCATCGCCTCGACAGCCTCCCGGGGCGGCAGAGCCCTGCCGTTCAGATACCGCTGCCACGACTTCGCGCTGTACCCGGTCTTCGCGGCCAGTTGACGCGTGCTCAGTTCGCTGTGGTCCTTCAGTCTGCGCAGTCGCACGATCAACTGGTGGACGTGCGGATGCAGTTCTGCGGGCAGTGCCTTCCAGCGCGACACGCTTCCCCCACTCGCGTTCTTGGACCGCCGGCCCGGCCCTGTGCCCCGGTCTCATTCTGCATCAGTTTGCCACGGGGATCACAGAGCGGATCCCGCCGCAGCGACTCAGCGGGCGACATCTCCGCAGGTCAGCGCGTGGGATGTCCCGGGATGAGGTCACTTCCGCGCCAGCTGTGGCAGAACATCACGCCGAACCCGCAGTCTCGTCGCGGAGCCGGCCGGTGCAAACGACCGGCACGCTCAGCGACCGGGCCGGGCTGCCGTGCACGTCGTGCAGCGCGGGCACCGGCCGTGACGACCGCGCATGACCTCGCTATTCACCTCCCGCTCTGACCGGACAGTCCGGCACCGACAAGGTCTTCCCGGATCAGATTCGAGGCGAGCAATCCTGCCGCCTCCCTCTCTGAGAAATTAGGAGAACGTATGTCTGTCAAGAGGGCTTTGGTCGCGCTTGCCGCATGCACCGCCCTGGGCTTGACGGCGCTGAGCACGAGCCCTGCGTCGGCAAGTATCTCGCAGGGGTACATCTTTGGCACCGGCACGATCACCGATGACTGGGGGGATGAGGGCCCTCTTTGGGCGGGAGGCAAATACCAGATATCCAACGCGGTTGGTCTCTGGCAGTACGTCCTGTGGGCGGAAGGCGCCAGAGAACAGAACGGCACAGCTTACGACTACGCAGACATCGACTGTGATTTCGGCGCCAACACCACCTATGCAACGAAGAAGCTGCAGGCGAGATGGGGCCTGGAGGCAGACGGGGTCGTGGGCAGCAAGACCTTCAGTATCGCGGACAACCACCTCCGGGGAAGCACGGGCAAGGTCTACTACTTCGGCAAAGCGCGCGCCGTTACGTTCGTACGTAGCTCTGGTGGCGCCTACCGCTTTGAGAACCCTGAAGCGGGTGTGGGCTCGAATTTGTGGGAAACGGCAATTTACGACCCCTTCGCGACCTGCTTTGTTCCTGGCGGCTGAACCCAGCAGCACCTCATCTGCCCGCACCAGCAGTGGGCCGACGCCCAAGGCCCCGGCCCACTGCTCCCGTACAGCCGAGACGGCTCGCCGGATCCCGGTGTGGTCGTGGTGCCGGCCGCAGGTCTCCATCATCCCGCGGGAGTCGTGGGGAGCCCGACCGCCGACGGACGAATGCTCGGTCGCCCGCTCCCAGTGCACCCGCTTCACCGTGCACTGGTCGGCGGGCCCGCCCACCCCGACCGTCAAGCAGATCCAGAACTTCCACATGGACGGCAGCGGCTGGCCCGACATCGGCTACAACTCCCTTGTCGACCGGCAGGGATGGACCTACGAGGGCGTCGGCTTGGAACCATCGCGGCTCGCACACGGTCAATTACAACGCCACCCACATCGGGGTCTGCTTCATCGGCACCTCGATCCGCTCCCTCTACTACAAGGCGCCGGAGCTCTGCGGCCGCGCCCTCAACGCCACTGACCACAGTGGCCTGCCTGGCGCCCCCACCGCCTGCCCCGGCAACGACCTGCGCAACTCGGTGCTGGGCGGCATGGACGGCGAGAGCATCCCGATCGTGGTGACTCCCGGCATCGGCTCCGGCGGCCGCAGCAACATCAGCTCGGTGGTCTCCCAGCAGGGCGCCGTGGACCTCCTCGGGCACACGCCCCGGCTGGCCGAGGACGGCGTCTTCGGCGCGCTCACCCTCGCCGGTGTGATCCTTCCGGCCGTTTTGCGCCCTCCAGCGGCGGCCGTCCAGCCGATCTTGGTTGCGGCTGGTGGAGCCACCTGCGGCGTTCGGCCGACGGGCAGCCTCGCCTCGCGTGATCGTCCAAAGCAGCTACACCCCAAGCCGGAAGGTAGACCGTCATGGATGAACTGGTGCTGCGCGCACAGCAGTTCGTGAACAACACATACAGCGACGTAATTGGCATGACGCTTGAGGAGAACGGGCAAACCGGCTGGGCCACGATGTACGCGCTCACCCGCGCGCTCCAGTACGAACTCGGTATCACCGCCCTGTCCAACAGCTTCGGCCCCACCACCCTGAGCACCCTGAGAGCGGCGTATCCGTCACTCACCGCGGCGACCGTACCGTCGGAGAACTTCGCGAAGATCGTGCAGTCGGCGCTCTACTGCAAGGGATACGACGGCGGCGACATCGACGGTGTCTGGGGGCCGCGCGTCACCGCGTCCGTGACACAGCTCAAGCAGGACATGGGCGTCGGCAACGTCGAAGGAACCGGCCTCACCCCGAAGGTGTTCAAGGGCCTACTGAACATGGACCCGTACGTGCTGGTGACCTACGGCGACCGGGCCGGCAGCTCGGCCGTGCAGACTGTCCAGCGCTGGCTCAACGGACGCTACATCGGCCGCGCCGACTTCTTCGTCATCCCCTGTGACGGTCACCACTCCCGCAGTGTTGCCAAGTCGATGCTGTACGCGATCCAGTACGAGCTGGGCATGGCGGACGGCACCGCCAATGGCGTTTTCGGCCCCGGCACCCAGTCCGGCCTGCGCAGCCACCCCCTGGCTTCCGGTGACCGCGGTGTCTGGGTGTCCCTGCTCACCGCTGCCTTGGTCCTCAACGACCGCCCGGTGGTGTTCACTTCCTCTTACGACGCACAGGTCGCGGAAGCGGTCGCGCTGTTCCAGTCGTACGTCGCCCTGCCGCAGACCGGCACCGTCGACTTCTCCACGTGGGCGTCGCTGCTGGTCTCCTACGGCGACCAGTCCCGCCCCGGCACCGCCTGCGACTGCATCACCACCGTCACCCCGGCCCGCGCGCAGGCCCTCCACGACGCCGGATACCGGCACGTCGGCCGGTACCTGAGCAACGTGGCCGGCTCCACCCTCGACAAGATGATCAAGCCCGGTGAGCTCGACACCATCGCCGCGGCCGGTCTGAGCTGCTTCCCGATCTACCAGACCTGGGGCGGCAGCGCCGACTACTTCTCCTACAGCCAGGGCCTTCACGACGCCCACGACGCCATCGTCTGGGCACGGCGACACGGCTTCCAGGACGGCGCCCGCATCTACTTCGCCGTCGACTTCGACGCCCTCGATGGCGAAGTCACCGCCTCCGTCCTGCCGCACTTCCGTGGCGTCCACCACGTGATCACGACCTACTCCCGTTACCGGATCGGCGTATACGGCGCCCGCAACGTGTGTCGCCGCGTCTCGGACGCCGGCTACGCCGACGCCAGCTTCGTCTCCGACATGTCCAGCGGCTTCTCCGGAAACCTCGGCTACGCCTTGCCCGCCAACTGGGCATTCGACCAGATCGCTACCCTCACCGTCGGCTCCGGCGAGGGCGCCATAGAGATCGACAAGAACATCGCCTCGGGCCGCGACGACGGCGAGCGGACCTTCAACCCCGCCTCTTACACCGAGGCCCTCGACGTCGACATCGTCGCCGCCGACCACGAGGCGATGAAGGCCGAGATCCGCACCTACCTCGAGAGTATCGGGGTCCCCGAGACCGGAGGAGACGGCTGGACCGACGACGACTGGGGCACCCTCGGCGGCATATCCAACTCCGAGGCCATCGACGCAGTCGTCTCCATGGACTGGCTCTTCACCCGTCTGGCCCGCAACCTCCGGCTGCGGAAGGCCCTGGTGCAGGCACCAGTGCTGTGGGAACTGCGGCAGTTCAACCCGCTGGACCCCATAGCCGACGAAGCCTTCAAGGCCGGCCTGAAGGACGACTCCAGCACCGGCTGGGGCCAGATCTACGGCTGGGTCGCCATCGAGGCCCGCAACTACTGCGTGGAGCAGGGCCTCCTCAATGAGCCGCTGCTGACGCTCGAGGACGACCGCTCCACCGTGTGGACCAGACTCCACGAAGACCCCGAGTACAACATCGAGACCGCGGCCTACCTGACGGTCTACAACGCCTTCCAGATCGATCTGCCCCGCCCCGGCCTGGACACCTCGGACTCCGACAGCGAACGGATCATCGCCCGTTACAACGGCACCGAGGAAGCCGTCACCGAACAGTACGGCCGGGACGTCGGCGGCGTGTACCGCGTCATGGAGAGCTACTACGCCCGCCACCGCGCCGCGGCGAACTGACCCCTGCCCACAGCACATCGAGGAAGGACGCACGACATGACGTACATCAGCAGGCGCATGATGGTGCAGGGCACGGCGGTCCTGGGGCTGGGACTCGCCTCCGGCACGCTCCTCACCGCCCCGACGGCTTCCGCCGCCGACGTGGCAGCCTCCGCAAGCTCCGCAGGAGCCATGGGCGCCGCGGCGAAGGAACGCCCCGTTTCATTCAACGGCTGGGTGATGGAGGAGCAGGCCGACGACGTCTCCACCGTCTGGACCCGCCCCGTCCCTGGCACCGGCCTCACCGTCGCCACCCGCATCGGCGACGTGGAGACCGTTCTGGTCCATCTGCTGCGCCGCCACCACTACGAGATCGACGAGTTGCGCCCCGGCGACGTCACCGGCTGGCAGCACCCGTCAGGCTTCGACCCGGCGACCCCCGCCTCCAACCTGGCCTCTGGCACCGCCCTGCGGATCCGCCCCGGCCATTACCCGGCCGACACCGCCGGAGGCTGGTTCCCGGACCAGTTGACCGTGCTCCGCGACATCCTCGCCGAGCTCGACGGCGTGGTCCGCTGGGGCGGGGACGACAAGCGGCCCGACGAGTCCCTGTTCAGCATCGACGTCACCCCCGGCAGCCCTCGCCTGCCTCGTCTCGCCGCTGAGCTGCGCGGCTTGCGCGAACACCCGGGCCGTGGAGCCGGCGTCCCCGCCGACCCACTGGCCACCGACCGCCGCGAGGCCGCCGAAGCCCTCGCCCGCCGGCAGCGAGCAACCGTCCGCTGAACCACCTCAACCAGCCCTGAATGGGTCAGATCAGCAGGTCGAGAACCATGGGAGCTCCAGGGCCGGGTGGCGGCTTGGCGGCATGAGGGGCACGGGCGGTGAAGAGAACCGGATCGGGGTGCAACCCGAAGGGTGGGGTGGCGCGTAGAGAGCCGTAACCAGAACACCCCTGATCCTTGGGGGATCTTGACCATGCGCGTCTCACACCGCCGGGCCGCCGTGCGCTGCCTCACCGCTCTCGCCCTCAGCCTCGTGGCCCTGATCGGGTGCAGCGGTGAGGGCGACGGGCAGGCGGCCGCCACCGCACCCGTGACATCGGCGACTCCTTCCGCGTCTGCCGACGAGACGGCCCCGGACGGCACGTCGGCGTCGCCCAGTGCGGCCCCCTGGGCCGGTACCAAGCAGTTCGTGCAGATCGAGGACGCCCGGACCGGCGACGGACAGACGTATCTGTCGGTGCGGCCCGCCCAGAAGAAGGCCCACACCCAGTTCGAGGCATGGGTGATCGTCCCGGGCGAGGGGCCCTACACCGAGGTGCCCATGGCCGAGGACGCCAAGGTGCTGCTGTCGGTCCCGCTCGGCGACGAGAAGCATGCCTCGTCATACTCCCAGGCCGAGTTCGTCAGCCGGCTGACGGCCCAGTCGTCCTCAGCCCGCTCGCTCGTCGGCTACGACCTGAGCTTCGACGGAGAGGGCCGGGTCACCAGGCTGCAGTCGCTGTACACGCCCTGAATACGCCTGCCGTCACCGTCGGTCGCACCGCTGCCCTCCCAGCCTCATGTACTGCCACTGCCCTGCCTGCCGCCGTCAGCCGTCACCAGTCGAAGGAAATCCTGCATGGTCACCATCCTGTCGCGAACCGCCTGGACGCCCTACACGCGCAATACCGGCACCATGAACCTCCTGGCCCTCGCCTTTTCGATCAACAACGGAATCTCGCTGGGGGCGGCGAAGGATCTCCTGATCGACTCGCTGGCGACCACACGCAACCTCACGGGAGGGGACTGGACGCCATGGAAGGGGGGCGTCTTCGTTCACCACGCCGGCCCAGGAAGCGTCGACTCCACAGACTGCGAAGAATGCCGGTACGAGATCGCCGACATCTGGGCGTCCCATTACCGCGAGTACGGCAACATCGCCTACAACTTCATCGTCTGCCAGCACGGAAACATCTTCAGAGCACAGGGCTATATACGGGGCGAGGCAAACGGAGGGTACGCGGAGGGGACCAAGCAAGGCCCGCACCCCGACCCGACCATGGAGGACCGGCACATCAGAGTCGACGGCCACGGCCAGGTCGGCCGGAACGAGGCGTTCTACTCGATCCTCGGCCTGCTGCGGCTCAACGACCAGCCCACCGCCGCCATGCGTTCCTCCATCAAGGATCTCGTCTGGCACCTGCGGACCGAGGTCAGTGACAACCTGCGAGCCGGCAACCTGCTGTACCCCCACCAGCACGACGCCGGCTACACCGTGTGCCCCGGAAACCTGACGCCCTACTGCAATGACGGCTCACTGGACCCCGGCGTGGGCGTCGTTCCCGGCCCGGCCATCAACGTCATCTCCCGCGAGAACTGGGGCGCCCGGCCGCCGACCTCGACGGTACACGTACCGCTCTCCAGCCGTACCGGCTTCTGCGTGCACTACTCGGCCGGCCCGCCCAGCCAGACGGTGCGCCAGATCCAGAACTACCACATGGACGGCCGGGGATGGCCGGACATCGGCTACAACTTCCTGGTCAACCAGCAGGGATGGATCTTCGAGGGCCGGGGCTGGACGAATGTGGGCGCCCACGCCCGGGGATACAACACCAGCCACATCGGAGTCTGTTTCATCGGCAGCGACGGGGACGCCACCCAGGCCGCCAAGACCGCCATCCGCGCCCTGTTCCTCAAGGCACAGGAGCTGTGCGGCGGCGATCTCAGCGCTACGTACCACAGCGCGCTCGGCTCCACTTCCTGCCCCGGTAACGACCTGCGCAGCTGGGTGCAGAGCGGGATGGGCGGAGAGAACGTCCCCATCGAGATCACACCACCTCCGGGCACCGGTTCCGGCCGGAGCGACGTGCGGTCGGTGGACGCGCAGCAGCGGGCCGTCAACGCACTCGGATACCAGCCCCCGCTGGCCGTCGACGGCGCCTTCGGGCCCCTCACCCTCGCCGGCGTGCAGTGGCTCCAGCGGACGGTCGGCGTCGAGGACGACGGACTGTGGGGCCCGCTGACCGAGGCCGCCTTCGGCGCCTACATCGGCAGCGGCGGCGGCCGTTCCGATGTGCGGACCATCCGTGCCCAGCAGGTCGCCGTGAACGGCATGGGCTACTCCCCCGCGCTGGTCACCGACGGTGTGTACGGTGCCCAGACCAAGGAGGGCGTGGAGTGGCTCCAGGGCCGGCTCGGCGTCACCGCCGACGGACTGTGGGGCCCGGCGACCGAGCGGGCGTACATGGATCACGCGGGCGACGGTGGATGGTCCGGTGGCGCCAACACCACCATCCGCACGGTGACGCAGCAGCAGACCGCCGTCAACAGCCTGGGCTACAGCCCGGCCCTCGTCGTCGACGGCGTCTTCGGCCCGCTCACCTACGACGGGGTGCGCTGGCTCCAGGACCGGGTGGGCGCCCTCGTCGACGGCCTGTGGGGCCCGAACACCGAGTCCTGCTACAACGCCTACGCCAACGGGGAGGGCCTCGTGGTGGACGGCGTCTTCGGCGCGCGGACCATCGCGGCCCTCCAGCGGGCGATCGGGGCCGAGCCGGACGGAGTGTGGGGCCCGGAGTCCAAGCGGGCCCTGCAACGCCACCTCAACCGGGTGGCCGACGCCGGCCTCGTCGTGGACGGCGACATCGGCGCAGTGTCCGTGCGGGCCATGCAGGAGCACCTCAACACGATGACCGGCGCCGGCCTCGACGTGGACGGCGTCTGGGGAGCCGGCACCACCCGTGCCCTGCAGAGGGCCCTCAACCTGGAGAGGTTCTGACATGCGACAGCACGACGACAGCCGCCGCGGCGTCGACGACCCCGCGGCCGAGTCGGCCGGCCGGGGCGCTTCCCGCCGCTCGTTTCTCGCCGCGGGCACCGCCACCGCCACCGCACTGCTCGCCTCCGGTACCCCCGCGGCCCTTGCCGCGCCGCGCACGGGCGCGGCCACGAGGACGGGGACGGGCTCCGCCGTGCGCGCCCTGTCCACATTCGCCGCCGTACCAGCGGCCACCAGCGACACGGTGACGGTACCGGCCGGCTTCCGGGCCGCGCCCCTGGCCCGCTGGGGTGACGGACTGAGCCCCGCTTCCCCTCGCTGGCGGCCCGCCGGCGGCGGCGCGGCGGCCCAGGCCCTCCAGGTCGGCAGTCACCACCACGGTGTGGAGTTCCTTCCCCGCGCCGCAGGGCACAAGGGCCTGCTGGTCGTCACCCACGAGTCGGCCGACGAGACAGCCGGCCAGGTGCCCGGCGAGGTGGCGATGGCCGCGCAGGGAGTGACGGTCGTGGCCGTGGCCGCGGCCGGATCCGACGGTGCGTGGCGCACGGCAGGCTCCCGGTTCAACCGCCGCCTGACCGCCGACACCCGGGTAACGCCGGCCGGCCCGGCCGCCGAACGTCTCACCGGGGCGGGTGGGCCGGCCCTCCGGGGCGTACTGGCCCCCGGCGCCACCGGGACCACGCCCTGGGGCACCGTCCTGCTGGCGGAGCGGAACGCCAACGCCTGCTTCGGCACGGACAGCCCCGCCTGGCGGCGCGGCGAGAACGAGCGGCGCTACGGCCTGGCCGCCGGCGGCCTGGGCAGCCCCTGGCACACCGCGGACGCCCGCTTCGACCTCGCCGACCGCCGGGCGGTGCCCGAGGCGTTCGGCTGGATCGTGGAGCTCGACCCGGACGCCCCGGACTCCGTGCCCGTCAAGCGGACCGCCCTGGGGCGCTTCTGGCACGGTGCAGCCACCGTCACCGAGACCCACGACGGACGGGCTGTCGTCTACAGCACGGACGCCGAGGACGGCGAGTACCTCTACCGCTTCGTCAGCTCCAGGCCGTGGCGCACGCTCCGCGCCCAGGGCCGCAGCCCGCTGGACCACGGCACGCTCGCCGTCGCGCGCCTGGCCGACGACGGCTTTGGCCGCTGGCTCCCGCTGGCCTTCGGCCAGGGCCCGCTGACCGCGGCCAACGGCTGGCGTGACCAGGCGGACGTACTGGTCCGCGCCCGCCTCGCCGCCGACGCCCTCGGGGCCACCGGGCTGGCCGGACCCGAGGGAGTCGCCGTGGATCCGCACAGTGGCTCGGTCTACCTTGCCCTGGCCGGCAGCAGCGGCCCGGCCGGATGCACCGACTGCGCCGAGGACACCGGGTCCGCCGGGAAGCGGTCGGCGCGGCACAGTCCGTACGGCCGGGTGCTGCGGTGGCGCGAGGGGACGGACGGATCAGATGGCGCCGCCGAGGACACGTTCCGCTGGGAGGAGTTCCTGACCGGTGGTGCGGCGGAGCTGACGGAGCACGGGCGGTTCGCCTGCCCGAAGGGGGTGGGTTTCACTGCCGAGGGGCTGCTGTGGATCTCCACCGGTATCCCCGCCCACGACCTCGGCGGGCCCGACCCCGTCCACCGGGCCGTCGGCAACAACGCGCTGTTGGCCGCCGATCCCCGCACCGGCACGGTACGACGCTTCCTGACCGCGCCCCGCGGCGCCGAGGTGACCGGGGTGTCCGCATCCGCCGACGGCCACACCCTGTTCGTCAACATCCAGCACCCCGGACAGGGGACCGCCGCCTCCGCCGACCGTCCACGCGCCGTCGGCAACTGGCCGGACCACGAGCCCGGGGGCCGCCCGCGCTCGGCCACCGTCGCGGTCCGGGTACCGGCCGGTCCCGAGGCTGCCGCCGGCCAGTAGCCGGATGGCGCGCGTCCAGCACTCCCGCTCACTGACACAACATCAGCAAACAGCGGTCGGAACGCTCGGACGTTCCACCGGGAAACGGAGAATCGTCTCATGCCAGGAATCCGTCGCCTCCTCGTCGCAGGCGCCACCGCCGCGCTGGCCCTCGGCGTCGTGATGAGCCCCAGCCCCGCCACCGCCGATGTGAGCAAGGGGTACATCGACGCGGACCCCGGAGCCCAGAACGACTTCGAGGACGAGGCCACCTTGTGGCCGGGAAGCCCGTACTGGAACAGCAACGCCGTCGGCGTGGTGCAGACCATCCTGCATGCGGAGCGCATCCTCGACACGACTGACGTCGACTGCGCCTACGGAACCACCACCGCGAACGCCGTCAAAACCCTGCAGCGCCGCCTGGGCTTCACCGGAAGCGACGTCGACGGCGTCGTCGGCCCGAAGACCTGGGCCAGACTGGACAACCGCCTGGTCGTAGGCCCCGTCTACAACGACAGCCAGGAATGGATCCACTACCGGACCACGGGCGACTGGACCCGAACCAGGGTGTTTCTGCGCGCCCGGGTCAGCGACGGCACCTACCTCTTCCGCTACTGGGGCCTCGACGCACAATCCGAATGGCGCCAGGCCCTCTACCGCCCACTGGGAGGTTCGGTGTGCCGGTGACGATCAGGGGGACCGCTGGCCACGGCAGCCTGCCCGCCATGTCCGCATGGGAGGGTGGGAGGAGCAAGGCGGAGGGGGTCCGGTCGAAGCTGATGCGGCTGGAATCCTCGGACCCAACACGGTCGCGGCGCTACCTGAACCTCTTCGGCTACGGCCTAACCCTCGCATAACCGACAGCCCCGGCGAACACCGAGGGCTGTCCGGTCGTACGTCGGTCTCAGCCGAGCCGGGTCACGTCCAGCTCACCCTCCGCGTACCGCCTGCGCAGCACCTTCTTGTCGAACTTGCCCACGCTCGTCTCCGGGACCGACTCGATCACCGTCCAGCGCTCCGGGAGCTGCCACTTCGCGATTCCGGCCTGGTCGGCAAGGAAGGTGCGCAGGGCTTCGAAGCCGGTCGTCGCGCTCTCCTTCAGGGCGACGGTGGCCAGTGGGCGCTCGCCCTCAAGTGGTCCGACCTGGACCTTGAACGGGGCGTGCCGATGGTCCGCCGGAGTCACCGCCGCCCGCGCCGCACCACTCCAGCGCACTCCAGCGGACGTGACCAACGGCCGCTTTGGCGTCGAATGTGCGATCTGGCAAACATGGATGGGTTGTTGTTGTGTCCCTGTTCCGTGCCCTGGGGAAGCCGCGTGTCCCGCCTTTTACTACGAAGGGGGCCCGGACATTGGTCAGACGCGGACCCATTCCACGGGGCTGCTGCGGCCTGTGGATGCTGCGTGGCAGAGCTTCGGAATGTGGGAACCGTCGGTGGAGGCGACCTTCATCGGCCCGCCCGAGCAGGCTGCTGTGGCGACCACGAGCGCGTCCACGACGTTTTCGTGACCGTCCAGACCGGCATCCTCCAGTAGTTCTGCCGCGCGGTCGGCGATGAGCTCGGTTGCGGGGATGACGGTGAGCCGGGAGCGGAGCCAGCGCAGGTGGTTCGCGGCTTGTCCGGTGCGGCGGACTTCGGCGATGCTGACCGTGGAGATCGCGGCCGCGTACCCCTCGGCTTCGGCGACCTTGAGCATCAGTGTCATTCTGCGGTCCTGGTCGGCCAGGAGAGACAGCGGCTGTGCATCAAGGACGAGGAGGGCGCGGGGGAACGCCGGGGCTACTCGCCGTGCCATGTCCGGCGGGCCTCCTCGATTTCCTCGGGAGTGAAGGAGCCGTGCTCGTCCTCGTACGCCTCGACGATCTCCCTGGTTTTGGTCAGGGCGAGGGCGTGTTCGACGGCGTCGGAGACGAAGCGCGAGAAACCCCGGGTGCCTGTGCGGGCTTCGACCTCGCGGGCAAGCGATCTGGGGATGGTGACGGACTTCTTGACAGTGGTCTCGTCCGGAGGCGCGTGCTCGCTAGCCATACGGCATTATCCCACTGGTAGTAGGACTTCTGTCCAGTCGGATGGAGGCCTCCTGCAGGCCCCCGCCGCGGGGAAATCGCGGGGATCGCCTCGGAGGAGGGACTGCAGATGGCGAATCCCTCCGTGGGAGGGCGTAACGCGCTTGGCATGCGGGGCGATTGTGCTCTAGGCGTCTCCCGTGCGGCATGGTGGTGAGGTACGTGTCGCACGCAAAACACCCTCCTGACTGCGTTTCCGCAGGTCAGGAGGGTGTGAGAGCGGTAGCGGAGGGATTTGAACCCTCGGTGACTTGCGCCACACTCGCTTTCGAGGCGAGCTCCTTCGGCCGCTCGGACACGCTACCGGGAGAGACCTTACAGCACGCCGGGGTGTGGTTTGAAATCCGTATTCGCGGTTCAGGGGTTCACGGGTTCCGGAAGAACTCCGTGAGGATCCGGGCGCACTCCGCGGCGAGTACGCCCTCGATCACTTCGGGGCGGTGGTTGAGCCGCCGGTCGCGTACGACGTCCCAGAGGGATCCGGTGGCGCCGGCCTTCTCGTCGCGGGCGCCGTAGACGACGCGGTCCACGCGGGACTGCACGAGCGCGCCGGCGCACATCGTGCAGGGCTCCAGCGTGACGACCAGCGTGCAGTCCGACAGCCGCCACTCACCGAGCTTCGCGGCCGCCCGCCGGATCGCGAGGATCTCGGCATGGGCGGTCGGGTCGCCGGTCGCCTCGCGCTCGTTGTGGGCGGTCGCGAGGACGGTCGTACCGTCGCCGGACAGCACGACGGCGCCGACGGGGACGTCCCCGCCCCGGCGGGCCTGTGCGGCCTCGTCCAGGGCGAGCCGCATCGCGGCCCGCCAGCGGTCGCGTACCGGATCCGGTGGACCCGTGGTGGGCTCCGGGCTCAGCGGACGGTCTCCAGGACCTCCGAGGCGCCCAGGGCCTCGGCGATGGCGCCCAGCGCGTCGTCGGCGTCCAGGGCCTTCAGCTCCTTCTCGCCGATGCCCAGGTCGTCGAGGATCTCGCTGTCGCCCACCGGGCTGTGCGGGACGGCCTCGGCGGAGCCGCCGCCGTCCTCGTCGTCCGTGTCGTCGTCGGTGTCGGCGTCGTCGTCAGGCTCCTCCGTACCGTCGAGGTCGAGGGAGTCCAGGTCGGCGCCGTCGTCACCGGGCTCCCTTCCGAGCAGTTCGTCGGTGAGCAGGATCTCGCCGTAACTGCTGCGGGCAGCGGCGGCGGCGTCCGAGACGTAGATACGAGGGTCGTCCTCGCCGTCGATCCGGACGACGCCGAACCAGGCGTCCTCCTGCTCGATGAGCACCAGCACCGTGTCGTCCTCGGGCGAGGCTTCGCGGGCCAGGTCGGCCAGATCCGACAGGGTTTCCACATCGTCGAGCTCTGTGTCGCTCGCTTCCCACCCGTCTTCGGTGCGCGCGAGCAGTGCGGCGAAGTACACCGTGACTCTCCCACTGGTCATAGACGTGCCGGTTGGGGGTCCCCCCGGCGGAGGTTGCGGGCGGGGAGTGCGGAACCCTGAGCCCCACCCACTCGGAATCGTGGCAGAAACGGAGCGTCGAGGGGACGTCTTCGGCTCCCTGTGTCCGCCCGTTTTGATCGGCCACGAGCGGGATCGTACGACGAGGTCGGCGCGGCGCCCGCATCCGGGCGGCCATGTGAGGGGTGCGGAGCCCGCGGCCTACCAGCGGAAGGTGCGCATACGCACGGCGTGGCGCAGCCGTGCGGCCTTGGCGCGGCGGGGCTGCACGCGGTCGCGCAGCTCGCGGGCCTCGGCCAGTTCGCGCAGGAACTGGGCCCGGCGGCGCCGGCGCGCGGCCTCGGTCTCTCGCGGCGAGGCTTCCTCGCGGGACTCACGGTCAGGCATGGGCACACCCCCGATATGTCCCTCCCACTTTCCCTCTGATGGGCGGTTTGATGCCAGCTTGGATTGGAGCGGGGAGGGCGCAGCCCTCTCGAATAGGGTGGTGGTGGGCGACGGGCGGGTGACCAGGGCCCGGCTACTGTTGTGGCCATGCGTCTCCACGTCGTCGACCACCCCCTGGTCGCTCACAAGCTCACCACGCTGCGCGACCAGCGCACCGACTCCGCGACCTTCCGCCGCCTCGCCGACGAACTGGTCACCCTGCTCGCCTACGAGGCCACGCGGGACGTGCGCACCGAAGCGGTCGACCTCAGGACCCCGGTCGCCGCCACCACCGGTGTCAAGCTCTCCCACCCGCGCCCGCTGGTGGTGCCGATCCTGCGGGCCGGCCTCGGCATGCTCGACGGCATGGTCCGGCTGCTGCCGACCGCCGAGGTGGGCTTCCTGGGCATGATCCGCAACGAGGAGACGCTCCAGGCGTCCACGTACGCCTCGCGGATGCCCGAGGACCTCTCCGGCCGTCAGGTGTACGTCCTGGACCCGATGCTCGCCACCGGCGGCACCCTGGTCGCGGCCATCCAGGAGCTCATCAAGCGCGGCGCGGACGATGTGACCGCCGTGGTGCTCCTTGCCGCCCCTGAGGGCGTCGAGGTGATGGAGCGCGAGCTGGCCGGGACGCCGGTGACGGTCGTGACGGCCGCCGTCGACGATCACCTGAACGAGCACGGCTACATCGTGCCGGGCCTGGGAGATGCCGGGGACCGGTTGTACGGCGCCGCGGAGTAAGAACGCCTTTTCGCCGTAGGGGTGCGGATCCATCGCGGCTGCCGGTCCGTTGTGGCTGGTCGCGCCCGCGCGGCGGAGCCGCATATCGATGCAGCCCCGCGCCCCTGCCGGGCGCTTCTCAGCAGGCCTTCTTGGAAGAGCTGGGCGTCGGCTGGGGCTTGGCCAGTGCGGCCAGGGCCTTGTCGGCGTCCGCCTTCTTCGTGAGCGCCTTGAAGCCGGTGCCGATGATCAGGTCGACGTCGGTGCCCTTGCGGGCGTCGTCGGTGCGGCGCTCGGCGGTGGTGAGCTGGGTGGCGAGGACGGGCAGCGAGGTGTTCAGGGCGGAGGCGGGGCCGAGCAGTATCCCGGTGCCCTTGACCTTCTTGTCGAACTCCTCGGTCGCGTTGCCCACGTCGCCGATTCTGAAGCCGCGCTTCTTGAGTTCGTCGGCGGTCTCCTTGGCCAGTCCGCTGCGGGGCGTGGCGTTGAAGACGTTGACGGTGATCTTGCCCGGCTGGGGCAGGGCGGCGGGGCTCGCGGTGGCCGACGGGGTCACCTTCGTCGCGCAGTCCGCCTTGGGGCCGACCGCGGAGGCCTGGTCGCCGCCGGTGAAGACATCGATGAGCTGCAGCGTGCCCCAGCCGATCATGCCGAGGGCGGCGACGGAGGCGACCACCACGAGGACGAGCCTGCCGCGGCGCCGGGGGCGGCGCATCCGCGGGTACTTGTCGCCCTTGATGCGGTACCGGCCGCCCATGCCGGGGGGAGTCAGCATGCTCATGGGCGCAGCGTAGTGCGCCCGGGCGGCAATGCCTACTAGATGATCATTGGATGCCGCGCAGGAGAACCCGAAAGGGTCAAGTCTTCACAAGGGCGGCACTCAGTCCAGCTCGAGCACACGCGCGTGCAGCACCTGTCGCTGCTGCAGCGCCGCCCGCACCGCGCGGTGCAGACCGTCCTCGAGGTAGAGGTCGCCCTGCCACTTCACGACGTGCGCGAACAGGTCGCCGTAGAAGGTGGAGTCCTCGGCGAGCAGGGTTTCCAGGTCGAGCTGGCCCTTGGTCGTCACGAGCTGATCGAGGCGGACCGGGCGCGGCGCGACGTCCGCCCACTGCCGGGTGCTTTCCCGGCCGTGGTCGGGGTACGGCCGGCCGTTTCCGATGCGCTTGAAGATCACACGGAAAGCCTACCGGTCAAGGCTCTCCGGGCGCAGCCTCCCGGCCCGGGCCGTGCGAGTCAAGTGCGTTCAGATCGTGATCAATATTGGTCAAATGGGGTGTATGTGGCTAGTCGTCGAACCACCGTTACTTGGGTCGCGCAGTGACCGACCGGTGAGGGGACCGATTGATGAGGCGGCGCGGCGGAGAGGCAGTTCCGCCTCGACCACGCCGCCAGGTGGGTCAGTCGCGTTTCGGGTCCCGTGGGGGCTGCTGTCGCTCCCGGGGATCGGGCCCGGGCTGGGGCTTGGGCGCGCTGCGTGCGGCTTCTGCGCGTAGGAGGGCGCGCAGAACCGCGTATGGGTCGATTGGCATGCGTGTGTTCCTTGCGTCGTGCTGAGTGGCTGACCGGTGGGCCGGTCCGGTCAGCAGCGCAGGACCACGGAGCGTACGGCGGGCAGCGCGGGCGGAGTGCGCGGCGGCAGGGCGGGCGGCCGGCCCGCCGGTGCCGGGGGCGCCGACTCCGGGAGAGGTGCGGGACGCAGCGGTACGGCGGCACGGTGGGCGCCGCGGGACGGTGGCCGCAGGTCGGTCTCCAGGGCGTCGTACTCGACGGCCTCACCGGCCACGGCGACCGGCGTCGCCGGCACCCCCGAGTGCGCGCCCGGCACGAGCAGGGCGAGGAGCAGGACGGGCACCCGGAGCCAGGCGTACCGGCGGATGAGGTGCGCGACGCTGCTCATGGGAGGTCATCTCCCCGGGGGACGTACGTCGTTCATCGCGCGGCCTGCGAGAACCGCTCGCTCGGCGTACCCGCGGCGGTTCACAGCTCGCGCGGGACCTGGTGGGCGCGGTCCCGGATCCGGACCGCCGTGACGGTCTCGACGACGCCGACCACGACCAGCCACCAGCCGCCGAGCAGGGTGAGCACGGCGACCGACTCGAACGGCGAGACGATCAGCACGGCCCCGGCGGCGAAGGTGACCACGCCGAGGAGGAGCTGCCAGCCGCGTGCGGGCATCGCCGGGTCGGAGGCGGCGGCCAGGGTCTGGGTGATGCCGCGGATCAGCCAGCCGATGCCGATCCACAGGGCGAGCAGCAGGATCGACCGCATGGGGCCGCGGAAGCAGAACAGGCCGAGCAGGACGGACAGGGCGCCGCTGACGAAGGCCAGGACGCGCAGCGAGGTCGTCCGGTGCGTGCCGAAGGCGGCGACCAGCTGGAACACGCCGCTGATGAGGAGGTAGAGGCCGAAGAGGATCCCGGCGGCGAACAGGGAGGCGCCCGGCCAGACCAGGACCAGGATGCCGAGAACCAGGGAGGCGACGCCGGTGAGCAGGACGGCCTGCCAGGCGGCGCGCGACAGGGCGTGCAGGGGGCCCTCGAACGGTGGTTCGGGTTCGTGACCGCTCGCCGGGGGCCTGGCGTGGACCTTGCGGTCGTCGTACTCCGGGCCCCAGGGGGAGCCGGACGGTGGTTCGGTCATGGTCCATGCTTCGGCCGGGCGGCACCGCCTCGCCACCCGGACGGGTCCACTCGACTTACCCGCGTGACGCGGGACTTACTTGCGGGTGGCCTTCGCCGCCTTGGCCGCCGCCTTCATCTCCTGCTTGTGCGCCCGCACCTTGGTCAGTGACTCGGGCCCGGTGATGTCGGCGACGGAGCGGAAGGAATCCGGCTCTCCGTAGGCGCCCGCGGCCTCGCGCCAGCCCTCGGGCCGTACGCCGAGCTGCTTGCCGAGCAGGGCGAGGAAGATCTGGGCCTTCTGCTTGCCGAAGCCGGGCAGGTCCTCCAGGCGCCGCAGCAGCTCCCGGCCGTCGTCGACGCCCTTCCAGATGAGCTCGGCGCTTCCGTCGTAGTGCTCGGTCAGGTACTGGCACAGCTGCTGGATGCGCTTGGCCATCGACCCCGGGTAGCGGTGCACGGCCGGCTTCTCCGACAGCAGGGCGGCGAAGGCCTCGGGTTCGTGGGCGGCGATGTCGTGCGCGTCCAGGTCGTCGGCGCCGAGCCGGTCCGCGATGGTGCGGGGGCCCTTGAACGCCCACTCCATCGGAACCTGCTGGTCGAGCAGCATCCCGACCAGTGCGGCGAGCGGGCTGCGGCCGAGGAGCGCGTCGGCTTCGGGGTCCTGGGCGAGGTGCAGGGTGACGTCCATGGACCGATGATCGCCCGGCTGCGCTTCGGACGCAGCCGGGCGGAGGTCAGCGGTGGGTCACATCTCGACGTGGGGGCTGGTCAGGGCGGCGCCGAAGGAGGCGTCGACGCATTGCCGGAGAAACACGCCCAACTGGCCTTCCTCCCCCGGGCGGTAGCCTTCCCGGCGTGACTCCGGAAGACCTGGTAGCGCACTACTCCCTGGAGCCGATCCCGCGTGAGGGCGGGCTGTTCCGGCAAACCTGGGCCGGGCCCGAACGGCCCGACGGGCGGCCGCAGGGCACCGCGATCGTCGTCCTGCTGACCGCGGACGACTACTCGGCCCTGCACCGCCTGCCGGACGACGAGGTCTGGCACTTCTACCTGGGCGACCCGCTGGAACTGCTCCTCCTAGCCCCCGACGGCACGTCCCGTACGGCCGTCCTCGGCCCGGACATAAGAGGCGGCCAGCACCTGCAACTCACCGTCCCCGCCGGGACCTGGATGGGGGCGCAGGTGGTGGCGGGCGGTGCGTGGACGTTCTTCGGGTGCACCATGGCGCCCGGGTTCACGTACGAGGGGTATGAGCACGGCGACGCGGAGTGGCTCATCGCGCGTTATCCGGCGGAGGCCGACCGGATTGCGGGACTGTGTCGGCCATGAGACTGCTGGAGGGACACGTCGCCCTGGTCACCGGTGCGAGCGGCGGCATCGGACGCGGGATCGCGCTGCGGTTCGCGGAGGAGGGGGCGGCGGTGGCGGTGCACTGCCGTACGGAGCTGGACGCGGCGGTGGAAGTGGCGCGGCGGGTACGGAAGCTGGGCTCACGGGCCATCGTCCTGCGGGCCGAGCTGACCGACGAGGACGCGTGCCGGAGGCTGGTCGGGCAGGCGGTGGAGTGGGGGGAGGGGCGGCTGACGGCGCTGGTCAACAACGCGGGCGTCCAGCCGACCCAGGAGCTGCCGGGGATGACGGCGGCGGACTGGCGGGCGGTGGTGGACGCCAACCTGTCGAGCGTCTTCGCGTGTACGCAGGCTGCCGCTGAGGTCATGCGGGAGCAGGCGGACGGCGGTTCGGTGACCCACATCGCGTCCATCGAGGCGAGGTGGCCGGCGCCGTTGCACGCGCACTACTCCGCGTCCAAGGCGGCGGTCGTGATGCATGCGCGGTCCGCTGCCCTGGAGTACGGCCCGTACGGCATCCGCGTCAACACGGTCTCGCCCGGCCTGATCGACCGGGCCGGGCTGGAGGAGGCGTGGCCGGAAGGGGTGGCGAGGTGGGAACGGGCGGCGCCGCTCGGGAGGTTGGGGCGGCCGGAGGACGTCGGGGACGCGTGTGTGTTCCTCGCGTCGGGGCGGGCGTCCTGGATCACCGGGCAGGATCTTGTGGTGGACGGCGGGGTGTCGGCACGGCCGACTTGGTGAGCCAGCCAGGGGGCTCTGCCCCCTTTGCCGGCAGGCGGCTGTGCTCGGCGACCGGCCATCTGTCAATCGCGGCCGGGTGGCTGTCGTACGACTGTCGCCGCCCGGCCGCCGCGCGCAGCCTCTACGACGAGGCGTTGGCCGCCGCCCGGATCGCCGACGACCCAGGCCTTGAGGGGCACGCCTTCGGCTGTCTCTCGCTGTTGGCCAAGGTGTCGGCCCGCACCCGCACCGGCGCCCCAGTGAGCGCCGCCGCCCCCGCATCCGTACCTATCCACGACGCAACGTCCCGGACGGAGAACACAACGTGGGGTGCAATGGCGAACGACAAGGCCGGCGGCGGATTCAACGGCTGGTGCTGCTGGCGCCCCTGCTGGTCCTGTTCCTCCTCACCGGCACGACCCCCGCGTCCGCTCACGCCGCCCTCCGCACCACCGACCCCGAGGACGGAACCGTCCTCAAGTCCGCCCCCACCCACCTCACCCTGACCTTCACGGAGTCCGTCGGCCTCCTCGACGACTCCTTCCGCGTCCTCGACCCGGACAACCGGCGTCTCCGCACCGGCGAGCCCGAACACGCGCCGGACGGTTCAGACACCGCCCGCGTGACGCTCCCCGCCAAGCTCGGCGAGGGCACCTACACCGTGGCCTGGCGGGTGGTGTCCGAGGACAGTCACCCCGTCTCCGGCGCGTTCACCTTCTCCGTCGGCAAACCCTCCGCGACGACGGCCACGGCACCCACCGGCCCCGTCGAGGACCCGGCGACGGCCGGCCTCTACAACATCGCCCGCTATCTGGCGTACCTCGGCGCGGTCCTGCTCATCGGCACGGCGGTGTTCGTGGCGGTCTGCCGGCGGGAGGAGCCGGGGGCGGCGCTGCGCAAGCTGCTCCGGGGCGGCTGGTGGGCCCTCCTCGCGGCCACGCTCGCCCTGCTGGTGCTCCGCGCCCCGTACGAGGCGGGCACGGGCCCGGCGACGGCCTTCGATGCCCAAGCCCTCACCCGTACCCTGAGCAGCCGTCCTGGCGTGGTCCTGCTGGCGCGGCTCGCCCTGCTCCTGGCCGTGGCCGTCTGTTTCGTCCTCGTACGGTCGCCCAGGCGCCGCACGCTCCTCGGCGCCCCCCTCGCCCTCGGCCTCGCCCTCACCTGGGCCGCCGGCGAACACGCCTCCGCCGGTATCCAGGTGCCGCTGGCGATGACCTCGTCCGTGCTGCATCTGCTCGCCACGGCGGTCTGGCTCGGCGGCCTCGTCGCCCTGCTCACCGCACTCCACCGCGACCGTCTCACCCCGGCCGCCGTCACCCGCTTCTCCCGCCTCGCGTTCGCTTCCGTGACCGTCCTGGTGGTCACCGGCGTCTACCAGTCCTGGCGGGGGCTCGGTTCCTGGGAGGCGCTCACCGGGACGGCGTACGGCAGGCTCCTGACCGTCAAGCTGGTCGCGGTGGCGCTGCTGCTGGCCGCGGCGGGCCTGTCGCGGCGCTGGACGGCGCGGCTCGCCCCGGCGCAGACGGCGGCCGTGACGGAACGCGTCCCGGAAACGGTCGGCGGCCCGCCACCCGCGCAGAGTCGGCCGGAGCAGCCTTCCGCACCGGACACCCACCCCCGCACCGCCCTCCGCCGCTCCGTCCTCGCCGAGGTCGCCGTCGGTGCCGCCGTGCTGGTGATCACGACGATCCTCACCGGCACCCTCCCCGGCCGCGCGGAAGCCGAGGCGGCACAGGCGGCGCCCCCGGCGGTGGGCACCTCGGTCACCACGATCCCCTTCGACGTCGGCACCCCCGGCGGCACCGGCAAGGTGCAGATCACCCTCGACCCGGGACGGGTGGGCGACAACTCGGTCGAGGCGCTCGTCTACGGCCCCGACGGCGGCATCTCCAGCGTCCCCGAGCTCCGCCTCTCCTTCACCCTTCCCGCGCAGCGGATCGGCCCGCTGGACGCCGAGCTCACCGACCGGGGCGGCTACTGGGGCAACAGCTTCGTCCAGCTGCCGATCGCCGGGACCTGGGAGATGAAGGTGACGGTGCGGGTCTCGGAGGTGGACCAGGTGAGCGTGACCAGGAAGGTCCTCGTCCGGTAGGGCGGCGAAAGTTTCGCAGCGGCCCGGCAGGACAGTTCGAAATGTCGGTCACGTTTCCAAAACGGCCCCATGGACCCCTTGACGCATGACCTGACATACGGCTGTTATGGCGCCAACGTGTTCGGTCAAGTTGATTTCTGATCGATTACGACGGACTTCGACTCGTGCCGCTACCCACGGCCGAACCCTTGCCCTCAGGAGCCGCAGATGCACCACACCTCTCCCTCCGGTCTCTCCCTCCCCTCGCCGAGCCGTCGCACCCTGCTGCGCGGCGTCGGCGGCGCAGCTGTGCTCGGCGCGGGCATCCCGCTGCTGAGCGCCTGCGGCGGCGGTGGCACGGCGAGCGACCCGAAGACCGTCACGGTCGGCTCCAACGCGTCGGACGCGGTGCCGAAGAAGGCGTTCGCCGACATCTACGCGGCGTTCAAGAAGGAGTCCGGGCTCACGGTCGACGTGAACACCAAGGACCACAACACCTTCCAGGAGCAGATCAACTCCTACCTGCAGGGCACGCCGGACGACGTCTTCAACTGGTTCGCCGGTTACCGCATGCAGTTCTTCGCGGCCAAGGGCCTGGCCACCCCGATCGACGACGTGTGGAAGACCATCGAGGGCAACTTCCCCGACGCGATGAAGGGGCTCAGCAAGGGCGAGGACGGCAAGTACTACTTCGTGCCGCTGTACACGTACCCGTGGGCGCTCTTCTACCGCAAGAGTGTCTTCCAGGAGAAGGGCTACGAAGTTCCCACCACGTGGGACGACTTCGTCGCCCTGTGCAAGCAGATGCAGAAGGACAAGCTGGTCCCGATCGCCTTCGGCGACAAGGACGCCTGGCCCGCGCTCGGCACCTTCGACCAGATCAACTTCCGCGCCAACGGCTACGACTTCCACGTCGAGCTGATGGCCGGCAAGGCCTCCTGGACCGACGCCAAGGTGCGCAAGGCCTTCGACCTGTGGGCGGAGATCCTCCCGTACCACCAGGAGGGCGCCACCGGCCGCACCTGGCAGGACGCCGCGCAGACCCTGGCGTCGAAGAAGGCCGGCATGTACCTGCTGGGCACCTTCGTGGGCCAGCAGTTCACCAACGAGGCCGACCGCGAGGACCTCGACTTCTTCGCCTTCCCGGAGATCGACCCGGCGTACGGCCAGGACACCGTCGAGGCGCCCACCGACGGCTTCATGCTCTCCAAGGCCCCGAAGAACAAGGCGGGTGCCGTGCAGCTCCTGGAGTACCTGGGCTCCCCGGCCGCCGAGGAGATCTACCTCAAGTCCGACCCGAACGTCGTCGCCGCCTCCACCAAGGCCGACACCTCCGCGTACAGCCCGCTGCAGAAGAAGGCGTACGAGATGATCTCGGGCGCGAAGAGCCTGACCCAGTTCATGGACCGCGACAGCCGGCCGGACTTCACCTCCACGGTGATGCAGCCCGCGCTGCAGAAGTTCATCCGCGACCCCAAGGGGATCGACAGTCTGCTCTCGTCGATCGAGCGCCAGAAGAAGACGATCTTCGCGTCCAGCTGATCCAGATGACAACCGACACCTCGACGAAGTCCCCGGAGGCGGCCGCCGTGCCGCCTTCGGGCGCTGCATCGGACAAGCGGGTCCAGACCGGCCACAAGCGCCTGCTGACCCGCCGCGACCGGCTCACGCTCGGCCTCATGGCCGGGCTGCCGACGATCCTGCACGTGGCCCTCGTCTGGGTCACGGCGCTCGCCTCCATCGCGCTCGCCTTCACCACCTGGGACGGCATCGGCTTCGACGCCATCAAGTGGGTCGGCCTGGAGAACTTCAAGCAGCTCTTCAACGACAACCCGCAGTTCTGGCCGGCCGTCCAGCACAACGTGATCTGGTTCGTCGTCCTGATCCTGATCCCGACGCCGCTCGGCCTGTTCCTGGCCGTGCAGCTGGACAAGAAGATCCGCTTCAGCCGGGTCTACCAGACCGCGTTCTTCCTGCCCGTCGTGCTGTCGATGGCGGTCATCGGCTTCGTCTGGCAGCTCGTCTACAACCCCGACACCGGCCTGATCAACAGCCTCATCGGGGCCAACGAGCCCGGCAAGTACATCGACTGGATCGGCGACCCGGACCTCAACCTCTGGGCCATCCTCATCGCCGCGTCCTGGCGCCACGCCGGCTACATGATGATCCTCTACCTGGCCGGCCTGAAGGGCGTCGACCCCGCGCTGCGCGAGGCGTCCGCCCTGGACGGCGCGGGCGAGTGGCAGACGTTCAAGAACGTCATCTTCCCCACCCTGCGGCCCACCAACACCATCGTCCTGGTCGTCACCATCATCGAGGCCCTGCGCGCCTTCGACCTGGTCTTCGTCTTCAACAAGGGCGCCGAGGGCACCGAGCTCCTGTCGATCCTGGTCACCAACAACATCATCGGCGAGTCCAGCCGCATCGGGTACGGATCGGCGATCGCCGTCGTCCTGCTGGTGATCTCCCTCGTCGTGATCATCCCTTACCTGGTGGCCACCTTCCGGAAGGAGCGGCGCGCATGAGCACCAGCGTCATGACCAAAGTCCGTCCGCCCGTCCGCCCCGCCCGGATCCTGCTGCACGTCTTCCTCGCCGGTGCGGCGCTGGCCTGGCTCGCGCCCCTGCTCTGGGCGATCTACGCGGCCCTGCGGCCGTACGGGGAGACCAGCGAGAAGGGCTATGTGTCCCTCCCGGACACGCTGAACCTCGACAACTTCATCAACGCGTTCACGCAGTCGGACATGTCCCACTACTTCGTGAACACGCTGTTGATCGCGGTTCCGGCCGTGCTGCTGACGCTGTTCCTGTCGTCGATGGTCGCCTTCTACGTCAGCCGCTTCGACTTCCGCGTCAACCTCTTCCTGCTGCTGGTCTTCACCGCGGGCAACCTGCTGCCGCAGCAGGTCATCATCACCCCGCTGTACCGCCTGTACCTCCTCGTCGACCTGCCCGGCATCACCATGTCCGGCAAGCTGTACGACTCCGCCCTCGGCCTCGTCCTCATCCACGTGGCGTTCCAGTCCGGCTTCTGCGCCTTCGTGCTCAGCAACTACATGAAGATGCTCCCCCACGAGCTGACCGAGGCCGCCCTCGTCGACGGCGCCTCGGTGTGGCGGCTGTACTGGCAGATCACCCTGCCCCTGTGCAAGCCGGCGATGGCCGCCCTCGCGACCCTGCTGTCCATCTGGATCTACAACGACTTCTTCTGGGCCCTCGTCCTGATCTCCACCGGCGAGAACATGCCGATCACCTCGGCGCTGAACAACCTCTCCGGGCAGTACTTCACCGACCCCAACCTGATCGCCGCCGGCGCGCTGATCACCACGGTCCCGGTCCTGATCGTGTACTTCCTGCTCCAGCGCCAGTTCGTCGGCGGCCTCACCCTCGGCGCCAACAAGGGCTGACGGCCCCTTCTTGAAAGAGACACCCGTGCACCACCCCTTCACCCCCGTCGCCTCCGTGCCCGTGGACGTGGCAGCCGCCCGTGTCCACGAGGAGGGCTGGCAGTCCTGGAGCCCCAGCGGCGCCTACGCCCTGGACGCCACGCCGTACCGTCCGACGAACGGCAACTGGGCGACGGTCTGCTACCGCCCCGGCGTCACCGTCCCCGAGGGCACCTTCCAGGGCGAGGGCCTGCTGGCGCTCGACCCGGGGGACGGGTCGCCGGTGCGGCTGTGGGCCGCCGCGGATCCGCTGACCGAGGCCCCGTCCATCCGGCTGGCCGTAGGGGACGGAGCCGTCGCGGAGGTCAGCGCCGACGGCCCGGTGAAGGAGTGGACGGGCCCGGACATCCAGTCGGTGCTGGCGAGTTGGGCGGACAGCCTGGGTCTTGAGGCCCCTCGCCCGGCTCCCACCGTCTGGTGCTCCTGGTACGAGTACTTCACCGCCGTCACCGAGGACGACATCCACGAGAACCTCCGCGCGATGGACACCCTCGACCTGCCCATCGACGTCGTCCAGATCGACGACGGCTACCAGAAGGCGCTGGGCGACTGGCTCACCCTCTCCGGCCGCTTCCGCTCCCGGCAGGGCATCGCCGACGCCATCCGGGCCCGCGGCCGCCGCGCCGGCATCTGGACGGCACCGTTCCTGGTGGACCCGGCGAGCGACCTGGCCACCGAGCACCCCGACTGGCTGGTCCGCGACCCGGCGGGCGGCTTCACGCACGCCGGCCGCAACTGGGGGCACGACCTGCGCGTCCTGGACACCACGCACCCCGAGGCGGCGGCGTATCTGACGGAGGTCTACCGCACCCTGCGCGCCGAGGGCTACGACTACTTCAAGGTCGACTTCCTGTACGCGGGCGCGCTGGAGGGCGTACGGCACACGGACGCCGACGCTCTCCAGGCGTACCGTTCCGGCATCGCCCTGATCCGCGAGGCGATCGGCGCCGACGCCTACCTGCTGGGCTGTGGGGCGCCGGTCCTCCCCTCCATCGGCCTGTTCGACGCGATGCGGGTCAGCCCCGACACGGCCCCGCACCGCCGCCCCGAGGCCGACGACTACAGCCAGCCCGGCCAGGATCCCGCCGAGTTCACGGGCGCCGGACGCCAGTGGCAGCACGGCCGCCTGTGGATCAACGACCCCGACTGCCTGATGGCCCGGCCCGCGGTGGAGACACGGGAACGCTGGGCGGCGCACGTGGAGGCGACGGGCGGCCTGATGGCGTCCAGCGACCGGCTGCTGTCGCTGGACCAGTGGGGCGTGGAGACCACGCGCCGTCTTCTCTCGGAAGGTGCCCGATGAAGCGCGAACTGAAGGTGCCCGGCATCGCCTACGGCGGCGACTACAACCCCGAGCAGTGGCCCGAGGACGTCTGGGCCGAGGACATGCGCCTGATGCGCGAGGCGGGGGTGACGATGGTCAGCGTCGGCATCTTCTCGTGGGCGCTGCTGGAGCCGAGGGAGGGCGAGTACGACTTCACCCTCCTGGACCGGGTCCTGGACCTGCTCCACGCCCACGGCATCGCGGCCGACCTGGCGACTCCGACGGCGGCCCCGCCGGCCTGGTTCTTCCGCGCCCACCCGGAGGCGCTGCCGGTCGACAAGGACGGCCGGGCTCTGTCGTACGGCAGCCGCCAGACGTTCTGCCCGAGCAGCCCCGCCTACCGGGAGGCGGCCCTGCGTATGGCGGGGGAGCTCGCCCGCCGGTACGCGGACCATCCGGCGCTGGTGATGTGGCACGTCCACAACGAGTACGGCTGCCACAACGCGGAGTGCTACTGCGACGAGAGCGCGGCCGCGTTCCGGCGCTGGCTGCGCACGAAGTACGCGGACGACCTGACCGCCCTCAACGACGCCTGGGGCACGCGCTTCTGGAGCCAGTGGTACTACGACTGGGACGAGATCCTGCCGCCCCGGCCGACCGGCGCGGTCCCGAACCCGACCCACCAGCTGGACTGGCGCCGCTTCTGCAGCGACGCATTGCTGTCGCTGTACGAGGCGGAGCGGGACGTCCTGCGCAAGGCGGCCCCCGCCATCCCCGCCACCACCAACTTCATGGTGATGCACAACTTCGACGCGCTGGACTACTGGCGGTGGGCCCCGCAGCTGGACATCGTCTCGAACGACCACTACCTCCAGTCGACGGACCCCGAGTCGGAGCTCGACCTGGCGTTGAGCGGCGACCTGGTCCGCTCCCTCGCGGGCGGCCCCTGGCTCCTGATGGAGCACTCCACGGGCGCGGTGAACTGGCAGCCCGTGAACCGCGCGAAGCGCCCCGGCGAGCTGCGCCGCAACGCCCTCGCCCATGTGGCGCGGGGCGCGGACGGCATCGCGTACTTCCAGTGGCGGGCTGCGAAGGCGGGCGCCGAGCAGTGGCACTCGGCGATGCTCCCGCACGCGGGCACGGACAGCCAGATCTGGCGGGACGTCGTCCAACTGGGCGCGGATCTGCGGGCGTTGGGTGAGGTGCGCGGCAGCGTCGGTACGGCCTCGGTGGCGATCGCCTGGGACTGGAACGCCCGCTGGGCGATGGAACTCCCCTCCCAGCCCAGCGAGTTGCTCCGCTTCCACGACCTGGTCCGCGCGTGGTACGAGCCGCTGTGGCGCTCGGGCGTCGCGGTGGACTTCGTACGCCCCGACGCGGACCTGTCCCGGTACCGCGTCGTCCTCGCCCCCAGCCTCTACCTGGTGGACGACGCGGGCGCGGCGAACCTGACGGGCTTCGCGGACACCGGCGGCACGCTGGTGGTGGGCTTCCACAGCGGCGCCGTGGACCCCAACTGCCATGTCCGGCTGGGCGGTTACCCGGGCGCGTTCCGGGAGGCGCTCGGAGTGCGGAGCGACGAACTCTTCCCGCTGCTGCCGGGTGAGTCCCTGGACCTGACCGGCGGCGGTACGGCGACCCTGTGGTCGGAGCGGCTGCGGCTGGAGGGCGCGCGGGCGGTGGCGTCGTACACGACGGGCCCGCTGGCGGGCACCCCGGCGGTGACCCACCACACGTACGGCCGGGGCACCACCTGGTACCTGGCCACCCAGCCGGACCCCACGACCCTGGCCGGCCTGCTGGCCCGCATCCACACGGAGGCCGGCGTGACACCGGTCCGCGCCACTCCGCCGGGAGTCGAGACGGTGCTGCGGCGGGGCGCGGACGCCGACTATCTCTTCCTGATCAACCACACGGACGAGGACGCCCGGGTCGCCACCTCGGAGCCGGCGGTGGAGCTGCTGACCGGGAAACCGGTGGCCGGGTCGGTTGTCGTGGGGGCGGGGGACGTGGCGGTGGTGCGGGAGCCGCGCGACGCCTGAGGGGGCCGGCGACTCCCTGTTGAAGCGGCCGATTCCGGGCCGCGCGGCGCGCTGGGCCGCCGCGCGGTCGTCGGTCGGCTCCAGGAGCACAGCCCGGTGTTCGCTCGGTGGGCGCCGAGCTGTGTCGTGGTGACCCCGGCCGCGGCGGGGCGGGGGAGGTCCGCGGTCGTGTGCGGCTGACTCCGTGACGACCCGCGCCCGGCTCAGCCGATGCAGAGTACGAGCACGCAGAGCTGCGACGGTGAGGTCGCGGCCGGGTCGGGGCTCTCCGGTGTCGTGCCCGACTCGGTGCCGCCGTCCGTGCTGCCCGAGTCGTCCGCGGCGGGGGGTGTGGGCGTCGGTGTCGGCGTCGTTTCGGCGGCGTCGGGGAGTGTTCCGCCGGTGGCGGGAGTGGCGGCGGCCTGTGGCTGGGTGGCCGATATCGGCGTCGTACGAGAGACGGTGGCTGCGTTCGGCTGGGTGTTCCGCGGTGTCGTGGTGAGCGGGGCCGTGTCCTGCCGGCCGGCGCGCTCGGGCGCGGTGGGCTGGGTGGCGGGCGTGGAGCCGGAGCGGCGGGTATCGGTGTCGGGGAGGGTGGGCGCGGGGAGGGCGTCCTGAACCTCTTCGTCGACCTCGGCGCCCGTGCCTCCGGCGACCTCGGGTGCGGTGGCCGCCTGGGTGCGGTCGCCGCCCTGGCGGTCCATCGAGGCCACGGTCAGTGCGCCGCCGACGAGTGCGAAGGCGGTCGCGACCACGGCCCGCCGCTGGCTCTTCTTCCAGCGGGCGCGCTGCCGACGCCGTGCCGCCCGTCCCTGCGGCGCGGGAGGCGCGTCCACGAGGTCGGCGGCTTCGGCGGCGGTCTCGAGCTGCGGTTCCTCGTCCGTCATGTCGAGGAACCGGCCGTCGTCCCAGGTGTCCGACGCCGGGACGGTACGGCTGACGGCCGTGACCGGCGCGATGTCCGGGGCGTAGGAGCCGCAGCCGGGACACACCAGAGCGCCGTTGAGGTGGCGCCGGCATGAGGAGCAGTAGTCCATCTGCGGTCTTCCTGGTCGCACGGGGTCGCACTGAAGATCGAGCGGGCAGCAACGGTAACGAGGCCTGCGGAAGACTGTGTGCAGGCCGTGTAAGGCTCCTGAGGGGATTCCCGGCGGCGGTTTGGAACTCCCGCCTGCCGGAACCGTCTTGTCCGAAAAGCACATGGCCACGATCGGAGGACACGGTTTCCCCCGATACGGGTCATGCCGTGGTGCGGACGTGCCACCGGGGTGCGCGGGAGCGTTAGCTGCGACATGAATTGCACAGTCATCACAGGACGCCTGCTCCTGCCGCGCGGCGAGCGGCGCCCGGCACCGCAGCAGGACCCGCCCATCTACGCCGCCCTGGTCCTGGAGTGGCGTACCGGCGGACGGACGGTCCCTGTCACACGGGACGGACAGCGGACCGCCCTGGTCGCCGGCGTTTCTGGGGGCCGGTGAGGGGGCGAGCCGGTGTCAGCAGGGCCGGCCGACGCCCTGGACGCGGGCTCTCCCGGTGAGCGCCCCGCACATGGGACAGCGTTGCCGCGCCCCGGCCTGCGCGGCGAGGGTGCCCGTGGCCTGCTGCAGGGCCAGTTCCACGGCGGCGGGCACGAACAGCGTGCCGGAGCCGTCCGGCGGCACCAGCCAGCGCAGCCGCCCCGCGGCCCGGTGCGGTGCCGGCACGGTGATCCACGAGCCCGTGGTCAGATAGCGGATGTCCGCGCCGATCCAGCGCCCGTCGGGATCCGGCGGCAGGAAGAACGCCACCCGGTGCGCGACGGCGTCGGCGAGCACGGGACCGGGTGCCTGCGGGATGCTCAGCAGGGAGTCGAGGGCCAGCACGCCCAGTTCCTCGGGCACGCTCAGCACGTCCCAGAACCGTCCGCAGGACAGCAGCGCCGTCCCGGTCTCCCCGTGCCACTCCCGCTTGCAGGCCCGTGGGTCGGTCGAGGCGGCGGCGAGCCACTCCATGGCTTGTCGCGTAACTGTTCGCATGGGCATCCTCCGGGATACGTTCGCAACAGTGCGGGGGCGGCATGCTCATGCTTGTAGATATTTCTATGGTGCGGAAGGGGTGGCGAACCATGGCGATTGCGACCGTTATGTTCGCGCCTGGAGCAGGTGTTCCCGTGACCGCGGAAGGCTCGGCGACACCATGAGCCCGACCGCGAACTGGACCCGTATGCGGCGGGCATGGCGCAGCGCGTTCCGGCGGGACCCGCTGGCGCCGCTGGTGGAGACGGCGCGACGCCTCGACTACGGCGCGGGCCGGGTTCCGGCGCCGGTGACGAGGGGGCGGGAGAGACCTGAACGCCGGTGAACAGCACCGGAATTGACGACCGGGCCGTACAACCGATCGAGAGACGTGCTGGTCGGCCAGGGCATGACACGCTTGTATACGTCATGCCGGTACTCACCGGCGTGGACGCCGGCGAGCCGGCCGCGTTCGCGAAGGTCATCTGGACCGCCGACTGCACGCCCGACACCGCCGCCACGGCCGTCTGCGACGTTCCTCCGCCGGCGGATTCGTCTCGCCGCCGCATCGCTGACGTCGCTCAGGGGATGATGGCCGGCATGGGCATCCGCATCCGCATTGACGCCGTCGAGCTGCCCGGTCTCGTCACCGGCGAGTGGTCCGACATCCATGTCGCCGTGCAGCGCCGCGACCGCCCGGCCGAGCTCCTCGACCCGCGGCCCGGCGACGCCGTGTCCGCCACCTGGACCCTGGAGTGCACCACGGTCGCCGCCCCGCACGGCACCGATGTGCGGGGCCCGTACGTACAGGGCCGTCCGGGCGGCCGGTTCGTCCACCTGTCGTGGGGAACGGTCGACGACGCCGGCACCTTCACCATGTTCCGCCGGGCCAAGCTCATGCTCGACGCCGTGCCCGCCGAGACACTCGACGCCGCCGCACGCACCGGCCTGCTGGTCGGCCGCCTCGGCCTGACCGACGCATGCGGCATGCCCCTGTGCGCGCGGGTCGTACCACCGGGCATCACCTGGACCGCCGAAGACGCCGACTGAGCGCGTCCGCGACCGAACTCACGCGGCCGGCTCCGGCTCCGTCCCTGCCTCCGTCTCCACGGGCAGTTCCGCCAGCCGCCACTCCAGCATCCCCTCCACCAGCCGGACCGCCCTGCGGCCCCGCTCGCGCAGGAGGCGTACGGCGTCGTGGGCCAGGACGCAGTAGGCGCCCCGGCAGTACGCCACCACCTCCGTCTCCTCCGGCAACTCCGCGATGCGGTCGGCGAGTTCGGTGACCGGGATGGACAGCGCGCCGGGGATGTGTCCCGCCTCGTACTCCTCCGCCGGACGCACATCGAGGACGACGATCTCGCCGGCCGCCGCGCGGGCGAGCAGTTCCTCCCGGTCGGCCTCCGCCACGTCGTCCGTGCCGAGGCCGAGGTAGGCGCGCCGGGCGGGCTCGACGGCGTCCTGGTGGACCTGGGCGACCCGGCGCAGCAGCGCGTAGAGGGCGGCGACGTCGTCCCCGGCCAGCCGGTAGTGGATGCGCACGCCCTCGCGCCGGGTGGCGACCAGGCCGGCCTGTTTGAGGGTCTGCAGATGTGCCGACGCGGTGGTCAGGTTCAGCCCGGCGGCCCGGGCGAGGGCCTCGACGGGGCGCTCGCCCTGGGCCAGCAGATCGAGCAGCTCCAGGCGTTTCCCACTGCTCAGCGCCTTGCCCGTGCGGGCGAAGGCGTCGTACAGCGCGGCCTTGCGGACGGCGTCTCCCATGGCATCCTCCATAATTCCATGGAATAGTGTAGTGGTGGCCGGGCACAGAGACCAGCCGGCCCGTACCGTGGCACTTGGAGGCCCCGATGGGATTCGCCGACGACCACCTCGTACCGCTGGTCGACACCGGACTCGGCAACAGCGCCTACCTCGTCGACCTCGGAGACGGCCGCGCCCTGGCAGTGGACGCCGGCCGCGACCTGCGCCCGCTGCGTGCCGAGGCCGGGCGGCGCGGGCTGACCGTCGCGTACGCCGCCGACACCCACCTGCACGCCGACTTCCTGACCGGCGCGCTCCAGCTCGCCGCCGACGACGGGTCGACGGTGCTGGCCTCCGCCGCCGGCCGCCGCGCCTTCCCGCACACCGCGCTGGCCGACGGCGACGAGGTGGACCTCGGCGGGCTCACTCTGCGCGCGCTGGCCACGCCCGGCCACACCGACGAGCACCTCTCCTTCGTACTCCTGGACGGCACGAGGGAGTTGGGCGTGTTCACCGGCGGCTCGCTGATCGTCGGCTCCGCCGCCCGCACCGACCTGCTCGGCGCCGACCGCACGGAGGAGCTGGCCCGCGCCCAGTACCGCTCGCTACGGCGGCTGTCCCACCTCCCGGACGCGACCGCGGTATGGCCCACACACGGCGCCGGCTCCTTCTGCTCCGCCCCGCCGGGCGCCGAACGCACCACGACCATCGGTGCCCAGAAGCGAGCCAACGCCCTGCTTGCCGCGCCGGACGAGGACACCTTCGTACGGCAACTCCTCGGCAGCCTCGGCTCCCATCCCACGTACTTCGACCGCCTGGCCGAGATCAACCGGCGCGGCCCCGAGGTCCTCGCCGCGGCGCCCTCGCTCCCCGCCCTCTCCGCGGCCGCGGTACGCACCCTGCTCGGCGAGGGCGCGCAGCTCGTCGACGTACGGCCGATGCGGGACTTCGCCGCCGGGCACGTCCCCGGCGCGGTCTCCAACCCGCTCCGCGCCCAGTTCGCCACCTGGCTGGGCTGGCTGCTGCCCGACGACACCCCACTGGTCTTCGTCACCGCACCCGGCCAGAACCTCGCCGAACTGACCTGGCAGGCCCTGAAGATCGGGTACGAGCGGCTGGCCGGCCACCTGGACATGCAGGCCTGGACGTCCGACGGCGGCGCCCTGGACACGGTCGAACTACTGACCGCCGACGACATCGGCAACCGCCCGGTCCTCGACGTCCGCCAACACTCCGAGCGCGTCGCCGGGCACATCCCCGACGCCCTCGGCATCGAACTCGGCGACCTGTCCGCCCGTACGGGCGAGGTGCCGTCCGGGGCGCTGGTGCACTGCGCTCACGGTGAGCGGGCGATGACTGCCGCGAGCCTGCTGCAGCGGGCCGGGCATCGCGGTGTGGCGGTCCTCTCCGGGGGGCCGGATGACTGGGCTGAGGCGACTGGCCGGCCGCTTCGGGAGGGGGCGTGACCGGTACGAGCGCCGTGCCGGGCGCCCCAGCCGACCGAGCCGCCCGCCCGCCCCAGGAGGGTCCATGACCGGCACGGCCACCACCCCCGGCGGCCCACGGCTCGGACTCCGCGCCAACCTCGCCCAGTTCGCGCTGCTCGTCCTCGTCAACGCCCTCGTCGGCGGCATGCTCGGCCAGGAGCGCACCGTGCTCCCGCTGCTCGCCGACGACGTCTTCCACCTGTCCGCCTACACCGCAGCCCTCACCTACATCCTGGCCTTCGGCGCCACCAAGGCGGTCACCAACTTCTTCGCCGGTACCCTCTCCGACCGGTACGGCCGCAAGCCGGTGCTGGTCGGCGGTTGGCTGGTCGCCCTTCCCGTTCCCGCGATGCTCGCCTGGGGGCCCACCTGGGGCTGGATCATCGCCGCCAATGTTCTGCTCGGCGTCAACCAGGGGCTGGCCTGGTCCACCACCGTCATCATGAAGATCGACCTGGTCGGCCCGGAGCGCCGCGGGCTTGCCATGGGGTTCAACGAAGCCGCCGGGTACGTCGCCGTCGCCGCCACCGCGATGGCCACCGGCGCCATCGCCCAGCACGCCGGGCTGCGCCCCGAGCCGTTCCTGCTCGGCGCCGTCTATCTCGTCCTGGCCCTGGGGCTGTCCACCCTCGCCGTCCACGAGACCCGCGACCACGCCCGGGCCGAGGCCGCCCTCCACCCCGTACCGCCCGCGAAGGACGTGACCACCGCACAGATCGCGCGCCGCACCAGCTTCACCGACAGGGCCCTGTCCGCCGCCAGCCAGGCCGGCCTGGTCAACAACCTCAACGACGCCCTCGCCTGGGGTATCTTCCCGCTGCTGTTCGCCGCGCACGGTCTGAGCGTCGGGCAGATCGGCGTCCTCGCCGCCCTCTACCCCGCCGTGTGGGGCGCGGGGCAGATGCTCACCGGCTGGTGGTCCGATCACGTCGGCCGCAAGCACCTCATCACCGCGGGCATGCTGCTTCAGGCCGCCGCGATCGGACTGGTCGCGGCCGTCGGCACCTTCCCCCTGTGGGCCGTCGCCCAGATCCTGCTCGGTATCGGTACAGCGCTCGTCTACCCCACCCTGCTCGCCGTCGTCGGGGACGTCGCCCACCCCGCCTGGCGGGCCCGCGCCGTCGGCGTCTACCGCCTGTGGCGTGACGGCGGCTTCGCGGTCGGTGCCCTGCTCGCCGGGATCCTCGCCGACGCCTACGGCCTCACCACCGCCGTCTGGGCCGTCGCCGCCCTCACCGCGGCCTCCGGGCTGACCGTCGCCGCCCGCATGTACGAGACCCACCCGCGCCCCGCTCACGGGGTGGACGGCCCGCGCTGACCTGCGCGGTAGTGCGCACTCCGGCCACGCTGGCGCATTGTTGTCGCCCCACCGCCTCACCGGCGCCCCCTTCAGGGGCCAGCGCCTCCCGGGGGTGATGGGGCCCCTGGCTGCCGCGCGGGGTGCACCACTGCCGCCCCGGCCGCGCATGCCCCCTGTCGCGACCGGGGCGGCGCTCGGGGCGCAGTCAGCCGAGCGGCACCGTGGCGAAGGACTTCCACTCGTACATCTGGTTGTCGCGGTGGAGCACGATGAGCTCCGCGCCGGAGATCCGTGCCTGCGTCGGCCTCATCAGGCTGAGTCCGGCGAGGGCCTGCGCGATCGGCTCGGCCGGGCCGTCGCCGGCGCTGTAGGCCACGGAGACGTGCGGGGTGAAGCCCTCCGCTTTCTCCGGTACATCACCCAGAACATCCCCGATGGCGTCGCGGATGGCGTTTCGCACGTCCCGGACAGGTCCGTCGGGATGGACGTGTAGCAGGACCGCCTCGGGGTCCAGGATCTCCGGCCCGATCTGAAGGCTGAAGGCCGGAACGGCGGCAAGCCGGGCGCGTGCCACATCCACGATGGCGTGAATGTCCTGCTCCTTGGCTTCGCCCACGAAGCCGATCCCCTGCATGGTCAGGTGCAGCCAGCGATCGGGGATCGGGGTGAGGATGTCTCCGAGAGGCGCGAGCGCGGCCCGGTATTCCGCAGCTAGCCGGTGCACATCGTCCTGACCCTCGAACGTCAGGTGCCAGGTGTAGAAGCGGCGCCCCACACTCCAGCCGGGCCGCCACCACCAGTGGTTCCGCATGGTCTCGGGTTGAGTCGTCATAGCCCGAGATCAAATCAGCCAGAGCTGTCTCCTGACGAGAGTGCGATGTGCCGCGGAGCCGAGTCCACGCAGAACTCTTCGATCGCCGCCCGCAGCCCGACCGCCGCGCTGCCACTGGAGTGTGTCCGGCCAATGCCCGACGACAGCTCCTTGAGACGCTGCGTGACGGGCGCCAGGCGATGGTCTGGAGGGAGCGTGAGGACCGGCGCGAGCGCTTCGAGTGCGCCCTCTGCCTCCCCGGTGGCGAGGTGCGCTGCGGCTTGGCTGATGTGGATCTGGGCCTCTGTGCCGTACGCCCTGACGGGCTGGACGGACAGCAGGGCGAGAGCGTTCTCCGCTGAGTGCAGGGCGTCGGCGGGGCGGCCCACACGCAGCCATACGGCGGCAGCGTAGTTCTCCTGCCGCGCTGGCTGGCAGGAGAAGATGCCGCCGACCTCGTCGTCACCGTTCAGGGAGGCCCGCGCGTCCTCGGCGCGGGCAAGGGCGGCCAGGGACTCGCTCTGCGCTCCCAACTCGGACCAGGCGTCGGCTTCCTGGCAGGCGAGCAGTACCGCGACCGTTCCCATCGTGCGGAATGTGGCGCCGTGCCGGGCGAAGTTGATCGCTTCCCGCAGACGGCCGTCCCAGAACGCCACCTTGGAGCGCGTTGAAAGCACCCAGGCCCGCAGGTCGTTGTGGCCCGCCAGTTCTGCGCACAGCCACGCCGTGCGGCCCTGCGTGTCCGCATCCCGCAGCTGGCCAAGGTCCGAGGACATCCAGGCAAGCAGGCCACACAGATAGCCGGCGGCCATGTACAGGTTGGAGGACTGGCGCGGGTACTGGTGGCCTTCGAGCAGTGTGAACACGCGGTCGCGCAGGTCGCGCGTCCGCACGAAGAGCGCGACAGGATCGGACGTGAGGTAGTCCGAGGTCAGGCCTCGCGTCTCGGCCAAGAGCTGTTCGAGTGCGATGTCGCCGACGTTCGAGGCCTCCGCCCATTGCGCCCACGTCGCCGACTCGTCTGCGGCCAGGCGCACCAGCTCCGACCCGGTGGGCTCCGGCGTCGCCACGGGTGCGGCGTGAGACGCTGCTGGTTCGGTTTCCTGCGACCGATGGCTGATGGAGCGCAGGTCCGTCTCGGGGAGCGCGCGCCGGTCGTCGAGGTCCAAGAGGTCTTCGACCTGGCAGGAGAATGCGGCGGCCGTCGCGAACAGTACGGCAAGACTGGGTCGACGTGAGGACGGCCCCGGCCATTTCTCCCACTTGCCCACCAGGGAGGCATCCGCCGCGACAGACTCGCCGGGGCGGTGGTTGCTGACTTGGGTGATGCGGTCGGCAGTTTCTTGGAGAGTCCAGCCGTGGGCGTTCCTCCAGGCTTCGCGCGGGCGCATCCGGAAGCGGGTGCGCATCTCGATGGCGATGTCGGCGAGCGTGCATCCGGCGGCTGTCATGTCGTGGCGGAGGGCATCCCGTTCCTGCTTGGAACCGGGCTTGATGGGGGCGTTCATTGGCAAGCTCCCTGCGCGGCGTCGTGGACTCACCGTAGCCGTGATGTCACTCAGTCGAGTTATGGCAGACCGCAATTGGGCGGGCGCGCAGTCCAACCAGCTGTCCACAAACGGTCATTGTTCCTGGTCACGGCGATCTGGGCTGTCCAGGAAAGTTGGTCACGGCTGCCCGTGACGCCGAGCGCCGGTGTTGGAACGGTAGGGGGGCAATCAACGATCCCACCGGCCACGGTTCCGAAAGACCCCGGCAACCGCTCGCGACGGCCCCGGGGCGCGGCCGACTGTGAAGGAGTCGACAATGAACCTTGTATCACAGCTACTTGCGTGGGCGAGAGCGGTGCTTTTCGGGCCGTCTGAATCCGGTCGCCTCGCCTCCAGCGCGGGCCCGGAAATTGACCGGAGGCTCCCGGTGCGTTACCCGTCGCCGCAGCAGTGGACACGCGTCCTCCGGCGCGCTCGCCACCGCCGGGCCCCGCACCTGTGGCCGTCCCCCGAACTGGCCGCCGCAGCGGGCGCCCCCATCACCGGCGCGCTCGTGCGTGCCTACGTGTTGCCGGAAGGCGAACGGACCCGTGCCCTGGCCGCATCTGTCGGGGAGGGCCGGTGACGATGGCCGTCTACAAACCACGCCTCGGCGACGCCTTCGAGGACACCAGCAGCGAGACCGCCCCGCCGGACATCGAGACGATGCGCGCCACCGCCTCCCGCGTGCTCGGCCCGGACGACGGCCCCGGCGTGCTGCCGCCGGCCCTCGCCGAACTGGACACGCTCACCGCCACGCTGCGCGGCCACCTGGAGTTGCTCGTCCCCGAGGTCGAGCAGGCGGCTGGGCCGCGCCCCAGGGACGTGCAGACGTACTGTGCGCTTGCCTGCGTCGGCGAGGCACGTCGGAAGCTGAGTGTCGCGCCGCGCCCCGAGTTTGAGTCCCGCGTTGCCCATGCCCGGCGCCTGGCCTGGTCCCTGAACGCCTTGTGCGACCATCACGAGCGGCTCGGCGGGGCAGCGTCGTGACCGCGCCCGCAGCCGAGGCACCGCCGCTTTCCGGGGTCTTCGAACTTGAGCGGTGCGCCCCTGTTGGTCGGCGTCCGCCCCCAGGGCCCTCGTAAGCCGGGGATGTGACACTCTCGCGGAAACTGTCACATCCTCGCGGCTTACCAGTCGGCGCCCGGCGTCCGTGTACCGCTCAACTTCGAAGACCCGCTTTCCGCTGAGTGCGAGCTGGCGAAGCGGCCCGGCTACAAGGACTTGCACGGCCACTGCCGCCAGACCAAGGACATCCCTCTTCCCCACGGGGGCGGCATCCTGCTGCATCGCCGATGCGGCTGCTCCTGCCACAGGCGGACCGGGCGCGTGTCGTGACGGCAGTCGTTGGCCTCCTGCTGTACGTGGGGGCCGTGACCGCCCCTGTCCTCGCCCTGGTGCTGGCGCGGACACCCTCCTGACGCACCCCCATGGCGACCGCAGGGTCAGGGTCGCACCCCGTAGATGCCTCTCCCGTCGCGGACCGCAAGCCGCGGCGGGAGGGGGCCGCAAGACACCCGCCCAGGTCCCCACCCTGGACAGGTCGAGCCTGGGGCGGAGGTTCGGAAGTTCGCCCGGCTGTCGGTGAACGGCAGCAACAGACCACACCGGAAGAAGGACGAAGGCCGACCCGAGGGCGATCGACGCGTTTGCCGCGGCCACCCTCCGCATGTATCGCGCGTTCGCTGAGCGGAAACCCGATGTGCCGTGGCTCAAGGCCATGGAGGCAGCGGCCCAGGCATGGGCAGACCACCGGCGCGTGACCGTGGCGTGACAGCGGCCTGCGTGACCGGCCCCGCTCGTCTGAACTCCGTGGCGGATGGGCGGGGTCACTCAGTCCACGAGGAACGGAGACTCGCTCGTCGAAGGGCGGCGATGCCGCAGCAGGTCGCCGTAGCGGGGGTTCGTCTCGTCGGCCTCGATGTGCTGGAGCGTGCGGCGGTCGATGCCGGTGATCTCCGCGAAGCGCTGCCGGCCTGATCTGCCTGACCAGCGGCGGGAACCCGTACGACAAGCCGGTCTCGGTCGTCCAGCTGGATCCGGGCGGGGAGGGCGACGGCAGGCTGAGGTTCGTGGGCCTGGGCTGGCCCACCGGCCGGGAACAGCCGAAGAACTGTGTGATTCCCAGCAGTTCGCCGTAGTCTGCCGCAGGCGCGGAGCCGCCGAGTTTAAATCGTTTCAAATAACGGTCTCATTAGTTTCGTCGGTTCTGTTGACCCCCTTTCTGGACAGCGCCTAGCCTCCGGGCAACCCGCATGAAACCTTTCACCATCCCGAGGGTGCCCCCATGTCCAGCCACGTGTCGCGCCGAAGACTCCTGCAGCTGGGGGGCGCCACGGCCGCCTCCGTCGTCCTCACCGGGCCTCAGACAGCCGCCGCGGCCCCCTCCGCGGACGTCACGGGCGCGCCCCTCGCACCCACCGGCATGCTGACCGATCTGCTGCCGCAGGCCCTGGACGCCCCCGCCGGACAGCGGCCGCGCTTCAGCTGGCAGGTCCCCGACTTCGGCGAGGGCACCCTCCAGCGCGCCTACCAGCTGCAGCTGGCCGCCACCCCGACCGGGTTCGAGGCCGACCAGCTCCTCTGGGACAGCGGCAAGGTGGCCTCCCCGGCATCCAGCGCCGTGGCCCCCGGTCTTCCGGCACTGCAGCCCCGTACCGCCTACTGGTGGCGGGTGAGCAGCTGGTCGGACGAGAACAGGCGGTCGGCCTGGTCGAAGCCGGTGCTGCTGGCCACCGCGGTGGAGGACGAGTGGCGGGCCGAGCCCATCTGGGCCCCGGCCGGACCCACCATGACCGACGGCACCTTCGCCACCCGGCTGAAGATCTCCGCGGTGGCCGCCGGCCTGTGGTTCCGGGCCACCAACACCGCCAACAACTACATGTGGCAGCTGCGGGCCGGCAGCACCGCCGGGGTGCTGCGCAAGCACGTCTGCGTGAACGGCACGTACAGCGTCCTCGGCGAGGTCACCCTGCCCTTCCCGGTCGCCACCGGCGAGTGGCTGGACTTCTCGGTCACCATGACCGGCGCCACCTTCACCACCACCGTGAACGGCACCGTCGTCGACACCACCACCCACACCCGGTACACCTCGGGCAACATCGGCCTGCGCAACGGCCTCACCGAATCGCAGGTGTACGACAGCGTCCGCTTCACCGCCGCCGACGGCACGGTACTGCTGCAGGACGACTTCGCTTCGGACAAGGGCACGTTCGCCGCCGGCACCGTCGCGAACGGCGTGCTCACCCTCCCGACGGGCGCCTCCTCGCTCTCCTCCTACGGCGCCGACGACACCTGGGCCCTGCTGCGCCACGAGTATGCCCTGGACAGCGGCGCCGCCGGCAAGGACGTCGCCGCCGCCGTACTCCATGTCGCCGCCACCTCCGCCGGCCCCGCCCGCCAGTACGTGGCCAAGGTGTGGAGCAACGGCAGCCCGGTCGGCTACGCCTCCGTACGCTCCGGGACCGGAGTGGCGTACCAGTCCTTCGACATCACCGACACCCTGCGCGCCGGCCGGGCCAACGCCCTGGCCGCGCTCTGCCACACCACCTCGCAGCAGAAGTTCCTGGCCCAGCTGGAGATCACCTACGCCGACGGCAGCCGCGCCACCATCGGCTCCGGCGCCGACTGGAAGGCCCGCCGCCAGGCCGGCCTGCTACCTGCCAAGGGCAGCGCCGGCAGCAGCTACTTCACCGTCCCCCAGGAGTTCTGGGACCTGCGCCACGAGCCCGTCGGCTGGACCGAGCCGGGCTTCGACGACGCCGACTGGCACACCCCTGCCGGCCGCTCCGCCATCGACGGCCTGGTCCCCGCCCCGATCGAGCCGGTCCGTCTGCACAGCATCACCCCCGCCTCCGTCACCGAGGTGGCCGACGGCCGCTGGCTGGTGGACCTCGGCCGGGAGATCGTCGGCGGCCTGTCCCTGGAGATCACCGGCACCGCCGGCGACACGGTGGAGGTGCGCCTCGGCGAGGAGCTCAACACCGACGGCACGGTCAAGTACCAGCTGCGCGCCACCAACAGCTACCGCGAGGTGTGGACTCTGCGCGACGGCGCCCAGCGCTTCGAGCACTGGGGCTACCGCGGCTTCCGCTGGGCCGAGCTGCGCACGTCCCTGGACCTGACCGGGGCGACCGTCAAGGGCCGCGCCTGGAAGGCCGACTGGAACAACTCCGACTCCTCCTTCACCAGCTCCGACCCCGACCTGGACCGCGTCTGGGACCTGTGCCGCTACTCCATCGAGGCCACCCGCGGCGACCTCTACACCGACACCCCGACCCGCGAGCGCGGCCCCTACGAGGGCGACGCGCTGATCAACCAGCTCTCCGAGTACGGCGTACAGCGCTCCTACGCGCTCGCCCGCTGGTCCAACGACTACCTGGTACGCCAGGGCACCTGGCCCACCGAGTACCGGCTGATGTGCGCGATATCGGCCTGGGAGGACTACCTCGCCACCGGCGACGACCGCCAGCTGGCCAAGGACTACGACCTGCTCGCCGCCAAGAACCTCACCTCCTACCTGGGCACCGACGGCCTGGTCCACAAGTCGCCGGGCTCCACGAGCCGCGACCTCGGAGACCTCGTCGACTGGCCGACCGCCAGCCGGGACGGCTACGTCTTCACCAACGTCAACACCGTCGTCAACGCCTTCCAGTACGCGGCTTTCGACGCCCTGGCGAGGTGTGCGGACGTCCTCGGCAAGACCGACGAGGCCGCAGTCCTGCGCGACCGTGCGGACACCCTCGCCGCCGCCATGCGCAACACCCTGCTCGACAGCTCGTCGGGCCGCTTCCTCGACGGCGCCGGCACCACTCACAGCGCCCAGCACGCCACCGCGTTCCCGGTGGCGCTCGGGGTGGCGGACACCCTGTCCGACGACGTACGGGCAAGGCTGGGCGACACCCTCGCCGCGGGCGGCATGAAGGTGAGCGTCTACGGGTCGCAGTTCATGCTCGACGCACTGTTCCGGCTCGGCCGCGCCGACGCCGCCCTCGCGCTGCTCACCTCGAAGGCCACCAACTCCTGGCTCCACATGCTGGACGACCTGAAGGCCACCATCGTCACCGAGGCCTGGGACCCCTCCCTGAAGCCGAACATGACCTTCTCCCACGCCTGGGCCTCCGCCCCGGCCAACGCCGTCGCCCGTCACGTGCTGGGCGTGCAGGTCACCGAGGCGGGCGCGGCCGCCTTCCGGATCCGCCCCCGCACCGGTTCGCTGACCGAGGCCGACGGCACGGTCCCGTCGCTGCGAGGGCCGGTCTCGGTGGCGGTACGCCGTACCGCCGGCACGCACTCGCTCCGGGTGACCTTGCCGCCCAATACGCGGGCCGTCCTGGAGCTGGAGATCGGCGACGCCGACCCGGCGGCGTACCAGGTGACCGCGGCTACGCCCGGGAACGCCGGACGCGTCAGGGTCACGTCGTTCGCGGACCTGACGGGGACGGTGCTGAGGGTCGGGCCGGTGGGGTCGGGGACGGCGATGGTGGCCTTGAAGGGATAGGCCGTCCGGATACCCCCGCGGGGTAAGGGTCCAACGGCCCGGTGTCTTGGCCTCATCGGCCCATGACGCCGGGCCGCGCCGGGGCGACGGTGAAGGTGAGGCAGCGGGAAGACGCAGGCGCCGGGCCCGGTCTCCCGCAGACCCGTGAGGAAGCGGGTGACCGTGATGTTCTGGTACGACCACGATCTCGGCGGATGGGGCTGGTTCGCCATGTCGGCGAGCATGATCCTCTTCTGGGCCTTGATCATCGCCGCCGGCGTCCTGCTCTTCCGCGCCCTGGCCCGGACCAGCGACACCAGGACGACGACCGGCACCCCGCCGGCCACCCACCCCGAGGAGTTGCTCGCCGAACGCTTCGCCCGCGGAGAGATCGACGAGGACGAGTACCACCGCCGCCTGACCGTCCTGCGCGCTCGCGCCGCAGACGGCCGGCCTCTCAGCAAGAGCTGACCACAGACCGACGGGCACGCCCCCGAGGAGGCCCGCGATGAACACCAACCAACGCAACTACGGCACGTACGCCGTCGCGCTGGCGATCGCCGTGGTCGGCGCCCTGGCCCTGGGCGTGCCGGTGGGCACGCTCGCCGTTGCGGCGATCGTCCTGGCCTGCCCGCTGATGATGTTCTTCATGATGCGCGGCATGCACGGTGGCGGTGGCATGCACGGCGGCCACGACACCTCCCACGGGTCCCGTCCGGACGACGATCCGCTGACCAAGCACGACGACCGGCCACCGCGGCGGATCTGACCGGCCGGCCTGTCGAGCCCGGGGAGTGAGCGCCCCATGTCCGCGGCGATCGCCGCACTGCTCGGGGTGGTCATCCTGGCCGGTGCCGTCTACGACACCGTCCGCCTGATCACCCCGCGGGAGCCCCGCTGCCCGCCGTCGGCCCGGCTGCGCGGCCGTCGTGCCGCGCTGGACGCCACCGAGCGGTGGAACACCGTCCTGCTGCTGCACGGCCGCATCACCCCGGCCGACTACCGGGCCCGGATGAGCCACCTCGCCCACGGTGAGCGCCGTCCGGGCCCCACCCGCCACGCGAGGGCGCACGGACGAGGCCGTCATGGCTGACACGGCCCACGGTCTGCGGCCACTGGCGTTCCGAATCCCACGACCGAGGGGACCGGGGCACTGGGGCGACGGGCGCCCGCCGCGGCGGCGTCCCGCGAAGTGCTGTGGCGGCGGGGCAGCGCAGCCGCGTGCCCGGCGCCACGCAGGATTGCGGCGCAGCCGCCCGTGAGCGGCGCGGACGCCTGTGCGGAGGACGGGCCGGTGCCTTCCCTCGGCGCGGCCGAACGGAGTCGCGCGGTCCGCATGGCTACAGACGCCACGGGACGCCACCCCCGCAGGGCCTTCCCGGCCGCCCCGCCCCACGAGACCGCCGCCCTGCCGACCGCCCCCGCCCGCCGATCGGTACGCTGAGCCGGCCGAAGTGAAGACGAGTACCCCGCTCAGGGGACGCGCTGCGGAGGGCAGGCACGTGACGACGAGCAGAGCCGCGGCGACCGGGAGCCTCCTGGCGCGCCTGCTGCTGCTCGCCCTGCTCCTCATCGGCCTCGGCGTCGTCCACACCCTCGCGCACGCGGACGCCCACACGGGCATCACGACATCCGCGACCGAGCACGAGCACGCCGTACACCCCGCATCGGCCGCCGCCGACACCACGCCGGCCCCCGCAGCCACGACCCCGGACACGCTCGGCTCCCAGCCACCGACGGAGCCGGCCACGACATCCCCGGTTGCCGAAGACCACGACGAAGAACCCGGCCACGGCCACTGAGCTACTCGGGCGCGAAGAGCTGGAAGAACGTCGGGAAGGTGCCGAGGACACCGAGTGCGATCAGGACCAGCGCCACCGTCAGCGCACGGCCGGTCTCCCGGGGTTTGTTCCGCAGCGCCAGGTGCAGCACCGCCCACGAGACCAGCCAGACGATCACCGCCATGCAGGTCTTGCCGGACAGCGGGCCGACCCGGTCGTTCCACTGCAGCCACTCAGCCACGTCCTCGCTGGCCTCGGCCAGGGTCGTGAACAGGCCCAGAGCCGCGGCACCGATGCCGGCGGCGATGATCGCGGCGGAGATCGGTCCCTCGGGCCGGTCGACGTCCGCCGTGCCCTTCTCCTCGTTCACCGGGGCCGGGGGGAACGGCTGGTCGGCGTGTTGCGCGTGTTCCTCGTGCTCGGGCATCTCGCTCACTCCCCGGTTCACTCGACCGGTGCGACTTTGGTGATGAGGGCGCCGAACGCCCCGGCGACCGCGGCGAAGGCGAAGGCGAGCACGAACAGCAGCATCGTGGTGCGCCGTACCCGCTCGTGACGGATGAGGGTGGTGCCGTAGTAGAGGACGATGAAGGCGACCGCGGTGGCCAGGATCGGACTGAGCCAGGCGATGTGCTCCTTCCACTCCATGCCGAACTTGTGCCAGTCCGCGGTGTCCGGATCGGCCAGCAGCTGAGACCTGGGGCTGTCCGGCACCTTCTCCCGGTACCACGGGTAGACCACCCAGGTACCGGTGATCACGGTCGCCCAGGCGGCCACCGCCATCGCCGTGACCCCGATCCTCAGCCGCCGCATGCGCTCGACGACACCGGTGCCGGTGACCAGGGCCGTCCTGAGCCCGTAGAGGTCGGCCAGTCCGCCGGCGAAGGCCAGCAGGAACACCGCACCGAGGACCATGCCGTGGATCAGTCCCCACACCTCGCGGTCCGTGAAGTTCATCGCCCACCTCCCTGTGCGTTTCCTGTATATCCGTGTGCGGGAAACTAGGGCGCTGAAACGGCTGTGGCCAGGGGCCGAACAGCCCACCGTTGTCAACCCGAAGGCCCCCTGCGCCCCTGCCTCACTGCCGCCCGCGTGCGCGCCCGGCCCCCGGTGGAATAGTGGAAGAGACGGACATCGCGGTCCGTGACCGGCCGGAGGTCGGCTCCCGGAGGGAGGCCCGGTGTCAGTGGACGCGCTCGACACGAAGACCGTGACGGCCCTGGTCGAAGACGCCACAGCCGCCCCGTCCATGTTCAACGCGCAGCCGTGGAGGTTCCGCTTCCACCGCGCCGACAGCACCTTCCACGTGCGCTCGGACCTGGAGCGCGCCATCCCGCGCGCGGACCCCACCACCCGCGCCCTGCACCTGGGCTGTGCCGCCGCCCTGTTCAATCTGCGGGTCGCCGCCGTTCACGCGGGCCGGCAGCCGGTCACCGAACTGCTGCCCGATCCCGCGGACCCGCAACTGCTCGCCACGGTGCGGCTGACCGAGCCCGCCCCTCTCGACACCGACCTCGCCCCGCTGTATCCGGCGATCCACCGGCGCCACACGAGCCGCCACCCGCTCTCGGACGAGGAGATACCCCAGCCCATCAAGGACGCCCTCAGTGCCGCCGCCCTCCTGGAGGGAGCGCGGCTGACCTTCCCCGACACATGGCATGTGCAGACACTTCTGGACCTGGTCCAGGACGCGGAGGGGCGCGACGCCACGGACCCCGCCGCCGCCGAGGAACTGCGGCGCTGGACCCGCGTCGGCGCCGAGGCCGTGGACGCGGCGTCGGACGGGGTCCCGGACTACGCCTTCGGCCCGCGCAAGCACGGCGGCAGGGCGCCGGTACGGGACTTCGCCGGCCGACATCCCGTGCCCGGCCGCGACGCCGCCACCTTCGAGAACGCGCCCCAGCTCGCGCTACTCGGTACCACCGACGACCGGCCGAGGGACTGGCTGCGGGCGGGCCAGGCCCTGGAGCGCGTCCTGCTCCAGGCCACGCTGGACGGGCTGGCCACCTCACTCACCTCGCACGCCGTCGAATGGCCGGAGATCCGCTGGATCGTCCGCGACCCGGAGTCGGCGACAGGTTTCGTACAGATCGTGCTGCGGCTCGGATACGGCCCCGCAGGTCCACGAACGCCGCGCCGCCCCGTACACGAGGTACTCGACATCGAGTGAGCTTCGCTTGTTAATTCTCGGATAACTCTTCTACAACCTTCCGTCGCGCACGTCTGTCTGACTAACGAACAGATGTTCAAAAGGAGTTGATGAAGAGGAGCCCCGAACGTGACCGTGCGTTCCTTTGCCCGGCGGATGAGACCGAGAGTCGAGCGGAAGGCCGCCGAAAGGGTGTGGCAGTTGCGCACCATGCGGCGGCGTCGCAGGGCAGCGGTCACGGATCCGGTGCTCCGCCCGGTGGCGGTTCGCGGCCAGCAGCTCTACGGACGGGTCGTGACCCGGTTCAGCGCAGCTGAGGCGGCCGCCGCCAACCTCGGCCTGGTCGTCGCCGCGCTGGAGCAGGAAGGTATCCCGTACTTCCTGGTACGGGCGGCCTCCCGGACGCGCCACACGGTCGGCGTGAACGCCGTGGACCGGGAGCGCTTCCTCACCACGATCGAGGCGCAGAACGCGGGGAAGGCGGTGTTCATCGGCAGACCGCTGCCCGGCGGAAAGCTCAAGCACCCCGCCCTGTTCATGGACGGCGTACTGCCGGCCCGTCTGCGTACGGCCCCCGTACTGCGGATCGGGGAGAACCACCTCGGCCCCTCGGGCCAGCTGCTCGCCGGGCCGGAACTCGCCTGCGACGTCGAGTTCTGGGAGGACGGCGCACAGCTCCTCGCCTCCGACGACGGCCCTCGGCGACTGGCCAAGGTGCAGCCGCAGGCGTCCGAGGACATCTTCGCCGAGTCCCTCGTCGCGCCGCGGAACAACGGCATCACGGACGTACTGCCGGCGTCCGAGCAGGAACCGGCCGCGGTGCGGATCGGCGACCGGGAGCTGCCGAGCTTCGTCCCGCTCACCCTGCCGACCGTGGACGACGTGACCTTCCCCGTCGACGTCGTCTACACCTGGGTGAACGGCGAGGAGCCGGAGATGCGGGCCAAGCGGGCCCGGTACCAGGAGCACGGCATCGCCGAGATCCTGGACAAGGAGACCAACGCCTCCCGCTACACCAGCCACGACGAGCTGAAGTACTCGCTGCGTTCGCTCGCGATGTACGCCGACTTCGTCCGGCACATCTACCTCGTGACCGACGGCCAGCAGCCGCACTGGCTCGACGACCGGGACCCGGGGATCACGGTCGTGGACCACCGCGACATCTTCCCGCAGGACGTCCTGCCGGTGTTCAACTCGCACGCGATCGAGACCCGGCTGCACCACATCCCGGGCCTGTCGGAGCACTACCTCTACTTCAACGACGACGTGTTCGTCGGCCGCCGGGTCAGCGCGGAGCACTTCTTCCACGGCAGCGGCCTGATGAAGATCCCGGTGTCCCCGCTCAAGATAGGCGTCGGCAAGCCGCACGCCGAGGAGACGGCAACCAACTCCGCGAGCAAGAACGTCCGCCGACTGCTGCTGGAGAAGTTCGGCCGGATGACGACGAACAACTTCATGCACACCCCCCTGCCGCAGCAGAGGCAGACTCTGCAGTCGATCGAGGAGCTCTTCCCGGAGGACATCCGCCGCACCACGGCGTCCCGCTTCCGCTCACCGCAGGACCTCGCCATGACGGCCCCGCTGCTCTACCAGTACGCGCTGATGACCGGCCACGGAGTGCAGGGGAAGTACAGCTTCCGCTACGTGAACATCAGCCGCCCGGACGCCGAAGCCCGCCTGGCCGATCTGCGCCGCAACCGCCGCTTCGACTTCTTCTGCCTCAACGACGTGGACGTGCCACCCGAGGAGCGCGAGCAGGTGGGCGTCCGGATGAACGACTTCCTGGAGGACTACTTCCCCTTCCCGAGCCCTTTCGAGAAGCAGAAGTAACGGGGCAGGGGGGCATGGACATGGGGGGCATGGACATGGGGGGCATGGACATGGGGGGCATGGACATGGGGAGCATGAACATCCGTCACCGCGTCGGAGCGCTTGGGGGCATGCGCGCCGCACGGGACGTCCTGGTACGCCTGAGACTCTGGCTGTCGGCCCGGCTCTGGGCGCTGCGCGCGACCCGGGCCCGACGACGCCTGCGAGCCGCCGTCCCCGGACTGCGCCGGATCACCTTCGGACCGACGCGGCTGTACGGCCGTACGGTCGCCGGCTACACCGCAGAGGACGCCGTCGAAGCCGATCTGGAGCGGGTGTGCACCCTGCTGGAGGGGCTCGGCATCCGGTACTTCCTGGTTCCCGCCGACCACGGGCACGGCGCGCCGCGGCAGGTCATCGGCGTCGAGGAGGCATACCGCGGCGCGGTGCTCTCCCGGGCCGCCCAGCGCTTCGCCGGCACCGTCGGGTACGTCGGCGCCGTCGGACCGGACGGCACCGTGACGAACGTGGCGCTGTGGGCCGACGGGAGGCTGCCGCGGGCGCTGCGGCGGGCCGCGGTGCTCCGTACCGGCGTGGTGCGCCTGGGCCCGAAAGGTCAGGTCCTCACCGGCCTCGAAACGGGCTGCGACATCGAGTTCTGGCGTCACGGCCGGGACTTCGCCACCACCGCCCCGGGCACGGATCCCCCCTGGCTCACCGTGCCCGGCAGCCGGTTGCCGGACATCTTCGGCCCGGCGCTGGTCGCCCCGCGCCGTAACCCTGTATCGGAAGTACTCCCGGTGGCGGCGCAGCGTCCGGCCGCCGTCGTGTGCCACCACCGCAGCGTGCCGACGTTCGCCCCGTTCGCCGAGCCGGGCATCGACGAGGTGCGCTTCCCCGTCGACGCCGTGTACACGTGGGTCGACGGGGACGACCCGACGATGACCGCGAAGCGCCGCGCCTTCCAGGAGCTCTCCGACAACATCATCGCTCCGCGAGAAACGGGCGCCTCCCGCTACACCAACCACGACGAACTGAAGTACGCCCTGCGCTCGCTGGAGATGTACGCCGGGTTCATCCGGCACGTCTACCTCGTGACCGACTCCCAGCTCCCCGCCTGGCTGAACCCGGACGCGGAGGGCCTGACGGTGGTAGACCACCGGGACATCCTCCCGGCGGACGCGCTTCCCGTCTTCAACTCGCACGCGATAGAGAGCAGACTGCACCACATCCCGGGCCTGCCGGAGCACTACCTCTACTTCAACGACGACGTCTTCATCAACCGCCCGGTACAGGCCGAGCACTTCTTCCACGGCAACGGCATAGCCAGGATCCCCCTGTCCCCCCTGAAACTCGGCGTAGGCGCCCCACACCCCCTGGAGCCGGCCCCGAACTCCGCAGGCAAGAACGCCCGCGAACTGATCAGACGCTTCCACGGCAGAAACATCACGCACAAATCACTGCACAGCCCACACCCCCAACTGCTCTCGGTCATGCGGGAGATGGAGAGCCTGGGGATAGCGGAACTCGAACAGACCTCCTACTCCCGCTTCCGCTCCACCACCGACGTCGCCCCGGTCTCGACCCTCCACCACCACTGGGCAATCGCAACCGGCCGAGCCGTCCCAGCCGACTACCGCTTCCGCTACATCCAACTGGGCACCCCGGACATGCACCGCCGCCTCTCCCGCCTGGCGTCCGGCGAGGACATCGACTTCTTCTGCCTCAACGACGTGGACACGGCCCCGACGGCGAGACCAGCGGCCCAGGCCGCCATCCACACCTTCCTGGAACGCAAGTACCCGTTCCCGAGCCGCTTCGAGGGGGCGGCTCGAGCTGTTTCCCTCCCGGTCGCACCACTTACGGCGAGAGTCCCGCCGCAGTCGACGCGGGAGGGGGCGCGGCTTCGCGATTGACGCTGCCCGCACTGGGGCCGTTCCCGAAGCACGCCCCGTCGTACTCGCCCTCGGCCACCGGGGCTGCAGGGCATGAGTGGACGTGATCAGGCCGAGCTCAGAAGCGGGGCGCGATCCGCGGAACGTCTTGCCGCGTAGGGCGGGGCCCGAGCCGGTTCACGAGTAGGTCTTGTGGGTCGCACTCTGGTCACCCTCGACACCATGCTGGTGATCGGCACCGAGGACGCCGGCGCCCAGCTCTGGGACCTCGCCGGCCGGTCCCGTCTACCTCTGGGACGCCAGTCGCATTCGACAGCCCAGTGCAGGAACAGCAGCTCTACAGCGCCGCGTCCGGGCGGCCGCCCTACTCCTGAAGCTCACTCCACTGCCTTCATGTACATCTGCTACATTCGTGACATGAGTGATCCGGTGGTCGAATCCATGGCCGAGGTCCGCAGCCACCTCGCTGACGTCGTCGATCGTGCTCGCAGGGAGGAAACGCCGACGATCATCACTCGGCGCGGTAAGCAGGGTCTTCGAACTTGAGCGGTGCGCCCCTGTTGGTCGGCGTCCGCCCCCAGGGCCCTCGTAAGCCGGGGATGTGACACTCCCGCGGAAACTGTCACATCCTCGCGGCTTACCAGTCGGCGCCCGGCGTCCGCGCACCGCTCAACTTCGAAGACCCGGTAAGCAGGAAGCCGTCGTGATCGACATCCAGGAGTACCAGCGCCTGCGTGAGATCGAGGAGAGTGCCGAAGAGGCGTGGCTCAACCAGCTGGCCGACGAGGCCGAGTCCGAGGGTGCGGAGGGGTCGGTCTCGCTCGAAGAGATGGCCGCCTTGCTGCGCGCTCATCAGGGCTGACTCATGGGGTACGTCACGCGGTTCACGCCGCACGCACAGCGCGGCATGCTCAAGATCCCGCGCCCGGACGCCCTCCGTATCCTGTACCGCCTCACCGAACTCCAGAAGGCGATGGACGCGGGGGAGACCGCGTCGTTCGACATCAAGACCCTCCAGGGGCACAGTGCCCGCTGGCGGCTCAGGGTCGGCGACTACCGCGTCGTCTACACCGTCGAGGACGGTCAGCTGATCGTGTGGGTACTGGCTGTCGGCAACCGACGCGATGTCTACCGCCAAGTTCCGTAGGCGGCTCGCAGCGCAGGTGGGTGCGCAATCAGAACTGCCACCGGCGCATACCGAAGGCGGCTCGGCCCTTCAACATCGTGCCCGGTGATGCACTGGCGGAGGATACGAGATTCGAACTCGTGAGGGGTTGGCCCCAACACGCTTTCCAACTGTGGTGGTGGGCTGTGTGCAGGGGCGTTCACCTGTGTTCATGGACGGCCGCTCGCCCGCTATCGGCTTCCGGTCTCCCCTGAACGGCCGCGAACCGCGCTGAATGAGACGGACGATGCAGCGGGGCTCGGTAGCATCCTGGCCGTTGAGGAGGAGTCATGGCACTGGGCCGAAAGGGAGCACGGCGCATCGTCGTTGACGGCACGGCCTACAGGTGGCGGCTGCGACGTAGGCCGACCTACTTTCAGGCGCTGGCCTGGACGCCGTGCACGTTCGCGGCCGAGCATGTAGACGCGTGGGGGACGACACTCGTGGTGACCACGGACCAGCCGCATCCGGGCAACTGGTTCGGACGCGAGGCCAAGCCCGTACTGCCATCCGACGTCGCCCACGCCATCGAACTTGCCCTTCGCGAGGGATGGACCCCCACGGAGCCTGGCTCCCCTTTCTGCCTCGACCTGTCCGCCGGCTTCACGCCCTCGCTCTGAGCAAGGCAAGGAAACCTGAGCTTGGCAAGCTTGGGTGCTTCAGAGGCAAGATGCCTGATGGCCTGCGGTGGAACGATGTCGGCGCCTGACGTCTGCAGCCTGCGTTCCCTGGCATTCCCCGTGGCTTCCCGCACGACCTGGCACGGTTCTGGCACGTCTGCCGGGGGTGCCGACCACAGGAACAAGGGCGTTGTCAGTGGGGGTTGTTAGCTTCCGTGGCAGAGATGAGCCGGTTCGATGTTCTCGCCGAAGATCACGGCGGCCAAGGGGGGTGGCCGGATAGGGGTCCCCGGACCACTGGGTCCCGGGACGCCGAATGGCTCCGCACCCACCCCCCTCACAACCTTCTGAAGACAACAGCTTCTGAGGCGGTTGCGCCAGGTTCTGAGGTGTGTGGGGGAGTCGGTCATCTCGGCGAGGGCCGCGTCCAGGGCGGTGCGGGTGGCCTTCATCACCGTCGGGTCGGGGGCGTAGGGCTGTTCGGCGGCGGTGATGCCCGTGGCGCCAGGCGCCGGTGAGACATGCGAAGGCAGTGAATGTGGCGTTGGTGTTCTGGATCAGGTGGTGGAACCACTCGGCTCCGGGGTTGCTTGCGGCGACGCGGACGGCGTCCTGGTGCTGGGTCAGGTGCAGGTCGGCGGTGTCGCCCGCGAGGAGCCGGGCGGCGCCCGCGGTGGCGTCGGCCATGAGGCGTTCCAGGTCCGCGGCGGCCAGGCCGGTGCCGGGTGGCGGGGCGACGGGCAGTGCTGTGGTGTGGGCGGCGGGTTCCGGGAGTTCGGGCAGTTCGGGGGGCTCTTCGGCCCAGTGGGCGTACGCGGCGGCGGCCAGGATGCCGACCCGGTGCCGGTGGGGCGGCGGTCTCCTGTGCTGCCGTACGGAGCGCGCGCAGCTGGGCGAAGACCTCCTCGCGACCGCGGCCGCGCAGCGCGAAGAGCACGAATGGGTCGGTGCCGATGGTGGCGGCGATGGCGTAGCAGAGCGCGGCGGCGTGCTTGCAGGGGTATCCCCAGTCGGGGCAGGAGCACTCCGGATCGAGCTCGGTGGGCAGTGGGAGCAGTGGGACGCCTGCGTGCCGGGCGTCGTCTACGAGTTCGGCGGGCATCTCGTCGTCGAGAAGTGCAGCGAGATGTCCGGCGCGGGCCGCGATCGTGTCGAGCAAGGTGTCCCACTGAGGGTCGGTGAGGACGGGCAGGTGGACTGAGGAGCGGTACGGGCGCGGGCGGCTGCCCTGGACAGCGGCATTGACCTTGCCCGGAGCGACGGTGACCGGACCGACCATGGCACCGTGCAGGAAGAGAGTGGGGACGCCGCGCTCGGCGAGATGGTTCTCCAGCAGAGACGCCATCTGTTTGTACTGCGTGAAGACCAGCACGGATTCGCCTTCGGCGGTGATGGTGTCGAGCGGTTCGTCGAGCAGGTCGAGCTTGCCGGAGCGGCCCCGCAGGGGAGTGGACTGGCGCAGGCCGTGCTCTCTCAAATACTGGGCGGGGTGGTTGCAGATCTGCTTCAGCGCGGTGAGCAGCTTGAGTACCAGACCGCGTCGGGCGATGCCCTCCGACTCCGCGAACTTCGCCATGGTCTCGCGGACCTGTGCCTCGTACAGGCCGGTCTGCTCGGCCGTCAGCGGGACGACGTGGTCGGTCTCGGTCTTGGGCGGCAGTTCGGGCGCGATGCCGGGGTCGGACTTCTTGCGGCGCAAGAAGAAGGGACGTACGAGACGGGACAGGCGCTCGGCTGCCTCGGGATCCTCGCCCGCCTCGATGGCGCGGGCATGCCGGTCACGGAAGGCGGTGAGTGAGCCGAGGAGCCCGGGGATGGTCCAGTCGAGCAGTGCCCACAACTCGGAGAGGTTGTTCTCCACGGGGGTGCCGGTGAGAGCGACGCGGGCGCGGGCGGGCAGGGCACGCAGTTCGCGGGCGGTGACGGCGTAGGGGTTCTTGACGTGCTGGGCCTCGTCGGCGGCCACCAGCGACCAGGCTGTCTCGGCAAGCACTTCACGGTCGCGGCGCAGCACCCCGTAGGTGACCAGGACGATCTCGTCGCCGGCCAGGTCCTTGAGGTGGCGGTCGCCGCCGTGGTAGCGGCGCACGGGGGTGAGCGGTGCGAATCTGGCGGCCTTCGTCCGGCTGTCCACGGAGGGCCGGGAGCGTTCTGACCTGTGCTGGAACAGTCGGTGCAGGGGCCCCGGATGCCGCTGGACGGAGGCGAATGAGACCAGAGCTGAGACCACCGGCGGTTGGTTCCACCGGCATCGCGAAACCGCCCTGGCCGTGCCGGGAGCGCGGCTGCGGGCGCTCCGTGCGGGACATCCGGCCGGTATAGAGTGCCGGGGCTCCACCCACGCGAAGGGCCATTGCCTTGACGACGATCCAGCAGAGTCGGGCAGGAAGACGGCAAGCCATGCGCCGGATCCGCCCCCGGCGCTCCCCGGCGGTACCCCTCTTGGCGTTGGGCTGGGCCGGTGCGGGAGCCGTGCTGTGGCTGTGGTGGCGGAACACCCCGGCGGTCCCCCTGACGGCCGGCGAGTGGCTGGTGGACGCGGGCCGGATGACCGGGCTGCTGGCTGGCTACGCGATCGCCCTGACGATCCTGCAGATGGCACGTGTGCCGACGCTGGAGCGCCGGGTGGGCTCCGACCGGGTGGCGCGCTGGCACGCGATGACCGGCCGGTACGCGCTGTGCCTGACCGTCGCCCATGTCGTGCTGATCCTGTACGGGTACGCGGCACAGGCGGGCCTGGGCGTCGTGGCGCAGACCGTCTCGGTGGTGACCGACTACCCGTGGATGATCGAGGCGACGGTCGGCACGCTGCTGCTGCTCTTCGTCGGCTTCGTCTCCGCCGGCGCCGTGCGGCGCCGCATGCGCTACGAGACCTGGTATCACCTGCACCTGCTGACCTACGCCGCGGTCTACCTCGCTTTCTGGCACCAGTTGGCGACGGGCAGCGAGTTCGCCGACGACGCGGCGGCCCGTACGGCCTGGTACGCCCTCTACGCCACGGTCGGCGCCCTGCTGCTGTGGTTCCGGGTGCTCACCCCCGTCCGGCTCAACATCCGGCACCGTATGCGGGTCGAGTCGGTCGTACGGGAGGCGCCGGGCGTGGTGTCCGTGCTGATCCGAGGCCGGCGGCTGCACCGGCTGGGTGCCGAGCCGGGTCAGTTCTTTCGCTGGCGGTTCCTGACGAAGGGCCTGCGGTGGACCGCGAACCCCTACTCCCTCTCGGCACCACCCCGCCCCGACCTGCTGCGCATCACCGTCAAGGCGGTCGGTGGGCACAGCGCGGCGCTGGTCGGACTGCGCCCGGACACGCGGGTGTGGGCGGAGGGCCCGTACGGCGCCCTGACGGCCGCGCGCCGCAGCCGCGGCAAGGTACTGCTGCTCGCGGGCGGCGCGGGCATCACCCCACTTCGCGCCCTGTTCGAGACGCTGCCCGCGGCACCCGGCGACCTGACCCTCCTCTACCGGGCCCGTACGCCCGAGGAACTGGCGCTGCGGGGCGAGCTGGAGGCGATCGCGGACGCGCGCGGGGCGCAACTGCTGTACGTCGTGAACAAACCCGACGGCCGCCGGACCGAGATCACCGCGAAGACGCTGCGCGGGCTCCTGCCGGACATCGCCCGGCACGACGTGTACCTGTGCGGCCCGCCGGGCCTGGCCGAGGAGTGGTATGTGGTGCTCCGCAAGGCGGGTGTGCCCGACCAGCTCATCCACTACGAGTCCTTCGAGCTCTGAGCCGGTGTGTCCGCGAGGCCGGTACACAGGTGACACGAGCCCCGCTGCGCGGGTGACACTCGTGGTGCCGCATGCGCTGTGAGCTTCGTGAGGAAGACGCATCCGCTCCGCCGCATGGTGCTGGCCGGCGCCGCCACCGCCGCCACGATCGTGCTGCTGCTCGCGCTCAAGCCGAACACGGACCCGGCGCTCGCCCAGGCCGACGCCGCTCCCAGCACCGGCCTCACCGCTGATGCCTCTTTGTCGGCCTCCCCTACGGCGTCCCCGTCCGCGTCGGCGACGCCGGCACGGACAGTCGGCAAAGAGCGCGCCTCGTCCTCCCCGAGCCCCAGCCGGTCGGCGTCACGCTCCGCGTCCCGGGCCCCGGCCCCCACGAGGACCAGCGGCGCCCCCTCTGCCCCGAAGACCACGTCGGCCGCACCCACGACCCGAACCGTCACCGGTGCCACGGCCCAGACCAAGTACGGTCCCGTCCAGGTACGGATCACACTTACCGACGGCAGAATCACGGGGGCGACGGCCGTCCAGTCCCCGTCCTCCTCGCCGAGGAGCAGGGAGATCTCCTCCACCGCCGTTCCGAAACTCAACCAGGAGACGCTGGCGGCCCAGAGCGCGGACATCGACACGGTGTCCGGCGCCACCTACACCAGCGCCGGCTACAAGCAGTCCCTGCAAAGCGCCTTGGACCAGGCCGGCATCTGAGGACACGGCGGATGCGTCACGTCGAGCACGCCGAGGGGGCTGTCTCCTCCTGCCGCACACGCGCTTCGCCGACTTCTCCGGGAGATCTCGACGCGGCCCACCGTGGTCGCCAGCAGCCGCACATGCCCGCGTTCGGCACGCGTGCGCGCCACACCGTCCGCGCCGGTCACCTCCCGACGGCGCTCCTCCGCCGCGGTGCGGGCATCCAGCTGATCCTGCATCATCTGCCGCATCAACTCCCGCCCCGCGATCAACCCGGCCAACAAGGAGAAGACCTTCCTCTTGCCCCACCCTCATCAGAGGGCGGCCCTGAACGTGATGAATTCGCTTCTCGGGCGAACCCCAGGAGGCGATCGGAAGTCAGGGTAGGCAATTGATGGGTGTTGCGGCTCCAGGCGACTGCGGATGGATGATGGTATGCATCAGACCTGGCCGTAGAGGGTTGGCAGGTCGATCAGCTGGACGCCGGGGTCGGCCTCGGCAATGGCGCGTGCTTTGTCGTTGAAGCCTGCTCCGCTGAAGCAGATGAGCCGGGTGCGGCTCGTGTCGTAGCGTCCGGCCTGGGCGATGAGGTCGCGGATGTGCCGGAGGCGGTCTATGTGGGCCATGCCCATGGCGTCGTTCCATTTGGCCTCCCCGATGGTGAGGAGCGGCGGTTTGGCGCCGTCGGCGATGCCTATGACCGCCACGTCAATTTCATGGCCGATGCGGGCCTTGGGGTCGTGGACCACGCCGTGCCCGACGCGGGCGGGCAGACCGCCCAGGAGTTCGGGGTCGGCGTGGTGGAGGGCCCAGTCGCGACAGACCTGTTCGAAATGAGGTCCGAGGACGTTGCTGACGAAGCGTCGGCGGCTGGCCTGCCAGACCCGTGGCGCACTGCCGGGGCGTTCGAGCTGGTCCCAGACCGGGCGCATGATCGCGTGGTAGAAGCCGATCAGTGGCTCGGCGATTCGGTACGTGGGCCGGTTGTCGCGGAACGCGTCGGCGTCACGGTGCAGTAGTCCCGCATCTTCGAGGACGTTGATGGGGTGCGCGATATCGGTGGCCTTGCGTTCCAGATAGCCGGCCATGCCGCCGCGGGTGGCGTTGCCGTCGGCGACGGCGGCCAAGACGGACAGGTACAGGGCGGTGTCGCGGAGATCGGGTTCTTCGGCGAGCAGGTAGCGGGCCTCGCGGAAGAGGGGGGTCTCGGGGTTGAGGACGGTGCGGACGACCCAGTCGTCGAAGTCGTCCGGTCCCTCGGGGGTGTCGCCGCGGGCGAACTCGCGCCGGTAGGCGGGGGTGCCGCCGACGATCGCGTTGACCTTCATGGCCAGGTGGGGGTCGGTGATGTCCCAGAAGTCGGCGGCGAGGCGGTGGTCGAGGGGACGGACGACCAGTTCCAGCCCGGCCCGTCCACGCAGCGGGGCGTTGCCTGACAGCAGCCGGCCCATGAAGGAGAGCGCAGAGCCGCACAGCAGCAGCCGGGTGCGGGAGCCGGTGCGCTGGTCACGCAGGGGCCGCAGTGCCTCTTGGATGATCGAGGGCAGCTCCGGGTTGGCCTTGACGAGGTACGGGAACTCGTCGATCACGACGGGGACGGGCTGCTCGGAGCCGAGGGCGAGCAGCGCGTCGACGGCCTCAGACCAGTTGGCGAAGTGGAACGGGCTGGCGGGGCGGACGTGGGCGGTCAGTGCGGCGCTGATCCGTCGCAGCGACTCGGCGTCGGCGGCTTCGGTCGCGCCGAAGTAGAACCCTCCGGTGGCACGGCAGGCGGCGTCCAGCAGGAACGTCTTGCCCTGGCGGCGCCGCCCGGAGACCACGCCGAGGGTCGCGCCGGGCTGGTCATCGGTGATGAACCGGCTCAGCGCCGACCACTCGTAATCCCGGTCGAACATCTCGGCAGGCTTGTCCACGCCTTGTCTCCCCCCATAGATAGAAGTACGGTTCCATAAAACATACTCCTATATCTGACCCAGTGTGCATGGTGGACCGCGCATGCGTAAGTCGACGCTCGAGATCGCTGCACGTACCCCTCGAGCGGAGCCGTGCCCGAGGTTCGCCGGGCGGCGGCTGCTCCGTGCGAGAAGAATGCCTTGAATGCCGGAAATAAATGAGACCAAGACTGAGACCAGGGCAAGCCGAAGACCCCGGCCGCTGAGCAGTCCGGGGTCCTCGTTTCGCCTGTTCAGGCGGCTGCGGAAGATACGAGATTCGAACTCGTGAGGGGTTGCCCCCAACACGCTTTCCAAATGTTCGTCTGGGGGTTCGGGGATGCTCGGGGACATCCTGACCTGCGGCGATGCGTGGGGCCGGTTGGTGCGCGGACGGCCCTGGACGGAGGTGAATGCAACCAGAACTGCAACCAGAACTGCAACCAGAACTGCAACCAGCGGCCAGCAGGTTCCTGCTGGCCAGAGGGCTGTGGCGTCCTCAACACGATCGCGGGCCGGGAGCCACGCGACCTGCTGGGCGCCGAGGTGTTCTTCGGAGCCGACCTGGCCGTGTTCGTCACGACCACGCGCTTCAGCGGCCACTCCGAGAGGATGCGCTGCAGAACGGAATCCTCGCCGGGCACCGGGATCACCTCGGACTGTGGAACACCGGGGCCGCCCTGCCGTCCCTGAGTGAGGTGAACGGCCGTGGACAGGGCGAATTCCGTCACCGAGCACGCTGGAAGCGGGCAGAGGGAAGACCGGTGGCTCGCTGCGTCCGGCCCGTACGATGGCGGTACCTCGTGATGGGGCGTGGAGGCGCGATGAGCACGATGTATCCGGAGTACGCGCAGTGGTTGAGCCAGGTGCGGCGTTCGATGAAGTTGCCCAAGGCGGTCAAGCTGCTGTTCGACCAGGGGCGCCTGTACATGTCACCGGTGACGGAGGCGCACAGTGAGGCGCACGATTCGATCCGCTCCCAGCTGACGGAGCAGCTGGGCGGGGAGTCCGGTCTGCACGTCACGCGTGACAAGGGAGTACTGCCAGAGCTGGACGGGTACACGCCCGAGCCCGATGTGCTGGTGGTGGACGCGGGCGCGCTCGGCCCGGCAGATGCGTTCGTCGATCAGAAGCATGTGCATTTCGTCGCGGAGAGCGTGTCCCGTTCGACGGTCGGGCAGGACTACGGGCGCAAGCTCAACCAGTACGCGGCGCGCGGGATTTCGACGTATCTGATCGTGGACGTGCTGACTGGGGAGTGCGTGCTCTACCAAGTGCCGAAGGGTGACGAATACACCTCGGCCGTGCCTTACCGCTTCGGTGAGGAGATCGGGTTCAGCCTGGCCGGGGTCGGTCACGGTGCGCACTGACTTCAAGAAGATCCGCTGAGGCTGTTCCCCCGGCTTTGGCGGCACGGCTCCGTGGCCCTGCCCGTGGTTTCGTATGCTCACCGGAACTGGCTACATCGCGGCGCACACCCATGAGTACGGCACGGGCAGGCACCCGATCGAGCCGATCGACGGGCGCACCTTCACCCCTGACCTGGATGAGTTTCCTCGGCCTGAAGCCGGGGACCACTGACTGTGCTGGTCCGTGTCCGGCCCACGAGGGCGTGTGTCAGCCGACGGGGTAGCCCTGGGCGAGGGCGGACTTGCGGAAGGCGGGGAGCTTGTCGAGGGGGACGGCGAGGTGGCGTTCGCCGAGGCGGGCGCAGTGGGTGCGGGTGCGGCGGTCGGTGGCGAGGAGGGCCGCGACGGCGGGGTGCGCGCACTCGATGAGGTGCACCGGCCCGGTGGCGCGGACCTGGCCGACGCGGCGGGCGGCGTCGGCCAGCAGGGTGGTGACCGTCTGCGGGAGGGGAACGGTGGTGGCGGCGTTCAGATGGTGGCGGAGTTCGGCGAGATCGCGGCCCGTGTGGGCAGCGGCGAGCAGCGAGGCGGGGGTCAGGGTCCACACGCGGTCGCCGGTGCGCTCGGCGAAGGCGTCGAGGAGGAGGGTCTCGGCGGGGGCGAGTCCGTCGAGGGCCACCACGTCGTGGTTGGGGAGCACCTTCAGGCCGCCAGTGCTCTTCGGGGCGGCGTCGGCCGGTGCGGGGGTGGGGAGGTAGGTAGCGGTCTGCCCGGTGGCGTAGGCGCCGAGCGGGTTGGGGCGGAGGGCGAGGAGGCCGTCGTAGCGGCTGATGCAGTCGGTCCAGTCGGCGCCCCAGTTGTCGCGGTAGTCGTCGCGGGCGCCCACCGGCGGCCGGTAGTCCACGTCGATCAGGCCGAGGACGGCGGCGTACTCGAAGAGCACGGCGAGGGTGTAGCGGCCCTGGAGGAGTTCCCAGTTGTGGAACCCGTCATAGCCGAGGCTGCCGTACTCGGGGTCCTCCAGGTAGAGCTTCCACAGGGCGCGCTCGCTGCGGGCGATCTCGGGATCGTGACCGGCCTTGCGCATGGTGCGGAAGAGCGTGTCGACGTCGGTCCACTCACCGGGCGCACAGGCGGCCAGGGCCGCGCCGACCTGGGCCCGGCGCGGCTTGACGGCGGTGAGGACGTTCGCCGCGCGCTGGCCCTTGATCGCTTCGACGCGGGAGAACTCGTCGATCACGCCGCGGCTGAGCCAGCGCCGCCACAGCAGGGCGAGCGTGTCGTGCGTCGGTTTGGTCAGCGCCGCCCTGCCGCGTGCGGTCAGTGCGAGTTTGCCGGAAGCGAGTTCGGCGAGTCCGCCGGCCTGGAGCAGCAGTGGCCAGGCGAAGGACGCGATCGGTTCCTCGGCGTAGAAGTCGCCGCCGCTGAGCGCCTCCGCGACCGCCTTGACCGATGCCGCGGAGGGGCGGAGTGTCTTCTCGCTGCAGCGCAGTCGGCCTGCCGCGCACAGCTGAAGCACCGCCTTCAGGTTGGCCTGCGCCTCGTGCTCGGTCGTGCGTACCTGATGCTCGTCGTGGTTGCTGATCACAGCGGCCCGGTCCCCAGGACGTAGTGGTAGTTGCCTGCGCCGCAGGTGCGCTCCAGCGTGCGTACGATCTTCTGGGCGTCGTCGCGTGGGCCGTTGACGTAGAACGGCTTCCCCTGGCGACCGAAGCCGATCCGCGGGGCGGTCGGGCCGGGCTCGCCGAGGTGTACGGCGGCCTGCGCGAAGTCCGGCGCGGGCTCGAAGCCGAGGGTGCGGGCGTAGGCCACACCACCGTGCACGATGCTCTGCGCCTGCTCCAGGCCGATCCGCAGCGGAGGTTGGTCGAACGCCCGGTAGTAGCCGCGTACGTAGACGTCCAGCGATCCTCCGCCCATCACCTGTGGGCCGACGGTGTCCTTGACGCCGAGGCAGTAGACGTCGACCAGGAACCCGCAGAGGGTGACCCGGCTGGCACGCTCCTGGCGGGCGATCAGGACCTGGGCGAAACCGGCAGCCTCGGGATTCCCGGCGCCTTCGTCGTCCGCGCGCGCCCAGTCGGGGGCCGCGGACAGGTCCAGGTCGGTGCTCCAGCCGGCATTGATCCAGCAGCCCACCACCGGGCGCTCGGTCGGCGTGGCCGTGCTCTGCTGTTCGTGGGCCACCTGGCGCACCAGCGCGCTCGCCCGGGCCGGTTTCAGTCCGAGGGCCCGCGCGATCTGCTTCGGTCCGCTGCCCTTCTCCCGCAACGACCGTACCTGGGACAGTAGTTGCGCATCGTCGTCGTTCACGGTGCCATTGTTCCGCAACGCCGGGGCGCAGGTGCGGGGACTGGCCGTTCCCGTTGTCCCCGGAGGGGAGGCCCGCGTGGGCGCGCGGCCCGAACCGGGCGTTTCCGGGCCGCCCGTCCGTGCCGGGGAAGGCGTTCCCGTACGGGTGAGACGGCCCCCCGCGGTCCCGCTGCTCCGTTGAGCCGGGTCGGGGCGACACGGCCGCGGGAACAGGGAGGAGGGAGTGATGGCCAAAAGTGCGAGGGAGGGGCTGGGCGTGCTGCTCGGCGGGTCGAAGGCGGCGGAGTTCAGCGCCCGGCTCGAAGCACCGGCGGACGGCGTCGGCCTTGAGGTGGCCGGGGTCGGTCCGGTGCGTCTGCCGCTGCGCGCGCCGCAGGTGAGGAAGCTGATCGCGGTGGCGCGTCCGGCACTGTTCGGCCGGGGGGAGGACACCCTGAGCGACAGCAGTGTGCGCGACACCTGGCAGATCCCGCCGGACCAGGTCACGCTGGGCGGCCCGGCCTGGCCGGCGCTGCTCGACGGCGCGCTGGAGTACTTCCGGGGCGAGCTCGGGCTCCCCGCGCCGAGCAGGCTGAGGGCCGAGCTGCACGCGCTCCTCGTGTACGGCAACGGGCAGTTCTTCCTCCCCCAACTCGGAGAAGGACGACGCCATGGTGGGCACGCTGGTGCTGTCGCTGCCCTCGGCACACACCGGCGGCGAGCTGGTCATCGGGCACGCCGGGCAGAGCCGGACCTGCCGTGCGTCGAAGACGGGGCTGAGCCTGGTGGCCTTCTACGCCGACTGCCCGCACGAGGTGACGCCGGTCAGGAGCGGCTACCGGGTGACCCTCACGTTCAACCTGCTGGCCGAGCGAGGGGCCCCGGAGAGGGAGTCCGGCCCGCTCGACGACGTGGCGCACTGCCTGGAGCAACACTTCAACGCACCGGCCAGGAGCAACACTTCAACGCACCGGCCAGGCCGCGCTACGGCGGCCAGGACCTCGATCCGCCCCGCCGTCTTGTCTACCTGCTCGATCACGAGTACACCCAGCGGGGTCTCGGCTGGGACCGGCTCAAGGGCGCCGACGCGGAGCGTGCCGCGGCCGCCCAGGCGGGGTGCGAGACGGTACTCGCCCTCGCCGAGGTGAAGGAGACCTGGGACGCCACACCGGTCGGGTACGACCCCTGCGTGGGTGCCGACGAGGACCACGAGCTCGGCGAGCTGATCGACGACGAGATCACCCTCGGCTGGTGGACCGGTCCGGACGGCGCCGGCGGCGAGCAGATCTCGCTGTACGTCCACGACTACGAGAGCTGCTCCAGTACCCCGAGTGCGGATCTGAAGCCCTATGACTCCCAGTACGAGGGCTACATGGGCAACTACGGCAACACGCTGGACCGCTGGTACCGGCGGGCCGCGGTCGTGGTGTGGCCGCGAGAGCGGGCCTTCGCGGCGCGCAGCGAGGCCGGATCGCGGTGGGCACTCGAGGAACTGCAGGCCCGCATCACCAAGGGCGACCGGGACGGCGCACGCGCCGCGGCCGAGTCCCTCGCGCCGTTCTGGAAGAACAGCGGTGTACAGCCCGGACAGCTGGGGAACGCGCTGCGGGTGGCCGAGGGCCTTCAGGCGCCCGGGACCGCCGCGATGCTCCTTGAGCCATTCCGGATCGATGCGCTCACTCCGGAACACGCGGACGACATGGCCGCGGTGGCGAGGCGGTACGGCGTCCCGTGGCTGGGCCAGGTCACCGAGGGCTGGTTCGGCGGCGCGCACAACCGCTTCGAGGAACACCGGTACGGCTGGACCGAGCGGCTTTCCCAGCTGTGCGCGGCGCTGTGCTCCGCCCGGAGTCCGGCGGTGGCGCAGCTGCTGTTGACCGGGGTCTGGGCCCAGGTGGACGGTGAACTGCGGCTGTGGGCCGAATCCGGGCCGGCCGAGATCCGCCGCGCGCGGTTGGAGCGGCTGAGCCTGCCGCTGCTGCGCATCCTGGAAGCGGCCGACACGAGGCTGCGCGGCCCGATCATGGCAGCGTTGCGTTCCTGCCCGGACACGGTCCTGGAGTGCCTGCTGCCGATGCTGCGCCACGCGGCGCGGGAACAGACGGAGGGCGAGCCCCGGGCGGCGGGGCTCGCAGCGGTGGCACGGGAGTGCGGGGACCGGCTCGGCGCGCTCGCGCGACGGGCGCCGCGCGCCGCGGACGACTGGTCGGTGGCATGGGCCGGGTGCGGTTGCGAGCTGTGCGGCACCCTGGGTGCGTTTCTCGGCTCCCGTTCGCGGCGGACCCTGGAGTGGCCGCTGGCGAAGGACGGGCGACGGCACGTGCACAGCAGGATCGACACGGCCGAGCTGTCCGTAGACCATCAGACCAGGCGGCAGGGACGCCCGTACACGCTGGTGCTGACGAAGACCGAGGAGCTGTTCTCGCGCGAGCGGGCGACCCGCCGCCAGGCCGGAGCCGCCCTGACCTGGCTGGTCTCGACATGGAACCTTTCCGGCGAGGCCGGAGTTGAGCCGAGTCCGTAACACGAGACGTGGTGCAAACGGCTACTGATCTCGGTCGGGTGCCGTGCGACCAGTGGGTTTCTCGGCCGGTGTTTGCGACCTGCACACAACGATTCGTCGGCATTGCTCTACGCAGCGACTTGTTCGCACCTCCTGTTCGGCGGCCGAGTCGTCGCGGGGTGCCGGGCGGCGAAGCGTTTCGAGTTACGAGAGACAGCCCTCTGACAGCCGCGTGCCGACCCGGTCTCTATGACAGTGGGGTGCGCGGGCTCACCTCGTGATCGAGAGGCGGATGAGAACGCCGCGCGCAGATCGACGTCGCTGCGGCCTGCCAGTACCCCCCCCGGCCGTCATGTACACCTGCTACATTCATGACATGAGTGAACCAGTGATCGAATCCATGGCAGATGTCCGCAGTCACCTCGCTGACGTCATCGATCGCGCCCGCCGGGAGGACACCCCGACAATCATCACTCGGAGGGGCAAGCAGGAAGCTGTCGTGATCGACATCCAGGAGTACCAGCGCCTGCGTGAGATCGCGGAGAACGCCGAAGAGGCGTGGCTCAACCAGCTGGCCGACGAAGCCGAGTCCGAGGGTGCGGAGGGGTCGGTCTCGCTCGAAGAGATGGCCGCCTTGCTGCGTGCCGATCAGGGCTGACCTGATGGGGTACGTCACGCGCTTCACGCCGCATGCTCAGCGGGGCATGCTCAAGATCCCGCGCCCGGACGCCCTGCGCATCCTTTACCGCCTCGCCGAACTCCAGAAGGCGCTGGACGCGGGAGGGACCGCGTCGTTCGACATCAAGGCCCTTCAGGGGCACAGCGCCCGCTGGCGGCTCAGGGTCGGCGACTACCGCGTTGTCTACACCATGGAGGACGACCAGTTGATCGTGTGGGTCCTGGCCGTCGGCAACCGTCGCGACATCTACCGCCAAGTTCCATAGGCCCTCCGCAGTGCAGATTGGTGCCGACTGCCCGCCGGGGGCGCGGGGGGTGCGCCTGCCTGTTTGTAGGAATGTCCTGAATGTCGCCTGTAAACGCAACCAAAACTGCAACCGAGGCACGCAGAAGAGTCGAGCCGCAATCGCGGCTCGACTCTTCGTTTTGCCTGTTCAGGCGAGTGCGGAGGATACGAGATTCGAACTCGTGAGGGGTTGCCCTCAACACGTTTTCCAAATGTTCGTCCGGGGGTCCGCCGAGGGGCAGAGGCGTTCTGACCTGCGGTGGAGCGGGTGATGGCGGGCGTTTCGTACGGCGCTGGACGGCGGTGAATGAGACCAAAACTGAGACCAGAACGCCGGGTCAGACCTTCTTGACGACGATCGAGTCCGGAACCAGATGTACCAGGTCGTCCACGTCCGAGGTGAAGACGGTGACCTGTCCCTTCTGCTGTCGCGCGATGACGGCGAGCACGGCGTCGATCGCGTACTTGTGGCCGTGCAGCTTGGCATCAGCCAGGAGGCGGCGGGCCTGGCGGGCCTCGTCCTTTCCGATGTCGGCGACCTTGAGCCGAGAGAGCACCCAGTCCCAGCGCTGCTCGGTGGTTCTGCCGTCGTACGCCTCGACCAGCGTCATAGGAGACGTCACCACCTCGGCTTCGCCTCGGGCCGCGAGGTCGATCCAGGCGATCATCTTCCGGTCGCCTCGTACGGCCAGGGACAGGGCTTCGCAGTCGAGTACGAAGACGCGCAGTGGCCGCTGGGTTTGCTCACCGGCCCGCTTCTTCACGCGGACTCTCCGGCGTCGTGCTTGCCGGCGGTGCGGCGACGCTCGTGCTCGGCGTCGAGATCCTCGAGCTCCTCGAACGCTGCCGTGCGCTCCTCCTCACTGAGGGGGCCGTGTTCCTCCTGCAGCCAGCCGGACAGTTCCCGCAACCGGTCCCGGTCGCGCTTGAAGCGCAGTGCCTCGGCGACGTACGCCGACAGGCCCCGCTCCGCCGCCTCTGACCGGATCTCGTCGAGGAGATCCTCGGGGATCGTCACCGTCACCTTCTTGGTTGATGCCATACAAGAGACCATACTCCTGGTATCGAACCCCTTACCAGTGCGCGGCATCGAACGCTGCATGGCCGGACGGCTCGTCTTTCATGGTGCGGTGAGGCGCGACAGCCGCGCGTTGGCCTGGTCCGGCGCGAAACGGGCAGGGGTGAATTACGTGGCGGACTGAAGTCCGAGCCACACCAGCATGGCGTGGTGTTCCTCATGCGCTGGGTCGGCGAGGACCGCTTTGAGATCGCCGTGGTCGGGAGCGCCGCCGCAGTCCTCGGGCGGGCACGCCCCGGCACCGGGGCACCCAAGCCGGGGCAAGGGCGGACATCAATGTGTGACCAGTGGTCACCCGGCAAGGGGCGCGTTCACTGCATGGGAGAAATGTCTTTGATGCCGCACATAAATGAGACCAAAACTGAGACCAGGGCACGCCAGAGCGTCGGACCGCGAACTGCGGTCCGACGCTCTGTTTCGCCTGTTCAGGCGGCTGCGGAGGATACGAGATTCGAACTCGTGAGGGGTTGCCCCCAACACGCTTTCCAACTGTGGTGGTGGGGTGGTGGGCATCGTTCGGGGGCGTTCACCTGGGTTCACGGGCGGTTGGCCATCGGGGCGGGGGCGGCTCTGGGTCTCGTCTGAACGGCCGTGAACGGTGCTGAATGAGACGGGAACTGAGACGGAGCGGGGCCGACCCTCACGCCCTGGTGGTGTCGGTCCCTCATGCCATCATCCTCGCGTGTTGAAGATCCCCGGATATGAAGGCGGCCCCCTCGTCGAGGGCGGCGCCTACCTTGACGATCCGTTGTTCTGGCCCGTGCACCTCGGCACCTGTTTGCGTGGCGAGGACGCGCAACGAGCCGCGTTCGGAGCTGACTGGGACGCGGCCATGGAGCTCTACCGTGTGCTCTCCGCCGAGCAGGAGTGGCCGATGTTCAGCGTGCCCCTCCGCTCCGGCCACACCATCTACGTCGTCTACCGCAACTTCGACGGAGACCGAGGGGTGGACTACCTGATACATCACCCGACTTGGCCGGCAGCGGAAACCCTCGCTGTGGATGACGGTCACTTCATGGGTCCAGGCATGGCCTGGGCGGAGTTGCTGTCCGCTGCTCGACAGCCGTCAACAAAGGGCGTTGACGACCCAGACGCCCGTCTCTTGCTGCTCTTCCCCACACTTGGCGACGCGCGAATTCCCGACGACGCAACCGCCGCCCTCACCGCCGCGCTCAGCGCTCTCACCTTGATCGAAGAGCCCGCCGACGTGGCGAGCATGCTCCTTGAGAACCAGGGCCAATGGGCTCCTGCTCACTGGAGGCTGGCAGACGGCGTCTGCATCAACGACGGCGGTCATTCGTACCGAAACCCTGGCAACGCCTTCGCTCTGGCCGAGGGCCGCCTTCTGGAGATCAGTAACGTGCTGAACGGCGGAGAAGCGACGGGTCACCAGACATCTGGCTGAAGCTCTGAGCTTGGGAAGCTCGGGTTTCTTGGTGGCGGTTGCTGTGCTGACCTGCGATGGCGAAGCTCCGGCGCCCGGGATGGCCGATGACTTGATCCCCGGTGTTCCCCGGTGTTCCCCGCCCGATCTGGCACGGATCTGGCGGGGGGTAGCCATGCCAGGAGTGGGCGCAGGAGCCTGAACGGTGCTGCGGTCGTGATCCCTTAAGCGGGGACGAGCCACCGATTACTCCAGCTTCCGCGACGACAGCGACGGTCAACCTGGCGCCGATCCCCATCGGGGGCGTTCGCAGTGTTCGGCTACTTGGGTACCTCAGGTCCTGGCGGCAGTACATAATTCAGATGCAGGAACCCACTCCGGACATGGAAAATGAAATCAAATCTGCTCGATCTCTCCAGGATGTCGCCTTGTTCAGGATCCCGCCGCAGTTGCGCGCTGCCGCTCAATCCTTCGGGTTCGATGTAGCCACGTTGCCGTTTGCCCTTGGCATCATCAGTGAGGCCAGCGATTTTCCACTGCTCGGAAGCGATCATGATCATAAAGTCAAGGTCTACTTGGACACAAAGGACTGGATCGCTCTGGCCAGGGCCCGGCTCGGAAAGGCCGGTTCCGAGAAGGATCGACCGATCTACGAAGATCTGCGCGTGCGAGCCGCCGCTGGCGAGATACTGGTGCCTCTGACCAGCAGCCTCTACCAGGAGATCAGTAAGATTGGTCTTCTGCGGCAGCGTACTCATCTCGCCGAGGTCATTGCAGAGATCAGCGGTTTCGCCACTTTCACCAGCATGAAGAACGTGGTTTGTCATCAGATGCGTGCCGCACTGGCGTCACGTCAGGGCTTGCCACTGCCGGCGCCGCTGAAGACTCTTGGTATCGGGGTTTCATTCGCTCACGGTGATACCCGTCGGCTGACCATCCGCCGGACAGACGGCCAGGCCATAGATATCTCGCCTGAGTTGGTACACGAACTGACAACCTGCGGTCGAGCACTGACAGAGATGATGTTCCTCATTGGCCCTACACCTGAGGAGATCCCCCAGTTGCGGGCAGGTGGATACCGGCCCGAGCTTGTGCTCGCAAACCATGCCAAGCGCGTTGCCCACGAACAGCAGTTTGCTGACATGCTGGCTGCCGATCCCCGCATGCGGGCTAAACTGGAACGCATCGTCCAGGCCCGGCACATTGCGTGGGAACTCATAGATTTCATTGAGGTGATTGCCCCGGAGTACGGCATGACCTTGGAGACGTTCATTGCTCAAGGTGCGGACTGGATGGTCGCGTTCTTGGAGGACGTCCCGAGCGCCGCTGTCACCACCACCTTGATGGAACGCAACTTCCGTAATTCGTATAAGACCTGGACGGGTAACGACCTCTACGACGCCGATGCCATGGCGGTGGCGATTCCGTATTGCGACGTGGTGATGGCCGACAAGCACGTGACTGCTCAACTGGCCACCTCTGGCGCTGTCACTCGATGCGGCACTCTTCTGCTGTCCAAGCTTACCGACCTGCATCAGCGACTGCCCGCACTCATTGCGAATAAGCAGCCGCCACAATCCACCCGAAGCCAGCAAATCAGAGATGACGGTCAAGCGCCGGCGGCTAACGGCCCCTGACCAGGTCATACGGTCAGGGGCCGTTGCGCTGTTCGGCGCCCGTTCGCACCGTGGTTTCCCGTGAGTTCCCGCACCATCGGGCACGGCTGGGGCACGCGGTTCGTGGGTTGTCTCCTTGACTCACAGGTTCAAGTGTGCGAGCATTGTGGTTCGCCTACTTCGAGTATTTCCTTTGTAGGTTGAGCTGGTGCGCTGGGCCCTGCGAGCCCTCTTTTTTCTCAGCTCGACTACATCCCGTTTCCTCAAAGGGTGTAGTCTGTGCTGCTCGAAATCGCGATATTTGTGGGCTTTGTCGCCCGGCCTGTGGTCCGTCTCACGCTCGGTCTCGTTGCGCTCTGCCGGTGCGACAGCCGTGACGTGCCAGAGGTCGTGAAGGGCCTGGGTCTCCACAAGTAGATCAAGACTGAAGCTCCGGGCCGTTGGTTCGGGGCTTCAGCTGTTTTCGGACGGCGCACCATGCGGCGATCACAGGCTTGGTGAGCACCGAGGTCGGTGGAGCGGCTTTGGGGTGGCGCTGCTTTGGCGCGAGTGATCATGGCCCCGTAAGCTTCCGGCGCGTCGGGCAGTCTGTGGACCTGCCCGGTAAAGCACGACGGTGGGGCCATGATCTTCGAGGCTCGCGCCAAAGTGGCTCCGTAAAGCCGTGGAGCCGACCGCCCCAGCCACGACGTACCCCCTCTCTGACGGAAAGCGGCTGCATGCTGTGTGCGCGGCATGGGCGTCGGCCGGGCTGGAGCGGGGCGGAGACATGAGCGCAGGCCCGGCCGGGGGGCCGGGCCGCGCGCGGCGAGCGGAGCTCGCCGCCTTGAACCCGTGAAGAAGGTTGTAACTCAGTCGGATGCGTGGGGTTTGAAGTCCTGTGTGCAGGCGGGGAGTTCGGTGCTCTTGCGGTGTGCGAGCGGCAGGAAGATCACGGGTCGGATGGTCCAGTGATGCGGGTGCTGTCGTGGGTGACGGAGGCGGTGCAGGGCTCGCTGCCAGGAGAACGTGCCGTGTCGCGATGCGGCCTTGGTAAAGCCAGACCCATGCCTCGTCGGATGCCTCGGGGTCGAGTGCCGATGAGATCAAGTACGCCCACGACTGTGGAGACAATCCGTGCGACCAGCGTCGGCAAGCCAGCAGGCCGACGGTTGCTTACAGGCCGGTGACCGGCTGCCCGGTGAGTGCTTGGGCGATCTGCCAGAGCTGTCCACCGCGGGACGCTTTCACGAGAACGACATCGCCGGGGCGGAGGATGGAGGCCAGGTAGGCGGCGGCTGTGCCGTTGTCGCCGACCATCGCGATGTCCGGCACGCCTGCCGCGCCCGCCGCGAGGGCGAGTTGCTTGGCGAGTGTGTCGCCGACCGCCACGATGAGATCGACGCCGTTCTCCGCTGCCATGCGCCCAACCTGGCGGTGGGCTTCCACGGCTTCGTCGCCCAGCTCCAGCATCTCTCCGAGTACGGCGATCCTTCGGCCGCCTGCGGCCTCGGTCGTGTCGCCGTCTGCCTCGGGCATCAAGACTCTCCGTTGTTCAAGGGCGCGAAGGTGATCGCGCGGCCGGCGTAGGAAGGGGACAGGCGACTCAGGGGGACTCGATGGTGCGTCTGGCCCCAGGCCGATGGGTCCCGGATGAAGAGCGTCGGGTCGGGGCCGTCCTCGTAGCCGCGAAGGATGACGAGGTGGCCTCCCGAACGGCCGTCGTCGGGGAGTTGCTCGGTGACGGACACGATGACGGGTGCGACATCGAGGCGGGCGAGTAGATCTTCGACCGGTACGGGCTCCGCGGCCGACGGGACGCCGAGGTCGGTCGCCAGGCTCGCGATCCCCGCGTGGAGCGCCCCACGCGGGGTCAGAACCTCGTTCTTGACCGCGAGTTTCAGCAGTTCCGTGACCGTGGGTGCCTTGCGCCCGTAGGCGAGGAGGATCATTCTCAGCGACGCCAGGCCGCACGCCCGGTTGGACCATTCAAGCCTGTCCCCGAGTGCCCATCCTCCGTGCAGATCCCATTCCTCGGGGGCGATGAGCTGTCGGCACATGGGGACATCGTGGACGCGCGACACAGTGGGCGGGCTCCTACGGTGAGACGGCAGCCTCCCGAGTCAGAGTGCTGCTGGAGAACGCGGGAGTGGGCAGGGGAACATCGTATGGCGGTCGGGTCAACGCCTCGTGCAACATCGCCACTACGACATCCGTGTGCGTGAGTCCGACCATCGCGGCGCCCACCACGAAGTTGCTGTCACGGGACATGCCCGGCGTGCTGTTGACCTCCAGCACGTACGGCTGGTCGTCCTCGGTGAGGATGAAGTCGACGCGCGCCGATCCACGCAGCCCGAGCCCGTCCCACAGCGTCGTGGCGTACTCCGTGACCTTGGCCAGCACCTCGGGTGACAGCTCGGCTGCCCGTACGGCTACGGCGCCCCTGGACTCCACGTCGAGCTTCGTGTCGGCGTCGTAGAACTCCGCCTCGGTGGCTTCGGTGACCAGCGGGGGAAGTACGACGACCGCGCCTCCGGGTAGTTCCAGGAGTCCCACGGTTAGTGGTACGCCGGTCAGGTAGTCCTCGACCAGTACGGCGTCGCCTTCCTTGCTGGCAGCGTCCGCCAGCGCCCTGGGAAGGTCCGCCTGTTCGCGTACCAGGCTCATGCCCACACTGGAGCCGCCGAAGGGCGGTTTGACCATCGCGGCCCGCCCGTTCCAGTGCATCGGGCCTCCGGACCACACCCACCATCCCGGCGTGGGGACGCCGAGGCTCAACATCACCCGCTTGCAGAGGATCTTGTCGGCGGCCACCGCAGACGCTGCGACTCCGCTGCCGCAGTACGGCACGCGCAGGTAGTCGAGCAGCCCCTGCAGCCTCCCGTCCTCTCCGTACGGACCGTGAAGGTTCGAGAGGGCCACGTCATACCCTGCCAACTCCGTGATGAAGTCCGGCTCGCACGGGTTCACCACTTCCCAGCGGGCACCGATGTCGTCGAGGGCCTCGGACAGGGCGGTCACGGAACGCTGGTCCACGGGGCACTTCGAGTGGTAGAGCCGGTCCTCTGCTGATACCGGCCCGTAGACGAGGGCGACACCGAGCCCCTCTCGGTCGCGCTGCCAGTCGCGAAGGCTCTGGGCGGCCTCCCGCACCGCGAGAGCGGAGCTGGGGTTGAGGAACTGAGTCATGCGAGGACCCCTTCGAAGGTATTGGTGACCGGCCCGCCGACCCAGTGAGTCCGCCTCGGTCGGGCGGGATGTGGCCGGACCGTGAGCGGCTCTCCGGCGCGGTTGTGGACGGTGACGGCGCGCGGCGACACGAGGCCGCGCAGGGTGGCGATGACAACAGCCGCGACGGCTCCGCTCCCGCATGACAGGGTTTCCGCCTCGACGCCGCGCTCGTAGGTGCGGATCTTCAACGCCTGCCTGCCGGCGGCCTGTACGAAGTTGACGTTCGTGCCCAGCGGGGCCAGGTCCGCGTGGTGGCGGACGAGGCGTCCGACGAGTACCGCGTCGATGGCGTCCACGTCGTCCACGATGGCGACGACGTGGTCGGTGCCGGTGTGGGCGCTGTCGAACCAGGTCGGCTTGCCGTTGATGACGGTCTGAACTCGTCGGGGGTGGACCGCGCCGATTTCGGCCGTGACCCACACAGAGTCGTCGCTCACGATCGCCTCGTGCATCACCCCCGCCATGCGGAGGCTCATCTCGCGGAAGCCGTGGTCATGGTGGGCGGCCCAGGCGGTACACCTCAGGGCGTTACCGCACATCGTCGCGATCGAGCCGTCAGCGTTGAAGCAGCCGACTTCGAGGACGACCGGGCTGATGCTGATCAGGCTGCTGATGACGAGGCCGTCCGCGCCTACGCCGGTTCGTCTGGCGCAGAGGCGCTCGGCCTCCTTTGGCCAGTCCTTCTCGCCGTCCGGCACGGGGTCGGATAACAGGACGAAGTCGTTCCCCGCTCCGTGGATCTTGCGGAAGCGCATGGCAAAGCTCCTCGCTGGCGTGAGGTGACAGTTCTCGTGATGGCTGAATGGAGCTTCGGGTCAGAGGAGTTCGACGGGCCGATACGTCGTCGCCGACTCCTTCATGACCCACGGGGAGTGCCCGTCGAAGATCAGAACCCGGCGCCCCGCGGTGCCGGCGGACCTCATGTCGCGAACCCGCAGGTACAACCCGTCGATGAACACGAAATCGCCTATGCGGACATCGCTTGGTTGCCTGTAACCGGGGATGGTGCCGAGGGGAGGCATGGACGTTGGTTCGGTGGTGCGGCGCTCGTACATTCAGCCTCTCCAGATGGTCAGGAGGATCGAACCGCCGAGTGCCAAGAGGCTTGCCACATAGCAGAGTTGTTGGTTTCGCGGGCTCACGGGGCGCCGACCAGGTGGCCGTGAAGGCGGTCGCGGACTGACGGGATACCGATCTCCCTGAGGGGCATCCAGGCCGCTGCGCCGGCTTCGATCACCATGGGAGTGATGGCGCCGGAGTGGGCGCGGAAGAGGCATCTGAAGCCGATCCGGAGGCGGGGGCCGTACCTGTGTCGGCCCGCTCTGGTCACGTCGATCAGGAAGGGGCCATCGCTGTCGGGTTCCGTCCACACGTCCCGGATGCCTACCGCCTCGGCCAGCAGACGCAGGGCCGCTCCTCCGAGCGAGTCGTCCTGTTCCTCCGGCTCTGCTTCGGCTAGGGCGAAGGCTTCTCCATGCCACAGGGACAGGACGCGATGGTGTTCGTCGACGATGACCGCGCCCGTCGTCACGAGGGGGCAGCGCCGGCTGTGGGTGCAGGTCCCGCGCTGTGCGTGGTCGCGGGCGGCGTCGTACACCGGCATCAGCGCCATCTGCTCGTCAGGGTGCTCGTAGATGTAGTGGGACAGCTCCCGGACGATCTGGTCCTCCCGGATACTCACGGGGCACCGAGCCCGTGGCGCTGTGTGTAGATCCACAGGAGCCTTCGCGTGATGTCGGCGACATCACGGAGGTAGATGAAGACGCCGAACGACGGAGTCTCCGCGGTCGGGCGGTTCTGCAGGTCGATGAGCCGGTACCCCTTGCGGAACAGCTCCCGCACGTCCTCGTCCGCCCCCAGATCCTCGCCGAGTAGAAGGTTGAGGTGCCCGACGATCTCCGGCAGAGACGCGTCCATGTCCTTGCGGGTGGAGGTGGCCATCTGCATGGAGAGGGCTGCCTCGGTGCTCTCCGAAATCGTCTCGACGGCGACTGGGAGAACTTCGGTACCCTCGCTGTCGGTTGCTCTTGATGCCTTGCCACTACTTGCCACAGTGATCACCGTCTCGCCCCTTCAGTGCGCGTTTCCGGCCGTGCCGGTAACGCTAAGAAGGGCGACAGGAGGGGCTCTACGAGTGTGCCGGAACTTGCCCGGCATTCACCCCAGGGATTCGATGGTTGCCGTGATGAGTTCACGCGCCGCCGGGCCGTAGACGGCAAGTTCGGCCAGATCCGTGAACGTCTGGGCATACATGGCAAGTTCGTGCTTCTGCGTGACGGCGAGGTGAGCCGAAACGAGTTCGACGTGGACGGTGTGGTCGTCGTACAGGAAGAAGCCCTCGACGGGCCAGAGGCTGGAACGGTCAGCGTCTTCAGGGATGATGCCGATACTCACCGAGGGCAGCGCCATAACGCTGAGCAGATAGCCGAGTTGGCCGGCCATTACATCCGTCCCGCCTATGCGCTTCCGGAGTGCTCCCTCTTCCAGGAGGATCGCGAACGTGTGATTGCCGTACACGATCTGCTGCTTCTCCACACGCACCTTGACGGCCGCCGGCACGTCATCAATGAGGCCGCGGCGGTCGCGAATAGAGGTGAGCAGTGCGGTGATGTACGAGGCCGTCTGCACGGGGCCGGGAATGAGCCACGGCGAGTAGATGCGGAAGCGTTGGGTGCGTTCCCACAGGGGGAGGACGGACTCCTGGGCCTGCTTCAGACCGGTGCGCTCCATCCGGCGCCACTCGACGTACATGCCCTCGATGCCGCGGGCTGTCGAGACGAGATCCTCGGCCGCGCTCTCCGCACCGCAAGCAGCGGCCCACGCACGAAGGTCGCGCTCCGAGGGCGGACGCGTGCCGCTCTCGAAGCGCGAACACTTCGACTCATGCCAGCCGAGACTGTTGGCCAGCGCTCGCTTGGTGAGCCCGGCTTCGAGCCGGATTTCGCTCAGGCGTTTCCCCAGGGCCTTGCGGGCTTCCTGAACGCTCGAAGATGGCGATGTCATGTCGCTGCGATGATGCTGTTCGAGCTGTCAGGCCGGCTGGAACTCTGCGTGCGGTGTTGCCCGCGCCCACACGGCCTCGAAGGCCGACTCGCAGAGCTTTGCCACCTCGGGGTCCTCCGTGAGTTCCACCTCCATGTTCTCGCCTTCGCCATCGAAGTGGTTGACGAGAACGAGGCTGGAGTCGAAGAGCCAGAAGTCGTTGCCCGGAAACGCGAGGCCCGTTGCGTTTCGCCGGGAGAGCCAGCGCACGTCTTCGCCGGCGGCGATGTTCAGTCCATCCGTCACGTCGTACTCGAAGCGGATGTACTCGCTGACGGGAGTCGAGACGACTCGGGCCCGGCGGACCTCGACGCCTCGCGAGGTCGCCTCCGTGACGATGCTGTGCCAGTCGCCCCAGCGCTCGGCCGGGTCGAGTGTCAGGCCGGCCCTCCAGTCAATGAAGGCCGGGTCCGACTTCATGTAGGCGTCGCGCATCTCCAGATGGACGGCCGTCCTCTGGCAGTCGCGGAACAGCTCCTCAAACGTCGGGGTCCTCGTCAACCTTCTTCACCTCCAGGAAGAACTGCACCATGCGCCGGGGGATCTCCACCACCGACTCGTGGCCGGGGATGTCCATCTGCCCGAGGCGCTCGATGTCCTCCACCTTCAGCCCCTGCACGAGGTAGCTGTCCTTTTCCTCGTCGAGGTAGATGGTGGGGGAGCCGCCACTGGGACTCTCCGGGTCCTTACCGAGCTTACGCAGGGCCATGATGTCCTCCTCGGATGCCGGTAACGATCTCTGTGCCAGAGCTTGCCCGCGGCGATGCCGTGAAACGAGGAACTTGCCGAAACTTGCCAGGAGCGCGGAAGTTGACCTTACGCGGCCGGGGTCAGAGCGACGAAGAGCAGCCGCCCCGCCCTGCCCCGCGGGTAAGGTCCCTGGCATGTACCCGGTCACGCGTTCCGGCCCACGCATCGGCCTCCGCGAACTCACCATGGAGGACGTCGACGAGGTGCTCGCCGTCTACGGCAGCCCCGAGGCCACCGAGCACCTGTCGTTCGAGCCGCGCACCCGCGACCAGGTCGCCCAGATCGTGGCCCGGTCCATCGCGTCGGCCACCGAAGAACCCCGCACCGAGTACGCCCTCGCCGCCATCGAGCGGGACACCGGGCGACTGGTCGGGTTCGGGCGGATCGCCATGGACCCGCACCAGCAGCGCGCGGCCACCTTCGGCTTCGCGCTGCGCCCCGACGCCTGGGGCGTCGGCTACGGGCTCGAGACCGTGCGCCTCCTGCTCGGCCTCGGCTTCGACGACCTGGGCCTGCACCGCGTCTGGGGAGCGCGTTCCCCGCTCAACGAGGCATCGGCGAAGACCATGACGGCCGCGGGCATGGTCGAAGAGGGCACCATCCGTGAACACATCCTGAAGGCCGGCAAGTGGCGCGACTCGGTCGTGCACGCGATGCTCGACCGCGAATGGTGGCCGACCGCACCGGAGTAAGGGCACGGCCCACCACACGTTCGGAGAGGACGAGGACGGCGGCTAACGCTTGCGGCGCGTGGAGTGGTCGGGCTGTTGGACGGCGGTCGGGGCGGGGGTGGGCTTGGTGGTGACGGTCGTCGCTCGGCGGGTGCGGGCGGTGGCTGCGCGGGTACGGGCGTTCGCCTGGTTGGCGGTGTCGCTGCGGAGTCGCCAGATGAGGACTTGGGCGGGGTGGTCGGCACTGTCCAGTTCGCGTTGTCCAGCGGCAGCGGTGAGTGCGGGCCGGGGTGGAGTTCCGGCGGACTCGGCCTGGGCCAGGGCTGTGGCGAGGGCCGGCCAGGCGGGGTCGGTGAGGATGCGCTGGGCGTGCTCGGGTACGACCGCCTGGACGGCCGCGGCCAGGCGTCGGGTCTCGTCCGGTCCGGGAGTGCGTTCGGCCAGGTGGGCGAGCACAGGCTGGGCGGTGCGCTGGTAGGCGGCGTGCAGGTGGGTGAGGGATTGCCGTGTGGCGGCGGCCTGCTGCTCGTGTCCGCGTTGTTGGTGCCAGTGGTCCAGGGCGATCAGTACGTACACCGCCGTAGCCAGCAGGGCGGCCACGGCGGAGCCGTCCTCGCCGCCGCCGAGAGCGCGTATCAGCTCCTTGCCTGCCTGCCGCAGGGCGTGAGCGCTCTGGTGTTCGGCGCGGATCGCAGAGCGGTTCGCCCGGTCGAACGCGACCGCCGCTGCACGTAGTTCGGCTCGGGCGGCTTTCGGGGCGGTGGCGGCGGCGTTGTGGAGCAACTCGGCGAACGCTGCCGCTTGGGCCTGTGCCTGCCTGTCGAACGACTCGGGGTCCTGTTCGTCTTGCTGTTCGAGGAAGAAGGTGTAGGTGGTGCGCAGTTCTGTCTCCGCGCGCCTCCAGGCGTCGCTCTTGGCGTTCCGGCTGATGACACGGGCCGTGGCCGTGACCGTGGCTGCTGCGTCGGTGGTCGCCGGGGTGAAGCGTTCGCGCAGCCGGGTGAGTGACAGGTCGGGGGCGAGGCTGGAGCCGCCGTAGAAGACCGGTTTGCCCGTGGCGTCGGTGTCGCCGGGGGCGGCGAGGCTGTAGCCGGTGGTCTCGCCGGTCTGCGGACCGAGTCGTGTGTGGACCTTGATGCCCAGGGCGGTGAGTACGGCGAAGTACTCGTGTTCGTCGCGCGCTGCTGCTGCGGCGGCGTACGCGTGCTCGCGCAGCCATTGCCGCGTGGTCGTCTTGCGGCCCTGGCGCTCGGCCTTGGCCACTTCGGCCCCTGTGGGTGTCTTCGGGGCGGTGCCGTCGCCGGACTTCAGGCGCCGAAGCCCGAGTTCGATCTCGATCTTGCGGCACTCGGCCTGGGCGCGCTGGCCGTCGCGCTTGTTGCGCGGGCGGCGGCCGTCCTCGCGCACGCTGGTGGCCATGATGTGGATGTGGTCCTCGGCGTGCCGTACAGCGATCCACCGGCAGCCCGCGTCGTCGCCGTGCGGGGCGATGCCGGTGGCGTGGACGACGCGGCGGGCGACCTCGGCCCATTCGGCGTCGGTGAGGTAGCGGTCGCCGGGGGCTGTGCGGACAGGGCAGTGCCATACGTGCTGGGGCACCTTCTTCCCAGTGCGCTGCCTGCGGAGCTCGACCGGCTGGTCGAGGTAGCGCGCGAGTTCGGAGAGCGCGGCTTGGTGCTCTTCGAGGGGGACGCGTCCGGGGTCGGTGATCCCGGGCAGGGCGAAGGCGGCGACGATGTGCGGGTCGGTGTGCTCGTTACGGCGGCCCGGTCCGAAAAGGTAGGAGAGCAGGCCGCGCGTGCGGTCCCCGGTGGAGACGTCAGGCACCACGGCGACCACTACCCGCCAGGACCTGGTCCAGCGCGTGACGCGCCAGCCGCGCGGCCTCGTGCAGTTCGTCGAGGACCTGCTCGGCGCGGTCGGGCAGGTCGCCGCTGTGGATGGCGCGGACGATCTGGTTGAGGTTCGAGCCGATGCGGTGGAACTCCCGCAGCAGCCTGCCGAACAACACCATCAGCTCCTGGGTCGCCTGCGGCGAGGGCAGCGCCGGGACTGCGGCGGGACGCTGGTCGGGCAGGTAGGCGTGGGCGAATGTCAGCGCCGCGTCCATCAGGAAGGCCGAGCGGGACCGCTTCGCCTCGCGTGCGGCGCGATCGATGAAGTCGCGCTCCGCCGGTTCGGCCGAGCAGGTCAGTTGCACGTCACGCTTGATTCCGGAGCGCGGCCGGTACAGCACCTCGCTCAGCCGTCGGCGACGTGCGGAGCCCGGTGCGGTGTCGTCATGGGCGGGGGCGGGGACGTCGTACGCGGCGATGCCGCGGTGTACGAACGCGTCGGCGGTGATGGTTGGTGCGAAGCGCGCGGCATCGACGGCGGGCTCGCTCGGATCGGAGTGGTCGACGGCACGCTGGTCCTGGTGGAGGTCGCGCTCAGCCTCCACCACCCCGTGGTCCGTGCCCCGCTGGGCACGGGCCTGGTCCGCCTCCCCCGGGGCGGATCCGAGCGCGAAGTCCGCATCGCCACCGGCGATGTGGACTTCGCCCCAGCTCGCTCCGCTGTTGACGGAGGTGCGGTCCGTCGTGTTGTCGCGGTGCGGGGCTGCAGCCTGCCGTGTGCGTGCGGCGTGAGTGCGGTTGTTCTTACGGGAGAAGGGGTTGGGGCTCATTGCGGGTGGTGCTCCAGTGCTGGATCGCCGAGGGGTGCTGACAGGAGGTCAATGTGTTCGGGCTTGGCGATTTGGCCGTGCTGGGCTTCTCGGGTAGAGGCCGAGAAGGAGGGCACGGCCCGGAAGCGGTCAGCCTCCGGGCGATGGCCTTCGAGGCAGAGGCTCACTCGATGGGGTGTGGGCGTGCCTCTGCCTGCTGACGGGCCAGGGAGATGGCTTCCGGTCAGGCGGTCGGTGCCGGCCCCGAGTCCGGCTTCCTGAAGCGCCTTTTGGGCGTTGTCGCGGGTCAGCCCGGCGCCGTCGGGGTGTGCGGCGCTGATGACGTCGGCGAGCCGCGTGATGGAGGCGAGAGCGGGGCGCCCGACCGGCTGTATCCGGCTCCGAACTCGCCCGGAGACCCGCTCCGCGAGGGCGCCGGCCCTTCGGCCGAATAGCCGTCTGCCCGCAGTCCCCGGTGCTACGAACGCCGAGGGACGGACGTCGGGCCATTTCACCGCCCATCCCATGCACTCACCCAGCGGTTCGCGTTGCCCCGCGACCGCCGAAAGGCATCTCCTCATGTCTGCTTTGCTTGCCCGCTTCGCCGATCTGCTCGGCATCACTCAGCAGGAACTTCTCGACGCCGTGCAGGAGCACACCGCGTCTGAGCAGGGCTCCACCCGTGTCGCCCTCACAGTGGAGGAGGCGGCCCGGCGTCTCGGTGTCGGCCGCACCACGATGTACGCCCTCGTCTCCTCCGGTGAGGTGCAGTCCGTCCAGATCGGCCGACTGCGCCGTGTCCCCGTTCGAGCGCTCGACAGCTACCTCGCAGCCCATACGCAGGCGCCGGCGTCGACCGTCGCCCTCGCGGCCTGAGGGGGCTGGCATGGCAAGGTCCCGACAGCCCAACGGCGCTTCCTCGATCTACCTCGGCAAGGACGGCAAATGGCACGGCCGGGTGACGGTCGGCGTCCGTGATGACGGCAAGCCCGACCGCCGCCATATCGAGCGCAAAACCAAGGCCGAGGTGACCAAGGCCGTCCGCGAAATGGAGCGGGCCAGGGACGACAAGAAGCTCAGGAAGCCGGGGCAGAGCTGGACTCTCCAAGCCTGGCTTGAGCACTGGGTCGAGAACATCGCCAAGCCGTACGTCTCCGAGAACACGTACGACGGCTATGAGGTCGACGTCCGCGTCCACCTCGTCCCCGGCCTCGGCGCTCACAAGCTTGACCGTCTGGAGCCGGAGCACCTGGAGCGTTTCTATCGAAAGATGCAGGCCTCCGGGAGTTCCGCTGGCACCGCTCATCACGCGCACCGCACGATCCGGGTCGCCCTCGGTGAAGCGGTCCGACGCGGGCACGTCGTCAGCAACGCGGCCGAGATCGCCAAGGCTCCCCGGCTCGAAGAGGAGGACATCGAGCCGTACACGATCGAAGAGGTGCGGAGCCTCCTCGTCGAAGCGGCCAAGCTCCGCAACAGTGCGCGCTGGGTCGTCGCCCTGGCGCTCGGTCTCCGCCAGGGGGAGGCGCTCGGCCTGCACTGGGAAGACGTCGACCTGGACGCGGGGTACGTCCGCATCCGTAAAAACCGGCTGCGCCCGAAGTACGCCCACGGCTGCGAGGGCGAACCCTGCGGCCGTAAGGCGGGCTACTGCCCGAAGCGGCAGCAGACCCGCCGCGAGCACAAGTCCACCAAGTCGCGGGCGGGACGGCGCACCATCGGTCTGCCCGATCCGCTGATCAAGGTTCTCCGCCAGCATCAGGAGGTCCAGGAGCGGGAGCGCGCCGCCGCCGGCGCCGACTGGGAGGGCACGGGGTACGTGTTCGCCTCGCCGACCGGCAGGCCGCTGAGCCCCAACACCGACTTCCACGTCTGGAAGCGGCTGCTCCGGGACGCGGGCGTACGAGACGGCCGGCTGCACGACGCCCGCCACACCGCCGCGACCGTCCTCCTGATCCTCGGCGTCCCGGACGTCGTGGTCGACTCGATCATGGGATGGGAGCCTGGGGGAGCGGCCCGTATGCGCGCCCGCTACATGCACATCACCGGCCCGATGCTCCGCAAGGTCGCCCAGCAAATCGGAGACGCGATCTGGGAGCCGCCGAAGGCCGACTGAGACGGAAAGTCAGCGATACCCAACTGAGACGGAAAGTGAGACGGACAACGTCGAAGGGCCCCACCGCGAACGGTGGGGCCCTTCGACATCGTGCCCGGTGAGGCACTGGCGGAGGATACGAGATTCGAACTCGTGAGGGGTTGCCCCCAACACGCTTTCCAAGCGTGCGCCCTAGGCCTCTAGGCGAATCCTCCGCCGCAAACAATACAAGACGTTGAGGAGTGCTCGCGAACTCGTTCCCGCTGGCCGGCATCGGGTACTGTGGGCGCAGCCCCTCACGCGGCGCTATCTGACTGAACTCCCCCAGGGCCGGAAGGCAGCAAGGGTAGGTTGGCTCTGGCGGGTGCGTGGGGGGCGCTTGCGTTGCCGGGGGCGGCTCGGGCGGAGCCTGTTGTCAGTGGGCGCCTATAACCTCGTATGCGTGTCGTCTCTCGCGCTGTACCGCCGCTATCGCCCGGAGTCGTTCGCCGAGGTCATTGGGCAGGAGCATGTCACCGACCCGTTGCAGCAGGCGCTGCGGAACAACCGGGTCAATCACGCGTACCTGTTCAGCGGGCCGCGCGGATGCGGAAAGACGACCAGCGCCCGCATCCTGGCCCGGTGCCTGAACTGCGAGCAGGGGCCCACGCCGACCCCGTGCGGTGAGTGCCAGTCCTGCCGTGACCTGGCGCGCAACGGCCCGGGCTCCATCGACGTCATCGAGATCGACGCCGCTTCGCACGGTGGTGTGGACGACGCGCGTGAGCTGCGCGAGAAGGCCTTCTTCGGGCCGGCCGGCAGCCGGTACAAGATCTACATCATCGACGAGGCCCACATGGTCACGTCGGCCGGTTTCAACGCACTGCTGAAGGTCGTCGAGGAGCCGCCGGAGCACCTCAAGTTCATCTTCGCGACCACCGAGCCCGAAAAGGTCATCGGGACGATTCGGTCCAGGACGCACCACTATCCCTTCCGGCTCGTGCCCCCGGGGACGCTGCGCGACTACCTCGGCGAGGTCTGCGGGCGCGAGAACATCCCCGTCGAGGAGGGCGTGCTGCCCCTCGTGGTGCGCGCCGGTGCCGGTTCCGTGCGTGACTCCATGTCCGTCATGGACCAGCTGCTCGCCGGCGCGAAGGAGGAGGGTGTGACGTATGCCATGGCCACCTCCCTCCTCGGCTACACCGACGGCTCGCTCCTCGACTCCGTCGTCGAGGCCTTCGCCACCGGTGACGGCGCCGCCGCCTTCGAGGTCGTCGACCGCGTCATCGAGGGCGGCAACGACCCGCGCCGCTTCGTCGCCGACCTGCTGGAGCGGCTGCGGGACCTGGTGATCCTGGCCGCCGTGCCGGACGCCGCCGAGAAGGGCCTCATCGACGCCCCCGCCGACGTCATCGAGCGGATGCAGGCCCAGGCCGGCACCTTCGGCGCCGCCGAACTCAGCCGCGCCGCCGACCTCGTCAACGCGGGCCTGACCGAGATGCGCGGCGCCACCTCGCCCCGCCTCCAGCTCGAGCTCATCTGCGCACGCGTGCTGCTCCCCGCCGCCTACGGAGACGAGCGGTCGGTCATGGCCCGCCTCGACCGCATCGAGCGGGGCGTCAACTTCTCCGCGGGCGGCAGCATGCCCGCGGTGGGCTACGTCCCGGGGCCCGAGGCCCACGGGGCAGCGATGCCCGGCGACGCGCAGGTTCCGCCGGGGGGCGGAGCGGCTGCGGTCCGGGCCGCGGTACGGGCTTCGGGGGCACCCGGGGCCGGTGCGGTTGGCGGCGCGGGTTCGCCGGGTGCCGGCGCGCCCGGTGGAGCGCCGGTGCCACAGGGCGCGCAGGGCGCTCCCATGGGCCGGGGGCAGGGCGGGGGCTATGTCCAGGGCCAGGGGCAGGGGCAGGCGGTCGCGCCCGAGCCCCCCGCCCAGCAGCCCCCGACCGGCCACCAGCAGCAACCCCCGCAGCCACCCCCAGCCCCACCCGCCCCGGCACCCACACCCCCGGCACCCACACCCCCGGCTCCCGCGGCCCCCGCCCCGGGCGCCTGGCCCACCCCCATGGCAGCGGGCAGCGGCCGCCGCCCCGGAGGCTGGCCCACGGCCACCCCGGCAGGCGCCGGCGCGCAACCCCAGTCCCAGCCCGCACCGACCACACCCGCGCCCACACCTGCACCCCAGGCCGCGCCCCCCGCGGCCGCACCCACCTACGCCCCCCCGACCGGCGGCGTGGACCCCCGCATGATCTGGCCGAACATCCTGGAGGCGGTCAAGAACCGCCGCCGGTTCACCTGGATCCTGCTCAGCCAGAACGCCCAGGTAGTCGGCTTCGACGGCACGACCCTCCAGATCGGCTTCGTCAACGCCGGTGCCCGCGACAACTTCGCGAGCAGCGGCAGCGAGGACGTACTGCGGCAGGCGCTGGCAGAGCAGTTCAACGTCCAGTGGAAGATCGAGGCGGTCGTCGACCCGTCCGGCGGCGGCGCCCCGGCGCCCCCGACGACCGGTGGTGCCTCCGGCTTCGGAGGCGGTGGCGGCTACGGCGGTGGCGGTACCGGCGGAGGTGGCGGCTACGGCGGTGCTGGTGGCGGTACGGCCCCCCAGCGCCCGGCGCCCCCGCAACCCCCCGCCCCCACCCCGCCGCCTGCGGCATCCCCGGCGCCAAACACCACCCCCACCCCTGCTCCCCAGCCCTCCGCCCCGGAGCCGCCGCCCTATGTGGCCATCGAGGACGACGTCCCCGAGGACGACGACCCCGACCTCAACGAATCGGCCCTGTCCGGCCACGAGCTCATCGTGAGGGAACTGGGCGCGACGGTGGTGGAGGAGTTCTCGAACAACGAGTAGGAGACCGCGGCCCCGGGCCCAAGGCGCCCCGCCCGACCAACCCCCATCCCCGCCCGACCACCCCACCCCCGTCGCTGCGCCCACCCTCCCCCCCCCACCCCTCACCCCATCCCCACCACATTCCCGCCCACCCCTCCCCCAACCGAGTCGGTGGTGGGTGGGCGTAGGCCGGGGTCTGGGGGCGGAGCCCCCAGGGACGTTCACCCCCGCGCCGGGCCATGCTTCGGAGGAACCTACAAGCCACCGACCCCCACCCCTTCGGAACCCCGCACAAAAACCCCGTTAGGCTGACCCCGTGAAGGTCCTCGTCATCGGCAGCGGCGCCCGCGAACACGCCCTGTGCCGTTCCCTGTCCCTCGACCCCGACGTCACCGCGCTGCACTGCGCCCCCGGCAACGCCGGCATCGCCGAGGTCGCCGAGCTGCACCAGGTCGACGCCCTGGACGGCACGGCCGTATCCGCGCTTGCCACGGAACTCGGCGCCGAGCTGGTGGTCGTAGGCCCGGAGGCACCCCTTGTCGCGGGGGTCGCCGACGCCGTGCGCGAGGCCGGCATCCCGGTCTTCGGCCCCTCCAAGGAGGCCGCGCAGCTGGAGGGCTCCAAGGCCTTCGCCAAGGACGTGATGGCGGCGGCCGGGGTTCCGACGGCCCGCTCCTACGTCTGTACGACCGCCGACGAGGTCGCCGAGGCCCTCGACGCCTTCGGCGCCCCGTACGTCGTCAAGGACGACGGTCTCGCCGCCGGCAAGGGCGTCGTCGTCACCGCCGACCTCGACGCCGCCAAGGAGCACGCCGCCGGCTGCGACCGCGTCGTCATCGAGGAGTACCTCGACGGCCCCGAGGTCTCCCTCTTCGCCATCACCGACGGCGAGACGGTCGTCCCGCTCCAGCCCGCGCAGGACTTCAAGCGAGCCCTGGACGGCGACGAGGGCCCGAACACCGGCGGCATGGGCGCGTACTCCCCGCTGCCGTGGGCCGACCCGAAGCTGGTCGACGAGGTCATGGAGACGGTCCTCCAGCCGACCGTCCACGAGATGCACCGCCGCGGCACCCCGTTCTCCGGCCTCCTCTACGCCGGCCTCGCGATCACCTCCCGAGGCGTCCGCGTCATCGAGTTCAACGCCCGTTTCGGCGACCCCGAGACCCAGGTCGTGCTGGCCCGCCTGAAGACTCCGCTGGCCGGCGTCCTGCTGGCCGCCGCGAAGGGCGACCTCGACGTCCTGGAGCCGCTGCGCTGGAGCGACGACGCCGCGGTCACCGTGGTCATCGCCTCGCACAACTACCCGGGCACCCCGCGCACCGGCGACCCGATCACCGGCCTCGACGAGGTCACCGCCGAGGACGCCCCGCACGCCTACGTCCTGCACGCCGGCACCAAGCGCGCCGACGGCGCCGTGGTCAGCGCCGGTGGCCGCGTCCTGTCCGTCACGGCGACCGGCAAGGACCTGACGAAGGCCCGCGAGCGCGCGTACCAGGCCGTCGCCCGCATCAAGCTCGACGGCTCCCAGCACCGTACGGACATCGCGGCGAAGGCGGCGGCCGAAGCGTAGCCCGCCCCGTCGATGAACCCGTCGATGAACCCGCCAGGCCCCGAATCCGTCTAAGGATCCGGGGCCTGACCGTTGCCTGGATCCGGGGCCTGATCCTCGCAGCCCGTCATCCACCTTTCCCCAAAGCCATTCCATCGAGTGACCGATGCCCCATCCGGCTGACGTGGGCCGGAGCCCCAACTAGGGTGCGGCGCAAGCGTTCCGGCACTTGGCCCACCGGCATTGCGATGTCAGTGGTGGGTGCCACAGTGGGGGAGTGAGCAAAGCCAGGAAAGTCAGGACAGCCAGGGCATCGGGGAGGGGGTGAGGTCCGGCCGTGACCGGTATGGGAGTGGAGGCGGGCGCGCAGGGCGCGCGTGCCCGGGCGCTCGCTGTGTTGCGCATCCGTAGCAGGGCACTGGCGGTCGCCCTGGTGCCCGCCGCCGTCGCCGTGGTACTGCTGGCCGGCGGCTCCACCGGACATCTCACCGGCCCGGGCTGGCGTGCCGCCCGCTGGGCCGTGATCCCGCTCGCCGTGCTCGTCCTGCTCGCCGCCGCCGGCATCGCCCTGGTCCTCGCCCGCGCCCGCCCGGCCGTCAGCCCGACGGTCCCGGTCGCCGAGGAGCAGGCCCCTGACCTGTACCGCATGGTGCGCGACCTGGCCGACCGCCTCGACGTCCCCGCCCCGTCCGCGATAGCGCTCACCCCGGACTGCGACAGCTGGCTGGAGGACCGCACCCACCCGTCCCACGGCCCGCCCCCGCCCGGGGACCGCGACGAGCTCACCGGCGGCCTGCGGGCGGGACACCGCCGTACGAGCCGTACGCCGGCCGCTCCCGTACTCGTCATCGGCTCCCCGTTCCTGTGGTGGATGCGGGTCGGTGAGCTGCGCGCGGTCCTCGCCCCGGTCGTCGCCGGTACGGGCCCTTCGGCGCACCCGGACATAGCGCAGGCCCGCCGCTTCGTGCGGGGCCTGGACGCGGCGCTGGCGGCGGCCTCCACGCGCGGTCGCTGCCCACTGACCCGCGTGCTGTGCGCGGGCGTCGCCTGGGTGGCGCGGCTGCTGCTGCGCAGTTGCCGGGACCATGCCGCCGAGATGGAGCGGGGCGTGGCCGCCGCGGCCGCGGAGCGTGCACAGGCTGTGGATTACGGCCTGCGGATCGTCGCCCAGGAACAGGTCGGGCTGGCGTACGCGGGCTGGGACCGGCTGCTCACCCGGGTCGCGCTGCCCGCCTGGCGGATGGGCCGCTGGCCGTCCCGGCTGGACGCGGGCGTCGTCGCCGCGCTGACCGAGCTGTCCCGCCGGGACCGGCTGGCCGAGGGCTTCGCGTCCCGGCTGGGCGAGCGCCCCGCCTGCGACCTGCTCGAAGAGCCCGGCGTGATCGACGAGGCCGCCTCCCTGCTCGCCGCCCGGCTCTTCCACGGCGGCCCGGCCGAGACCGGCCCGGACTGGGCCCCGGTGGACTGGCAGGAGTATCCGGAGGAGGTCGTGGACCGCAAGTGGCGCACCGACGCCGCCCGCCTCCACCGTGTCCTCGACGCCCTCGGCGTCCGCCCCGCCCCCGGCCGCACTGCCTCCGAGGCCGACGGCCCCACCCTCTCTCGCGTCCTCGACCACCTGTCGGCACCGCCGGACGCCACCTCCGCGCCGACCCCCAGAACCGCCAAGGGCGACTACGAGGCGATGGGCGAGGAAGACACCGACGACCGCGAGAGCGAACGGAGTTCGGCACTCGCCGCCGGCCTCAGCGCCGAACTGGCCCGCGAGGAGGCGGCCGCCCCGCAGGAGCTGACGGAGGCGTCACCGGCCTCCGACACCGCCCTCTGGGACGACGGCACGCTGCCCCTCTTCCCGCTCCAGCCCCCGCGCACCGCCCGTGAACTGCTCACCGACCATGTCACCGCGATGGTGTGCTGCGCCGCGATGGACACCGCCGGCGCGACCCCCGGCCTCGACTGGCTGGACGGCCCCACCCTCCTCGTCCACGGCGAGCGGGCCGCCGACCTCACCCCCAGAGTCCTCAGCCTCATCGAGGACGGCGACCCGGGCCCCCTCCAGACCTGGCTGGTCGAGTCCGGGATACGCCCGGAGAAGCCGGTCCGCCTGGTCTGACGGCGTCTTCGCAGAAGGCCCGCCCAAAGCCGGCCCAAGTCCCGTACACCCAAGTCCCGTACACCCAAGTCCCGTACGGGAACACCTGATTCCACTTTCGGCCAATTCGCAACGAATAGTGACAGCCTGCGTGCGTTATGTGATGTGCTGGGACCGATCGGGCCCATGGCAAGGGCTTACGACATACGACAAGTACACAGGGCACGACAACAACGGGGGCCCGAGGGAGGGTGCGGCCATGGGGTCGGAGCAGATCCGCCGCTGGGAGTCGGGAGCACTCGCGCACGCCGTGACGGACCCCTTCGGCCAGGGCCCCGTCCCCTGGCTGCGCGGCCATGTGACGTACTTCGACGACACCGGCCAGGTGGTCCCCTGGTACGTCGACGGCCAGGCCCATCCCCCGGTGGAGGGCATGCCCAGGGTCCCCGGCCCCCGTACCGCCGACGGCCCCCGCTCCGCCGACGACGTGCACCGCCAGATCAAGGGCTTCACCTCCACCGGTGCGGTCGCCCCCGGCGAGGCCGTCGACTTCCACATCACGGTCGACCCGCCGCAGGAGTTCAGCGTCGACGTCTACCGCATCGGCCACTACGGCGGTGACGGCGCCGCCAAGATCACCACCAGCCCGCGCCTGCCCGGCATCGTCCAGCTCCCGCCGCTGGCCGCCGAGCGCACGGTCTCCTGCCACCACTGGTGGCTGTCCTGGCGCCTCCAGATCCCCTCCTACTGGACCGTCGGGGCGTACGTCGCCGTTCTCACCACCGCCGACGGCTACCGCTCCCACATCCCCTTCACGGTCCGCGACAACCACCCCGCCGACCTGCTCCTGCTCCTGCCCGACGTCACCTGGCAGGCCTACAACCTCTACCCCGAGGACGGCCGCACCGGCGCCAGCCTCTACCACGCCTGGGACGAGGACGGCCGCCTCCTCGGCGAGTCCGACGCGGCGACGACGGTCTCCTTCGACCGCCCGTACGCGGGCGCCGGCCTCCCCCTCCACGTCGGCCACGCCTACGACTTCATCCGCTGGGCCGAGCGCTACGGCTACGACCTGGCCTATGCCGACGCCCGCGACCTGCACGCCGGCCATGTCGACCCCACCCGCTACCGCGGCCTGGTCTTCCCCGGCCACGACGAGTACTGGTCGTCGAACATGCGCCGCACGGTCGAGCTGGCCCGGGAGAACGGCACGTCCCTCGTCTTCCTCTCCGCCAACACCATGTACTGGCAGGTGGAGTTGGGCCCGTCCCCGTCCGGCGTCCCCGACCGCCTGCTGACCTGCCGCAAACGCAGGGGGCCGGGCAGGCCCGTCCTCTGGCGTGAAATCGACCGCCCCGAGCAGCAGTTGGTCGGTATCCAGTACGCGGGACGCGTCCCCGAGCCCCACCCCCTGATCGTCCGCAACGTCGACCACTGGCTGTGGGAGGCGACCGGCGCGCACGAGGGCGACGAGCTCGAGGGCCTGGTCGCGGGCGAGGCCGACCGCTACTTCCCGCGCACCCAGCTCCCCGAGCACGAGGACCGCATCCTGCTCGCCCACTCCCCGTACACCGACACCGAGGGCACCCTCCGCCACCAGGAGACGTCCCTGTACCGTGCCCCGTCCGGCGCCCTGGTCTTCGCGTCCGGAACGTTCGCGTGGTCCCCGGCGCTGGACCGCCCGGGCCACGTCGACACACGTGTCCAGCGCGCCACCGCGAACCTCCTGGACCGCATCTGCAAACGTGACTGACCCCGTGTCCGTGATCAGTCCCGCATACGGGAGAATCGAGCCATTAGGACAGAACCACGGGGAGGAACCGTGTCCGGATTCGTAGAAAAGCCCGAGCCGATTCAGGTTCCGGGCTTGGTACACCTGCACACCGGCAAGGTGCGCGACCTGTACCAGAACGAGGCGGGCGACCTCGTGATGGTCGCCAGCGACCGTATGTCGGCGTACGACTGGGTCCTTCCGACCGAGATCCCCGACAAGGGCCGTGTCCTCACCCAGCTCTCCCTGTGGTGGTTCGACCAGCTCGCCGACCTGGTCCCCAACCACGTCCTGAGCACCGAACTGCCTGCCGGCGCCCCCGCCGACTGGGCCGGCCGCACCCTGATCTGCAAGTCCCTGCAGATGATCCCCGTGGAGGCGGTGGCCCGCGGCTATCTCACCGGCTCGGGCCTCGTCGAGTACAACGAGTCCCGCACCGTCTGCGGCCTCGCCCTCCCCGAGGGCCTGGTCGACGGCTCGGAACTGCCCGCCCCGATCTTCACCCCGGCCACCAAGGCCGCGGTCGGCGAGCACGACGAGAACGTCTCCTACGAGGAGGTCGCCCGCCAGGTCGGCGCCGACACCGCCGCCCAGCTGCGCCAGGCGACCCTCGCCGTCTACGGCCGCGCCCGCGACATCGCCCGGGACCGCGGCATCATCCTGGCGGACACCAAGTTCGAGTTCGGCTTCGAGCGGGAGACGCTCGTCATCGCGGACGAGGTCCTCACCCCCGACTCGTCCCGCTTCTGGCCGGCCGACCAGTGGGAGCCAGGTCGCGCGCAGCCGTCGTACGACAAGCAGTACGTCCGCGACTGGCTGACCTCCCCGGCCTCCGGCTGGGACCGCAAGAGCGAGCAGCCCCCGCCGTCGCTGCCCCAGCAGGTGGTGGACGCGACCCGAGCGAAGTACGTGGAGGCGTACGAGCGCCTGACGGGCACGAGCTGGACGTAGGACATGAAGAAGCCCCCCGGCCTGGGCCGGGGGGCTTCTTTGCGGAGCGGACGACGAGGCTCGAACTCGCGACCTCAACCTTGGCAAGGTTGCGCTCTACCAACTGAGCTACGTCCGCACTGCGCCGTGGCGCGAGAGCAACTATACCGTCTCTAGCGTGGTCGGCCGACACCGGTCGATTCGCTGTGAACCGGGCTGGTGAAGGCCGGGTGGCCTCGCGAACGGTCTTCGAGGCAGGGGAACAGCGCGAGCTGGTCACCTCGGTGCAGTCGGGTCTTACTGCCTACGCCAGGCGTGCCCGCTGTCCTGGGTGGGCTCGCGGCCCCACACGCTCGCGGGAGGGACACGGCCTGGCCGGTAGCTCTCCGCTCCACCATCCTCCGGTGATGGGCGGTCACACCTGGCCGACGCCGGATCCCGTGCCCAAGAGCGCGTCGTGCGATGGCCACCGCGGCGCCGTGGTGCCGGGTGACCGTGGTCTTTGACTGGTCTTGCAGGGGCTTGGTCCAGTGCTGCCCGCCCCAGCGACTGGTGTACGCCGGGTCGACGGCGATGACGAACAGGTCCCGGTGGTACGCCATGCCGCGCAGCCGCTCGCGGAAGCGCGCGGTGGGGATGCCGGCTACGGTTCGGTGGAAGTGTTTGCCGCGCTGGCCTCGCCCCATGGTCTCCCGTCCGGTGTCGCGGGCGTCGGCAAGCTCAGGTTCTCCACCACGATCGCTGCGCAGCCGTACTCGTGGGCGAGCGTGATCAGGTTGCTGATTGCGGCCCGCAGTCTGCCGTCCCGCGTGTCAGCGGGTCCGGTCAAGTCGACAGGTACCGTCATCGGCTCGCCGAGTGGGTTTCCGTGTGCGTCGAGTACGGCGGCAGCGAGGTGGTCGGCGTTCAGATCTACGCCGAGCAGCCGCGCGCCGGAAGCTTTGATCTCGTCTGGGGTGGGCAACATGACCTTGTCGGCAGCCCAGCACGCGTCCAGGTACCAGCGCCCGCGGATCGGGTCAGCAATGATGTCGTACCGCACGGGCCCGGTCAGCGGTGATCCGGTCCAGCCACTCCTCGCAACGGTGCGAGAACCGCACGGTGCAAGAGAGTCGGTAACGGCCCCGGGGCGCGTTTGCCGGATGCCGCAGCGGCTCGGGCAGCACGAGTGACACGGAACCGTCGGCCGGGTCGACGGTGATGGTGTAGTTGCCGTGTGGCGCACCGGACTCGCCGTCAGCGCTGAGAAACAGGCGCTCGGCTTCCCATCGTTCACGCCACTCAACCTCGGTGAGCTGTGCGTCGGCGAGGTGGTGCCGCAGTCCGGCCAGACGGCGGCTCCCTACAACAATCGATGGCCGCCCGGCTAGGATCCGTGCTTCCACGGTGGCGAGCCGGGCCCTGAGTACCTGCAGGTGCCGCTACTTCTGGAAACACTCGATTGGATCCGCATAACCACGTACGCCGTTCTTGGCACGCTTACCGCACGGTGCGGTCAGACGTCTGTTGATCGCGCGGATGGCGCGGCGCAGGGTGGCCCGCTCGGCGAAGAGGACCCGCATTGACAGCAGGTACTGATCCTCGCTGGCGCGGGTCATGGCCCCGGCCCAGCGGGATGAGGACACCGCAGTGACTCTCTTCTTCCGCTCCGCCCTCTTGGTGGCCTTCGCCGTGGCCCGGCCGATCCTGATGCGCTCGGCCAGGTCGGCCCGCTGGTGGTGGCCGAGATGCTCGCCCACCACACGGAGAACGTCCTCATCGACCGGGTCCAGACGAAGCCGGTCCCTGATCCTCGCTCCTGAAGGCGCTGCGACGGTGAATGGATCAGCCCGTACGCGCAGTTCACGCTTCCTCCCCCGCTTGTACGCCACCGGCCGACCCCCTCCTCCTGGTCACACGAACTCACCTACCGACGTCGATCATGCGTTTCGAAGGCTCGAATAGTCTCGGTATTTGACATGATTGACCTGTACAGGTGATTTGTTGCCAACTGTGGATCATCCTCGACCAGTAGCTGCTAAGGCGTCGTTATGCGGTAGCGCGAAGACGTGCAGGACGGCTCAAGGAGGCGAGGCCGCTTCGAACGGGCACCGTACGCAGATCGCCAAGCGGTGACGTGGATCGCATACCGCGGGTCTTGTGTGGCGATGGTCACAGCGCCACTGCTCTCGAACGGGAGGACTGGGCAAGAAAAAAAGACCCCGCTCCAGTGGACCGGGGTCTTCATTCAAGAGCGGACGACGAGGCTCGAACTCGCGACCTCAACCTTGGCAAGGTTGCGCTCTACCAACTGAGCTACGTCCGCATTGCCTCCGACCAGCTTTCACCGGTCGGCGCGAGCACCAGCCTACCTGATCCACAACAGTGGTCGGTACGGCGGTGCGGAGCGGGTGACAGGAATCGCACACTGCGCCTTCCCCCTGGAAGGGGGATGTTCTACTACTGAACTACACCCGCACAATCCTCGGGGTGGACCTTTCGGCCTCGCCCCTCGGCGTGCTCCAGACTCTAGCCGACCCGGAGGGGTGCGGCGCAAGTCGGTTCTCCCGAGGGGCGGGTGACCGGTCGTCGGCCCAGGGTCACTGCGCCGCAGAGAAGGCCTCGTACACCTTCTTGGGGATCCGCCCGCGGGCCGGCACCTCCATTTTGTTGGCCTGCGCCCAGGCCCGGACGGCCGCCGGGTCAGGGGCGACCTCCGTCTGCCGGTAGGCGCGGCCGGACCTCGACCGCTTGCGGCCTGCCTCCACGTACGGCTCGAGCGCCTTACGCAGTTTCTTGGCATTGGCTTCATTCAGGTCGATCTCGTACGACTTGCCGTCGAGTCCGAAGGCGATCGTTTCCGCCGCTTCTGAGCCGTCGATGTCGTCAAAGAGAGTGACCACGACACGCTGCGCCACGAATATCGGTCCCTTCGTGCGACATCTCTGCGATGACGTGCCAGGACGTCGCGGAGATGCCGACTGTCCGCCAGTTATTGGGCAAAGTATCGGCTATTGACATTTCATTTGTACAGGGCCCGGCAATGCATTGTGAAGCCCGACTAAATCTGTCCGCGTGTCCCGGGGCAATAGGGATGGCGGGCTGATCCAGGATCTTTCCCTGAACTTTTCGTGAAGACCCCGGTCCGATACCGGATCGTGACGGCAGGTATGTAGTTTCCTACAACTCTACCCGCGTAGAAATTTTGTACGGGTAGTCTGAAGGAACCTGCTCAGCACCACACACCGGGAGTGCCAGTGGCACGCGTCGTAGTCGACGTCATGCTCAAGCCGGAGATCCTCGACCCCCAGGGCCAGGCGGTGCAGCGCGCACTGCCGCGGCTGGGATTCGAAGGCATCTCCGACGTACGTCAGGGAAAGCGTTTTGAACTGGAAGTGGACGGGCCGGTGGACGACGCCGCGCTCGCTCGCATCCATGATCTTGCGGAATCCTTCCTCGCCAACACCGTGATCGAGGACTTCACCGTCAAGGTGGAGGAAGTCGCGGAGGCTGCGAAGTGACCGCTCGTATTGGCGTCGTCACTTTCCCGGGCAGCCTCGACGACCGGGACACGCAGCGCGCGATCCGGCTCGCGGGCGCCGAACCGGTCGTCCTCTGGCACAAGGACAAGGACCTCAAGCAGGTCGACGCCGTGGTGCTGCCCGGCGGTTTCTCCTACGGCGACTATCTGCGCGCCGGGGCCATCTCCCGCTTCTCGCCGGTGATGGAGACCGTCATCGAGCAGGCGAAGGCCGGTCTCCCGGTCCTCGGCATCTGCAACGGCTTCCAGGTCCTCACCGAGGCCCACCTGCTCCCGGGCGGGATGCTCGGCAACGACCACCTGCACTTCATCTGCCGCGACCAGAAGCTGCGGGTGGAGAACGCGGAGACCTCCTGGACCAGCGACTACACGTCCGGCCAGGAGATCCACATCCCGCTGAAGAACATGGACGGCAGGTACGTCGCCGACGAGTACACGCTGGACAAGCTCGAGGCCGAGGGCCGGGTCGCCTTCCGCTACCTCGACTTCAACCCGAACGGCTCGCTCCGTGACATCGCGGGCATCACCAACGAGGCCGGCAACGTCGTAGGCCTGATGCCGCACCCGGAGCACGCCGTGGAGCCGCTCATCGGCACCGGCCGCACCGACGGCCTCCCCTTCTTCACCTCGATCCTCAAGAAGCTGGTCAACGCATGAGCCGGACGCCTCTGGACACGGTCGAGCACGCGGCCGCGACCCCCGACGTCGAGCTGCCCTGGGCCGAACTCGGCCTGAAGAAGGACGAGTACGAGCGGGTCGTGGAGATCCTCGGCCGCCGGCCCACCGGTGCCGAGCTCGCCATGTACTCGGTCATGTGGTCCGAACACTGCTCGTACAAGTCGTCGAAGGTGCACCTGCGCCAGTTCGGCGAGAAGGCACCCCAGTCCGACGCCCTGCTCGTGGGCATCGGCGAGAACGCGGGCGTGGTCGACGTCGGCCAGGGCTACGCGGTCACCTTCAAGGTCGAGTCGCACAACCACCCCTCGTACGTCGAGCCCTACCAGGGCGCGGCCACGGGTGTCGGCGGCATCGTCCGCGACATCATCGCGATGGGTGCGCGGCCGGTGGCGGTCGTCGACCCGCTGAGGTTCGGTGCGGCTGATCACCCCGACACCAAGCGCGTACTTCCCGGCGTCGTCGCCGGCATCGGCGGCTACGGCAACTGCCTCGGCCTGCCCAACATCGGCGGCGAGGTCGTCTTCGACGCCTGCTACCAGGGCAACCCGCTGGTCAACGCCGGTGCCATCGGTGTCATGCGGCACGAGGACATCCACCTCGCGAAGGCGTCCGGCGCGGGCAACAAGGTCATCCTGTACGGCGCCCGCACGGGCGGCGACGGCATCGGCGGCGCGTCGATCCTCGCCTCCGAGACCTTCGACGACGCCAAGCCGTCGAAGCGCCCCGCGGTCCAGGTCGGCGACCCCTTCCAGGAGAAGCTCCTCATCGAGTGCACCCTGGAGGCATTCAAGGAGAAGCTGGTCGTCGGCATCCAGGACCTGGGCGCGGCGGGCCTGTCCTGCGCCACGTCCGAGCTGGCGTCGAACGGCTCCGGCGGCATGCGCGTGACCCTGGACGACGTACCGCTGCGCGACTCCACGCTCTCGCCCGAGGAAATCCTCATGAGCGAGTCGCAGGAGCGCATGTGCGCGGTCGTCGAGCCGGCGAAGGTCGACCGGTTCCTGGAGATCTGCGAGAAGTGGGACGTCATCGCCACGGTCATCGGTGAGGTGACCGACGGTGACCGGCTGGAGATCTTCTGGCACGGCGGCAAGATCGTGGACGTCGCCCCGCGGACCGTGGCCCACGACGGCCCGGTCTACGAGCGCCCGTACGCCCGCCCGTCCTGGCAGGACGAGCTCCAGGCGGACGACGCGAACAAGCTGCCCAGGCCTGCCACTTCGGATGAGCTGAAGGACCAGGTCCTGAAGCTGGTCGCGTCCCCCAACCAGGCGTCCAAGAAGTGGATCACCTCGCAGTACGACCACTTCGTGCAGGGCAACACGGTGCTGGCCCAGCCTGAGGACTCGGGCATGATCCGCATCGACGAGGAGAGCGGCCTGGGCGTCGCCATCGCGACGGACGGCAACGGCCGCTACGCCAAGCTGGACCCGTACGCGGGCGCGCAGCTGGCGCTGGCGGAGGCGTACCGCAACGTCGCCACGACCGGCGCGAAGCCGCTCGCCGTCTCCGACTGCCTGAACTTCGGCTCGCCAGAGGACCCGGCGGTGATGTGGCAGTTCGCGGAGGCCATCCGCGGCCTGGCCGACGCCTGCCAGCAGCTCGGCACCCCGGTCACGGGCGGCAATGTGTCGCTCTACAACCAGACGGGCGAGGTGGCCATCCATCCGACCCCGGTGGTCGCTGTCCTCGGCGTGATCGACGACGTCGCCCGCCGCACCCCGGTCGCCTTCCAGGAAGAGGGCCAGCTCCTCTACCTGCTCGGTGACACCCGTGAGGAGTTCGGCGGTTCGGCCTGGTCGCAGGTGGTCCACGACCACCTGGGCGGTCTGCCCCCGGCCGTGGACCTGGAGCGCGAGCGCCTGCTCGCCGAGATCCTGATCTCCGCCTCCCGCGACGGCATGATCGACTCCGCGCACGACCTGTCCGACGGCGGCCTGATCCAGGCGGTCGTGGAGTCGGCGCTGCTGGGCGGCAAGGGCGCGCGCCTGATCGTCCCGGACGGCCTGGACGCCTTCACGTTGCTCTTCTCCGAGTCGGCGGGCCGCGCGGTCGTCGCCGTACCGCGCTCCGAGGAGGTCCGCTTCAACGACATGTGCGGTGCGCGGGGCCTCCCGGTCACGCGGATCGGTGTCGTCGACAGCGATGCGGTGGAACTGCAGGGCGAGTTCGCGCTCTCCCTGGAGGACCTGCGCAAGGCGCACGAGGAGACGATCCCGGCGCTGCTGAAGTAGTCCCCCTCTGGCGTACGACGTCGAAGGCCCCGCCCGACTCGAGGAGTCCGGGCGGGGCCTTCGACGTGTGTGGACAACCCTTCGATTGACGTAATTACGTAGTTCCGTATTATCGAAGACGTGGAACTGGACGACCGAGTCACAGAGCTGGAGCGCCGGGTCGCGGCCCTGGAGGGCACGCACGCCACCGCCCCCCGCCTCGGCGACGGCGACTTCTGGGCCCTCGACGGACTCAAGGAGCAGTTGGCCGCGCTGCGGGCCGCCGACGGTGGCGTGCTGTTCACCGGCGCCGTCCGGCTGCCCACCGGTGAGCGCTACGACTGGCAGCAGGGCGCGCTGACCGAGGAACTGCTGGCCGGCGACTGGACGCAGGCCGCCGAGTCGTTCGCGGCGCTCGGGCACCCCGTCCGGCTGCGGCTCCTCCGCGAGATCGTCGGCGGTCGGCGCACCGCGGCCGAACTGGCCGAGCTCGACGAACTGGGTACGACCGGCCAGATCTACCACCACCTGCGCCAACTGACCGGCGCGGGCTGGCTGCACACCACCGCCCGGGGACGGTACGAGGTGCCGGCCGGCCGGGTGGTCCCGTTGCTGGTGGCCCTGTCCGCGGGGCTGCCCTGACCTACTTCACTGGGGGAACGATGCCCGTGCGCAAGCTGGTCATGAAGGCCTTCCGCTTACTCTGGATCGCCTTCGTGGCCCTGATCGTCGTCGACCTCTCGGTCGGCCTGCCCTACCCCGGCTGGTGGAACTCCCTGCCGCTGATCCTGGCGTACGTCCTGGTCGCTGTGCTGAACCGCCGGGACAGGCCCGCCGCCCCCGAGCCCGTCGAGGTCGGCCCACCGGTCACCGGCCGCTGGTCCGCGCTGAACAGCCCGGCCGACCGCACCCCGAGCCACGGCACGCACGCCTACGGCCAGACCTACGCCATCGACATCGTCGCCGAGCCCGAGCCGGGCGCCCGCCCCGGCTTCCGCGCACTGTGGCCCCTGGCCCGCCGCAACAGCGACTTCCCCGGCTTCGGCGCGCCCGTCCTGGCCGTCGCCGACGCCACGGTCGTCCGGGCCACCGACCGCCACCGCGACCACCTCAGCCGCACCTCACTGCCCGCCCTGCTGTACCTGTTCCTGATCGAGGGCCTGGCGCGGACGATCGGCGGGACCGGCCGCATCGTCGGCAACCACGTCGTCCTCGACCTCGGCAACGGCACCTACGCCCTCTACGCCCACCTGCGCCACGGCTCCCTCACCGTCACCGAGGGCGACCGCGTCCACGCCGCACAGCAGCTCGCCCAGTGCGGAAACTCCGGCAACTCCTCCGAACCGCACCTGCACTTCCAGCTGATGGACGCCCCGGACCCGGAGACGGCCCATGGGCTGCCGTTCCGCTGGAGCGAGATCGGAGTGCCGCGCAACCGCGAGGTGTTCGACGTACCGCGGCCCGCCTCCGCGTTCCACCCCGAATAGGCTCACCCCATGCCCCCGGCCAAGAAGCGCCCCCGCACCTACGACCCCGCCAAGATCCGCACCGCGATCCTCACCCAGTTCGGGAACGTACGGCAGGCGGTCCGGGCCCTCACCGACGAGCAGCTCGCCCTTCCCACCCGCCTGGCGGGCTGGACCGTACGCGACCTGGCCGCGCACGTCACGATGGCCGTCGAGACCGTCAGCCGGAACCTCGACCGGGACGAGCCCACCAGACAGGAACTCACCCTTCTCGACTGGCCCTTCGCCACCGCCGCCCGTGCACGGGACATCGCCGACGGCACCCGTGAGCTGGCCGCCGCCAACCCCGACCTCGACGCCCTCTACGCCCGCGCCGAGGAGCGGATCACCGAGGCCCTCGCCACCGCCCCCGGCGACCGGCTCCTCGCCGCCCGTACCGGTGCCATGACCCTCGCCGACCATCTGGTCACCCGTACCGTCGAACTCGTCGTCCACACCGACGACCTGAACGCCGCCGTCCCCGGCCTCGACATCCCGTACGACCGGCAGGCCCTCGCCGCCTGCACCCGGCTGCTCGCCGACGCGCTCGCCGCGAAGGCGCCGGGCGGGTCGACCGAGGTGCGGATTCCGCCGTATGCGGTGGTGCAGTGTGTGGAGGGGCCCCGGCACACCCGTGGCACCCCGCCCAACGTCGTCGAGACCGATCCACTGACCTGGATCCGGCTCGCCACCGGGCGGGTGGAGTGGAAGGACGCGCTCGACGAGGCCAAGGTCAGCGCCAGCGGGGAGCGGGCCGATCTCGGCGGGCTGCTGCCGCTGATGGGCTGAGGGCGGAACCGGTCTTCCGTCCCTCCCGTCCCACCGGCATGGAGAAACAGCGACTCACCCTCGTCGTGCTGACCGTCCTTCCGCTCATGGCCGCCTGCGGCACCGAGCAGGCGGGCAGCGACTCGGTCGGCGCCGGTCCGGCAGCCGTCACCGGCGTCCACTGGGCGATCGACGACCTCACCGTCGACGGGAAGAACAGCAAGGCGCCGAGCACCACCTACCTGCGGATCGCCGAGGACGGCGAGGTCAGGGGCAGTCTCGGCTGCAACGACTTCGGCGCCGAGGCCGCGTTCAAGGACGGCAGCGTCTCCTTCGACGGCATGTCGGCCACCGAGAAGGCCTGCGAGGGCATCCCCACCACCTTCGAGACGTCCCTCGCCCGCACCCTCGACGACGGCACCCTCAGCGCCGAGACCAAGGGCGACAAACTCACCCTCACCACCGCCGACGGCGACCGCGTCACCCTCACCAAGAAGCCGGACGCCGCGCTCGACGGCACGAAGTGGACCATCACGTCCCCGCACACCGCCGGCAAGGCCCATCTCACCTTCGACGAGAAGGCCGGCAAGGTCAGCGGCAGCCTCGGTTGCAACAAGGTCAACGCCACCGCCACGGTCAGCGACGGACATATCACCCTGGGCGCCCCGTCCACCACCCGAATGATGTGCGACACCTCACTCATGCAGACCGAGAAGGAGCTCCTGGGCCTCTTCAACGGCAAGGTGACGTACGAACTCGATCACCGGACTCTCACGCTGACCAGCGAAAACGGAGAAACCACCAACGCGGTCGCCGCCGAGTGATCCACTTCTGGCCCGTATCCCCAATTCGGACCAGTGGTCGATCTCGCCTACACTCGGTGGCGTGCCACGTGGTGACGGTCGACTCAATCATGATCTGCTCCCCGGCGAGAAGGGCCCCCAGGACGCTTGCGGCGTCTTCGGAGTCTGGGCTCCGGGTGAAGAGGTCGCCAAGCTCACTTACTTCGGGCTCTACGCCCTCCAGCATCGGGGCCAGGAATCCGCGGGAATCGCGGTCAGCAACGGCTCCCAGATCCTCGTCTTCAAGGACATGGGACTCGTCTCCCAGGTCTTCGACGAGACCTCGCTCGGTTCGCTCCAGGGTCACATCGCGGTCGGTCACGCCCGCTACTCGACCACCGGCGCCTCCGTGTGGGAGAACGCCCAGCCGACGTTCCGTGCCACCGCGCACGGCTCGATCGCGCTCGGCCACAACGGCAACCTGGTCAACACGGCGCAGCTCGCCGAGTTGGTCGCCGACCTCCCGAAGGACACCAACGGCCGTTCCACCCGGGTGGCCGCCACCAACGACACCGACCTGCTCACCGCGCTCCTCGCGGCCCAGGTCGACGCCGACGGCAAGCCGCTGACCATCGAGGAGGCCGCCCACTCGGTCCTCCCGAAGGTGCGCGGCGCCTTCTCCCTCGTCTTCATGGACGAGCACACCCTCTACGCCGCCCGCGACCCGCAGGGCATCCGCCCGCTGGTCCTCGGCCGCCTGGAGCGCGGCTGGGTCGTCGCCTCCGAGTCCGCGGCCCTCGACATCTGCGGCGCCGCCTACGTCCGTGAGATCGAGCCGGGCGAGTTCATCGCCATCGACGAGAACGGCCTGCGCACCTCCCGGTTCGCGGAAGCGAAGCCCAAGGGCTGTGTCTTCGAATACGTGTACCTGGCCCGCCCGGACACCGACATCGCCGGCCGGAACGTCTACCTCTCCCGCGTGGAGATGGGCCGCCGCCTCGCGAAGGAGGCGCCGGTCGAGGCCGATCTGGTGATAGCGACTCCGGAGTCCGGTACCCCGGCCGCCATCGGCTACGCGGAGGCCTCCGGCATCCCGTTCGGCGCCGGCCTGGTGAAGAACGCGTACGTCGGCCGTACGTTCATCCAGCCCTCCCAGACCATCCGTCAGCTCGGCATCCGCCTCAAGCTGAACCCGCTGAAGGAAGTCATCAAGGGCAAGCGCCTGGTCGTCGTCGACGACTCGATCGTCCGCGGCAACACCCAGCGGGCGCTGGTGCGGATGCTCCGCGAGGCGGGCGCGGCGGAGGTCCACATCCGGATTTCCTCTCCCCCGGTGAAGTGGCCCTGCTTCTTCGGCATCGACTTCGCCACCCGCGCCGAGCTCATCGCCAACGGCATGACCATCGACGAGATCGGCACCTCCCTGGGCGCCGACTCCCTCTCCTACATCTCCATCGACGGCATGATCGAGGCGACCACCATCGCCAAGCCGAACCTCTGCCGCGCCTGCTTCGACGGCGAGTACCCGATGGAGCTCCCCGACCCCGAGCTGCTCGGCAAGCAGCTCCTGGAGACGGAGCTGGCCGCCGGCCCGGCCGCCACGGCCGCCGCCGACGCGATCCGCCGCCCGTAAGACGGCCCGTAACACCTGCCGTACGACACGAAAGTTCTCACTAGCCATGTCTGAGACAACTGGTGCCAGCTACGCAGCTGCGGGCGTCGACATCGAAGCGGGCGACCGCGCCGTGGAGCTCATGAAGGAGTGGGTGAAGAAGACGCAGCGCCCCGAGGTCCTCGGCGGCCTCGGCGGTTTCGCCGGCCTCTTCGACGCCTCCGCCCTCAAGCGCTACGAGCGCCCCCTGCTCGCCTCCGCCACCGACGGCGTCGGCACGAAGGTCGACATCGCACGCCAGCTCGGCGTCTACGACACGATCGGCCACGACCTGGTCGCGATGGTCATGGACGACATCGTGGTGTGCGGCGCCGAGCCACTGTTCATGACCGACTACATCTGCGTCGGCAAGGTCCACCCCGAGCGCGTCGCCGCCATCGTGAAGGGCATCGCCGAGGGCTGCGTCCTCGCCGGCTGCGCCCTGGTCGGCGGTGAGACGGCCGAGCACCCCGGTCTGCTGGGCCCGGACGACTTCGACGTCGCCGGCGCCGGTACGGGCGTCGTGGAGGCCGACCGGCTGCTCGGCCCGGATCGTATCCGTACGGGTGACACGGTGATCGCCATGGCGGCCTCCGGCCTTCATTCGAACGGGTACTCGCTCGTCCGGCACGTCCTGCTGAACCAGGCCGGACTGGCCCTGGACGCCCGCATCGACGAGCTGGGCCGCACCCTCGGCGAGGAGCTCCTGGAGCCCACCAAGATCTACTCGCTGGACTGCCTGGCCCTCACGCGCACCGCCGATGTGCACGCGTTCAGCCACGTCACCGGCGGCGGCCTCGCCGCCAACCTGGCCCGCGTCATCCCGGACCACCTGCACGCGACCGTCGACCGTTCCACCTGGACCCCTGCCCCGATCTTCGACCTCGTCGGCCGGACCGGCTCGGTCGAGCGACTCGAGCTGGAGAAGACCCTGAACATGGGCGTCGGCATGATCGCGATCGTGCCGCAGGAGGCCACGGACGCCGCCCTGGCGACGCTGGCCGACCGCGGCCTGGAGGCCTGGGTCGCCGGCGAGATCACCGACCGCGGCGAGCACACCACCGGTGCCGCCCTGGTCGGCGACTACGCGAGCTGACGCCTCAGGAGGCGCGAAGCCTCAGGAGGCGCGAAGCCTCACGAGGACCGACGCTTAACGAGGGCAGCGCAAAACCCGGTCCGGCGGTGGTAACCGCCCCGGACCGGGCAAAGCGCAGTTGAATCGTCAAGCGCCGCGGCGTTGAGACGCAGGACCGGACTCGTCGTCCTCATCGTCCTCGTCGTCGTTGTACAGATCCGCGTACTGGGCGTACGGGTCGTCGTCTTCGTCGTCCTCGAACGGCTCGCCGTTCGGCGGCTGGTTCGAAGTCGAAGCGCCCAGCTCGTTGGCCAGACGCGACAGGTCAGTCCCGCCGCTGTTGTACTTCAGCTGGCGGGCGACCTTCGTCTGCTTGGCCTTGGCCCGGCCGCGCCCCATGGCTCGACCCCCTCGGTGACGGGGCTCGACGGCCCCAGAGTCTTGACACGCGTTCATGATCCGGCACGGGCTCTCCGCGGAGAGACCGGTCCGTAGGGCTTCCACGGTACCTGAGCCCACGCCCATACGGTACGTCGCCCGCAGCACGCGCGTGTGCTCAGGACCTTCGAGGCGCCCTGTCCTCGCTGGTCAACCGCGATTTTAACCACTTCTCGACGGTCGACCCGCCGGTAGAAGTGAGAGTTCTCTCTAACTGTCCACCGGCAGGTACCGCCAGCCCCGGCTACGATCTCCCGCGGGCTTCCGCCATCCGCTGCTCCGCGATCCGGTCGGCCGCCGCCGCCGGCGGAATCCCGTCCGCCTTCGCACGTGCGAATATGGCCAGCGTGGTGTCGTAGATCTTGGCCGCCTTCGCCCTGCACCGCTCGAAGTCGAAGCCGTGCAGCTCGTCGGCGACCTGGATGACACCGCCGGCGTTCACCACGTAGTCGGGCGCGTAGAGGATCCCGCGGTCGGCGAGGTCCTTCTCGACGCCCGGGTGGGCGAGCTGGTTGTTGGCGGCGCCGCAGACCACCTGGGCGGTCAGCACCGGCACGGTGTCGTCGTTCAGCGCCCCGCCCAGCGCGCAGGGGGCGTAGATGTCGAGGCCCTCGACCCGGATCAGCGCGTCCGTGTCCGCGACGGCCAGGACGTTCCGGTGCCGCTCGGTGATCCGCCGTACGACGTCCTCGCGCACGTCGGTGACGAACACCTCGGCGCCCTCCGCCACCAGGTGCTCCACGAGGTGGTGGCCGACCTTGCCGACGCCCGCGATGCCGATTTGCCGGGCACGCAGCGACGGGTCGCCCCACAGGTGCTGGGCGGAGGCCCGCATGCCCTGGTAGACGCCGAAGGCGGTGAGGACGGAGGAGTCGCCGGCGCCGCCGTTCTCCGGCGAGCGGCCGGTCGTCCAGCGGCACTCGCGGGCGACGACGTCCATGTCGGCGACATACGTGCCGACGTCGCAGGCGGTGACGTAGCGCCCGCCCAGCGAGGCCACGAACCGGCCGTAGGCCAGCAGCAGCTGCTCGGTCTTGATCTTCTCCGGGTCGCCGATGATCACGGCCTTGCCGCCGCCGTGGTCGAGACCGGCCATGGCGTTCTTGTACGACATCCCGCGGGCGAGGTTCAGCGCGTCGGCGACGGCCTCCTCCTCGGTCGCGTACGGGTAGAAGCGCGTACCGCCGAGGGCGGGGCCCAGTGCGGTGGAGTGGATGGCGATGACGGCCTTGAGGCCGCTGGCACGGTCCTGGCAGAGCACGACTTGCTCATGACCGCCCTGGTCCGAATGGAACAGGGTGTGCAGTACATCAGCAGGTGCGCCGGTTACGTCGGTCACTGTGGTGACTCCTGGGTAAGTAGCGGCGGTTGGTGACAGCTCCCGTACGGGTGGCGGGGTGCTGTGGCACGAGATTAGAGCCTGGTGGGACCCGCTCACCGCGCCGTGCTCAGGATCACCTACTCCCGGAGTACGGCCGTGCGACGATTTGCATAGTTTTCCCGCTCGTTCGTGTGTGGGTTTCGCAGGTTTTCCTGGCAGACGGCGGGGGAGGGAGCAGGCGTGCCCAAGGTGTCCTCGGTGGTCGTCCCGTACGCGACCTATCTGCGCGTGTACGAACCGCTGGCCGCCTTCCCCGAGCCGGAGCGCGGCCACTGGGCGCGCTACGCCCGCCGCCCCGACCGTCCCTCGTACCAGGACGAACTGCGCCGCGCCCTGGCCGACTTGCTGCCCACCCCGCCGGTCCCGGTGCCGGTGCACGAGAGCGGCGACGCGTTCGTGCTCGATGTCGACGGGGTGGTGTGCGTCTGCCCGTGGCGGACCCGGCTGCGCGGCTGGCAGGCCCTGGGGGAGCTGGCCGAGGAGCTGCCCAAGCCAGTCCTCGACGCGGTGCTGCCGGAGGTCGTAAGGCGTCAGGCGGCCCAGGACTACGAGCGCTGGCTGCGCCGCAACCCGGACGCCCGCCCGTGGATCCGCACCTCGACCTGGCAGGTGCCGCTGCACTGGTTCGTGCTGGTCGGTGACGAGGAGCGGGAGTACGGCAAGGGGTCCGGCGACGAGGCGCCCGTGCTGCGCTACCGGACGCCCATGGTGCAGGCGCGGCGGCGCGTGGCGCGGGCGCTCAGGACGCTGAAGGACACCATCGACGAGGGGCCGCTGATCGACGGCCTGGTGGACGTCGGGCGCTGGCTGGAGGAGTTCCATCCGCGCTCCCTGGTGGAGCTGGACTACGGCGGCCTGGTGCACGTGCTGCCGGCCGGCGAGCTCGAGGGCGATCACTCGGCGGCGGACGTGGCAGCGGGCATCGACGCGCTGCGGCGTGGCGACGGGGATGCGGCTGGGGTGGCGTACGGGCGGCTCGTGGAGCGGTGGCGGGCGGTGCGGGACCGGCGCTCGGCGAACTGAACGTGTCCTGGGTCACGATGAGCGGGTCTTAGGTCACGAACGGATGTTTGACGAGACGCCCGTTTTGGGGTTTCGTCCTCGTTCTGAGGCGCTTGGAGTTCCTGAGGTTTCGTCAACATGGGACGTAGGTTCCGATCCGGGCGTTCGCCTCAAGTCCGTGTCAAGCGTGACGGACCGCACGTACGCGGCCCTTGCGTCCCTTGCCCCTCCTCGTGCCAAAATAGGACAAGGAGTCCGGGGGAGGATTCCGCTCGCATTGCACGCTTTGGGGGGTCAGATGACTCCTGCACGCCACTGTGACTGATCGTCACAGTGGCGTGACTGTCCGCTATGGCATGGTCCATCGGCTTCCGTCGCTGATGAACACCTGGAGGGCAATTCCATCGGTTTGGCCGACGCGGCTGGACAGATGGTGTAGTTGTAGTGCCGAGGACAAGCCGTTCGTCCTATAACCGACTCGACTCGCGTCCGCCATTTCGGGCAACGCGGGTCAAGGTGCAGAATTTAGAGGAAAGAACCGAGAAGGTTCGGTTCTCCCGAGGAGGCCGCTCATGACCGCTCGCACCCCTGATGCCGAGCCGCTGCTGACCCCGGCTGAGGTCGCCACGATGTTCCGCGTAGACCCGAAGACGGTCACGCGGTGGGCGAAGGCCGGAAAGCTTACGTCCATCCGTACGCTCGGCGGACACCGCCGTTACCGCGAGGCTGAGGTCCGCGCTCTGCTCGCGGGTATCCCGCAGCAGCGCAGCGAGGCCTGAACAACTCCATATCCGGGCAAACCGGCAGGTCCCCCCACTGTGCCGTAGCGCCCGAACCCTAGCTCCAAGCGACGCGGGTTCTGCCCCAACAGGGCCCACGCCCAAGCCAGTCAGAGCTCTTCAGGCAAGCAACAGGGTGCGTCGTAGATCGCGCTGGACTCCGCCGGGTCCAGCGCGATCTTTTTTGTGCGCGCTGTGGTGCCGGCCGGACACGTCTGTGAGCGTCCTTGTCGGAGTCTGGTGGGGGGTGTGGGGAGGGGTGTCGGGAGGGCCGTCGGGTCTGGTGCAATTGCACATATTAAATCGACCAGTTGTAGGCAGGGTGTAAGTACCGCGGTTTCAAAAACTCATGCGGTGACACCCGTCACATGCCGGGATGCTTGTTGCCTCTGGCGTAGTGCGCTACAGGGAGGCGGGGGAGGGGCTTTCGTCCTCCATGGCCTCTACGGCCTTCACCGCCTTCACGGTCTCCTCGGGGCCACTGCCGGCGTTGTGCGGCGGGGAGTCCATCGCCAGCCGCAGCAGCTGATGGCAGATCGGGCAGTGCCGGGTGAGATGTCGATAGGAGGAGGCGGCTGCCAGATGTGCACGAAGCAACGCCCGAGTCTCGTGCCTAGCCGAAGCCGCCATACGCCACCTCCAGGAGGGCCTGCGGGGAACGGGCCTGGTTTCTGGGTACCGAGCGAATGTGACGGCGTCAAGGCGCTGCGGAGCGTCGTGCGGACGCAAGAGAGCCCGGGTCATCCGACCCGGGCTCTCTTTACTGCTTGCTGCGGTCCTGACGGGATTTGAACCCGCGGCCTCCACCTTGACAGGGTGGCGAGCACTCCAAACTGCTCCACAGGACCAGGTTTCGCGGCGCGATTCCTGCGTTGCGCTGCGAGAAGAGACTGTACAGGAGGGGGTGGGCCCCGGTCGAACTCACCCAACGTACAGGGCCGGTTACGGGACCAGCGCGTCGATCGTCTTCACGATGCGCTTGTCGGAGACGGGATACGCCGTGCCGAGCGCGTGGGCGAAGTAGCTGACCCGGAGCTCCTCGATCATCCAGCGGACGTCCAGGACCGGCGAGGGGACCGGGCGGCCCTGCGGCATCTGCTCCAGGAGCCAGGCGTACTCGTCCTGCATCTCGTGGACCTTCTCCATACGGGTCGTGTCCCGCTGGACGTTGGTCGGCATCTGCTGGAGGCGCCGGTCCACCGCGACCAGATAGCGCATCAGGTCCGGCATCCGGCGCAGGCCCGCCTCCGTCACGAAACCGGGCCGTACGAGGGCGTCCAGCTGCTTGCGTACGTCCGTGAGGTTCGCGAGCAGCACAGGGCTTCGTACGCCCTTCAGACGGCGCTCACAGGCCTGCCAGGCGGCCAGCACCTGCTGCACCTGGCCCACCGTACGGACCGTCGTGTCGACGATCTCGGCGCGCACTTTGTCGTAGAGCTTCCGGTACGACTCCTCGTCCCACGCGGGGCCCCCGAAGTCCCCGATCAGCTTGTCCGCCGCCGCCATCGCGCAGTCGTCGAACAGGGCCTGGATGGAGCCGTGCGGGTTGGCGGACAGGGCGAGCTTCTGGGCGTTCGTCAGCTTCTCGGACGCGAACTTCGCGGGATTCACCGGGATGTTGCGAAGGATCAGCCGGCGGGTGCCCTTCCACATCGCCAGCTGCTGCTCCGCCTCCGTGTCGAAGAGGCGTACGGAGACCGTGTCGCCGTCGTCGACCAGCGCCGGGTACGCCTTCACCGGCTGGCCGGCGCGGCGGGTCTCGAAGACGCGGGTGAGCGTGCCGATGGACCAGTCGGTGAGGCCCTTGCGTTCCAGGGACTCGCCGCCCTGGCGCTCGGCGGTCGCGGCCGCGGCCTGCGAGAGGGCCTGCCGTGCCTTCGGCTTCAGCTGGAGCTTCAGCGTCTCCAGGTCCTTGTCCTCGGCGAGCTTGCGGCGCCGCTCGTCGACGATGCGGAAGGTGATGCGCAGATGCTCCGGCACCCGCGCCCAGTCGAAGTCGTCGGCCTCGAAGGGCACGCCGACCATGCGCTTGAGCTCGCGCGCCATGGTGGTGGTGAGGGGCTCCTGCTGTGACATCGGGCGGCCAGAGGCCGACGGCACAGCGGTGTCCAGGAACCGCTTCGCGAAGTTCGGCGCGGGGACGTAGTTCCGGCGGATCGGCTTCGGCAGGGAGCGGATCAGCTCGGTGACGAGCTCTTCCCGCAGGCCCGGGATCTGCCAGTCGAAGCCCTCGTCCGTGACCTGGTTGAGGACCTGGAGCGGGATGTGGACGGTCACGCCGTCGGCGTCCGCGCCCGGCTCGAACTGGTACGTGACGCGGAACTTCAGCGGTCCCTGGCGCCAGGAGTCCGGATAGTCGTCCTTGGTGACCGCTTCCGCCGACTCGCGGATGAGCATCTCCCGCTCGAAGTCGAGGAAATCGGGCTGCTCGTGCCGTTTGTGCTTCCACCAGGAGTCGAAGTGGGCGCCGGAGACGACGTGTTCGGGGACCCGCTGGTCGTAGAAGTCGAAGAGCGTCTCGTCGTCGACGACGATGTCCCGGCGCCGGGCACGGTGCTCCAGTTCCTCGACCTCGCTGAGGAGTCTGCGGTTGTCGGCGAAGAACTTGTGGTGGGTGCGCCAGTCGCCCTCGACGAGGGCGTTGCGAATGAACAGTTCGCGCGAGGTCTCCGGGTCGATCCGGCCGTAGTTGACCTTGCGCTGGGCGATGATCGGGACGCCGTAGAGCGTGACCTTCTCGTACGCCATCACCGCGGCCTGGTCCTTCTCCCAGTGCGGTTCGCTGTACGTCCGCTTCAGGAGGTGCTCGGCGAGCGGCTCGACCCACTCGGGCTCGATCTTCGCGTTGACGCGGGCCCAGAGCCGGGAGGTCTCCACCAGCTCCGCCGACATCACGAAGCGCGGGGTCTTCTTGAAGAGGGCGGAGCCAGGGAAGATCGCGAACTTGGCGCTCCGCGCGCCCAGGTACTCATTCTTCGAGCCGTCCTTCACGTCCTTCATCCCGATGTGGGAGAGGAGGCCGGCGAGGAGCGAGACATGGACGCGGTCGGCGGGGGCGTCGTCCTCGTCGAGGTGGATGCCCATCTGCTTGGCGACGGTCCTCAACTGCGAGTAGATGTCCTGCCATTCGCGAATGCGCAGGAAGTTGAGGTACTCCTGCTTGCACATCCGGCGGAACGACGACGAACCCCGCTCCTTCTGCTGCTCACGGATGTAGCGCCACAGGTTGAGATAGGCGAGGAAGTCGCTCGTCTCGTCCTTGAAGCGGGCGTGCTGCTGGTCGGCCTGGGTCTGCTTGTCGGCGGGGCGTTCGCGCGGGTCCTGGATGGAGAGCGCGGCCGCTATGACCATGACCTCGCGGACACAGCCGTTCTTGTCGGCCTCCAGGACCATGCGGGCCAGGCGGGGGTCGACGGGGAGCTGCGCGAGCTTGCGGCCGGTGTCGGTGAGCCGCTTGCGTGCGTCCTTCTGGGCCGGGTCCAGCGCGCCGAGCTCCTGGAGGAGCTGGACGCCGTCGCGGATGTTGCGGTGGTCCGGCGGGTCGATGAAGGGGAACTTCTCGATGTCGCCGAGGCCGGCGGCGGTCATCTGCAGGATGACGCTGGCCAGGTTCGTACGGAGGACCTCCGCGTCCGTGAACTCCGGGCGGGCAAGGAAGTCGTCCTCGGAGAAGAGGCGGATGCAGATGCCGTCGCTGGTGCGTCCGCAGCGGCCCTTGCGCTGGTTGGCGCTGGCCTGGGAGATCGGCTCGATGGGGAGACGCTGGACCTTGGTGCGGTGGCTGTACCGGCTGATCCGGGCGAAGCCGGGGTCGATGACGTACTTGATGCCCGGGACGGTGAGGGAGGTCTCGGCGACGTTGGTCGCCAGAACGATCCTGCGGCCGGTGTGGGGCTGGAAGACGCGGTGCTGCTCGGCGTGCGAGAGCCGGGCGTAGAGGGGGAGGACCTCGGTGCCCTGCCCATGAGCGCCTCCGGCGCGGGGGTAGTTCTTCTTGATGAGCGCGTCCGCGGTGTCGCGGATCTCCCTCTCTCCCGAGAGGAAGACGAGGATGTCGCCCTTGCCTTCGGCCTGGAGTTCCTCGACGGCGTCGCAGATCGCGGTGATCTGGTCGCGGTCGGCATCGTCGCCGTCCTCTTCGAGGAGGGGGCGGTAGCGCACCTCGACGGGATACGTCCGGCCGCTGACCTCGATGATCGGGGCGTCGCCGAAGTGCCGGGAGAAGCGCTCGGGATCGATGGTCGCCGAGGTGATGACGACTTTCAGATCCGGCCGCTTCGGCAGCAACTGCGCGAGATAGCCGAGCAGGAAGTCGATGTTCAGGGACCGCTCGTGGGCCTCGTCGATGATGATCGTGTCGTAGGCGCGCAGCTCGCGGTCGGTCTGGATCTCGGCGAGCAGGATGCCGTCCGTCATGAGCTTGATGAAGGTGGCGTCCTGGTTCACCTGGTCGGTGAAGCGGACCTTCCAGCCGACGGCTTCACCGAGCGGCGTGTTCATCTCCTCGGCGACGCGCTCGGCGACGGTGCGGGCGGCGATACGACGGGGCTGGGTGTGCCCGATCATGCCGCGCACGCCCCGGCCGAGCTCGAGGCAGATCTTCGGGATCTGCGTCGTCTTCCCGGACCCGGTCTCACCGGCGACGATCACGACCTGGTGATCACGGATGGCCTCCGCGATCACGTCCTTCTTCTGGCTGACGGGCAGCTGCTCGGGATACGTGACGGACGGCACACGGGCACGCCGCTCGCCCATCCGTACCTCGGCCTTCCCGACCTCGGCCTCGATCTCGGCGAGCACGGCGGCGCGGGCCTCGGCGCTACGAATCTTGCGTGCACCTTCGAGCCTGCGCCCGAGCCGGTGCGCATCACGCAGGGACAGCTCGGTCAGGCGGGGGGCGAGAACGCCGAGGGCGGGGGCAGGGTGCGTAGACATACGCGGTCCAGGATCTCATCCCGGGGAAATTCGTGGCGAACGATTTCTCTGCGGTGCAGTGCCAGGGGTGTCGACGCCAACGCAAAACCCCCGTCGATCATCTCGACGGGGGTCCTTGGGTGGTGGCTGGGGCCGGGGTCGAACCGGCGACCTATCGCTTTTCAGGCGATCGCTCGTACCAACTGAGCTACCCAGCCACGAGGTTTCACAGAAACCTCGGCGGTCCTGACGGGATTTGAACCCGCGGCCTCCACCTTGACAGGGTGGCGAGCACTCCAAACTGCTCCACAGGACCAGGCTGTTGCGTACGACAGTGTCGCACACGGCGATGTGGGTTCCAAAAAGATGGCTTCTGGTTGGTTTGACCTGCACTTTTTCGGTGCCCGGCATCGCTGGATCAGCATATCAGAGCTCCGATGGTGTCCCGAACCCGTTATTCAGGGGCCCGTGTGGACGTACGCCGCCCACCAGAGGGGATCGGGGTTGTGGTCGCGCAGGTGGCGTACGGCGGCGTGCAGGGCCTGGGCCGGGGGCAGGGCCTCGTTGCCCTCGGTGTCCCACAGGGCCGTGTAGAAGGCGTCGGCAACGCGGAGCGCGCCGACGTCGTCCACCGCCCACTGGGCCGCCACGGCATGGGCGAACCCGGCCAGTTGCAGGGCGCCGGCCAGGTGGATCGCCTCGTCGGCCAGGACGATGGCGCCGCGGGCGGTCTCGCAGGCCGAGAGGTAGGCCAGGTGGGCGGCGGTCAGGCGGAGGCGGGAGATGTCGGCGACCGTCACGGGGCCGGCCTCGTCGTGGTCGTGGAGGTGGAGGGCGCCGCCCGCGGAGGTGCTGGCGCCCTGGGTGCCGTGGCCGGAGAAGTGCAGGTGGGTGTGGGTGGGGAGGGCTGAGAGGAGCGCCTGGCGGGTTGCTTCGGGGGCGGTCAGGAGGGTGGGGGCGGGGACGCGGTTCGTGAGTAGGCGTATCTCTTCCGTCGCGTGGGGGAGGGGTGGGAGGCCTGGGGTTGTGGACTGGTCCACCGCCAGTAGGCGGGTGGGGGGTGGGGTGCTCCCCGTCGTGGTGGTCAGGGCTCGCAGGGTTGGTGTGTACGAGCAGACGTGGCGGTCGGGGAGGGAACGGGTCTCGTCGGCCGCCGTGGGCGTGTAGTGGCCCGCGGCGTGCAGGGGGAGGAGGGCGAGCAGGCCCGTGGGGCACCACCACAGGTGGGAGCCGGGCGGGGCGGGGTCCAGGGCGGCCAGGACGGGGGCCGCCACCGTGTCCCACAGCCAGGCCAGGGTGCGGATCAGGACGCGCTGGGCACGCCAGGCGCCGGCGGGGGAGCCGCCGAGGGCGGACAGGGCGTCCAGAAGGGCGCCCGTACGTTCGATGAGGCCGCCGTCGCCGTCCAGGTGCAGGCCGGGGAGGGGGACCGTGCGCAGGCCGGTGCCGGTGACGATGAGGGCGTCGCAGCGCAGGGTGCTGGTGTTGACGACGATCACGGGGCCGTTCGCGGCGGTGGCCTGGAGGCGGTCGGGAGAGGGCAGGCGCAGGAAGTCCTCCAGGCCGGGGAGTTCGCGGGCCCGGGCGATCAACTCGTCCATCTCGCGGGCGAGTTCGCGGTGCTGTTCAGCCGCCGTGCGCTGGGCGCGGGACAGGCGGGCGGGGTCGGTCGTACCCGCGCTCGCCGGGGCGGGGTCCGGGGCCGGGGTCTCCAGCAGGGCCCGGATCTCGCGGATGCGGTCGGCCAGCCGGGGGGCGCGTTCGCGCAGGTCGGTCATGTCGTCGCGGGTGTTCAGGGACTGGGCGAGGAGGACGCCTCGGCCCTGTTCCAGCAGGCGCAGGGCCTCCTGCGGGTGGCCGGCGTTCAGGGCCGCGGCGGCGGCGTCGTTGGCCAGGCCCGGCACCTTGCCGAGGGCGTCGAGGCGGTCCCGGCGGTCGAGGCCGTGCCAGGCCGGCAGGGGCAGTTCGGCGACGGCGGCCCGGTAGGCGTCGAGGGCCTCGTTCCAGTCGCCGAGGGCGGTGGCGGCGGCGGTCCAGCCGCGGGCGGCGTTGAAGCGTACGGAGGCCGGGGCGGTGGCGATGGTGGTGGCCTGGCGGAGGACTTCGCAGGCGGTGCGGAGGTCGGCCTCAGTGCCGTTGTCGGTAGCGGTGGCGCTGGTGTCTGTTCCGGTGCGGTGCCTGGTGCTGGCGTCGGCTCCGTTTCCGGTGCGTGCCCGGGGCCCGGCGTCGGTCCGATCCCTGGCGCCAGCCTTCGATCCGTCCTGGATCGGAAGGAGTGAGCCCGAGGTCAGGATCAGCGTCGGAGTCGATGTCGAGGCCGGGAACGGGTCCGGAGCCGGGGACGGAGGCGGGACCGTTTCCGTTTCCGTTTCCGTTTCCGGAGCCGGAGCCGGAGCCGGAGCCGGGCCCCGAGCCGAGGTCGAAGCCCCGGGCCGGCCCTCGCCCTCGCCTTCGTGCCCGCTGCCCTCCACCCCCGCCACCCGCCCCAGCAGCGCCGCCCCCAGCGTGGTCAGGCATGCCGCCCGTTGTGGATGGTCCTCGGGGATGGTCCGTAGGGCCGCGCGGGCGACGTGGGCGGCTTCCGTCGCGGCGTCGGTGTCCGTGTCCGTGCGGGTCAGGAGGGCCGTCGCGAGGTTGGTCAGGTAGAGCGGGCGTGCGGGGTGGCCTTCGGGGCACAGGCGTACGGCGTCGCGGAGGCGGACGACCGCCTCGTCGGCGTCGGAGCGGCGGCCGTCGCGTTCGTGGCGGCGGCGCAGGGCCAGGCCCAGGTTGCTCAGGCAGGCCGGGCGGTGTGGGTGGTCGTCGGGGACGCCGGCCGCGGCGCGGGCCGCGTCGATCGCGTCGTCGAGGTCGGCCGCGGTGCGGGTCCGGTCGTAGCGGGCGAGGAGGGCGAGGGTGAGGCTGCCGCGGTGCCCGGGGCCGTCCACGTGGCCGTCGGGCAGGGCGGCCACCGCCGTGCGGAGCGACTCGATCGCCTCGTCCAGGTCGGCGAGGGCGCCCGACGCCTCGTAGCGGCGGCGCAGGGCGATGCCCAGGTTGGCGAGGTGGACGATGCGGTGGGCGACGTCCGTGGTGGTCGTCGACTCCACCGACTCGCGGCCCGCGCGCACCGCGTCCGTGAGGTCCTGCTGGGCGCCGTACGCGGTGTGTCGGGCGATCAGGGCCGTACAGAGGTTGGTGAGGTAGACCGCCCGGCGGGGGTGTTCCGTGGGGAGAGCATCGATCGCCTGTTCGCTCAGGTCGACTGCTCGGTCCAGGTCGGTGCGGTCGCCGAGGCGTTCGGCTCGGACGCGGAGGGCGGCGCCCAGGTCGGAGAGGAGTTTCGCGTGGTGGGCCGTGGAGCGGTGGCGGGTGCGCAGGGCGGTTTCCAGGTGGCGTACGGCCTCGTCGAGCAGGGTGAGGTCGTCGTTCTGCTGGTAGGCGGCCTGGAGGGCGCGGCCGAGGTTGAACAGGATCTGGCCGGCGTGCGGGTCGGTCTCGTCGGTGAGCCGGTCGGCGGCCCGGCGGTGCTGGATGAGGGCCTCGGCGAGGTCGTCGGGGTCGGCGGTGCGGGCGTGGCGCTGCATCAGTGCGCCGCCGAGGTGGGATTCGTCGATGGTCCGTTGCGGGTGGTCGGGGTCCGCCTCGATCGCCTGCTGGAAGGCGGTGATCGCCTCGTCCAGGTCGGCGGGGGAGAGGGTGGTCCTGAAGCGGCGAATGCAGGCCTTGCCCAGCTCGGAGAGGCACTTGGCGCGGGCGGCGGGTTGGAAGCCGAGGTCGGAGAGGTGATCGGCAGCCCTGCGCAGGACGTCGACGGCCTCGTCCGTGTCGTCCTGGGAGCCGGTCCGTACGGAGCGCGCGGACAGGGCCTCGCCGAGGAGGGAGAGGGACATACCCAGTTCGGGGTTGTCGGGCTGGGTGGCTTCGGTGCCGCGGCGGCCCGCCGTGATCGCCGCGTCGAGGTCGGGTATGTCGTCGGTGGCGTCGAAGCGGGCCAGCAGGGCGCGGGACAGGTTGTAGAAGTGCTGCGGGGGGACGCTGTGGTCGTCGGTGGCGGTGTCCTGGAGCAGGGCCACCGCCTCGTCGATGTCCGGACGCTGCCGCGCATGCTGGAAGCGGACCCGCAGGGCCTGGCTCAGGGCCTCGGTGGCCACGGGACGGTCGGGGCTGGTGTCGGGTGCGGCCGCCAGCGCCAGCCGTGCGGTGTCCACGGCCTCGTCCAGGTCGGCGGCCGCCCCGGACCGCTCGGCCTGCGAACGGAGGATGTTGCTGAGACCGCTGAGGTGGCCGTGCCGGGCGGGATGGTCCGGCGGGGAGTCGGCCACGGCCCGCCGCGCCGCGGTCACGGCCGCGTCGAGGTCGGCCTCCTCGCCGAACCGTTCGTACCGCCGCTCCAGCGCGCGCCCCAGGTTGGACAGGTACATCGGCCGCTGCGGATCCTCCGGCGCGGCGTGCTCCACGGCCTGGCGGAACGTTTCGATGGCCTCGTCCAGGTCGGCGAGCGCCGCGTTCCGCTGGAACCGCATCAGGAGGGCGGCGCCCGCGTTGGAGTGGTACAGCGCCTGCGGTTCGGGGGCGGCGCGTACGGCTTCCCGGCCGGTGTCGATGGCGAGGTCCAGGTCCGCGGGTTCCTGCCGCAGCCCGTAGCGCACGCTCAGCGAGCCGGACAGGTTCGCCAGGTACATGCCCCGGCTGGGATCGTCGTCCGTGGCCAGCCGCACCGCCTCGCGGCCCCGGGCGACGGACTCCTCCAGGTCCGCCTCGGCGCCCCGCACCATGTACCGGTAGCGCAGCCCGCTGCACAGGTTCGACAGCATCATCGCCCGCCCCGGCCAGAACTCCGGCAGTACGGCCTCCAGCTCCCGCCACTGGGCCAGCGCCTCCTCCAGCGCGTCCTCGTCGCCGGCGGTCTGCCAGCGCGCGAACAGCTCCAGCGCGCGGGCCGCCGCGGTCTCCAGGTCCTCCGCGGCGGGCATGTCCAGCGTCGCGGCGGACTCCCGCAGTTCCTCGGGCACCTCGTCCGGCGTGAACCTTCCGACCAGCGCGTACAGCGTCAGCGTCAGCTGGGCCTCGGGACCGCCTTCGGCGGTGTCCGGGCCGAGGATCAGGGCGCGGGCGTAGTGCAGGGCGGCGACCAGGGTCACGGCGGACCGGTCGAGGACGTAGAGGGGCCCGTCCGGTGTGCCGTCCGGGGTGCGCAGGACGACCGCCCGCAGCTCGTCGGCCTCGGCGACGGCCGCCGGGTCCAGCACCGACTCCTGGACGCCGCGGCTCCAGACGTCGTCGACCCGCTCCCCGAGCTGCCGGGCGAGCAGTTCCACTCGCGCCCAGCCGCTGTCGTCCCGCATCCTCCGCCCCCGTCGGCCCCTGCCGTGCGTGTGCTCAGGGCATCATGATGGTCCATCAACTCCGTGGGGGAGGAGAGTACGTCGTGGAGACGCCGGAGCTGCTGGGTGCGCTGTGCCGGGAACTCCCCGAGCTGCGGGCGGTCGCCGCGGAGTCCGGTGACAGCGCGGCCCTGGAGGAGACCCTGGCGGCGGCCCGGCGCGGTGAGCCGGTCGTCGCCCGGCTGACGGAGCTGGGGCTTGTTCGCCTGGCCGCGGCTGTGGCTGGTCCTGAACGAGTCCGAGCAGAACACGCTGCGCGCCGCCCGCACCGAGCTCGACGCCGCCGTCGCGGTCGCCGGGTGGGGGGTGCTGATCGTGCTGCCGGGCCTGTGGTGGTGGCCGGCCCTGTTCGTCGCGGCGGGAGTCTTCGCCGCGGGGCTGCGCCGGACGCGGGCCGCCGTGGACACCATGGCGCATCTCACCGAGGCGGCGTTCGATGTGCGGGGTGCGCTGCTCGCGCGGGAGCTGGGGTTCGGCGTACCGGAGGGGCCGTTGCCGCCGGACGTCGGCGCGCAGGTCACGGTGCACCTGCCGAAGCACGCGTGAGGAACGTGAGCGAGAAAGAAAAAGAAGGAGACACGCAAAAACCCGCTCCCCTAAGGGAAACGGGTCTGTGCACGTCGTTCGCTGGTGCCCCCAACGGGATTCGAACCCGTGCTACCGCCTTGAAAGGGCGGCGTCCTAGGCCGCTAGACGATGAGGGCTATCGGCCCGCCTGGGCGCCTCGCGGCGCGTCGGGGACGTGAGCAGCATATGGGATGACGGGAGGGTTCGCCAAAACGGTTTAGGGGGTGGGGGTGGGGGACGTGGGGTTTGCCCCGGGTTGGTTCTCCTCCGGCAGGTGGCGGCTGACCTCCGCCGTCGTCAGGCCGAGGCCGCCGAGTTTGATCGCGTCCCAGGCCTGGAGGCGGCGGGTGTCGCGGTCGAAGTAGAGGATCGACGCCTCGATCGGGTCCGGATACTTGCCCTCGACCGCCCGCAGACCGCTGCCGCCCGTGGAGCCCTCGATGCGCAGCCGGGTGCCCCGGTCCAGGACCTCCATCTCGTTGTGGTGGATGTGCCCGGCCAGCGCCAGTGGCACCTCGCCGTCCGTCTGCCGGGCCGCGACCGGTTCGTGGGCGACGGCCACGTCCACCGGGGTGCCGGCTGCCTTCTGGTCGCGCAGGGCCGAGGCCAGGCGGGCGCCGGCCAGCTGGTTCGCCGCGTCGCCGCCGGGGATCGTCGAGCGGTCGGGCGTGAACTGCGGGTCGCCGATGCCGGCGAAGCGCAGGCCCGCGACCGTCTTCGCGCGGCCGTCGTCGAGGACGTGGACGTTCTCCAGGCCCTCCAGATAGCGCTGGGTGATACCGGAGTCGTGGTTGCCGCGGACCCAGACGTACGGCGCGCCGAGGTCCTCGATCGGGTCCAGGAAGCCGTTCTCGGCCGCCGCGCCGTGGTCCATCGTGTCGCCGGAGTCGACGATCACATTGACCTTGTACTGGTCCACCAGCGAGGTGATGATCTTCCAGCTCGCCGGGTTGAGGTGGATGTCCGAGACGTGCAGCACCCGGATCGTGTTCGGGGCCGGCCGGTAGGCGGGGAGCGTGGAGGTGACGTCGTACAGCTTCGTCATGTTCGTCACCAGACGCGCCAGCTCCTTCTGGTAGACGTCGAATTCGGTGACGATGCTGCGCGCGCCGCCGACCACTGAGGGCGCCGAGGTGAGCAGGCCGGAGAACTTCGGCTCCAGGACCGAATCGGGGTTCCAGGTGGCGTACGCCGTCCCGCCCGACGCGGCGAGCAGGGTGAGGGCGAGGCCGCCGGCGGCGAGGGCGCGGCGGGGGCGGCGGTAGACGGCGAGGCCCAGGGCGGTGGCTCCCGAGACGACGGCCACGCAGCTGCGTACGGCCAGGTCGCGGGTGCCGTCGGCGACGTCGCGGGTGACCTCGTCCTGGAGGCCGGAGAACCGTTCCGGATGGTCGATCAGGGCCTGGGAGCGGGCCGGGTCGAGCTGGTCGACGTTCACGTCCAGGCGGACCGGGGCGATGTGGCTGTCGAGCTGGAGGGCGCCCAGCGGAGAGACGTTGATCTTCGTGCCGCCGGAGAGGGACGGGCGGAGCGTCATCGTCGTGTCCATCGGGCCGACCGGGGTCCGGACGTTGCCGACGATCAGCAGCCCCAGCCAGGCGCCGAGGAGGACGACGGCGACCATGCCGAGGGCGCGTCCCCAGGGGTGGGGATGGGAGATGAGCTCAAGGGTGGGGAGGGGGCGGCGCGTGGCGTAGTGCCGGGTGAGGGCGTGCGGGAACTTGCGTACGCGGTTCAGCGCGGCGAGGGCTACGGCGGGGACGCGGGCCATTAGTCCCATGTGCCCATGTATGGGGGTGGATATGCGGGAGGCCCGCGAGTCTCATACGGCTGCTTCGTGCCGGACAATGGGGCGCGTGCTGGAGATGACGCGTGAGGAGTTCGAGGAACTGGTCGCCGAGGCGCTGGACCGGATCCCGCCGGAGTTGACGCGGCTGATGGACAACGTCGCGGTGTTCGTCGAGGACGAACCGCCGGCGGACGATCCAGAGCTGCTCGGGCTCTACGAGGGGACCCCGCTGACCGATCGCGGCGAGTGGTACGCCGGGGTGCTGCCGGACCGGATCACGATCTACCGGGGGCCGACGCTGCGGATGTGCGAGAGCCGGGAGGAGGTCGTGGCGGAGACCGAGGTGACCGTGGTGCACGAGATCGCGCATCACTTCGGGATCGACGACGCGCGGCTGCACGCGCTCGGGTACGGGTGACGGGCGCGGCCTCCGGGTCTGATTACCGGGTCTGATGAACAGGGCGCGTGTCCTCTTGTGGGCGGCGGGAGTTGGGCAGGTTGACTCTTCCCCGCCCTCGGAGGTGGCCCCGTGCGCCCCTTGTACGTACCCGTCCGTCTGGCCGCCACGGTGATGGCCGTCGCCGCTGCCGCCGGCTGCATGAGCGTGGGCGACGACGAGGGAGGCGGGAGCGCGAAGCCGTCGCACTCGGCCGGGCAGCGGGGCGGTGAGGCGCCCGACGGGGGCTCGGCGGCGTCGGGGAGTGGGACCGGGTACGGGGCCACCGCGGAGGACGGCAAGCACGGGAAGCACGGCAAGGAGAAGAGCGAGAGCGAGCCGCCGTCCCCCTCGGCGCTGCCGTCGGCGGAGGCGAGCGAGCCCGCTCCGGCGCGGGGCAAGCCGGTCAAGCCGGGCAAGGGCGAGAAGCCCACGCCCACGCGGACCGCTGTGACGCCGACCACTCCCACGCGGACGCCGGACCCGGAACCGGCACCCATCGAGGAGCCGACGTCCGCCTCGCCGGAGCCGACGGAGGCCGAGCCGTCGTCGTCGGCGCACGAGGAGACGGAGCCGCGAATGGCGTAGGGGGAGTCGGCGCCGGCCGCGGGGTCGTCGGCGCGGGAGTGTGCGCAGCCGGGCTGCTGACCTGGGCTTATGTGCTCAGTTTGCCTTGGGGGGTGGTGGGTGCGTATGGTGGCAGATCGTTTGATCCCATTTGCCCGGCGCCAACGCAGAGCGCGCCGTGTGGCGCGTACTCTCCCTTGCCGTGGCTGACCGCATAGAGGCGGTCGTATTGCGAATCACGGAGTTGACGGGCGCGTGCCGACGAGACTCCGGAAGGTTTCGCTAACGCATGTCCATTTCCAGTACTGATCACGTCGTCGTGCCCGAGAACGAGGCTGTCGAGAACGAGGCTGTCGAAGCCGCTGCTCCCGAAGACGCTGCTCCCGAGGCGACGTTCGCGGACCTCGGTCTCCCCGAGGGCGTCGTGCGCAAGCTCGCGCAGAACGGCGTGACCACCCCCTTCCCGATCCAGGCCGCGACCATCCCGGACGCCCTGGCCGGCAAGGACATCCTCGGCCGCGGCCGCACCGGCTCCGGCAAGACCCTCTCCTTCGGTCTGCCGCTGCTGGCGACGCTGTCCGGCGGCCACACCGACAAGAAGAAGCCCCGTGGCATCATCCTCACGCCGACCCGTGAGCTCGCGATGCAGGTCGCGGACGCGCTGCAGCCGTACGGCGACGTGCTCGGCCTGAAGATGAAGGTCGTCTGCGGCGGTACGTCGATGGGCAACCAGATCTACGCCCTGGAGCGCGGCGTCGACATCCTCGTCGCCACCCCGGGCCGCCTGCGCGACATCATCAACCGCGGCGCCTGCTCGCTCGAGAACGTCCAGGTCGCGGTCCTCGACGAGGCGGACCAGATGTCCGACCTGGGCTTCCTGCCCGAGGTCACCGAGCTGCTCGACCAGATCCCGGGCGGCGGCCAGCGCATGCTGTTCTCCGCCACGATGGAGAACGAGATCTCCACGCTGGTCAAGCGCTACCTGAGCAACCCGGTCACGCACGAGGTCGACGCCGCCCAGGGCGCGGTGACGACCATGTCGCACCACATCCTCATCGTGAAGCCCAAGGACAAGACGCCGGTCACCGCGGCCATCGCCTCCCGCAAGGGCCGCACCATCATCTTCGTCCGCACCCAGCTGGGCGCCGACCGAGTCGCCGAGCAGCTGCGCGACGCCGGAGTGAAGGCCGACGCGCTGCACGGCGGCATGACGCAGGGCGCGCGGACCCGGACGCTGGCCGACTTCAAGGACGGCTACGTCAACTGCCTGGTCGCCACCGACGTCGCCGCCCGCGGCATCCACGTCGACGGCATCGACCTGGTCCTGAACGTGGACCCGGCCGGCGACCACAAGGACTACCTGCACCGCGCCGGCCGTACGGCCCGTGCGGGTCGCACCGGCACCGTGGTGTCCCTCTCCCTCCCGCACCAGCGCCGCCAGATCTTCCGCCTCATGGAGGACGCCGGCGTCGACGCCGGGCGGCACATCATCCAGGGCGGTACGGCCTTCGAGCCGGAGGTCGCCGAGATCACCGGCGCCCGGTCGATGACCGAGGTCCAGGCCGAGTCGGCGGGCAACGCCGCGCAGCAGGCCGAGCGTGAGGTCGCTCACCTCAGCAAGCAGCTCGAGCGGGCCCAGCGCCGCGCGACGGAACTGCGCGAGGAGGCCGAGCGTCTGGTCGCCCGGGTCGCCCGGGAACGCGGCGAGGACCCCGAGGCGGCGATCGCCGAGGCGCAGGCCGCGGTGGCGGCCGAGGCCGCCGAGGTGTCCGTGCCCGAGCAGCCGGTGGCGCAGACGGTGGACCGGCGCGAGCGGGACGAGCGTACGGAGGGTTCTTCCTCCTCGTACGAGCGCCGTGAGCGTCGTGACGACCGCGGTGGTGACCGTGGTGGCTTCCGCCGCGACGACCGTGGCGGCGACCGTGGTGGGCGTGGCTACGAGCGCCGGGACAACGACCGGGGCGGCTTCAACCGGGACCGCGGCGGTGACCGTGGTGGCTTCCGTCGCGATGACCGTGGCGGTGACCGTGGTGGGCGTTCCTTCGAGCGTCGGGACGACCGTGGCGGTGACCGTGGTGGGCGTTCCTTCGAGCGTCGCGATGACCGTGGCGGTGACCGTGGTGGGCGTTCCTTCGAGCGTCGCGATGACCGTGGCGGCGACCGCGGTGGGCGTTCCTTCGAGCGTCGCGATGACCGTGGCGGCGACCGCGGTGGCCGTACCTTCGAGCGCCGTGACGACCGTGGCGGCTTCCGTCGCGACGAGCGTCCCGCCCGCTCTTTCGACCGGCGTGACGAGCGCGGTGGGCACCGCGGCAGCGACCGCCCCTTCAACCGCGACCGCCAGGCCGACCGCCCGGGCTTCCGCACCGGCGGCCACGACCGTCCGAGCCACGACCGCCCGAACGGCCGGCGTGACGACCACCGCGGCGCCGGCACGTTCGGCCGCCGCGAGGACAAGCCGCGCTGGAAGCGCAACGGCTGACGCCGGGTAGTAGGCAGGCGTAGACAGCCAGACAGACAGGGCAGAGCGCCGTGGTCCCGATCTCCGGGGCCACGGCGCTCTGTCGTTCCGCCGGCCAGAAAACGCTCTCCTCGGTTCTGTGAAGTAGCTGTAAGATCAGCCGACTTCTGAGAGGGATGCGACGGCCGGGGCCGGGGTCATCTGTTGCAGCGCCCGCTTCCTCTCGTGTTTCGGGGGAGGAACGCCTTGGCTCGGCATGCCTTCGTACGTCACTCGCGCGCGAGACGCGCGGCTGTTGCCATAGCGGCTTCCGCGGCGCTCGCGGGCGGGCTGAGCCCGCTGCTGCCGGCCGCTTCGACGGTGGAGGCGGAGGCGCAGGAGACGGTGGTCCCGGCCGCGCTGCGGAGTACCAACCTGGGGGCGGCGCTTCACTACGCCGACACTCTCACGGGTACGGACGGGGCGGGCACCGAGGGAGTCTTCCACCGGCTGGAGGGCAACCCACATCTGCTGTGGACGCGGTACGCGGACGGCAAGTCCTTCGAGCAGCCGTTGCGGCTGCTGGGGCCGGCGCAGAGCGCGACGTACGTCGAGCCGCACGAGCTCGACACGACACCCGACACCCTCACCTCCGTGCTGCTGTCGAAGCCGTCCGCGGGCCGGGAGCTGACGCTGCGCCACCGGGCGACCGGCAAGGTCTACACCGACCGGGACGGCGCCTCCGCCCGCGGCGAGCTGAGCGTCGGATGGCACGGTGACGACCCCGACCCCACGAGGACCGGGGACGCGTTCCTGCCGAGCGGCTTCTACGACTGGACGCTGTCCGTAACCCCGGCGGACGGTGTCGGCGGGCCGCTGGAGGTGCGCGGCACGGTCCAGCTGCTGCACGGGGAACCCGTGCGCCACGACCACGTGGGCTCCGAGGGACTGCCTGACGGCACCGGCGATCTGCTCACCCTCAACTCCTCGGGCGCGCTGACCTTCCAGCAGGGCACGGGCAAGGGCACGTTCTCCGGGAAGGTCTTGGGCGGCGGGTGGTCGACGAAGGCGGTCGCGGTGCCCTTCGGGGGTCTGAACAACGACCGCTGCAACGATGTGCTGGTGCGGATGAGCGACGGTTCGCTGCGTGGCTACAAGCCCAAGTGGGGGCTGGCGCCGACGCCTTCGACGGCGTACACGAAGCTGGGCACCGGCTGGAACGCCTACAACGTCCGGACGCTGGCGGCGGGCAGGAAGATCCGCTCGGCGTGGTCCGGCTACACGAAGATCGTCGGTGCTGGGGACCTCAACGGCGACGGGCACGGGGACGTGTTCGCCCGTGACAGGGCCGGCACGCTGTGGCGCTACAACGGCCTGGGCAACGGGCTGCTGAAGGACCGGGTGAAGGTCGCCGCCAACTGGGGCGGGTCGTACAACGCCGTCGTCGGCGTCGGGGACATCACCGGCGACGGCAAGGCGGACCTCGTCTCCCGGGACACCAGCGGCAACGCTGGCGCAACAACGGTGACGGCAAGGGGTCGTTCGGTCCGCGGATGAAGATCGCGACCGGCTGGCAGGGCTACAAGGGCGTTTTCTGACCTCTCGAGCGGGGGCGCCCGAACCGGTTGATCCGTAACACTCCGGGCCCCTGCGTCACTCCGACGCGGCCGTGTCCCCGATACCCGATCGGAGACACGGCTGCGTCCGGCTATGCTCGGGGAGGCAACATCGCCTGGGCCCTTAGCTCAATTGGCAGAGCAGTGGACTTTTAATCCATTGGTTGTGGGTTCGAGTCCCACAGGGCCTACCGGCGCGGGGGAGGGGAAACCCCTTCTGACCTGCTGTGCAGCGCTCGATTCGGCTTCGGTCGGGTCGGGCGCTGTGGCGTTTTCGGGGCTCTGCGTGAGCGGATGTTCGGGGCGGTACGTCGGGTGAGGTCCCAGCGGCAGCTGATCGGCGGCGTCTGGGGGAGACACTCGGCGTACTGACTCCGACGCGGCCGGGGTCGGTGTCGGTGTCGGTGTCGGCGAGCTTGATCGCGCTCGGGTGGATCTGCGGATGGCCGGAGCCTACAAGCCGCGCTGGGCACTCCCCATGCTCGTCCCGATACTTTGCGCTGCGGGTGAATCAATATCTGTGGCCGTGAGCTGAGATTTTAACGGAACGCACGGACAGGTTATTTGCCGCAATAACCAGTAGAGGATTATTCAACGCACACAGGCTGTTGCGGTGTGCTACTGTCGATCTAAGTTGCAGTTGTGGTTCCCAAAACTTCAAGTGCTTCCCGGTCGGCTTAATGGGTCACTGGAAGTGCTTTTGTATTTCCGGTCTTTTCCGGGCGGGGCAATCATCGCGGCGACACGGAGTCTGCGCAGCGCGGATCCCGTATGCACTGCCCCCAAAGGAGATATGACATGGCTGCTGGTACCGTGAAGTGGTTCAACGCGGAAAAGGGTTTCGGCTTCATCGAGCAGGACGGTGGCGGCCCTGACGTGTTCGCCCATTACTCGAACATCGCCGCCCAGGGCTTCCGCGAGCTGCTCGAAGGCCAGAAGGTGAACTTCGACATCGCGCAGGGCCAGAAGGGCCCGACGGCCGAGAACATCGTTCTCGCCTGACGCTGACGCGTACTGAGTAGCCGGGGCCCGCATCCCGAGGGGTGTGGGCCCCGGCTACACGCATTTTTCGCCGGGTATTGCATCCACATCGCGTCATTTATTTCAGCGTCTGTGCCCGCGCGAATTTTCCGCCGGCCCAGATTCGCTTTCGCTTTCTATCGGCCCATTCTTGCGTTTCTCCGTGCCGCTCATTGCTGCGGAAATTCCTAGATGTGCGCCGCATCGAGGAAGGTTCTGCATGAACCGCACACGTACGAACGACCGCTTCGCCCGCGCCCGTAACGGCAGTGCCGCCTCCGGAAGGGGTGGCGGCCGATTCGGCTCGTCGGCCGCGAGCCGTTCCGGCGGGCCGAGCCGTTCGGGCGGTTACGGCCGCAGGCCCGCCGCGATCCAAGGGGAGTTCGCCCTTCCCAAGACGATCACCCCCGCGCTTCCCGCCGTGGAGGGCTTCGCCGACCTCGACATGCCTGGGGAACTGCTGGCCGCGCTCGGCTCGCAAGGCGTGACCGTACCCTTCCCGATCCAGGCCGCGACCCTGCCGAACTCCCTCGTCGGCCGGGACGTACTGGGCCGCGGGCGCACCGGCTCCGGCAAGACCCTCGCTTTCGGGCTCGCGCTGCTGGCCCGTACGGCCGGGCAGCGCGCCGACGCCAGGCAGCCGCTGGGGCTGATCCTCGTACCGACGCGTGAGCTGGCGCAGCAGGTCACCGACGCGCTCGCCCCGTACGCCCGCTCCGTGAAGCTGAGGCTGGCCACGGTGGTGGGCGGGATGTCGATCGGCAGGCAGGCCGGCGCGCTGCGAGGCGGCGCCGAGGTCGTCGTCGCCACTCCCGGACGACTCAAGGACCTCATCGACCGCGGCGACTGCCGGCTGAACCAGGTCTCCATCACCGTCCTCGACGAGGCCGACCAGATGGCCGACATGGGCTTCATGCCGCAGGTCACCGCCCTTCTCGACCAGGTCCGCCCCGAGGGCCAGCGCATGCTGTTCTCCGCCACCCTCGACCGCAACGTCGACCTGCTCGTGCGGCGATACCTCAGCGACCCCGTCGTGCACTCCGTCGATCCCTCGGCCGGCGCGGTCACGACGATGGAGCACCACGTACTGCATGTCCACGGTGCCGACAAGCACACGGCCACCACCGAGATCGCCGCACGCGACGGCCGCGTGATCATGTTCCTCGACACCAAGCACGCCGTCGACCGCCTCACCGAGCATCTCCTGAACAGCGGGGTACGGGCTGCCGCGCTGCATGGCGGGAAGTCGCAGCCGCAGCGCACCCGCACGCTGGCGCAGTTCAAGACCGGGCACGTCAACGTGCTGGTAGCGACCAATGTCGCGGCGCGCGGCATTCACGTCGACAACCTCGACCTCGTCGTCAACGTCGACCCGCCGACCGACCACAAGGACTACCTCCACCGCGGCGGCAGGACCGCCCGTGCCGGCGAGTCCGGCAGCGTCGTCACCCTGGTCACCCCGAACCAGCGCCGCGACATGACCCGCCTCATGGCAGCGGCCGGCATCGTTCCGCAGACCACTCAGGTCCGCGTCGGCGAAGAGGCCCTGCGCCGCATCACCGGCGCCCAGGCCCCCTCGGGCATCCCGGTCGTCATCACCGTGCCGGTGGCCGAACGCCCCAAGAAGCGCAGCGCCGCCTCACGCGGCCGACGCCGCCCCGCTTCGGCGGCCCGCCGTGCGCCCGCACGGCAGTCCACCGTCGGTGCGCCGGCATAGAACCTTCGTGATCAGGAAGCTGGTCCATCTCCGCTGGAGGCACCCTTTGACGCTGGTCCGGACGCAGACCCGCCCGGCAAGCCCCAACTCCGTGCACAGCACGGTGGTCGACGGCATGGACGCGGCCGGACCGCAGGTCTGGTACGACATGACCGTCGAGGTGGCGCTGTCCGTCATGGCCGCCGCCCGTACGGGGCATCTGGTCGTCTGCGACGAGGACGGCCTGTGCGTCGGCCTGGTCACCCGGGCCCGGCTCGCCGCCGTTCGGGACAGCTGCGGATACACGGACCGTATCCGCTTGAGTGACATCACCGACGGCAGCGGGCTCTTCGCCTCACCGCTGACCACGAGGGCCGAAGCCGAGGACGCGGTGCCCTACGGGCGGCTCGGGCGCCTGCCCCTGGTCGACGAACACGACAGCGCCCTGGGCGTCCTCGCCCTCTCCCGCTGAACCGCTTCCCCGTTCGACCTGACCAAGAGTGGCGTGGCCCGTTCAAGCGGGCTTCCGTGCTGCTCGGCACCCCCATGTCCGTCTGACCGACCGGACCGGCGCGAGCCGAACAGCAGTGAGGGTCCGACCCGGCGCGCGCCGGGTCGGACCCTCACTGCGTGCCGTGCCGTTCCCGGCGCGGCGGCGGGTCAGTGGTCAGTGGGTCAGTGGTCGGAGTAGCTGAAGTCGCCCACGGTCCAGGCGCTGACGTCCTCGATCGCAATGCGGTACATCCCGCCCGTCTCCGGGATCCCCACCGTGCCCTGCAGGATCCGGGCGACATGGAAGTGCAGATGTGTGGGCGGCCCGTCCTTCTCGGCGGGGGCGTCGAAGACGGCGGAGAACTCGCCCAGGTGGGCGGAATCCGTCAGCACCTCCGACACCCTCTGCCTCCACATGGCTTCGGGAGCCAGTCGACCGGTGATGACAGCGCCACCGGTGACCACGGTCAGGGACATCTGATTGCTCCGCCCGGACTCCACAAGGGCGGCGATGTCAACGATCAGCTCGTCAGGCTTCGGCATGGGACCGGATTCTATGCACCGGCCCGTCCGGGCGGCGGCTTGGGCGGTGGAACTACCGGGCAGGACGGGCGCACACGGTCTTGCCGCCGGGGGCCCGCCGGATGACCGCGATGCCGCGGGCCGAATCGCTGACCATGAGCCGACCGTCCCCCGGTGCCGAACGGCGGCTCCCGCAGGTCTTCGAGGAAGGCCCGTGCGGTGTCGCATGCGTCGTCAGCGACGACCGCGGTGGAACGGACGGTTGTGGGTCCCGTACGTCGCACCCGGGCTGCGGACTGTCCCAACATCCGCAGGCTGACGTAGGGGGATACCTCATCGCCGAGCACACCAAAATCTGTGCTTGCTGGAGTAGACATTGGGGACTCGGATCATTACTGTTTCTCTCGTAGCTGAGATCGAGCGAGGCCCGGCAGACACGAACTGCCGGGCAGTAGTACACGCAGGACGGTGCGGTGGTGGAGTTTCGAAGCCTGGTAGTTGCACGACGGCGACGGGACTGACGACCGGACCGGGTGGCCCGCAGTGATCAGGGGCCGCCGTGAGCAGGACCGCAGTTGACGCGGTGGCAGTACCAGCAGTTCGCAGTTCCCGTTCGGATTGATTCAGAGGGAAGAACGGAGGAGTCGAGCGCCATCAGGATCGCCCGGGCGGAAGACCTGAGCCCGGGTACCGCAGGACATCGATAGGTAGGTGGTCTCCGGTCATACATCCGCGATCCCCGCACCCCCGTCGGCGTATCGGGCGGCTGTGCGGAAACAGAAGGCCGGTGCAGCAGTAGGGCCGGCAGATGGTGTTTGCAGTTCCTTCGGGGCCTTGGTGCCGTACGGCACCAAGGCCCCTCTACGCGTTCCACAGAGAGGTGAGATGACAGCAGACGAGTCGCGAGGCCGTCTTGACGACGACGACTACCCCGCCTACACGATGGGCCGGGCCGCCGAACTGCTCGGTACCACTCCCGGCTTCCTCCGTGCCATCGGCGAAGCACGGCTGATCACACCACTGCGCTCCGAGGGCGGACACCGCCGCTACTCCCGTTACCAACTGCGCATCGCGGCCCGCGCGCGTGAGCTTGTCGACCGGGGCACCCCGATCGAAGCCGCATGCCGGATCATCATCCTCGAAGACCAGCTCGAAGAAGCCCAGCGCATCAACGCCGAATACCGCCGCGCCGACGGATCGTCCAATCCGTCGGCTGCGACCTGAGGAGAGCGTGCCCGCCAGTATCGGCGGGCCATCACCCGCACGCGTGGCTGGAATACGACGCGGGAGTTTTCTGTGGTGATGGCGTGTGCGGACGGGTAGCGTCTGTGTCAGTTGTCGTGGTTCGGAGTTCCCCTTGCCCACGCCTTTGGTGTGGGCGCTTTGCTGTGCTGTGCCGCAGGGACCAGGGCGATCAACTCCGTCTTCCCCATGGAGGGGGAGGCGTTCATCGACTGGGAGGCATGACTATGGCTTCGGGAACTGTGAAGTGGTTCAACGCGGAGAAGGGCTTCGGCTTCATCGCCCAGGACGGCGGCGGTCCGGACGTCTTCGCGCACTACTCGGCGATCAACTCCTCGGGCTTTCGTGAGCTCCAGGAGGGTCAGGCCGTGACGTTCGACGTCGTCCAGGGCCAGAAGGGCCCACAGGCGGAGAACATCACCACTGCCTGACCCTTTTCACCCGTCACGACGTGGGATCGCACGTCACGGCGAATGTGCTCTGACCTGGTGGTTCCGTGGGTTCGAGTCCCACAGGGCCTATGGTGCGGGTGACGAGGGTATCCCTCTGACTGCTACGCAGCGTCCGGGCCGGCTTCGGCCGGCCCGGACGCTGCTTCGTTTTTCGGGCCCGTGCGTGTGGCCGTGCGATCACGCCGGTCGCGTCGCCGTCCGCGGCAGTTTGTCGACGTCGTCGTGGTAGACGACCTCGTCGAAGCGCAGCCGCAGGCCGTGCCTGGCCAGGAGGGACGCGACGATGGCGTCCAACTGTTCGCGGTGTTCCTCGCTGCGGGCCTGGACATATGCCTCGCGTACCTCGGCGGGTTCGTCGGCGAGCACCTGGTCCATGCGTTCGCGGATGTAGCGCTTGAGGTTGATGTGCTCCATGAAGACTTCGCCGATGCCCGCCTCGACGAGCTGCCCGAAGAGGTGGTCCAGGAGTTCCGGCTGGGTGGCGAAGTGCGGCAGGAGCGGTCCGACGAAGGCGAAGGTGGGGATGCCGGCGCCGCGGAGTTCGGCGAGGGTGCGCAGACGGCGGGAGGCCAGCGGGGCGCGGACCTCCAGCCAGCGGCTGACCTTGTCGTCGGTGGTGGTGACGGTCATGCCGACCTCGGCCCGGGGCAGGCTGGTGAGCAGGTCGATGTCGCGGGTCACGACGGGTGACTTGGTCAGGATGCGGACCAGTCCGGGGTAACCGACCGCGTCGAGTTCTCGCAGGATTCCGGGACGCCTCGGCGCCCGCTACATGGGCACCGCCCGCACCGAGGAGTACGCCGCCCGCAACGGCGGCCCCGGAAACCTCCTCGTGCGCGCCCGCGTCGACAAGGTCATCGCCTTCGCCGGCATCGCCGACTGATCCACCACGGCTTTCCCCCGCAGCACGGTTCCGGGCCGGGGCGTCCCTCGACGCCCCGGCCCGGAACCGTGTTCCCTCACCCGCTCACGGCGCCGACCGACCGGACTCCTTCGGCCCCCGCATCGCCGGCGCCGGTCCCTGCCCGGCAGCCTTCCGCTCCTCATCCAGGGCACGCCCGGCGGCACGCATCGCAGCGAGAGCCTCGGTGACCTCGCGCACCGAGTCCTCAGGAATGACGGACCCGATCCGCAGCTCCAGCTCCTCCTCGAAGACCTTCATCGCCTCATCCACCACGTGCTGCCCCGCGGGCGTCAGTTCAACGACGGAAGAACGCCGGTCGTTCGGGTTGGGCCGCCGCGCACACCAGCCGTCTCTCTCCAGCCGGTCCACCACCTTGCTCGTGCCGCCCACCGTGATCCCGAACTCATCCGCGATGTCCTGGATCCGCGGTCCCTGCCGCCGCGCGACCAGATGCAGCACCTCGAAAGAGGTGAGCGGCAGGTCGAACTCGGCGCGCAGCCGGGCGTCGATGCCGCCCCACATCTGGATCTCCAGGCGGATCAGCTCCTGGTACAGCAGCTTCAGGTCGGCCATCAGTCATCTTCCGGAGAATTATCTTCCATGGGCACTTAATGGTACGCCCACCGTGCGTGAGGCCAGGCACCTTGAGATGCGAACGCGGCCCTCGTCTTCTGTCCCCTTGCTCTGCTCATCGTTTCGCGATAGTCCACACCCATAAGTCCCCTGTGACGCATGGCGGGTTCACGCCACTTTTGATCTGCGGTTGGGTAACTCTCAACAAAATAGGGCCCGTTGGGGAAAGCTTGGCGATCATCCGGGATCACATTCCGGACTGTGACGGTCGAAGGTGACCGAGTCGGCCGTCGCGCCTACGTACCTTCAGCACCAGGGATCACCCATGCCCCCCACCCTGCCCGGATATCGGGCTCAAGACGCGCCGCCCGTATCGCCGTGGCCGCCGGACTCGTCGCCGCGCTCTCCGCGGGCGGGTCCATACCCCTCGCCCTCGCGGCGGACCAGGGATCGGACACCCCCTCCTCCCCCTCCTCCATCTCCCCCAAGTCCGCGCACGACAAGCTCGGTTCGGACGACGCCGATCTGCTCGCCGAGGCCAAGGCCGGCCGCGAGAAGAACGTCACGATGATGATCGCGACCGCCCCGGGGCAGACCGAGAAGGTCGCCCAGCAGCTGGACGCGGTCAAGGGCGGCTCTGTCGGCCGTACCTACGACAAGCTCGGCTACGTCCGTGCCACCGTCCCGACCGGGAAGGCGGACTCTGCCATCGCCGCCGCCGTCAGGCTCTCCTCCGTGCACGGCATCGACCTGCGCGACGAGATACCCCTGGAGGAGCCGGGCGTCGAGACCGCCGGCGCCGGTTCCAAGGCGTCCGCGGGCACCTACCCCGCCCCCGACGAGAACACCCCCGCCAAGAACCCGTACAACCCCTCGGCCGAGACCGGCGCCGTCGACTTCGTGCAGCAGAACCCGAAGGCGGACGGGCGCGGTATCACCATCGGCGTCCTCGACTCCGGTGTCGACCTCGCCCACCCGGCGCTGCAGAAGACCACCACCGGCGAGCGGAAGATCGTCGACTGGGTCAGCTCCACCGACCCGGTCATCGACGGCGACAACACCTGGCGGGCGATGCTCACCTCCGTCTCCGGGCCCGCCTTCACCTACGGCGGCCAGAGCTGGAAGACCCCCGAGGGCGACTACCGGATCAACGTCTTCCGGGAGTCCGCCACCGTGGCCGGCCAGGCCAAGGGCGACGTCAACCGCGACGGGGACACCGGTGACGACTGGGGCGTGCTGTACGACGCCGCGGCCGGCACGGTCACCGTCGACGTGAACGACAACGGCGACTTCACCGACGACGAGCCGATGAAGCCGTACAAGGACGGGTACCAGATCGGGTACTTCGGGACCGACGACCCGTCCACCCAGGTCGCCGAGCGCCAGCCCTTCGTCGTGTCGATCCGCACGGACGTCCCGATGGACCCGCTGGGCGGCGACTGGGTCGGCAGGAAGTCCGACTTCGTCAACATCGGCGTCGTCACCATCGACCACGGCACGCACGTCGCCGGCATCACCGCCGCCAGCGGCCTGTTCGGCGGGAAGATGGACGGCGCCGCCCCGGGCGCGAAGATCGTGTCGTCCCGGGCCTGCAACACCGCCACCAGCTGCACCAACGTCGGACTCACCGAGGGCATGATCGACCTCGTCGTGAACCGCGGTGTCGACGTCGTCAACATGTCGATCGGCGGCCTCCCGGGCCTGAACGACGGCAACAACGCCACCGTCGAGCTCTACAACCGCCTCATCGACACCTACGGCGTCCAGCTGGTCCTCTCCGCCGGCAACTCCGGCCCCGGCGCCAACACCATCGGCGACCCGGGCCTGGCCGACAAGGTCGTCTCGGTCGGCGCGGCTGTCTCCAAGGAGACCTGGGCCGCCAACTACGGCGCGGAGGTGGAGAAGAAGTACGGCCTGTTCAACTTCTCCTCGCGCGGCCCGCGTGAGGACGGCGGCTTCACCCCGACCGTCATCGCGCCCGGCTCCTCGGTCAACACGATCCCGACCTGGCTGTTCGGCGAGCGTCCGATCGCCGAGGCGGGCTACAAGCTGCCGGCCGGCTACGCCATGTACAACGGCACCTCGATGGCCGCCCCGCAGACCGCGGGTGCGAGCGCGCTGCTGCTGAGCGCCGCGAAGCAGAAGGGCATCGACCTGACGCCCGCGAAGCTGCGCGCCGCGCTGACCACAACCGCCCGCCATGTCGAGGGACTTCAGGCGTACGAGGAGGGCTCCGGCCTCATCGACGTCAGCGCCGCGTGGAAGGCCGTCCAGGCCGGTGCGAGCGCCCACGACTACGCCGTCAAGGCGCCCGTCCACACCGTGCTCGACCAGTTCCTGAAGACGCCGGGCTTCGGCACCGGCCTCTACGACCGTGAGGGCGGCCTGAAGGCCGGGCAGAAGAAGACGTACGACGTCACCATCACCCGTACGTCGGGCCCCGAGGGGTCGGTGCCGCACGTGTTGAGCCTGAAGAACAACAAGGCCCGCACCTTCTCGATCGTCGGCCCGACCCGGGTGAACCTGCCGCTGAACCAGCCGGTCACCGTCAAGGTGCGGGCCGAGGCCAAGCACGCGGGCATCAAGAGCGCGATCCTGGTCGCCGACGACCCGAAGACCCTGGGCGTCGACGAGCAGATCATGGCGACGGTCGTGGTCACCACGCCGGCTCCGCTCACCTTCGCGGCCTCGGGTTCGGTGCAGCGCAACGGCTACAAGTCGTACTTCGTGACCGTCCCCGAGGGCGCCAAGACCCTGGAGGTCGCGCTCGGTGGACTGGCGCAGGGCAGCAGGGCGACCATCACGGCCCTCCACCCGTACGGCCTTCCCCGCGCCGACGACGGCCCCGACGACGCCAACAAGACGCCCGGCGTGGCCGCGTACGCGGACCCGCTGCCCGGTGTCTGGGAGATCGTCGTCCAGGGGTCCCGTCTCACGCAGCTGCTCGACAACCCGTACAAGGTGGACGTCACCGTGCTCGGCGCGGCCTTCGACCCGGAGGCCGTGACGATTCCCGAGGCCAAGGTCGGCACGCCGGTCGCCGCGTCCTGGAAGGTGACCAACCAGTTCGCGGCCGTGGACGGCAAGCTGGCGGGCGGCGCGCTCGGCTCCTCGAAGACCACGCGGCCGGCCATCAAGCAGGACGAGACGCGGACGACCACGATCGAGGTGCCCGAGGGCGCCACGTCGCTGGACGTCGCCATCGGCGGAGTCACGGACCAGGCCACCGACCTCGACCTGGTGGTGTACGACGCCAAAGGCGCCGTCGCCGGGCAGTCCGCGGACGCCGACTCCGAGGAGTCCGTGTCCCTGGCCAACCCGGCCGCCGGGACGTACACCGTCGAGGTGTTCGGCTTCGGGGTGCCGTCGGGCTCGGTCGAGTACGACTACCGGGATGTGTTCTTCGCCCCCGCGCTCGGCTCGGTCACCGTCGACGAGCCGGCGCCGGTGAAGCTCGGCACGGGCGCCTCCACCACCGTCTCCGCCCAGGCCACGGCCGCGTTGAACGTCACCGAGGGCCGGGAACTCGTCGGTGAGGCCCGCCTGGTGAACGCGCGCGGGACGTCCGTGGGCGTCGGCGTGCTGGAGATCGAGAAGGTCGCGCAGTAGGGCCAAGCCTCACAAGGGGGTTGGGGCGGGCGTCCGGCAACGGACGCCCGCCCCTTCCGCGTTCACAAGGCCGACCGGAAGGCCATACGGCCCAGATGAAAGGGGACAGTTGCCATGGCGGGATACACCTCCACGAGAGCGGCCGAACCGGCGGAAGGAATCAGGAAGGAGAAGAAACGGGAGACGTAAGGTCTCGCCCTTCACGATTCCGTCCGGCGGCGGCCGCCACGAGGGAGTGGGTTCCCGAGTGGAGGTGTAGCCCGCTACACCTCCGGTTATCCGACGCTGAGGCCGGCGAGGTCGCCCAGGGGCAGGGTGTGCTGGGTCTGGAGCACCTTGGCGCGCAGGTAGCGGACGTTGTCCGGGGTGGCGAAGACACCGGTCGGGATCCGGTCCCGCACCTCGATGCCGAGGTCGCGCAACTGGCCCGCCTTGTCGGGGTTGTTGGAGAGCAGGTCCAGCTCGCCGATGCCGAGGGCGCGCAGCATCTGGGCGGCGGCGGTGTAGTCGCGTGCGTCCTCGGGGAGGCCGAGGGCGGCGTTGGCGGCGTATGTGTCGAGGCCCTGGTCCTGGAGGGCGTACGCGTCGAGCTTGTTGTAGAGGCCGATGCCCCGCCCCTCCTGCCGGAGGTACAGCAGCACGCCGCCGCGTTCGGCGATGCGCTCGACGGCCTCGCGCAGCTGGGGGCCGCAGTCGCAGCGGGCCGAGCCGAAGACGTCACCGGTGAGGCACTCGGAGTGCATCCGGACCAGCGGGGTGGTGCCGGGGGCCGGGTCGCCGAGGACGACGGCCACGTGCTCCTGGCCGTCGGTGAGGCCGTGGAAGGTGACGAGTTCGGTGTCGACGCTGTAGCCGTCGTGGAAGCGCAGCGGGACCCGGACGCGGGAGCGCTGCGTGGCGGCGGGGAAGTCGGTCATGCGGGTCTCCGGGTCTTCGGGTGCCATACCTATCTGCTTCAGATTTGAAGCAGATCCTTCGGTCGGACCCTACCCCATGCTTGAATTTTGAAGCAACAGCTTTGCGACTCGGGTCACGTGCAGGTCAGGTACAGCCGCTGACGGACGGCTGGGACGCGCGCCGCCGCCACGGAACCTCGTCGGCCGCGGCCCGCTCATCCCCCTGCAGACCCCGGGCGATCTCCGAGCAGATCGCCTCCAGCTGCTCCACCTGCTCCTCGCTGAGCTGGTCGAACAGCGAGGCGCGCACGGTATCGACATGACCGGGCGCCGCCCGCTCCAGCGTGGCCATCCCCTCGTCCGTGAGGATGGCGAGGCTGCCCCGCTTGTCGTACTGGCAGGCCTCGCGCCGCACCATGCCGTCCTTCTCCAGCCGGGCCACGGCGTACGTCAGCCGGCTGCGCGTGATCTTCAGGACCTCGGCGAGATCGGTCATGCGCAGGCGCCGCTCCGGGGCCTCGGAGAGCATGGCCAGGACGGAGTAGTACAGGTGCGGCATCCCGGCGTCCTGCTGGAGCTGCCGGTCGATCGCGTCCTCGACGAGGGAGGTCGCGGCCACGTACGCGCGCCAGGCGCGTTGCTCCTTGGGGGTGAGCCAGCGAGTCGTCATGCACCCAGTGTAGTTTTGTTTCAAACTTGAACCAAGCCCGCCGTGTCAGCCAATCATCCGGAGACCGCGCCGATGCCGTACCCCTACGTCCTGCTGTCCGCAGCCGTCTCCCTGGACGGCTACCTGGACGACACCACCCCCGAGCGCCTGCTCCTCTCCAGCCCCGCCGACTTCGACCGGGTCGACGAGGTACGGGCGTCCGTCGACGCGATCCTGATCGGCGCCGGTACGATCCGCGCCGACAACCCCCGCCTGCTGGTGAACTCACCGGAACGGCGGGCCGCGCGAGTGGCGGCAGGCAAGCCGGAGTACCCCCTGAAGGTCACGGTCAGCGCGACGGGCGAGCTGGACCCGGAGGCCCGGTTCTGGCACACCGGCGGCGCGAAGGTCGTCTACACGACGGACCGGGGCGCCGAGCGGCTGCGGCGGACGCCGGTCGACGCGGACGTGGTCGCACTGGGCGCGGACCTGGACTGGCGGCGCCTGCTGTCGGACCTGGCCGAGGCACGCGGGGTGGAACGCCTGATGGTGGAAGGCGGAGGACGGATCCACACCCAGCTGCTCCAGCAGGGCCTGGCGGACGAACTGCAGCTGGTGCTGGCGCCGCTGTTCGTGGGGGACGGGAAGGCGCCTCGGCTGTTCGGGCCCGGCGGCTACCAGGGCGGCCGGCTGCGGCTGCTGGAGACGCGGCGGATCGAGGACGTCGTGCTGATGCGCTACCAGCCGACGGCGCCGGGCGAGGGGGGCCTGGTCTCCGCCGCGGACCGGCACTGGCTGGCGCTCGCGTGTGAACTGGCGGAACTGTGCCCGCCGTCGCGCACGGCGTTCAGCGTCGGGGCGGTGGTGGTGGCGGCCGACGGGACGGAGCTGGCCCGCGGCTACTCCCGGGAGGGCGACGACCTCGTGACGCACGCGGAGGAGGCGGCACTGGCGAAGATCGACGCGGGGGATCCGCGGCTGGCGTCGGCGACGGTGTACAGCAGCCTGGAGCCGTGCGCGCGACGGGCGTCCCGGCCGGCGCCGTGTGCGCGGCTGATCGTGGAGGCGGGGGTGCGGAGGGTGGTGACGGCTTGGCGGGAGCCGGACACGTTCGTGGAAGGGGCCGATGGCGCTGGGCTGTTGGTGGGGCAGGGGGTCGATGTGGTGGTGCTGCCGGAGTACGAGGGGCGGGCGAAGGCGCCCAACGCCCATCTGTTGGGCTGACGTCCAGGGACGCCCATGAATATCCGGACATGACGGAGATTGACGTCTGATTGTGGCCCGGCCGGTCCGCTCATTACGGTGTGCCCCCTTCAACCCGGGCGTGCAGTAGCCACCATCACGCTCGCGGAACCGTGCTGCGCTCCCGCCTACCTGCCGGACCCGCACTGTGGCTCAATATCTCCCACCGCGAACACACGCGCCGAGGGAGAGGAGGCCCGGTGACCAGGAGCAGGAGAGCGGAGGTGCGGCGGCGTCGGCGTGCGTCGTGGCGCCGGGCCCTGGGGATGTGCGTGGTGCCGTTGGCCGTCCTGGCCGGCGTGGCAGGCGTTGCCGCCCTGGCCACGGTGCCGGACTTGGTGGACGAGGTGCGGGCCTTCCGTGCCGCCCGGCCGTGCGTCCTCCCGGCGTCCGCCCCGGCCGACTGCCTGCACACGTACCCCGCGACGGTGCGGGGGAAGGTGATCGAGAACGAGGGCCGCAGCCAGCTGTATCTGCTCAAGCTCGACGGCCCGCCCCCGGTCCCCGCGGAACTCGACATGGGCGACGAGGAGCCGTTGCTGACGCGGCTGCACAAGGGCGACCACGTCACGGTGACCGTGTGGCGCGATTACACGACCGCCGTCACCAAGGACGGGGCCACCCAGGAGTCCGGCGACACCCCGGACGGCCTGCCCGAGATCCAGACCGCCGCCGGGCTCGACCTGCTGGCCGTCGGAGGCTACGGCGGCTACGCGGGAGTCATGGCGGTACGTCACGCACGGCAGCGGTCGCTGCCCCGCTCGGTGGCCATGTGGGGGCGTTGGACCATGGGCGCCGTGCTGGCCTCCGTGCCGGCGGGCATCGTCGGCTACGAAACGGGCACCGGCCCGGTGGTCGTGACGCTGCTGTGGCTGGTGCTGCTGCCCGTGGTCTGGCTCGTCGTCGAGCACCAGGAGCGGCGCAGGCCCCGGCGGAGCCACCGCAAGCCCGGCCCGCCCCCGCCCAGGACCGCCGACAGGGGCACCTGGCTCCGCTACCTCCAGGGACACGACGCCTGATCGGCCCGAATGTGGGACAGAAACAGCGCTGAAGCGCGGCCGATGTAGGTTGAGCCGCTCCGTTAGCAGTGAGTCCTGGTGGACCTCCGGATTCCATGTTGCGTTAGCAGCGGACTGATCGGCTGATCTTTAGCAATCGTGTGGCCCGCAGGCCGCTCGACGCCGGGCCATATGCGTTCGTCTGGGTGGACGCGCTGGCCCAGAAGGTCCGCGAGGGCGGCCGCATCATCAACGTCCACGCCCTGATCGCGGTCGGCGTCAACGCCGACGGCCACCGCGAGATCCGCGGCATCGGCGTCGCCACCGCCAAGGACGGCGCCGACTGGCTCGCCTTCCTACGCTCATCATTTCGGCGGACGGGAGGTCGTAGGCCGACCGGCCTCCATCATCTCGGCGACCCGAGCCGTCGTCTCCCGCAGCCACATGTGCGCCGCGTCGTGCATGTGGACCGGATGCCACCACAACGCCTGCTGGATCGGCACGGCGTCATAGGGCGGTTCCATGATGCGGACGGGTGCGACTCCGTCCAGCTCGTCGGCGAGACGCCTCTGAAGGAGAGCTACCCGGCGCGTGCCTGCGACCAAAAGTGGCATCAGCTGGAAACTGTCGACGGAGACCGCCACGCGCGGCTCGATGCCGAGCATGGCAATCTGGCGGGCGGCGGGGGCATCGTAGGCTCGTTGGTACGTCACCCACGGCAGCCGGGCCAGGTCGTCGAGGGTGAGCTGCTCGCCGACCTCGGGGTTGTCGTCCGCGACGAGGAAGACCCAGCTGTCCTGGTAGAGCTCGACCATGGGGAAGCCTCGAATGATGCCGTGGGGCAGCAGTAGCCCGTCCACGGTGCTGAGCAGCGACCCGGTGTCGTCGATGATTTCGTTCGGTACCTGTTTGAACCTGAGCCGGATTCCTGGTGCCTCGGCTTGGACGGTGCGGGCGAGTTCGGTGCCGAATACGGCAACCGCGTAGTCCGAGGCGATCAGCGTGAACTCATGTTCCTCGCGGGAGGGGTCGAATTCGGCCTGACTGGCGAAGACGCGCTCCAGCAGGTCGCATGCGGTGGCGGTCCGGTCGAGGAGGGCCCGCCCGAGGGCGGTCAGTTCGTACCCTCCGCCCACCCGGGCGAGCAGGTCGTCGTCGAAGTGGCGGCGCAGCCGGGCCAGGGCCGCGCTCATCGCGGGCTGACTGAGCCCGATGCGCTGGCCGGCCCTGGTGACGTTGCGCTCCTGCAGGAGGGCGCGCAGGGCAACGACGAGGTTGAGGTCCAGGCTGGCCAAGTTCACGAAGCATCCCAATTCCGGAGCCGACATCAGTATTCACCGGCTGGATTCTTATATAGATGAAATCGATTTCCCTGATTGCAATCTACGGGCCAGATTAGTGGGACCGCAATCGGGAGGACATCTCCGTGAAATCCGCAGCCGCGTCGGCACCATTCGCACCCTTCTCGGGCCCTTTCGCCATCGGCACTCTCTCCGCCTCGGGCGGAGCCGCGTTCCCCGGCCTCGTGGCGCCGGACGGCCGGGGGCTCGACCTGCGCACGGCACTGGGTGAACCCGCGCTGACGACCCTTGCGCTCCTGGAGCGCTGGGACGAGACGTTGCCCCGCCTGCACGCTCTCGCGGCGGATCGGGCCGGCGCGTGGCTGTCGCTCGATGACCTGCGGGTGCACGCGCCCGTCGAGCCCCGGCAGATCTTCCAGTCGGGCGCCAACTACCGGCAGCACGTGATCGACCTGGCGGTCGCACACCGCGCCCCGGACGACCCGCGCACCGTCGAGGAGGCCCGCGCCGAGGTCGCGGCGGTCATGGACAAGCGGGCCGCCGAGGACCTCCCGTACGTCTTCATCGGCCTGCCGACCACGATCAGCGGTCCCTACGACGACGTGGTGCTGCCCGCCCGGGCCGAGAAGCCCGACTGGGAGCTGGAACTGGCCGCGGTGATCTCCCGCCCCGCCTACCGGGTCACCGTGGAGGAGGCGCTGGAGTACGTCGCGGGCTACACCATCGCCAACGACCTGACCGACCGCGCGACCGTCTTCCGCCGGGACATGCCTCCGATCGGCACCGACTGGCTGCGCAGCAAGAACGCCCCCGGCTTCACCCCGCTCGGCCCGTGGATCGTCCCCGCCGGCTCCATCGCCGACCCGTCCGACCTGCAGGTCACCCTGAAACTCAACGGCGAGACCATGCAGGACGAGTCCACCAACGACATGATCTTCGGCGTCGCACGGTTGATCTCGTACATCTCCCAGACCGCCCGACTGCTCCCCGGCGACCTGGTTCTGACCGGCAGCCCGGCCGGCAACGGCATTCACTGGGGCCGGCTGCTGCGCGACGGCGACGTGATGGACGGCTCGGTCACCGGGCTCGGCGCCCAGCGCACCCGCTGTGTCGCGGAGGAGGCCCGATGAGCGCCGATCACATCGGCCGTACGGATATCGATCGTACGGATCCCGAGGCGGCGATCGCCGAGGCCGCCAAGGCGTACTCGAACTGGGGCCGCTGGGGCGAGGACGACGTGCTCGGCACGCTCAACTTCCTCGACGAGGCCAAGCGCCGCGAGGGCGCGGCCCTGATCCGCGACGGCGTCAGCTTCTCCTTGTCACAGGCCTTCGACATGGACGGCCCGCAGAAAGGCTGGCGGCGGCGTACGAACCCGGTGCACACGATGCTCGCCACCGGCACCGACGCCGCTCTGGGCGGCCAGGGCTTCCCGCACGGTTTCGGTGGCGCCGACGACGTGATCGCCATGCCCCTGCAGTGCTCCACCCAATGGGACGGGCTCGGGCACATCTTCGATCACGGCAAGGCGTGGAACGGCCGTCCGGCGGAGAAGGTCGTCACCTGCGAAGGCGACCTGGTCACCGGTATCGAGCACATGGCTTCGCACGTCGCCGGGCGGGGCGTCCTCCTTGATGTGGGCTTGGTCATCGGCCAGGACGGCGAACTGCCCGACGGCTTCGCCATCACCGAGGAGCACCTGACCGAAACCGCCGCCTCGCACGGCGTGACCGTCGGTCGTGGCGACCTGGTCCTCGTGCGCACCGGGCGGCTGGCCCGCGCCCGCCACGAAGGCTGGGGCGACTACGCGGGCGGGCCGGCGCCGGGGCTGAGCTTCAGCACGGCCGGCTGGCTGCACCGGAGCGAGATCGCCGGGATCGCCACCGACACCTGGGGCTTCGAGGTGCGGCCCAACGAGTTCGACCACGCCTTCCAGCCGCTGCACCAGGTCGCCATCCCCCACATCGGTCTGCTCATCGGTGAGATGTGGGACCTCGACGCCCTCGCCGCACATTGCGCCGCCGACGGCCGGTACGAGTTCTGGCTCACCGCCGCGCCACTGCCCATCACCGGTTCCGTCGGCTCACCGGTGAATCCCATCGCCGTCAAGTAACGCCCTGGACGGCCGGGCGAGCCGCGCCCGGACGGCTACGCCACCCTCGCCCGCCCGGCCCGCAACACCCCCTCTGCCGCTCGAAGTCGCGTGGCACCATCTCAGGGAGAACCCATGAACGACCCTCGTCCCCGCACCGTCCTCGTCATAGGCGGCGGCGCGTCCGGCAACGCCGTGACCGTGCTGCTGCGGCGGGCGGGCATCGCCGTGGAACTGATCGAGGCCAAACCCGACTGGAACGTGCTCGGCTCCGGCATCACCCTCCAGGGCAACGCGCTGCGCGTGCTGCGCGAAGTGGGCGTATGGGACAAGGTCCGGGAGAGCGGCTACGCCGTCGACGCCGTCGGCCTGGCCGCGCCCGACGGGACCGTGTTCCATGTCCAGCAGGACATCCGCACCGGTGGGGACGACCTGCCCCCGATCTTCGGCATGCAGCGGCCCCGGCTCCAGGAGATTCTGTGTGAGGCCGTCGTCGAGAGTGACGCGACGGTACGCCTGGGCACCACCGCCGAGGAACTGGTCCAGGACGCGTCCGGCGTCACCGCCCGGTTCAGCGACGGCACCGAGGGCCGCTACGACCTGGTCATCGCCGCCGACGGCGTCGGCTCCCACACGCGCGCGATGATCGGCATCAGCGACAAACCCGAACCGACCGGCATGGCCATCTGGCGCGTCCCCGTGCCCCGCCCCGAGGGCGTGGAGCGCATGCAGCTGTCCTACGGCGGACCCTGCTATATCGCCGGCTACTGCCCCACCAGCAAGAACACCATCTACGCCTACCTCGTCGAGGCCAACCGCGACCGCGCCTCCATCGACCCGGCCTCGTACGCGGACGAGATGCGCCGCCTGGCCGCGCCCTACGGGGGTGCGTGGCCGGAGATCGCCGCGAGCATCACCGACCCCGCCAAGGTCAACTACACCTGGTTCGACCGGCTGCTCGTCGAGGGTTCCTGGCACCGCGGCAGGGTCGTCCTGATCGGTGACGCGGCCCACGTCTGTCCCCCCACGATCGCCCAGGGCGCGGCCATGTCGCTGGAGGACGCCTCCGTACTGGCCGAGATGCTGAGCGAGGAGCAGGACTGGAGTTCCCTCGACGCCCTGCTGACCGACTTCTACGAACGCCGGATCAACCGTGTCCGCATGGTGGTCGAAGCATCCGTGCAACTCGGTCAGTGGCAGATGGACGGCGCCCGTGACGCCGACGCACCCGGTCTGATGAGCCGCACGATGTCCGCCCTGCAGGAGACCCCGTGAACCCCGTGAGCTCCCAGAACGGCGCACCCACGATCGACGTCCACGCGCACGTCCTGCTCCCTCAGGTCGAGGACGCCGTCGCCGGACACCCCGGGCTGGCCGCGGCCCGCGATCTCGACGCCCGCCGCAACGGTCCCGAGGCCATCGCCGTCAGCGGCCCGATGTTCCGCGACCGCTTCCCGAAACTGACCGACGTCAAGGCCCGGCTCGCCGCGATGGACGCCTCCGGGGTCGACGTCCAGATGGTCTCGCCCTCTCCCTCGCACTACCACTACTGGGCCGACGAGGACCTGGCCCGTACGGTGTGGGAACTGGCCAACGAGGGCACCGCCGCGCACGTGGCCCAGGCCCCGCAGCGGCTGCACGGCCTCGGCCTCGTCCCGCTCCAGCACCCGGCCCTCGCCGTCGAAGCCCTCGAACACGCCCTTGGCCTGGGCCTGCGCGGTGTCGAGATCTCCAGCCACGCACCGGGACGCGAACTGTCGGACCCCGCATACGAACCGTTCTGGACACGGGCCGAGGAAACCGGCGCGATCCTCTTCCTGCACCCCTTCGGCTGCACGCTCGACGAACGCCTCAACCGGTGGTACCTGTCCAACACCGTCGGCCAACCGACCGAGAACGCCGTCGCCCTGTCCCATCTGATCTTCTCCGGAGTCCTGGACCGGCACCCGGGGTTGCGCATCGTCGCCGCCCACGGCGGCGGCTATCTGCCCACCCACATCGGCCGCTCCGACCACGCCTGGCTCGCCCGCACCGACACCCGCGGCTGCGCGCACCCGCCCAGCAGCTACCTCAAGCAGCTGTACTTCGACTCCCTCGTCCACGACCCGGACGTCCTGCGCGAGCTGATCCGGGTGGCCGGCCCCGACCGGGTACTGCTCGGCTCCGACTTCCCCTTCGACATGGGCACCGACGACCCGCTCGGTGCTCTGCGCGACGTCACGGACCTGCCCGCCCCCGACTTCCACGCCGTACGCGGCGGCAACGCGGCAGCGCTGCTCCGCCTTGTCGGAACCGTCTGAACCTCACAGAGGAGAACCCCCACCATGAGCACACGTCTGCTCACCCACCTGCGGCACGTCGACCTGGCCGTGCCGGACTACGACAAGCAGCTCGACTTCTACGCCGGCGTCTGGGGCCTGACCAAGGTCGCCGAGGACTCCGGCATCTCCTTCCTGGCCGCCGAGGGCTCCCCCGAGCAGTACATCGTCCGGCTCCGCAAGGCCGAGGAGAAGCGTCTCGACCTCATCTCCTACGGCGCCGCGAACCCCGCCGACGTGGACACGCTCGCCGAGCAACTCCTCGCGGGTGGAGTGCAGTTGATCTCCCAGCCGGGCAAGGTCGACACCCCCGGCGGCGGCTACGGCTTCCGCTTCTTCGACATCGACGGCCGCACCATCGAGGTCTCGGCCGACGTCGAGGCGCGCCGGCACCGTCGTATCGAGGAGAAGGAGTCCATCCCGGTCCGTCTCTCGCACGTCGTCCTGAACTCCCCCGACATCAACGCCACCCGCGCCTGGTACGAGCAGCACCTCGACTTCCGGCTGTCCGACACGATGGCCTTGCCGCACATGGGCGAGGTCATGCACTTCATGCGGATCAGCAGCCAGCACCACTCCATGGCCATTGCCAGCGGCCCGCACACCTCCCTGCAGCACCTCTCCTTCGAGATGCGCGGCATCGACGAGTACATGCGCGGCTCCGGCCGCGTGATGCGCTCCGGCGCCCGCAAGATCTGGGGCCCCGGGCGGCACATGGCGGGCGACAACACCTTCACGTACTTCCTCGACCCGCACGGCAACACCGTGGAGTACACCACCGAGCTCGAAAAGCTGGACGAGGACACCTGGCACCCGCACATCTACGACCTGACGAAGCCCGAGAACGGCGACCAGTGGGGCACGTCCAACCCGATGAACGAGATGGTCGCCAAGGAAATGCTCAACGACGTCGACCGCGGCGTCTTCGTCGCTCCGCCGGTCTGACCCCTTGACTCCGGGGGCTCGGCGCACTCCCCCGCCCTGCCAGGCCGCCGCGCCCCCGGCCTGTGTCAACCCACCCAGCTCCCTAGGAATGCCATGCGCTTCGCCACGTACGAACAGCACGGCCGCAGCCGTCTCGCCACCGTCGAGGACGACGGCGCCCTCTACCCCTGCCCCGGCACGGGGACGCTTCTCGACCTGATCCAGGCGGGTCCCGAGGCACTGCGCGAGGCGGGTAACGCAAGCCTGGACGTGCCGCGCGGCCCGCACGTCTCACAGGTGCGACTGCTGCCGCCGCTCCAACCACCGTCCGTACGCGACTTCGTCACGTTCGAGGAGCACGTCGAGGGTGTACGGCGCAGCATCGACGGAGTCTCGGGCGCCCCGGACGCCTGGTACGACGCGCCCACCTTCTACTTCACCAACCCCTACGCGGTCATCGGCGCTCACGACGACGTCCCCGTGCCGCCCGGCAGCCAGGTGCTGGACTTCGAACTCGAAGTCGCCGCGGTCATCGGCCGCGAGGGCCGCGACCTCACCCCCGAGCAGGCCCGCGACCACATCATCGGCTACACCATCTACAACGACTGGTCCGCCCGCGACCTCCAGTCCCGCGAGATGCAGGTCAGCCTCGGCCCCTGCAAGGGCAAGGACACCGCCACCACCCTCGGCCCCTACCTCGTCACCGCAGACGAGCTGGAGCCCTACCGCGACAGCGACGGATTCCTGCGCCTGGCGCTGACCGCCGAGATCAACGGCGAGGTCGTCGGCAAGGACCTGCTGTCCAACATGAGCTGGACCTTCGAGGAGATGACCGCCTACGCCTCCCGCGGCACCCGGGTACGCCCCGGCGACGTACTCGGCTCCGGCACCTGCGGCAACGGCGGCTGCCTCGCCGAACTCTGGGGCGTACGCGGCCGCCAGGACCCGCCACCGCTCAAGCCCGGCGACACGGTCACCCTCACCGTCGAGGGCATCGGCACCGTCGCCAACACCGTGGTACCCGGTGCCGCACCGGTGGCCGTCCCTCGCGCCCGTACGCGCCCGCGAACGCGCCCGTGAACCGCGCGGCGGAGAGCAGGCCGAGGTCGTCACCGGGGCCGCGCGTGGGCAGGGCACGGTGGAGGCTCCGGCCCGGGCGGGAGCGACGGTGACCGCCACCGATGTGCCACAGGCACCCGGCCAACTCGGTCATCCCCTAAATGATCGGCGCCGAGGGCCACGCGCGGCGACCTGCTCGCCGACGACCACCCCGATGCGCGCCATCGGCCGCCACATCCCACTCCGCCGGGCCGGCCTCCCTGACACCGTGCTCCCGGGAGCAGCCTTCTTCGACTCCGCCCTGTCCTTCGGAATGATCCGCGGCGGCCACATCGACACCGCCGTGCTCGGTGCCATGCAGGTCTCCGCGACCGGCGACCTCGCCAACTGGATGATCCCCGGAAAGATGATCAAGGGCATGGGCGGTGCCATGGATCTCGTCCAGGGCGCCCGCCGCGTCATCGTCCTCATGGATCACACCGCCAAGGACAGCAGCCCCAAGATCCTCGACGAGTGCACCCTGCCCCTCACGGGCCAGGCCTGCGTCCACCGCGTCATCACCGACCTGGGCGTCATCGACGTCACCGACCACGGCCTGGTCCTTGTCGAAACCGCCCCCGGTGTCACCCACCACGACATCACCGCCGCCACCGCCGCGAAACTGCACACCGCCGCTTGAGGCACGACGACCGCCACCTCGTCTGCATACGCCCAGGACGAGGTCCGGCGCATCCACCCTCCAGACCCCAGCACACCCGGAACTGCACCAACCAGGGCAGTTCGCCGACTTCACGGACGCCAAGGGCATCGGCCGGAATCGGCCGGCTCGTCGACCGTGGATGCACCTCGGTTTCCGCCGCGACCGTTCCTGTCCGGCCTGGTCGAGCAGCCCCAGGGCGACAGCCGTGGACTCCTCCTCGTCCGGCAACTCGCCCAGCAGCTGCGTCGTCGGATCCGCCAGCAGGCCGGCCACGTCGACCAGCCTCCACCGCACCCCGCCGGACCCGGACTGCTGGAGCAGGACCTCGCGGCCTCGCACCTCGGACACCGTGAACGGCTCACCCTGGAAACTCAGGGCGAGTCCCGCCCGCAACGGAACCGTGCGTTGACCACGCGCACATTGCCGTCCCCCGGCACCAGCAGGAAGTCCGGCACGTGCAGCCGCCACCGACCACCCACCCGCGCCCGCAGACGGCACGGCTGGGCAAAAATCCCGACCACCTGCGGGTCGAAGTCCGCCAGCAGCAGCCGAGCCAGTTCCAGACGGCTCTCGTAGACCACCAGCCCACGCGTCGTCGCCGACGCGTACTCCCCGGGATGATGCTTGTGCCCCTTCGCCGACCTGACCCGCCGCCACGGCACGGACCCGTCGAAACTGCCCCGGCGCAGCTGGATGAACTCCACGCTGCGTACCGAGTCGTCCTCGTACCGGATCGAAGCCGTCGCAGACTCCTGACTGCCAGCCCTCACGCTTGTACGCTTGGTGACCATGAGCTGACCGTAGGAAGCCACCCAGGACCAAGAGGCCGGATGACCGAGAAGTTCCCGGGACTGACCACCACCGACCACAGGCGTTGCTAACGCGCGTCGGAAGATTGCTAGCCGACTGCTAGAGATCGACCGACACTGCTAACGCGGACCCGGAACCTACAGCCGAACTGAACGCGTGTGCTTCGGGCCCCGCGGATGGCGTACACTGGAGTCACAACGACGCGGGGTGGAGCAGCTCGGTAGCTCGCTGGGCTCATAACCCAGAGGTCGCAGGTTCAAATCCTGTCCCCGCTACTCAAGGCTCAGGGCCGGAACTCACAGAGTTCCGGCCCTGAGTGTTTCCCCCGGCCAGACCGTTGACCGGTCATCCGGTCGGACCTCACCACTCGCTTCCCGCCCCCGCACCGGCAAACCTGGTCACGTGAAGGCGGAGGGAGCGTACGGCGGCGGGGAACGCCGGATCACGTACGCCCGCCGCTTCGTCCGCGCGCTGCCCGCCCTGCTGATCGCCGTCGGCGGCGTGTACGACTACGTCACCCCGACGGACTTCAGCGGGGCCCCCTTCTTCACCGCCGCTCCGCTCGTCGCCGCCCCGCTCTACTCCCGGCGCGGCACCATACTCACCGGCCTCGCGGCCGTCGCCGTCGTGCTCGGCGTGCACCTCTGGCTCGGCATCGCCTTCGACGTCGACGCGATCACGGAGCTGGTGACCGTCGCGACCGTCTCCGGGCTCGCCGTCCTCATCAACCTCCTCGTCCGCCGCAGCGACGAGCGTCTCGCCTCCGCCCGCGAGATCGCCGAGGCCGCCCAGCGCGCCGTCCTGCCCGAGCCCGCCGAACGCATCGGCGGCTACGAGATCGCGGCACGCTACGAGGCGGCCCAGGAGGGCGCCTTCATCGGCGGTGATCTGTACGCCGTCCAGGACACCCCGCACGGGGTACGGCTGGTCGTCGGGGACGTACGCGGGAAGGGGATGGGAGCCGTCGCCACCGTGGCCGTCGTCCTCGGCGCCTTCAGCGAGGCCGCCGAACAGGAGGCCACGCTGGAAGCCGTGGCGCAGCGGCTGGAGCGCGCGCTGACCCGCGAGGGCACGCGGCGCAAGGGCCTCGACGCCTACGAGGGGTTCACCACCGTCGTCCTCGCCGAACTGCCGCACGGCGACGGGGCCGTACGGATCGTCAACCGGGGGCATCCGCCGCCCCTGCTGCTGTACGCCGACGGCACCGTACGCCCGCAGCCCGCCACCGAACCCGCGCTGCCGCTCGGCATGGGTGAGCTCGGCACCCGGCCCGACCGTGCCCAGCAGGCCGGCTTCCCGAGCGGAGCCACGCTGCTCCTCTACACCGACGGCCTGTCCGAGGCGCGGGACGAGCACGGCGAGTTCTACGACCCCGAGGTGCGGCTCGCGGGCCGCGGCTTCCGCCACCCGGGCACCCTGCTCGGCACCCTCGCGGAGGAGGTGCGGCGGCACTCCGGAGGCTGGATGACCGACGACATGGCGCTGATCGCCGTGCGGCGCCCCTAGTGCCCCAACAGGCAACATTCGCCCCGTCGCGACGTCCGGTACGCTCCCCCACCGCCTTAAGGGCGTGGGAGGTGCCCCCACGCACCGGACGCCGCTCCTTAACGGGCGAACGTTGCCTGCCGGGGCACTAGCCATTGTCACCAGTCGTGATCGCGCGACCCCCCTCCGCATAACAACTGACATACCGTCAATACCTGTGAGGCTCCTGGGTCGTGGTCAACTCGCCCGATTTACGCCAGTCATGCCCCGTAAGTCCAGGTGAAAAAGGTTAATGATCAAGAGGAACAGCTTGGAATCCACACCCCGGGTCTATTAACGTTCGATAACGCAGCGCGGTCGTCCCAGCCGTCACAAGAGGCGGCTCCGTGCGCACGCGCCGAATCCCGTAAGGGAACCGGGGAACCACCACCTTGGGGTGAATCGAGCGGATACCGCCGTGGCAGCACGGTGGGTATACGCGCGTAGGAGACCTTCCTGCTCCGAACCCGTCAGCTAACCCGGTAGGCGAGAAGGAAGGAAAGGAGCACGCCCACGTGGCGTCAAACCGGCCTGCTACGCAAGCCCCGTTCGTGCCCAGCCAGCGCGACACCGACACCTTCGGCTATGGCGGCTACCGCACCGACGAGGGCCCGTTCGAGGAGTGGAACCCCACCGCGGACTCCATTCGCCCCGTACGCGGCAGGCATCGCGTCTCCAAGCAGCGCGGCGGGGGACTCGCGCGCAGCTCCACAGTGCTCGGCGTCGGTGTCATTGCCGCCGTCGGCGCGGGCGGCATGGCCACCGCCCAGACCGGCAAGCCGCCGGTCTCCATCACCGTGCCCGATCTGCCGCTGATCTCCGACGACGCCTCCGAGGCCCCCGAGGGCTCTGCGACCGCGCTCAGCAGCCTCGCCGTGGCCGCCGATGACACCGAGCAGGGCACCGCGGGCGCTGGTGAGGCGCTGCGGACCCGGATCATCGCGCAGGCCGAGCAGCAGCAGGAGCAGATCGAGACCAAGGCCGCCGCGGCCGCCGTCGCCGCCGCCGAGAAGGAGGCCGCCGCGGCCGCCGCCAAGGCGGAGAAGGAGGCCGAGGCCAAGGCCGCCGCCGCCAAGGAGGCGGCCGAGGAGGAGGCCCGCAAGAAGGCCGAGGCCGAGCGCCTCGCCGAGCTGGCCAGGCAGTACACGCTGCCGACCTCCTCGTACACGATCACCTCGACCTTCGGTCAGGCCGGGTCCCTCTGGTCGTCCGGCTACCACACCGGCCTCGACTTCGCGGCCCCCACGGGCACGCTCATCAAGGCCGTCCACAGCGGCACCATCACGCAGGCCGGCTGGGACGGGTCGTACGGCTACAAGACCGTGCTCACCCTCGACGACGGCACCGAGGTCTGGTACGCCCACCAGTCGTCGATCAGCGTCAGCGTCGGGCAGAAGGTCGCCACGGGCGACGTCATCGGCCGCGTCGGCGCCACCGGCAACGTGACCGGGGCGCACCTCCACCTCGAGGTCCACCCCGACGGCTCCGCCTCCGGCATCGACCCGATGGCGTGGCTGCGCGGCTTCGGGCTCAACCCCTGATCCACGTTCACTTCTGATCTCCGGCGGCCCTGACGACAACCCCCCGACGTCAGGGCTGCCGGTTTTCGGCGCCCGGTGCGTGCGTGCGGAATAGCCGCCTCCGGCACGGGAGTTGAAGCAGACATGACTTCTCTGCGCAAGCTCGGCTCCTCCGACCTCGAGGTCTTCCCGCTCTCCCTCGGCGGCAACGTCTTCGGCTGGACCGCCGACGAGGCCCAGTCCTTCGCCGTCCTCGACGCCTACGCGGCGGCCGGCGGCAACTTCATCGACAGCGCCGACTCTTACTCGGCGTGGGCCGAGGGCAACTCCGGCGGTGAGTCCGAGACCATCATCGGCAAGTGGGCGAAGGCACGCGGCAACCGCTCCGACGTCGTGATCGCGACCAAGGTCAGCCAGCACCCCGAGTACCAGGGCCTGACCGCCGCCAACATCAAGGCCGCCGCCGACGCCTCGCTGCACCGCCTGGACACCGACTACATCGACCTCTACTACACCCACTTCGACAAGCCCGAAGTGCCGGTCGAGGAGATCATCGGCGCGCTGGACGAGCTGGTGAAGGCGGGCAAGGTCCGGCACATCGCCGCGTCCAACATCTCCACAGAGCGGCTCGAGGCGTCCCTCGCCTTCTCCGACCGCGAGGGTCTGGCCCGCTACGTCGCCCTCCAGCCCCACTACAACCTGGTCTCCCGCGCCACCTACGAGGGCGACCTCCAGGACCTCGCCGAGCGCACCGGCCTGGCGGCGGTGCCGTACTTCGCGCTGGCGTCCGGGTTCCTCACGGGCAAGTACCGCGCCGGTACGACGGTACGGAGCCCGCGGGCCGAGGGCGCCGCCAACCACCTGGAGACGGAGCGGGGCCGCAAGGTCCTCGCCGCCCTGGACGAGGTGGCCGAGGCCCATGACGCGCCGGTGGCCACGGTGGCGCTGGCGTGGCTCGCGGCCCAGCCGACGGTGGCGGCGCCGATCGCGTCCGCGCGGACGGTGGAGCAGCTGCCGGCACTGTTGGGGGTGGGTGAGCTGACGCTCACGGAGGCGGAGGTGGAGCGACTTACGGAGGCGTCCGCCTAGTTCGCCCAGTTCACCCAGTTCGCCTGGTTCCCCGGGCTTCTGCTCGGCTTCTGCCTATGACCGGTACGGGTTGTGCGCGGGATACGGTCCCGCCGGATGCGCCGGATGCGCCGGATGCGCCGGATGCGCCGGATGCGCCGGATGCGCCGGATGCGCCGGATGCGCCGGATGCGCCGGATGCGCCGGATGCGCCGGATGCATCTGGTACGCCGGATATGAGGGATACGCGGGATTCGTGGGATGTGCCGGATACCCGGCCACCCCGTACATCGGCCACGGCGCCGCGACCACCGGCACGGGCGGCGCCGTGGCCCTCGCCGCGTGGTCCAGCGCCGGGCGCGCGGGATCCCGGCGGCGCCACAGCTCGTGGAGCAGCTCCTGCTCCCGTACGACGAAGTCGGCGCCCGCCCGTCCCCGGCGCCCCCGATGCCGCAGGAACGCCAGCGACGTCGCGTACGCCTCGTACTCCGCGACCGCCCTGGCCGCTGCCCGGCCCCCGTGCCGCTGCGCGTACTGCCGGGCCACCCGCCGCGCCCGCATCGAGCCGAGCGCGAACGGCTCACCCGGCGTCAGCCACCCGGCGACGGCGTAGGCGGGCAGTTCCTCGCGTACGGTCCTCAGCTCGCGCTGCCGGGTCCAGACGACGAGCCATGTCAGCAGGCCGAACGCGGGCACCATGAAGGCCGCGTACACGGCGAAGAACCCGTACTCGCCGAAGGTCGACGAGCCGTTCCACATGGCGTGCATGCCCATCGCGAGCACCAGCCCGGAGAGGGGGAAGAGCGCCCGCCGTACATGCTGCCGGTCCGCCGAGAGCGCGGCGATGCCGAAGCCGATGCCGGTGAGGACGGTGAAGAGGGGGTGCGCGAACGGCGACATGATGACGCGGACGAAGAACGTCGCCGCGGTCACGGAGGCGATGCCGCTGCCGCCGCTGAGCTGGTCGGTACCGAACGCGGTGCCGAGATAGAGGATGTTCTCGGTGAAGGCGAACCCGGTGGCGGTGACGCCGGCTATCACGACGCCGTCGACGATCCCGGTGAAGTCCCGTCTGCGGAACAGGAAGACGAGCAGTACGGCGGCGGCCTTGGCGGACTCCTCGACGACCGGCGCTATGACCGTCGCGCCGAGGGTGTCCGCGTGGGACGGGTCCGCGGTCGCTGTCGCTATCCATCTGGTCGCGAAGCTGTTGGCGATGATCGCTATCAGCGCGGCCGCGCAGGCGCCCCAGGCGAACGAGAACACCAGGTTCCGCCAGGGCCCGGGCTCGACCCGGTCCAGCCACCGGAAGGCGGCGACGAGCAGCGGTACGGGCAGGACGGCGAGCCCCAACCCCACCAGGAACCCCTCAGTGCCGGTCTGTTCCCGCACGAGGGCGAGGATGACCAGCCCGGAGAGCGCGAGCAGGGCACTGAGCGCGCCGTACCGCACCCACCGCTTCCGCCACCAGTGCGCGTGCCTGAGCGCGCCGCCGCCGGGACCGGTGGGGTGCGTCGGGTACGGGGGACAGGTGGCCACGGCATTGACCCTAACGAGGGAAGGACGCCGCTCGCAGCAGGGCGAGGGGGCTCAGGCGCCGGTGCGGGGCTGGACTTCGTGCTGTACGCGACGGAAGAGCAGGTCGTTCACGACATGTCCCTTGTCCAGTCCCTGCCCCTCGAAACGGGTCAGCGGCCGGAACTGAGGACGCGGCGCAAAACCGCCGTCGGCCTGGGTGTTCTCGAAGTCGGGGTGCGCCGTCAGCACTTCGAGCATCTGTTCGGCGTACGGCTCCCAGTCGGTGGCGCAGTGCACGATCGCACCGGGCTTCAGCCGCTCCGCGGCGAGGGTGAGGAACTCGGGCTGGATCAGCCGCCGCTTGTGGTGCCGCTTCTTGGGCCAGGGGTCCGGGAAGTAGACGCGCAGCCCGTCCAGCGCGTCGGGGGTGAGCATCTCCCGCAGCAGGATGATGGCGTCGCCGTTGCCGACCCGGACGTTGGCCAGCCCGTTCTGGTCGGCGAGGTTGAGCAGGTTGCCCTGCCCCGGGGTGTGCACGTCGACGGCGAGGACGTTGGTCTCCGGGGCGGCGGCGGCCATCTGCGCGGTGGCCTCGCCCATCCCGAAGCCGATCTCGAGGACGACGGGGTTGTCGTTCCCGAAGAGCTCGGCGATATCGACGACGCGCTGACCGTCGATATCGAGCCCCCACTTGGGCCACAGCCGCTGCAAGGCGTCCGCCTGCCCGGCGGTCACCCGGCTCCGCCGCGGCTGAAAACTCCGAATCCGCCGCTCAAAATGCGACCCGGCGGGATCGGCCTTCGGCCCCTCGGGAAACCGGGGCTCACCCTTGGCACGGGCATGCCGAAGGGGCCCATCGACGGGCCGGGGGGCTTCGGGGGCGTTGAGGGAGTCAGACACAGTGGGGTCGATTTTACGGGGCGGGAGGGCTTGGGTGGCCCGCCTCTCTCCCGACAGTAGACGGGTGGTGGGTGGGCATAGGCCGGGGGTCTGGGAGCGGAGCCCCCAGGGCGCCGAGCCCCCACCCACCCGCACCCGCACGCTCACACGGAACCCATTACAGCCAACGCCCGCCGAGCCACCTCCCGACCGATCGGCAGCGAAGCCGTAGCCGCAGGCGAAGGCGCGTTCAGCACATGCACAGCCCGATCCCCCTCCCGAATCAGAAAGTCATCCACCAGCGTCCCGTCCCGCAACACCGCCTGCGCCCGCACCCCCGCCGCCGCAGGCACCAGGTCAGCCACCGAAACCGCCGGCAAAAGCCTCCGCACAGCCGCAGCGAACGCCCCCCTCGATGCCGACCGCCGAAGCTCCCCGGCGCCATACCGCCAGTGCCGCCGGGCTATCCGCCAAGCCCCCGGCCACCCCAACGTCGCCCCCAGCTCCCGAGGCCGTACGACCCCCCACCCGTACCCCTCCCGGGCCAGCGCCGGCACCGCATTGGGCCCGATGTGCACGTCTCCGTCGATCCCGCGCGTGAGATGCACACCCAGGAACGGAAACGCGGGATCCGGCACCGGATACACCAGCCCCCGCACCAGCTCAGGCCGCGCCAGCGAGTAGTACTCCCCGCGGAACGGCACGATCCGCATCCCGGGATCGTCCCCGGTCAGCCGCGCCACCTCGTCGCAGTACAGCCCGGCACAGTTCACCAGCACCCGCGCCCGCACCACATCCCCGGCCCGCGTCCGCACGGCGACCCCCAGCGCCGCCCGCCGGTCGATCCGCTCCACCTCCGCGCCGTACCGGATCTCCGCCCCGGACGCCTCCGCCAGCTGCCGCGCGACGCCCACGAAGTCGCACACGCCGGTCGTCCCGACGTGTATCGCGGCGAGGCCCCGCACCTCCGGCTCGTACTCGGCGATCTGGGCGGCGCCCAGCTCCCGTACCGGAATGCCGTTCTCCCGCCCGCGCTGCACCAGCGCGTGCAGCCGCGGCAGCTCCGCCCGCTCGGTCGCGACGATCAGCTTGCCGGTGACGGCGTGGGCGATGCCGTACTCCGCGCAGAACTTGACCATCTCGGCGGCGCCGCCCACCGCGTACCGGGCCTTCAGCGACCCCGGCCGGTAGTAGATCCCGCTGTGGATGACCCCGCTGTTGCGCCCCGTCTGATGCCGGGCGGGCCCGGCCTCCTTCTCCAGCACCGTCACCCGCGTACCCGGCGCGGCACGCGTGATCGCATACGCCGTGGACAGCCCGACGATCCCACCGCCGACCACGAGCACGTCACAGTCGTAAGCGATCGCCCGCACGCACACCACCTCCCGCCTCCGATAGTGCACTGCGCCACTGACAATGGCTTCAAACGCAGGAGGCGGACACGTCCCGTAAGAGGCGCGGGGCTGCGTCAATATGCGGCTCCGCCGCGTGGGCGCGACCAGCCCAAGACAACCCGCAGCCCCAAACGCATATCAACCAGGCAAAACGCGACGGATCCCTACGCGGGTGCCATCAACAACGGTCGAGCCCGCTCCCGCAACTCAACCACCCGCGGCTCATCCCCATACGGCTCCAGCCGATGCAGAAGATCCTTCACATACTCGGTGGTACGCGCAGAAGAAATGCGCCCCGCAACCTCCACCGCCCGCACCCCCTGCTCGCACGCCGCATCCAGATTGCCCGACTCGAGCTCGGCGACCGCCGAAACGACGAGCCGCAGCCCATGCGACCGCACGAACTCCTCCGTCGGCTTCGACAGCGCCTGCTCCGTGAATCGGCGCACCTGACGCGGCGCCTTCAGATCGCGGTAGCACTCGGCCGCGTCCGCGGCGAACCGGTCGTACGAGTAGAAGCCGAGCCAGGACGGATCGTTGTCGCCGTCACGGGACCGCTCCAGCCACCCCTCGGCCGCCTTCAGCGCGGCCCCCGCCGCCTGCGCGTCACCCGCACGCGCGTGTGCCCGTGCCTCGACGAGCCGGAAGAAGCTCATGGTGCGGGCCGTGGCGAGCCCCCGGTTGCGTTCCAGGGCGGCCTGGGCGAGGTCGACGCCCTCGTCGCCGAAGCCCCGGTAGGTCGCCTGCAGGGACATGGACGCCAGGACGTAGCCCCCGAGGGGGACGTCGGCAGCCGCGCGGGCGAGCCGCAGCGCCTGGATGTAGTACCGCTGTGCGGCCTCCTGCTGGCCCGTGTCGAAGGCCATCCAGCCCGCGAGCCGGGTCAGCTCGGCGCTCGCGCCGAACAGTGCCCGGCCGACGTCGTCGGAGTACGCGCCGAGCAGCAGCGGTGCCGCCTCCACCCGTAAACACTCCGGCACCATGGACGAACGCCAGTCGCCGCCCCCGTACTTGGAGTCCCAGCGCCTGGCGTCCTCGGCGGCCTCCCGCAGTTTCTGCACATCGCTGTGGCCGACTTTGAGCGGTGCGCCGGAGCCCTCCGCGGAGTTCACCTCGCGCGCGACCGAACTGTCGGCCGGGGTTATCAGCCACCGTGAGGCGGGCGTCGCGTATGCGCTTACTGCGAACGATCCGGCCAGAGACTGCCAGATGCCGCCGGAGCCGGCGCGTCGGCCCGCGAGGTCGAGACGGTAGAGCTCCGTCGCCGACTTCACCGCCTGCCCGACGTCCCGGGGGAAGGCGAGGCCCACTTCGGGTGCGGGATCCGCGTCCGCCAGGCCGATCTCGTGGAGCGGCACCGGGCGGCCGAGCTTCTGCCCTATGGCGGCGGCGATGAGATGCGGCGCAGCGCCCTGCGGCACCATGCCCTTCGACACCCAGCGCGCCACGGAGGTCTTGTCGTAGCGAAGAGTCAACCCGCGTTGAGCGCCAAGATCGTTGACGCGACGCGCGAGTCCTGCGTTGCTGATTCCCGCGAGGGCGAGAACGGCGCCGAGTTTTTCGTTCGGCCCGCGTTGCTCCCTGGACATGCGCCACCCCTCGACACAGACGGCTGCCGCGCTGGCATAACCATGCGGCATTCGTAAACCCAGCGTAGTTCGCCGCATCCCAAGCGTTAAGAGGCATTGTTCCGGATGGCGGGATTGTGGTCCGTACGTAAGTGCGGGTCCGATACGGGCAGTTGCGGCGTGCTCCCGCTGTGTGGCCGTGCGCCCGTCCGTGCGCTCTTCTCCGGCCATCGGGGGAGCGGTTCCATGGATCGTGCGTGGGTCGGCCCGCTGTACTGGATCCAGTGGGCTGGGGGATTCGCCGCCTCCATCCCCGCGGGCGGCGGAACGGTCCGGGGGGCGAACTCCGTTCCCCGGACTGCGCGCAGGCGAACGGTGCGCAAGGCCTGTACGGAGCGTGTTCGGGCCTGCCTTCGCACCGGCCGCGTGCTGTCGATTTGGCTGAAAATCGACCCTGCCTGCTGCGGGTGATTGCCCCTCCCACCATGGGAGTTGAGGGCGCGAAGGGCGTTCTGGGGGAGCGTATCGGGGGCGCATTCGCATCGCAGTTGCCTCACAGAAGCCTTGCCCTGCGCGGGCGTTCGGTTTCTTATAGGGATCCATAGGGGCGCCCATGGGGGCGCGATCCTCGGGCCCACCGGATCTCGGGCGGCTCCACCCGCCCTCCGGCGCGCGCCCCTTCATGGCAGCATGGTGACCGGTTCGTACGGTGCACTGGTTGTCCACAGCCTGTGGAGGCGTCGATGCGGTGGTTGGTGGGATGGAGCAGCACCGCCGCGGGGCCCGCCCGGATCGGCTCCGCGGGGGCCACCGGAGGCGACGGCGAGACCGTGCACCCGGTGGGTTCCCAACTCCTGTGGGGCGACCCCGATCCGCTGTGGGCGGTCGGCGACTGGCGCCCCGACGAGGTGCGGGTCGTGAAGGCCGACGCACAGAACCGGATCGCGGTCCTCGGCAACTGCGGGGCGACCGACGAACAGCTGCGGGTCGGGCTGTTCGCCGCGCGCGGAGGGGCACTTCGGCATCTGACGGCCTGGTCGGGCAGCTACACGGCGGTCGTGCAGGTCGGGCGCAGGGTCATGGTGTGCGGCGATCTGGCGGGCGCGCGGCCCGTGTTCTACACCCCCTGGGCGGGCGGTACGGCGTACGCGACCGCCGCCCTGCCGCTGGCCGACCTCATCGAGGCCAACCTCGACTTCGGCCACCTGGCCGCGTTGCTGGCCGCCCCGGACGTACCGGCCGCGCTGCACGACTCCACTCCCTACGACGGCGTACGGCGCATTCCGCCGGGGCACGCGCTGATCCTGCGCAACGGGGCGCGCGAGATCGCCGGGTACGAGCCGGTCGCCTCGCTGGCGGTGGCGGCGCCGTCGGCGGATCCGGACAGCGCGGTGGACGCGGTGCGGGACGCGCTGGTGGAGGCGGTACGCGCGCGTCTGTCGGCGCCCCGGCATGTTCCCGGCGCCGACATCGACCCGGGACCGGTGCCGGGCATGGGGCCCGCCGAACGGCGTGCCGCGCGCGGGATGCCGGTCCCGGGCATCGGCGCGGACCTGTCCGGCGGCCCGGCATCCGGAACGCTCGCACTGCTGGCCGCCGGCCTCCCGGGCATGCCGGGCACCGTGCTCGGACACGGCACGGGAGCGGGCGAACGGCTCCTGGCGGTCACCTTCAACGACCTGGCGGTCGGCGGCCGGGAGGCCGAGCTGGAGCGGGCCGGCACCCTGGCGGCCAACCCGCGCCTGCACCACGTAGTGGTGACCGGCGGCGAGGAGGCGCTCCCGTACGCCGACCTGGACGGCCCGCTGACGGACGAGCCGGGCTCCAGCCTGGTGACGGCGGCGCGCCACCGGGCGCGGCTGGCGGCGGGCAGCGCGGACCACTTCACCGGGTACGGCGCCCGCCAGGTCCTGGACGCGCACCCGGCCCGCCTGGCCGACCTGCTGATGGACCGCAAACGACGCCATCTGGTCCGCCCGGTCGCGGCGCTGGCCAAGGCGGACGGCTCGGTGCTGGTCCCCGCGCGCGTGTACAGCGCGGCCAGGCGCCTGGCCCGTACGCCGTACCGAACGGGCCTGGAGGCCCTCGCGGACCGCCTTCTGCAACGCCGCTTCGACGAACCCGGGGGTGCCGTCGGGGCGTCGCTGGCAGGGCTCACCTGGGCGAGACCGGGTCCGGCGGCGCGCTGGCTGACCGGGGAGGCGCTCGCTGAAGTATCGGTTCGCCTGCAGGGCGCGACCCAGCGCAACGGAGTGGGCCCGGGCCAACGCCCCGGCGACTACCGCGCGCGTGCGGCACTCGCCCGCCACGCAGCCGACCTACGCGTCCTCGAACAAGCGGCCGAGATCCGCTTCCAACGCCTGCACACTCCCTTCCTGGACAACCAGGTTCTCCGCGCCTGCCGCGCCCTCCCCGAGGCCCTGCGCGTCCAGCCGGGCGCCAGGGCCGCGATCCTCCGTACGGTCCTTGAGGGCGCCGGCGTAGCCGATCTCCCGCCCGGCTGGGGCGCCCCGTCCCACGCCTCGGCCGCGGTAGCAGCCCGCACGGGCCTGCGCGTAGCGGCGGACACCCTGATCTCCCTCTTCGGCACTCCTCTCCTCGCCGAGGCCGGCCTGGTGGAGGCCCGAGTGGTCCGCAAGGCCCTCCGCGCGGCGGCAGAGGGCGAGCCCCTACCCCTGGACGGCCTGGCGGACCTGGTCTCCCTGGAACTGTGGCTACGCCGCCTCCTGGCCCGCCGAGGCACCTGCTGGACGGGCACGCCCGCCCGCCAGCGCGCGGTACCGGCGGGGATCGCACCCCAGAGGGGGGCGCTGGGGGCGGGGGCGACGGCGAGGCGCGCGTAGGCCTGCCCAGCGGATCCTGCCTCCTGCCGGAGGCGCGGGGTCCGGCATACCCACCCCGGGTTCCACTCCGTCCGCCACTTCTCGACGCCGGTGCGGATCTTTGAGCCGCTGGGGCTTCGCCTCTCAAACGCCGGTCCGCATCTTCCAGCCCGTCCGGCGTTTGAGGACAAGGCCCCTTCAGGGCCGGAGCGGGGTCTGGGGCGGCAGCCCCAGCGGGGGCGAAGGGGCGGAGCCCCTGGGGATGGGACGGGTAGGGGCGGCGGGGGCGAGAAACCCCGAGCCCCGCCCCCGCACCGGCCCCCGCCCCGCCGACGTCCACAAAACCCCTGCCCCCCCCAGCCACCCCGGCGACAATGACCCGGTGCGGTACGCGATCCTGGGCATCACCCAGGCGGAGGACGACCAGGGCACCGTCATACCCGTCGGCGGCCCACACGTACGTGCCCTGCTCACCGCCCTCGCCCTACGCCCCGGCCGCGTCACCGCTCCCGAGACCTCGATCGACGAGGTCTGGTCGGACGCCCCGCCCCAGGACGCCCCGGCCGCCCTCCAGGCCCTCGTAGGCCGCCTCCGCCGCACCGTCGGCAGGGACGCCATCGTCTCCGCCCCCGGCGGCTACCGGCTCACGGCGACCGAGGACGACGTGGACCTGTTCGTCTTCGAACGCCTCGTACGCGAGGGCACCACCGCCCTGGACCGCGGCGACCCCGCCACCCCCGCAACGCCCCCACCACCCGCAACGCCCCCACCACCGCAACACCCCAACCCCCAGACCGCACCGGCAACATCCGCCCCCGCCTCACATCCTTCGTAGGCCGGGAACCCGAACTCGAAGCCATCCGTTGCGAAGTGCGAAGGGCCCGCCTGGTCACACTCACCGGGCCGGGCGGCTCCGGAAAGACCCGTCTCGCCGAGGAAGCCGCCGCCGGGCTCCCGCAGGCATGGCTGGCCGAGCTCGCCTCGCTCGACCGGCCGGAGGCGGTGCCCGGCGCGGTGGTCAGCGCGCTCGGTCTGCGCGAGACCGTGCTCTGACCCATGAGCTGACGGCCCAGCAGGACGACCCGGTCGCCCTGCTGACCGAGTACTGCGCGCCGCGCAACATGCTCCTGCATACGGGATCAAGGCGGCGGTCGCGGACGCCGCGGCCGACCTGCTGGCCCGGCTCGGCGACCACGCGGGGGCGGTCCGGCTGCTCGCCGCCTCGGAGCAGTGGCGCGGCGGCCATCCGCGGCCCGTCCCGGAGCGCACCGACGCCGAGCGCGCCGAGTCCGCCGCCCGCACCGCCCTGGGCGCCGTCCGGTACGCCACCGAGCACGCCCGCGGCACCGCCCTCACCCCGGACGACGTACTCGCCGGACTGGACGAGACCCTGCGCACCGGCACCCCCGGAGGCAGGTGAACCAGGAGCAGGTGAACGAGGAGCAGGTGAACGAGGAGCAGGTGAACTAGGAGCAGGTGAACCTCGACTCCGCCCAGTCGGCCAGCATCAGATCGTCCAAGTGGCTGCGTGGCTCGACCACCAGCTGCACGGTCCTGCGCCCGGTGAGGTCCACATGCACCGGCACCGCAGAGTCCCCGCCCTGGACCATGCCGGACCGCCACAGCTGGACGCCGTCGGCGTGGACGGAGAAGTAGACCTTGCCGAGTCCCAGCGTCATGTCGTCGACGCCGGCCATCGCGTCGTAGGCGGTGCACTCGCGGTTGAGGTCGATGGTGACGGAGGACCGGCCGTGCACGGTCACGCCGTGCGTGTACTGCCGGTCGGCGATCGACAAGCCGTACCGCTGCCACACCCAGCCGCTCTCGCCGAGCCGCATCTCGGGCGCGGTGCCGTCGCCGTTGACGTCGTACGACAGCTCGCTCCACTGGTGGACGACCGGAGCGGGCGGGGGCGGCGGTGCCGGGGCGGGAGTGGATGTCGGGCTCGGTGTCGGCGTGGGGGTCGGTGTCGGCTTCGGGGAAGGCGTGGTCGTCGGGGTGGGAGTCGGGGTGGGAGCAGGTGCCGGGGTCGGGCTGGGCGCCGACACTGGGACGATCGCCGGTGGTTCCGGCTCCGGCTCGGACTCCTTCTTCGTGGGCGCGGGCGTCGGTGTCTGCTCGACGATCGGGGTGGGCTCCGGCGGCCTGTCGTCCGCCTTGTCGACCGGCTTCTCGTTGTTCATCAGCGCGAGCACCACCGCCGCCGTGACCCCCACGACGACCACACCGGCGGCGATACCGGCCTTCACGGGCGCGCCCACGCCCTCGGACGCGGCCGCACCGCCCCCGGCGCCCGCCCCGCCGGACGAGCTGCCGCCCGCCGCCGTGGCCGCCCCGGCGGCACCGGCCGCACCCGCTCCGGCACCGCCGGCGATGAGCCCGACCGCCTTGGCGTACCCGGCGGCACCGAACCAGCCGATGACCGCGACCGGCACGACGGCGGGGATACCGCCGGCGACTTCCTTGATCTGGCCCGCGGCCAGTCGGCACTTGGCGCACTCCTCCAGGTGCTTGCGCAGCCCCCGCTCGGCCCGGCTGCGCAGGCCGCCGCGGGCGTAGGCGCCGAGCCGGTCGGCGTAGCGGGCGCACTCCTCGTCGTCGGCGAGGGTGGCGCTGACGTGGGCCTGGAGATAGGCCTGCTTGAGGCCCTCGCGGGCGCGGCTGGCGAGCACGCGTGTGCCGTTGGCGTCCAGCCCGAAGAGGGTGGCGACCTCGCTCGGTGACTCGTCCTCGACCTCGGTGTGCCACAGCACGGCCTGCCAGCGCTCCGGCAGCGACCGGAAGGCCCGCATGGCCATGGACTGCTCGGCCTCGTGCATCGCCCGCACGTCCGCGCCCAGGTCCAGGCCCGCTCCGAAGGAGCTGATGGGGGCGGTGTCGTCGGACACGTCGGAGGAGCGCGCGGCCTGCCCGGCGAACACCGCGAAGTCGTCGACCAGTTGCTCCCGGCGCGCGGACTTCGTCCAGGTCGCGGCGACGCGCCGGATGCTGGTCAGCAGATACGCGCGGACGGCGTGCTCGGGTCCGGAGCCGCCGCGTACCGCCTGGAGCATGCGGGCGAAGACCTCGGCGGTGAGGTCTTCGGCGGTGTGGGCGTCCCGGCAGCAGGTGCGCGCGTACCGGCGTACGGCGTCGGCGTGGCGCCGGTAGAGCGCCTCGTAGGCCGTGTCGTCGCCCGAGCGCATCCGCTTGATCAGGTCGGCGTCGGACGGCGGCAGCTCGCGCGGCGGCGGCAGGACGTTGTCCTCGCGCCGGTCGCGCTGTGCCGGGACGCCGCCCTCCACTGGGACGTCGTCCGGCGGCAGATCCGCCCGGCTGCCCTGGCTCGGCACCCGCGGCGTCGCCGGGCCGCCGCCCTCCGCGTCACCGTCGCCCAGTGACCCGTCCCGTCCGTCAACGCTCATCGCGGAAAGCCCCCGCCGCCGGCCCAACAGTCCCGAACACCGGGTCAGGGTGCCATATTGGCTTTTGTTCAGGACCCATGAGGGCGGCGCATCCCCTCGTCTGTGGGGTTTTGCCGCAGTGCAGCACTAGCCGTCACCCATACGGGGAAGACTCAGTCGGCGCCCGGTGAGCGGGAGTTGGGGCAGTCGACCCGAAATGCCGGGGATGTCAGCGAGTGGTGCGCGAGGCGCGGGCGGCACAGCACCCACACCTCACCGTCACCTCTTCGAGTTACCCGCCGGGCACACCGGACTCACCCGGCCGCCTGTCGGCCTCACACCGGCCGAGACCGCAGCCCCTCCAGCAGGATGTCCAGCAGCCGAGCCGAGGCCGCCGCCTGCTGCGCGGCGTCCGGCAGCGAGGGCGCCGCCGTCGCTATCACCAGCAGTACGTCCGACACCGACACGTCGGCCCGCAGCTCGCCCGCCGCGCGCGCCCGCTCCACGAGCTGGCCCACGACCTCGAGCAGCGCCGCCGCCCCCGCGTCGTCCACAGCGGCGTCCGACGAGTCCCCGGGCACCAGCCGCAGCTCACCGGAGCCCGGCTCCATCCGCTGCTGCGGCACCCGCGCCTCTTCGAAGGCGGCACCTTCGTCCGCGACGCCGACCCGCAGCACCTGCGGCGGCAGCAGCCGCCCCGCGCCCGACGCCACCGACGTCCGCAGGAAGCGCGACAGCGCCGACCATGGCTCGTCCTCCTGGCCGAGCGCCGCCCGCGCCTGGTCGGTCAGCCGGGAGGTCTCCTCCTCGGCTATCCGCCGCACCAGGACGTCCTTGCTCGGGAAGCGCCGGTACACCGTGCCGACGCCGACCCGCGCGCGCCGCGCCACGTCCTCCATCGGCGCGCCGTAGCCCAGCTCGCCGAAGACCTCGCGCGCCGCCCGCAGTACGTGCTCCAGATTGCGCTGTGCGTCCACGCGCAGCGGCGCCGTACGCGGTCGGTCCCCGCGTCCGTTGCCCGCGCTCATCGCGCCGCCCATCGCACCACCGGGTGCGATGGCGGACGCGGAAGACCAATGAGAGCCCTGAACATGCATAAGTGATCCCCCGGTAATGACGTCTCCCCCCGGAGACTCTCCCCGCCATAGGAAGCCGGAGCGTCAGAGAACGTGCACCGGTTCACCAGTCCGCCCGTCGCGGACTCGAAGGAACCGAAGAGCGCATCCCCCTACACCCCGTCGTCACACGAACATAGTTGAGAGGGAGTCAATTCAGAAGGGGCACGTTCCGCACGGAGCGCCCCCCGATCGGAGTACGGGTCGTATACGTCCCGATTGCACCCCCTGCGGCCCTCCGGCGCACACCCGTTGACCTGCGGGGCTTCCCCGCACTCCGGTAATTCGGCCAACCCGTGGCGCGCCCCGCCTGCGGTCACACAAATTGTCGAGCCTGTGGACAAACGCAAGCGGCGGGTGCGTCATGGGATGGTGAAGGAACGTGCGCGCATTCTCGTTGTCGGCGGCGGCTACGTCGGGATGTACACGGCTCTGCGCCTCCAGCGGAGGCTCAAACGGGAACTCGGCCGGGGCGAGGCCGAGATCACAGTCGTCACTCCCGACCCGTACATGACGTATCAGCCGTTCCTCCCCGAGGCGGCCGCCGGTTCGATCTCCCCCCGCCATGTCGTCGTGCCGCTGCGCCGGGTCCTGCCCGGGTGCCGGGTCGTGATCGGCGAGGCCACCGCCATCGACCACGCCAAGCGCACCGCGACCCTCACCACCCTCGCCACCGAGGAGGAGGGCATGGGCAGCGAGCAGTTCGTCTACGACGAACTCGTCCTCGCCCCCGGCTCGATCGCCCGCACGCTTCCCATCCCCGGCCTCGCCGACCACGGCGTCGGCTTCAAGACCGTCGAAGAGGCCATCGGTCTGCGCAACCACGTCATCGAGCAGATGGACATCGCCTCCTCCACCCGCGACCCCGCCGTCCGCGACGCCGCCCTCACCTTCGTCTTCGTGGGCGGCGGCTACGCCGGCGTGGAGGCGCTCGGCGAGCTGGAGGACATGGCCCGTTACACCGCGCGCTACTACCACAACCTCCGCCCCGAGGACATGAGGTGGATCCTCGTCGAGGCCTCCGACCGCATCCTGCCCGAGGTGGGCGCGGAGATGGGCCGCTACACGGTCACCGAACTGCGCCGCCGCAACATCGACGTACGCCTGAACACCCGACTGGAATCCTGCGCCGACCGCGTCGCCGTCCTCAGCGACGGCGCCCGCTTCCCGACCCGTACGGTCGTCTGGACGGCCGGCGTCAAACCCCACCCGGTCCTGGCGGCCTCGGACCTGCCGCTGAACGACCGGGGCCGGCTGCGCTGCACCGCCGAGCTGACCATCGAGGGCAGCACGCACGCGTGGGCCGCGGGAGACGCCGCCGCCGTCCCCGACGTCACCGCGGCGGAACCGGGCTCGGAATGCGCCCCCAACGCCCAGCACGCCCTGCGCCAGGCCAAACTCCTCGGCGACAACGTCGCGCACGCGCTCCGCGGCGAACCACTTGAGACGTATGCCCACAAATACGTGGGTTCGGTCGCCTCCCTCGGCCTGCACAAAGGCGTCGCGCACGTCTACGGACGCAGACTGAAGGGCTACCCTGCGTGGTTCATGCACCGGGTCTACCACCTGAGCAGGGTCCCGACCTTCAACCGGAAGGCCCGGGTCCTGGCCGAATGGACACTGTCGGGACTCTTCAAGAGGGAGATCGTCTCCCTGGGTTCGCTCGAACATCCCCGTGCGGAGTTCGAACTCGCGGCCGGTGGAAAGCCTCCTCACAACCCGAACGACGACCCGAAGGGGTCGTCCTGACCGGACCGAGGAACTCCACCGACAGGGCAGGCGTCTGACGGATGTCGGCCCGGTCGGCCACCCTGCCAGACTGACCCCCGACCCTGGACGACCTTGGACGGGCAACCGCCCGCCCTTCGACCCCGCGAGGCTCTCCCCACAGTGCTACAACCCCGGGGTGCCATCCCCCAGACCCCCGGCCGGGTCCGGAGCTGGCCGAAGACGACGACACGAGGCAAGGATTCGTGAACTTCACGCGCTGGAGCGCCCGGCTCCCCGGAACGCAGCGCCGCGCGGCAGCGCGGACCGAACACGCGACGGTCCCCCCGGACCGCCGACAGGACACCCCGGGCTCCGTCCCCGCGGCCCGCGCCGAACAACTCACCGACGAGGCCCCGCCGATCCCGGCCGTGGACGAACTGCCGGTCCGCGAGGTCCTGGACCGCGTCCCGGCCCTGGTCGCCCTGGTCCACGGCCCCGACCATCGCCTCGCCTACGTCAACGACGCCTACGTCACCGCCTTCGGCACCCGCCCGCTGGGCCAACCGGCCCGCGAAACCCTCCCCGAACTGGACGAACTGGGCCTGTTCCCGCTCCTCGACCAGGTCCTGCGCAGCGGCAAGCCCCGCACGGTCAAGTCCCGCAAGGCCCCCGACGGCCGCTCGTACACCTTCGCCTGCACCCCGGTGGCCGAGGGCGACGGCGGCGTCCTGATCTTCGCCACGGACGTCACCGACCACGCCGAGGCCGCCGAACGCCTCCGCACCAGCGAACGCCGGCAGCGCGAGACGGCGGTCACTCTCCAGCGCTCCCTCCTCCCGCAGGAGCTGGAGGAGCCCGACGACCTGCGCATCGCCGCGACCTACCACCCCGGCGGCACGGAGGCCGCGGTCGGCGGCGACTGGTACGACGTGATCACCCTGGGCGGCGGCCGTACGGCACTGGTCATCGGCGACGTCATGGGCCGAGGCGTCCGCGCCGCGGCCGTCATGGGCCAGCTCCGTACGGCGGTCCGTGCGTACGCCCGCCTGGACCTCCCCCCGCACGAGATCCTCCAGCTCCTCGACGGCCTCGCCACGGAGATCGACGCCAACCAGATCGCCACGTGCGTCTACGCCATCCACGACCCGAACGAGGGAAGCCTGGTCTACGCCTCGGCCGGCCACCTCCCGATCCTGGTCCGCGACGAGAACGGCGTGGTCCAGCGCGCGGACGAACCCACGGGCCCGCCGCTCGGCACGGGCAGCTGGATGCACGCGTCAGGCAGCATCGCGCTCACTCCCGGCTCCACCGCCGTCCTCTACACGGACGGCCTGGTGGAGCGCAGGGACGAGGACCTCGACGTGGGAATCGCGTCCCTGGAGCGCGCCCTGTCCGGCGCGACGGGCACCCCCCAGGTCGTCTGCGACCGCCTGGTCCGCTCAGCGGGCGTCACCGCCGACCACGACGACGACGTGGCGGTCCTGGTCCTCCAGCACCCGGCCCGCACCGGCCCGGACAGCGACCTGTTCCGCAACGCGGCCCTGGAACTCCTCGGCGGCATAGAGGCCGCCCCACGCGCGCGTGCGTTCGCCTCCGGCGTCCTGACCAGCTGGCGCTTCCCGCCGGACCTCCACGACCTCGGCGTCCTGGCGGCCAGCGAACTCGTCGCCAACTCCCTCCAGCACGGCACTCCGCCCATGCGCCTCCGCCTGCGCCGCACCGACCGCCGCCTCATCATCGAGGTCACGGACGGCGACGACCACCTCCCCCGCCGCCGCAGAGCGGAACCCGGCGATGAGTCGGGCCGGGGCATCGCGATCGTCGCGACGATCGCCTCGGCATGGGGCTCGCGCCGCACACCGGGCGGCGGAAAGGCGGTGTGGTGCGAGTTCGTCCTGCCGCGCGGGCAGTGACGGGCTGCGGATCAGCCCTCGAGGAACGGACGCCGAGTTGACCACAGCCGCTGGTGCGTCACCCGTCCCGCTCGTCCGGACGAGCGGAGTGTCCAAGGCGTACCGCTCCGCGGCCGCGACCGTATGGGCCGCGCGAGACGTGGACTTCACCGCCCGCGCGGGAGAGTTCGTGTGCGTCCACGGCGCAGCGGCTCCGGCAAGTCGACACTCCGCGTGACGGAAGCGAGACCGGGCTGGCCCGGCCTATGCCGTCACCGACTCCGAGGGCCTCTCGCCGCGGGCCACCACCCGGCTCTTCGCCGTCCACGGCCGATTCTGTACGTCGGTGAGCTGCCGTCCGAGCCGCAGCGCCAGCACGCTGATCCCCAGCGAGAACAGCAGGAACGTCACGACGTACGGTGCGTGCAGCGAAGCCCCCATCGGCCCGCCCACCGCCGGCCCGACGGCCAGCGCGAGCTGCTTCACCAGGGCGAACGCGGAGTTGTACTGCCCGGCCAGCCCCATCGGCGCCAGATCGGCGACCAGCGGAGCGACGGTCGGCGACAGCATCGCCTCCCCCAACCCGAACAGCGCGTACGTCGACACGAACGCGGCCGTCGCCATCTCCTGGCTCCCGTGCCCGAGCCCCGCGTACCCGGCGGCGACCCACGCCACGGCCCAGATCAGCCCCACGGCCGCGATCACCCGCGACCGCCGACGCCGCTCCACGAACCTCAGCACGGCGAACTGCGCGACCACGATCACCGCGGTGTTCGCGGCGAGCGCCGTCCCCAGCGCGGAGGCGCTGATCCCGGCGGCCTCGACCCCGTACGCACTCAGCCCCGACTCGAACTGTCCGTAGCAGGCGAAGAACAGCACGAACCCCAGCACGCACAGCTGCACCATGGCCCGGTTCCCGAGCAGCTGCTTCCAACTGCCCCTGACCGCACCGGGCGCACCCTCGATCCGAGGCGAGCGCGGCATGCGTACGGTCGCCATCACCACGACCAGCAGCAGGAACATGGCCGCCTCGATCGCGAACAGGAGGGTGAAGGACCAGGCGCTCGTCGTATCGACGAGATGACCACCGATGAGCCCACCGACACCCAGCCCCAGGTTCTGCAGGAAGAACTGCGTCGCGAACGCCCGCGACCGCGTCTCCGCCGTCGAGCAGTCCACGATCATCGTCGCCAGCGCCGGCTGCATCACGGCCTGCCCCGCCCCGAGCGCGACCGCCGACAGCAGTACGGCCGGCGCGCTGCTCGCGAGTCCCAGGCTCAGCGCACCCAGCGCGGCGGTGACCAGAGCGGCGAGCAGCACCGGCAGCGGGCCGCGCCGGACGATCGCCCGCCCGGCGAACGGCAGCACGACCAGCGCCGCCACGGCGAAGACGGCGAGCACGAGACCCGCCGTCATGGCCCCCAGCCCTCGCACCTGCGCCACATAGACGTACAGATACGGGACCGTGAAGCCGAGCCCGAACGCGCTGAGCGCGTTACCCGCGTGGATCCGGCGCATCGCTGCGCCCATCGCCCTGGTCACGTTCACCTCTCTCAGACAGCAGCCCTCAGCATCAGTTAGACCTGAAGACTTCAAAGCTAAAATTAGAAGCTAAACAGTACACCTCGAAGGACTTCAACGCCAAGCAGGCCCGTGCCATACTGCGATCCATGGGCGACAACCCCGGCAGCGTCAGCAACGAGCCGACACTCGAAGAGCAGATCGCCGCCTATCAGCGCGAGTTCCAGGACCTCGACCCCCAGGTTGAGAAGATCGTCTCGGCACTGTCCCGCCTGAACCGCCGTATGAACGTCGCCTACGGCCGCCAGACCGCCGCCCTCGGCATCAGCAGCGCCGACTGGGAGGTCCTCAAGGCACTCGTCCTCTCCGGCGCCCCTTACCGCATGGGCCCCAGCGACCTCGCCAAGCGCCTCGGCCTCACGCCGGCCGCGATGACCCACCGGATCGACCGCATGGTCGCCGAGAGCCTGGTCACCCGGGAGCGCGACGAGACCAACCGCGTCCGCGTCATCGTCGAGCTCACCGCCGAGGGCCGCGAGAAGTGGCTGGAGGCGATGCGCCTCGCCTCGGTCTTCGAGGAGGACCTGCTCCAGGACCTCTCTCCCGAGGAGCGCACGACCCTCGGCGAGGTCCTCACCCGCCTCCTGCGCCGCGTGGAGCACGCCCAGCCGGACGCCGGCGGCCGCCTCACCGACCTGGACTGAGGCCGGGACGGGCCGGGACAAAAGATCTTGACAGGCGGCGCTTGACAGCCCTCTGCCTGATCCGTAGAGTTCTTCGGGTTGCCGCGGAGCCGTAACGGTTCTTCGACAACACCTCCCGCCGCATCAGCGGTAACCAAACCATCAGCACGATCTCCCAGCCGGGATGAATTCGGCGTGCCCGAATTCAATTCGATTTGGGTCCGGCAGCCCGATTAGGAACTGCCGGGAGGATCCGCTAAGGTTTGAGACG
>NZ_KQ949085.1:0-49202 GCF_001514305.1 Streptomyces dysideae
TCGAGCCCACCCATCCGGCCCCGCCCCTCGGGCTGCGCGCCCTCACCGGCCAGACCCCCGGTCTTCAGGTGCTGCCCTTCACCGACGGGGACCAACTGCTGCTCTACACCGAAGGGGTCACCGAGGCCCGCGACCACGGCCGGGAGTTCTACCCGCTCGCCGAAGGGCTGGCCCGCCATGTGTCCGACGAGCCGGCCCGCACCCTCACCGCCCTCCATGACGAACTGCTGGCCCATGTGGGCGGCCGGCTGCACGACGACGCGGCACTGCTCCTGCTCCGCAAACCGGTGCTGCCCGGCCCGGCATCCGGCGTCGGCGGGGCATCGCACCGATGCCCCGCCGACGGTGGTCCGGCTATTCCCCGGACCACGCGGTCAGTGGGACGCCCAGGGCCACGGGAGTCCCGAAGTTCGGTGTGCCGTCGGCGTTCCGCTTGAACTTCTGTGCCCTGGTGCTGCGGTTCATGTCACAGCCACCGCTCGCGGAACTGTTGGCGTGGTAGACCATCCAGTCCTCGGTCCCGTCCGGCGACTTGAAGAAGCCGTTGTGACCGGGTCCGTACACGCCGTTGGCGTTGGACCGCTGGAAGACCGGGTTCGGGGACTTGACCCAGGACGAGGAGCTGAGCGGGTCGCCGCCGTTGCAGGTGAGCATGACTTACAGCTGGGAGACGGTCGGCGGCGCGGCAGGGGCACTGCGCCGGGTCCTCCTGGTCGGCGCTGACCTGGGGCGGCGCTCACCAGCGAGCTGAGCGAAGGCCGCCGCTCAGGCCCGCAGCGCGCGTCGCAGTCGGCGTCCCAGTACCTCGACGGCGAGGCTGACCAGCAAGGACGCCAGCAGGACGCCGGTGACCACGGGGAAGTCGAAGGCCGCGAGACGCTCGCTGAGCAGCCGGCCCAGCCCCGCCGCGCCGACGACGCCCACGATGGCGGTGTCGCGTACGCAGATCTCGAACCGGTAGAGCGTGTACGTGACCAGGTGGTTCGCGGACGGCGGTCCCACGGACACGACGGCCGAGACCACTCGGGGCACACCGGCGTTGCGCAGGGACTCCCGGGGCGTGAGGTCCATCGTCTCCCACGCTTCGGCGACCAGCCGGCCGAGGATGCCGCCGGTGTAGAGCCCCAGGGCCAGAGCCCCGGGCAGGACACCAGGGAAAAGGCCCAGGAGGGCGACGACGGCCCACACCGTCGGGGGGATCGACCGCAGCACCAGGAGCAGCAGCCGGGCGATCCCCCACCCGGCCCGTCGACCCCAGTCCGCCGGGCCGCGCCGCCCGGCGCGTGGCCGACCCGCCCAGGGGCCCACGACCAGGGTGATCAGGACCGCTACCACCATGGCGAGGACGGCCATGGTCACGGTGTCGAGGACGGCGCCGGTCAGCGCCCGCAGACCGCCCTCCGGGAGCGCGGGAGGCCACAGGTCGCCGAGCAGCCGACCGGCGCGCTCCTGCGTGCGGGCCGAGACCAGGCCGGCCGGTGAGAGGCCGACCCACCACCAGGCGGCCACGATCGCCGGCACCACCAGGGCCAGGGACCAGCGGGTCGAGCGGGACAGCCCACGCGGCGACCGGCCCCCGCCCCCGGACCGATCACGCCCGACCGACCAGTCGGCACACGTCACCACCGCGACGTCGGAGCGGACACGGCTGCTCCACAGCTCGACCAGCCCCGCGAGGGCCAGCAGCGCCGCGACCAGCGTCCAGACCTCACCCCAGTTCCGCGACTGCAGACTCACCGTCAGTTCGAACCCCAGACCACCGACACCGGCCACCCCGAGCACGACGGCGGACCGCAGGGCGCACTCGAACCGGTAGAAGGAGTACGACAGCAGCAGCGGTGCTGTGCCGGGCAGCAGGGCGTACGCCAGCGCGGAGCCACGCTTGGCACCGGCGGCCCGGAGCGAACGCAGCGGCCCATCGGGTACGGCGTCGAAGGTCTCCCCGAAGACCTGGGCGCTCTGCGCGCCGAAGGGCAGCGCGAGGGCCAGCACGGCGACGAGCGGGTCGAGGCCGAGCACGCTGACGAGGAACAGCGCCCACACCAACTCGTGCACCGACCGCACGGCCACCAGCGCGCCGCGCAGCACAAGCCGCCCCACCCGTACGGGCCACGGCAGCGCACCGCTCCACGCCACGTCACTGAGGACCAGCCCGCCGACCAGGCCGATCACCAGCGCCCCCGCCGTCCCGAGCAGCGCCAGGGCCAGAGTCGTCGCCGTCGCCTCCAGGACCACGCCGAGGAAGCCCGGGTCCAGGGAGGGGCGCAGCACGGTCGCCGCGAGGTCGTCGAGCAGGGCCAGACCGCCCCGGTTGACCAGCTCACCGCCCGACGGGACGGCACGGTCAACGGCCCAGGCCAGCAGCCCGGCCACCGCCAGCAGCGCGGTGAGCCTGCGGAGCAGAATCCGCCGCCCGCTCACGGGCTTTCGCCCCGGCGCGGATACGGTCGGCGGGGTGGGCGGGGCGTCGAGTTGGAGCGTCATACGAGCTCATAGAGGTCGCGCAGGGCCTCGTCGGTCGCCTCGGCGGCCGGGACGTCGAGGACGATCCGGCCCTCGCGCAGGCCCACCACGCGGGTGCAGTGCGCGCGGGCGAGGGCCGGCTGATGCAGGCTGACGATGAGCGTGCGCACGGTCGGTGAGGCGCCGAGCAGGCCGAGAACCCGCGCGGCACGCACCGGGTCGAGGCTGGACACGGGCTCGTCGGCCACCACCAACTCCGGCTCCTGCACCAGGAGTCGGGCGATCGCCACCCGCTGCCGCTCGCCGCCGGACAGACGCTCGGTGCGTTCGTACAGCGCCCAGCCCAGGTCGACCTGTTCGAGCGCGTCGCGGACCACGTCGAGCGAGTGCGGCCAGACCAGCGAGGCCAGCGCGCGGGTGGTGCCCCACCGGCCGAGCCGGCCCGCGTTGACGTTGTGCACCACCCGGACCTGCTCGATCAGGGCGAGGTCCTGGCTCACCGAGCCGATGCGCCGCTGCAGCAGCCGCCGTTGCCCGGCCGTCAGGCGTGCGGGGTTCGCACCGAAGACCTCCAGGCTGCCCGTGGTCGGCTCCAACGACCCGTTGAGCAGAGCCAGGAGCGTGCTCTTGCCGGCGCCGCTGGTGCCGAGCACCGCCACCTTTTCCCCGGCGTGGACGGTGAGGTCCAGCTCGCTCAGGGCCTCGTGCGTGCCGAACCGGCGCCCCGCTCCGCACAGCCGGATCACCGGTGGAGAGTCGCTCACTTCAGCAGCCCCAGGTCGCGGGCCACGTCCTCGATCCGGTCGTAGGCGGAGTTCTTCGTGCGTACGAAGGACTTGGCGCCGAAGAGCTTCAGCAGCTTCGCGTCCTCGGCGTTCTGGTCGTCGAGGCCGAGGAGCAGGTCCAGCACGTTCTCCTGGGTGCCGTCACCGAAGGTCTTGTCGAGATCCGGGCGGGCCAGCCAGTGATAGTCGGCGTAGCCGGGAGTGCGCCACAGCACGGCCACCTTGCTCAGGTCGACCTCGCCCGCCTCGACGGTGGCGTCCCAGACCTGCTTGTTGACGGCCCCGGCCTCGAAGCTGCCGCCCGCGACGAGCTCGATGGTGGCGTCATGGGAGCCGGAGAAGCCGGGCTTCCCCCGCAACTCACCCTGCTCAAGCCCGGCTTGCCGCATGAAGTACTGCGGCATCAGCCGGCCGGAGGTGGACGTCTCGCTGCCGTAGGTGAAGGTGTGCCCGGCGAGGCCACGCAACCCGTCCACCTTCTCGAACGGCTTCAGGCCCGAGCCGGTGTGGGCAATGAAGAGGCTGTGGAAGTCGGCGTCGATGTCCCGCTGCGCGACGGCCGTGGCGCCGGGTACGCGTGCACGTGCCTGGACGCCGGTCAGCCCGCCCATCCAGGCCAGGTGGATGTCGCCGATCTCGAACGCCCGCACCACGGCGGTGTAGTCGGTGACGGGTCGGTAGGCCACCTTCAGCCCGGTCGCGTCGGCGAACCGCTCGGCCACGGCGGGGTAGAGCCGGTTCAGCAACTCCGGGTCCTGGTCCGGAATGGCGGAGATCCCGAGCTGCCGCGTCTCGGACGCGGCCCCGGTCCCGCAGGCGCTGAGCAGGAGCGTCGCTCCGGTGCCGAGGAGCAGCGTACGTCGGGTCATCGGTTTCACCGGTCCGACACCTCCTTCTTCTTGTGGTCGACGTTGCTGTGCGAGGCGACGGCCGCGGCGACCAGCGCGACGGACAGCAGGAAGGCCGCCGAGGTCGCCGTACCGCCCAACAGCGGGTCGCTGAAGCCGGTCTGGGCGTGCAGGGTCAGCGCGGCCCCGGCAGCGACGGCCGCCGCCGCCCGGCCGAGGACGGCGCTCCCGCCGCGGGCGGCGACCAGCAGCAGGACACCGGCCAGCACCAGCACCAGGCTGCCGGCGAGGTTGTACCGGCCGACGCTGATCATCAGGTCCCAGGCCCGCAGGTAGTGGCCCTTGGCGGCGAGGGGATCGTCCCCCGCCGAGCCCAGCGCGCCGAGGCCGCCGAGGACCACCGCGATCACGCCCCAGAGCAGGCCGAGCCGGCGGGCGGAGCCGACGCCCGCCCGTAGCGCGTCGACGGCGAACGCCCGCCCGGCCGAGGAGAACAGGATCGCCACATGGGCGCCGATCATCAGCCAGTAGGCCCACGGCCACTCGTGCGGGGCCTCGGCGACCGAGAGCCCGATGGACAGCGACATGCCCACCCCGAGAGCCGCCGCCACCCGCACCCAGGCACCGGTCAGCAGCAGCACCGCCAGGGCGCTCTCGGCGATCAGCACTCCCCAGCCGAAGACCTCGATGTTGGGCAGGACGGCCTTCTCCACGACCCAGCTGTACGGCGGGAACACCGGGTGGCTCACGGCGAAGGCCGTCCACTTGTAGAGCCCGCCGTCGGCGTCCCCGAAGTCCGGGGGCACCTTCCACGACACGTTGTGCAGCCACATCAGGCCGAGCAGCACCCGGAGGAAGGCCGCGCCGCCCGCCTGTCCGCGCGGGACGGGGTCGGTGGCGGGGGCGAAGAGCCAACCTGCCCGTCGTTTCCCGGAGATGGTTCGCTCACGCACAGCGGAACACCTCCCGTCCCGACCGCGCTGCCGCGTCCTGCACGGCGAGTGTGTCCCGTACGACGCCGAAGACCTCGGCCAGCGGCAGCGGGGCGTCGGCGATCCGCAGGTGCGGGTCGGTGACGGCCACCGGGTGCCACCAGGCGCCGTCCGCGGTGAGCGTCGGCTCCGGCTCCAGGGTGTCGAGGGAGACGTGCACTCCCTGGTCGGCGAAGCCCTCATGGGCCACCGGCCGGATGACCCGGTCCGGTACGGCGATCCCGGCGTCGTCGAGGCGCCGGTGCAGCGCGTCCACGCCCTTCGGGTCCTCGTCGTACAGCGTGGCGGCCACCCGCACCCGGAACCCGAGCGAACGGGCCAGCGTGATCCCGTCGAGCGCCCGCGACCACGACCCCGAGCCTCGTTGCCGGTCGTGCAGTTCGGGCGTGGCCGAGTCGAGGCTGATCTGGAGCACCACGCCCCGGTCGAGGCTCTCCAGGGTCGCCCGGCGCGTACCCCTCGCGAAGATCATTGCGTTGGTCAGCACGGTGCGCTCCAGACCGGCCGCCGCCGCGATCAGGGCACCGAGCTGCGGATGCATGAACGGCTCGCCGCCGGTGAAGAACACCTCCCGACCGCCCTGGGCCGCGAACTCCTCGAACACCGCGGCGGCCACGGCCGGGTCGAACCGCCGGGCCGCGGCCTTCGGTGAGGACTCGGCGCAGCAGTATCCGCAGGCGAGGTTGCAGTCGAAGTTGGTGTAGAGCCACAGCCGACGGCCCACCGGCGTCCGCTCACCCCGGGTGAAGACCGTGCCCGCCTTGTCCCCCTTGCTCTTGCTCTCGCTTTTGCTCACGGCGAACCACCAGGGGCCCCCGGCAGACTCGGCGACCTCGCCGACGACGTCGTGCCCGACCAGGTCGGCCCACGCCGGCAGATCGGTGACGACGCTCGCCTCCGCGCTGCGCACACCGAGCAGCTGCCCGGGTTCCAGCCGCCTCATCGCCCGCGTGATCAGCAGCAGGAGACCGCTGCCGCAGTCCATGTCGCCGCCGTCGACCAGCGCCTGGACCTCGCCGAGCGGAGTCGGCGCCGGATCGGGAATTGTCCGTTTGACCATGGCCGTCACCGTAGCCACGACCAGGCACGGCAAGGAGGGTACGGCTCCTTACGGAACCATGACGGCACCTCCCAGCAGGGCCGAGCCGGCCCCACCGGCGCTACCGTCACCACCATGACGGACCACGGCATCCCGCGCCCCGACGACGCAGCGACCCGGACGGAGTTCTGGGAGGGCGTCCACCACAGCAAGGACGTCGACGGAGTCTCCTGGTGGCAGTCGGTCCCGGGACTCTCCCTCGGCCTGGTCGACAAGGCCGGGCTCGGCCTCGACGAGCCCGTCATCGATGTGGGTGCCGGCTGGTCGACGCTCGTGGACCACCTCGTCGAACGCGGCTACCGCGACCTGTCGGCGGTCGACCTGTCGGTCACCGCCCTGCAGACCGTCCGCGACCGGCTGGGTCCGGCGGGCGCGGACGTCGTCCTCACCGTGGCCGACGTCCTCGACCTGCGCATGGGACGCCAGTACGCGCTGTGGCACGACCGGGCCGTTTACCACTTCCTCACCGAGCCCGACGAACGCGCCGACTACCTCGCCTCGCTGGACCGCTCACTGCGACCGGGTGGATGGCTCGTCGTGGCGACGTTCGGCCCGGACGGCCCGACCACATGCAGCGGCCTCCCGATCGTCCGCTACACCCATGCCGAACTCGCCGCCCAGTTCCCCGGCTACGAACTCGTCGACACCGCCGGTGAGGAACACCTCACTCCGTGGGGCACCTCCCAGCAGTTCACCGCGGTACTGATGCGACGCCTCTGAGCTGGTGGTGGGAAATACGCCGGTGGGGGCGATCCGCATCCGAACCGCCGTCACCGCCGCCCTGCTCGCCGGGCTCACCGCATCCGTCGTCGCCGCCGTCCGCGTCGACGGCATGCTCGAGGACCGCGGCCGCACCCTGCTCTGGAACGGCATCGCCTGGGCGCTGTTCGCGGCCGCCGCGTGGAGCGTGCGCAGGGTGCCGGTCCGCGCGGCGACCGCGCTGGTGCTCGCGGGGGGCGCGGCCGTCGCGGTCGCGGGCCTGACCGCACCGCCCGGCACCAGCAGCGACATGTACCGCTACGCCTGGGACGGCAAGGTGCAGGCAGCCGGGATCTCCCCCTACGACCATCCGCCCGTGACACCGGAACTGGCGCGGCTCCGCGAGGGCTGGCTCTTCCCGCCGCAGACGGCCTGCCAGGACCCGGCCCTGGTACGGAACCTGGAACTGAACACGGCGGACGGCGTGTGCACCCGGATCAACCGCCCCACCGCCCACACCATCTACCCGCCGGTCGCCGAGGGCTGGTTCGCCGCCGTGCACGAACTGTCCCCGGACGGCAGCCGGCACAAGGCCCTGCAGACCGGCGGCGCCGCCCTGGCCATGGGCACCACGGTCGCCCTCATCGCTGTGCTGCGCCGACGAGGCCGCGCCCCGCACGTGGCCGCGCTGTGGGCCTGGTGCCCGGCCGTCCCCGTCGAGGCCGTCAACAACGCCCATGTCGACGCCCTCGGCGTACTGCTGACCGTGCTGGCCTTCGGCACGACCGCCGGCACTCGCCGCGGGGCGCTGCTCGGCGCGGCCATCGCCGTCAAGCTGTACCCGGTCCTCGCCCTGCCGGGCGCCCTGTCCGGACTCCGCCCCCGCCAGGCGACGCGCGTGCTGCTGCCCGCCGTCGCCGTCATCGCGCTCGCCTACCTTCCATACGTCCTCGCCTCCGGCGCCGGCGTCCTGGGCTACCTGCCCGGCTACCTCCACGAGGAGGGCTACGACTCCGACACCGTCCGCCGGTTCGCCCTGCTGCGCCTCGTCCTGCCGGCCCCGGCAGCGGGCCCGGCCGCCGCTGCCCTGCTCCTGCTCACCGCCCTGCACGTGCTCCGCCGCGGCGACCCGGCCCGCCCCTGGAGCGGCGCCCTACTCGTCACCGGCACCGCCCTGCTGCTCACCTCGCCCGCGTACTCCTGGTACGCCCTCCTCGTCGTTGCCCTCGTCGCGCTGGACGGCCGCTGGGAGTGGCTCGCCGTCCCCGCCGCGGGAGCCGTCCTCTACATCGGCGGCGAGCCGTGGGGCGGGCACGTCTCCCTGCAGTCACTGTCGTACGGGACCGCGGCACTGGCCGTGCTCACCGGCGCGGCAGTCCGCACGGCCTGGCGTGCCGACAGTGCCTTCCGGACTTGCTGCTTCGGAGCGCGCCGGGAAGGGCGCCTGACGGGCATCTTCCCTGGCCAGGCCCAACAGGCGTCGGAGGACGTGACTGGTCAGGCGCCCGGGTTCAGTCGGAGCGAGGCCGGACCGGCCCCACGTCGCACGCCGTGATCACGGCCTGGATGCGGTCGCGGGCGCCGAGCTTGGCGAGGACGCGGCCGACGTGTTTCTTCAGGGTGGACTCGGTCAGGACCAGGCGTTCGGCGATCTCGGCGTTCGTCCAGCCCTGGGCGATGGCCGGCAGGACTTCGTGCTCGCGGTCGCTCAGGGTGCGCAGCCGCGGGTCGGTCTGGAGGATCCGTGCGGGAACGCCCGTCCGCAGGGGACTGAGGGCCCGGGAGCGGCCCGGATCTTGGCCTGACAGCAGATCCGACGGGTCCCGAGACGTCTACTCGGGTCGGCGGCGTCACCGGCACGCCAGGTCACTGACCCGTCACGCATGGCCGCCGGTCCGCGTCGTCAGGGTAGCGCCGAGAAACCGCTTCTGACCTCGGTGAATGAAACGCGTTCCGCGCACAAAGATGCGTCAACTCGTCGTTGACCGGCGTTCCTCGGCAGGGCCAGGGTGAGGGAGCCATATCGGATTCCGATCACCCGTTTCCGGTCACCCAAGTGAGCGCAGGAGGCTGTGATGCTCCAGACAGACAGCCGTGAACACACCGAGTTCCGGATGGACCATGACGCGGCTCCCGCGGCCAGGACCGCGCCCGCCACCCCGACCGCGCCCGCCACTCCGGCACCGGCGGTCTGCGGCGAACTGCTCTTCCAGCGCTGCCTCTGGTGCGGCACTCCGGCCTACCGCCGTTCGTTCTGCCGGGCTTGCGGGTCCACCGCCTTCAAACGGGAGCGCGGCACCGGTGCCGGCGCCCTCGTTCGCCGTATCGGTCAGACCCCGCTCAACACCTGGTTCGTCGCGATGGACGAGGGATTCACGCTGGTCTGCCAGGTCACCAGGGCGGAGCCGGTCGTGGTCGCGGTCGGGGCGAGGGTGCGTGTCGTACGGGCCGTGGGCCCGCTCGATCAGGGGCTTCCACATGTCGAACTCACCTACCGGGCAACGTCGTTGGAGCGTTGGTGGTGACGGGAAACGGTTCCGGCCACGGCACGTTCGCGTAGGCGGCACGAGCAGAGAGGAGGGTGCGTGGGCACCCAGTACCACGCGTCGGACGAATGGGCCGGCGCAGTCGACGGGGCGGGACGGGGCGCGCTAGAGGGTCTGCGGATCGCCGACTTCTCCCGGGTTCTCGCGGGGCCCTATGCCACGATGCTCCTCGCCGACCTCGGCGCCGACGTGGTGAAGGTGGAACGGCCGGGCACCGGGGACGACACCCGGGCCTGGCACCCGCCGGCGGACCACGACGGCACATCGACGTACTTCCTGAGCGTCAACCGGAACAAGAGGTCCGTCGTGCTGGATCTGACGACCGAGGAGGGCATCGAACAGGCCCGGGCCCTGATCGCCGAGTCCGACGTACTGGTGGAGAACTTCCGCCCCGGCACGATGGAGCGGCTGGGGCTCGGTCATCGGGAGCTCCGTGCCCGGCACCCGAAGCTGATCTACTGCTCGATCAGCGGATTCGGCAGCGGCGCGGGAGCGGCGATCCCCGGATACGACCTGCTCGTGCAGGCCGTCGGCGGTCTGATGAGCGTGACCGGGGACGCGGCCGGCGAGCCGGTGAAGGCTGGCGTGGCCCTGGTCGATGTGATCACCGGACTGCACGCCTCGCTCGGCATCCTCGCGGCCCTGCGGCACCGGGACGCCACAGGTGAGGGGCAGCTCGTGGAGACCAACCTGCTCGGCTCGCTGCTGTCGGCCATGGTCAACCAGGCGTCGGCATACGCCGTCGCCGGTGTCGTCCCGGGCCGCATGGGCAACGCGCACCCCAGCATCGCCCCGTACGAGACCCTGCCGACCGCCGACCGTCCGCTCGCCCTCGCGGTGGGCAACGACCGGCAGTTCGCCGCACTCGCCGAGGCCGTCGGAGATCCCGGCCTCGCCCGCGACGACCGCTTCCGCACCAACTCCGACCGGGTCGCGCACCGCGCCGAACTGCGGGACATCCTGACCGAGCCGCTCAGCGCCGCGGGAGCCGACCACTGCTCGACCGTCCTGCTGGCCGCCGGCGTGCCCGCCGGACCGGTCAACACCCTCGACAACGCCTTCGCCTTCGCCCACAAGCTCGGCCTGCCCGGCATCGTCGACATCCCTGCCGCACCCGCGGACGGAGAAAGAGGCAGACCCTCCCGCCAGGTCGCGCACCCCATCGCGCTCAGCAGGACACCCGCCCGGTACCGCATGCCCCCGCCCCGACTGGGCCAGCACACCGCGCAGATCCTGCACGGCCCGTCCGACCTCCTGCACGATCCGTCCGACAACGCCTCCGCGTGATGTCGAACGGAGCGGTCGCCTGACCGTCCGCAGCGTCCCCACCACGACCGAACCCACCACCCGATTTCCCACCCCGACCACAAGGAGACCGACATGAGCGGCGCCAAGCCGATGAAGGACCCCCTCGACCTGCTCGACCTCGCCTCCGTCCTCACGGACGAGGAACGCGAGATCCAGGCCACCGTCGCCAAGTTCCTCGCCGACCGGGTCCGCCCGCACATCGGCGAGTGGTTCGAGAATGCTCACTTCGCCCGCGAACTCGCCCCGGAACTCGGCAAGTTGGGCGTGCTCGGCATGCACCTCGAAGGCTACGGCTGTGCCGGCACCAACGCCGTCAGCTATGGCCTGGCCTGTCTGGAACTGGAGGCGGCGGACTCCGGCTTCCGCAGCTTCGTCTCCGTGCAGGGCTCGCTGTCGATGTACTCGATCTGGAAGTGGGGCTCGGAGGAGCAGAAGCGGGAGTGGCTGCCCCGGCTCGCCGCCGGTGAGGCGATCGGCTGCTTCGACCTGACCGAGCCCGACTTCGGCAGCAACCCCTCCGGCATGCGCACCCGCGCCGTCCGTGACGGCGGCGACTGGATCCTCAACGGCTCCAAGATGTGGATCACCAACGGCGGCATCGCCGACGTGGCCACCGTGTGGGCGCAGACCGAGGACGGCGTCCGCGGCTTCCTCGTGCCGCGTGGCACGCCCGGCTTCACCACGCAGGACATCAAGCAGAAGATGTCGCTGCGCGCGTCCATCACCTCGGAGCTGTACTTCGACAGCGTACGGCTGCCCGACTCGGCCCGGCTGCCGCTCGCCGAGGGCCTGCGCGGACCGCTGTCCTGCCTGAACGAGGCCCGCTTCGGCATCCTGTTCGGCGCGGTCGGCGCGGCCCGCGACTCGCTGCAGGCGGCCATCGAATACGCCGACTCCCGCGTGCAGTTCGACAAGCCGATCAGCGCCTTCCAGCTCACCCAGAAGAAGCTCGCCGACATGACCGTGTCCTTGGGCAGTGCCGCACTACTCGCTCTGCACCTGGGCCGTCTGAAGGACCAGGGCCGCATCCGACCCGAGCAGATCAGCGTCGGCAAGCTGAACAACGTCCGCGAGGCGATCGCCATCGCCCGCGAGTGCCGCTCCGTCCTCGGCGCCAACGGCATCTCCCTGGAGTACTCGCCGCTGCGCCATGCCAACAACCTCGAGTCCGTCCTCACGTACGAGGGCACCAACGAGATGCACACGCTCGTCGTCGGCCAGGCGATCACCGGCTACCCGGCGTTCCGCTGAGCACCGAAGGCTGAAGGAAGACGACCGTGAACATCGTCGTACTCGTCAAGCAGGTCCCGGACACCGCTGCGGAACGCACCCTGTCCGAGGCCGACCACACACTCGACCGCGCTGACGCCGATCTCGTCCTGGACGAGATCAACGAGCGCGCGGCGGAAGAGGCCCTGACGCTGAAGGAGACGGCCGACGCCGAGGTCACCGTCGTGTCCATGGGACCCGACTCCGCGCTCGACGCCATCCGTAAGGTCCTGGCGATGGGCGCCGACCGCGGCATCCACATCTGCGACGACAGACTCCACGGAGCCGACGTGGTGACCACCGCGAAAGTGCTGGCAGCCGCCGTGCGGACAGTGGGGGACGTGGACCTGGTCCTGGCCGGCAACGCGACGACAGACGGACAGGCGAGCGCGGTCCCCGCGATCGTCGCGGACCTGCTCGGCCTGCCGCAGGTGACGCATGCGCGGAAGCTGACCGTGGACGCGGGCCGGGTGCGCGCGGAGCGCGAGGCCGAGAACGGCGAGGCGACGCTGGACGCGCCGCTTCCCGCGCTGGTCAGCGTCACGGAGAAGATCAACGAACCGCGCTACCCCTCCTTCAAGGGGATCATGGCCGCCAAGAAGAAGCCGGTGGCGACGGTCGACCTCGGCGACCTGTTCCCCGCAGCGGACGACGCCGGGTTCCTCGTGACCCGCACCCGTGTGGTGGAGGCCGTCCCACGTCCGGCGCGGGCCGCCGGAATCCGTATCACGGACGACGGCTCGGCCGGCCGGCGGCTCGTCGAATACCTGATCGCCCAGAAGCTCGTCTGAACAGCCCCGACCCAGAAGCAGGCACCCATGCCCGATGTCCTCGTCCTTGTCGACCACGACGGGGAACGTGTCCACAAGTCCACCTACGAACTCCTCGCCGCCGCACGGCGGTTGGGCGACCCGGCCGCCGTCGTCGTGGGAACCCCCGGCACCGCGGCACGCCTGGGGGAGCCCCTCGCCCGCCATGGCGCCACGGTTGTCTACGCGGCCGAGTCCGCCGAAGCGGGCGAGTTCCTGGCCACTCCGGCCGTAGACGCTCTGCAGCTCGCGCTCCGGGAAAGCGGCCCGGCCGCCGTTCTGGTCTCCGCGACGACGGACGGCAAGGAGGTGGCCGGGCGGCTCGCCGCGCGACTGGACGCCGGGCTGCTGATCGACGTGGTCGACCTGGACTCGTCCGGGGCGGTCACCCAGATCGTCTTCGGCGGGTCCTACACGGTGCGCTCACAGGTCACCCACGGCATACCGGTGATCGCTCTGCGGCCGGGCTCCTTCGAGCCGGAGGAGCATCCCGTGCAGACGGCGGAGCGGGAACTCGCCCTGCCGCCGATCGATCCCGCGGCATCCGCCCGCATCACCGCCCGCCACGCCGCGCTCGCCGGCGACCGCCCCGCGCTCACCGAGGCGACCGTCGTCGTCTCCGGAGGGCGCGGCGTCGGAGGAGCGGACGGCTTCGCCGTGGTGGAGGAACTCGCCGACGCCCTGGGCGGTGCGGTGGGCGCCTCACGCGCCGCGGTCGATGCCGGCTACTACCCGCACCAGTACCAGGTCGGGCAGACCGGCAAGTCCGTCTCTCCTCAGCTGTACATCGCCCTGGGCATCTCCGGGGCCATTCAGCACCTGGCCGGGATGCAGACCTCCAAGACGATCGTCGCGGTCAACAAGGACCCGGAGGCGCCCGTCTTCGGCCTGGCCGACTACGGGGTGGTGGGCGACCTGTTCGCGGTGGCTCCCCGGCTCACACAGGACGTGGCCGCCCGCCGCGCCGGCAGCTGACGCGGCCCGCAGCCCGAGAAGGCTTCCTGGTCCGGACGGTTCGGTCCGGACCAGGAAGGGAGGAACGCCGTGCGCGGCGCGTGTCGCAGGGTGGAACCGTCATCGGATGGCCGGCCGACGCGGGGCGCTCCCCGATCCCCGTCGGCTTCAGGGAGGGGACCGGGAGCTCCCGCGCCGGCCATCGGCTCGTCAGGCGGCGAGGCGCCGGAACCGGCTGCCGTGGAACACCAGTGGCTCCCGGGCGGGTTCGGCCTTCAGTCCGTGGATCTCCAGCAGGACGATGGTGTGGTCGCCGCCGGGGAACTCGGCGTAGAGCGAGCAGTCCAGCCAGAGACTGGCACCGTGGACGTAGACGCCGCCGCCGTCGCCCGCCTCCCAGTCGACGTCCGCGAACCGGTCCCCGTCCCTGCCGGCCAGCGTGCGGCAGATCGCGTCCTGGCCCTCGGCGAGGACGCTCAGGCCCAGGCGGCCCTGGCTGCGCAGCTTCGGCCAGGTCGTCGAGGTGTCCTGGACGCAGACCGAAACCAGAGCAGGCGCGAGGGAGACGGGGGTGAAGGTGCTCGCGGCCATGCCCACCGGGGCACCGGAGTCGAGTGCGCACAGCGCCGTCACTCCGGACGGGAAGCATCCGAATGCCTGGCGCAGCACTGCGGGATCCGTCGGTGTCGTCACGAGCGGGCTCATCGGACGTCCTCCTGACCCGACAGGACCGCACCCAGGCGCCGCAGCGAGCCGTTGTTGCCCGCCACGTGCTGGGAGACGCAGCGGACGTCGCGCCAGCGACGCTGCATCGGGTTGCTGCTGTAGAGCCCTGTGCTGCCCGAAAGCGTCATGATCTCGTTGAGGATCCGGATGCCCTCGTGGTGGATGTGCTGGTGGCCACCGGTGTAGCCGAACCACTCCGTCGGGGTGGGCTCGTCGCCCGCGAGGGCGCGGTCCATCACCGTGCGGCCGGTCTGCTCCAGCAGGGCGTTGAGCGCCGCTGTACGCAGGTGCAGCTCGGCGAACTTCTCCTGGAACACCGGGTCCTGACCGATGACCACCGCGGGGTTGAAGGCCGGCCGCTTGGTGGCGGCCAGTTCAGCGAGGTCGCCGAGCGCACCCTCCAGACATCCGATGACGACGGCGTCGTGCGAGGCGCCGGTGGCGGTGTAGGGCAGGTTGTAGAAGGGAGCGGGGATGTGGTTGTCGCCCATCAGCGGGCCTGTGAAGTGCTCGGGCACGAAGACGTCGTCCATCGTGAAGTCGGTGCTCTGCGTGGCGCGCAGGCCCACCGCGTCCCAGGTGTCGAGGAAGGTCACGCGCTCGGGGCGGATCAGCGCGACGCGCATGTCCGGGCGGCCGTCCGGCAGTGGGGGCGCGCCCTCGACCACGAAGCCCGCGAGCATCCAGTCCGGGTCGAACGAGCCACTGGCCAGAGGCCAGCGGCCACTGATCCGATAGCCGCCCGCCACCGGCGTCGCCTTCCCCTTCGGAGCGATGGCACCTCGGAGCATCAGGTCGGCGCCGTTTCCGAAGACTTCGTGCTCCAGCGTCTCCAGGGGCGTTTTTGCTTCTAGAAGAAACCCAGCTTCTTCGGCGAATACGACACCAGCAGGTTCTTCGTCTGCTGGTAGTGCTCCAGCATCATCTTGTGCGTCTCCCGCCCGATGCCCGACCCCTTGTAGCCGCCGAACGCAGCGTGCGCTGGATACGCGTGGTAGCAGTTCGTCCAGACCCGGCCCGCCTGGATCGCGCGGCCCGCGCGGTACGCCGTGTTGATGTCCCGCGTCCACACGCCGGCGCCGAGGCCGTACAGCGTGTCGTTGGCGATCTTGATGGCGTCGTCGAAGTCGTCGAAGGACGTCACCGAGACGACCGGGCCGAAGATCTCCTCCTGGAAGATCCGCATCCGGTTGTCGCCCTCGAAGATCGTCGGCTGGACGTAGTAGCCGCCCTTCAACTCGCCGTCGTGCTCGATGCGTTCACCACCCGTGAGGACCTTGGCGCCCTCCTGCCGACCGATGTCCAGATAGGAGAGGATCTTCTCCAACTGGTCGTTGGAGGCCTGCGCGCCGATCATCGTGTCCGTGTCCAGGGGATGGCCGGTCTTGATCAGCTCGGTGCGGGCGACCGCCGCCTCCATGAACTCGGCGTAGTGGCCCCGCTGGACGAGCGCCCGCGACGGACAGGTGCACACCTCGCCCTGGTTGAGGGCGAACATCGTGAACCCTTCGAGCGCCTTGTCACGGAAGACGTCGTCCGCCGCCCAGACGTCCTCGAAGAAGATGTTCGGGGACTTGCCGCCGAGTTCCAGCGTCACCGGCGTGATGTTCTCCGACGCGTACTGCATGATCAGCCGGCCGGTCGTGGTCTCACCGGTGAACGCCACCTTCGCCACCCGCGGGCTGGACGCCAGCGGCTTGCCCGCCTCCACCCCGAAGCCGTTGACGATGTTGATGACGCCCGGCGGCAGCAGGTCGGCGACCAGGCTGAGCCAGTAGTGGATGGACGCCGGGGTCTGCTCGGCCGGCTTGAGGACGACCGCGTTGCCCCCGGCCAGGGCCGGCGCCAGCTTCCAGGTCGCCATCAGGATGGGGAAGTTCCACGGGATGATCTGCGCGACGACACCCAGAGGCTCGTGGAAGTGGTACGCCACCGTGTCGTCGTCGACCTCGCCGAGCGAGCCCTCCTGGGCCCGGATCGCGCCCGCGAAGTAGCGGAAGTGGTCGATGGCCAGCGGGATGTCGGCCGCCAGCGTCTCGCGCACCGGCTTGCCGTTCTCCCAGCTCTCGGCGACCGCCAGGGGCTCCAGATGCGCCTCCATCCGGTCGGCGATCTTCAGCAGGATGTCGGAGCGCTCGGTCACCGACATCCGGCCCCACGCCGGGGCGGCCGCGTGCGCCGCGTCGAGCGCCCGCTCCACGTCCTCCGCCGTGCCGCGCGCGATCTCCGTGAACGGCTGCCCGTTCACCGGGGACGGGTTCTCGAAGTACTGCCCCCGCACCGGCGGCACGTACTCACCGCCGATGAAATGGTCGTAGCGCGCCTGGTAGGAGACGATCGCGCCCTCGGTACCGGGCGCCGCGTAACGGGTCATGCTGGCCTGCCTCCCTCAGCAGCGCTGCCCGCCGTTGGGCAGCTCTCGGCGCGAGGCTAGGGAGGGGGAGGTTGCGAGTACGTTGCGGCCGCTGGTCAGGGTGGTGGTCGGCGTTGCCACGCGGCCGGCGCCGTCAGTTCGGACTCCAGTGCGGCCAGCCGGGCCCGTACCGCCGGTGTCGGCCGCACCGCAGCGAGCGCCCGCCACACGTCGAGGTCCTCCTCGCCCCACGGGGCATGCGCCCAGTCCGCCAGCAGGTCGGGGTCGCGCCGGGCGATCAGCGCCGTACGGAGGCCGTCGGCGAGCCGGCGCCTGAGCCGCACCACCGCCGGTGCCTGGGAACCGGGCAGCAGCGGACCTGCGTAGGCGGACGCCGCTCCCGTGACCGCGCCGGTCTCAAGCCGCCGTTCGACGACGGAGACGTCGGACTCGACCGGGACGGTGAGCCGGTACGGCCGGGAGGCCAGCAGCCCGGGACCGAGAATCCTGCGCAGCCGGGCGAGCTCGGCGCGCAGGGTCACCGGCGGCACCGACTCGTCCTCGTACAACGCGCACAGCAGCTCGTCGCCGGCCAGCCCCTCCGGATGGCGGGCCAGCAGGACGAGGATCTCGCTGTGCCTGCGGCTCAGCCGGATCCGGCGGCCGTCGGCGGTCAGCCGCGCCTCGTCGCGGCCCAGCGCCGTCAGCTCGGGCGTGTCCGTGGCGGGTGGCACTGGCGCGAGCAGCGCCAGCTGGGACTCCGCGGCCCGCGCGACGGCCTGCACGAAGCCCAGGCTGTGCGGATGCGCGAGCCCGTCCCCGCCGGTGATGTCCACCGCCCCGAGCACCCGCCCGGTGCGCGGATCGTGCACCGGAGCCGCCGCGCAGGTCCACGGCTGCACCTGCCGGATGAAGTGCTCTGCCGCGAAGACCTGCACCGGTCGGTCCAGGGCGACCGCCGTGCCCGGCGCGTTCGTCCCCACCGCGGTCTCCGCCCATCGCGCGCCCGGCACGAAGTTCATCAGCCCCGCCCGCCGCCGGGTCGTCGGATGGCCCTCGACCCACAGCAGCCTGCCGTGCGCGTCGCACACCGCGAGCAGATGCTCGCCGTCGGCCGCGAACGTCCCCAGCAGCTCCCGGAACAGCGGCATCACCCGCGCCAGCTGATGCTCCGCACGGTAGGAACCGAGGTCCCCGTCCCCGAGCTCCACACTCGCCGTGCCGTCCGGCCCGACACCCGCCCGCGCGGAACGCCGCCACGAGTCGGCCACCACGGCACGCACCGGCTGCGGCACGGTGCCCACCTCGGTGAACGTCTCATGCGCGCGCCGCAGCAGTCGCGCGCGCTCGGCAGGGTCGGCCCCCGGCTCCAGGGCCACCCACGGATCGGTCAAGTCGTCCTCCCGAAAGGCGAAGCGGTTGGGGACATCGTCACTCCGGGTACGCGTGCGGACAACCTTTTCGACCGGGTGACCCGAACGACGGGCACACCGTTCGGGCCGGGCGAAGCCTCAGGCGAAGTTGACCAGCCTCATGTAGCGCGTCCAGTCCCAGTACGGCCCGGGATCGGTGTGGTCCGTGCCCGGCACCTCGTGGTGGCCGATGATGTGCGCGCGGTCCTTCGGGATGCCGTGTCTGGTGCAGATCGCCGCGGTGAGCCGGGCCGACTGCTCGTACAGGGCGTCGGTGAAGTAGGCGGGCCGGTCCACCCAGCCCTCGTGCTCGATGCCGATGCTGCGCGTGTTGTGGTCCCAGTTCCCCGCGTGCCAGGCGACATCGGCCTCACGGACGCACTGCGCCAGGTGCCCGTCGGCCGACCGGACGACGTAGTGCGCGGACACCTTCTTCCGCGGGTTCTGGAAGATGGACAGGGTGTCCATGTAGGTCGCCTGCGTGACATGGATGATCACGTGATCGACGCGATGGTCCGCGGGGCGGTTGGCGGCGGTGTGGTTGGCGGTGTTCGCCGGCTGCCATTCGGCGAGCGGGTGGTCGGGGGCCTGGACCTGCGCGCCGGCCCGCGGGTCGGGGAGCAGTGCGTACGGGACGGCGGCGAGGGCGGTGCCTTTCAGGAGCCGTCGCCGGCTGGGCGGTCGTCTTGCCCGTTCCATCGGGAAGCGCCTTTCGACGGTGGGGGGTGTGCTCGGTGGAGCGGGCGAGGCCCGCAAGCACGCGATGCGCCCGCCGTCGCCGGCCACGACAGCTGCGCCTCGCGTGAATCACGGTACGGTGCCGACGGGTTGGGCAGAAGAACCCGCCGGGATTCCGTGGACAGCGGCGGGATTGTGGACAACTCGCTCACCCGGACGGGTGAAGTCGGCCTGGGATCAGGCCCGTTCGGCCACCGCGGCCGGGTCGTCCAGCACCGCCCGCACCACCGAATGTGCCGCCCCCAGCAACGGCCCCTCGGAACCCAGCCGGGACACCGCCACCGGGCAGGCGGGCCCCGCCGTACGCCGGTCCAGTTCGGCCTCCAGCGACGGCAGCAGCCACGGCGCGAGTCCGGCCAGCGCGCCGCCCAGCACGACACTCTCGGGGTCCAGCAGATTGACCGCCCCGGTCAGCGCGATGCCGAGCGCCGTCCCCGCGTCGTGCAGGGCACCCCGTACGTCCTCGTCCCCCTCGGCGGCGCGCCCGGCGAGCAGCCCGACGCGGTCCTCGCCCGGTTCCAGGCCGGCCGCCCGCAGCACCGCCTCCTCACCGGCGTACTGCTCCAGACATCCACGCCCCCCGCACGGGCACTTGGGCCCGTCCGGACGGACCGGGACATGCCCCAGCTCGCCCGCGAAACCGCGCGTTCCGCGCAGCAGCGCGCCGTCCACCACGACCGCGGCGCCGATGCCGATCTCCGCCGACACATGCAGGAAGTCACGCGGCGTGCCGTCGCCGAGCCAGAGTTCGGCGAGCGCACCGAAGTTGGCCTCGTTGCCCACGGTCAACGGATACTCCACGGGCAGCAGCGCGCCGAGGTCCGTGTCGTGCCAGTCGAGGTTCGGGGCGCGCACGACCGTACGGGCGTCGCGCGCCACCAGGCCCGGTACGGCCACCGCGAGCCCCGCGGGCCACAGCCCCGCGCGTTCCGCCTCGGCGACGACCCGGCGGACCAGCCCGGCGAGTTCCTCGATCACCGGTTCGGGCGGGCGGCCGCGGTTGGCGCCGTACCGCACGGCCCTGGCCCGCACCTCACCGCGCAGGTCGACAGCACAGACCGCGAGATGGTCGACACCGACCTCCGCGCCGATCCCGGCCGGACCGTGCCCGCTGACGGCGAGCGCCGACCCGGGGCGGCCCACCCGGCGGCCGGGCCGCTCGGGGCCCAGCTCCTCCAGCAGCCCCGAGCGGATCAGCTCGTCGACGAGGGTCGAGACCGCGGCCCGGGTCAGCCCGATGCGCGAGGCCACGGCGGCGCGGGAGAGCGGCCCCTGTGCGCTGACGGCGTGCATCACCCGGGCCAGGTTGCGGCGGCGCATGCCCTGCTGGGTGTCGGGCAGCGCACGTCCGGGACCGGCCGGGTGGGCCTCGTGCAGCGGTGCGGTCATGCCTCCGTCAGTCCTCAGTGCGTGTCCGTGCGCCGCTCCAGCAGCGGGGCCGCGTCGGAGAGTACCCCGGCGATCCTGGCCAGTGTCTCCTCGTCCCGCTCCACCGCATCGAGCACGGGCCCCCGCGTGGTGTTCCAGCGCCGGGCGACCGCGGCCGGGTCCTCGCCGGTCAGCAGGCCGGCCGCCTGCGCCGCGGCGCCGAGCGCGACCAGCTCCTTGGCCTCGGGGACCTGCACCGGACGCCCCGACAACCGCCGTACGGTCTGCTGCCAGGCCGTGCCCCGGGCGCCGCCGCCGATCAGCAGCAGCGGGGCCGAGCGGTCCGCGTCCTCGTCGAGGACCAGGTCGAGCGCGCCGAGCAGCGAGTGCACGGCACCGTCGTAGGCGGCCTGGAGGAGCTGGCCGCCGGTCGTGTCGTGGCGCAGGCCGTGCAGGAGACCCGAGGCGCTCGGCAGGTTCGGAGTGCGCTCGCCGTCCAGGTAGGGCAGCAGGGTGACAGCGGTGGTCGGTTCCACGGCCTCACGGTCGAGCCCCAGCAGGGCCGCGACGCGGTCGACGGCCAGTGTGCAGTTCAGGGTGCAGGCCAGCGGCAGCCAGTCGCCGTGCGCGTCGGCGAAGCCCGCCACGGTGCCTGTCGGGTCCGTGGGGCGCCGCTTCGACACGGCGTACACCGTGCCCGACGTGCCCAGGCTGAGCACCGGCGTACCCGGGCGCAGTCCGAGACCCAGCGCGGCGGCGGCGTTGTCGCCGGTGCCGGGCGCGACCAGGGTGCCCTTGGAGAACGGCAGGTCATGGCTGTCACGCACGGTGCCCGCCACCTCGCCGGGCCGGACCACGCGCGGCAGCAGCGCCGGGTCGAGCCCCACGTGCGCGAGGATCTCCTCGTCGTACGCCTCCGTTCCGGACGCCCACCAGCCGGTGCCGGACGCGTCGCCGCGGTCGGTCGTGCCCTGCCCGGTGAGGCGTTCGGTGAGGTAGTCGTGGGGGAGCCGTACCGCCTTCGTCGCGCGCAGGGCCTCAGGCTCGTTCTCGGCCAGCCATGCCCACTTCGTGACCGTGAAGGACGGGGCGGGCACGCTCCCGGTGCGCTCCGCCCAGAACTTCGCGCCGCCCAGCTCCTCGGTCAGACGGCGGGCCTGCGGCGCCGACCGCACGTCGTTCCACAGCAGGGCCGGACGGACCGGTTCCCCCTGGGCGTCCAGCGTGACCAGGCCGTGCTGCTGCCCGCCGATCGACACCGCGGCCGCCTCGTGCGCCGCGTCACCGCACTGGCGCAGCGCCTCGCACAGCGCGTCCCACCACTGGCGCGGGTCGCTCTCGCGGCCTGCCCCGGAGGAGACGGTGTGCGGTGCCTGGCCGCTCGCGACGACCTGGCCGGTGGCCGCGTCGACGACCAGCGCCTTGGTGGACTGGGTGGACGTGTCCACGCCGACGACGAGCGGCCCCTCGGCTGCTGACATCAGACTCTCCCTTTTTTCGCGGCTCAGCGGGATCTGACCTGCTGTTTTGAGGGTGCCCGGACCACGCCGACCCGGACCTCACCCCTTCGGTGGACATCTTGTCCCTTCCCAGGGATGCGTTGGCATACTAATTTGTAAACGGCCATGACGAAATAGTCGTAAGCAAGCAAGGAGCCGCGGCATGAGCTACCAGCCCACCCCCGAGGACAGGTTCACCTTCGGCCTGTGGACCGTCGGCTGGCAGGGACGGGACCCCTTCGGCGACGCCACCCGCCGCGCCCTCGACCCGGTCGAGACGGTGCAGCGTCTGGCCGAGCTCGGCGCCCACGGGGTCACCTTCCACGACGACGACCTGATCCCCTTCGGGTCCTCCGACACCGAGCGTGAGGCGCACATCAAGCGCTTCCGCGAGGCTCTCGACGCGACCGGCATGAAGGTGCCGATGGCGACCACCAACCTCTTCACGCACCCCGTCTTCAAGGACGGCGCGTTCACCGCCAACGACCGCGACGTGCGCCGCTACGCCCTGCGCAAGACGATCCGCAACATCGACCTGGCGGTCGAGCTGGGCGCCGAGACGTACGTCGCCTGGGGCGGCCGTGAGGGCGCCGAGTCCGGCGCCGCCAAGGATGTCCGCGTCGCCCTCGACCGCATGAAGGAGGCCTTCGACCTCCTCGGCGAGTACGTCACCTCCCAGGGCTACGACCTGCGCTTCGCGATCGAGCCCAAGCCGAACGAGCCGCGCGGCGACATCCTGCTGCCCACCGTCGGCCACGCCCTGGCGTTCATCGAGCGCCTGGAGCGCCCCGAGCTCTACGGTGTCAACCCCGAGGTCGGCCACGAGCAGATGGCCGGGCTGAACTTCCCGCACGGCATCGCGCAGGCCCTGTGGGCGGGCAAGCTCTTCCACATCGACCTCAACGGCCAGTCCGGCATCAAGTACGACCAGGACCTGCGCTTCGGCGCCGGCGACCTGCGCTCCGCCTTCTGGCTGGTCGACCTCCTGGAGAGCGCCGGTTACGCGGGCCCGAAGCACTTCGACTTCAAGCCGCCGCGGACCGAGGACCTCGACGGCGTGTGGGCGTCGGCCGCGGGCTGCATGCGCAACTACCTGATGCTGAAGGAGCGCGCGACCGCCTTCCGTGCCGACCCGGAGGTCCAGGAGGCCCTGCGTGCCTCGCGGCTGGACGAACTGGCCCAGCCGACGGCGGCCGACGGCCTGAAGTCGCTGCTCGCGGACCGCGCGGCCTTCGAGGAGTTCGACGTGGAGGCGGCCGCCGCGCGCGGCATGGCCTTCGAGCGCCTCGACCAGCTGGCGATGGACCACCTGCTGGGCGCCCGCGGCTGACCGATCGCGCGCGTACCGCACTGTGCGGGACCGGCCGCCGGAGACGAAGGCGGTCCTGCACGGTGCGGGCTCCTTGAACGACCGGGACGGTCTTCGCGCGGAATGTTCCGGAATCATCCGATCCAGGGCATGGGTCCGTATCAACTCCCGCACGGGGGTCGCGTCCTGACGGGTGCGACGCGACGCTTGGTGGTATGGCCATCCCGCCCGTACCGCCGCAGCCGCCCGGGCCTCCGGGTGACACGCCGCCTCCTGGAGGCGGCTACGGACCGCCCCCTGAAGGGGGCTGGGGGAGCTCAGGAGGATACGGTCCCCCGCCGGGGAACGGCGGGCCGGGGCGGCGGCGGAATCCGCTCTACATCCTGCTCGCCGTGATCGTGGCCGCCGGAGCCGTCGCAGCAGTCGTCCTGATGGGTTCCTCGGGCAGCGACGACTCGCCGGACGACAGGACGCCCGGGAGCAGCCCGAGCGCGAGCGACTCGCCCGGACCGTCCTTCAGCATCCCGACCGAGCTGCCCACCGAGCTGCCGACCTCATTGCCGTCGCAGTTCCCCAGCGAGCTGCCGAGCGGCCTTCCGAGCGAGCTCGAATCGCTGCTTCCGTCGCTGGCCGACGAACTGCCGTAGGCCGTGTGCCGCCCGGAATCGTGCGGCACACGCGCGTGGCGGTCCGTGACGGCCACGCGCGCGTAGCCGGGCCGTCAGATCCCGCGCGGCAGCCGCACGTAGGTCACCGTCGTCTCGATGCCACTGTCGACCAGCCGGCCCTGTGCGTCGAACGCGCCGGTGCCGTCCGTCATCCCGAAGTCGTTGTCATTGATGAGCGCGAGCATGTCGTGGTCCACGCGCGCGACGCCCTCGATCTTCCCCGGGACACCGTCGACCGTGCCCAGATCGACGACCAGCTGCTTGGCGAGCACCGGGACACCCGCGCCCGCGGGGTCGTCGAGCTGCTCCAGCGACGGGAGACGTCGTGTCGTCGTCCCAGGGCCCGCCGAGGATGTTCGCGTCCGGGCCCAGGCGCACCAGCTGCAGCCGCGCGGCCTTGTCGGTGCGCTCCTCGACCAGCAGCCGGTTGCCGCCCACGGCGACCAGCGAGGAGATCTTCAGCTCGGACGTGTCGCCCTCGCTCGGATCCACCACGTCCACCGGGGCGAAGCGGTACGCGTGAACTCGGGGTTCGGCCCCTCGCACCTCGGTTCCTGGCTGATGTCGAAGCCATGGCGGCGCTCGAGAGGGTGCTGATGAGGATGACGGTCTTTGAGGCACGGCTCAGCCACGTGCCCCGGCCCGTCGCCGAACTGGCCGCCATGCGCTGGATCTCCGGACAAGAACGCGACATCGAGTTCGCTCCGGCGGTCCGGGACCACGTCCTGCCGCTCCTGACGGAGCGCGGCCTCCTCGCGCCTTAGGACGTCAGGATGCCTGCTCCTCGGGCGCGAGCTCCGCCGAGGCCAGAGCCGTCGCCGGATCCTGCGCCGCGCCTCCCACCGGAACCCAGCGGCCCCGCTCCTTGCGGTACGGCCACCAGCGGCCGTCCCGCCCCCGACGCAGCTGGTGCGGCGCGTCGGCGACCGTCCACCGGTTGCCCTTCGCCCGCAGTGCCGGCCGCTCGTCCTCCTCCCAGGCCGATTCGAGCGCGGCACGCGCGCGTGTGAGCGCCTCGCCCCGGACGGTCCACTCCTCCTCGAGCACGGACAGTGCGGCGACCCCTCCGAGCTGCCAGGCCCGCACGGCCACGGCCAGCCCTTCCCGGCCGCGCCCCGAACCCTCGGCGAGGCGCTCCGCGACAGCCCGCCCGGGTGCGTCCACGGCAAGCCGGACCGCGTCCTGCACAATCGTCAACTCCGCCTCGGACACCTGCTGTTCCGGCCCCGCCCGCAGTGCCTCGGCGAGCAGACGGTGCGCCTCCACGGCGGTCCGGGCGGACAGGAACTCCAGGGCGGCCGGGTCGACACCGGGCGCGGGAGCCGCCTCCGTGTCCAGGGACGGCGGCACACCCGGCTCGTCGGGAAGCTCCGGCAGACCGGGCAGCGGCGGCAGGATCTCCCCGGCCGCGTAGGACTCCGCGGCATCCACGCCGTCCGGCTCGGACGGTTCGGACGGCTCGTCGACGGACGGGGCGCTGCGGGCCTGGAGGTCGTCCAGCAGGGCGCGTTCGCCGCGTCCACGCAGGAGCAGCAGGACGAAGGGGTCCTGGTCCAACAGCCGCGCCACCTGGTAGCAGAGCGCCGCCGTGTGCGCGCAGTGGTCCCAGGCGTCGCAGTCGCACTCCGGCTCCAGCTCGCCCATGCCCGGCAGCAGATCGATACCGGTGGTCGCCGCGTCCTCCACCAGATGCGGTGGCATGTCGCGGTCCAGCAGCGCCGCGACATGCCCCGCGCGCTGGACGGTCATGTCCAGGAAACGGTCCCACTGTTCGCCGGACAGCTCCTCCAGCAGCACGTCGGCCCGGTGCGCCGTACGGTCCCGGCCCTGGACGACGGCCGTGACACGCCCCGGGCGCACCGACACCGCGCCGACCGATCCCGCCCGCGCGAGACTGCGCCCCGTCTTCAGCTGCTCCGAGTCCAGCGCGGTGTCCTCCAGTGCCTGCAGCCACGCCTGGCCCCACCACGTCCGCGCGAAACCCCGACCGCGTGCGGGCGGCAGCGCGGCGAACGTGCGTTCCGTGTCGCCGTCGTACTGGCCATACCGGCCGTCCCCGCCGCGCTGATTCATCGTGCGCCCCCTCGCAGTTCCACCAGATCGGCCAGCTCCCCGTCCGTCAGCTCCGTGAGCGCCGCCTCGCCGGAGCCGAGCACCGCGTCGGCCAGCTCCCGCTTGCGGCTCAGCATGTCGGCGATGCGGTCCTCGATGGTTCCCTCGGCGATCAGCCGGTGCACCTGCACCGGCCGCATCTGGCCGATGCGGTACGCGCGGTCGGTGGCCTGCGCCTCGACGGCGGGGTTCCACCAGCGGTCGTAGTGCACGACATGCTCGGCCCGCGTGAGGTTCAGACCCGTGCCCGCCGCCTTCAACGACAGCAGGAACACCGGGACTTCACCGTCCTGGAAGCGCTGTACGAGCGTCTCGCGCGCGGCGACGGGTGTCCCGCCGTGCAGGAACTGGCTGGGCACGCCGCGGGCGGCCAGGTGCTGCTCGATGAGACGGGCCATCCGCACGTACTGCGTGAAGACCAGAACGCTCGCCCCCTCGGAGAGGATGGTGTCCAGGAGTTCGTCCAGGAGCTCCAGCTTCCCGGAGCGCCCGTCGATCCTCGGGCGCTCCTCCTTGAGGAACTGCGCCGGGTGGTTGCAGATCTGCTTCAGGCCCGTCAGCAGCTTCACGATCAGACCGCGCCGCGCCATGCTGTCGGCGCCGGAGATCTCCGCGAGCGTCTCGCGCACCACGGCCTCGTACAGGCCCGCCTGTTCCTTGGTGAGGGACACGGCCCGGTCGGTCTCGGTCTTCGGCGGCAGCTCCGGTGCGATCCCGGGATCCGACTTGCGGCGACGCAGCAGGAAGGGCCGCACGAGCCGGGCCAGGCGCTCCGCGGCGGCCGGATCCTGGCCGTTTTCCACGGCCTGTGCGTAGCGCGTGCGGAAGGTGCCGAGCCGGCCCAGCAACCCCGGGGTCGTCCAGTCGAGGATCGCCCACAGCTCCGACAGGTTGTTCTCCACCGGGGTGCCGGTGAGCGCCACGCGTGCGCGTGCCCCGATGGAGCGCAGCTCCCGCGCGGTCGCCGAGTACGGGTTCTTCACGTGCTGGGCCTCGTCCGCCACGACCATGCCCCACGGCACCTCCGCGAGCCGGCGCGCGTCCAGCCGCATCGTGCCGTACGTGGTGAGCACGAACTCCCCGTCGGCCACGGCGTCCAGACTCCGCCGTGACCCGTGGAAGCGCCGCACGCGCGTGCCGGGCGCGAACCTCTCGACCTCGCGCTGCCAGTTACCCATCAGCGACGTCGGACACACCACAAGGGTGGGACCCGCGGACGAGGCGTCGGACTGCCGGTGCAGATGCAGCGCGATCAGCGTGATCGTCTTGCCGAGCCCCATGTCGTCGGCCAGACAGCAGCCCAGGCCCAGGGACGTCATCCGGGCCAGCCAGTTCAGACCCCGGCGCTGGTAGTCCCGCAGCGTGGCCGCGAGCGCGGCGGGCTGACCGACCGGCTCCTGCGCCTCCGGGTCCGCGAGCCGCTCCCGCAGCGCCGCCAGCCACCCCGTGGGATGGACGTCGACCCTGCGGCCGTCGATCTCGGTGGTGCCCGTCAGAGTGGCGCTGAGCGCGTCGATGGGTGTCACCTTGCGGTCCTGCTGCGCGCGGGCGCGGCGCACCTCCTGAGGGTTGATCAGGACCCACTGGTCGCGCAGCCGCACGACGGGTCGGCCGGCCTCGGCGAGCCGGTCCAGTTCCTCGCGGGTGAGCCGCTGGTCACCCAGCGCGAACCGCCAGTTGAACGCCAGCAGCGCGTCGGCCGACAGGAACGACGGCGTGTCCGACGCGAGCCTGCCCGGCGCCGACTCCTCGTCCGGCGGGCCGACCACCGCGCGGGCCGTCAGCTTGCGGGCCAGTTCCCTCGGCCAGTGCACATCGACTCCGACGCCGGCGAGGACCCGGGCGCCCTCCCCGAGGAGATCGGTGACCTCCTCGTCGGCGAGTTCGACGGCATCGGGAACGGCTGTCGACAGCAGGGGCGCGAGCGGAGTCCAGGCCCGGGCGGCCCGGCGGAGCGCCAGCAGGGCGTCCATCCGCGCGCGCGGGCCGAAGTCGCCGGAGCCGGCCCACACGTCGGCGGCGTCCGCGACCAGCGCCGGATCACTCACGCTGTGGACCTGGAGCACCGCCCGGAACGCCAGTGCGGTGTCGTCCCCCGTGGCTGCGGCGAGGCCGGGGACCTCGATCCGCAGCGAGAGCCGTACGCCCGCGTCCTGACCGGCGGCGACATCGGCGGCCCACGCGCGCTGCTCGGGCAGATGCTGCGGCTCCTGCGCCGCGTAGGCGGGCCCGCCCGTCACAAGCCGGGCCGCGGGGGAGCGGGGCAGTGCGTCGGCGACCGCGTCCAGGAAGGCGCGCAGCAGCCACTCGGGGTCGGGCAGCCGCGGCGGCCGGGCGTCCTCCAGGGGCACGGCATGAGCCTCGGGCGGCATCGCGGCGGCGAGCCGGCCGATGCGCTCGACGTCCTCCGGGCGCAGCGGACCGGCACGCCAGGCATCGTGCTCACCCGGCGACAGGCCGGGCAGCAGCAGCCCACGCGCCAGGAGCTGCAGGGCCAGCACGGCGGCAGCGCCCCAGAACACGGACCCCCGGTGTCCTTCCGCGGCGGCACGCACACGCGTGAGCACCGCCAGGGCCGCACGCACGGGCAGCACCACGGCGGGCACGGTCACCAGCTCGACCCCGTCGACGCCGGGCACGACGACGGCCAGCTCCTCGACGGACCCCGACGCGACGACCGGGACGGCGCCGCCATCGGTCCGCCAGAAGGCGACGCCGCCCGTGCGGGCGGGATCACCGGGGACGAAGACAGCACTGCACCGGGCCAGTTCGGAGATCTCTGACGGTGTTACCGCGGGAAGCCTCTGCACAGCCGGGGTACACTCCTCAAATTTGACTACTTTGCTCGGAGTCGCCGAGGGTACAGCACTCCGATGACCCACCCCTCATCTCTGAGCCGTGACCTGGGTCACTCCGCAGTCGGGCTGGGTATGCCCCCTACGTGGAGAACGGGCACGTCCCCGGGATCCACGGGGCCAGTAGGGGTCGCACCTCAGGGTCGTCTCAGGGTCGGGGTCCGGAACCGCTGGAAGCGCGGGCCCGTTTTCAGGACAGAGAGCGGCAGTGGCCGCGAAGGAGGCGACGCACATGTCGAAGAACGCGAAGATCGCCGCAGGAGGTGTGGCGGCCGGGATCCTGCTGTTGATCTGGCTGCCCTGGTGGGCCGCGCTCCTGATAATCCTGGGAGTCCCGGCCGCCGCGTACCTCACGCTCGACCCGTCACAGCGGCGCAGGCTGCGCCGCGCGACGCGCAAGGAAATCGGGCGCTGAGCACCGCCGGACAGGCGCATCCCCGCGCGAGCATCTGGCCGGGGGTGCCCTGTCCGTCCTGCGGCCGCCACGAGGAACACCACCGGCAAGGGCTTCTGCGCCGGTGTGCTGCCAGGCGGCCGGAGCGAGCACCACGCGCCGGCGGCCTACGGCTCAACTGGGCCGTACGGCCATCTTGTCGAGCGCCTCCAGAAGACCCGGCAGCTCCGGTCCCCGGCCCACCGGCAGGACCTCGCCGGGCTCCTCGTCGAGCAGGACGAACGCGATGTCGTCGGTCCTGGCGACGAGGGACCAGCCGGGACCGTCGGCGCGCAGCGTACGCGCGTCGCCGGAGGCGAACGACGACCGGACCCGGCCAAGGGGCGGCGGGGTCTCCACGTACGCGCGTGCCTCCGCGAGGACACGGCGGATGCCGCTGTGGCCACCCTTGGGCTCAGCCTTCTCGCCCTCCTCGGCCGTGTCCATGCCCTCGGGGACCTCATCAGTGCCCTCGGAGGTCTCGGTGGCGCCGCCGGGCGTCGCGAAGTCCGCGTCGTCGATCTGGTCCCGCCACAGCGCCCACTGGAGGGCGATCTCGTCCGCGCCCAGGCGTCGCTGGGCCGGCCCCCAGACGGTGGTGTCCGGCGGCGCCAGTGGCGGGCCCTCCACGACCTCGGGGCCGGGATCGTGCGGCGCGGGCACGCCGGGAGCCGCGACGGCCACCGCGAGGGGCCAGCCCGGCAGTGCGGCCACGACCGTACGTTCGTCGGGTGACAGGTCGTACTCCATGCCGCAGTCCCAGGACGCGATGGCGACGGCGACCAGGGAGACGTCGTCGATGACGACCGTCCACCGGGCGCCCTCGCCGTCCTGGCCGATCACCAGGCCGTATCCGTCGGAGAGCGGCGCGAGGCCGAGCGCCGCGCAGGCCTCCGGATAGTCGTCGCCCAGCACGCTCGGGAACTTCGCCGGCGTCAGCAGCACCGCCGTGAGCACGTAGAGCGCGTCGTCCTCGGCGGCGACGGCGTCCTCGTCCGTCCCGGCCATCCCAGCCTCCCCATCGGTTCGTCCACGGCGCGCACCCTAGTGCGACCGGAAGCCGCTTGTCACGACTCCCAGGCGCACCCGGAACTGCAGTCTTCCGACCGGACGGGGCGAATCGACCGCTCGGCGCCCGACGCGTCAGGACGCCGGGAGGCCCAGCAGGTCCCGGGCGACGGTCCCGGGCGACTCGTCGCGCTCCCGTGCGAGCGCGATGACGGCCCGGCACGCCAGCTCGCTCACCCCGAACGACAGTGCCTCCGGCGACACCCAGCCCGCCGCCTCGTCGATCCGCTCCTGGTCGTCCTCCGCGCACGCCGAGACGTACACGGCGGCGGCCTCGAAGAGATTGTGTGTGCGCCGGTCCCGGCTGGTGTTCGGCTCCGCGCGCATGGCGTGGAGAAATCTGGCACCGGACCTGCGGACCCTGCCCCACATACTGACCGCCTTCCCCCTGAGTGTATCTCGCTGAACGTTCATCTACTGCTACTCAACGTAGAGTTGGAGCTTCGGCGGCAGAAGAGGGACAACACGGTGAAGCGTTTCGAACGGCTCGAACAGATCCGGCGGATGGACCCGTTCCGGGACGCTTCGGAGATCTACCGGCTCACCGCCGCGTACGAGTTTCCCTGGGATTTCGCCCGCGCCCTGGAGCTGGCGCTCTACCGCACGTACGCCGTGCCCGCCATCGGCCGGTTGCTCGCCGAGACGGCGGAACTCACGCACCGGGCGCAGAAACGCTACGACGACACGGCACTGCTCCTGGACGCCGTCGTGGAACACGGCTTCGACAGCGAAGAGGGCCGTACGGCCGTCCGCCGCATCAACCAGATGCACCGCGGCTACGACATCGCGAACGACGACATGCGGTACGTGCTGTGCACGTTCGTCGTGATGCCCAAGCGGTGGATCGACGCCTACGGCTGGCGCAGGCTGTCACGCCACGAGACCGTCGCCTGCGCCGTCCACTACCGCACCCTGGGCCGGCACATGGGCATCAAGGACATCCCCGAGTCCTACGAGGAGTTCGAGGACTTCCTCGACGCCTACGAGGAGGCCCACTTCGGCTGGGACGAGGGCGCCCGGCGCGTCTCGGACGCCACGCTCGACCTGATGGCCTCCTGGTACCCGCGCCCGCTCGCGCCCCTCCTGCGCACCTCGACGCTCGCCCTGCTCGACGAACACCTTCTGCGCGCCTTCCGCTACCCGCCTCCGAACTCCGCCACCCGCGCGCTCGTGCGCCGCATGGTACGCGCGCGTGGCCGCGCCGTCCGTCTGCTGCCGCCGCGGCGCACGCCCCACTACGCGCGCCAGAACTGGGAGATCAAGGGCTACCCGGACGGCTACCGGCTCGACGAACTGGGCACGCGCCCGGTGCCCGGCGTACGGGGCTGCCCCGTACGGCAGGTGAACCCGCCGACGGCCGAGTGACGCGTCAGCTCTCCCGTACGGCCAGCGCCAGGAACCGGTCGTCCTCGTCGACGTACGACGTCATGCGCCATCCGGAACCGGTCAGCAACAGACGGAGGTTGGGCTCCGCACGCAGGTCCTCCGGGGTGATGCGACGGCCCTGGCGTGCCGCGAGCGCCGCCCTGCCGATCGGGTGGAACAGCGCCAGCCTGCCGCCGGGGCGCACCACGCGCGCCAACTCCCGCAGATTCTCGCCCGGATGGGGCAGATGGGCGATCAGGCCGGCTCCGAACACGGCGTCGAGCGACTCCGAGCGCAGCGGCAGCGCGGCCACGTCGGCGAGCAGCAACCGCCCGAAACGGTCACGTCCGGCCCGTACGGCGGCCTGCAGCATGGCCAGGGTCAGATCGGCCCCCACGACCACTCCCGAGGGCCCCACGGCGGCGCGCAGCGGCGTCAGGGCACGCCCGGTTCCGCACCCCGCGTCGAGCACGCGGTCGCCCTCGCGCAGCCCGAGGTCGGCGACCGCGGCCCCGTAGGCGGGGCCGTCGTCCGGGAACCGGCTGTCCCAGTCGGCCGCGCGGGCGGTGAAGAACTCCTGGACACGTGTGTGGTCGTCGCTCATGTTCCGCATGATTCCTCACCGTCAGGGATGACGCCGCTGTGCACACGTTCGAGCGTGACGCGATCGTTCCGGTGCATTTCCACGTCATATTCCAGCACCTTTCGAAATGCGCCCCCCTGGTGCGCCCGTGCCCCGACTAGCGTCCCGGGGCCATGGGACACCTGGACCACGCCGCCCTCGGCTGGCTGACACCCGTGCTGTCGTACGTGATGGCCTGCATAGGCGCCGCGCTGGGGCTGCGCTGCACCGTCCGCGCGCTCGGCGCCACCGGACGGTCGCGCCGCAACTGGCTCATCACCGCGGCCTCGGCCATCGGCACCGGCATCTGGACCATGCACTTCGTGGCCATGCTGGGCTTCAGCGTCAGCGGCACCGACATCCGCTACGACGTACCGCTCACCATTGTGAGCCTCCTCGTCGCCATGATCGTCGTCTGCGCCGGCGTCTTCGCCGTCGGCTACGGCCGCGACCGCACCCGCGCGCTCTTCCTCGGCGGGCTGACCACCGGGCTCGGCGTCGCGAGCATGCACTACCTCGGCATGGCGGCGGTTCGGCTGCACGGCGACGTCGGCTACGACCCCGCCCTCGTCGGGCTCTCCGTCCTGATCGCCGTCGTCGCGGCGACGGCGGCCCTGTGGGCGGCCCTCAACATCAAGTCACCCGTCGCCGTCACCATCGCCTCCCTGATCATGGGCGCGGCGGTGAGCAGCATGCACTACACCGGGATGCTCGCGGTCAGCGTGGACGTCACGCCCTCCGGCGGCATCCTGCCCGGGGCCACGGCGATGCAGTTCATCTTCCCCCTCGCCGTCGGCCTCGGGTCCTATCTGTTCCTGACCTCGGCCTTCGTCGCGCTGTCGCCGACGACGGGGGAGCGCGAGGCATCCGCCTCGGCCCAGCGGCCGGTCGAGAGCGCCGCCCGCTAGCGGCGCGCCCTGCCGGTGACGGCCCGGCCGGCACGCCCCCGAACCCCATCCGAGCGAGGAGGCCATGCGTACACCCCGTAGGACCACCGCATCCGGCGCCGAGACGCCGCCCCCGCCCCCCGTGCGCGGCCGCCGCGCGCACGCCGGACCACCGGCCGACGAAGGCCGGGAGGAGCCTTCGGGCGTGACGCCGGACGACCCACCCGCGCGCGCTGAGCGCTGGCACATACGCCCGCGTACCGTCCGAGCCAAGATCGTCTGCCTGCTGATGGTGCCGGTCGTCTCGCTGCTGGCCCTGTGGGCGTACGCCACCGTCAGCACCGCACAGGACGTCGCCAGGCTGCGCCAGCTGCAGCGTGTCGACTCCGCGATCCGGGCCCCCGTCGGGGACGCGGTCGCCGCCCTCCAGGCCGAGCGCACGGCTGCGGTGAGTTACGCGACCGGCCCGTCCGCCGAACGGAGCGGTGACTACAGGAGCCTCTCGGCACGCACGGACGAGGTCGTGGCGAAACTGCGCCTCGGCGACAGCAACACCGTCGCCGACAGCGAGGAACTGCCCGCCGGAGTGGCCGGGCGTCTTGAGGCGGTCGTCACCGGCGCAGAGGAGCTGAAGTCCCTGCGGACGGCGGTGCTCGACCGCCGCGTCGGCTGGGACGAGACGTACGGGCGGTACACGAAGACCATCGCGACGGCCTTCGGAGTGGGCGGCGCGCTCACCGGCATCCAGGACGCCGACCTCGGCTCCGACGCGCGCGTGCTGCTCGAATTCGCCCGCGCGGGCGAGGCGTTGGCGCGGGAGGACGCGGTGCTGGCCGGCGCACGGCCGGCAGGCCGGCTCGACGGCGAGCGGCTGCGGCTGTTCACCGGCGCCGTCGCCACACGGCGCGCCCTCACCGAGTCCGCCGTGGCCGACCTGCGCGGCCCCGACCGTGCCGCCTGGCAGCACCTCACCGCCGGCAGCGCCTACGAGACGGTCGGTGCCGTCGAGGACGAGGTCCTCGCCACCGCGCCGGGCGTCCGTGCCATCGGCGCGGCACCGGAAGCCGTCTGGGGCAAGGCACACGCACGCGTGCAGGACGGCATGCGGGCCATCGAGCAGGACGCGGGAAGCGGAGTCGCGGACCGGGCCGACCCGTTCACCCGCGGTCTGCTCACCCCGGCCGGTGCCGCCGTGCTCCTCGGCCTCGTCGCCGTGGCCGCCTCACTCGTCATCTCCGTACGCATCGGACGCGGCCTCGTCGTCGAGCTGGTGAGCCTGCGCAACGGCGCCCTGGAGATCGCCCGGCGCAAACTCCCCGAAGCCATGCGGAGACTGCGCGCCGGAGACGAGATCGACATCCGGGCCGAGGCCCCTCCGGGACCGCCCGCCGATGACGAGACCGGGCAGGTCGCCGAGGCCCTGGGCACCGTGCACCGCGCCGCCCTGCGCGCCGCCGTGGAACGCGCCGAACTCGCCAGCGGCATCTCCGGCGTCTTCGTCAACCTCGCCCGCCGCAGCCAGGTCCTGGTCCATCGCCAGCTCAGCCTTCTGGACAGCATGGAGAGGCGTTCCGACGACCCGAACGAACTCAGCGACCTCTTCCGGCTCGACCACCTCACCACCCGTATGCGGCGGCACGCGGAGAGTCTGATCATCCTCTCCGGAGCGGCCCCCGGCCGGGCCTGGCGGATGCCGGTCTCGCTGACGAACGTGGTCCGCGCGGCCGTCTCCGAAGTCGAGGACTACGCGCGCGTGGAGGTACGTCAGCTGCCCGAGGCGTCTGTCATCGGCGCGGCCGTCGCCGACCTCACCCACCTGCTGGCCGAGATCGTCGAGAACGCCGCCCAGTTCTCGCCGCCCCACACACGCGTGCGCATCACCGGCGAACCCGTCGGCAACGGCTACGCCGTCGAGGTGGAGGACCGCGGCCTGGGCATGGGCAAGGAAACCCTCGCCGAGGCCAACCGGCGCATCGAGCAGTCCGAGGCGCTCGACCTGTTCGACAGCGACCGGCTCGGCCTCTTCGTGGTCAGCAGGCTCGCCGCCCGGCACGGCATCAAGGTCCACCTGCGTACCTCGCCCTACGGCGGTACCACCGCCGTCGTCCTGCTGCCCATCGCCCTGCTGCACGGCGGCGCGACGGAACGTTCCCCCAGCAGATCGGCCGAAGCGGAACGGCCCATGGAGCGCGAGTACGCGCGCGTACCCGCCGCCGACCGGCACCAGGAGTCCGTCCACGCGGCGGCTGACCGGCCCGCACTCGTGGCCCCCGTACCGGCGTCGGCGGAGGCCGCGCCAGAGACCCCACCCCCGGGAGTCACGACCTTGCGACTGCACCGCCCCCCGGAAGACTCCGAAGCCTCCGACGACCTCCCGCGCCGCGTACGGCAGGCGAATCTGGCCCCCCAGCTGCGCGAGGGGCGCCCCGAGGAACCGGCGCAGCCGCCCGACCCCCGGGCCGACGACCAGCGCACCCCCGAACTCGTCCGCGACCGCATGGCGGCGTACCGCGACGGCTGGGCACGCGGCGGCGGCAGGCAGCCCGGCCGCCCCGCCGGCCCGGATTCCACAGCGCGCAGAGACAGCAGCGAAGGAGACCCCGCATGATCCAGGATCCGAGCATGAGGGCCGCCCAGCGGTCCGGCGAACTCGACTGGCTGCTGGACGACTTGGTACTGCGCGTCAGCGAGGTACGGCACGCCGTGGTGCTGTCCAACGACGGCCTGGCCGTGGGGGCGTCGACCGACCTCAGCCGCGAGGACGCGGAACACCTCGCCGCCGTCTCCTCCGGATTCCACAGCCTGGCCAAGGGGGCGGGCCGGCACTTCGGCGCCGGCGGTGTGCGCCAGACGATGGTGGAGATGGACGACGCCTTCCTGTTCGTGGCCGCCGCGGGCGACGGCTCCTGCCTCGCTCTCCTGACGGCGGTGACCGCCGACATCGGCCTGGTGGCGTACGAGATGGCACGGCTGGTCAAACGTGTCGGCGAACACCTCTACACGCCGCCGCGCGTCGCGGCGCAGCCGCCCGCCGCGGGATGAGGCGGGAGGGCGGTCCGCACACATGACCGAGGACCTGACGGGCGCCCCGCGCGAGCAGGGCAGCCAGTGGTACGACTACGAGGCCGGGCCCCTCGTCCGCCCTTACGCCATGACGGGCGGACGCACCAAACCCGGCCCCACCGGGGTGCGCTTCGACCTGATCGCCCTCGTCACGCTCGACGCGGGCGCGCCCGGCGTCGACGACCAAACGGCGCTCGGGCCGGAACACCGCGCCCTCATCGAACTCTGCCGCACCGAGACCCAGTCGGTCGCGGAACTCGCCGCGGGCGCCGACCTGCCGGTGGGCGTCGTCAGGGTGCTCCTCGGCGACCTCCTGGAACTCGGCTGCGTCACCGTCAGTCGTCCGGTGCCCCCCGCTCAGCTTCCCGACGAACGGATTCTGCGCGAGGTGATCGAAGGGTTGCGGGCGCTGTAGATGAAAGTTCAGAACCACCCGGTCCCATACGGGCAAAAGTGGTCCAATCCTTCGGAACGGAGCCGCAGTTGTCATGATGCTGACTTCGCACACACGCACCGACGTCGACCGTTGTTGGCACTCCCGAGAGAAGTGATCGATGGTCTCCGAGCACTCCGACGCCCAGGGCGAGACGGCCGCCCTGGCGCTGAAGATCCTGGTCGCCGGCGGATTCGGCGTGGGCAAGACCACCCTGGTGGGCGCGGTCAGCGAGATCAAGCCGCTACGCACCGAGGAACTGCTCAGCGAAGCCGGCCAGTTGGTGGACGACACCGGTGGCGTGGACCAGAAGGTCACCACGACCGTCGCCATGGACTTCGGACGTATCACCATCCGGTCCGGTCTGTCGCTCTACCTCTTCGGCACGCCGGGCCAGGACCGCTTCTGGTTCCTGTGGGACGAACTGTCCCAGGGCGCCCTCGGCGCGGTGGTCCTCGCCGACACCCGGCGCCTGGAGGACTGCTTCCCGGCGGTGGACTATTTCGAGCACCGGCACATCCCGTTCGTGGTGGCCGTCAACTGCTTCGCGGGCGCACGGTCGTACGGCGCCCAGGACGTCTCACGCGCCCTCGACCTCGACCAGGGGACGCCGGTGGTGCTCTGCGACGCCCGGGACCGCGACTCGGGCAAGGAGGTGCTGATCCGGCTCGTCGAGTACGCCGGGCGGATGCACACGGCCCGGCTGCTGGACTCGGTGGGCTGATCCGACGGGCTGTCGCGGTCTCAGTCCACCACGTTTCTGTCCGCCAGGATCCTGTCGATCGTGACGCGGACGAGAAGTTCGCCCAGGACGCCGTTACGGGCGCCGAACTCCTGGGCGCGCTCCTCGCCCATGTACCCGCACGGGTCAGATTGCGCCCCTTCACAGACGAACGCGCGGCATTCCGTGTCGGTCATCTTCTGCGCCATGCCTCAATCCTCCTTGCCCGCGGGCCGGTTCGTCGGCAAGGCTGACCAAGGAGATCCTCCGGCCGGGGGAGACGTCTACACGGGGAGACGGATCATGGCGCAGAACGAGGGACTTGGCTGGCTGCTGGACGACCTGACGGAGCGCGTCGAACACGTGCGCCACGCCCTGGTCCTGTCCAACGACGGGCTGGTGGCCGGGGCGAGCACGGGACTGAGGCGCGAGGACGCCGAGCATCTCGCCGCCGTCTCGTCCGGACTGCACAGCCTGGCCAAGGGCTCGGGACGGCACTTCGGCGCGGGCGGAGTACGTCAGACGATGATCGAGTTCGACGACGCGGTGCTCTTCGTCACCGCGGCGGGCACCGGCAGCTGCCTGTGCGTGCTCAGCGGCGCGGAGGCGGACATCGGTCAGATCGCCTACGAGATGACCCTGCTCGTCAACCGCGTCGGCGAGCACCTCCGCGTGGACGCCCGGCGACCCGAGCGGACTTCTGCGGCAGACCGCTGACCTGCTGATTCCTCGTTCCCCCATGGAGTTATCCACAGGCTCGCCACGAGATACGCCGGACCGGCTACCGTTTTTGTCACGGCGAGTGCACACAGCGTGAGCCACCGACTCCACGGGGGAGACCGACCATGTCAGGCGACACCATCACCCCACCCCACCGCCTCTCCTGCGCGCCGAGCCGCGCCGCCCGCGAACTGGGGCTCAAGCGAGGCGAGTTCGAGCTCGCCGTACATCTCGGACACATCCGGACGGTGCCCGATGAAGGAGGCGGGGGCCGCCGCATCACCCGCTCCGAACTCGACCGGATGCGCGCGGCGGACGGCTTCCCCGAATCACTGCGGGGCCGGGTGAGGGTCGTGGGCACCACCGAGGGCGCGGCCCTCATGGACGTGTCCGCCGGCCGGTTCACCCGGCTCGCACGCCTGGGCCTGGTAACGCCGGTGCGTTTCTACCTCAACCGCTATCGAGCCGTGGTCTGGCTGTATCTCGCCGACGACCTACGGCAGTTCGCGGCCGACGAGAAGAACGGGCCGCTGCTGAACGCCCGTCGCATGCCCGACGGCCTGCGCGGCATGCTGGACGCGGGCGTGGACCTGCGCCCGCGCACCTGGCGCGCACGCCACCTGACATTCCTGGTACGGCTGGCCGGTGACCCCTGGGAGCGCGCCGGGGCACTGGCCGCCTTCCTCGACCCCGTCCACATCGCGGAGATCGTCCCCGACCCCTACGAACGCTCCCACCTGAACCGCTTCCGGCCCGGACCGCCGGCCCACGGAGCGCCGGGCTCGCCCGCCGCGCACATCGCCGAGAACCTCATGACGGCGGACGACCCGGACGAGATCGCCCTGCTGCGGGCCCACCTGAGCGAAGCCCTGGGGGAGGCATGCGAGCAGCGGCCCGCGCCGCGCCCCACGGCGAACGCCGTCCCCAGCGCCGTACGACAGGCATCGCCTCCGCCCGAGGAGCCGGAGTCGGCCCGCGGGCTGCTCGGCTGGCTGCGCCGCAGAGGCACCTGACCTACAGCGCCCGGAACAGCCCCTCCTGGACGACGGACACCAGCAGGCGTCCCTCCAGGTCGTAGATCCGCCCCCGGGCCAGACCCCGGCCGCCCGTCGCGATCGGCGACTCCTGGTCGTACAGGAACCACTCGTCCGCGCGGAACGGCCGGTGGAACCACATGGCGTGGTCCAGCGACGCGATATCGAAACTCCGCGGACCCCACAGGGGCTCGACCGGGATGCGGACGGCATCCAGGAGGGTCATGTCGCTGGCGTAGGTCAGCGCGCAGGTGTGCACGACCGGGTCGTCGCCGAGTGGTCCGACCGCGCGCATCCACACCGCGCTGCGCGGCTCGCCGCCCTTGACGTCCTCGGCACTCCAGCGCAGCCGGTCCACATAGCGGATGTCGAAGGGCTGACGGCGCGCCATCCGCTCCAACTGTTCGGGCAGCGTGCCCAGATGCTCCCGGATCTCCTGCGTGACCGTGGGCAGGGACTCCGGGTCCGGGACCTTGCGGGCCGGCGGCAGCTGGTGCTCGAAGCTCCCCTGCTCAGGCTTGTGGAAGGAGGCGGTGAGATTGAAGATCGTGCGGCCCTGCTGCACGGCGGTGACCCGGCGGGTCGTGAACGACCTGCCGTCCCGCACTCGTTCGACCTGGTACACGATCGGCACGCCCGGCCGGCCCGGGCGCAGGAAGTACGCGTGCAGCGAGTGCACCGGACGGTCGCCGTCCGTGGTGCGCGCGGCGGCGACCAGGGCCTGGCCGGCCACCTGGCCGCCGAAGACCCGCTGCAGGGACTCCTGCGGGCTGCGGCCGCGGAAGATGTTGACCTCGATCTGCTCCAGGTCGAGCAGGTCGACGAGCCTCTCGGCCGGGTTCGTCGTCATGGGCGGGATTCTCCTGTGCTCACAGCTGGCCGACGTCGGTGACCCGGACGACCGCGCGGCCCTCCGCGTCCGAGGCGGTGAGGTCGACCTCGGCGCTGATGCCCCAGTCGTGATCGTCGTTCGGGTCGTCGAAGATCTGGCGGACGCGCCACAGGCCGTTGGCCGGCTCCTCCTCGATCACCAGCAGCTTGGGCCCACGGGCGTCGGGGCCGGTGCCGAGGTCGTCGTACTCGTCCCAGTACTTGTCCATCGCCTCGCCCCAGGCATCGGCGTCCCAGCCGGACTCGGCGTCCAGCTCGCCCAGCTCCGCCACCTGGTCGAGGGCGGCGAGCTCGACGCGGCGGAACATCGCGTTGCGGACCAGGACGCGGAAGGCGCGCGCGTTGGCGGTGACCGGCTTGACCTCGTCGGCCTTCTCCTGGGCCTCCTCGGCGGTCATCTCCTCCGGGTTGGCGAGCTGCTCCCACTCGTCCAGCAGGCTCGAGTCGACCTGGCGCACCATCTCGCCGAGCCACTCGATCAGGTCCTGGAGGTCCTCGGACTTGAGGTCGTCCGGGACGGTGTGGTCGAGGGCCTTGTAGGCGCTGGCGAGGTAGCGCAGCACGATGCCCTCGGTGCGGGCCAGCTCGTAGTGGGACACCAACTCCGTGAAGGACATGGCGCGTTCGTACATGTCACGGATGACCGACTTCGGCGACAGTGGATGGTCACCGACCCAGGGGTGGCTCTTGCGGTACGTGTTGTACGCGTGGAAGAGCAGCTCCTCCAGGGGCTTCGGGTACGAGATGTCCTGGAGGCGCTCCATGCGCTCCTCGTACTCGACGCCGTCCGCCTTCATCGCGGCCACGGCCTCGCCCTTCGCCTTGTTCAGCTGGGCGGCCAGGATCTGCCGCGGGTCGTCCAGCGTGGACTCGACGACGGACACCATGTCCAGGGCGTAGGACGGCGACTCGGGGTCCAGGAGCTCGAACGCAGCCAGCGCGAAGGTCGACAGCGGCTGGTTGAGCGCGAAGTCCTGTTGCAGGTCGACGGTGAGGCGGACGATGCGGCCCTCGGAGTCCGGCTCGTCGAGCTTCTCGACGATGCCGCCGTCCAGCAGCGAGCGGTAGATGGCGATCGCGCGCCGGATGTGCCGCAACTGCTGCTTGCGCGGCTCGTGGTTGTCCTCCAGCAGGTGCCGCATCGCCTCGAAGGCGTTGCCGGGCCGGGCGATCACCGACAGCAGCATCGTGTGCGTGACCCGGAAGCGGGACGTCAGCGGCTCCGGGTCGGAGCCGATGAGCTTCTCGAAGGTGTTGTCCGTCCACCCGACGAAGCCCTCGGGCGCCTTCTTGCGGACCACCTTCCGCCGCTTCTTCGGGTCGTCGCCCGCCTTGGACAGCGCCTTCTCGTTCTCGATGACGTGCTCGGGGGCCTGCGCGACGACGAAGCCCGCCGTGTCGAACCCCGCCCGCCCCGCGCGTCCGGCGATCTGGTGGAACTCACGGGCGCGCAGCGTGCGGACACGGTTGCCGTCGTACTTGGCGAGGGCGGTGAACAGCACCGTGCGGATGGGGACGTTGACGCCCACGCCGAGCGTGTCCGTGCCGCAGATGACCTTCAGCAGGCCGGCCTGCGCGAGCTTCTCCACCAGGCGCCGGTACTTGGGCAGCATGCCGGCGTGATGGACACCGATGCCGTGCCGCACGTAACGGGAGAGATTGCGGCCGAACTTGGTGGTGAAGCGGAAGTTGCCGATCAGCTCGGCGATCTGGTCCTTCTCCTCACGCGTGCACATGTTGATGCTCATCAGCGCCTGCGCCCGCTCCACGGCCTGCGCCTGCGTGAAGTGCACGATGTAGACCGGCGCCTGCTTGGTGTCCAGCAGCTCGGTCAGCGTCTCGGTGAGCGGGGTGAGCTTGTACTCGTAGGAGAGCGGCACGGGACGGATCGCAGAGCGGACCACCGCCGTCGGCCGGCCGGTGCGCCGGGTGAGGTCCTTCTCGAACATCGAGACGTCGCCGAGCGTCGCCGACATCAGGATGAACTGCGCCCCGGGCAGCTCCAGGATCGGGATCTGCCAGGCCCAGCCGCGGTCCGCCTCCGCGTAGAAGTGGAACTCGTCCATGACGACCTGGCCGACGTCCGCGTCCTTGCCGTCGCGCAGCGCGATCGACGCGAGCACCTCGGCGGTGCAGCAGATCACCGGGGCGTCGGCGTTGACGGACGCGTCGCCGGTCAGCATGCCGACGTTCTCGGTGCCGAAGATCTTGCACAGCTCGAAGAACTTCTCCGAGACCAGCGCCTTGATCGGAGCGGTGTAGAAGGTGACCTCGTCCCGGGCCAGCGCGGCGAAGTGGGCGCCGGCGGCGATCATGCTCTTGCCGGACCCGGTGGGCGTCGACACGATCACGTTCGCACCGGAGACCACCTCGATCAGCGCCTCCTCCTGGTGGGGGTAGAGCGTGAGACCACGCTCCTCGGCCCACGCCTCGAAGGCTTCGTAGAGGGCGTCGGGGTCGGCGGTCGGCGGGAGCTGGTCGATGAGGGTCACCCACCCATCTTGCCTGCCCTCCTCCCCTACAGGGGAATCGGATGCGGGTGTGAAGATCGCGGACGCTACGCTGTGTCGCCGACGGAACGTCAGCGCACCCGGTCAACTGGACAGCGGCGCACGAGGAATGGGGCGGGCAACGGCCATGATGGGACCAGCACACTCACTGTCGGGCGGCGCCGCCTGGCTCGGCGTCGGAGCGGCGGCGGCAGCGGCCGGGCAGCCGATGCCCTGGCCCGTCGTCCTGGCCGGCGCGCTGATCTGCGCCGGCGCCGCGCTGGCCCCGGACCTCGACCACAAGGCGGCCACCATCTCGCGGTCCTTCGGACCGGTGTCGCGCTGGCTGTGCGAGATCGTCGACAAGCTCTCGTACGCCGTCTACAAGGCGACCAAGAAGCAGGGCGACCCGCGCCGCTCCGGCGGTCACCGCACCCTCACGCACACCTGGCTCTGGGCCGTCCTGATCGGTGCGGGCGCCTCGGTGACGGCGATCACCGGGGGCCGCTGGGCGGTGCTGGCGATCCTGTTCGTGCACATGGTGCTGGCCATCGAGGGCCTGCTCTGGCGTGCGACCCGTGGTTCCAGCGCCGACGTCCTGGTCTGGCTGCTGGCGGCGACCAGCTCGTGGATCATCGCCGGCGTGCTGGACAAGCCGGGCAACGGCGCGGACTGGCTGTTCACGGCGCCGGGCCAGGAGTACCTGTGGCTGGGGCTGCCGATCGTGCTGGGCGCACTGGTGCACGACATCGGGGACGCGCTGACGGTCTCCGGCTGCCCGATCCTGTGGCCGATTCCGGTGGGCCGCAAGCGCTGGTACCCGATCGGCCCGCCGAAGGCGATGCGGTTCCGGGCGGGCAGCTGGGTCGAGCTCAAGGTGCTGATGCCGGTGTTCATGCTGCTCGGGGGAGTGGGCTGCGCGGCGGCGCTCAACGTCATCTGAGCCGCGCGGCCGCAGGTCTCCGGTCAGCTCGGTCAGCCGCCCTGACTACTCGCCCCGCCGGCATAGCGCCGCTCGAACTGGGCGACGCGGCCCTCCGAGTCCACTGTCCGGGCCTTGCCGGTGTAGAACGGGTGGCTCTCCGAGGAGATCTCCACGTCCACGACCGGGTAGGTCTCGCCGTCGTCCCACTCGATGGTCTGGTCGCTGGCCGCGGTGGACCGGGTCAGGAAGGCGTAACCGGCGGCGCGGTCGCGGAAGACCACCTGGTGGTAGTCGGGGTGCTTGTCCTGCTGCATGCCTGCTCCACTCGTTGTGCGGTGAGGTCAGCCGGAGAGGGCGTCATCGTCGACGATGTGCATCGCGGCCTCCTCGGCGGAAGCCGCCGCCCCGTCGATGCCCACGTCCGTGGCGATCAGGGCGCTCTCCTCGTCCTCGTGCGCCCCTTCGTCGGGGGCGACGAGCCGGCCGGAGCGGACGGCGCCGACCTCGTTGTCGAGGAGTTCGCCGTCGGTGCCCTCGCAGTCGCCGATGCCGTCACCGTCGGGCACGGCGAGATCCGGCTGCTCCTCGGCGAGCCGCTGCTCCAGCGTCTCGCCCTGGTGCCGCTCGGCAGCCGTCACGCCGGTGTGCTCCACCGCCCATGGCCTCTCCGGAGGGGACCAGCCCCGGTCGAGCGGGTCGCCGACCCCGTCGTTCTCCAGGGTGTCCTCTACGTCGAGCAGCCCCGCGTCGTCCTTTACCTCGGATTCGTCGGGCTGGTAGACGTCGTCACCCCATCCGTCGGCGCTGTTCACGGGTACCTCCAGGTGATGGGGACGGGCCCGAGCTCACCGCGGGCGGCGGGCCACCGGTGCGCGGGGCACAGGCCGCACCCCACGCGAACCGCATGGTTCCCGAGTGTCCCCGAACCGGTGCCGCTATCCAGCCTTCCACCCCTTTTCGCCCCAGCGCAACGCCACAGGTCCGGGCCGGGGAAGACACCTCCGTGGCCACGCCCGACGAGTACGACGGCAGTGGGGGGTGGGCCCTGCCCGGCCGGCCACGCTCAAGGATGGTGGACACCCTGTCCGGCCGAACAGACGCCGACTCCTGCGGCCGCCCGGCCACCAGCACGGCCGGACTGAGCCGACCGCAGCCCTCACCGAGCGACCACCCCCCCCGAATCAACCACGCCCCCCACGGAGCGCCCGTCACCCATGCCAAGACCGCCACAGCGCCGCATAAGCCCCCTCCGCCGCGACCAGCTCGTCGTGGCTGCCCAGCTCGCTGATTCTGCCGTTCTCGACGACGGCGATGACGTCGGCGTCGTGGGCGGTGTGGAGGCGGTGGGCGATGGCGACGACGGTGCGGCCGTCGAGGACGCGGGCCAGGGAACGCTCCAGGTGGCGGGCGGCGCGCGGGTCGAGGAGGGACGTCGCCTCGTCCAGGACCAGCGTGTGCGGGTCGGCGAGGACCAGGCGGGCCAGGGCGATCTGCTGGGCCTGGGCCGGAGTGAGGGAGAAGCCGCCCGAGCCGACCTCCGTGTCCAGGCCCTCGTCCAGCGCACGGGCCCACCCGTCCGCGTCGACCGCGCCCAGCGCCGCCCACAGCTCCGCGTCCACCGCGTCCGTGCGGGCCAGCAGGAGGTTGTCGCGCAGGGAGCCGACGAAGACGTGGTGCTCCTGGTTGACCAGGGCCACATGGGAGCGGACCTTCTCCGCGGTCATCCGGGACAGTTCCGCACCGCCGAGGGTGATCCGGCCGTCCCGGGGCGCGTAGATACCGGCGAGCAGCCGGCCCAGCGTGGACTTGCCCGCGCCGGACGGGCCGACCAGCGCCAGCCGGGTGCCGGGGGCGACCTCCAGGGACACCTTGCGGAGCACGTCCACGCCCTCGAGGTAGCCGAAGTGCACCCGGTCGGCGTGCACGTCCCGCCCGTCGGGAGCCAGCCCGGCGTCCCCGGCGTCCGGCTCGATGTCCCGTACGCCCACCAGCCGGGCCAGCGACACCTGGGCCACCTGCAGCTCGTCGTACCAGCGCAGGATCAGCCCCACCGGATCGACGAGCATCTGCGCGATCAGCGCACCCGTGGTCAGCTGACCGACCCCGATCCAGCCCTGCAGGACGAACACCCCGCCGACCATCAGGACCGAGCCGAGGATCATCACATGGGTGACGTTGACGATCGGGAACAGCACCGATCGCAGCCAGAGCGTGTAGCGCTCCCAGGCCGTCCACTCCTTGACCCGCCGCTCTGACAGCTCGACGCGGCGGTCGCCGAGGCGGTGCGCCTCGACGGTGCGCCCGGCGTCCACGGTCTCGGTGAGCGCGGCGGCCACGGCTGCGTACCCGGCGGTCTCCGAGCGGTAGGCGGACGGCGCCCGCTTGAAGTACCAGCGACAGCCGACCACCAGCAGAGGCAGGGCGAGCAGCACGGCGGCCGCCAGCGGCGGCGCCGTGATCATGAGCCCGCCCAGCAGCAGGACCACCCACACCACGCCGATCGCCAGCTGGGGCACGGCCTCGCGCATCGCGTTGGCCAGCCGGTCGATGTCGGTCGTGATCCGGGACAGCAGGTCACCCGTGCCGGCCCGCTCCAGGACCCCGGGCGGCAGTCCGACCGACCGTACGAGGAAGTCCTCGCGCAGATCGGCCAGCATCCGCTCGCCCAGCATCGCCCCGCGCAGCCGCACCTCCCGTACGAACACGGCCTGCACGAGCAGTGCGACGACGAACAGTGTGGCGGTGAGCTCCAGATGGAGTTCCCGCGCACCGCTCGACACGCGTTCCACCAGGCCGCCCAGCAGGTACGGGCCCGCCATCGAGGCGATCACGGACACCGTGTTGACGGTGATCAGGAGCAGGAAGGCACGCCGGTGCCGGCGGAACAGCTCGGCCACATAGGCGCGTACGGTCGCGGGGGCACCGACGGGCAGGGTGTGTGCCGTCGTCGGGGCCGCCGGGTCGTACGCCGGTGGCGCCACGCCGATCATGCGGTCTCCTCGATCTCTTCCAGTTCGTCCAGTACGTCGGCCAGAGAGGACTCACGACCCGCCTGGGCCCGGGCGGTCTCCTCGTCGGTCTCGCGCGTCACCACGGCCCGGTACCTCGGCTCCTTGTGCACCAGCTCGCGGTGCACGCCGACCGCCGCGACCTCGCCCTCGTGTACGAGCACGACCCGGTCGGCGCGGTCCAGGAGCAGCGGCGACGAGGTGAACACCACGGTGGTGCGCCCGCTCCGCAGGCTCCGCAGACCCTCCGCGATCCGCGCCTCGGTGTGTGAGTCGACAGCGGAGGTCGGCTCGTCCAGGACGAGCACCTCGGGGTCGGTGACCAGCGACCGGGCGAGCGCGAGCCGCTGCCGCTGGCCGCCCGACAGGGACCGGCCGCGTTCCGTGATGCGGGCGTCCAACGGGTCCTCGGTGTCGAGCGACCCCTGGACCAGAGCGGCGAGGACGTCCTCGCACTGCGCGGCCGCCAACGCCTCCTCGTCGCCGACGCCGCCCGACTTGGGCACGTCGAGCAGCTCGCGCAGCGTGCCGGACAGCAGCACCGGGTCCTTGTCCTGGACGAGGACGGCCGTACGCGCGGAGTCGAGCGGCAGTTCGTCCAGCGGGACGCCGCCCAGCAGTACCGACGTGCCCTCCTCGGAGGGGTGCCCGCCGAGCCGTTCGGCCAGCAGGCCCGCCGCGTCCGGGTCACCGCACACCACGGCGGTGAACCGGCCGGTCGGCGCGAGCAGTCCGCTGGCCGGGTCGTACAGGTCCCCGGCCGGGACGTCGGCCGCGCGGGATCCGCCGGTGTCGGTGGCCCGCTCCAGCGCCAGCACGCGTGAGGCCCGCCGGGCCGAGGGCCGGGAGAACGAGTACGCCATCGCGATCTCTTCGAAGTGCCTGAGCGGATAGGTGAGGATCATGATCGAGCTGTAGACGGTGACCAGTTCACCGACGGTGATCCGGCCCTCGCGGGCCAGATGGACGCCGTACCAGACGACTGTGATCAGCAGCAGTCCCGGCAGCAGCACCTGGATCGCGGAGATCAGGGCCCACATGCGGGCGCTGCGCACGGCGGCGTGGCGTACCTCCTGGGAGGCACGGCGGTAGCGGTCGAGGAAGAGATCCTCGCCGCCGATGCCGCGCAGTACGCGTAGCCCGGCGACAGTGTCCGAGGCCAGCTCGGTGGCGCGGCCCGCCTTCTCGCGCTGGAAGTCGGCGCGCCGGGTCGCCGGCGGCAGCAGCGGCAGCACCGCCAGCGCCAGCACGGGCAGGCCGACGGCCACGACGACACCGAGCGCCGGCTGGTAGACGACCAGGCCGACGCAGACCAGCACGACGGTGACCGCGGCCGCGGTGAACCGGGAGATGGCCTCCACGAACCAGCCGATCTTCTCGACGTCACCGGTGGAGACGGCCACGACCTCGCCCGCCGCGACCCGCCGCGTCAGCGCCGAGCCCAGCTGCGCGGCCTTGCGGGCCAGGAGCTGCTGGACGCGGGCGGCGGCGGTGATCCAGTTGGTGACGGCGGAGCGGTGCAGGAAGGTCTCGCCGACGGCGATGCCGACGGAGCACAGCGCCATGAGTCCGCCCGCGAGGGCGAGTTGCCTGCCCGAGTGGTCGACGACGGCCTGGATGGCGAGGCCGACACAGAACGGCAGGGCGGAGACGGACCCGAAGTGCAGCAGTCCCCAGACCAGCGACTTGAACTGGCCGTCCAGCTGATTCCGGAAGAGCCACCGCAGGAATCGGGGACCCGAGCGCGCATCCGGCACACCGGGGTCGGGATACGGAAGGTCTTGAATCTGCATGACGTCCCAGTGGCTCGTGTCAGGTGTGGAGGGATCCGCGCGAGCGCGGCAACAAACCGTGCAAGGTTCGCGTCGCAGCGTGGTCGGAGGCAAACGGTTTTCCGGGCCGGCGAACAGAACCGGCTCTCATCCGACTTGGGGTGGATGGTCCGGACTCTGGTGGAATCATCCGGAACGTGATGCGACCATGGACCGATGCGGACGGGCGGTGCACGGCGGGCGACGGTCGCGATGGCGGCCCTCGGCTCCCTCCTGGCAACCCTGTCCGCGTGCGGCGGCACGGGCGCTGCGCACACCGGTGACGCACGGCAGGACACCGGAGCCAAGGCATCCCGCACCCGCCAGGCCGCCGTCGACCCGACGCGCATCCCCGACGTGGGAGACCGTCTGCAGCGCCGCATCCCCGCCGACTCCCGCCAGGTCGTGGCCGTCTACGGGGACGGCAGGGACTCCGCCGACTCGACGGTTGTGCTGTACACGAAGCGCGGCTCCACCTGGGACCGCGCCCGCAGTTGGCCCGCGCACAACGGCAAGAAGGGCTGGACCACCGACCACCACGAGGGCGACAACCGCAGCCCCGTCGGCGTGTTCACGCTCACCGACGCGGGCGGCGTACTGCAGAACCCCGGCACCAAGCTGCCGTACACGCGATCCGCCGCGTTCGCGGCCCCGCGCTGGTGGGCCAAGTCGTACTGGCACGACTTCGACTACGTCATCGCCATCGACTACAACCGGGTCAAGGGCACCCCGCCGAACGACCCGACCCGCCCCGAGGGACAGCGCAAGGGCGGCGGGATCTGGTTGCACATGGACCACGGCAGCGGTACGTCGGCCTGCGTCAGCCTGTCCAAGCCGGCGATGGAGTACCTGCTGCGCACGCTCGATCCGGACCGGCATCCTGTGGTGGTCATGGGGGACAGGGCCGACCTGAAGCGCTA
>NZ_KQ949085.1:49892-50888 GCF_001514305.1 Streptomyces dysideae
CACTCATGGCGGAGGCCTCATTGCGGAGGGTGCCCAACTCCCCGTAGAACACCGGCCATGAAGAGACGGATCATCATGTCCATGCTCGCCGGGGTGACCCTCGTGGCGAGCACCCTGCTGGGGGCGGGCCCGGCTCGATCGGCCGATGTCCCCGCCGAGTTCGGCACCGACTGGCACGACCCCGTCACCGCGGCCCCGCCCGTCACCAAGCCCTCCGGACCGTCCTGCGAAGTCACGCTCGCCGAGGCGCAGTTCCGTGACTTCACCCCGTACCGGGGCGTGTACACCCCGCCCGGCGACTGCGGGGACCGCTGGAGCAAGGTGGTCCTGCGGATGGACGGCAAGGTCAAGGGACGTCAGTTCGACCGGCTGGGCTATCTGCACGTCGGCGGCGTCGAGATCTTCCGTACGTCCACACCTGAACCCTCGCCCGACGGCATCGAGTGGTCCGTGGAGAAGGACGTCACGCGCTACAGCGAGACCCTCCGCACCGGCCAGGACGTCGAGATGCTCATCGGGAACGTCGTCGACGACACCTACACCGGCATCATCGACGTCAAGGTCACGCTGACGTTCTACGAGGGCACACCCGCCAGGACTCCTGACCGGATCCTCACTCTCGAGGACGACACGATCACCACCCCGCGCAACAGCGAACGCATCGTCGCCGAGGTCTACGCCACCGGATCCGGCGGCGGCTGCGAGGAGTACTGGTACCTGTCGGTGCCGACCGAGGCGCCGTACTCCTGCCAGGCCGACGGCGGCCCCTACCGCGAGGTGCAGATCAAGGTCGACGGCCAACTGGCAGGAATCGCCGCGCCGTTCCCGCATGTGTGGACCGGTGGCTGGTCCAATCCCTTCCTCTGGTACGTCATTCCGGGGCCGCGCGCCTTCGACATCAAGCCGATCGAATACGACCTGACGCCGTTCGCCGGGATCCTCAACGACGGGCGCCCGCACCGTGTGGAGGTCGGTGTCGTCGGCGTACCCGAGGGG
>NZ_KQ949085.1:51723-204114 GCF_001514305.1 Streptomyces dysideae
CAGAGCGGCTGGAGCGCCCCCGTGAACGTCCTCGTCTGGCAGGACGCGAAGAGCGCACAGGTCACCGGGAAGCTCACCGCGCACAGGGCGGGCGATCGCGCCAACTCCTCGGCGTACACGCCTGGTTCGGAGCACCGGGTGGACACCGAGGGTGGTCACCGACTGACCGTCGCCGGATACGTCGACACCTCGCACGGCCGGGTGGCGACCACCGTCAGCCGCACCCTGGCCAACACCTCCACGCACCGCTGGACCGACGGCGAGAACCTCGACGCACTCGACGCCTCCTGGACGGACGACGAGTCGGTCACCATCGACGGACGAGGCCCGGCCCGCACGACGCGCACCCACCGGACGTACGCGATGGACGGCACGACCACGCTCGGCGCGGACGACCGGCTCCGCACCGTGCTGACCCTCGGTGACCGCGCCTCGGCCGTGACGACGCGCGACGGCCGGCGCATCGCATGGGCCCGGCTCGACGACACGTACACGGGCGACGCGGCCTGGACGGTGAACGTGCCGCGCGACCAGCGCCACGCGGTCGGCACGTCGCGCGAGCGCTATCGGCTGTACGGCTCCGACGGCTGCTACGACCGGTCCCTCGCCACCGTTCAGGGGGTGCTCACGGAGCATCTCAGCGGCTGCTGAGGCGAGTTGTGTGCGATGCGTCACGCGAGGCGTGATTTACACGGCTGCAACACGGGTGTCTTGTGCGGGATCAACGACACCTACAAAGTGATCGCTACGGAAGTCGCTTTCCGTATCGCAGAAGATTGCAGAAGTCCCGTCCTGGCTTCTGTGGTGCCATCCGTCCCCTCAAGGAGTGCTCGTGCCGCAGTCCGTCCCGTCCCTGCCGCGACGCGTCGCACGTATATTGCGTACCTCTCTCTTCGCGCAGGTCGCCTGTGCACTCGTCCTCGGAATCGTCGTCGGGAAGCTGTGGCCCGACCTGGGCGCGGATCTCCAGCCGCTCGGCGACGGTTTCATCCGGCTGATCAAGACGATCATCTCGCCGCTCGTGTTCTGTGTGGTCGTCGTCGGTATCGCCAAGGCCGGTGATCTGAAGGCGTTCGGGCGGATCGGGCTCAAGGCTCTGATCTGGTTCGAGGTCGCGTCCACGGCCGCCCTGATCATCGGCCTGGTCGCCGCCAACGTCGTCCAGCCGGGCTCGAGCATGAACGTCGACCCGTCCTCGCTCGACGCCTCGGCGGTCGACGCGAAGACGAACGGCGGCTCGCTGCCCTCGACGACCGAGTTCGTCCTGAACGCGCTGCCCACCAGTTTCATAGGCGCCTTCGCAGAGAACTCCCTGCTCCAAGTGCTGGTGCTGGCCTGTCTGGTGGGCGCCGCGCTGCTGCACCTCGGCCACACCAAGGTGCCGCAGGTTTTGCCCGCCATCGAGCAGGCCCAGGAGGTCATCTTCGCGATCGTCGGCTTCGTCATGCGGCTGGCCCCGATCGCGGTGTTCGGTGCGATGGCCGTCCTGGTCGGCCAGTACGGGCTCGGCGTGATGGAGACCTACGCCAAGCTGATCATCCTGTGCTACGCCGCCGCGGCCGTCTTCATCGCCCTCCTCGCCGTCGCCCTCAAGGTGGTGACCGGACTCAGCCTCTGGCAGTTCCTGCGCTACATCCGTGAGGAGATGCTGCTCGCACTGGGCACCGCGTCCACCGAGTCCGTCCTGCCGCGCGTGATGCAGAAGCTGCGCAAGGCCGGCGCCCGCGACGACGCCGTGGGCCTCGTCCTCCCCACGGGCTACTCCTTCAACCTGGACGGCGCCTCGCTCTACCTGTCCATCGGCACGCTGTTCATCGCCCAGGCGGTCGGCGTCGACCTCAGCCTGAGCCAGCAGATCACCGTCCTCCTGGTGCTCATGCTGACCAGCAAGGGCATGGCCGGCATCCCCGGTTCGGCCTTCCTCGCCCTGTCCGCGACCGCCTCCTCGCTGGGTGCCATCCCCGCCGGTGCCGTCGCTCTGCTGCTGGGCGTGGACCGCATCATGGACTCGATGCGCGTCGTGACGAACCTGCTCGGCAACTGCGTCGCCGTCTTCGCCGTCTCCCGCTGGGAGGGTGCGCTGGACGCGGACCGGGCGAAGAAGGTCCTGTCCGGCGAGATCGTGGTCACGCTGGACGACGAGGAGCCGGAGGCACCGGACCTCAAGAAGGCCGTACCCGCTGAGGAGCCCGCCGCCGTTCCCGCCCAGCCGGCCAAGGAGACCGCCTCCGAGGTCGGTTGACACCAGGCACCAGTACACGGCCGCTGCCGCCACTCCAGCCTCACGGAGTGGCGGCGGCGGCCGATTCACGCGCTCAGCAGCGCCGGACGGCGTCCCCGTCGATCAGCGTGTCCAGCAAGCCGCCCAGCACCTCGCGCTGTTCGTCCGTCAGCGGCGCCAGGATCTCCGCCGCCGCCGCCCGCCGCGCCCCGTGCAGTTCGCGCAGTGCCTTGTGGCCGTCGTCCGTGATCTCTATCCGGATGACCCGCCGGTTGGTCGGATCGGGTACCCGCCGCACCTTCCCGCTCGCCTCCAGGCCGTCGACCAGCGAGGTGACGGCACGTGGGACCACTTCCAGCCGTTCGGCGAGATCGGCCATCCGGGGCGGCGAGCTGTAGTGCGCGAGCGTGCGCAGCAGACGGGACTGCGCGGGGGTGACGCCCAGGCCGCACTCCTGTAGATGACGCTTCTGGATCCGGTGCACCCGGCGGGTGAACCGCAGCAGTTGCTCGGCGAGCGGGCCGTCGGGATCGGGGGTGGTCATGCGGGAACAATATCAGGACGACGTTCATTGTGAGCATAGGTAACAATGAGCTATGCTCCGTCAGTCCCCGACCTCGAATCACCCGTAGGAGCCCATGCACCCCGAAAAAGAACCCGCCTGGACGCCACTCGCCGACGAGCAGGAACAGCCCCGGCAGGTGCGCCGCATCCTGAAACTCTTCCGTCCGTACCGCGGACGCCTCGCGATCGTCGGCCTCCTGGTCGGCGCCGCGTCCCTGGTCTCGGTCGCCACGCCCTTCATGCTCAAGGCCGTCCTGGACGTCGCGATCCCCGAGGGCCGCACCGGCCTGCTCAGCCTGCTCGCGCTCGGCATGATCCTGAGCGCCGTCCTGACCAGTGTCTTCGGCGTGCTGCAGACCCTGATCTCGACGACGGTCGGCCAGCGCGTCATGCACGACCTGCGCACCGCCGTCTACGGCCGGCTGCAGCGCATGTCGCTCGCCTTCTTCACCCGCACCCGCACCGGCGAGGTCCAGTCCCGCATCGCCAACGACATCGGCGGCATGCAGGCCACCGTCACCTCGACGGCCACCTCGCTGGTCTCCAACCTGACCAGCGTGGTCGCCACGATCGTCGCGATGCTCGCCCTCGACTGGCGGCTGACCATCGTCTCGCTGCTCCTGCTGCCGGTCTTCGTCTGGATCAGCCGCCGAGTGGGCAACGAACGCAAGCGGATCACCACCCAACGCCAGAAGCAGATGGCCGCGATGGCCGCCACGGTCACCGAGTCGCTCTCGGTCAGCGGCATCCTGCTCGGCCGCACGATGGGCCGCTCCGACTCGCTGACCAGTGCCTTCGCCGAGGAGTCCGAGCGGCTGGTGGACCTCGAGGTGAGGTCGAACATGGCCGGCCGCTGGCGTATGGCCGTCATCTCGATCGTCATGGCCGCGATGCCCGCCTTCATCTACTGGACCGCCGGCATGGCGCTTCAACTGGGCGGCCCCGAAGTCTCCATCGGCACGATCGTCGCCTTCGTCTCGCTCCAGCAGGGCCTGTTCCGCCCGGCCGTGAGCCTGCTCGGCACGGGCGTCCAGATCCAGGCCTCGCTCGCGCTCTTCCAGCGCATCTTCGAGTACCTCGACCTGCCCATCGACATCACCGAACGGGACCGGCCCCTCCACCTCGACACCATCAAGGGCGAGGTCCGCTTCGAGGGCGTCGAGTTCCGGTACGACGGCGACGACAGGGGCGGCCCGATCCTCGGCGGCATCGACATCACCGTCCCGGCGGGCGGCAGCCTCGCGGTCGTCGGCCCGACCGGCGCCGGCAAGTCGACGCTCGGCCATCTGGTGCCGCGGCTGTACGACGTGACGGGAGGCCGGGTCACCCTCGACGGGGTCGACGTCCGTGACCTCGACTTCGACACCCTGGCCCGCGGGGTCGGCGTCGTCTCGCAGGAGACGTACCTCTTCCACGCCTCGGTCGCCGACAACCTGCGCTTCGCCAAGCCGGACGCCACCGACGAGGAGCTGGAGGCGGCGGCGAAGGCGGCCCAGATCCACGACCACATCGCGTCCCTGCCCGACGGCTACGACACGGTCGTAGGAGAGCGCGGTCACCGTTTCTCCGGTGGCGAGAAGCAGCGCCTGGCCATCGCCCGCACCATCCTGCGCGACCCGCCTGTCCTGATCCTCGACGAGGCGACCAGCGCCCTGGACACCCGCACCGAACGCGCCGTCCAGGAGGCCATCGACGCCCTGTCCGCCAACCGCACCACGCTCACCATCGCGCACCGCCTGTCCACCATTCGGGGTGCCGACCAGATCGTGGTCCTCGACTCCGGCGGCGTCGCCGAACGGGGCACGCACGAGGAGCTGTTGGAACGGGAGGGGCGGTATGCGGCGCTGGTCCGCCGGGACGCCCGACTGGAGCCGACAAGATGACGATATGCCAGGTTTGTACGGTTTGGCGGGTTACCGTGCGCACATGCACATGAACACTCCGCCACGGAGCGCGATTCGACTGACGCGCCGGGGCCGACTCGTCCTCATCGCGACCGGGGCCGTCGTGGCCGGCACCGCCGTGGCGGTGCCGCTGCTGGGCCTGGACAGCGAGGAGGAGAAGAAGCCCACCGCGCTGGTCATCCCGGAGGGCTGGCGCGCCGGCCAGATCTACGACGCCGTCGACAAGGCCCTCACCGTGCCACCCGGCACCACCAGGAAGTCGCTCGGCAAGGCCCGCCTCAAGCTGCCGAACGACGCCGACGGCAACCCCGAGGGCTACCTCTTCCCGGCGACGTATCCGCTCGAGAAGGACGGGAAGAAGGCGACGCCGGAGTCCCTGCTGTCGTTCATGGTCGACACCGCCAACCGGAAGTTCAACGGCGCCCCGATCGCGGCCGGCGCGCAGCGCAACGCCATGAACGTCTACCAGGCGGTCACCATCGCGAGCATCGTCCAGGCCGAGGCCGCCACCAAGGCCGACATGGGCAAGGTCGCCCGGGTGATCTTCAACCGGCTCGAACGTGGGATGCCGCTGCAGATGGACTCGACCATCAACTACGCGCTGAACCGCTCCACGCTGAAGACGACCGCCGCGGACACCCGGATCGAGAGCCCCTACAACTCGTACCAGCGCATGGGCCTGCCGCCCACGCCCATCGCCAACCCCGGCGAGGAGGCGATGCGCGCCGCGATCACCCCGACGCCGGGCGACTGGCTGTACTTCGTCACGGTCAAGCCGGGCGACACCCGCTTCACCGCCGACCACGCGGAACACCAGCGCAATGTCGCCGAGTTCAACGCCCACCAGAAGCGGCCCGGGAAGTGACGCGGTGGCTTCCCGCGCAGTGGTGTAGCGGCGCGGAGTTCACGGCTCCGCAGGTCAGCGCAGCTGCGTGAGCGGCGCAGACGGCCGTGCGGAGGGCCGGCCGACGTCTTCCCTCGGCGCGCCGAGCGGAGCCGCGCGGTCCGCAGGGCGCCACGCCACGGGACGCCACCGACGGGACATCACGCGGCGACCGGCTCTCCGGCCAGCAACCGCCTGATGTCCCGCACGGCCGCGCGGCCCGCCCGGTTCGCGCCGATGGTGCTGGCGGACGGCCCGTAGCCGACGAGATGGATCCGAGGATCGGCGACCGCCCTCGTCCCCTCGACCCGGATCCCGCCGCCCGCCTCACGCAGCCGCAGCGGCCTCAGATGGTCGATGGCGGCCCGGAACCCGGTCGCCCAGAGGATGACGTCGGCATCCACGCGGTGCCCGTCGGCCCATTCCACGCCGTCCGGTGTGATCCGGTCGAACATGGGCTGCCGGTCCAGGATCCCGTCCGCGATCCCCTGCCGGATCGCGTCGTTGAGCGGCAGCCCGGTCACCGACACGACGCTCTTCGGCGGCAGCCCCTGCCGGACCCGCTCCTCGACGAGCGCGACGGCCTCCCGGCCCACGTCCTCGGTGAAGGGGCCCTCGCGGAAGACGGGCGGGCGCCGGGTCACCCAGGTGGTGGCGGCCGCGAACGGGGCGATCTCCAGCAGGTGCTGCGTCCCCGACGCACCCCCGCCCACCACGACAACACGCTGACCTGCGAACTCCTCCGGCCCGGGATACTGCGCGGTGTGCAACTGCCGCCCCCGGAAGGTCTCCTGGCCCGGATAGCGCGGCCAGAACGGCCGGTCCCAGGTGCCGGTCGCGTTGATCAGCGCCCGCGCCGACCAGTCCCCGGCCGAGGTCTCGACGAGCAGCCGCCCGCCCTCGCCCTCCCGTACGGCACGCACGTCGACGGGACGCCGTACCCGCAGGTCGAAGGTCCGCTCGTACGTGTCGAAGTACCCGGCGATAACTTCGGACGACGGCCGTGCGGGATCCGCGCCGGTCAGCTCCATACCCGGCAGCGAGTGCATCCCGTGCACCTTGCCGTACGTCAGCGAGGGCCACCGGAACTGCCAGGCGCCGCCAGGAGCGGGGGCGTGGTCGAGGGCGACGAAGTCGCGGTCCGGCTCGAAGCCGGTGCGGCGCAGGTGATAGGCGCTGGACAGACCTGCCTGACCAGCGCCTATGACGACTACCTCGGTGTTGTTCACGTTTCTACTAACCGCACCGGGTGCGGAGATCTTCCCGCGAGGTCAGCGCCCGCTCGCGACGAGCGGCGGAGCACCACCCTCCGTCGCCGCAGGGCCGATCAGCCCACGCGCCGCCGGCTCAGGAATCACCCTGATCCTCGCCGACCCTGAACAGCCCGGAGACGAGGGCGAGTCCGGTACCGAAGGCCGCGCCGAGCGCGAGTCCGGCGGCGGTCAACACGCCGGTGCTGCTGAGGAGTTGCCGCAGGGCGAGGAGGAGAAGGGGCCGGTGGTGCGGCGCAGCCAGCGGGGGACGGCGCGTGGTACGGGCGGGAGATGGGGAGAAAAGGCGTCAGCGGCCGCGGCGACACGCGGCGAAGGCCACCCGCAGCCTTCGATATCAGGGCCCGGGCGGTCGGCCGCGCGTGAACCCTGCCCCATGGGTGACGATGGGAGGCATGTCAGACGCCTTCACCACCCGAGTTCTGAACGTCGTGTCCGGCTCCTCGGAGGCGGTCGTCGACCTCACCCGCCACTGCGAGGCCTTCCTGAGGGAGGCGGCGGCCGGCCGCGACGGCCTCCTGAACATCTTCGTCCCGCACGCGACCGCCGGCGTCGCGATCATCGAGACGGGCGCCGGCAGCGACGACGACCTCCTGACCGCTCTGCACACCCTCCTCCCCGCCGACGACCGCTGGCAGCACCGCCACGGCAGCCCCGGCCACGGCCGCGACCACGTCCTCCCGGCGATCGTGCCGCCGCATGCGACGTTGCCGGTGCTGGGTGGGAGGCTGGAGTTGGGGACGTGGCAGTCGGTGTGTCTGGTGGACACCAATATCTCCAATCCCAACCGTCAGGTTCGGTTGAGCTTCCTGGGATGACCAAGATCACCGTCCAGGGGGTGGCCGCGAATTCTCCGCACGCTGCGTGCTCGAAATGGAGACCTTGCGCGGTACGGACCTGAACATGATCGAGCGACCCTATGACGGGTGCGGAAAATGTCTGCTTGGAGTGCGGCGGCTGTCCCGCATGAAGGCGGCGACCTCTTCCGCAAACGGGGGCAAACCCCGCTCCATCCTTCAACCTGAGATAGACGCCGACGGAGTGGAGCCAGGATCATCCTGGCTCCACTCCATGGTGCGGGCCTGTCACTGGAACTGTGCGAAGAACCTCCAGATCTCTGCTTTGGTCCAGGTGGCGACGCCGCTTTCGTTGGGGGAGCCGTCGACCGGACCGGGTATGTGGCCTCCGTCGAACGCGGCCCATTGGACCGGGTATCCGGCACGGCAGCCCGAGTAGGTGGTGGTGATGTGCGTTCGGCTGCCCGGGGCGGGCTCGCGCGGGCTCTGGGGAGTGCAGCCGTTGTTGGCGACGAACTTGTCGCGCAGGGACCGTCCTTGCGCAATGGTGAGGACGTTGTCGCTGATGCCGTGGATGCCGAAGTAGGCGGTGGGCTGGGTGCCGCCGCTGCACCCGCTGATCTGGCCGCCGGAGATGACCGCGACGGCCCTGAAGACGTTCGCCCGGGAGCATGCGAGTGCGTAACTCATACCGCCGCCCCAGCTGAAACCCGTGGCGAAACGCTGTGCCGTGTTGACGCAGAGGCCGCCCTCGATTCGCCGGATCATGTCGTCGACGAAGGTGACGTCCTCACCGTCCGAATTGGCCCAGCCGTTGCCGAGGCCCTGGGGGGCGACGAGGATCGCGCCGTTGTTCGACTGCTCCTGTTGGCCGTAGTAGGACCAGGCGTTCCCGCTCGTGCCGCCCGAGGCGACGTCGCCGGCGGTTCCGCCCCGCCAGTGGAACGCGAAGATCAGCCGGTAGCGGTGGCTGTTGTCGTAGTTGGCGGGAACCCTGAGGATGAAGCTGCGGCTCTTACCGCCGCTCTGAATCGTGTGCGTACCGCTCGCCAGAGTCGGGGCGCTGCCGCATCCGCCGCCACCGGACGACAGCTTGATCATCTGCCATTGCTGGTTGGCGCCGCCCCAGTCGGTGTACTGGACGACGTTGCCGCCGTCGGCGGTGGAGGCGCCCTGCACCTCCACCGCCTTGCCGCTGTTGCGGTTGATCAGCCGGACGTGGCCCGCGTCGGAGTCGGCCAGGCGGAACTGCTGGTTGGCCCCGTTGTGGTCGGCCCACTGCTGGATCGCGGCACCGTCGGCGGTCGAGGCGTCGGCCACGTCGAGAACCTTGCCCGAATGCCGGGCCTTGAGCCGGTAGAAGCCGCCGCCGGAATCCACGAACTGCCACTGCTGGTTGGTTCCGTCGTTGCGCGTCCACTGGCTGACCCGCGCGCCGTCGGCGGTGGACACGTCATAGACGTCCAGCGCCTTGCCGCTGTTGCGATTGACCAGGGCGTACCAGGCGTTGGTGTCCACCGTCGCCGCCTCGGCGGGCACCGCGCCGAGCATGCCGATCGCGAGGGTCGCCGCCACCGCGGCGGCGACCCGGGACCACCAGCGATGCCTTCGTGGAGGGGCGGGGGAAGCCGCACCATGGGTCTTCATCGATTCACCCTTTCGTTTATGGCAGGTCCCGTCAGGTGTGGGTCCAGCGTTGGTTGCTGCCGTTCCAGCAGGAGTAGAGCTGGATCAGGGTGCCGTTGGCGGTGCCGCCGGCGGCGGCGTCGAGGCAGAGGCCGGACTGGACGCCGACGATGGATCCGTCGGAGTTGAGGCGCCACTTCTGGTTGTCGCCGCCCCAGCAGCTGTAGATCTGGACTTTGGCGCCGTTGCCGGTGCCGGCGGCGTCCAGGCACTTGTTGGCGTAGACCCTGAGCTCGCCCGCGGCGGTGTAGGTCCACTGCTGGTTGGTGCCGTTGTGGCAGTCCCACAGGTTGAGCTGGGTGCCGTCGGTGGTGCCGGCGCCGGGCACGTCCAGGCAGCGGCCTGAAGCGACGCCCTTGATCTGTCCGGAATCCGAAGGGGGCGTAGAGGAGTCGGCGTTGAGCGCATTGAGGACGGCGGTGTAGGCGGGCTTCTTGCTGCCGTCGCCGTTGAACAGCAGCGGCGAGTGCTCCGGTCGCCAGGAGTCGGTGTCGCGCACACCCCAGACGGTGATGCCGAGGCAGCGCGGGACGGCCAGGCAGTCGTTGGTCACGTTGGCGTAGGTCGTGGCCGAGGCGCCCTGGATGTCGAGTTCGGTGATGGCCACGTCGACGCCGAGGGCGGCGAAGTTCTGCAGGGTGGTGCGGAAGTTGCTGTTGTAGGGGCTGCCGCTGTTGAAATGCGACTGGAAGCCGACGCAGTCGATCGGCACGCCGCGCTGCTTGAAGTCTCGGACCATGGCGTACATGGCCTGGGTTTTGGCCCAGGTCCAGTTCTCGACGTTGTAGTCGTTGTAGCAGAGCTTGGCGGCCGGGTCCGCGGCGCGCGCGGTGCGGAAGGCGACCTCGATCCAGTCGTTGCCGGTGCGCTGCAGGTTGGAGTCGCGCCGGGCTCCCGAACTGCCGTCGGCGAACGCCTCGTTCACGACGTCCCACTGGGCGATCTTGCCCTTGTAGTGGGACATCACGCCGTTGATGTGGCCGATCATCGCCTGGCGCAGGTTGCTGCCGCTGAGGCTCTGCATCCAGGCGGGCTGCTGGGAGTGCCAGGCCAGGGTGTGGCCGCGCACCTGCTTGCCGTTCTGCACCGCCCAGTTGTAGACGCGGTCACCGGCGGTGAAGTTGAACTGGCCCCGCTGGGGTTCGGTGGCGTCGATCTTCATCTCGTTCTCGGCCGTCACCGAGTTGAACTCGCGGCCCGCGATCGTCGTGTACGCCGAGTCGTTGAGCCGGCCCGAGGCGATGGCGGTGCCGAAGTAGCGGCCGCTCTGCGCCGCCGCGGCGCCGAGCGTGCTCTCGGCCGTGCTTTCGGCGGCGTGTGCGGTCGGCGGCGAGACCGGTGCGGCGACCGCACCGAGGACGCCGACGACCAGCGCTATCAGCAGACCGCCGAACTTCCGGCGGACGGCGGGTGGGGGAATGGCATGCGAAGCCATGACTGTGCCTCCAGGGTAGAAATCACGGAAGGACTGAAGCGCAGGGGAATGCGTCGTCCGCTCCCACTCGGCAGACGGACGGGTCGGGTCGGAACCCGGGCAGCGCGGGATCAGCGGACATCGTGGTCATGGGACCGGGACGATCTCGACCGGCACGGACAGCGCTCGGTCGGCCGCCGGGTGACGTAGGGCCTTGCAGGATGAGCCCGGTTGGATCGTCTGCCCGGGTCTGGTCGGCCATGGATCAGGCGCAGGCATTCCCGTTGAGGGTGAAGGCCGTGGGGGAGGGATTGGTCCCCGCGGTGGGCGCGGTCAGGAGGCCGCCGACGAGGAGCGAACCCGTCAGCAGGGTGGCGGCGAGGCGTCTGGGGTGGCGTAACAGAGGGGTGGGGGGCATGAGCGGCTCCTGTGTCGATGGTGGTCGGCAGGGGGAGTTGGTCTGGGTGAGCAGGCCCATTCGCCAGGGCAGGCGGAGGTGGTCGCCGTCGGCGCTGGGCCCATGCCCTGGTAGAGGTACTGCAGTCGGCAGGGATTGGGCGAAGGGTTCGTTCTCGGTGGCGGCCAGGGGTGTCCAGGTCCGGGTGGAGGTGAAGGAGCGGAAGTAGCGTCGGCCGGTGGAGCCGATGGCCTCCTGGAGGAGCAGGTACTGGTTGCTGCCGGCGACCTTGTAGTACACGTCGGTCGCGCCTCGAACACCGCGGCGATTGCTGAGCCCTTGAGTCTCCGTGACCGACGTCTCGGAGATCGGGGTAACACCGACATGATCGTCCCTTCTCTGTGGAGGCGTTCTTGGTGCCCAGCGGGCGCCATGGGCGGCGGCGGAGGCTGGGAGCGCTCCCATTCGAAATATCGAACAGAGGTTGGTGGGTCGAAGACTCGGAGGCGGACAGTAGTGACGCACAGGACAGTCGTCAACAGGTGCGGACTCATACGGGAGTTGAGGATGTGACGGACACGTCTCCTGGGTTGGTGTAGAAGCCGGTCGGGGATCGTTTGCCGGCTCGTCGTGTCAGGGCTCGGGGCTGGGAGGCGGTGATGGTGTCATGGCTGGAGCGGTGGGAGACCGTGGCGCGGGGTCGGCACGCTGAACTGCGTGGGCAGACCGAGGGGTTGACGGCCCAGGCGATGACGGCCAGAGGTGGGCGCTGCTTGCTCAACTCTCCTCCTCCGTGCGGACACCTTGGGCCGGCGAGGTGTATCGAAACATTCGGAGATTTTCCGGTCGACCGACATGCCTGTTAAGCCCAAAGGGGGCGCTGTTTGTGGACAGATCGGCGACAGGTCTTGACCGGGAGGCTCCACGTTCCTAGCTTGTGGCGTCAAAGAATTCGAGAAGCTTCCGAAAATTTCGAGAATGAACCGACATCCCTCACCCCGGAGGTCCCCTTGGCCAGCACTCCCCGGACGCCTGGTGGATCCGCCGGCGTGACGGCCCCCTGGCCGCAGCCGTCACAACCGGCCGTCAGCTGGAACGGCTGAAGGCCGGAGACCTCTCACGTCTCGGCCACGGCGAAGTGGTCCGGCTGGAGCGCCCAGGGCGCCAGCTCTTCGGCATGTGCGGCCGCCTTCACACCTATCCCGTCCCCGACCCCCGGAGCGGCGCTCCGCGGTTCATCGGGGTCACCTCACCCCCCGCCCCCCCCCAAGGAGATCTTCTGATGTGGTCTCGCCATCCGTCCCCGGCCTACCTGAGACGCTTACTCGCCGTCCTTGCGCCATTGCTGCTCGTGGCCACCTTCCTCGGTGCCCAGCCCGCCGCTGCGGCGACCGTCGACACCAACGCCTGGTATGTGCTGGTCAACCGCAACAGCGGCAAAGCCCTTGACGTCTACAACCTGGCGACCAACGACGGCGCCCGCATCACCCAGTGGACCAGGAACGACCAGAACCAGCAGCAGTGGCAGTTCGTCGACTCCGGCGGCGGTGACTACCGCATCAAGTCCCGCCACTCCGGCAAGGTACTGGACGTCTACAACCGGTCCACCGCCGACGGCGGCTCGATCGTCCAGTGGGCCGACCTGAACGGCACCAACCAGCAGTGGCGGCTGGCCGACAGCTCGGACGGCTACGTGAGGTTCATCTCGCGCCACAGCAACAAGGCCCTCGAAGTGCAAGGCGGCTCCACCGCCGACAACGCGAACATCGTCCAGTACGACGACTGGGGCGGCACCAACCAGCAATGGCAGCTCGTCAAGGTCGGCGGCGGCAACCCCGGCCCGTGCGATCTTCCGTCGACATACCGCTGGACATCAACGGGCGCGCTCGCGCAGCCCAAGCCGGGGTGGGTCTCGCTCAAGGACTTCACCGTCGTCCCCCACAACGGCAGGCAACTCGTCTATGCGACGACGCACGACACGGGGACGAGGTGGGGTTCGATGAACTTCGGCCTGTTCACCAACTGGTCGGAGATGGCCTCGGCCAGCCAGAACACCATGTCAACTTCCACCGTCGCGCCCACGCTCTTCTACTTCGCGCCGAAGAACATCTGGGTGCTCGCCTACCAGTGGGGTGGGACTGCCTTCTCCTACCGGACGTCGAACGACCCCACCAACCCGAATGGCTGGTCATCCGAGCAGGTGCTCTTCTCCGGGAGCATCCCCGGCTCCGGAACCGGACCCATCGACCAGACGCTCATCGGTGACGGGACGAACATGTACCTGTTCTTCGCCGGTGACAACGGCAAGATCTACCGGGCCAGCATGCCGATCGGGAACTTCCCGGGCAGCTTCGGCTCGTCGTACACGACGATCATGAGCGACACGACGAACAACCTGTTCGAAGCCCCGCAGGTGTACAAGCTCCAGGGCCAGAACCGCTACCTCATGATCGTCGAGGCGATCGGCTCACAGGGCCGCTACTTCCGCTCGTTCACAGCCACCAGTCTGAACGGCTCATGGACACCCCAGGCCGCGACCGAGAGCAATCCCTTCGCCGGGAAGGCCAACAGTGGCGCCACCTGGACCAACGACATCAGCCATGGCGAACTGATCCGCACCAGCGCCGATCAGACCATGACCGTGGATCCCTGCAATCTGCAGTTGCTCTACCAGGGGCGCAGCCCCAACTCCGGCGGCGACTACGGTCTCCTGCCCTACCGTCCGGGTCTGCTGACACTGCAGCGCTGACGGCGTGACACGGGTCCGGCTCCGGTATGGAGCCGGCGGGGCGGGCTCGGCGGAAGGCCGAGCCCGCCCGGGTTACGCGACAACGTCTCCTGGATGTCCTGCCGGGGTAGTTGAAGGCCGAACGCGTCGTCCAGGGCGTGAAAGTACAGCTCAAACTCGCCGGTCATCTCTGGGTGGTCCAGTTCGGCGCGGCGTACGGCCCGGTTGAGGAAGTCGATGCGGCGGCCGTCGCGCATGTAGTCGAAGGTGTAGACGGCCTTCGCGGCGGTGGCGCTCAGGTGCACAGTCTGACCTTCATGTGGATGGTCTTGCTGACTCGCGGGGGGGGCTTGCCCCTTGTTCAAGCGTCGTAGGTGTGGAAGCCGCGGCCGCTCTTGCGGCCGAGGTGGCCTGCGGCGACCATGCGGCGCAGCAAGGCGGGCGGGGCGTACAGCGGTTCCTTGAACTCCTCGTACATCGACTCGGCCACCGCTTGCGCGGTGTCGAGGCCGATGAGGTCGAGCAGGCGCAGTGGTCCCATGGGGTGGGCGCAGCCGAGCTCCATGCCGTGGTCGATGTCGTCCGGGCGTGCGGCGCCCGATTCCACCATCCGTACCGCGCTGAGCAGGTAGGGCACGAGCAGGGCGTTGACGACGAATCCGGAGCGGTCGGGTGCCTGGATGACCTGCTTGCCCAGCTGGCGGGCGAAGCCGCGGGTGCGCTGCACGGTCTCCTGGCTGGTGGTCAGGGCGGGGATGAGCTCGACCAGTTGCTGCACGGGCACGGGGTTGAAGAAGTGCATGCCGATGAGTTGTGCGGGCCGCTCGGTGGCGACGGCGAGATCGACGATGGGGATCGAGGAGGTGTTGGTGGCCAGGATCGCCGCCGGGTCTTCGACCGCCTTGTCCAGGGCTCGGAGGACGTCGGTCTTGATGTCGCGGTTCTCGGCGACGGCTTCGACGACGAACTGGCGGTCGGCCATGTCGCTGAGGTCGTGGGTGAAGGACAGTTTGGCGACGGCCTGGTCTCGCTGCTGTGCGCTGAGCTTGTCACGCCGCACGCCCCTGTCGAGGGAGTCGATGAGACGGCGGCGGCCGGTCTCCACGGCGTCATGGGTGGCTTCGGCGACGCGGACGTCGATGCCGCTGAGGGCGGCGACTTCGGCAATGCCGGAGCCCATGAGGCCGCAGCCGACGACGCCGAGACGGGTGACGGGATCCATCTGAGGTCCTATCCGATGAGTGGCTGCACGGGGGTTTCTGGGGCCTGGTCCAGACGTTGCGGCGGTACTGGCCGCCGACCTCGAAGAAGGCCTCGGTGATCTGCTGAGGCGAGCAGACCCGGGCGGCGTCCATGAGGACGGCGAAGACGTTGTGGCCGCTCACCGTCGCGTCCTTGAGAGCAGTCAGGGCGGCGTGGGCCGGTCCCGGTGGCGGGCCTGGTGGTCCCGCGTCGGCCGGTCAAGAGGACGGTCACCCCGCTGGTGCGCAGCCGCGCTATCGCCTCGGGCACGATGACGCCGCCTCCACCGCCCACCACGCGGACGCGCTCCGCTCCCGCCCGTGCAGCGACTCGACCAGGTACTCGAAGTACTCCACCTCGGCGCCCTGGGACCGGAAGATCCGCCGCATGATGTTGATCGACGTGTCCGCTCCGTCGAACAGGGCCGAAGCGGTGACCAGGCGGACGGGGTGCACGGTTGGTGCAGATCGCTCATGGGGGCCTTCCCGGACGGGGCGGGGGAACGCCGGCTGGAGAGATACTAGGACGTCCTAGTAAATTGCTGGAGGTGGCGGCGATGTGAGCAGCGGCACAGGAGCGGTGCGAGAGAGTCCCACTGGTCACAGGTCGAGGACCAGACGAGGCCCGCACGAGCGGGAGACGCAGATGAGCATGGTGTCGCAGGTGGCACGCTCGTCCTCGGTCAGCAGGGAGTCGCGGTGGTCGGGCCGGCCGTCGAGCACGTCGGTCTCGCAGGTGCCGCATGTGCCCTCCCGGCAGGAGGAGGCCACCGCGACGCCGGCCTCCTCCACGGCTTCGAGCACCGAGCGGTGCGGCGGCACGGTGAGGGTGAGCCCGGAACGGGCGAGCTCCACCTCGAAGGCCTCGGCCGGGCCGGCCCCGGCCGCCTCGGCCGGGGCGAACCGCTCGACGCCCAGCGTGCCCGGGGGCCAGTCCGCGGACTTCTCCTGCACGGCCCGCAGCAGGGGCTCGGGACCGCAGGCGTGCACCAGGGTGTCCGGCTCGGGTGGGCCGAGGAAGGCGGCGAGGTCCAGCAGGCCGTACTCGTCCTGAGGGCGAATCAGTACACGGTCCCCGTACGGGGCGAGACGGTCCAGGAACGCCATGGAGGTACGCGTGCGGCCGCCGTACAGCAGACGCCAGTCGGCCCCCGCGGCCTCGGCGACCTCGGCCATGGGAAGGATCGGCGTGATACCGACGCCGCCTGCGACGAACAGATGGCGTGCGGCGGGACGCAGCGGGAAGTTGTTCCGTGGTCCGCGGACCCGGACGGTGCTGCCTTCGCGCAAGTGGTCGTGGACGTACGCGGAGCCGCCGCGGCCCTGCGGCTCGCGCAGCACGGCGATCTGCCAGGCCTCGCGTGCCTCCGGGTGCCCGCACAGGGAGTACTGACGGATCAGGTCGCCGTCGTCGCTGTCCAGGAGTACGTCGATGTGGGCACCCGGCGTCCAGGAGGGGAGTGCCTCGCCGTCCGAGCGGCGCAGGGTGAGGGAGACGACTCCGTCGGCGGCGGGGGCGCGGGTCGCCACGGTGAGGATCGTCTCGGCCAGGGGCAGATGGTCGTTCATCGCGCGTCAGCTCCGGGGTTCAGGCCTGTGCCGGCACGTGCAGCAGCAGCGCGTCGCCCTGGCCGCCGCCCCCGCACAGGGCCGCCGCTCCGCTGCCTCCTCCGCGCCGCCGCAGCTCCACCGCGAGGGTCAGCACCAGGCGGGCGCCCGTCATACCGACCGGGTGGCCGAGGGCGATGGCGCCTCCGTTGACGTTCACCTTCTCCAAGGGGATGTCCAGCTCTCGTACGGAGGCGAGGGCCACTCCGGCGAACGCCTCGTTGATCTCGAACAGATCCAGGTCGGCGGCCTTGAACCGGCCGTCCCGGGACAGGGCGTCGCGGACCGCGCCGGCCGGCTGGACCAGCAGCGAGGGGTCGGGGCCCGCGACCGTGCCGTAGGCGCCGATCTCGGCGAGCGGGGTCAGGCCCTCCCGCCGGGCGCGTTCCGCGCTCATCACGACGATGGCCGCGGCACCGTCGGAGAGCTGTGAGGAGTTGCCCGCGGTGATGGTGCCCCCGCCGGAGAAGGCGGGTCTCAGGCGCCCCAGGCTGTCGGCGGTGCTTCCCGGCCGTACGCCCTCGTCGGTGTCCACCACCGTCTCGCCGCGCCGTCCCGTCACCCTGAACGGGACGATCTCGTCGGTCAGCGCGCCGGACTCCCGGGCGCGGGCGGCCCGTTGGTGGGAGAGCGCGCTGTACTCGTCCTGCTCCTCGCGGGTCAGGGCGAACGGCTGCTGGTACCGCTCGGTGGCCGCGCCCATGGAGACGCCGTCGAAGGCGCAGACGAGGGCGTCGCGGTCGAGAGCGTCCTCGACGGCGGCCGCACCGTACTTCCAGCCGGTGCGAGTTCCGCGCAGCAGGTGCGGCGCGCCCGACATGGACTCCATGCCGCCCGCGACGACCACCTCGTGACGGCCGGAGGCGATCATGAGGTCGGCCAGGGCGATGGCATGCAGACCCGACAGGCAGAGCTTGTTGACGGTGCTCGCGGGGACGGAGAACGGGACTCCGGCGCGGATCGCGGCCTGCCGTGCCGGATTGGGGCCGGCCCCGGCCTGGACGACATGGCCCATGACGACGGCTTCCACGGCGGCCGGGTCCAGGTGCACGGCGGCCAGCGCCGCGCTGATGGCATGGGCGCCGAGGTCGACGGCGGACGCAGCGCTCAGGGTGCCCATCAGTTTACCGATGGGCGTTCTGGCTCCGGCGACGATGACGGATCCGGGCATGGCCGGGACCTCCTGGGGGAAGTGGGGCGGGTCGGCCCTGGGGACGGAGGGGGCGGGTCAGGCGATCGCGTCGACGGCACGCTCGGCGATCATGTGGGCCGTCTCGTTCACCGAGTGCAGAACGATCCGGCCGCCCGGCAGCCGCCGCACCCTGCAGACCGAGGTGTAGCCGGGGTGGAACCAGAACATCGTGGGCAGGCCGAGCACCGTCGCCAGATAGGTGTTGGTGATGCCGCCGTGGCACACGGCCGCGACCCGCCCGCCGGGATGGGTGTCGAGGATGGTGTCCATGGCCCGTACGGCACGCGCGCGGAAGGCGTCCCGGTCCAGATCGGGCACGAAGTCCTCGTACCGCCCCTCGGCGAGCGCCGCCGCCCGGGGATCGTTCGCGCCGATCTGCTCCGGTGGCGTGTAGGGGTGCGAGACGTCCGTGTCCCACTCGCGCAGGTCGTCCAGCACGGTCGCGGTCATGCCGGTGAGCCGTTCCAAGGGCGCCACCGTCTCGCGGGCACGCTGGAACGGGCTGGTGTACAGGGCGTCGACGTCCTCGTGCACGAGCCAGGCGGCGAGGCGCTCCGCCTGAGCGGTGCCCTCCGGCGACAGCCCCGGGTCGTACACGCCTGCCAGGGGGAGGCCGTGCCGGATGAGGAGGAGTTCGGTCATGAATGATCCTTCGTACGAGGGGTCGGCGGTTGTCGGCGGTCCTCGGCCCGGCTCACCCCGCGATGGTCCGCTCGGAGTGCCAGTAGGGGCGGCGCATCGCGCGTTTGTCGAGCTTGCCCATCGCGTTGCGCAGGAGCTCAGGAACGAACTCGTACGACTTCGGGCACTTGTAGGCGGCCAGCCGGTCGCGGCAGAACCGGTCCAGTTCCTCGGCCTGCGTCCCGTCCACGGCTGCCACGACCAGCGCCCGCAGCGACTCGCCGAAGTCCGGGTCGGGCACGCCGATGACCGCGACCTCGGCGACCGCCGGGTGCTGCCGCAGCACCGCCTCGCTCTCCGCCGGGTACAGGTTGACACCGCCGGAGACCACGACGTCCGCGGCTCGGTCGGTGATGAAGATGTAGCCGTTCGCGTCGACGTAGCCGATGTCGCCGAGGGTGAAGACGCCGGGGGAGAGATAGGCGGCCTTCGTCTTGTCCAGGTCCGCGTGGTAGCGCACGCCCCGGTCCTCGGGGGCGCGGAAGGCGAGCAGTCCCCGTTCGCCGGGCGGCAGCGGCCGGCCGTCGTCATCGGTCACCAGGACCTCGAACGGGGGCTGGACGCGCCCCACCGAGCCGGGGTGTTCGAGCCACTCGGTGCTGCCGATGCGGGCCACGGTGCCCGCCTCGCTGGCGCCGTACGACTCGGTCAGCACCGGACCGAACCACTCGATCATGGCCCGCTTCACGTCCGGCGGGCACGCGGATCCCGTGTGGGACACCTGTGCGAGGCTGGAGACGTCGTACCGGGCTCGTACCTCTTCCGGCAGGGCGAGCAGCCGTTGGAAGTGGGTGGGCACCATGACGGTGGAGGTGATCCGCCACTTCGCGACGCGGCTCAGGAAGATCGCCGGGTCGTATCTGCCGAGTACGACCACCTGCTGACCGGCCGCAAGGTGCCGCAGTGACGTCAGCGGCGCGTTGTGCTGCAGCGGGCCGCACACCAGGTGCGGTCCCGGCGGGAATCCGGGCCGGGCGGCCATCGTGGCCAGATACGCGGCGCTGTCGGCGACCGGGCCGGTCACCCAGCGCACCTCGGTGCCGCGTGCCCGGCCCGTGGTTCCCGAGGTGTAGACGAGGGGCGGCCGGGCGGGCCGGTCCGCGGGAACGGGTCGCCCGGCGGGCGTGGCCGCCAGCCACAGGTCCCAGTCGAAGGCGTGCCCGATCGCCGGAGTTCCGTGCATCACCAGCGGCAGGCCCAGTTCCCTGGCCGCGTCCAGGGCGGCGCCCGCCCCGGCGGGGCCGGCGATGATCCCTGTCGCCCCCGCGTCGATGATCTGGTCCACGAGCTCGCCCGGCGTCAGATGCCGGGACGCGGCCACGGTCCCCACACCGGCGCGCAGTCCGGCCAGATGGGCCACCACCGTCGGTATGGCGTTGTCGCCCAGCACGACGACCCGGTCGTGAGGGCCGGGGGCGATCTCCAGCAGCCGTGCCGCCGCCCGTGTCACCTGGTCGGCGAGGCCGGACCAGGACAGCACTTCCCAGTCGTCCGCCAGGGCGGGTTCGTCTGGGGTCTCCCGGGCGCGACGGTCGAGTGGCAGCAGCGACATGGCTCCTCCGGCGGCTCTCGGTCCTCTCCCGCGTTCAGGGGAGAGTCGATGCCCAGACTGTAGCGTTTATCAAGAAAGTGCGGAACACTCTGAACCAAGCCGAACGCATCCCAGCGTGGTTGAGCAGATGGTTTGAGTGTTTCCCTGCTCGCCGTTACTGAAGCTGCCGTCTGGTAAGTGTCGTCTGGTAAGTGTCGTCTGGTAAGTGTCGTCTGGTAAGTGCCGTCCCAAGGAGGAGCCATGTCCCAGCCCGACCCGGACGCATGGCGCACACAGGTCCGACAGTGGCTGGCCACCGTGCTCGAACCGGCGCGAGCGCCGGAGACGACCGGCGAGGCCGCCGGCCTTGCCGTGTTCCACAACATCCCCGAAGCCGAGGAGCGCCTGCTGCTGGAGCGCTGCCGCGCCTACCAGCGAGCCCGCTTCGACGCCGGGTACCAGGCCCTCACCCTGCCCCGGGACAAGGGCGGCGCCGGCCTGACCGCCGCCCACGTGGCTGCCTTCGCCCAGGAGGAGTCGGCCTTCGAGGTGCCGCCGTCCACCGAGCTCATCAGTGTCACCGTGCGCCTGGTCGCGATGGCCGTCTCCCTGTTCGGGACGGCCGAGCAGCGCCATGACTACGCACACGCGTTCCTGCGCACCGACCTGCTGGCCTGCCAGCTCTTCAGCGAACCCGGCGCCGGCTCCGACCTCGCGGCCCTGCGCACCCGCGCCCGGCAGGAGGATGGGGGAGACTGGGTGATCGACGGTCAGAAGGTGTGGACCTCGGGAGCACAGTTCGCCGACTACGGCCTACTGCTCGCCCGCACCGATCCGGATGTCGTCAAACAGGCGGGCATCACCGCCTTCCTGGTCCCGATGGACGCCTCCGGCGTGGAGGTACGCCCCATCCGCCAGATGAGCGGCGGAGCCTCCTTCAACGAGGTCTTCCTCAGCGGTGTACGCGTCCCGGACCGGCTCCGGATCGGGCGCCCGGGTCAGGGCTGGGAGGTCGCCACCACCACCCTCGGCTTCGAACGGACCGCCTCCGGCAGCGGCAACCGGCGCAAGGGCGGCACCTTCACGGACGTTCTCGCCCTCGCACGCTCTCTCGGCCGCACCGACGACCCGCTGGTCCGTCAGCGCCTCGCCGACCTGTACGTCCGCACCGCGCTGCGCGCCGCGACCGTGGACCGCGTCGCCAGAACGAGCGCCTCCGGCGGCCGGCCAGGCCCCGAGGCGTCGCTGACCAAGCTCATGGCCTCCGACCTGCTCATCCGCACCGGGCAGGTCGCCGCCGAACTCATGGGCGCCCGGATCTGCGCCGACACGGGAGAGCCGGGAACATTCGCCTGGACCCAGCATCTGCTCGGCGCTCCCGGCTACCGGCTGGCCGGAGGCACCGACCAGATCCAGCGCAACCTGATCGGCGAGCGAGTACTGAAGCTGCCGCCGGAGCCGCGCGTGGACCGGGTGCCGTTCTCGCAGCTCTCCGGCAACTGAGGGACGACAACCCGAGGGGCCTCGGGGCTTCCCGCAATCACCCGGGGCCCGTTCCGCAATCACAAAGGAGTGACATCGATGGATCTGGCACTGACAGGCGCGAAGGCGCTGGTGACCGGCGCGAGCCGGGGTATCGGCCGGGCGATCGCCGGAACCCTGGCGGCCGAGGGCTGCGCGCTGGCGCTGTGCGCCCGGGGCGAGGAGGCGCTCGCCAAGGCCGCGGCCGAGTTGCGAGGCGAGGGTGCGACGGTGTTCGCCGAGCCGGTCGACGTCACCGACCGGGCCGCGCTCGCGGGATTCGTGGAGCGGGCGGCCGGTGAACTCGACGGCCTGGACCTGCTGGTGTCCAACGTGTCGGCGGGCAACGTCAAGGGCCCCGAGTCATGGGAGGCCAGCCTGCGCGGCGACCTGATCCCGTTCGCGGGACTCGTCGAGGCGGCCATGCCCCACCTGGAGGCCTCCGACCGGGCCGCCGTGGTCGCCATCGGCACCACCAACGCCTCCGACACCGCCCGACCCGCCGGCGCCAACTCCTACTCCGCCCTGAAGGCCGCCGTAGTCCAGCACGCCTCGGCCCTCGCGCACGCCCTCGCGCCGAAGGGCATCCGCGTCAACACCGTCTCGCCCGGCCCGATCGACTTCCCCGGCGGCGCCTGGGAGACCATCCGCACCAGCCGTCCGGAGGTGTACGAGGAGGTCCTCGCCAAGCTGCCGATCGGCCGCTACGGCACCGCGGAGGACGTGGCGGCCGCCGTGGCGTTCCTGCTCGGCCGGACCGGCTCCTTCTGTGTCGGGGTCAACCTCGTGGTGGACGGCGGGCTGCTGACCCGCGTCCAGTACTGAGCCGTGGCGGGCCCGGCCGGCCGTCTGGACGCCGTACTGGTCTGCGGCGGCAGGTGGCACGACTTCGACTACGCGCGGCTGAGGCTGCTGGAGCTGCTCGGTGAGCATCCGCGGGTGCGTACGACGGTCTTCCAGGACTACGACTGTGCCGCCTCGCTGGAGGGGGCCGACCTGCTGGTCACCTACACCTGCGATGTCCGGCCCCGCCCGGCCGAGCGGGTCGCGCTGGCACGGTTCGTCGAGCGGGGCGGGCGCTGGCTGGCCCTGCACGGCACCAACTCGGTGATCGAGCCGCCGGCTTCCGGCGGACCGCGGGTGTTCACCACGCCGCGGCTCCTCGGCGAAGTGGCGGTCGTGCTCGGCAGCCAGTTCCTGGCGCACCCGCCGATCGAACCGTACGAGGTGCGGGTGACCCGGCCCGACCATCCGCTGGTCGCCGGGATCGAACCGTTCACGGTCACCGACGAGCTGTACCTGTGCGAGCTGCACGGGGAGTTGGAGGTGCTGCTGCACGCCGAGTACACGGGCCCGTGCCGCGGTTTCGCCGAGAGCGACACGGCGGCTCTCGACAACGCACCCCGGCCGGTGCTGTACCTCAAGCGGTATGGGCTCGGCGAGGTCTGCTACTTCACCCTTGGCCATTGCCGCGGCCGCTACGACGTGCAGGACCTCGGCGTGCCGGACACCGGGCGCATGGACCGGGGACCGTGGGGGACACCGGAGTTCCTGACGGTACTGCGGCGCTGTGTGGCGCGGACGGTGGGCGTGCGGGGTCCGGCGGGCAGCTGAGCGGGACGGGGCAGCGGCCGGAGGATTTCGCCCCCGCCGCCCCTACCCGGCCAGCCCATGACCGCCAGGTCGGAGTGGCACAGCCCCGCCGCCGCGACCTTCAACAGCACCTGGCCCGGGCCGGGTTCGGGCACGGGAACCTCGACGACCTCAGGGGCACGTCCCACCTTCCGGTACTGCACGGCCTTCATCCTCTGTTCTCCTTACTGGTGGCAGGCATGGCGGCGCCCTCCGCGGGAGCCTCGGGGCCGGCATCCGAGGGGTTTCCCCTCCGGCGGCGCAGGACAGCGGGCAGGGCGATCCGGCCACCCGTCAGGACCAGCGCGACGATGAGGACCGAGCCGGTGAACAGGCTCGCGGCCCACTGGGCACTGGTGGCGAGCCCGAGGCCGGTGACGCCGGTGCCGAGCAGCAGGACGGCGAGCACCGTGCCCCAGGCGTTGAAGCGGCCGGCGCGCAGCTGCGTCGCCCCGACGAAGGCCGCGGCGTAGGCGGACAGCAGATACGGGGTGCCCGCGGTCGGCGATCCTGATCCGACCGAGGACGAGAAGACGATTCCGGCGAAACCGGAGAGCAGCGCGGAGGACACCAGGGTCAGGAAGCGCAGCCGGTCGGTGCGCACCCCTTGCAGCCGTGCCGCGTCGGCGTTGAAGCCGGTCGCGTACAACCGGCGCCCGGTGGCGGTGTGCTCCAGCAGGAACCAGATGGCCACCGAGGCGAGCAGCAGATACAGCACCGGCAGTGTGATACCGCCCGCGTCCAGCTGGGCGATGTTCGCGAACGGCTCGGCCAGCAGTTGCACGCCGGTGATGGAGCTGTCGTTGGTGACCATCGTGATCAGCGACTGGATCAGCGCCCCGGTCGCCAGGGTGGCGATGAACGAGTCGACGCGCAGCACCACGACCACGATTCCGTTGACGACCCCGATCAGCAGCGCGGCGGTCATCGCCAGAGCGATCGCGGCGGAGGGCCCGAGTCCGGCGGAGACCAGGAAGTAGGCGGTCAGCACGCTGGTGAGCGACATGGTGTAGGCGACCGAGAGGTCGAAGACACGGGCGGCCAGCGGCGGTACGACGCTGAGTGCCACCAACCCGGCCACGGCGTTGCCGTTGAGTATCTGCTTGACCGTGGTGGCGGTCGGGAATGTCTCCGGTGCCCAGACGGAGAAGAGCACGGCGATGACCAGCCACACGTAGACGGCGCCGATGTTCCGGAACGACAGGGCGGCCGCCGCCCGCCGGACCCGTACGGCCGGGACGAATGTCATGTCACTGGGTTCCTTCCAAGGCTCATGTCACTCGGTTCCTTCCATGGCGTGCACGAGCGCGGGCTCGGTGATGTCGCGGCCGCTGAGCTCCCGTACGATCCGGCCGTCCCGTACCACCAGGACACGGGTGCACAGGGCGAGCAGGTCCTGTGTATCGGACGAGGAGACGATGACGCCCATGCCCTCGTCCGCCTGACGCTCTATCAGGTCGTACAACTGCAGACGGGTGGCGATGTCGACGCCCGCCGTGGGTTCGCACAGCGCCAGCACCGGCGTGCGCTGTGCCAGGCAGCGGGCCATGACGACCTTTTGCTGGTTGCCGCCGCTCAGCGTGGTGATGCGGGCCCCGCGGCCCGCCGTGCGCACCCCGACCCGCTGGATCCAGTCCTCGGCGAGGGCTGCCTCGCGGCGCCGGTGCAGCCGTCCGCCCCGGGCACGGAGCCGGTGGAGGAGCGGGAGGGTGAGGTTCTCGCCGACCGAGAAGTCGCCGATCACTCCCTCACCCGCCCGGTCGGCGGGGACCAGGGGAAGGCCCAGCCCGCCGACGTGGCGCGCGTCGGTCCAGCGCTCGGAGCGCTCCGGCAGCCGCAGCCTGCCGCTCACCCGCCCGGAGTGGGCGCCGCACACCACGTACGGCACGATCTCGTGGCCGGAGCCGACCAGCCCGGTGATGCCCAGCCGCTCGCCCCCGGCCAGGTCGAAGCCGATTCCCCGCAGGGGCCCGGCCCACAGATCGCGGACCTCGAGTACGGTCCCGGCGGTGCCGGGACGAGGAGCCGGGCGGTGGTCGGTCTCCGTCTCCTCGCCCGCCATCAGCTCGGCCAGCGAGCGCGGGGTGAGTTCGGCGACCGGGCGTGTGGCGATCCGGCGTCCGCCGCGGACCACGGTGACCCGGTCGGCGAGCGCGAAGATCTCGTCCATCCGGTGCGAGACGTACAGCACGCCGGCGCCGGCGTCGCGGACCTCCCGCACGATGTCGAAGAGCCGGGCCACCTCGCCGGGCGGCAGCACGGCGGTGGGTTCGTCGAGCACCAGGACACCGCGGCGGCCCTCCCAGCCCTGCAGCGCGGCGGCGATGGCCACCACCGCGCGCTGGACGGGGGTCGCCGTCGTCAGGGGCCGGCGTACGTCGATGCCGAGACCGAACCGTTCGACCAGTGCGGTCGTCCGTCTCTCCATCTCCGGCCAGCGGATGTTGCCGAGGGCCGTACGGGCGAAGCCGCGGCTGAGCGCGAGGTTGTCGATGGCGCTCAACTCGCCCACCAGTCCCAGCTCCTGGTGGACGAAGCGGAGCCGGTCGTGCCGGGAGACGGTGACCTGGCCGAGGTCGAACGGCTCGCCGTCGAGTTCGGCGACCGCTCCCGGCTCCGCGTGGTGGTACCCGGCGAGGATCTTGATGAGGGTGGACTTGCCGGAGCCGTTGGGGCCGATCAGAGCGTGGATCTCGCCCTGCGCGACCTCCAGGTCGACCTCCGTCAGCGCCTGGGTTCCGCCGAATCTCTTCGACAGCCCGGCCACCCGCAGCACCGGCCGGGTCAACTCAGCCCCCACAGCGCCTTGAACTGGGCCTGGTAGTCCTCGACGATCGGGAAGTCGCCGTCGGCGGAGGGCAGGTTGTCCTTGGTGACCAGCATGTTCGGCAGCTCCGCCCGCTGGTCCACGTCCATGGACTGGCCGGTGAAGTGCCGGGCCAGCGCGTCGACTTGGAGCCATGCCGTCTCGTGGGAGTTCAGCGCCATCGCGCCGTCGCTGAGGCCGCTCTGGATGTACTGGTAGTTCTGCGCGTCACCGACGTTGACCACAAGGTGCTTGCCGGTGATGCCCGCGGTCTTCAGCGCGGCCGGGACACCCACGTTCAGCAGGCCCAGCGAGAAGACGACGTGGGTCACCTTCGGGTGCGAGCGGAGGTACGAAACCACCCGGTCCGGCATGTCCTTGCCGACCGCGGTGATCGGCACGTCGATGTTGTCCAGCGCACAGCCGTCGCACCATTCCTCGTACTTGGCCGCGAAGGAGTCCTTGACGGGCTTGAGGATCGTGTAGGCCGGCAGATCGAAGTACACGGTGTTCGCCTCGGCGTCGCTGTCCGACACCACCCACGAGGCGAGCATCTCGCCCTGGACGCCGACGTCCTTAGGCCCGTTCTTCAGCAGGGAGATGCCGTCGCCCATCACCTCGTCGGCGTTCGACTGGACGACCGGGATGCCGGCCGCCTTCAGCTGCGCCAGTTGCCTGGCGTAGACGGCGCGCGGGAAACCGGAGGCGACGACGGCGTCCGGCTTGTCGCGCAGGACCTGCTCGTAGGCGGCCTGGACGGACTCCGGGGTCCCCTGGGTCGCGATCTGCTTCACCTTCCAGCCGAGTTCCTCGGCGCCTTCGGTGAAGAAGTCGGCGAGGTCCTTGCAGGACTGGACGCCGCACAGAATGAAGTCGATCTTCTTGCCCTCGGGGATCTTCTTGCCGACGGGCTGGGTGACGGCGATCGAGGCCGGGCGCTCGGAGTATTTCTTCAGTGCCGCGCGGGCCGCCGCCAGGCCGGGCGAGCCGGGTGCCGCCGCCTGTGACGGTTCGGCGGCCGTAGTCGAGTCGGTACCGCACGCCGCCAGGGTGAGCAGGGCGGCGACGGGCACGATCGCGGTGAGGGCGCGGCGGACCGCGCGACCGGGTCTGGAACTCATCGTTGAGTACTCCCGTGGTGTGGCGCCTGCACTGCCGCGACCCGCGTCGCTCCCGCGTCCGCGGCGGTCGGCTCCGTTCAGGCGGATCCTGTGCCGCCCGGGACGGGACGGCACGCATGGGGTGTTGAGGGGAAGACGGCTGCGTTGATCGCCGGCGTGGGGTACGGCGCGGGCCGTGGGGGCGAACCCGCGGCGCTGGGTCCGGGACGGGCAGACGCCGACCCTGGACGAGAAACTTATTAGGCACTACAGCCTCAAGTGCGTCGGAGTGTGACATGCCCCGGCGGGCTTGGGGAGGGGCCCGTCGCAAAAAATTCCTGGCCCGGAGGCAGTGTCCGTGATGACCTCGGGGCGATGTGGCTCTGTCCACCGCCGTGAGTGTTGCTCCCGACTGCGGCAGCTAACTACACTCACTCTAAAGTTTCTGCCGGAGGAGAGATGATGGACGAAACGTCGGAGTTGGGCACTGCACGGTGCCCCGGGCCCAGCGTCCAGGACTACCTCGACCAGGACAGCCGGCCCGTTCCGCCCGCTCTGAGGTTCGAGCGCAACGACTACCTCGGCAGCGAGGACATCGACGCCACACGCTTCACCTCCCGCGACTGGGCCGAACGCGAGATGCGGCAGGTGTGGCGGCGGGTCTGGCAGTTCGCCTGCCTGGAGAGCGAGATTCCCGAGGTCGGCGACCACGAGATCTACGAGATCGGCGACGACTCGCTCATCGTCGTGCGGACGGCCCCCGACGAGATCCGCGCCTTCGTCAACGTGTGCCTGCACCGCGGCCGGAAGCTCCGCACCAGCGGCGGCAACGTCGGCGAGTTCCGCTGCTCGTTCCACGGTTTCGCCTGGAACCTCGACGGCACCATGCAGACCCCGCCGTGCGCCTGGGACTTCCCGCACGTCAGCCCGGCGAAGTTCGCGCTCCCCGAGGCCCAGGTCGCCACCTGGCGCGGCTTCGTCTTCATCAACATGGACCCCTGCGCGGAATCGTTCGACGGCTACCGCGGCACCTTCGACGAGTACTACATCTGGCCGCTGGAGAACCGCTACAAGTCGCTGCACATCGCCAAGGTGCTCCCCTGTAACTGGAAGATCGCGCAGGACGCGTTCATCGAGTCCTTCCACGTGATCGCCACCCACCCGCAGATGCTGCCGTGGCTCGCCGACGCCAACTCCCAGTACGACGTCATGGCCGACCAGCCGAACTGGAACCGGATGATCAACATCCAGGGCGCGCCCAGCCCGCACGTGGCGGAGTCCGTCACGGAGGAGGACGTGCTGGAGACGTTCTACGACTCGCGTGCGTTCTACTCGGCGGCCCAGGGCCGCGACCTGGTGATGGGGGAAGGGGACGAGCTGCCCGCGATTCCGCCCGGCGGCACCGCCCGCCAGGTCCTCGCCCAGCGGATGCGCGAGCAGTTGGCGGCCACCTCGCAGCAGGACTTCTCGCGGACCCCTGACACCGAGCTGCTGGATGCCATCAACTACCTGCTGTTCCCCAACTTCAACCCGTGGGGCGGCGCCAAGTCCAACATCATCTACCGGTTCCGGCCCAACGGGCTCGACCCGGACTCGTGCACCGCCGAGATCATCTTCATGTCGGCCCCGAAGCAGCCCGGCGAGATGCCTTCTCCGGCCAAGATCCGCTGGGTGCCGGAGGACATGCTGTTCGCGGACATCCCCGAACTCGGTGTGCTCGGGCCCGTCTTCGACCAGGACTGCGAGAACCTGCCTTACGTCCAGCAGGGCCTGAAGGCGATGCGCAAGCCGGGTATCACCCTGGCCAACTACCAGGAGAGCCGCATCCGCCACTTCAACCAGACGCTCGACCACTGGATGAACAAGTGACCCACCGCGTGGCGGTCCGGCCCTCCGACGTCGAGATCGAGGTCCTCGACGGCGAGGACCTGTTCAGCGCCGCCGGGCGGCTCGGCTACCGCTGGCCCACCGTCTGCGGCGGCAAGGGCACGTGCCGCACCTGCTTCGTCCGGATCGAGGAAGGTGCCGAGAACTGTTCCCCCGTGGACCCGCTGGAACGCGAGGGCATCGAGGCCCTGCGCAAGCCGGTGGACGGCCTGACCCGGCTCGCCTGCCGGCTTCGGGTCGAGGGCCCGGTGACCGTGACCAAGCGCGGCGTACGCCGCCGAGTGCAGGAGTGAGGGCCCATGCCCAAGCAAGTGATCCACCCGCTGACCGGGCATGTGTACCGGCTCACCGAGGACGGTCTGGTCGAGGTGACCGACCCGAAGACCGGCGCGCAGGGCGTCTTCGACTTCCAGGCCCGGTGGCAGTCGGGCGAACTGCGCCACGCCGATCTGCAGATGGCCGGCTGGGTGGGTCGGCTCGCCCAGCGGCGCGGCGCCCGGCAGCCGGGGGAGTGACCCGGTGGCACCCCGTACCACGCGGGTGGTCTGTCTGGTGCGACGGCCCGACGGGGAACCGGTCTCCGGTGACTTCGCCGTCGAGGAGCGTCCGCTGCCGTCCGTCGGTGAGGGGCAGCTGCTCGTCCGCAACCTCTACATGAGCGTCGACCCGTCCATGCGAGGGCGACTGGAGAGAACCGAGAAGCACTACACGCACAACTTCACCCCCGGCTCGCCGCTCGACGGCCGGGCTCTCGGGGTAGTGGAGGAGAGCCGCTGTTCCTCGGTGCCGGCCGGTGCCTTCGTACGACACCAGCTGGGCTGGCGGGAGCGGGCCGTGCTGGATGTCGCGGACACCGACGGCGCGGATCGCATCGACCCGCGACTCGCCCCGCTGCCCACCTGGTTGGGGCTGCTCGGCCAAACCGGCTTCACCGCGTACGTCGGCCTGACCGGGATCGCCGCACTGCACCCCGGCGACACCGTCTTCGTGTCGGCGGCGGCCGGGGCTGTCGGCACCGCCGCCGGCCAGTTCGCGCGCCTGCTGGGCGCGGACCGTGTCATCGGGACCGCCGGAGGGCCGGACAAGTGCGCTCTGCTGGTGAAGGAGTTCGGCTACGACGCCGCTGCGGACTATCGCGCCGAGCCGGTCCGCGAGGCGCTGGCCCGGCTGGCACCCGAGGGCATCGATGTCTACTTCGACAATGTCGGCGGTGAGCAACTGGCCGCCGCCCTGCACGCGCTGCGCACCGGTGGCCGGGTCGCCCTGTGCGGCATGATGTCGCAGTTCGGCGGCGAGCGACGGCCGGTGGACATCAACCAGTTGATCCAGGCGGTCCTCAAACGGCTGACGTTGCGCGGTTTCATCGTCCGTGACCATGAGGACCTGCGGCCGGAGTTCGAGCAGCGGGTCGCGGACTGGCTCACCGACGGTCGGATCACCGCGCGTGAGACGGTCGTGGACGGCCTGGAGAACGCCGCCGGTGCGCTGCTGTCCCTGCTGGGCGGCGGCAACGTCGGCAAGATGCTGGTCCGGCTGGGCGATTCCGACTGAACGGCGCCCCGCCGGGGAGCGCCGTTCAGCGCATGGGGCGCGACGCGGCGACGGTGTGGGCCTGCAGGGAGACTCCGACTCGGGTCAGCCCCGCCACGGCCGCCCGGAAGTCCTTGATGTGCGCGGTGGAGAAGTGCTCGTCGAGGGCCTGTCGGGAGGTCCAGTGCTCGTACACCCGGATACGCCGCGCGTCGGTGGGATCGGAGGTCATGGCGTAGTCCAGGCAGCCGGGTTCCCGCTCGCGGGTATACCGGCCCAGCTCGACGAGGGCATTCAGCATGGTGTCGCGGTCGCCGGGTTCGTAGTCCATCCAGCCGGCGACGATGATTTCCTCAGTCACGGGGTTCCTTTCGCGGTCATGCCTTCGGGCCCGCCGCCCCGGTGCAGGGGAACGGCGGGCCCGTGGTGTTTCAGACGCCGAGCGGCGTCGGGACGCTGTCCACGGTGACGGTGCCCTGGTGGCCGTCGACCGTGATCACCATGCCGTCCCGCAGCCGTCGCGTCCCGCCTTCGACGGAGATGACGGCCGGGATGCCCAGCTCCCGGCAGACCACGACTGCGTGGCTGTTGAGCGCGCCCACGTCCACCACGGCCGCTCCGGCGACCAGGAACAGTGGGGTCCAGGCCGCGTCCGTGATCGGCGCGACCAGCACCTCGCCGGGCTCCAGCGCCTCGCACGAGGCCGGGTCGGTGACCACCCGGACCCTGCCGGTGTACGTGCCGTGGCTGCCACCCACGCCGCTGAGCACATCGCCCTCCACCGCGGCCTCGGTGCGCTCCTCGGCGCGTCGCGGCCAGGTGTCGATCTCGGTCCGCGCGTCGTCCGCGATGAAGAACGGCGGCTCCAGTTCGTGCAGTCCGGCGTACTCCTGAAGTCGCTGCGAGATGACAGGGCCGAACGACTCCGGGTCGGCGACATAGTCGTCGAGTTCGGTGTCCAGCAGCATCATCACGTCCTCGGGTTTGGCGAAGTGCCCCGACTCGACGCCGCGGCGGCCGAGCTCTCGTACCGCCATGCGGATCTCGTTGACGACGGTGACGCAGTTCGCCTTGGTGCGCTCGCGGGCCGGGATCCACACCTGGGAGGCGTGCATGCCGGCGTCGAACATGGGCTGCGCGTCCTCGGGCAGCACGGCCCGGATCTCCTGCGCGGTCTGTTCGCGCCGCTCGGTCAGGCGAGCCCGTCGGGCGGCCGGGGAGACGTCGTCGGAGCTGTGCCGGATCCGGTCGACCAGCGCCAGTGCCTGGACCGGCGCCGCCTCCCACGACAGCGCGTGGATGTCCCACTCGTTGGGACCGCGGTCACCGGAGTTGGCCAGGAACTCCTCGAAAGCGTCACGGAACGCCTTCACGTCCCCGCTCGCCCCGTCGAGCGCCTGCTCCACCGCGGCCGGGCCCTGGTCGAACAGCGCGGTCAGCTCCGCCGACGCCGCCACCTGGCGGGACAGTGTCCACAGCCCGTCCGAGGGGGAGGCCGAGTCGACATCGCCGAGACCGCCTATGAGGTCCAGCATGGCGCCGGGGCGGTCCACGCTCGCGCACAGCGGTCCGAGGATCGCGGGGCCGACGGACGCGGGCAGCGACGACTCGACGTGCCGTTGGAAGGTTGTCTCCACTTCGTCCAGCAACGACCGTGCGTGCGCCACCAGTTCGGCGTCCGACAGCCCGGTCGGGTCCGGCCGCTCGCGGCGCAGGCGGCGCAGCCGTTCCTGGTCGGCGTCGGCCTCCGGGAAGTTGCTCTGGCCGAGCATCCGCTGGAGCGTGCCGCCGGCCGTGGCGGTCAGTTCGGCATCCTGGTCGTCGGGGTGCGCGACGTACACCGGGGTGTCGGAGCGCCGGCCGACGAAGGCGGCGTCGATCTGGTCCGCCGTCTGGCCCATGCGGATGCCGAACAGCCGCATGTGGGACAGGTTGAGGTAGAAGTAGCCGCCGAACATGCCGACGAACGGCGGTCGAGGGCCGGTCACCTCCTCCTCGTGGTAGATGCCGAAGCCGACGAATCCCTTGCGCCAGCCGTGCAGACCGCGCCCCCAGACCAGGGTCCAGCCCAGCGGGCTGGCGGGGTCCGGCAGGGTCTCGCCCGCGTTGGCCCGGGTGTAGTGCGGCAGTCGCTCACTGCGCTGCCAGTCCGTGATCCAGCTCTTCATGGTCGAAGGTCTCCCGCCGTCCGTCCCGGTGCCTACCACTGTGCCGTTCCGCCGTCCACGCTGATCAGCGTGCCCGTGATACCGGCGCCGGCGTCGCTCGCGAGCAGTGAGGCGACGGCCGCGATCTGTTCCACGGTGGTGATCCGCTTGGTGGCTGCGTGCTCCGCGAAGCGGTTCAGCCACTCGTCGTACGAGATGCCCTCGGCCTCGGCCGCGGCCGGTCCGGCGGCCCGCATCAGGTCGGTGTCGACGGCGCCGGGGCAGATGGCGTTGCAGGTGATGCCCTGGGTGCCGTACTCGAAGGCGGTCGCCTTGGTCAGTCCGTGGATCGCGTGCTTGTTGGTGATGTAGTGGCTGATCGCGGGCTTGTTGGCCTGCTTGCCCTCGACCGAGGAGATGTTGATGATCCGGCCCCAGCCGCCCGCCAGCATCTTCGGCAGCGCGCGCCGGGTGCCGTAGAAGTAGGCGTTGAGGTTCAGCTTGAGGGCGTCGTGCCAGGCTTCGTCGCTGAGCTCGTGGACCGGGGCGAAGCCCGAGGTGCCACCGACGTTGTTGACCCAGATGTCGAGCCTGCCGAAGCGCTCGGCGGCGAAGTCGGCGAGGTTCTCGATGTCCTCCTGGCTGTTGGCGTCGCAGGGGTGGAAGACGGCCCGTTCCCCGGCGCCCAGCTCCTCCAGGGCCTGCTTGCCCTTGACCTCGCTGCGGCCGCTGAGGACGACCGTGGCGCCGTCGGCGAGGAATGCTTCGGCGATGGCGCGGCCGATGCTGCGCGTGCTGCCGGTGATCACTGCGACACGTCCGTCGAGGCTGCCCGTAGCCACCATGGTGTTCTCCCGCGAGTGTTGTTGGTTCGTCACCTGGCGACTCTGGCGGTTTGGTCGCCTTTGGCGTGTATGTCCAGGTGCTGGTGAATGGTGCGGTGGAAGTGCTGGAGTCCGGGCTCGTTGCGTCCGAAGACGAAGTCGGTCCCGTTGAGGGCGGCGAGGCCCTGCTGAACTCCGTAGGTGGTCGCGTAGTCCTCGTCGCGGACCACCTCGTGGAACCACTCGCCGAACCGGTCGGCGGCCTGGCGCTCCTCCTCGGTGACCGCCGGTTCCCGCAGCAGGATGATCTGCTGGGTCACCGACTCGGTGGCCGTCCGGGGGAGCACCAGGGAGACGGCGATCTTCTGCCGCCAGCCGCCGGCGATCGCCAGGCCGGGGAAGAGCCAGTAGATGGGGCCGACGCAGTCCCCTGGGTCGCGCTTGTCCGGGGACAGCTCGACCGCCTGCGCGATCGGGCGCAGGGCCGGTGCGATGCGCTGGTGGGGGCCCCAGGTGTCGTGGGCCATCATGTTGGAGAGGTTCGTCTCGAACACCGTCTTCGGGTGCAGCGAGGCGAAGTGGTACGTCTCCAGATACCCGTCGAGAGTGACCTTCCAGTTGGGGCTGGTCAGTTCGCCGGTGGAGTAGTGGTGGCACTCCGCCAGCCGCAGTCCCTCCAGCAGTGGCTGCAGATCGCCCAGCCAGGCGTCCAGGTCGGGTTCGGCGGCCGGGTCCAGCGAGACGAAGACGATCCCCGCCCGCTCCCCGGCCGGAAGCCTGACGAGGCCGCGGCCCTCGCGCGGAACCTCTCCGAAGGTCTTCTCGGCGTACACGCCTCGCAGCTCACCGGTCAGGTCGTAGGACCAGGAGTGGTACGGGCAGGTGAGCCGCCTCGACACCCCGCAGCCGGGTTCCAGGAGTTTGGCCCCCCGGTGCCGGCAGGCGTTGATCATCGCGTGCACGGCGCCCTGGCGGTCCCGGGTGATCAGCACCGGTACACCCAGCACGTCGAGCGCCTTGTAGGTGTTCGGTCCGGGAAGCTCGCAGGACATGGCGAGCGGCAGCGGAACGCTCCGGTGGACGGCTTTCATCTCCCGGTGCCAGCGGCCGGCGTCGAGGTAGTTGGTGACAGGTTCCGTCCACTGGCCGTCCGCCTCGTGCGTCGTGCTGTCGCGGTAGTGCGCCACCACGCGTTCGACGAGTTCGGCGGCCTCCCGCCGCATCGTCACGGATGCGGCGTCGGTGGACCGGTCCTGGCTGATCCACGAGGAGTATTCGGGGGCCGTCGGCGGCTTGCGCTCGGCGTCCGTTTCCCGAATCTCCGGCGAACTGGTCTGGACCACGATGTCCTCACAATCCTCCCAGCCGCGAGCCGGTGGCCGGCTTCGGAATGCGACAGCTGGGCTGTGTCCGAAACGACAACAGGACTTAGTGTGGTCTGTCAATAGAAAGTGTCGAAGTCGCCGCGTGGAGTGTGACGGATCGCTCCCCCTGCTTTCTGTGGACCGGCTCCAGTCTTCGCGGTGACCGGCGGTCGGGTGCTCCATGAGCCGTCGGGTGCGCTACGGGAGGTGGTGGCGAGCGTGACCAAGTCATTCGAGGCGGGTGTGGTGGTACGGGACCTGGAGCTGATGGAGCGCTTCTGTCGCGAGGTGCCCGGCTGCCGTGTCGTGCATCGATCGCGCATACCGGAGTCCATCGGCGGCCCGGCCGGGCTGGGTGGCGAGCTTCTGGTCGTCTGGCTGCGGGTGCCCTCCGGGGGCCGCGTCAAGCTGATCCTGCCTCAGGCGGCCCCGGTGTCCATGGAGTCGGTGCTGCCGCTCGCCGCGCGCCAGGGGTTGTCGTACCTCACCTTCCATGTGGAGGACCTCGACCCGGTGGTGTCGGACCTGGTGGCGGCGGGTGCGACGCCCCTGTCGCATCCGGTCGTCGTGCGGGCCCGCAGCCGGCGGATCAGCTTCTGGGCGGATCCGGAGGGCAATGCGGTGGAGTTGGTGGACGGGCGAGGCGAAGAGTCGGGTCCGGGGCATAGTAATTAGAGAGGCTGTTCAGTAAGGTGCCGATGCTGGTTACTGTAGACCGGCACTAGAAAGTCCATTTGCTTGGCACACCTCCCTCGGGCGAAGGGGCGGGACGATGGCTCAGAAGAAGTCGGCCGATGTGGCCGCGCACCAGATATCCGCGCAGGTCATCAAGGATCTGCACGAGCGCATGGTGCGCATCCGGCTGTTCGAGACCGAGGCGGGCACGCTCATGGAGGCGGGCAAGCTGCCCGGCTTCCTGCACCTCTACGTCGGCCAGGAAGCCGTGGCCGCCGGTGTGATGGCGGCCCTGCGCGACGACGACCAGATCACCTCCACCCACCGCGGACACGGGCACGCCGTGGCCAAGGGCGTCGGCTTCCGGGAGATGTACGCCGAGCTGTACGGCCGCGCCACCGGCGCCTGTCTCGGCCGCGGCGGAAGCATGCACATCAACGACGTCACCCGCGGCATGCTCGGCGCCAACGGCATCGTCGGAGCGGGCGTCCCGATCGCGGTGGGCGCCGCCTTCGCCGCACGGTACAAGGGCGAGGACAGCGTCGCCGTGACCTTCTTCGGCGACGGCGCCACGAACATCGGCGCCTTCCACGAGGGCGCCAACATGGCTGCCATCCTCGGCCTGCCCGTCGTCTTCGTCTGCGAGAACAACGGCTACGCCGAATTCACGCCACAGTCCAAGCACATGCTGCTCACCGACGTGGCCGAGCGGGCCGCCGCCTACGGCATGCCCAGCGTGATCGTCGACGGCATGGACGCGGTCGCCGTCCACCGCGCCGCCGCCGAAGCCGTCGATCGGGCCCGGTCCGGCGGGGGCCCGATGATGATCGAGGCCAAGACCTACCGCTACTACGACCATCAGGGCGTCAAGGGCCTGCGTCACCCCTACCGCTCGGCCGAGGAGGTCGCCGAGTGGAAGGCCCGCGACCCCATCGACCTGCTCGAAGTCCGGGCCGTCGCCGACGGCACCGCCACCCGCGCGGAACTGGACGACGCATGGCAACGCACCCGCGACGAGATCGCCGAGGCCATCGCGTACGCCGAGACGAGCCCGCTGCCCGACACCGCCGACCTGCTGCTCAACGTCTACTCGGGATGACCGCCATGACCACCCTCACCGAAGCACAGGCCGTCGGCCCGAACAACACGGCCCGCAAACTGACCTACGTCAAGGCCTTCAACGAAGGACTCGCCCAGGCCATGCGCGAGGACGAGAACGTCTTCGTCGCCGGCGAGGACGTGGCCGGATACGGCGGCGTCTTCCGCATGTTCGACAACCTGCTCGACGAGTTCGGCCCCCGCCGCATGATCGACACCCCGATCTCCGAAGCCGCCCTGGTCGGCCTCGGGGTGGGAGCCGCCGCTCGTGGGCTGCGCCCCGTCGTCGACCTGATGTTCATGGACTTCATCGGCGTCTGCCTCGACCAGATCGTCAACCAGGCCGCCAAGATGAAGTACATGTTCGGCGGCTCCGTGTCCGTGCCGCTCACCATCACCACCGCCTCCGGGGCGGGTCTCGGCGCCGCGGCCCAGCACAGCCAGAGCCTGGAGGCCTGGCTCGCCCATGTGCCCGGCCTCAAGGTGGTGATGCCGAGCGACGCGTACACCGCCAAGGGCCTGACCGTCTCGGCCATCCGGGACGACAACCCGGTCGTCGTGATGCTCAACAAGGTCCTGCTCGGCAGCACCTGCGAGGTGCCCGAGGAGATCTACGGCATCCCGCTCGGCCAGGCGCACACCGCCCGGCAGGGCTCCGACGTCACCGTGATCGCCCTGGGCCGGATGGTGGGGGAGGCCCTCGCGGCGGCCGACGAACTCGCCGCCGAGGGAGTGGAGATCGAGGTGATCGACCCCCGCACCGTGCAGCCCCTGGACACCGAGACGATGTTCGCCTCCGTGCGCCGCACCAACCGGGTGCTCGTGGTGCACGAGGCCGTCACCTTCGGCGGGCTCGGCGCGGAGATCGCCGCCCAGATCCAGGACGCCGCCTTCGACCACCTGGACGCGCCGGTCCTGCGTATCGGCGCCCCCTTCTCCCCGGTGCCCTTCTCGCCGGTCCTCGAGAAGGCCTATGTTCCCGATCGTGCCCGGATCACCCAGGGCTGCCGGCGCCTACTCGAAAGGTCGTGACCGACGTGGCGGTCGAGGTTCTGCTGCCGAAGATCGGCCTGACCATGCAGGAAGGCACGATCGATGAATGGCTCGTGCCCACCGGCGCCGCCGTCGCCGAAGGCGACGCACTGCTGCGGCTGGCCACCGACAAGGTCGACGTGGACGTCGAGGCGGAGGCCGGGGGACTGTTCCACCCGGTGGTCCCGGCCGGGGCGACCGTCCCCGCCGGGGCCCTCATCGGCTGGCTGCTGGCCGAAGGCGAGCAGCCACCGGACCCGGCCGGTACGCCGATGCCCGCCGGGTCCGGGACCAGCGGTACGGCCTCGGCGCCGGCGGCTTCAGGCGTTGCTGCCGCTCCCACGGCATCGGTTGCGCCGTCCCTCAACGGCAGCTCTGCCACCGGCGGTCCCGGGGGCCGACTCCTGGCCTCACCGAACGCCCGACGGGTGGCGTCCGGGGCCGGCGTCGATCTCACCGCCGTACGCGGTACTGGTCCCGGCGGCCGGATTGTTTCCGAGGACGTGGAGGAGTTCCTCGCCGACGCTGCCGCCTCCCCGGCGGCCCAGGCATTGCCCGCGGTCCTGCCCGCCGACTCCGCTCTCCCTGTCTCGCCGCTGGTCCGCCGGCTGGCGAAGGAGCGGGGCATCGAACTCTCGGAGGTGAACGGCACCGGGCCCGGCGGCCGGATCCGCAGGTCCGACCTCGACTCCGTCACCCCGGCGCTCGAACCGGCGCCCGTCCGCCGGAACGCCGCACCCCAGCCGGGAGACGTCCTCCCACTCACCGGGATGCGCGGCACCATCGCCCGCCGGATGCACGCCAGCCTCCAGGAGATGGCGCAGCTGACGCACGGTTACGAGGTGCGGATGGACGCCGTGGTGACCCTGCGGGACCGGCTCAAGGAGGAATGGGCCGACAGCGAACTGCCCGTGCCCAGCCTCAACGACTTCCTGCTGAAGGCCGCCGCGTTGGCCCTGCGCGAACACCCGCTGCTCAACGCGACGGTGCGCGAGGACGGCGTCCATCTGCTCGACGAAATCCACCTGGGGTTCGCTGTGGCCGTTCCGGGCGGCCTGATGGTGCCTGTGATCGAGGACGCGGTGGCGCTGCCGCTGCCCGAGATCGCCCGCCGGTCGAGGGCCCTGGCCCAGGCCGCGCGCGAGGGGCGGGTCTCCCCGGCCCAGCTGGAAGGCGCCACCTTCACCGTCACCTCGCTGGGCGGATACGGCGTCGACTTCTTCACGCCAGTGATCAACCCCGGCAACGTCGCGATCCTCGGGGTGGGCAGACTCAGGGACGGCGTCGAGTGGACGGACGACCGACCGCTGCGGACGCGGGTGCTCACCCTGAGCCTCACCTTCGACCACCGCGCCGTCGACGGAGCACCCGCGGCCGAGTATCTGCGCACGGTCGGAGAGTTGCTGCGCAAGCCCCTGCGTCTGCTGGTGTGATTCGGTCGAGGTCTATTCGGCCGCCGCCGGGTCGGCGATCCTCTCGGCCAGGTGGCCGACCTCGCGGACGAACGAACGGTGGCCGAGCGACCGGTACACGTCGTCGCCCCGGACCTGAGAGATCGCCGCGGTCTCCAGCAGCGCCAGCAGGCCCAGGCCGATCACCGCCGCCTCCGCGTCGGAGACCGACTCACGGGCCTTGTGGATCAGCCGCACCAGTTCGGCCAGCAGGTCCGCGCGGCTTTCCTGGCGCAGCGCCTCCACCTCCTGGCTCATGCCGGCCGACGACACGAAGAACACGGTGGCGGCGGAGCGGTGCTCGCCCAGCCAGGCCAGCAGCGTGGTGACCGCCGGTCCGATGTCCGAGCCGGGCTCGTGGACCTCCGTGAGTGCCTGCAACTGCTCGCGCAGCGCGGCGGCGAACACCCGCATCCCTTCCGCAAGGACCTGGTCCTTGGAGGAGAAGTGGTAGTACACCGCTGCCGAGGTCATCTCCGCACGAGCGGCGATGTCGGCCACCGTCACCTCGTCCGGCGACTGGGTGGCGAACAGCTCCGTGGCTGCTTCGATCACCCACTGCTTGCGTGACGGACGGTGAGCGGCGCGGGTCCCGGATGTCGTCATGATGTCAAGTATGCCGGGACCTCGGTGTTCCGGAGGCACATACGTAGCAGGAATTATGCCCTCGGCCCGTTGGAGTTACTGGATAGCATGGTCAGTACTCAGGACCCACGGACGCGGGTCACGGCAGTCGCCAGGGGAGCATGATGGCCACCACGAAGAACGGCAAGCAGCCCGCCCACCGCCCCTCGCGACGGCAGCACATCATCACCGCCGCCGTGCGGGTGTTCGGCCGCAACGGATTCGCGGAGACCAGCATCCAGGACATCGCGGCCGAGGCCCAGGTGGTGCCCACGGCCGTCTACTACCACTTCAACGGCAAGGAGGAGCTGCTCGAACTCGCCATGCGACGGGTCTTCGACCAGCTGAACGCGGTTGTGGAGGCCGCCCGGCCGGAGTCCGAGCCGGGTGACGCGGAGGGTCTGCTCCGCGTCATCGACGCCGTATGGGACTGGATGGAGCAGAACCCGGACGAGGCCCGCCTGTACCAGCTCCAGTTCGCCTCCGCCAACGGCAACGTCAAGGTGCTCCGCGACGAATTCGAGCAGCGGCACATCCAGCGGGGGTACGACTACCTGCCCGAGGGCACCACCCGTAGCCCCCGGGCGGCCAAGGCCCGGCACGCGGTGCAGGCGCTCGCGGTCCGCACCCTGATCAGTACGACCATGCTCGTCACGGCACTGCGGGCGGAGGGAGGGCCGTTGGCCCAGATGCCGTCGCGCTCCGTACTGGAGGCGGTCAGGGCGCTGGCGCTGCGTATCGTCGCCGACGAGCAGAAACCGGCCACGTCACGGTCCTGAGGTGAATCACCAGGGCAGTGGCTTGCGGTCGGCGAACAGCCCGCCCGTCGTCTCGGAGCCCTCAGGAAGGGTCGCCAGCCAGACCGGCGTGTCCGCGCCCACTTCCGGACCGCGCGGAGCGGACGGACCGCCCATCCCGCTGCGGGTCCAGCCGGGGTCGGCGGCGTTGACCAGGACGCCTGTGCCGGACAGTTCGGCCGCGAGCATACGGGTCAGGGCGTTGAGCGCCGTTTTGGAGATCCGGTAGGCGGGGTGCCGACCGGAGTCCATCAGCGCCAGCGAACCGTACGAGCTGGTGATGTTCACGACCCGTCCGTAGCCTGCTTCCACCATGCCCGGGACGACGGCCTGCGTCACGCGCCAGGCACCCGTGAAGTTCGTGTCCAGTGTGGCCCGCAGGACGTCCTCGTCGACGTACGGCGGTCGCAGTTCCCCGTCCAGGGACACTCCCGCGTTGTTCACCAGGACATCGATCCCGCCGGTCAGCTGTCCGGCCTCCCGCACCGCTTCCGTGACGCTCTGAGCGGAGGTCACGTCCAGGGTCAGCGGCAGCGCCGCCGGACCGATCGCGCGGCACGTCTCTTCGGCCGCCTGCGGTCTTCGCGCGCCGATCAGGACGCGTAGCCCCTTGTCCGCGAGTTGTCGGCACATCTCCACGCCGATTCCGCGCGCCCCGCCGGTGACCAGTGCGGTTCTGGGGGTGTTGTTCCGCATGCGAGCCTTCCGCCTTTCACACCGTGAGGACGGAGCAGGCGCTGATCCCGGGCGCCCCGTACACATGGGTGAAGCCCACCCGGGGAGCGCCCGGTACCTGCACGCCCGGTGCCCGGTCCTGCAACTGCCGTACGACCTCGTGGAACTGACGCAGCCCCGAGGCGCCGACGGGCTCCCCGCCGGCCAGGCAGCCGCCGTCGGTGTTGACGGGTATCCGGCCCGTGGGGTCGGTGTCCCCGCAGGCCAGCAGCTCTTCCTGCTCGCCGTGCCCGCACAGCCCGGTCTCCGCCAGGTGGATCAGCTCCGAGCCGCTGTCGGTGTCCTGCAACTGGGCGACCTGGACGTCCGCGGGTCGTACACCGGCCGTGCGGAAGGCTGCCTCAGCGGCGTCGACGCTGGGGCTGCGGTGCGGTCCCGGCGGCAGCCAGGGCGCGAACACCTCGAACGAACCGAACCGCCGGGTGCGGAAGGCCAACGACGCCAGCCTGACTGGTCGTTCGCACAGGTCGAAGGCGCGGTCGCCGAGCGCCAGCACCAGCGCCGCCGCGCCCTGTCCCGGTGAACAGAACATGTACTGGGTGAGCGGAGGACTGACCTCGGCGGAGTCCAGGATCTCCTGCTCCGTCAGCGGCTTGCGCCGCCACGCCAGGGGGTGGTGCGAGCCGTTGCGGAAGGCCCGCGCGGCGACCGTCGCCAGCGCCCGCTCCGAGATCCCGTGCTCGTGCAGGTACCGCTGTGTCTTCAGGGCGAAGAACTGGGTGGTCAGCATCATGCCGGTCTCGGCGTACCAGTCGCCCAGGCCGTAGCGGGCCGCGGAGACGTGGAACGCGCCCCGCTCGTGCTTGTCGAACCCCATCGCCAGTCCCAGGGAGGCCTCGCCCGCGCGCAGCGCGTTGGCCACCGTGAGTACGGTGGAGGCACCGGTGGCGCAGCCGTTCTGCACGTTGACGAACGGCACACCGGTCAGGCCCAGGCGGCCCACCAGCGTGTCGGGCTTGCCGGACACGTCGGAGCCGCCGGCCGCGTAGCCGATGTCCTCCCAGGAGACCCCGGCATCGGCCAGCGCCTCGCATACCGCCCGCTCGGCCATGTCCATCCCGGTGACGTTCTCGTCGCGGCCGAAGGGATGCATCCCGCATCCGACCACGTAGACGTCGTCGGTCCGGCTCATCGCTCTCCTTCCCGGTCCGGGCGGAACGCGAAGGTCAGTACCTCGGTCCCGTCCTCGTCGTGATACGCGGGCACCGTGGTGAGCCGGACCGGCAGCCCGATCCGTATCTCCGCGCGGGGAACCGCCAGCTGCGCCTCGACCAACACCTCACCGAGGTCCACGTAGCCCACGTGGTACGGCCGGTAGCCGCCGGCGGGCGGCCGGTACGGCGGCTTGGGCGGGAACGCCTGGAGCGTCCACGACCACACGCGCCCGCTCACCGGCAGCACGTGACCGGACATGGGCCCGTCCGAACAGCACGGGCACGAGTCCTGTCGGGGGAAGACGACAGTGCCGCACCCGGAGCAGCGCGCGCCCGCGAGACGCGGTGGGGCCCCACTGTCGAACAGCGAGTCATCGATGAGTCTGGTGGTCATACCGGTTCCGCCTTCCACGTCACCAGCCCAGCAGCCCGGCCAGCCGTTCCCGGTGGTGTGCGGCGCCGCCCAGCAGGACGGCGTCGGACTGGGCACGCCGGAAGTACAGGTGTGCGTCGTGCTCCCAGGTGAAACCCATGCCGCCGTGCAGCTGCACGCACTCGGCGGCGACGGACACGAAGGCCTCGCAGCACCACGCCTGTGCCACCGCCGCCGCTTCGGCCAGCGCTTCGCGCGACGCGGCCGCCCGGACGGCGCGCACCACCGCCGACCGTGCGCCCTCGACCTGGAGCAGCATGTCGGCGCACGTGTGCTTGACCGCCTGGAAGCCGCCGATCGCCCTGCCGAACTGGGTACGGTCCCGCACATGGGCCACCGTCATGTCCAACGCCGCCTGCGCACCGCCGAGTTGCTCGGCGGCCAGGGCGACCAGGGCCACGTCCAGGGCGCGGGAGACGACATCCGCTCCCTCGCCCCCGGTGGTCAGCGCCCGGACCCGGGCGCCGGAGAAGGTGACCACCGCCTGGCCCCGGCTGAGGTCCAGGGTGGGCACCCGGCGAACCGTGACCCCCGGCCCGCTCGGGTCGGCGAGGAAGAGGTCCACGCCGTCGGCCCCGATACCGGCCACCACCAGCGCCTGGGCATCGGCGCCGTCGAGGACGAACGGCACGGTGCCGTCAAGGACCGGGACACCGCCCCGCCAGGAGACGGCCACCGGCACGGCGTCGGACCGCCACGTTCCGTCGGGCGCAGCCACCGCCAGGGCGTGCACCGTGCCCTCGGCCAGCTCGGCCAGCGCCTTGTCGGCCGTACCGCAGCCGGCCAGTACCTGCCCGGCCAGCACGGTGGAGGACAGCAGCGGTACCGGTGCCAGCGTCCTGCCCAACTCCTCGCAGACCACGGCGATCTCGGCCAGGCCGCCGATCCCTCCCGCCGACTCGGGCAGACCGAGGGCCGCGAGGCCGACCTGCCGGCCGAGGGTGTCCCACAACGCGGCGTCGACGCCGGGGGAGTGCTCGGGCAGCCGGCGCACCGCCGCGGTGCCTCCGGCGTCCGCGCACACGGACCGTACGGTCTCGCGCAGGTCGTCCAGTTCGGCGTCCGACAGGGCCGTGCCGTCGGTCACGGTGCTCGTCATCGTGCGCTCCCGCTCTCGTCACGCCGCTCGCGCAGGACACTGTGCGCGGCCGCCATCCGTGCCACTGGCACGCGGTGCGCGGAACAGGAGACGTAGTCGAGGCCGAGGTCGTCGCAGAACGCGATCGACTCCGGATCCCCGCCGTGCTCTCCGCACACGCCCAGCTTGATACCCGGCCGCACGCTCCGTGCCCGCTCGGCCGCCAGAGCGACCAGGGCGCCCACCCCGTGCGGGTCGAGCCGCGCGAAGGGGCTGGCCGTCAGCAACCCGCGCTCCTGATAGTTGGCGAGCACCTGGCGCTCGACGTCGTCGCGGGAGAATCCGTAGGTCAGCTGAGTGAGGTCGTTGGTGCCGAAGGAGAAGAACTCGGCGTGTTCGGCGAGTTCACCGGCGAGCAGCGCGGCCCGCGGGGTCTCGATCATCGTGCCGAGCCGGTACGGAACCTCCACACCGGTGCGGGCGGCGACCGCCTCGGCGGCCCCGCGCACGTACGCGGCCGCGGCGGCCAGTTCCTCCGGCATACTGACGAGCGGGATCATCACCTCCAGCTCGGGCCGGACTCCGGTGGCGGCGACGTCCGCCCAGGCGGCGAAGAGCGCCTCGGCCTGCGCCGGGTAGAGCCTCTCGTGCAGCAGCGCCAGCCGCACCCCGCGCAGCCCGAGCATCGGATTCGCCTCACGCAGCGCGGCGGCCCGCTGCTCCTCCGCCCCGTCCAGGGCGTGGCCGGCGGCGGGCAGGAACTCGTGCAGCGGGGCGTCCAGCAGGCGCACGGTCACCGGCCGGTTCCCGACCGCGGCCAGCAGAGCTCTGAAGTCCTGGTGCTGGGCGTGCTCCAGTGCCGACAGCGCCTCGTCGCGGGCCGCCGGGTCGGCGGCCAGGATCACCCGGCGGATCAGCGGCAGCCGCTCGCCGAGGAACTGGTGCTCCGTACGGCACAGCCCGACACCCTCCGCCCCCAGGGCGACGGCGGTGCTCACCTCCGCGGCGCTGTCGGCGTTGGCCCGTACACCCAGTCGGCGCATGCCGTCCGCCCACTCCAGCAGGGTGGACAGTTCGGGCGGCGGTCCGGCGACACTGAGGCTCAGCGTCCCCGCGTAGACGGCGCCGGTACGGCCGTCCAGCGAGACGGGGTCGCCCTCGCGCAGCACCCGGTCCCCGATGCGCACCGTCCCGGCGGCCCGGTCCACGCGCAGCCCCTCGGCGCCGCACACCGCGGGCTTGCCGGCGCCCCGCGCCACCACGGCGGCGTGCGAGGCGATACCGCCGTTGCCGGTCAGTACGGCGACGGACACCAGCATTCCTGGGACGTCCGCCGGGGTCGTCTCATGGGCCACGAGCACGACATGGGTGCCGTCCGCGCCCAGTTCGAGGGCGCGTTCACTGGACAGCACGATCACTCCGGTCGCCGCGCCCGGGGAGGCGGGCAGCCCCTTCATCAGGAGTTCCTCGCCGCCGGTCAGCCGGAGCTGGGGGTGCAGCAGCTCCTGCACCTGCGCGGGGCTGATCCGGAGTACGGCCTCCTCGGGGCCGATTGCGCCGTCCCGTGCCAGGTCGGCGGCGAGGCATACCGAGGCCCGCAGCGGCGGCCGTTGCTGCGCGGAGGCGGCGAGCAGGGAGATCTCGTCGTCGCGCACCTCGAAGTCGACGGAGACGGGCGCGTACAGATGACGTTCGAGGGTGAGCAGGGAATGCTCCAGCAGAGCCGTTCCGCCCGCGAGCCGGTCCAGCGGTTCACTGGTGTGCGGGGGTGGGGCGCTGCGGCGCACCCCCCGGAAGAACGAGCCCTGGGGGGAGAGGCGGCCGGTCTCGGGATGGCGGCTGACCGCCGTGCCGTAGCCCGAGTGGTCCGCCGGGCCGATGCGCAGCGCCTGCACGTGCAGGGCGATACCGAGATCGGCGGGCAGCCGCTGTGCCTTGCGGGATCTCCTCGCTCGTGGTGAGTCCCACCGAACGAGGAGGGCACGGGCGGCCAGCGCGAGCTGCTGGGCCGGGTCGTCGGGGAATGGCTGTGAGCCGTGCCGCGCGACCAGGGACAGCAGCGCATCGACCCGTGCCCGCGGCTCGGGCGTGTCGAGGAGAGCGTCGTCGAGCACCGCGCCGGGTACGTCGAGGGCGTACTCGGCGATCATCCGCACGGTGGCGGCCCACACCTCGTACAGCGCGTCCTCGCGCCCGATGACGGTGCACAGGCCGTCGGCGCCCGCGGTGGTGACGCCGAGACAGGCAAGGTCGGGCGGCAGTCCGGCGATCTCGGTCGGCGCGCTCGCCGACAGGCGCAGCAGCAACGGGCGGCCCGCGTCGCCGATCCGCCGCCCCGAGAGCTGTTCGATCAGGTCGACGGCGGCTCGGGCGGTGTCGGGTTCACACAGCGACGCGGAGGCGCCGGCCGGCACGGTGAGCCCCGGCACGACCGGCAGCCCGAGGGCCACCAGCCGGTCCATCGCCGTGCCGTGGGCGCCCAGTTCGTCGGCGTCGAGCCCCCGGGCCCGTCCCTGCCCGTAGGGCACCAGGATCCGGCCGGGGGCCTCGGACGGTGCGAGGGGGGCCTCGGACGGTGCGAGGGGGCCCGCCTGGCGGTTGGTGACGCTCAACCTCGGCTCCTCGTGACCAGTTCTTCTTCACGGGCCTCGTCGTCGGCCCGGCTGATCCCCAGCACGAGCAGCAACTCCTGGTGCAGCCGCATCCACACGGTGTGGTACGAGTCGCACAGCGGCGAGGCCAGCCACTGCACCGCACCGTCGTCGAAGCGGTCGAGGGCTTCCTCCAAGGCTGTGAGATACCGTCCGCTGCCTTCGAGCACCCGTTCCAGCCTGCGCAGCACGGGCTGGATGGCCTCGTGCACGTCTTCCAGCGACTCGCGCACCCCGGCGTCGTAGACGCTGTCGGAGTGGTCGTTGGCGGTGCCGTCGGGGCGGCACTGCCATGCCGTGCACACCTCGCGGATCTTCCTGTTGACCGGCAGGAAAGCCTCGTACGCCGTGGTGATCTGCTCCTCCTGCGCTGATCCCGGGGAGATCCGCAGGATCCGCGAGGCGGCGGTCCTGGCACGCTCGGTCGGCAGCACCATCGGACCCTTCACCATCGCCAGCCCGGCGTCGACCAAGGGGCGGTGCTCCGACTCGGGCCTGCCGCGCCACATGCCACGCAGAACGAGGTCGACGACGGCTTCGGTGAGCGTCTCGTCGGGAGAGTCCGGAAGGTCCACGGCAGCAGATTGCATCGCCACACCTTTTCCCCGGTTCTGTGGTGACCGGTTCCTCGGTTCTGTGTTGCCCGGAGGTTACGCTCCGGCGAGCCTGTTAGTGAAGAGGGATTCAAGAAACACTTTCAGGTTGCCTGGGTTGTGTCCGGCTGTTGCCGCGTCCGGGCGCGGTCCCGGGCGACGAGGAACGACGCCATGCGGTCCTGCGCCTCCCGCCCCTCCGCCAGGGCGGCGATCTGTCGCGCCTCCTCGGCGAGGTGGCGGCCGAGTCCGTGCCCGGCGCGGCCGCGCAGCAGGCCCTTCGCGCCGCGCAGCGCGTCACCGGCGCCGGCGGCCAGCCCGGCGGCGGTCCGGTGCGCCGCCGGGTCCAGCTCCTCGTCGTCGACGGACCGGGAGACCAGGCCCCACCGTTCGGCGTCGTCCCCGGTCAGGACCCGGTTGGTCAGGATCAGGTCCGCCGCCAGCCGGCGGCCGACCAGACGCGGCAGGAACCAGGAGGCCCCGCAGTCCGGCGTGAGCCCGACGTCCGTGTACGCCAGCCGGAACCGCGCGGACCGGGCCGCCAGGACGATGTCGCCCACGAGGGCGAGGCCGACCCCGCCACCCGCGGCGGCGCCGCGCACGGCGGTCACCACCGGTACCGGCAGCTCGTGCAGGACCTGTATCGCGGCATGCGCGGCGGTCGCCACGGCATGCACATAGGCACCCGTCCCCTCGCCGCGACCGGCGAAGGCGCGCAGGTCACCGCCCACGCAGAAGGTGCCGCCCGCCGCCCGCAGCAGGACCGCGCCGCCCGGGTCGGCGGCCACCTGGGCAGTTGTGTCCCGCAGTGCCTCGGCCGTGGCCAGGTCCAGGGCGTTGCCCCGCTCGGGGGCATCCAGCCTCAGCTCGACGACTCCGTCGGCGTGACGGACGATCCGGACCGGCTCGGTGCTCACAGGATGGCTCATAGGACGTCTCTCCTGTCGTCTTCCCGTCGCCGGGTGTCTCTCGGCAAGATACTGAAGACGCTATACAGTTTCTAGGACGCGGCGGGCCCGATGCCCGTACGCCCGTCGCCGGGAGGTCCCGTGCCCATCCAGTTCGATGTCGATCCGACTGTTGCCCAACTTGCCGCGTCCACTTCCGCGTTCGTACGCGAGGTGGTGATCCCGGCAGAGCGCGCGTGCGGCGGGTCCGTGCACGACGCCCCCGAGGCCCTGCGGGAAATCCTGCAGAGAGGCGCCCGTGAGGCCGGTGTGTTCGCTCCGCACGTGCCGACGCGGTGGGGCGGGCACGGACTCGACCTGCGCGGGCAGGCGGTGGTCTTCGAAGCCGCGGGTTACTCGCTGCTCGGACCCCTGGCGTTGAACTGCGCGGCCCCGGACGAGGGCAACATGCACCTGCTGGAGAAGGCCGCCACCGAAGACCAGAAGGAGCACTATCTGCGCCCGCTCGCCGCCGGCGAGGTGCGGTCCTGCTTCGCCATGACCGAACCGGCACCGGGAGCCGGCGCTGATCCCCGCTCCCTGCGGACCACCGCGACCCGGATTCCCGGCGGGTGGCGCATCGACGGGCGCAAGTGGTTCATCAGCGGTGCCCAGGGCGCCGGCTTCGCCATCGTCATGGCCCGCACCTCCGGCAACCCCGGAGACCCGGGTGGCGCCACCATGTTCCTGGTCGACGCCGGTACTCCCGGCATGAGCATCGCCCGGGACATCGAGACTCTGGACGAAGGGCTCTTCGCCGGGCACAGCGAGATCGTCTTCGAGGAGTGCGTGGTGGGGGACGACCAGGTGCTCGGCGCGGTCGGCCACGGCTTCGCGGGCGCCCAGGTCCGGCTCGGCCCCGCCCGTATGACGCACTGCATGCGCTGGCTGGGAGCCGCGCGGCGCGCCCAGGACGTCGCGCTGGAACGGGCGGGCAGTCGCATGGCGTTCGGCTCCGTCCTGGGGGACCTCGGCATGGTGCAGCAGATGCTGGCCGACTCCGAGATCGACATCGAGGCGAGCCGCGCTCTGATCCTGCGTACCGCCTGGGAGCTGGACACCGGCTCCGCCGCCGCGCAACTCACCTCGGTGTCCAAGACCTTCGTGGCGGAGGCCGTGAACCGGGTGGTCGACCGGGCGGTGCAGATCTGCGGAGCACTCGGTATCTCGGCCGCCGACGCCCCGCTGGCCCGGCTGCTCAGGGAGGTGCGACCGTTCCGGATCTACGACGGGCCGTCGGAGACGCACCGTTTCGCCATCGCGCGCCGTGCCGTGCGGCCCTACCGGCAGCCGAGTTCGGGTGCCGCCGGCTCATGACGGCGTCGACGAGGTGAACAGCTGCCGCATTCGGGTGCGACGGACGGGAGCGGTGCACCTCCTGCCCGGAAGGACGAGTGTTTCGCGGCGTGCTGCGAGGGCCGGCCCTGGCCGCCCAGGTAGTCGAGTTCGGAGAAGTGGCGCTGGTAGGCGTCCAGCAGGCGCTTCGCGACGGTGTACGAGTCGATCAGCGGGTGGATCGTGAGCGCCTTGACCGCGTGGGCGCGATCGGCGGTGGTGGCGGCGTGGATCACCGCGCGTTCGACCGCCTCGACCGCACACACCAGGCCCTTGCCGTGGTCGGGCAACGGGGCTCCGGCGATGGGGCGGGCAGGTGAAGTTGATGACCCAGGCGTCGGGCGCCAGGGTAGCGATGCGACGGGCGATCCCGAGCGCCACCGGGATGGTGCGCAGACCGTAGGAGATGCCGCCCGCGCCGACGGTCTCCTGGCCCAGCACACCTTCCGCCCGAGCGATCCGCTCGTCCACCGCCCGTCCGGCGAGCCCGCCGACGCGGATGGCGGAGAACACGAAGTCGGCTCCGGTGACCGCCTCGTCCAGGTCGGTGGTGACAGTGACGACGGGCGGATCGCGATGCCCGGCCGCCTGGTCGGCGAGAACCCTGCGGATGGTCGCCAGCCGGGAGGTGTCCAGGCCGTACAGGGTCACGTCGGTGACACGTCCTTCGCCGCGGTCGCCCAGCAGCGCCCGGTAAGACCAGCGGGACCCGGAAGCCTCCGCCGCCCAGGATCGTGAGTCTCATACTTCGACCACCTCAACTCCCGCCTCGCGCAGCCGATTGCAGGTCTTCTCGTCCCCCGGAGCGTTGGTCACCACGACGTCGAGCTCCTCCGGACCGCACACCCGGGCCATGCCGGTGCCGGGAAACTTGCCCGCGTCCGCCAGCAGGACCACGTGGGTGCTGGCGGCGATCATCGCCCGCTTGACGGGAACCTCGACGGCGGTCGTGTCCAGCACCTGCCCGTCGGGGCGGACCCCGCTGGTGCCGAGGAACAGCCGGTCGGCGTGGACCTGCCGCAGGTTGTCCTCGGTCAGGAAGCCGACCAGCGAGCGGTAGTCCCGCCGGACCACGCCGCCCAGCAGGATCAGCTGGATGTCCTTGTCGTCCTGGAGTTCCTCATAGACGGCCAGGTTGCTGGTGATCACGGTCAGAGACCGGCCATGGAGGTGGCGTGCCACCCGGTGGGCCGTGGTGCCAATATCGAGCAGCACGGTCTCGCCGTCCCTGACGAGGTTTGCGCACCAGGCGGCCAGGGCGTCCTTCGCCTCGACGCGGACGCCGGCCACGTCGGCGAACGGGTCGTCCTCACCCACGACGGGGGCGGCACCGCCGTAGACCCGCTTGAGCAGTCCCTCGTCCTCCAGTTGCGCGAGGTCGCGCCGGATCGTGGCCTGACTCGCCCCGACCTTCTCGGCCAGGGCGACCACCGTGGTGGGCCCGTCCGCGCGCAGGGCGCGCAGGATCAGCTGATGTCTTCGGTCAGGGAGCATGCGGCTGACCATACTCGCCAACGCGCCAAACTCAAGCAAAGTCGCGCATGAATGTCTCGATACGTGCTTGACCCTTGTCAAAGTCACGCACCGGGTGCACTCTCTTGCGTAATTCGGAGCCAGGTCCGGACCCCACTCCGGTCGGCCGAAGCGGATGAACGGCGTGTTCCGCCGTCACGGACGCGTCGGCACCGTCTGAGAGGACCAGGTCACACACTCCGGGTGGCTGAAGGGTTCCACCCACGCCGATGCTCTTCAGCCGCCCGGCCCCCGCCGCCGTGCCCCCACGTGCCCCACGACTCACAGGTCCTGTCGGACGTGCGGACGTGCCGAACCCGCCGAAACTAGGAGAAGATCGTGGACCTTTCCCGCAGACGATTCCTGCAGGCCGCCGCACTGTCGGCCGCCGCGGCCGGCGCCACCGCAGCGTGCGGCGGCGGCTCCGGATCGAGCGGCAGCAAGGACAGCAAGAACCTGACCCTCTGGTACTGGTCCGGCGGCCTGAGCGACAAGGTTGTCGCGGACGCCAAGAAGCACTTCTCCGACATCAGCCTCAAGACCTCCGTGGTCGGCGGTGACTTCAAGACCAAGCTGCTCACCGGCCTGAGGGCCGCCCAGTCCGCACCGGACATCACCGGTATCAAGGGCGAGGACATCGCCTCGTTCCTGCCCAACGCCAACCGCTTCATCGACCTGAACTCCGTCGGCGCGGACAAGCTGGCCCCGCAGTACCTGTCGTGGAAGCTGAAGCAGGCCACCACGCAGGACGGCAAGCTCATCGGCTTCCCGATCGACATCGGCCCCTGCGCGACGTACTACCGCGAGGACCTCTTCGCGCAGGCGGGGCTGCCCACCGACCCCGCCAAGGTCTCCGCCGAGCTGTCCACCTGGGACGCCTACTTCAAGGCCGGCGTCGAACTGCACAAGGCCATCCCCAAGACCTTCCTCATCAACAACATCGGCTCGGTGTTCTCGATGATCGTCGGCCAGGGCACCCAGCGGTTCATCGACGAGGACAACAAGTTCATCGGCGACCAGGACCACATCCGTACCGCGTGGACCACTGCGGTGAAGCCCTACACCCTCGGTATCGACGCCAAGATCAACGACAACACCTGGAACGCGGCGATCAGCGGCGGCACCCTGGGCACCGAGATCGGCGCAGCCTGGCACGCGCTGGATATCAGCAACGCCGCGCCCGGCACCAAGGGCAAGTGGCGGGTGGCGAGCCTGCCCGGTGGACCGTCCAACCTCGGCGGGTCCTTCCTGGCCATCCCCGCGACCAGCGGCAACCCCGAAGAAGCCTTCGAGATCATCAGCTGGATCCTCAGCCCGGAGAACCAGGCCCGCGGCTTCACCGACGCGGCCCTCTTCCCGACCGCCCCGGCCGCGTACGAGCTGCCGGCGCTGACCGGCGGCGACGCCTTCTTCGGCGGCCAGAAGACCATCGAGATCTTCGGTCCGGCGGCGGAGAGGATCCCCGCCGCCTACGAGGCACCCGCCGACGCGGCGGTCTCCGCGCCCTACTACAGCGAGCTGACCAGTATCGAGGCCAAGGGCAAGGACCCGGACGAAGCCTGGAAGGACGCGGTCAGCCAGGCCATGCAGATCGCGCAGCGTCAGGGAGTGAAGTGACATGTCGTCAAGCCCGGTAGCCGGCCCGGCACCTACCGGACCGACCTCCGGATCCGACACCGTGACCACCGGGCAGCCCGCTCCGGACCGTTCGCGCCGTCCGGAGCGTCGCGGCCCTCGGATCCGGCCGGTGCCGGCCGGGGCCCGGCGCGGGCCGCGACCGCGGGCGGCCAGGTACTGGCCGCAGTACCTGGCCATCTCGCCGTACTACCTGATCTTCTCCGTCTTCATGCTCTTCCCGGTGATCTTCACCGTGTATCTGGCCTTCCAGCGGTGGGACGGCGTCGGGGACATGCAGTTCGTCGGGTTCCAGCAGTTCCGTTTCCTGTGGGACGACCCGGTGTTCTGGCTGTCCGTCCGCAATACCCTCGTCATCTGGGTGCTGTCGACGGTGCCGATGCTCTGCCTGGCGCTGGTGCTCGCGGTGCTGGTGAACTCCACCAAACGTCTCACGGCCTTCTACCGGGTCGCCCTGTTCATCCCCAGCATCACCTCGCTGGTGGCCATCGCGATCTTCTTCGGCGCGATCTTCAGCAACAACTTCGGCCTGATCAACGCCATCCTGAGGGCCCTGCACCTGTCGGCGGTGCCCTGGATGAGCAACGAGTGGACGATCAAGCTGGTGATCGCGGCGCTGATGACCTGGCAGTGGACCGGCTACAACGCCATCATCTACCTGGCCGGTCTCCAGGCGATCCCCTCGGAACTCCACGAGGCCGCCCGGATGGACGGGGCCGGCCCGGTACGGATCTTCTTTTCCATCACGATCCCGCTGCTCAGGCCCATCATCCTGTTCACCGTGGTGATCTCCACTGTCACCGGCCTGCAGAGTTTCACCGAACCACAGGTGCTGTTCGGCAGCGAGGCAGCGACCAACCCCAACTCCGGCGGACCGGGCCAGGCGGGCCTGACCACCTTGCTGTACTTCTACCACCAGGCCTTCGACAACAACGACTTCGGCTACGGGGCCGCGATCGTCTGGGCCTTCTTCCTGCTGATCCTGCTCATCGTCGTCATCAACTGGCGCCTGGTGCAGCGTAAGGAGCGCCGGCCGTGAACAGCCAGAACCGTGAACGCCTGCGGGGGCTCAGCGTCCATCTCATCCTGATGACCGGTGTCGTCATCTCGGTGTTCCCGTTCTACTGGATCGTCGTCATGGCGACGAACACCTCGCAGGACATCTACCGCTACCCGCCGAAGCTGTGGTTCGGCGACAACCTGCTGACCAACATCCAGCACCTTTTCGACAAGATGGACTTCTTCGGATCCCTGGTCAACACAGTGATCGTGGCGGTCTGTACGACCGTGCTGGTGCTGTTCTTCGACTCGTTGGCCGCCTTCGCCTTCGCCAAGTACGACTTCCCCGCGAAGAAGTTCCTCTTCGGCGTGCTGCTGTCGATGTACATCCTGCCGACCCAGCTGGCGATCATCCCGCAGTACGAGATCATGGTGCAGCTGGGCTGGCTGGGCACGCTCCAAGCGCTCATCGTGCCCGCCGCCGCCAACGCCTTCGGCATCTTCTGGATGCGCCAGTACACCACCACCAGCGTCCCCGACGAACTGCTGGACGCCGCCCGCATCGAGGGCGCCGGGTTCATCAGGCTGTACTGGCACGTGGTGCTGCCGTGTGTCCGCCCGGCCTTGGCGTTCCTCGGCATCTACACCTTCATCGCCGCCTGGAACGACTACATCCTGCCGTTGGTGATGCTGGTCAACCCGGACCGCCTCACCCTCCAGGTGGCGCTGGCCCAGCTGTACGCCGGCCATTCCACGGACTACAGCATGGTGATGTCCGGGGTGCTCCTCTCGGTCATCCCGCTGGTGCTGGTGTTCACCTTCTTCGCGCGCGGTTTCATCGCCGACGCCACCAAGGGCGCCTTGCGCTGAGGCAGCGCGATCGGACGTCGCGCGCGTCGGATCGTGCCGAGGCGGACGGCATGGGGCCGGCGGTCACCCAGTCGGCGACAGTCGGCCTGGCGGTGGCGCCGGCGCTTCGGCGGTCGGGCTGACCTGCGGGGGAATCGGCGGGTGTGCAAAGCTGGATTTCTGATCACGAGGACGACGCTCTTCCGCGTCACGGCGCGACGTCACGACGTCAGCCGGGCGCACACCCCGACGCCCTATGGGAACGGTGAGTACAGATGAGCTCGAACTCCGCCGATGCCCCGAATCCCGGGCCGACCGGTACCGGCAACGGGCCTGCCGTCTCCCGTCGGGAGTTCGACGCACTCTTCGAGGCGGTTCGCACGTGGGGACGCTGGGCCCCGGCCGACCGCGGTGCCTGGAACCGTGTGACAGCGGACCATGTGCGGCGGGCCACGGCGGGAGTGCGGTCCGGGACGGTCGTCCCGATGGCGTTGCCCTGGAACACCCGACCCGGCCCCGACAACCGCAAGCCCGCCCTCCACCACATGACCGACCTGGGCGACGTGGAGGCTCCGGAACCGTCCACCCACAAGGACTTCATCGCCGCCGACTACCACGGCAAGGGCGTCACCCATCTCGACGCGCTGTGCCACATCGTCTACCGGGGGCAGCTCTACGACGGCCGGACGGCACACGAGGTCGTCGATGCCGCAGGCGCCCGCTTCGGCGCGGTGTCGACGCTCGGTCCCCTCGTCACGACGGGAGTGCTGCTCGACCTCCCCGCCGCCCTGGGGATCCGCTGGCTGGAGCCGGGACAAGCGGTGCACGCGAAGGACATCATCGCTGCGGAGAAGGCGCTCGATGTGACGATCGGCGAGGGTGACGCGGTGCTGCTGCGCTCCGGACATGTCCGCCGCCGTGCGGAACTCGGCGCCTGGGACCCCGACGCGGCGAGCGCGGGTTTCCACGTGGACGCCGTACCGCTGCTGGCCGAGCGTGGCATCGCGCTGCTCGGGGGTGACGGCGACAGTGATGTACGGCCGTCGCCGGTGGACGGCGTGCACTCGCCGGTCCACGCCCTGGCCGTCGCCGCGATGGGGGTGCCGCTGCTGGACAACCTCGACCTGGAAGCGCTCTCCGGCGCGACCGCCGAGGCCGGGCGGCATGAATTCCTGCTCGTCGTGGCGCCGTTGAACGTTCCGGGCGGGACCGGCTCGCCCGTCAGCCCGGTCGCGGTCCTGTGACGACCGACTCCGTCCGGTTACCGTGCGTGAGGAGCCTTACGAACCGTGACTCGCGGCCTTGATGCCCGTATTCTCGTCAATGTCAGATATTTCCGAAGAGCGGATTATCGAAGACGCGGGTGAGGCGAAGCGTGGTTCGGTCCGGCGGGGAACCGATGCCGACGGGGCGTGCGGCAGACGGCGCAGGGCCCGCCCGTTTCCGTGAGCGGTTTCTGCAGGGTGAGCCGGTCGAGGCAGGCATACGAACGTCGATCCTGAATTCGTGGCAGCGCTCCCGGTCCCTGGGGCTCTCGCCGGACCAGTCGGACCTTCCCTTCCGGGAGGATTTCGATCCGGACGGCCGGATCGTCCGCGCGGCCCTGCCCGTGCTCGACCGGCTGGAGTCCAGGTTCGCCGGCAGCCAGATGAACATCTCCGTCGCCGATGCGAGCGGGACGGTCCTGCTGCGCCGCTTCGGAGAGGCGTCGCTGGCCAGAAGTCTCCCGGCGATCCAGCGGGTCCCCGGATTCGTGTTCGCCGAGCAGTTCGCCGGTACCAACGGCATCGGTCTCGCGCTGGCGGAGCGGCAACTCATCCGGGTCTACGGCGCCGAGCACTTCGCCGAGCGGTCTCAGGGCAGCGCCTGCCGTGCGTTGCCCGTCCGCGATCCGCTCAGCGGCTGCATCGAGGGCGTCCTGTGCTTCGGCTATCCGCGTAGCGCCGAGGATCCGGCGCTGACCGCCGTGATACGCAAGGCGGCCGAGGCCATCGAACGGCGGCTGCTGGGCCAGAGCTCCGCGCGTGAGCGCGCTCTGCTGCGGGCGTACCTGGACACCGGAGCCGAAGCCGCCGCAGGCCTTCACCGCAGCATCGGGGTGGACCAACTGGCCCTCGAGCTGCGCCCCCGTGACCGGGCGATCCTCAGGGAGAAGGCCGCCGCGCTGATCTCCTGCGCGCAGCGGGCCGCCGTCGACGTGTCCCTGTCCGACGGCCGACAGGTCACGCTCGTGAGCCGTCCGCTGACGAGTGCGTCCGGAGTGGAAGGCATAGCCATCGAGGCGGTTCTCCCCGGCCCCTCACCGCGTGAGCTCCTCGCCGTCCCGCACCAGGTGGACGAGGCGCTGGGATCCCCCGCCGAGCCTGCCGATGTCCCCGTCGTCCCGCCGTCCGGGTCCGTTCCCGTCGCCGAGGTGCCCGGATACTTCTCCGTTGCCCCGCCGTCCACACGCCTTCCCGGCGCCGCGACCGCCGACGCCGACGGTGCGACGGACGAGCACCCCGACTCGCCGCCGTCGGCGAGAGGGCTCGTGCTGGTGGGGGAGCCGCACGTGGGAACGTACGCCCTGGCCGCGCGACGCCGCCTGGAGCTGCTGTCCGAGGCCAGCGCCCGCATAGGCACCACCCTGGACGTGCGCCGCACCGCCGAGGAACTCGCCGAGACGGCGGTCCCGCGACTGGCCGACTTCGTCACGATCGACCTGCCCGAGGCCGTGCTGCGCGGCGAGGAGTCCGCCGACCCCCGCAGCGACCTGCGCCGTACGGTGGTCCACGGCATCCGCGACGACTGTCCCTTCAGCCCCGTCGGCAAGCAGGTCGAATACGGCCCGACCACGCCCCAGCTGCGGTGTCTGACCAGCGGGCAGGCGGTGCTGGAACCGGACCTGAAGGCGGCCGTGGGCTGGCTCGCGCAGGATCCCGAGTACTCCGAACAGCTGCTGAGCCAGGTCCACTCCCTCATCGCGGTCCCCCTGGTCGCCCGCGGCGTCGTCCTGGGTGTCGTCGGCTTCTACCGTGCGCAGGACCCCGCCCCCTTCGGGGACGACGACCGTTCACTGGCCCAGGAACTCGCCACCCGCGCCGCACTGTCCATCGACAACGCCCGGCGCTACACGCGCGAACGCACCATGGTCCTGGCCCTGCAGCGCAGCCTGCTCCCGCACGGTCTGCCGGCGCAGGACGCCGTCGATGTCGCCCACCGCTACCTGCCCGCCGAATCCGACGTGGGCGGAGACTGGTACGAGGTCATCCCCCTCTCGGGAACCCGCGTCGGCCTCTTCGTCGGCGACGTCGTCGGCCACGGCATACTCTCCGCCGCCACCATGGGCCGGCTGCGCACCGCCGCACGCAGCTTCGCCGAACTCGACTTCCCTCCGGACGAAGTCCTCACCCACCTCGACAACGTCGTGGGGCGCCTGGACCGGGAGGATGCCGCCGCCGGCGCCGGCATCATCGGCGCGACCTGCCTGTACGCCATCTACGACCCGACCTCGCAGCAGTGCACCATGGCCCGCGCCGGCCACCCTCCGCCCGCGCTGGTCGACCCCGACGGCACCGTGTCCTTCCCCGACCTGCCGACCGGGCCTCCTCTCGGCCTCGGGGGCCTGCCCTTCGAAGCCGCCGAGATCCACCTCCCCGAGGGCAGCCAGCTGGTCCTCTACACCGACGGGCTCATCGAGGACCGGCACCGCGATGTCGACGTCATCCTCGACCAACTGCGCGGAGTCCTGGCCCACCCGGACCGCACACCCGAGGAGACCTGTCAGGCCGTCCTGGACACCGTGGCGCCCGCCCACCCCTGCGACGACATCGCCCTGCTCGTCGCCCGCACCCACGCCCTGGACCCGCGCCGGATCGCCACCTGGGACCTGCCCGCCGACCCGGCCCTGGTCAGCGAAGTCCGCGCCGCCGCCATCCGGCAGCTGGCCGACTGGGGGCTCGACGAGGCCGCGTTCGCCGTGGAACTGATGCTCAGCGAGCTGGTCACCAACGCCATCCGCCACGGCGGCGGGCCCATCCGGGTACGGCTGCTCCACGACCGCACCCTGATCTGCGAGGTCTCCGACACCAGCAACACCGCCCCGCACCTGCGCCGGGCGGCCACCACCGACGAGGGCGGTCGTGGCCTGTTCCTCGTCGCGCAGCTTTCACAGGGCTGGGGTACGCGCTACATCCCGCAGGGCAAGGTCATCTGGGCCGAATGCGGGCTCGACGGCGCGTAAATATCTGATATGTAGCTATATGTCCAGCTAGTATCGCCATGACAGTCGGGAAGAACGCGCCAGGCCGATCACCGGAGATGTCCGTGGAACCATTGGTCCGCGTCCGCGGGCTCGGCAAGCGGTTCGGCGGGACCCTCGCGCTGGCCGGGGTCGACCTCGACGTCCACGCCGGCAGCGTGCTCGCCCTCCTGGGCCCCAACGGGGCCGGAAAGTCCACGCTCATCAAGGTGCTCGCCGGCGTCCACCACGCCGACGCGGGGCAGATCACGGTGGACGGGCACCCGCTCGGGAGTCACGCCGCCTCCCGCAGCATGTCCTTCATCCACCAGGACCTCGGTCTCGTGGAGTGGATGACGGTCGCCGAGAACATCGCGCTGAGCACCGGATATCCGCGCCGCGCCGGACTGATCTCCTGGCGGCGGACCCGCGAGCGCTGCACCGACGCCCTGCGGCTCGTCGCCGCACATCTCGACCCCGACGCGCCGATCGCCCGGCTCGCCCCCGCCGAGCGGTCGCTGGTCGCCATCGCCCGAGCCCTGGCGGCGCGGGCGAGGCTCATCGTCCTCGACGAGCCGACCGCCCGCCTCCCCGCCGCGGACTGCGCCCGGCTCTTCCACGTCCTGCACGCCCTGCGCGACCGGGGGCACGGCATCCTCTACGTCAGCCACCGCCTGGACGAGGTGTACGAGGTCGCCGACACCTTCGCCGTCCTGCGCGACGGCCACCTCGTCAGCCACGGCTCGCTGGCGGGCCACAGTCCTGCCCGTCTGGTGCACGACATCGTCGGCGAGGAACTGGCCGACTACCGCCCCGCCCCGCCCCCGGCCGGCGGCCCGGCCGTCCTGAGCCTCGACGGCGTACGGACCGCCGGTGCGGGACCGGTCAGCCTGGAACTCAGGGCTGGGGAAGTACTGGGTCTGGTCGGCCTCTCGGGCGCCGGGCACATGGATCTGGGCAGGGCCCTCGCCGGCTCCCGGCCCCTCCTCGACGGGCGGGCCCTTCTCGGCGGCCGCCCGTACCGTCCCCGTACGGTCGCCGACGCCGTCGGCCTCGGTGCCGCCCTCGTGCCCGGCGACAGACTGCAGGAGGGCTGCCTCGCCGAGCTGACCGTACGGGAGAACCTGCTGGCCAACCCCCGCGCGCGAGGCCTGCCGGCGCTGCGCTGGATCGGCCCCCGCCGCGAACGAGCCGAGGCCACCGCCCTGACCGAACGGTTCTCGGTGCGTCCCCGCGACAGCGAGGCACCCATCGCCACCCTGTCCGGCGGAAACCAGCAGAAGGTCATGATCGGCCGCTGGCTCCGGGTGGGCCTGCGCCTGCTGATCCTCGAAGAGCCGACGGCGAGCGTGGACATCGGCGCCAAGGCCGCGATCTACCACCTGCTCGACGAGGCGCTGGCCGCCGGCCTCGCGGTCCTGCTCATCTCCACCGACTTCGAGGAGGTCGCGGGTGTGTGCCGACGCACCCTGGTCTTCGTCCGAGGATCCGTGACGGCCGAGCTGAGCGGTACCGCCCTCACGGCCGCCGGTCTCACCCGGGCGGCTTCGGCCACGCCCCCCTCCGGAACCGCGACGAACCCATGACCGGTCCGCGCGGCCCGGGAGGGCACCTCATCGGCGCTTACGGCCTTGTGGCCCTCACCGCCCTGCTCTTCCTGGTCTTCTCCCTCCTCCTGCCGCGCACCTTTCCCACGCTGGACACCGTCGACTCGATCCTGTCCAGCCAGTCGATCCCGGCCGTCCTCGCGCTGGCAGCGATGGTTCCCATCGTGACCGGCGCGTTCGACCTCTCCATCGGCTACGGCCTCGGCCTGGCGCACGTCATGGTGCTGCAGCTCGTCGTCAACGACGGGTGGCCCTGGCCGCTCGCCTGCCTCGCGGTGATCGTCGGTGGGGCGGTCGTGGGCGTCCTCAACGGTGTCATCGTCGAGTTCGGCCGGATCGACTCCTTCATCGCCACGCTCGGCACCGGCAGCATGCTGTTGGCCGTGACCGGCTGGATCACCGACGGCGGCCGGATCGTCCCCGGCCCGCAAGGCCTCCCGGCCGCCTTCACCGACCTTTACGACTCCACGTTCCTCGGCCTTCCGGTGCCCGCCTTCTACGTGCTGGCCCTCGCGGTCGCCCTCTGGCTGGTGCTGGAGCGGCTGCCGCTCGGCCGGTACCTGTACGTCGTGGGATCGAACCCGCGCGCCGCCGACCTCGTCGGCATCCCGGTCCGCAAGTACACCGTCTACGCCTTCGCCGCCTCGGGGCTGATCGTCGGCTTCGCCGGAGTGCTGCTCGCGGCCCAGCAGCAGATCGGCAATCCGAGCGTCGGCCTCGACTACCTGCTGCCCGCCTTCGTCGGCGCCCTCCTCGGCTCCACCGCGATCAAACCCGGCCGCCCCAACGCGATGGGCACCGTCGTAGCCGTCGCCGTCCTCGCCGTCGGCCTCACCGGCATCGGCCAGCTGGGCGCCGATTTCTGGACGGTCCCGTTGTTCCACGGCGGCACCCTGCTCCTCGCCGTCGGCCTGGCCGGCTACTCCGCCCGCCGTCGGCTGCGCACCGGCGCCGTCACGGCCCGCGATGCGCCCAACGTGCCGCCCAAGCCGCCGTCCTCCCCGACGCAGGACGGCGGCACGGCGGGCGGCACTCCATGACCCACGCCAAGGGCATCACCACCGTGCCCCGGCCGCATCCTCCCGCTCATCCCTCCGCGAGGAGCTTCGGTGCACCGCAACCGCAAGGCCACCCCAGGCGCCTGCAAAGCCCGGTCCGCCGCCACCACCGCCCTGCTGGCCGCGGCAACCCTCCTGGCCGGCTGTGAACGCGGCTCGTCGAACGGCCCGGGGGACTCCGCCTCGGGCCCGAGCGGCTGCCCCGCGGCCCATGCCAGGGCCCAGGCCGCCGTCAGCCGGGCGGAACGGGCCGATGTCCCCTGGAACGGACCGACCACCGGCCCCACGGGGGTGTCGGGCAAGACCCTCGTCTACGTCGCCCAGACCATGACCAATCCCGGAGTCGCGGGCGCCGCGAAAGGGGTGCGGGAAGCCGCGCGGGTCATCGGCTGGAACGTCCGGGTGATCGACGGCGGCGGTACCCCCGCCCGCATCCAGGCGGCGATGAGCGATGCCGTGGCCCTCAGGCCGTCGGGCATCGTCATCGGCGGCTTCGACCCCAACTCGACCTCCAAGCAGGTCGCGCGGGCCAACGCGGCAGGCATCCCGCTCATCGGCTGGCACGCGGTCGCTGCCCCGGGCCCCAGCCGACGGCCCGAGCTCTTCACCAACGTCACCACCAAGGTCGAGGACGTGGCCAGGGCCAGCGCGCAATGGGTCATCTCGACCTCCAACGGCAACGCCGGCGTCGTGGTCTTCACCGACGCCTCGATTCCGTTCGCCAAGAACAAGTCCGAGCTGATCAGGAAGGAACTCGCCGCCTGCTCGGGCGTGAAGCTGCTGGCGTACGAGAACATCCCGATCCCGGACGCGAGCAGCCGCACGCCGCGGGAGGTCTCCTCGCTCCTCTCCCGCTTCCAGGGCGAGTGGACCCACTCCGTCGCCATCAACGACCTGTACTTCGCCGACGCAGCCCCGGCCTTCCGCGCGGCCGGCAAGAAGGGTTCCGGCCCGCCCTTCAACATCGGCGCGGGGGACGGCGACCCCTCCGCCTTCCAGCGCATCAACAGCAAGCAGTACCAGGCGGCCACCGTGCCCGAGCCGCTGTCCCTGCAGGGCTGGCAGATCGTCGACGAGTTCAACCGCGCCTTCTCCGGCCGTCCCGCCAGCGGATATGTGGCGCCCATCCACATCACCACGGCCCACAACAGCGACGGTGCCACGACCTGGGACCCGTCGGGCTACCGGGAGGCATACCGGAAGATCTGGGGCAGGTGACAGCGGCGCAGGGGACTGGTCAGCGTGATCCACCCGGCTCGGTGGCCGTCCGCGGTGGCGGGGTGTACTCGGTGAGCAGGAGTGCGATGTCGTCCTCCCTGTCGGAGGACCGGAGGGCGTCTCGCAACAGCCCGTCGGCCAGATCCTCCAGGCCGTCCCCGCCCAGGCGGGCCAGCGAGGCCCGGAGCCGGTCGAGGTCGGAACCGATGTCCGAGTCGCGCCTCTCGATCAGCCCGTCCGTGTACAGGGCCAGCACCGAACCGGGCGCGAGGCGCAGCTCCGACTCCGGAAAGTGTGCCGTCGCGTCGATGCCGAGCAGGGGACCGCCGGGCACATCCAGGATTTCGGCGTGCCCGTCGGGCAGGCGCAGCAGGGGCGGCGGATGGCCCGCACGGACGATGCGCACCCTCCCGGAGCGGGGATGGAAGCTGGCGTAGCAGCAGCTGGCGAGCAGCGCCGGATCGAGGTCCATATGGAGCCGGTTGGTGCTGGCGACGACGTCGCCAGGTCGGTGGCCGGCGGTGACGAAGGCCCGTACCGCGCTGCGCAGCTGGCCCATGGCGGCCGCGGCGGCGACGTTGTGCCCCTCGACGTCCCCGACGATCAGCGCGACCTCGTCGCCGGTGGGGACGACGTCGTACCAGTCGCCTCCGATGTCCATCCCCCTGGTGCCCGGAAGATAGCGCCCGGTGACGCGGAGGCCCGGCAGTGTGGGCAGCCGGTGCGGCAGCAGCGCGTTCTGCAGGCCGCGGGCGAGGGCGAATTCGGCGTCGTAGAGTCTGGCGCGTTCGAGGGCCTGGGCGATCAGGCCGCCCAGTGCGGTGAGGACGCCACGCTCCTCGTCGGGGAAGCGGTGGACGTCATCGAAGCCGAGCATGCAGGCGCCGACCGGGCGGTTCGAGGCGATCAACGGCAGGAACGCCCAGGAGTTGGAGTGGCCGACCAGGGTCCCGGGGTACTTCTCCAGGAGCTCCTCCCGGGACTCGACGAACAGCGGGGCCCCGGAGGTCAGGGCGTCCGTCACGGGCAGCCGGGCATGCAGCGGGGTGCCTTCGAACCGGGCGAGAAAGCGCTTCGAGTAGCCGCGCTGCGCGAACAGGCGCAGGCGCCCCTCCTCCACCACGGCGATCGCCAGCTTCTGGCCGCCGAAAGCGGGCAGCAGCTGGTCGGCGACGGCATCGAACACCTCGCGCGCGGTGACCGCCCCGGTGAGGGCGCTGCCCAGCTGGAGCACCCGGTAGAGGGAACCCACGCGCGGGGCCGCGGGCGGAGGTGACAAGGAGACGGGCAGACCCTCCCCCGCGACGGGCGCCCCGGGGCCGGTGTCGGCCGGCACCGGCTGCCGCACGGGTGCCGCCCATCCGGTCATGCCCTGCGCGCCCGGGTGGAGCGAGAAGACCAGCCACTCGTCGGGCGGGCGGCGGACCAGGAAGGAGACCGGTTGCTGGGAGACCACGGCGGCCCGGTAGCGGTCCTCGTACACGGGATCGGCCAGCCAGGGCAGAACGTCCCAGGGGCGCCTGCCGAGCAGTTCGTCATGCCGGGCCCGGAGCAGACTCTCCAGACTGTGGTTGGCGTAGGTGACACGTCCGTCCGGAGAGAGCGCGAAGAAGCCGTCCGCGAGCCGCTCGATCGCCGCGACGGCGGCCATGCCGCTCCCGGAGTCGAGTACGGCGCCGATCAGATGGGACGAGGCCTCCGGATCGTCCGGGCTCTCGGGCACCCGGCCCCACAGCTCGACGGTGCGGTGCCCCCCACCGCCGTCCCGGATGCGCAGGCAGTGCGCGAGCACATGGCCTTCCTCGACCGCGGCGCGGGCGGCGGACCGGAATCCGGGCAGATCCGCGGGTTCGATCCTGGCCGCCAGGGTGGCCGACCGTCCGTCGAACTCTCGGGGCGGGATCCCGAAGATCGCGCACAGCTCGTCGTCGGCCGTGAGGGCCCCGGTGCCGAGGTTCCAGTCGAACAGGCCCACCCGGATCAGTGGAGCGGACGGCATCGGGACCACCACCGGAGCCGTCCGCTCGTCGTACGTGCCGAGCGCACGGCGGGCGCTCAGCCCGGCGAGGACGGTGCCCAGACGGTCGGCGGCGGAACGCAACTGGTGGCGCTGCGCCCTCGACAGACCTGTCCCGTCCAGCCGGGGCGTCCACACCACGGACATTGCTCCGAAGGTCCGCTCGCCCGCTCTCACGGGGACCGAGGCAGAGCCGAACGGGTAGGGCAGGGCGACCGAGAGCTGGGGGAAGCGCCGCATCGTCTCCTCCGCGCCGGCCAGGTGGACGATGTGCCCGGAGCGGTACGCCTCCGCCACCGGGATACGGCTGTTCACCGGGATCCGACGCCACCCGCCCAGCAGGGAGGGCGGCGTGCCGCACGCCGCGGCCAGTACGAGCGAGTGATGGTCGCCGGAGAGCAGGAACACACTTCCGGCATGCGCTCCGGTCACCTCCACGGCACTGACGACGGCACTGACCAGTGCGTCGTCGCGCTCGGGCGCCTCGCCGGCATCCGCGACGCCGAACGGGGACGAGCTCGATGCCACACCGTTGGCCGACATTGCCCTCGATCATCCGTGGAGAATTTGTTCCATTTTAAGGTGGTTCACAGTTGTTCGTGGGTGGGTGTCGGGGCGGAAACTCACCAGGGCGAGCGCACGCCACGGTCAGGCACTGTTCCGCTACCGTGCGGATGCCGCCGGTGGCGCGCTTCGTCCGGTGCAGGAGCGGCACCGCGTCGGTCGGGCGTCCCGAGTACGCCTGCACGGCGGGCCAGGCATGCGCCCGAAGGGGACGAGCCGGCCGCCATCACCGTGTAAACCGAGAACTGTAAGCGCGCTCACCGAACCGGTACCTCATGCGCGAGAGCATCGCGAGTGAGGAAGCGGGTTTCCTGCCGGTTTCCCGGATCCCGCGTGGTCGGGAGGTGCCAGGTGAACGGTCAGCAGCGTGCCGGGCCGGACCGGCGGCAGGTCGTCAAGGGTGCCGACGTGATGGGGGCAGTCGTCGTCCTGCTGGTGGGTGGAGGCGTCATCGGCTGGCAGGTCGTCTCGGACCGCCCGTCCGAGCCGGTGACAGCTGTACAGCCCGGGGCGGTTCGGGCCGCCCTCGCCATGCGCCGCCACCGGCGGACCGGACTGCTGGCCGCCGCCGTCGTGCTGGCGGCGTACCTGTTCTCCATCGGTGATCTCGCGGTGTCGGCCTCCGGCCGCTTCACCGGCGTCCCGGTGTTCCGGACCGCCTGGGAGCAGCTGTTCGAGGCCCGGGCGCCGTATCTGTTCGAGCCAGTGCTCGCGCTGCACCCGAGCCCGCATGTGGCGGTGTTCCTCAGCCCGGTCAACCTGCTGCTCGGCGCGGTCGTGGCCACGCTGGTCGGGTGCAATGTCGCGGTCGCCGGGCTCGCAGGCCGGCAGGCGGCCTCCTGCCGCCGGACCAGGCATGCGCGGCTGCTCGGCGTGCTCCCGGCATTTCTGCTCGGATTCGCCTGCTGTGTACCGACCGTCCTGCTCGTCCTCGGCACCGGAACCGCCGCCGTAGTCCTGCCCGTACTGATCCCACTGCGTCCGATCTTCTATCCGCTCACGCTGGTGCTGCTGACCAGCACGCTGGTGTGGGGTGCATCCCGGCCTCGCGAGCGCCTGGCCACCGGCCGGGCTGGGGGGTGAGCTGACCGTGTCCTGGCTGCGCACCTGCCTTCCGCCGGCCGGGACGTTCTCAGGCTTCGACGCTACGCACGAGGGGCTGCGCCCAACGGCGACCGCGCTCACGTTTCGACGTCGCCCGGACGCCTACCGTGGTCCGTACGAGGCCAGTCGTCGCCCGGAGGGAGGAGACCATGGAGCTGAGCGTGCTCGCCGTGCCCGACTGCCCGAACATGGAGCTGCTCGTCCAGCGCCTGGAGCAGGTGCTGCCTGAGGACGCCGACCCGGCGGAGGTGCGCGTGATCACCAACGAGGTAGAGGCGGCCCGGTACGGAATGCACGGATCCCCGACCCTGCTGATCGACGGGATCGATCCCTTCGCCGCCCCGGACATCACCGTCAGCGTCTCGTGCCGGATCTACCGCGACGCCGATGGACGCACTGGCGGTGTCCCCAGTGTTGAACAACTCGCAGACGCCCTGAAACACGCACACCAGGGCGAATGAGGACGGCCATCTGGCCTCCGCGGAGCCGATGTAGGCGAGTCGGCGCAGGCCGTGGTCCTTGATGAGGTGCCGGTCCCATTTCTCGGGCACCGCCGGTGCCGCCACGAGGGACGATCACCACCCCCGCCATGAGCAGGGCATGGGCCGATCGCAGCGTCGGGAGGTTCCGCCCGGCACCCGAGCACCTTTGCCGACGCCGTCGACGAAGGCGCGTCAGTGGTGGTGGCCGTGCCGGCCGAGGGTCTCCACGGGGGTCGCGCCAGGGCGGGTCCACTGCGGCACGGGGCGGCTGGTCGGGCCCCAGGTGGCGTTCCCGTCCGGGTCCGAGCGCCAGGACCAGCACGGGCTGCGCCCCTCGGGCCGGCCATCCGGGTTGTCCTCCCACGCCTCGCCGCGGCCGTAGGGGGTCATGTCGAGCAGGCCTAGGGCCCCGTTGACCCGCTCGTTGCCGCGGCCCGTCGTGGAGTAGGTGAGGAACACTCGGTCGCCGTCGCGCAGGAAGCAGGTGAGGTAACCCATGCTGCCGCCGACCGGCGCCTCCACGTCGCGCACCGAGTACCAGGGCTGGGTGTAGCCCATGAACGCGACGTAGGAGGCCACCTCGTCCCACCGGCCCGTGGTCAGGATGGCGAACGAGACGCCGCGGGCGTTGAGGTAGACGGCGTCCTTCAGGTGCCAGGCCGTGGTGGTGCAGCCCTCGCACTGCCCCTGGTGCGGCGCGCCGTCGTACCACATGTGCTTGTAGACCACGAGCTCGTCGCGGCCCTGGAACAGGTCCAGGAACGGGACCGGGCCGTCGGGTCCGACGACCTCGACCGCCCCGTCGAGCTCCACCATCGGCAGCCGGCGGCGGGCCGCGGCGAGGGCGTCGCCCTCGCGGGTGTGGGCCTTCTCCCGGACCAGGAGCTCATCACGGGCGGCCTGCCAGGTGGCCAGGTCAACGACGGGTGGGCGGCCGGGCAGCGCTGTGGCCGGGTCACTCGGCGTGGTCGTCATGGTGTCCTCCGTGGTGTCTCGTTCCGGGCAGCGTCGTACGACGTCATACGACGGTCACCAGAACAGACTCGCGACCCGGCCGGAACTCATCGCGGCAAGGGGCACGGTAGAGCCGGCGGCGGAAGAACGCATGGACCCCGTCCCTACGGATACCGTCGCATCCCCCGGCCGGTCGGCCGCGTACAACAGCGGTGGAGGATCACTTCCACCCGTAGGCGTACGCGGCGACCCAGGTGATGTCGAGTTGGGCGCTGCTGCCCGGAGCCGCGCCGGGTCCTTGCAGGGCGCTTTCGTTCTGGAGCACCCAGGACAGGGGCTGGTCCGGCACGTTGCGGGTGTCGTGCCCCGTCTGTCGGCCGTCCACGAAGAACCGCACCTGTCCGGGCGTCCACTCGGTCGAGACGGTGTGCCACTCCGTCCAGTCGTCGCTCCCCGGGAAGTAGCCTTGTCGGCCTCCGCCGCACGGATGATGGAAGGCGGTGAGGCCGCCGGTCCACTCGCCTTCGGGGTGGTCCATCTCGCAGCCCCCGCCGTAGTGCAGCCAAGCAGACTTGTATCCCGGAGCGAGCTTGGTCACCTTGATGCGGGCGCTGTACTTGCCGTACTTCATCTGCATGACGGCACGAGGCACCACCGCCGCAGCATGCACGGGACCTCCGTCGGCGGGCCGCCACATGCGGATGTACATCCTTCCGTCGCCGTTCTCCGCGGGACCTACGCTCACGGTGTCCTCCGGGTGGTAGACGCCCACGACGTTCCGGCCCCGATCGTCGGCCGTGTCACGCCAACCGGTCGGATAGGCCCACCAGTTGTCGCGGTACGTGCCGCTGAGGCCCCCGCAGTACGCGGCAGAGGTGTCGACGTGGTGATCGCAGTCGCGGAACGCGCCCAGCGGCACCCGGTCACCGTTGAAGTCTTCCGCGAGGACCTGCCAGAAGGGTCCACAGTCACCGCGGGGCAGTTCGTTGCCCGTGGTGCGGCAGGCGTCGGCCGCCGGCCCAGGCGCTCCATCGGCGCGGGGGATGCCGAGGAGTACGGCCAGGAGCACGAGGCCCATGGAGAGCAACAGAGCGCGGCTACGACCGTTCGGTGCTGCGTGTGAACCCATCGGAAGGCCCTCCGGCCGTACGAAGGGAAGTGCTGCGTGAGGGAGCATCCTCGCCGTAGGGCCGGTGCAACGCCATCCCCGGAACGGCTCGAGTAGCGGACTGTCACCCTCCGCGGTAGACGTCACGGGACGGCGGGGCCGGTGAGTGTCGGTGGCGGGTGACACGCGGTCGGTCGAACCGCCCCTGGGCATCGGCGCGCTGACCCGCACCGCGACGGAACAGCTGACCTGCACGACCGCTGCCGCGCACCGCGTCTCCCATCCGTCCGCCGACCTGGTGACTGTCGACAACATGGCCGACGACAGCGGACGGCACGTCAGAGGGGCCGACGAGGGCTGCCCCGATCCGTGAGAGCGCTCAACCGTCGGCGGTCGTGGCGCCGCCCTCACCCAGTTCGTCGGCCAGACAGGCGAGGTACAGGGCCATGGCCGTCCGGTGTTCGCGGAGCGGGCGGCCGGTGATCTGCTCGATCTTGTTCATGCGGTAGACGACGGTGTTGCGGTGGATGTGCAGGGCGGCGGACGCGCGTACGAGGTTGAATCCGCTCTCGCACCAGGCGGTGACCGTGTCGCGCAGTACCGGCCAGTCCGGCTGGGCCCGCAGTCTCGCCGCGGTCCGTTCGATCAGACGGTTGCGCGTGGGCTGGCTCACCGTCGCCAGGACCTGATGGACGCGTAGATCGGCGATCAGGTGGACCGGGGAGTGGCCCGCCACGCGAGCGCCGAGGCGGAGCGCGTCGCGGGCGTCCTGGTAGGAGTCGTGCAGGCCGGCGACGGAGGCGGCCGGTTCGCCGATCCCCGCGCGGGCGTTCAGGCCGTCCTGCGCGGCGATGATGTCGGTGATTCTCCGGCAGTCGCCCAGCAGGGAAGCCATCTGAGCCCGGGCCGGGAGCCGGCGCAGTACGCCGATCCATCCGGGAGCCGTGGAGGCGACGATGTCCTGGGGATCGGCGAAGACCTCGCGGACCGTGCGGAGCAGTTCCGAGCGGACCAGCGCCATGTCGCGGGTCGGGGCGCCCTGGCGGCGGGCGCCCGCGGTGGGCACGCTCACCTCGAACGCCACCGCGACCCGCTCGAGGCGTAGGTCGAAGCCCAGCTCGGCGGCCCGGAACACGAGGAAATCACCTTCCACGACCTGTGGGTCGTAGGAGGCGATGTCGGCGAGCAGCGTCTCCGCCGCCCGCTCGGCGAGCAGGCGGGAGCGCAGCATCACGGACTCCCTGAGCAGGATCTCCGTCTGACGCTTCACCAGCAGTCCGAAGCGGCGTACCTGAGCAGGCGTTCCGGTGATGCCGACCGTCCCCACCGCCTGCCCGCCCGTGACCAGCGGCAGGGTGACACCGGGGCGTACCCCGCGCAGTTGCTGGGCCTGCAACGCGTTGTGCGTGGCGGGCTCCTGAGTGCGGATCACGTCGACCGACGCCTCGTGAAAGGTTCCGACCCGGCTGGTGTCGCCGCTGCCGATGACCATGCCCTTCGCATCGGTGATCAGCACATTGAAGCCGATGACGGCGGAGGTGTCCCCGGCGATCTCCTGCGCGAGTGACGGGCTCAGCACGAACATTCCTCCCGTCGCGGGAATGGACCGGGAACGGACCGGGATCGGCCGACGGCTGGACGCACCGTACAGCACACCAAGGGATTTCGGCCGCAAGTTCGTACGGAGTGACCGGTGACGCGATGAGGTCCAGTCCATAACGTATGGGCCCAATCACACCTCCCCGCCGGAGGCACAGCGCGGTGAAACGGCGGGCTCCTTCAGCTCCCTCAGCACTGATACGGAAGGCCCACGCCCATGACCCGTACGAGATCCCTTGCCGGCGGTTTGTCAGCAATGCTCCTGATGCTGGCGGTCACCGCCTGCGGCTCGGACGAAGACGACGCCCCGAAGAACGTGTCCGCCAAGACCGCCGCGCTGGGCACGCTCACGCCCGGCGTCATCAAGGTCGCCGTACAGCCGTACGCTCCGTACACCAGCGTCGAGGGCGAGAGGATCGTCGGCCTGGACGGCGACATCCTCACCTACGTGGCCGGGAAACTGGGCCTGGAGATCGAGCCCCAGGTGACGGACTTCGCGGGCATGCTCGCGGGGGTGCAGTCCCGCCGCGTGGACATCACCATCGGCGGTGTCGCCTGGTCCGCCGACCGGCAGAAGCAGGGGCTGTTCACCGATCCGCCGTACTACTCGCCCCCGGCCATGGCCGTCCGCAGCGGGAAGACGTACAAGACCGTCGACGACCTGAAGGGCCTCGAACTCGGCACGGTCGAGGGCTATGTGTGGGTCAAGTCGATCCAGGCCGTCCCCGACGCCAAGCTCCACGCCTACCCCGACGCCAACGGAGTCTTCGACGACCTGGGCGCGGGCCGCGTCGACGTCGGGTTCCTCGACCCGCTGATCATCATCGCGGCACAGAAGGAACGGCCGGACCTGAAGATCAGCACGGAGTACCTGACACCGCCGACCGCCGCCGAAGTCGAGGCCGAGCCCGACTACCAGTACTTCCAGCCCTACCAGACCGGCTTCTACCTGCCGAAGAAGGCCACCGAGCTGGAGAAGGCGATCTCCGCCGAGATCGACGCCATGTACCAGAACGGCGAGATGGAGAAACTCGTCAAGAAGTACGGCGGCGATCCCGGGCAGTTCCTCGAGCCCGCCGCCGATGTCGCCACCGCACGCCGGGGCGTGGACCGGCCCCAGGACTGGACGCCGCCGTCCATCGGCCAGTGAGGGGATGACATGTCCGACCTCGCCGGTCTCTTCGAAGTTCCCTGGTCCGACTACCGTCCGGACCTGCTCGACGCGCTCCGGCGCACCCTCTCCTACACGGTGGTGAGCTTCGTCGGAGCGGTGCTGCTCGGCCTGGGCATGGCCCTGCTCAGACTGAGCAGGGCATGGCCGCTGCGCGCCGTGGCCGCCGTCTACACCGAGCTGTTCAAGAACATCCCTCTCCTGGCCATCATCTTCCTGGCCTACTTCGGCCTGGCCTCGGCGGGGATCCGGCTGGACGTCTTCACCGCCGGATGCCTGAGCCTGGTCGTCTTCTACGCCGCCTACCTGTCCGAGATCTTCCGCTCCGCGATCAGCGGGGTGCACTCCGGACAGACGGAGGCGGGGCAGGCCCTGGGTCTCGGCAGGGCGGGGATCTTCGGTCACATCGTCCTGCCGCAGGCCGTACGCCAGGCACTGCCCGGGACCAACACGATGCTCGTCGACCTGCTGAAATCCACGTCGCTGCTCGTCACCGTCTCCGCCGCCGAGCTGATGTCCGAAGGGCGGCTCATCACCTCGGCCACGTTCCGGGCCCTGGAGGTGTATCTCGTCATCTCGGCCATCTACTTCGCCCTCTGCTACCCGCTCTCCCAACTGCTCCTTCTGCTGGAGCGGAAGGTACGGGCAGGCGTGCCCCTGTCCCCGTGGCGACGACGGCGCCTGCGGGCGGCACGCGCCCTGCTCGCCCAGGACCCGCCCGCCACGGCCGTGGGCGCCGACGTGAAGGCAGGTGCCGTATGACCGGGTCAGTCACCGCCGCGCAGACCAAGCCCCTGGCGCCGCCCGCGGCAGTCGTGCGGATCGGCGGACTGAGCAAGTCCTTCGACGGCCGACTGGTGCTCGACGACGTCCACCTGACCATCGAACGGGGCCGCATCGTCAGCGTCATCGGACAGAGCGGCGGCGGGAAGACGACGTTGATGCGCTGCGTCAACCTGCTGGAACGGCCAGACCGGGGCACGGTCGAGGTCGCCGGAGAGCTGGTGCACCAGGACGGCCGCACGGTCTGTCGCGACCTGGCCCGGTTGCGCCGCACCGTTGGCATGGTCTTCCAGCGGTTCAACCTGTTCCCGCATCTCACAGCAGTCGAGAACGTCGTCCTGGCCCAGCGCAAGGCCGGCATCCCCGAGTCGGAGGCGCTGGAGCGCGCCGTCGCGTTGCTGCGCCGGGTCGGCGTCGCCCACCGCGCCCTCGCCCTGCCCGACCAGCTGTCCGGCGGCGAGCAGCAACGCGTCGCCATCGCGCGGGCCCTCGCTCTCAAGCCCGAACTGCTGCTCTTCGACGAGCCCACGTCCTCCCTCGACCCCGAGGCCACCCGGGAGGTACTGAGCGTGATGCGGGAACTCGCCGCGGACGGAATGACGATGCTGCTGGTCACCCACGAACTGCCCTTCGCCCACGAGGTGTCCGACCACGTCGTCTTCGTCGACGGCGGCCGGATCGTGGAGGAAGGCAGGCCCGAGGACGTCCTCGGAGCGCCCTCCGAGGCCCGCACCCGGGAGTTCCTCGCGTCGTACGGATCCGCGTCGTGACGGGCGTGCCCGGCGGGACGGGACTGGCCGGCGACAACCCGGTCGTGGTCGTGGGAGGCGGTGTGGTGGGGCTGTGCACCGCTTACTACCTGGCCGCGGCCGGTCTGCCGGTGGCGGTCGTCGAGCGGCGCGGTCTGGGCTCGGGTGTGTCCCGGGGCAACGCGGGCTGGGTCTGCCTGAGCCACTCGACGCCCGTCCCGGCCCCGGGCGTGGTGCGCTACGCCCTGCGCTCGCTGGGGCGGCCGGACTCACCGCTGTATCTACGGCCGCTTCCGGATCCGGCGTTCGTACGGTGGCTGTGGCGGTTCTGGCGCAGCAGCACACCGGCCGCGTTCCGGCGCGGCTACGCGGCGATCGCCGAGCTGAACCGCGGTACGTTCGATCTCTTCGACGGCCTGCGCGAGGCAGGGGTGGCCACGACGCTGACCCGGCCCGGCATGGTGCACGCGTTCCTGTCGCCGGAGCAGGCCCGGCACCACCTCGCGATCCAGCGGGAGATGGCGGACGGCCGCTATCCGATGCCGGACGACGTCACCACGGGTGCCGCAGCGCATCTGCTGGACGACGCGCTGTCGCCCCGGGTGCGCGCGGCCTACCTGGTGGAGGGGGAGGGCGTCGTCGATCCGGAGGCGTTCGCCCGCGGGCTCGGTGAGGCACTGGCCGCCGCGGGGGTGAAGGTCCATGAGAACGCGGAGGTCACGGGTTTCCGGTCCTCAGGGGGGCAGGTCACCGCGTTGAGCACCGACCAGGGCGAGATCCCCTGCTCGGCTGTCGTCATCGCGGCCGGTATGCGTTCTCCCCACCTGCTGCGTGGTCTGGGACACCGACTGCCTCTCCAGGCGGGCAAGGGCTACAGCTTCTCGGTGGAGCTGGACCCGGCGCCCCGGCACACGTTGTACTTCGGCGAGCGCAGGGCCGTCGCCTCACCGATCGGCGGTACCACGCGGATCGGCGGCACGATGGAGCTGAGCGGAAACAACGGCCGTCTCGACTGGCGCCGTATCGTCGCCGTGGCGCTGGCGAGCCGACACTATCTGGGCCGCTGGTTCGACGACCCGGACGACCTGGTGAGCGTGATCCGCGACCCCTGGGTCGGCGGGCGGCCGTTCCTCCCCGACGGGCTGCCGGTGATCGACCGCCTCCCGGGGTACGACAACGCCTTCGCGGCCACCGGCCACGGCATGCTCGGCGTCACCCTGGGCCCCGCCACCGGGCACCGACTCGCCGAGTACATCCTCACCGGCCGACGCCCCGAGACCCTCGCGCCGTTCAGCTTCGACCGGCTCCGCCGCTGAACCGGACCGGACTGGCATCCGTACGCCGCCCGGCCCGCTCCGGTCCCCGGCGGCGTGCGGCCGGGAGGGGGACCGGAGCCACGCCCGCGACGACGGTGTTGCTGATGGTGCCGATGCCCTCCACCGTCATGGTGACCGTGTCGCCCGGGACCAGCGGGGACGGATTCAGCCGGCCCCGGCGGCCCAGAACGGGCGTCAGCGCTGGGTGTAGATGAAGCCGATCTTGTCGACCTCGTCACCGGTCCGGCCGTGGAAGCCGGCGATCTGCCGGCCGGACGGCGCGGTGCGGGTCACGCAGTCGGAGGTCGTCGAGCCGCCGGCCAGGGTGCGGCCGAGGTTCGTCGTGAACTTGGCGTAGAAGATCCGGGTGTGGCCGTCCTTCTGTGCCCGGCAGAGCTGAGCGGTCGTCACGTACTCGCCGCTGCCCAGCGTCAGTGAGGACGCGGTGCCGCCGGAGCCGCCGTGCGCGAGCGTGGTGCCGTTCGCGAGGGTGAGGCTCATCCGGTCGACGCGGGAGCCGGCGCGCAGGGCGATGGTGGTGGCGCGGGCGGCGGCCGGGACGCTGTCGATGTCGTTGAAGTACGTGCCGTGCGGGCCGCCGAACTGGTCGCTGAGCTGGAAGGCGGCGTTGCGCGACCAGGAGAAGTTCACCGTGATCGGGTCGTGGTCGGAGAGCATCAGCCCGTCGGAGGTGAGGAACTTGGCGTGGTCGTTGTTGTAGTACGTGGCGTTCAGCGAGACGAGCTTGCTGCCCCGGTAGAGGACCTTGTCGACGATCTCGCAGGTGTTGGGCACGGTGGGCTGGGTCTGGTCGCAGACCAGGGCCGCGCTGCCCTTGGCCGGCGGGGTGCCGCCCCGGATCAGCTCGACCCAGGCGTCCGTGAGGCCGTTGGCGGCGGCGAACTCGGCGATCGTGTCACCGGAGCGGGTGTAGCGGGTGTTGGTGTCGCCCATGACGACGACCGCGTTGCCCGCCGAGTGGGTCTTGATGAACTCGGTGAGCTGGCTGAGGTTGTCGGCACGCGCCTTGAGGTCGTCGTCGTTGGACCCGGCGTTGGTGTGCACGTTGTAGAAGTCCACGTACACGCCTTCGGCGAGGCGCTCCCGCATGAAGGTGAAGCCTTTGGGAGTGAGACAGTCGCCCGAGCCGTAGGTGCAGGTCCGCCAGCGCACCCGCTCGAAGTCGTCCGCGTCGTAGGAGATCTTCGACAGGGTGTTGAGCCCGCTGCCGATTCCGGCGCCGCCGCTGGTGGGGGTGCGGTAGGGGTGGTTGGTGTCGGCGGCGTACAGGGTGGCGTGATAGTTGAAGTCCTCCTGGGCGTGGACGATGTCGTACGGCGCGATCCGCCGGCCGATCTCGGCGGTGGCCGACTCGCGGGGCGTGGGAGCGCTGGAGATGGCCTCGGGCAGGCCGGCCACGTTGTAGCTGAGGACGCTGAAGGCGCCCGAGTCGGCGGCCGCTGCGGAGGGGGCGGCCGCGGTGAGCCCGCCGAGAGCGGCGGCCACCGCTGCGAGGCAGGCGAGGAGTCTGCGCATGAGGGGTTTCTCCTGGGGTGCGCGAAGTGAGCGGGGGATATGCGGACTTGCAGCGGGCATGTCAAAGGGGAGCGGCAAAGTCTTACCAGTCCTTTTCATCTCGTGAACCCCTTCGACAACATTCACAGGCTTCTCGGTCCGTCTTTCACGGGTTTGTCAGCCCGCCAGGGCCCGGTCCAGGTCGGCGATCAGCTCGTCGCAGTCCTCGCTGCCCAGGGACACGGTGAGTGTGAACACCTCGGTGCGTTCGCAGACTTGGCCCGCCGCGTCCGCGTCGCCGTCCACAGCCCCGGGTAGTGCGCGGACGCCGGGATGGCCTTCGAGGAACTCGGCGATCGACGTGAGTGCCGTCGGCTGCGACGACACCCCAGAGGCGGCCCATGGGTGCACCGCTCATCGAGACGGCGGTCGCCAGGCTCCGGGATCTCATCCTGGACGGCACGCTGGAGCCCGGCGACCGGCTGCCCCGCGAGCAGGACCTGTGCACCCAGCTGGGCCTGTCCCGGAACACCGTCCGCGAGGCGGTTCGCGCACTGGTGACGGCGAGGGTCCTCGATGTGCGGCGTGGCGACGGGACGTTTGTCACGGACCTGACGCCGGAGTTGCTGCTGGGCGGCATCGGAGGTCACCGGGCACTTGGACGCCATGAAAGCCGCCGCGACCCATGAGGAAATGGTGACGCACGACACGGAGTTCCATGCCGCGGTGGCCCGCACGAGCGGCAATACCGCACTTGCGTCGATCCTCATCGGCACCTCCGGCGGGACGTTCCGCGGCCGCGTGTGGCGGGGGATCGTGGAGTGTGACGCGCACGCGCGCACCATCGCCGAGCACGAGGTGATCCTGGAGGCGATCCGGGTCGGGGACGCCCCTCTGGTCCGAGCCGCCGCACTGACCCACGTGGCGACCACCAGCAACTGGCTTGCCGCCATTCTGGAGCGGGCGGCGGCCGTGGCGGACGGGAGCACCCCTCGGCTCCGCGGAGTCCGACGCGCGGCGGCCGTGCCGAAACGGGGCCGCCGAATCTGTCGGCGGTGAGCATACGGACTGAGCCGCTCCGGCCACACCCCGGAGCACGCGGGTGTGCGCCGGTGCCGGTGGCGGGCGACCCTGGAGGTGAGCCCGGACCGAACCGGAAGGTGGACCTCGCCATGAAGACACCCCCGATCGTCTCGCCGCAGGAGTGGGAGGCCGCGCGGCAGGAGCTGCTGGTGGAGGAGAAGGAGCTGACCCGCGCCCGCGACGCGCTCGCCGCCAAGCGCCGGCGGATGCCATGGCAGGCCGTGGAGAAGGAGTACGAGTTCGACGGCCCCGCGGGCAGGGTGAGTCTGCTCGACCTGTTCGAGGGACGCCGGCAGCTGATCGTCTACCGCGCCTTCTTCGAGCCCGGGGTGACCGGCTGGCCCGACCACGCCTGCGTCGGCTGTTCCATGGTGGCCGACCACGTGGGTCACCTCGCCCATCTGAACGCCCGCGACACCACCCTCGTCTTCGCCTCACGCGCGCCGCAGGCGGACATCGCGCGGGTGAAGGCGCGCATGCGCTGGACGATCCCCTGGTACACGATCACCGACGACTTCGACACCGACTTCGGTGTGGACGAGTGGCACGGCACCAACGCGTTCGTCCGCGACGGCGACAGCGTGTTCCGCACCTACTTCGTCAACGCCCGCGGTGACGAGGCGCTGGGCAGCACCTGGAGCTACCTCGACATGACCGCGCTGGGACGGCAGGAGACATGGGAGGAGTCGCCCGAAGGCTATCCCCAGACCGAGCCGTACGCATGGTGGCACTGGCACGACACCTACGACGACGCCGAGCCGGCCAGGAAGTAGAAGTAGCGGCCGGTCGACTGCCGTTGGGGCATGTGTCGTTCCGTACGCCGGGCAAGCCGGACGACGACGAGTGCGTCACCATCCGGCTCACCTCCCCGATGCACGCGGACAAGCGGGCGTTCCTCTGACGGTGCTCAGGCGTTCAGACGCTCAGGACGACTGGGCCGTCTGGTAGAGGTTCTGCGCGTCGGCGCCGAAGTACGGTCCGTACATGGCCGTCGGCAGGAAGTTGTACTTGAAGCTGTTCACCGAGGACTGCAGCCCCGTGCCGGTGGCCTCGTCGAACTGTGTGAACCAGGGGCCTCCGCTGGAGCCGCCGGTCATGTCGCAGGTCAGGCCGTGGTCACTGGACAGCAGGAAGTCACGGTAGGTCGTGCCGCTGCAGTAGATGAACTTCTCGCCGTCGTACGGGGCGGCGGCGGGGAAGCCGAAGGCGTACATGGCCTTGTTGTAGCCGGTGTTGAAGGCCAGGCCCTGGCCACCGACGACATCGGTCAGCGCCTTGCCGTCCAGAGGTGCGACCACGGCCGCGCCGACGTCGTAGTTGATGTCCTCACTGGCCGTCCACTGCGGTGTGGAGAGGGTCTTGGACGCCGTCCACGTGCCGTACGGTGCCTGCCCGTCGTGGTAGCCCGGCACGAACACCCAGTTGGTGTGCCAGGATCCCTCCAGTTTCACGCAGTGGCCCGCGGTGATCACCGTGCTCTTGTTGGCGCTGGTGACGGCGTTGCCGGAGCAGGAGGCGGTGCGGCCCTGGTAGGTGAAGAACACCCGGCCCGCGGTCTGCACCACGGCCCCGCCCCCGGTCCAGGGTCCGCCGCCGTTGGGTATCGCCAGGGCCCCGACGGGAGCGGCGGGCGCGCTGGGGGCGACGACGGTCTTCTCGCCCTTGCGCGGGGTCGACGCCCGTACCTCGGAGCGGTCGACGGACAGGACGTCCAGTGGAGTTGCCTGACGCATCCGTTGTGGGGTCCAGAAGTCCCGGGCCTGTTCCTGCGCCCGGAGCGGCACCGTTCCCGGTTCCGGGCCGGCGGCGTTCGCCGGGCCGGCGGTGACACCAGTGGCCAGTAGTGCGGCAACGCCGGCCAGAGCGCCGAACAGGGTGCGGCGGACGCCGGAGCTGCCGGATTCGTGAAGTCTGCGGAGGCTGCCTTTCACGCGGTCTCCTTCTGCGGTGGGGGCCCGGGCGGTGAGGGTCATCCGGCCGGGTGGGCAGGGGTGTTACTGCGCGGTCAGGAAGGCAGCCTGCCATCAGGAAGCCGTGTTGGACAGGTGCACGTCAGGACGATGACCGAAAATCCACAAACGTGAGGGCCGTTACCGATGCCCCCGTCGTTCACTCGCGAGTAGGGCTGGGGTAAGGTCCCCACCGTTTCCGGCTACCGACTGAAGGTGCGTCGGTACGTGGAGTGTCGGAGGGGGCGGCAAGACGTTGGAATCCCGGTGGCTCGATGGCGGATCAGTGGACCTGGACCACACCCGGTTGGAGGCGATGACACCTGAGCCGCTGCTGACCCGGGACTACGAGACGCGCCCCTCGCTCGTCTACGAGCGCCTGAGGCAGCGGCACGGGCCGGTCGCGCCGGTCGACCTGCTGGGCGTACCCGCTTGGCTGGTCCTGGGCTACCGGGAGGCGCTTCAGGTGCTCCAGGACGACGCCGGCTGGCCGAAGGGACTGGAGAACTGGCGGGCCCGCTCGGAGGGAAGAGTGCCGGCCGACTGGCCGCTCGGGCCGTCGCTGGAGGTCAACCATGTGCTGATCCAGGGCGGTCCGGGATACAAGCCGTTGCGGACGGCGTGGGACGCGGCGCTCAAACCGTTCCAGGACCCGCGCCATCCCCAGGCGAAGAGACTGAAGTCGGCCGTCACCGCCTACGCCGACGAGCTGATCACCTTGGTGGGGCAGGCCGGCGGCACGGGCCTGGCGGACCTGTCCGCCCAGTTCTCGCGGCCGTTGCCGCTGATGGTGGCCAGCCATCTGCTCGGCTTCCCCGGTTCACAGGGCGACGACGCGCTGATGGACATGTGGCGGGTGCTGGACGCGGGGCCGGACGCGGAGCCCGCCCTGGAGCGGCTGCTGGCGACGCTGGCGGAACTCGCGGCGGTGAAACTGGAGACGCCGGGGGACGACTTTCCCTCCCACCTGCTGGCCGCGCACCCCGAACTCTCGCTGGACGAGCTGGCCCGAGAGCTTTTCATGCTGCTCGGCATGACGTCCGACCACGTCGGCATCCTCATCTCCAACACGGTGGTCGAGGTCATCTCCGGTGAGAGCAGCGTGCGGGCCAGCCTGTCCGCCGGCATGGTCAGGGAGACGATGAACCGGGTGGTCATGCGGAAGCCGCCGCTGGTGAACTTCGTACCGCGCTTCGCGGCCAGGGACACCCCGCTCGGCAACTACACGGTCCGGGCGGGCGACCCGGTGTGGGTCTCCTCCGCCGCGGCGCACGCCGACCCGCTCTTCGCCAAGCACGTGGCGCCGAGCACCACGGTCAGCACCCGGGCGCATCTGTCCTGGGGCGCGGGTCCCCGCCAGTGCCCCGCGCGGGAACTCGCGTCGACGGTCGCGGCGGTCGGGGTGGGCCGCCTTTTCGAACGGTTCTCCCATCTGGACCTCGCCCTCCCCGTCGACCAACTGCCGTGGCGTTCCTCGCCCTTCATGCGGGGCCTGCGCTCGCTGCCCGTACGGTACGAACTCGCCTCGGTGCCCGAGCGACCACCGGCGCAGGACCCGGCGGCGGAGCCGGCCGAGACGGTACTGCCGGACCCGTCCGCCCGCCAGCGCTCCTCCTTGTGGCGCTACCTGACGGGCCTGATCCGCACCGGCCGCTGACACCGCCGAACGGCGCGTCGAGCAGCGGCAGCTCGGGCTCCCGGACCAGGGCGCGGGCCGGCGAGACGCGCACGGTCACGAACCTCCCGCTGGACCCGCGGTGCGCGTACTGCGCGTGGGCGAGGAGCAGGGTGTCCATGCCGGGGAGGAACTTGAAGGCCATGCGGCGCGGGACGCAGTAGTCCCACACCGCTGCCCTGCCTCGTAGAAATGCGGGTGCGTGAGGCTACACCTCGTACCGCAGAACCCGGCGACAGGGACATCGAGTGTCTGTCACCGGCCGGACGTGAGATCCGCACAGTCCGCCTGTGCGGATCTCACACCTTCGTCACCTCCACGGACAGGTCGTTGTCCACCGTGAAGTAGGGGCGCAGGACGGCACCGCCGAGCGTGGCCGCCGGGTAGACGAACACCTCCTTGCGGTCCGCCACGTCGTCCAGGAGCCGGCCGACCCGGACACGGGGCACTTCCGGCGCGGGCTGGACGAAGACGTCCCAGACGCCGGTCGCGGCGGCCAGTTCCTCGTGGCCGACCGTGAAGGAGAAACCCCGCCCGTCGGCCTCGGCCCGTGGTTCCAGGGTGTGTTCGGTGCCGCCGGCGCCCCGCAGCCGCAGGAGTACGACGGCTCCCTCCTCGAGGGCGGCGCCGTGCAGGCGCGCACCGACCGTCAGCGAACGGTCCGTGAGGTCGACGCGGCCGGCCTCCGCGTGCGCGGGGCGCAACCAGGTCCGGATCGCGAGGTAGCCGTCCTTGGTGACGTAGGGAATCCGGACGGCCAGCGGTGACCGCCGGTCGCGGAGGTGGCCGTCGACCAGGGCCCGCAGGTCGCGCGGGCCGGGGCGCAGCCGATCCCGCTCGGAGTCCGGTCCCTGAAGCAGGTACACGTCCCACCGGCCCTCGGCGAGAACCGGCTCCGGGTCCAGTACGGCGCTCAGCCGGCCGTCGGCGGGCTTCAGGTCGAGGACGTGGAGGGTCTTCTCGGGCTGCCCCTTCTTCGGCCGCAGCCGCAGCAGCAACTGCTGCGCAGCGTGCTCCCCGTCCGGCCCGGGCGGCAGGTCGAAGGAGATCCGGCCGTCCGTGTCGACCGTGCAGCCCACCCGTGGCCGCGTTCCGTGTTCCGTGCTCATCGCTGTCCCCTCCGTACGACGCGCAGCGCGCTGCTGGCCGCCGAGTACGCGGCGTCCCGGGCTGCGAAGCCCTGGCTGATCAGGACGCCGCCCACCGGGGTGCGGTCCGGTACGACCGGCCGTCCCGCCCGGCGCGCGGTGACCGCCTCGGCGAACAGCCGCTCGGCCTGTTCGACCACCGGGCCGGGAGCGAACCGCCGCGCGTTCCGCAGGGCCGCACGGCCCGCACGGTGGCGCCGCTCGTCGTCACGGACCAGTCCCAGCAGGGCCGCACCCAGCGCGTCCCGGTCCCCGACCGGCACCAGCCGGCCGTCGACGCCGTCCTCGATGATCTCGCCGGGGCCGTAGGGACAGTCGGTGCTCACCACCGGCAGGCCGCAGCGCATCGCCTCGACGATCGTCATGCCGAACGGCTCGAAGTTGGAGGCGGCCGCTCCGATCGAGCCCTTGACCCACTCCGCCTCCATGGGGGCCGCCGCGCCCATGAGGAAGACGTTGTTCCACAGCCCGAGGTCCGCTATGAGCTGCCGCAGCCGGTCGTGTTCCTCGCCCTTGCCGTAGATGCGCAGCTGCCAGTCCGGGTGTTCGGCGGCGACCAGGGCGAAGGCCTCGATGAGCAGGTCGTAACGTTTCACCGGGACCAGCCGGCCGGCCGCGACGACCACCTTCGCGGTGCCGTCCGCGGCGGGCAGCGCGGGATCCGGCACGCTGTTGGGCAGTGCCTCCACCTGCACCCCGGGCAGCCTCATCTTGCGCCGGTAGGCGGCGGCGTCCGCCTCGGTCACCGTGGTGAGCGCGTCAAGCCCGCGGTAGGCGCGGCGCAGCGCGGTGCGCAGCCGGGGCGGGTGGTTGTCCAGGGTGAGGTGCTCCTGTCCGATGCGGACGACGTGCGGCGGAGCCTGGAGGGCGAGATGCACGTTGAGCCCCGGCCGGGTGCCGATGACCACGTCGGCGTCGGTCGCGGCGAGGCACTCGGCGATCCGCTGGTCGGTCAGCTCGTTGTACTGCCCGTAGCGGTACTCGGCGCGCGGGAAGACCCGCGCCGGTTTCAGATAGAGCGGATGTTCCTTGTCCTGTCTGAGATCCACCAGGGGGCGCAGCGACACCCTGGGGTCCAGCGTGAAGTTCGGGTGTTCGCGGTGCCGCAGCACGGAGACGATCTCCACCTCGTGCCGCTCGGCCAGTGCCTGGGCCAGGTTGAAGGTGGTGGTGATAGTGCCTCCGATTCCGTAGGCGTTGTGCAGCAGGAAAGAGATCTTCATGGCGGACTAGACCATGGCAACTAGTGTTCGGTTGCTGCCCGTTACCACTTCGTAGTCCAGGAATCTTCCGTCCCGTCAGTTCCTGTTCAATGTACGCGTGATGCCGGCGAGGACCGCCGTCGTCAGGATCCAGCCCGCCGCGACGAGGGCGTAGGCCAGCCAGGCGGGTGCTCCTCCCGTCCAGTACCACGAACTGCGCTGGCCCAGACCGCCGATCGGGATCAGCAGGTCCAGCGTGTAGACGAACGCGTTGAACGGCGGCACCTGACCGGGGTCGGTCGGGTGCGGGGAATGGGCCCGGAACACCGTGGTGCCGAGCAGGACGAGCGCCGCGAGCCACAGGCCGGCGAGCCAGGGACGGTAGCCGTAGCCGACCGTGGTGTCGAGGAGGTGGCCCCACAGCCGGGCGGGGCGGCCCAGCGTTCTCCTGCGGTGCCGTTGTTTGGCCAGCAGGACCCTGCGGGCGTCGTCGTCATGTCCGATCTGCCGGTACCAGCCCGCCAGTTGCTCGTACGGCTGCGCGGCATAGCCGGGGTTCCGCCGCAGCCACGCGATGCGCTGCTCGGGGGAGGCCGCCTCGAGGTCGCCCGTCTCGTGCAGGGAGCCGTAGGTGAACCCCTGCAGGCGGACCGTGTCCGGCCAGGCGTCCTGCCGGTCGCGGACCGTCACGGCCTGGGCGTCCCGCAGGTCCACCGCGCCGGACGGCGGCCCGGCCGGGGTGAAGATGAAGACGCCGGCCTGCATACGCGTGCAGTCCAGCGCGGTGCCGTCGGCCCGCAGGTCGGCGCCGTCGAAGGTCAGCTGGTCCGGTATCTGCGCGCCCCGTAGACTCACCGTCCCCTCGGCAGTGAAACCCCGCGACAGTGCCAGGCTGCGCACGACCGCGTGGTCGGCGAGGATCGCCTCGGCGCCGGGACGGTGCACCCGCGCCTGCTCCATGTGCATGCCGCCGGCCACCTGCGCGCCCAGCAGACGCATCCCGCCGTGCAGCACCGTTCTGCGGCAGAACAGTCCGCCCTCGACGACCAGCCCGCCGGCCATCACCGCCCAGTCGCGGGGGTACGAGAGGACCGCGTCGCTGAGCAGCAGCTCGCCGGCCAGCCGTGCGTTCGTCAGCTCGAGTCTGCCGTTCAGGGCCGTGCGTCTCAGTGAGACAAGGCCCTCCACCCGGGCCATGGTCAGGTCGAGCCCCGGGAGCACACAGCCCCTGATCTCGACCGTCCGGGTCGTGGCCCCGTAGAGATTGAGCCGCTCCTCGAACCAGCACTGCCGGAACCACAGCCCGTGCCCGATCTCCGCGCCACTGAGATCGAGGGCCCCGCGGATTCGGGCGCCCGACAGCCGCAGCGCCGGAACGGTCCCTGGCGGCCCCGGATTCGCGCCGAGGAGCAGGGCGGTCACGACACCGGCCCGGATCGTCCGCTCGGCACCCCAGCCGCCCCCGTCCTCCGGGGGTACGTCCGAACCGCTCGTACCGAGATTCACCGGGCGACCCGTGGGATACGCATCCCACAACTCGCGCTCTGCCGACGTCAGTTCCTGGTACGAGTGCACCCGGGAAGATTACCGGCGGTGACCCGCCGTCAGGCCGGCCGAACCAGGCCCGACTCGTAGGCGAACACCACGGCCTGGACGCGGGCGCGGGCGCCGGTCTTGGTGAGGATGTTGCTGACGTGGGACTTCACGGTGGTCGGGGCGATGGACAGGCGCTGCGCGATCTCGGCGTTCGACCAGCCCGCGGCGACCGCGGTGAGGACGTCGCGTTCGCGCGCGGTGAGGGTGTCGAGCCGGATCGGCGGCTCCGGGGCGGCGGGCCGGCGCTGCCGACGGACGGCGTCGATGAGGGCGCGGGTCAGGCCGGGGGTGATCACGGCGTCTCCGGCGGCCACGCTGCGGACGGCCGAGGCCAGCTGGTCGGGGGTGGCGTCCTCGGGGAGACAGCCGCCCGCTCCGGCGCGCAGGGCTGCGTAGGGGTACTCGGCGGGCCCGGCGGGGGCCAGGAGCAGTACGCGAGCGGGGTGCCCGCCGCTCACTCCGGCGGCGTCGGGCCGGGCGATGCGGCGGACGGTCTCGACGGTGTTCGTGCCGGGCAGGTCGCTGGCCAGCAGGACGACGTCGGCGCGGAGCGCGGTGCTCATCCGGACGGCGTCGGTTCCGGTGGCCGCTTCGCCGACGACGGTCAGGCCGGGCCGGTCCGCCAGGAGCATGCGGAGGCCGAGGCGCTGCAGGGTCTGGGCGTGGACGACGAGGACATTGATCATGCGGGTGGCCCCACATTCGCACTCTGAACGAAACGGTTTCGTTCACTTGGGAGAAGAGTAGCTCCGCCGCTATCGAAACGACACCGTTTCCCTTGTGGTCTGGGTCACATGCCGACGGGTTTGTCGCGTGCCCGTTCAGCCGAACGGTTGAAACGGATGACGGGAACGCCCAGGATCTCCTTCCGCGCCGAGCACGAGCCGTACCGATGCCCACGGAACGGGCCGTGGCCCTGCTGCGGCCGGCCCAGGGCCTTCCGGCGAACGCGCCTGAACACGCCCGGGCCACACACATACAGGTCACCCTGGTCCCCGGCGACACGACGGCGGCCCTCGAAATCCGGGACGACGGAGTCGGATTCGACCCGGCCTCGCCGCGGGTCAAGGACGGCTGCCGGGGATTCGGGCTGGCCGCGGCACACGACCGGCTGGCCGCGCTCGGCGGCACACTCACCGTCGACAGCGCACAGGGCCGCGGCACCCGCGTCCGGGCCACCCTGCCGGCCGCCGACCGCGTCCCGGTGGGCGCCCGATGAGCGGCATGGAGGATCCGCCCCTGCGGATCCTGATCGTCGACGACCACGCCGTCGTACGCGCCGGACTGCTCGCCCTCCTGGAGGGCGAGCCAGGATTCGACGTCGTCGACGAGACCGGCGACGGGACCGAGGCGGTGCGCCTGGTGGGCCGGCACCGCCCGGACGTCGTACTGATGGACCTGCGCCTGGCCGACGACGACGTCGACGGCATCGAGACCACCCGCGGGATCCTCACCGCCCTCCCCGGCACCCGCGTCGTCGTGCTCACCAGCTACGGCCGTCAGACCGACGTCCTGCGCGCGGTGGAGGCCGGCGCCCGTGGCTACGTCCTCAAGGCCGGCCCGCCCGACGAACTGTTCCGCGCCGTGCGTGCCGCGGCGTCCGGCGGCATGGGCCCGGCACCCGAGGCCGCGGCCCGTGTCGTCGGGCACGCGGTCGGACCGGGACCGGTCCTGAGCGACCGCGAGACCGAGGTCGTGCGGCTGCTGGCCGGCGGACACAGCAACCGGGCCATCGCGAACGCGCTGTTCCTCGCCGAGGCGACGGTCAAGACCCATCTGGTACGGATCTACCGCAAGCTCGGCACCGAGAACCGCGCCGGCACCGTCAGCGAGGCCGTCCGGCTCGGCATCGTCGAACCGGACGCCGGGGTGCGCCGAGCGGCCCGTTGATCGAGTGGTCACGGCCCCCTCGCGGGCGTACCGTCGAACGGTGGACAGCAGTGGACGGCATCGTTCACTGACCCCTCTCGGGGGTGCGACGACCCCCGAGAGCACGACATGCCATGAGCAGCAGCCCGCAGCCGACCCCTTCATCGCGGACCACCGCCCACGAACCGGGCGGCGGCGGCAGCGCGATGGCCCTGCTGGTCATCGCGTCGTGCCAGCTGATGGTGGTCCTGGACATCACCATCGTGAACATCGCGCTGCCGCACATCCAGCGCGACCTGGAGTTGCCCACCACCAGCCTGTCCTGGGTGGTCAACGCCTACACCCTCACCTTCGGCGGTCTGCTGCTGCTCGGCGGCCGGGCCGGTGACATCCTCGGCCGGCGGCGCGTCTTCGTCTTCGGTGTGCTGCTCTTCGTACTCGCCTCCCTGCTCGGCGGGTTCGCGCAGAACGCCGGCCAACTCCTCGCCGCCCGCTCCCTGCAGGGCGTCGGCGGTGCCATCGCGTCCCCGACCGCCCTCGCCCTGATCAGTACGACGTTCCGCGAAGGACCGGAACGCAACCGGGCCTTCGGGGTGTTCGCCGCGGTCTCGGCGGGCGGCGGCGCGATCGGGCTGCTCGCGGGCGGGATGCTCGTCGAGTGGCTGAACTGGCGGTGGGTGCTCTTCGTCAACGTCCCCATCGGCCTGGTCATCGCCCTCGCCACACCCCGCTGGATCAAGGAGTCCGAACGGCACCCGGGCCACTTCGACATCACCGGCGCGCTGGCCTCGACCGTGGGCATGGTGCTGCTGGTGTACGGGTTCATCAGGGCCGCGCAGGACGGCTGGCGGGACGGGCTCACCCTGGCCTCGTTCGCCGCGGCCGGCGTCGTCCTCCTGACGTTCGTGCCGGTCGAGCGGCGCTCGCGGCAGCCGATCACGCCGCTGCACATGTTCGCCGACCGCAACCGCGCGGGCACGTACGGCATCATGCTGTGCCTCGCCGCCGCGATCTTCGGCATGTTCTTCTTCCTCACGCTCTTCGTGCAGAACGTGCTGGACTTCAGCCCGCTGGCCACCGGGTTCGCCTTCCTGCCGGTCAGCGTGGTCATCGCGTTCGGGGCCGGGCTCGCCTCGAAGTTCCTGCCCACGTACGGTCCCAAGCCGTTCATGGTGGTGGGCGCGATCCTCGCGGCGACGGGCCTGGCCTGGCTCACCCTGACCGACGTGCACTCCACCTACGCGGGCAGTGTCCTCGGCCCGATCCTCGTCTTCAGCCTGGGCATGGGCATGGAGTTCGTGTCGCTCACCCTGATGGCGCTCTCCAACGTCCGCACCGAGGAGACCGGCGCGGCCTCCGGACTCCTCAACGCCACACAGCAGGTCGGCGGTTCGCTGGGTCTGTCCATCCTGGTCACCATGTTCGGCACGGCCAGCAGGAACGAGGCCGAGAAGCAGATCCCGCGGTTCCTGTCCCAGGCGACGCCCGCCGAGCGGCGCCGCTTCGAACGCACCGGGGACCTCCCCGGACGCTGGGCCGACGAGGTCCTCACCGCCGGAGTGTCGGCCGCCTTCGTCATGGCGGCGATCTTCACCGTGCTGGCGGCCCTGATCGCCGTCGTGGTCATCCAGGTCCGCCCCTCCGACCTGGAACGCCTCAAGGGCGGCACGGGCCTCGGCCCGGGCTGAGACCGAGGCAGCCCCACGTCAGGATCCAGGATGGCGTTCTCGTCGGGTTGGGGCGACGGTCCTCAGGCGGGCCGTATCACGCTGTGGATGGCCGCCTCCCCGGCGTAGAAGATCGACTCCTCGCGTATGGATGTGCCCGGGCTGGGAGCGTGGATCATCATGCCGTTGCCGGTGGCGATCCCGACGTGGCCGGCGTGGAAGAGGACCAGGTCGCCGGGCTCGACGTAGATGAGGGAGACCGGCGTTCCGGCGGTCGCCTGTTCCGGCGGGGTGCGCGGAAGGGTGACCCCGGCGGCCTTCCAGGCGGCCTGCACGAGACCGCCGGCGTCGTACGAGTCCGGCCCCGTCGCTCCCCAGAGGGACGGCTTGCCGATCTGTGCGCGGGCGAAGGAGACGGCCCGCACGGCCCTCGTGTCCTGCGCCGCGACCGGCACGGTGCCTGTGCCCGTGTCGATGACCTGGCCTGTCGCTGTGCTCCAGCCCGTTGCGGCGGCCTGGTCCGCCGTCGTGGTCCAGCCCGTCGTGACGGGTGCGACCGTGCCGAGCTCGGTCGGCTGCTGTTGCGGCCACTCCGGCCGGGCCTCCGGGAGGGACTGGGCCGTCGTCGCGGACCAGGTGTCCTCGACCGGCGGGGGCTCAGCCGCGGCGAGCGGCGTGCTCTGCTGCACGACGTGGGCCGAGAGCAACTCGCGGGCGTGGGCGAGCTTTCGCCGGTTCTGCTCCTTGGTCGTGCGCAGCGCGGACTGCCGCGCCTCGGTCGTCGGTGCGGGCAGGGCGAGGGACTGGGCCCGGGGGGTTTCCTGCGAGGTCTCCGGCTGCTGAGTCTCCGGCGCGGTCGGCAGGGCCATCGGCAGGGCCGGCACGGGCCCGGCGGTCAACTCCGCCACGGGAGCGGTCGCGGTGGCCGGACCGGACGTCAATTCGGCGACCGGCTTGGCGGTCAGCTCGGGCAGGGCGCGGTCGGCCGTCTCCCGGGCACCGCCGGTGCGGCCGTCCCCGGCACGCTCCGCCGGGCGCGCGGGCCGGGCCCCGGCCGGCCGGTCCGGCCTTCTGTCGGGCGGCATCACGGCAGGGACGGTCGGGCCCAGCCGGGAGCGCGCCACGTCGAACCACTGCCGGGCGACGGTGTCGAGGGCGGGATCGGTGCGCCTGCCCCCGTCGACCGGCCGGTCGACGCGACCGCGTGTCGCCGCGGCGCGGGTCGCGTTGAAGGTCCCGGTGTCGCTCTCGGCCTGGTCGTAGAGCGAGCTGACCCGCTGCCGGACCTCTTCCCGGCTCGGGCCCTCGTCCCCCGCGGAGGGGGCGGCGTTGGCGGTCTGGGCGAGCAGGGCCACCGAGGTGAGGGCCGCCGACGCGAGTGCGGAGTTGCGCATGCCGGGGAGGCTGAGACCCCCCGGTCGCGCGGTGCCTTCCGGCGCCATGGGCGACGTACTCCTTCCGTACTCCGCCTACCGAGTTAGCTGACGGGTTCGGGCGGACGGATCCGGAAGGTGTGCCCTACGGCCCTTGCCCCGAAGGGCGGTTGGGCCGATTCACCCCGAGGTTCGGTGGGTCCCCGGCTCCAGTGGGCCGCGTGGGCGCACCGGACTCGGCGGAGGTCGCGCGACCCGGCGGGGTTCGCCGGAGGGAGTCGAGCGGCCGGAGGTAAACCTAGCCAACTTGTGTGCGGTGCGTGAAGGTTGAGGTGTGAAATGCCCGATACGTTTTTGTGACCTTCGCCGCTGAGGGAGCAGTCCGCGGTCGGTCCGCTACTCACTGTCTCTGCTGCGCACGGTGGTGCGGACCCGACAGCCCCGCTGCAGGAGCCGCTAGACCAGATGGCTGCCCCACCGCTCGTGGACGACCCGCCCGTCGAACACCGTCAGGTCCACCTCGACGTCCGTGATCTCATGCGGGTCCAGGCCGAGCAGCGGACGGTCCAGGACGCACAGGTCCGCGACCTTGCCGGGCTCGACGGACCCCTTCCAGTCCTCGGCGAAGTCCTGCCGGGCGGGGTTGGCGGTGTACGCCCGCAGCGCCTCGGCGAGGTCCACGCACTGCTCGGGGCCGCTGGGCCGGCCGCTCGCCTTCGACTCGCGCAGCAGCATCGCGGCCACGCCCTGCCGCCAGTCCGGCTGTGTGACCGGCGCGTCGGAGCTGGCGCAGACCGTGACCCCGGCCTCGACGGCGGAGCGCACGGGCCACTGGTAGGCGGAGCGCCGGGGACCGACGACCTCGTCCATCAGATCGGAGATGGTCCACTTGATGGCCGGGTTCATGTTGACGCCGTAGCCGTGCGCGGCCAGTTTGGCGAGGCTGCCGGCGCCGATGAAGTCGCCGTGGATGACGTAGTGCCGCGCGTCCGGGCGGGGCGCGGACGCGTCGGCGGCGAGGAAGGCGTCCACCACCGTGTCGATCGCCCGGTCCCCGGTGACATGCACGCCGAGCTGGAAGCCGCCCTCGTGCGCGAGCCGGATCATCTCGCGCAGCTCGTCGGCCTGCAGGGCGGGTGTGTCACCGTGCACGCACAGCGCGCCGAGGCCGCCGTCGGCGTACGGCTCGCTCATCCAGGCCGTACGGTTCGGCGGCACCCCGTCGGCGAAGATCTTCACGCCGATCGCCCGCAGCCGCCGCGGGTCCGCCGACCCGGGGTGCCGCAGCTCGGCCAGTCCCTTGCGTACGTCGTCGGCGGAGCCGCCCATGGGCGCGGGCAGCAGCAACACACTGACTCGGGCTTCGAGCTGACCCTCGGCGGCGAGTTCGGCGTACGCGGTCCAGTTGTCGGTGCTCAGGCCACCGAACAGGGTCGTCGCACCGCCGGGGCCGAGGCCCGGCTCGGTGTAGCTGGTGATGCCGCGGGAGTGCAGCTCGCGGACCACGTTCTGGATGGCCTGGCGACGCTGGACGACCGTGGGGGAGGGGAGCGCGGCCTCGACGAGGCCCTGCGCCGCCTCGCGCAGGATGCCACTGGGCCTCCCGTCGGGATCGACGTCGATGACACCACCCGGCGGTGGCGTGCTGCCCGCGTCGATGCCGCACACCCGCAGGGCCGCACTGTTGACCCACACCATGTGCGCGGAGAAGTCGGTCAGGCACACCGGGTGGTCCGGCGCCACCGCGTCCAGGTCCCGGCGGTGCGGGAAGCGGTGCGGATCGGTCAGGCACTCCGCCAGATAACCGGCGTCCCAGCCCAGCCCGACGATCCACTCACCGGGGCGGGCGGCGGCCACCGCGCGGCGGACGGCGGCGGCGACGTCGGCGATCGAACCGACCGCCGGATGGCCGACGTCGAGAGCGAAGGGCGGCTTCGTCATGCCGTACGCCGCCCCGTGCAGATGCGAGTCGTTGATGCCGGGCAGGACGGTCCGGCCGCCGAGCTCGACCACCCGCGTGCCGGGGCCGGCCAGGGCGCGCAGCTCGGCGTCGCTGCCGACGGCGACGATGTCCCGGCCGCGCACGGCGACGGCTTCGGCGACCGTGAAACCGGCGTCGACGGTGAGGACCTGACCGCCGGTCAGGAGGAGGGTGGGGGTGCTGTCGCTCACGCGAGGCCTTTCTCTGAGGTGGGGAAAGTGGTCACCGCGTCAGCCGCGGACCGAAGTAGGCGAGCGCCGCGCCCGCCACCAGGGCGGAGCCCTGGGCCATCTGCTGCCAGAAGGTCGGCACGTTCAACAGCGTCAGCCCGTTCTGCAGACAGCCGAGGAAGAGCACGCCGAGGAGTACTCCGAAGACCGAGCCGGATCCGCCCGTCAGCGCGACCCCGCCCAGCAGTACGGCGGTGAGCACGGTCAGTTCGAACCCGGCGCCCGAGGTCCCCGCCACGACACTGTCCAGCACCGACGCCTTGATGGCCCCGGCCAGCGCGGCCGCGACCCCGGTCACGACGAACAGGGCGAACGGCGTACGGCGGATGTTGACGCCGGACAGGTAGGCGGCCTCCCGGTTGACGCCGATGGCGAAGACATGCCGTCCGGCCGGGGTGAGCGCCAGGAACAGGGCACCCGCCAAGAGCACCAGTGCGGCGATGAAGACCGGCGCGTCGATCCCGGCGATCCGCGACCCGCCCAGCCAGGCGAAGCCGGAGCCGAAGCTGCTCAGCGGCAGCGGGAACAGTTGCTGTGCCAGTCCGCGTACGGCGGTCAGCATGCCCAGCGTCACGATGAAGGCGGACAGGCCCAGGTAGCAGCAGAGGACGCCGTTCACGGCGCCCACCGCCGCGCCCGCGGCCAGCGCGCCCAGCACGGCCACGACCGGCGACTGGTGCTGCTGCCCGGCGAGCCAGCCCGCGACCAGCCCGCCGAGGGCGAGCGTGGAGCCGACGGACAGGTCGAGGTAGCCGCTGATGACCAGCAGGGCCAGCGGCACCGCCACGATGGCGAGGGTGGCGGCGTCGGTCGCGATTCCGCGCAGATTGCCCGCGTCGAGGAAGCTGCCCGTCGTCAGCTGGAAGACCAGCACCATCAGGGCGAGGACCATGAGCAGGGGGTTCCGCCGTACGGCGGTCAGGCCGCCTCCCGCCAGGGCGCGCGGCGTGGGCAGGGCGGTGGTCGCGGTGGTCATACTGCTCCTTCGGAGGGCGCGGGCGAGGCGTCGTGGACGGCCGACAGCAGCGCGGCCTCGGTGAGTTCGGCGCCGCTCAGCTCGCCGACGACCCGGCCCGCGGACACGATCAGACAGCGGTGGGCGAGCGCGACGATCTCCTCGGGGTCGCTGGAGGCGAACAGCACGGCGGCGCTCCGCTGTTCGGCCAGGGAGGAGACGACCTGGTAGATCTCCTGCCGGGCGCCCACGTCGACGCCCTGGGTCGGTTCGTCGAGGAGCAGCACGTCCACTGTGCGCGCCTCGTTGATCCACCGGCCGAGGACCAGCTTCTGCTGGTTGCCGCCGGAGAACGCGACCGCCGGCAACCGGGGCCGGACCGGCCGCAGCCCCACGGCGTCGGACAACGCACCGAAGACCCGCCGCTCGGCCCCCAACGCCCGCACGCCGCGCCGGGCGAGCGAACGGACCGTCGGCAACAGCGCGTTGTCCTGTGCGCCGAGCCCCGGGAACAGCCCCTGCCGGCGCCGGTCCGCCGGGACGAGGGCGATGCCCGCGGCCAGCGCGTCGGAAGGCCGCGTGGCGGTGACGGCCCGGTCGCCGACCCGGACGGTTCCGCCCGTGGCGCGCCGCCTGCCGAAGAGGGTCTCCAGGATGCGCGTACGGCCGGAGCCGATGAGGCCGTAGAGGCCGACGATCTCGCCTTCGGCGACACCGACGTCGACGGGGCCGAATCCGGGGCCGCGGAGGCCGTCGACGGTGAGCCGGGGAGCGCGCGGGGCGCCGATGGGAACATCGCCCGACTCGGCTGCCGGGCTGTCCCTGTGAACAGCATCCGCCCGGCCCGCAATCGCCTCGACCAACTCCCGCCGCGTATGCCCCGCCACTGCGGAGTGATGGGTCACCCGCCCGTCCCGCAGGACGGTCACCGCGTCCGCAAGTCGCTCCACCTCGCCCAGCAGATGCGTGACGTACACGATGGCCAGCCCCTGGGCGCGCAGATCCTCCACCCGCTCGGCCAGCGCGTCGCTCTCGGCACCGGACAGGGCGGCGGTCGGCTCATCGAGGACGAGCACCGAGGCGCTGCGGCTGAGGGCCTTGGCGATCTCCACCAACTGCCGCTGGCCCATGGGAAGTTCGCCCACCCGGTCACGGGGCGAGCAACTCGCCGCGACCCGTTGCAGCAGCCCGGCCGCGACCCCCTCCTGCGCGCGCCGGTCGATCCGGCCGTGCCGGGTCCACTCCTGGCCGAGGAAGATGTTCTCGGCCACCGTGAGCGAGTCGACGACACTCGGCGTCTGGAAGATGATCGCCACACCAGCGGCGATGGACTCCCGCGGACTGAGCCGCGGGTACGAGGCCCCGCCCACCTCGATCGTGCCCGCGTCCGGCGGGAAGGCCCCGCCGAGGCACTTGATCAGGGTGGACTTGCCGGCGCCGTTGTGCCCGAGGAGAGCGTGCACCTGGCCCGCCGGGACGGTCAGGTCCACGCCGTCCAGCGCCTGCACGCCTCCGAAGGACTTACTGAGGCCGGTGATGCGGAGGTTCGTTTCCGTCATGGGGGGCGCCCTAGGAGTTCTGGGCGAGCAGCGCGTCGATCCGCGCGGTGTCGCCGCGCTGCACGAGCGTGATCGGCACCTGTGCGCTCGGGTTCGCCTTCCCGGCGGCGACCGCGCGCGGCACCTCCACGACGGCGGCGGCGATGTCCTCCGGCGCGAGCGCGGCCGAGGCGCGGTAGAAGGTGCCCTGCTTGATCGCGAGGAGGGAGGGGGCCGAGCCGTCCTGTCCGCCGACGAAGGTCCTGGCGTCGGTTGCCTTCCGGCCCGCCTGCTGGAGCGCCTTGAAGCCGCCGTACGCCGCCGCGTCGGTGATCCCGAGGATGATGTTGAGGTCGGGGTGCTTGGCGAGGACGGCACGCGACTTCGACAGCCCGGTGTCCGGATCGATGGCCTGTTCCTGGGCGACGACGTCGACGCCGGGCGCGTTCTTGGTGAAGGCGTCGATCATGCCCTTGGTGCGCTCGCGGCCCAGCTGGATCGTGCTGTCGGTGAGGAAGGCGACCTTTCCCTTGCCGCCGAGCTGCTCGTCGGCCCACTGCGCGGCGGCCTCCCCGAGCAGCGTGCCGCCCTCGAGGAAGCTGAACTGGATGTCCGCGCTCTGGTGCTCCAGCGAGCCGCCGTACGTCACCCAGATCAGCCCGGCGTCCAGCGCTCTCTTGGCGATGGCCTCGGTGGCCTCGAAGACCATCGGGAACGACACGATGGCCGGGACCTTCTGGGAGACCCAGGTGTTCAGGTTGGTGGCCTGGGTGTCGGCGTTGCCCGCGTCGCTCGTGGTCAACAGGGAGATGTCGTGCTGCTTCGCGGCGGCGGTGGAGAGCTTCACCAGCGTCGAGTAGAGCGGGAGCTGGGTGAACGGGTAGTCGAAGCCGATCCGGGTGAGAGTCTTCGACGAGCCTGCGGCCGTGCCCGTGGCCTTCGCCGAGGTCGCGCCGGCGTCCGGCGCCGAGCAGCCCGCGAGGGCCAGCGCGGTGGCCGCTGCGGTGCCGCCGGACCATGCGAGGAACTGCCGGCGGGAGGCCGAGGGGACGGCTTGCGGGAATCTGGTCATGGCGGGGCTCTCCAGGGAAGGTGGCCCGTGGCGGCGGGCGTCCGGCTGTGCCGAACAGGAAAGACCGGAGCCCCGTGCCGTGCCATCCGTACAAATACCGACTGTCCGAGAGCCCGGCGCTGACCAGGCGGAACCGGGTCACGGATCGGTGAACGCCTTGTCCGGGGCCCCTGCCGGCCCTATCGTTAGGGACCAAACGACCCTTGCGGTACCGGGCCCCGGGAGGCTCGCATGCTCAGCCACCAGCAGATCGCCGCCGCGACGCGCATCGGCATGCTCACCCGCGAACGCGACACCGCCGCGGCCTGCGCCCAGGCGGTGCACGAGCTCGGCCGGGCCCTGCCGTTCGACGCCGTGACCCTGCTCGGGATCGATCCCATCTCCCGGACGCACGTGCAGATCGCGGGCGTCGGCTACACCGCCGAAACCTCCCAGGCACTGGCCTCCGAGTTCGTCTCGACCCCGTGGTACGGCAACGTCGTACGCCAGGAACTGCCGCGGTCCATCTCGGAGGACGCCGACGATCCCGGACAGCGCTTCCGGCACGGCTGGTTCTACGCCGAGCGGGTCCGGCCGTCCGGCTTCCGTGACGGCATGACCGGGGCGCTGCGCCACGCGGGCCGCGTCGTCGGCATGATCCACCTGTCCACCGTAGGGCCGGACACCTACGACACCGGGGCACGGCACCTGCTCGCCTCGATCCTGCCGGCCCTGGGTGCCCTCGCCGACCCGACGGTCCAGGCCGGCGAGCTCCGCGATCTGCCGACGGAGGCCGGAGCGAACCTCGTCACCGCCGACGGTGTCATCGATCTGCCGGGCCGGGAGCCCGCCGGAGCGCTGGCGGACGACGGTTTCCGGCGTCTGGTGGAGGCGTTCGCCGGTTCCGGGGGCCTGCGGCTGCGGGTGCTGTGGCCGGTCGGGTCCGGATGGTGCCGGGTGGTGCTGAGCCGGTGCACGGTGGGGCCGGCGGTGGTGCGGAAAGCCGTCCTGGTGTACGAGGTGCCGGCCGAGCTGCCGTACGGGCTGAGCCCGCGCGAGCTGGAAGTGCTCACGCGGGCGGCCACGGGCCAGACCAACCAGGCCATCGCGCAGGCGCTGTTCCTCTCCCCGCGGACCGTGCACAGCCACATCGAGCACCTCCTGCGCAAGACCGGCTCCGCCTCCCGCGCCGAGGCCACGGCCCTCGCGGTGCGCGACGGTGTGCTGCGACCGGCACCCGAAGACATCGGACGTTTCATCGAGCGGATACCCGAAGGAAGTCGACGATGACCCAAGCGCCCCGCATGCTGCTCGTGCTCAGCGAGAACTGGACGCTGACCGGCGGCCGGGCCGATCTGCCCCTGGCCGTACGGTGGGCCCGCGAGGCCGAGGCCGCGGGGTTCGACTCGGTCATGGTCAGCGAACACATCGTGCTCGGCCCCGACGCCGCCGCCGACGGCATCATGGGCAACCCCCGCGACTACGCCCTCCCGGGCAACCAGGACCCGTACACCCCCTGGCCCAACTCCCTGCTCCTGCTCGCCGCCATCGCCTCCGTCACCGAACGCCTGCGCCTGGCCGCCGCGGCCGTCCTCGCACCGCTGCGCCATCCGCTGCTGATGGCACGGGAGCTGGGCACCCTCGACCTGATCAGCGAGGGGCGGCTGCTGGTCCAGCCGACGGTCAGCTGGAGCAAGGACGAGTACGACGCCCTGGGCGTGCCCTTCGCCAAACGGGGACGGCTGCTCGACGAACACCTGGAGGTCTGGGCCAAGGCCTGGGGACCGTCACCGATTTCGCACGACAGCGACCACTACCCCTTCCGGGACGTCTACTTCGAGCCCAAGGCATACCGCCCGGAGGGTCCGCGGCTCTGGTTCGGCGGGCAGCGCCTGCACGGCCCGGTGCTGCGCCGACTGGTGCGGTACGGCCACGGCTTCCATCCGCTGGGCCGGCCGGCACCGGACGACATGCAGCTCCTCAAGGACGCCATGACCACGGCCGGCCGGGACGTCGCAGACCTGGAGATGATCGGCGGCACCCAGGCCCACTTCCCCGACGACCACTCCACGGCGGACCTCGGCGCCGCCCTCGCATCGATCCCGGAGCAGCTGGAGCAGGGCTTCACGACGTTCTGCGTCAAACCCAACCAGTTCATCGACGACCCGGACGGCGTCGGCGCGTTCTGCCGCGAGGTCATGCGGCGGGTGGAGGCGCTGACGGCGGCGTAGGCCTCGTCGGCGCCGGCGTCACACGGCGTCGAGGAAGTCGCTCAGCGCCATGAGGCGTGACGGGTGCTGGAGCTTGGACATCGTCTTCGCCTCGATCTGTCGGATCCGCTCGCGCGTCACCCCGTACACCTGGCCGATCTCCTCCAGGGTCTTCGGCCCGCCGCCGACGAGGCCGTAGCGCAGGGCGATGATCCCGGCCTCCCGTGCGGTCAGGCCGGCGAGGAGGGTGCGGAGCGTGTCCTGGAGCAGCGCGAACGTGACCATGTCCCAGGGCGAGACACTGTCGACGTCCTCGATGAGGTCGCCGAACTCGGTGCCGCTCTCGTCACCGAGGGACGTGTGCAGGGAGACGGGTTCCTTGGCGTAGGCGTCGAGTTCGGCCAGTCTCTCCACGGTGATGCCGATCTTTTCCGCAAGCTCCTGGGGTGTGGGTTCGACCCCGAGATCCTGGATGATCTCGCGCCGGGTCCTGGCCACCCGGTTGATGATCTCCACCGTGTGGACGGGGATCCGGATGGTCCGGCTCTGGTCGGCCAGGGCCCGCGAGATCGACTGGCGGATCCACCAGGTCGCGTACGTGGAGAACTTGAATCCCTTTGTGTAGTCGAATTTCTCCACGGCCCGGATGAGCCCGGTGTTGCCCTCCTGGATCAGGTCCAGGAACAGCAGTCCGTGGCCGGTGTACCGCTTGGCGATGGAGACGACCAGCCGGAGGTTCGCCTCGACGAGATGGGCCTTCGCGCGTCCCCCGTCCTCGGCGAGAAGCCGGAGCTCGCGCTGGAACTCCGGTGCCAGGTCCGGCTCCTCCGCCAGCCGGTGCTCGGCGAAGAGGCCCGCCTCGATCCGCTTCGCGAGCTCCACCTCCTGCGCCGCGTCGAGGAGCTGGACCCGGGCGATGAGCCGCAGATAGTCGCGCACCTGGTCGACGGAGCCGCCCTCGGTGGTGAGCCGGGCCCTGGGCGCGTCCCTCTCGTCCTCCGCCACCAGGAACTCCTCCTGCTCCCGCACGAGTTCCTCCGTCATGCCCGCCCCACCTCCAGCAGGCCCCGCAGAAACTGCCCGGTGTACGAGTCAGGTTGGGCCGCCACCTGCTCGGGAGTGCCCTGTGCGACGACCGTGCCGCCGCGGTGGCCGCCCTCCGGCCCCATGTCGATCAGCCAGTCGGCGGTCTTGATCACGTCGAGGTTGTGCTCGATCGCGACGACCGTGTTGCCGGCCTCGACGAGCCGGTGCAGGACCTCCAGCAGCTTGCGGACATCGTCGACGTGCAGGCCCGTCGTCGGTTCGTCGAGCACGTACAGGGTGCGCCCTCGGCCACGGCGCTGCAACTCGGCGGCGAGCTTGACACGCTGCGCCTCACCGCCGGACCGGGTGGTGGCCGCCTGGCCGAGCCGCACACAGCCGAGCCCGACGTCCCGCAGGACGCGCAGATGGCGGCCGATGACCTGGTGTCCGTCGAAGCAGTCCAGGCCCTCGTCGACCGTCATGGCCAGCACGTCGGCGGTGGACCGCCCCTTGTAGTGCACCTCCAGCGTCTCCCGGTTGTACTGGGCGCCCTCGCACACCTCGCACGGCACCTACACGTCCGGCAGGAAGTTCATCTCGACCTTGAGGGTGCCGTCGCCGTAGCGGTGCTCGCAGCGGCCGCCCTTGACGTTGAAGGAGAACCGTCCCGGCCGGTAGCCGCGCACCTTCGCCTCCGGGGTCTGCGCGAACAGCTTGCGCAGATGGTCGAAGAGCCCTGTCTGGGCAACTCGACCTGTTATCAACATTCTCGGCGGCCGCATTCATTGCCCACACGGCACCTCTGGGTGTCAAGGGCGTAGTTCGGATTTACGCGGTCCTCATCGCGGTGCGAGTGCGGCGAAGGCCTCGTCCGCCACAGGTCGGCCACGAGCGATGGCATGATCACGTCACCCCCGTGAAACCAGCCACGAGGGGTTGTGTACGACTCGGGGAGATCGCACGGACGTGCGACAGGGCGCTCAATGGGGGTAAGGGGTTTCCGTCGTGAGCCGGGGCCGGTGCGCCCCTGCGCGATCGCACTCCCTGTGGAGAACCTGTGAACCACATGGCCGGGGCGCGCAGGTGGGGTGTGCGGATGCCGCGAGGGCGCCTTCACCAAACCCCCTCCCCGGGTGGCCTGAAGGTGCCTTGTTGCGTCAACTGCGTACACCTCAAGGTGGGTTGAGCACTTGAGCATCAGGAGTCACAAGCGCGCTGCTTGACCCGGGCGACCGAACAGCCCGGGGCGATGACGGGGGACTTGATGTGGTGCGCACGGCCGCCGTCGACCGACGTGTGTGGCCTGTTCGCGCACCGCTCCGGAGTGTGTCCCTCCGCCATCTCTTGGTGCCTTCATCCCGGTGCCCGAGACAGGGATAAGGAGGGGGAATGCCGATGAGCGCGGTGAGCGCCACCAAGCCGACGTATCCCGGCGTCTACGTCGAAGAGCTTCCCAGCAGCACCCGCACGATCTCGACCCTGACCACATCCGTGACCGCCTTTGTGGGTCACACCCGGCGGGGTCCGCTGAACGAGCCGGTGCGTGTCACCAGCTTCACGGAGTTCGAACGCCGCTTCGGCGGCCTGAGCGCGCAGAGCGCCGTCGGCTACGCGGTCCACCAGTTCTTCGGCAACGGCGGCACCGTCGCCGTGATCGTCCGCGTCGCCAAGGCCGGCAGCGGCAAGGCCGCCTGCGTGACGCTGGAGTCCACCGAGGGCCACAGTGAGAGCGGCGCCCTCGAGGTGCACGCCAAGGAGCCCGGCGTATGGGGCAACGGCCTGCGCGTCGCCGTCGACCACGACACGCCGAACCCCGACGAAACCTTCAACCTGCGTGTCTACGACGCCAAGGGCGAAGCCCGGGAGAGCTTCACCGGCCTGTCCATGGACGCCTCGCACGGCCGCTACGCGCAGACCGTGATCAACGCGGGCTCCCGGCTCATCCGCGTCGAGGTCGTCGGCGAGGGCCGCCCCGACCCGTCCGGCACCGTCTCCAAGCCGTTCGGCGACGAACTGCCCGACCTGGCCGTCGACCTGACCGTCAAGATCGGTGAGGTGGAGCGCGAGTTCACGCTCTACGACCCCGACTGCGACGGCGAAGCCCCGTGCAGTGTGGCCGAGTTGGCGCTGCTCCTGGAGCGCAAGCTGCGCGCCCTGCCCGACGCGCCCGGCAAGCACGCCTTCGCGGGCGCCGAGGTCACCGCCTTCGGCCGGCGCATCCAGGTCGTCGCCGGCTCCACCGACCCCGAGGACGTCGTCCGCTTCCTCGGCGAGTGCGCCAACGACCTCGGTCTGGAAGCCTCCGTCAACCCGCCGGTGTTCCCACTGGCGGGCGGCGAGGACGGCGAGGCTCCGGGTCCCCGCGACCTCATCGGTTCCGAGGCCGGCAAGACCGGCATCCAGGCGCTGCGCGGCGTAGCCGACGTCAACCTCCTCGCGCTGCCCGAACTCGCCGCGTACGAGAAGACCGAGGACCTGCTCACGGTCGTCTCGGCCGCCCAGCGGCTGTGTGCGGAGCGGCGCATCTTCCTGCTGGTCGACGCGCCCAGCACCTGGGTCAGCGTCGACACGGCCCGCGCCGGGCTCGCCGCCTTCGACGCCGTCCGCGGCAACCACGCCGGCCTGTACTTCCCGCACCTCCAACTCACCGACCCGCTCACCGGACGGCTGCGCTCCTTCCCGCCGTCCGGCGTGGTCGCGGGCGTCATCGCCCGTACGGACTCCGAGCGCGGCGTGTGGAAGGCGCCGGCCGGGACCGAGGCGCGGCTCGCGGGCGTGCACTCGCTCACGGTCAACCTCACGGACCGCGAGACCGGCCTGCTCAACCCGCTCGGCGTCAACTGCCTGCGCACCTTCCCGGTGACCGGCCCGGTCGTCTGGGGCGCACGCACGCTGGAGGGCTCCGACGCCCTCGACAGCGAGTGGAAGTACGTGCCGGTGCGACGCCTCGCGCTGCATGTGGAGGAGAGCCTCCAACGGGGCCTGCAGTGGGTCGTGTTCGAGCCCAACGACGAGAACCTGTGGCAGCAGATCCGGCTCGCCGCCTCCTCGTACCTGCACACCCTCTTCCGCCAGGGCGCCTTCAAGGGTGGCACCCCGCGCGAGGCGTACTTCGTCAAGTGCGACAGCGACACGACCACCGCCGAGGACATCGAGAACGGCATCGTCAACGTCCTCGTCGGCATCGCACCGGTCCGGCCGGCGGAGTTCGTGATCGTCAAAATCCAGCAGACGTCCGGGCAGTTCGCGCTCTAGGCGCCGGAATCGTGGAGAACTGAAGGAATCCGATGGCTGAGTTCACGGTCAACGCGCATCGCTTCGACCCGTACAAGAACTTCAAGTTCCTGGTCCTGTGGGACGGTCGTACGGTCGCCGGCATCAGCAAGGTCAGTCCGCTGAAGCGGACGACGGAAGTGGTAAAGCACCGGCACGGAGGTGACCCGTCGTCTCCGCGCAAGTCCCCCGGACGCTCCGAGTTCGAGGGCATCACCCTGGAGCGCGGGGTCACCCACGACCCCGAGTTCGACCGCTGGGCCAACAAGGTCTGGCAGGTCGGCGCGGGCCTCGGCTCCGAGGTGTCCCTCGCGGACTTCCGCAAGGACATCGTCATCCAGGTCCTCAACGAGGCCGGCCAGGTCGCCGTCTCGCACAAGCTGTACCGAACCTGGCCCAGCGAGTACCAGGTCCTCGGCGAGCTGGACGCCAACGCCAACGCGGTGGCCATCCAGTCGCTGAAGCTCGAGTGCGAGGGCTGGGAGCGGGACTACGAGGTGCCCGAGCCGGAGGAGCCGTCGTTCCTCAACCCCGCGTGAGGTGACGGCGGTTACGGGAATCGGGGGAGGACATGGGGAACACCGGGGCGGCTGATCTGCTGGCCACCTGGGAGGCGGGGCTCGCCGAGGCGTCGGTCGGGCGTGCCCTGCTGCTGCACCGCACCGCACGGCCGGACCTCGACGCCGCGAACCTGCCGGTCCTGCCGGTGGGGGAGCGGGAGGCCGACCTGTTCGCGCTGCGCCGGGCCCTGTTCGGGGAGCGGATGCAGGTGCGGATGGAGTGCTCGGCGTGCGGGGCGGACATGGAGTTCGACCTGGACGCCGGGGAGTTCGCGCGTTCGCTGGGCGGGACGTCGAGGTCCGTCGTACGGGTCGAACAGGACGGCTGGGCGGTCGAGTTCCGGCTGCCCGGGGTCGCCGACCTGACGGCGGCGGCCCGGGCCGTGGATCCGCGTATGGCGCTGCTCACGCGGTGCCTGGTCTCGGCGGTGCGGGACGGCGCGGACGTGGGGGCTGGAGATCTGCCCGTGCCCGTGCAGCGCCGGATCGCGGAGGCGGTCGAGGCCGCCGACCCGGGCGCCGACCTGACACTCAACGTCAGCTGCCCCGAGTGCGGGCAGGGCACCCGGGCCGAGCTCGACATCGCCTCCTACCTGTGGACCGAACTGGACGCCTGGGCACGGGACGTGCTCCTCGACGTCCACCTGCTCGCCACCGCCTACGGCTGGACCGAGCCGGAGATCCTGGCGCTCAGCCCGCTGCGGCGCCGCTACTACCTGGAGCTGTGTGCGGATGTCTGACGCCGACGGGGCGCCGGTTCCCGACTTCCTCGACCGGCTGATCGCCCGGCACGCCCCGGTCGCGGCCGTCCCGCGCCCGGGTGTGGCGCGGGTACGGCCCCGGCTGCCCGGCCCGTTCGAGCGGGTCGAGGCGGTACGGGGCACGGCACCGGAGGCGGACGACGGGTCCGGCCTGCTGTGGCCCTCGGCCACGCCGTCCGCCGACGCACAGCGGGACGTACCGCGTCCGGCGGCGGAGGTGCGGCTGCGTACGGAACGGGAGCGGACCGTCGTACGTACCGAACGCGCCCCGACGGACGGGGACTTGACACCGCGACCCGCGGTACGGGCCGTGCCCGAGACGCCGCTGCTGCGTCCCGTGGCACCGGTCGCGCCGGGGCCCCGGCCCGCACCCGACGCCGCCCGGCGCGGCGCGGTCCCGCGGCGGCCGGAGCACGGCTCCACCCAGACCGCGGCGTCCGTACCCACCCCCCCGGGTGCGGACGCCGCTTCCCCCACCGTGTCCACCCCCCTGCGGCCCAGCGCCGCGGACACGGCGGCGGCACGCGACGCCGTACGGCAGGCCGCGGCCCGGCGGCCCGGGCGGGCGCCCGAACAGGTGGTGCAGGTGCAGATCGGGCGGCTGGAGGTGACGGCCGGACCGGCACCGTCCGGCGGCGGCACCCGGCAGCGGACCCCCGAACGCGGCCGTCAGGGCGCGACGTTGAGCCTCGCGGACTATCTGGCGCGCGGGCGGGAGTGACATGCGGCACGAGACACCCAGAGGAACCGAGGAACGGACGTCATGAGCAACGCACTCGCCATCGCGCATGTCACCCAGGCCCTCGCCCTGCTGATCGAGTCCAACCTGGGGCCGGAGTTCGGCGAGGCCGTCAAGGTGGAGCCGCGCAAGCCGCCCGCCGAACCGCCCGCCGAGCCGACCATCTCCGTGTTCCTGTACCAGGTCACGCCCAACACCTCGCAGCGCAACAACGACCTGCCGACCCGCGCACCCGACGGCCGGCTGATCAAGCGGCCCGCCGCCGCGCTGGACCTGCACTACCTGATCAGCGCCTACGGCGAGGAGACGGAACTGGTCGGACAACGGCTCATCGGCGCCGTGGTGCGCGCCCTGCACGAGATACCGGTCCTGCCCAAGGACGTCATCGAACAGGCCGGTGAGCGCCCGTATCTGACGGGCAGTGACCTCGTCGAGGCGGTGCAGCGGGTGCGCTTCACGCCGATGGTGATGGACATCGACGAGACGTCGAAGCTGTGGGGGATGCTCCACCAGACGCCGTACTCGCTGTCGGTGGTCTACCAGGCGTCCCTGCTCTTCATCGACGGCCGGGAGACCCCGGTGCCGGCGAAGCCGGTGGAGCGGCCGGAGGTACGGGTGCTGCCCTTCGGGGCGGAGGGGGCGCCGGTCCCTTCGGGGGCGGAACCGGCTGGCGTGCCGTCAACTGACGGACCCGCCACCGTTGTTGTGGAGGCGGAGACCGAGGATCCCGGCCCGACAGGTCCCAAGAAGGCCGTAAAAGCCCCTGCGAAGGCGCCCACCAAGACGGTCGCCAAGAGCCCCGCCAAGAAGGCACCCGCCAAGGCGTCGGCACGCGGCCGCAAGACGGCGCAGCCGGGCAGGCCGACGAGGGCGCGGGGCACGGAGACGGGCGGCGGATCCGAAACCACGGAGAACTGAGACGACATGACGACGACGGGGGCGGGTGAGGACATGGGGACGAACGAGCCGGGGGCGACCGGAGCGACCGGCGCGAAGGGAACGCCGGGCGCGGCGGGCGCACGTGACGGCGGCGCGGCGCTGATGGCGGAGATCCGGCGTGTCCTGGCCCGCGTCGACGCGCACGCGGCGGGCGAGACCGGCCAGGGCGCGGAGCCCGGGCAGGCCGGCGCCCCGGTGCCGACGGACGCCTCCGTCACCGAGCCCCTCGACGCCCTCGTCGCCTGCTTCGGGCTCACCCCCTTCGAACGCGACCTGATCCTCCTCACCGCCGCCGACGAACTGGACCCCACGACCGCCGCCCGCTGCGCCGCGGCCTGCGGTGATCCGCAGCGGGCGTACCCGACCTTCTCCCTCGCCCTGGCCGCACTGGCCGAGCCGCACTGGAGCGCGCTCACGCCCGTGGCGCCGTTGCGGCGGTGGCTGATCGTCGAGTTGGACGACGAGTCGCGGCTGACGACGTCACGGCTCCGGCTCGACGAGCGCATCCTGCACTTCCTGCTGGGCTCGCCCTATCTGGACGCCCGGCTGCACGGACGCCTGCGCCGCACGCCCGTGCCGGACCGGCTGCCGCCGTCCTACGACCTGGCCGCGAGCCGGGTCGCCGAGGGCTGGACGACGGTGGCGGGCCCGGACGTGCCGCCGGTCGTCGAGGTGACCGGCGGGGATCTGCGCAGCCGCGCCGACATCGCTGCCGCGGCGGCTGCCCGTACCGGGCTCGGGGTGTACGCGATGGGCGCCGAGGACGTTCCGGCGGACCCCGCCGAGCGTGACCGGCTCGCCCGGCTCTGGCAGCGCGAGGCGATCCTGCTGCCCGCCGCGCTGCTGGTGGAGGTGGGCGCGGTGGAGCGCGACCAGCGGGCGGCCACCGAGGCGTTCCTGGCCGGGGCCGCCGTACCCGTCGTGGTGTCCAGCGAGGACCCGCTGCGCACGGACCGCCCGCACGGCGCGCGCGTGCCCGTGCCGCGTCTCGACGACGAGGAGCAACTCGCCCTCTGGGCCGACGCGTTCCACCCCGTCGCCGACCTCGACGACACCGAACTCCGCTCCCTGATCGCACAGTTCGAGCTGCCGCCGCACGTCGTGCGCTCCGCGGCCGCCACCGTACGCCGCCGACTCCCCTACGAGGACCGGCTCGACGCCGCCGAACTCGCCTGGCGGGCCGGCCTGGAGGAGGCCCGGATCGGCATGGACCAACTGGGCCGCCGTATCGAACCGCAGGCCGGCTGGGACGACCTGGTCCTGCACGATCGGCAGACGAGCGTGCTGCGCGAGATCGTCGCGCATGTCCGCCAGCGGGCGACCGTCCACCAGGAGTGGGGATTCGCGGCCACCCTGCGCCGCGGCCTGGGCGTCACCGCGATGTTCGCGGGCGGCTCCGGCACCGGCAAGACCCTGGCAGCCGAGGTCATGGCGAAGGAACTCGGCCTCGACCTGTTCGTCATCGACCTCTCGCAGGTGGTGAGCAAGTACATCGGCGAGACGGAGAAGAACCTCCGCCGCGTCTTCGACGCCGCCGAACGAGGTGGCGCGCTCCTGCTCTTCGACGAGGCCGACGCGCTGTTCGGCAAACGCAGCGAGGTCAAGGACAGCCACGACCGCTACGCCAACCTCGAAGTCAGCTACCTGCTGATGCGCATGGAGGCCTACCGGGGCCTGGCCATCCTCACCACCAACATGAAGAAGGCCCTCGACACGGCATTCCTGCGCCGCATCCGCTTCGTGGTCGACTTCCCCTTCCCGGCGGAGCACGAACGAGCCGAGATCTGGCGGAGGGTGCTTCCGCCGCAAGCACCCGTCAAGGACATCGACGCGGACCTTCTCGCCCAACTGACCGTCGCGGGCGGCTCGATCCGCAACATCGCGCTGTCCGGCGCGTTCCTGGCCGCCGAGGAGGGCGACCGCCTGCAGATGCGGCACATGCTCGCGGCGGCCCGCACGGAGTATCTGAAGCTGGAGCGCTCCCTGACGCCGACGGAGGTCCGGGGATGGGTGTGACCAGGAACTCCCGGCATGAGAATCCCCGCGAGATCCGGGTGGAGATCGGCGAACTCGCCCTGCACGGCTTCCGCGTGGACCCGGACCGGGTCTCGGCCGCGTTCGAGGACGAACTCACCCGGCTGATCCGCGTCCACGGCGTACCGATGGCGACCGACGGCGCCCTGACCGCCGACACACTCTCCGGCCTGCCCCCACTGCCGGCCGGCCTGTCCGCCCGCCGCCTCGGCCAGGAACTGGCCCGCGCGGTGCACGAGGTCCTCAGCGGCCACGGGGAGGTGACCCGGTGACCTTCCAGTCCCAGGAAGCCAGTTCCGAGCAGACGGCCGAACAGCGCCGCCGCAAGCGCAAGGAACGCACCGCCAAGTCCCGTACGCCCGAGCCCAAGGACATCGTCAGCGGCGCCGGGCAGCCTCTCGACCCCGGCATACGACGGGAGTTGGAGGAAACGCTCGGCCACGACCTGAGCCGCGTACGCCTGCACACCGGCCGCGACGCCGGACACCTCACGGACCTCCTCGGCGCGGACGCGGTCGCCGTCGGCCAGGACATCTTCTTCGCCGAGGGCACCTTCAAGCCGGGCACCGACGAGGGCCGCCGCCTCCTCGCCCACGAACTCCTGCACACCGTCCAGAACCCGCACGGCCTCGGCACACTGCGCGCCGGGCGCGAGCTGGGCGCGGTGAGCCTGCCGCAGCAGGCCATCGAGCGGGAGGCTGAAGCGGCGGCACAGGATCTCGTACGGCAGCCGGAGCCCGGCTCCGCCGCCGAGTCGACGGAGATCGAGGAGGGCCAGGCCACGCCCGGCTGGCTGCGGTACGCCACGGCCGACGCCGACCGCCGCCGTATGGAGGAACTGGACCCGGCGACCGTCGTCGACCGCATGGCCAACACCCTCCTGCGCTCCCTGCGCGGTGACCCGGAGGACCGGTCGGGGCGGGTGCGGTTGCAGTTGGCGCGGATGGCGCCGCAGGTGCAGGACATCGTCCTGGACCGGCTGGAGCTGCGGCTGCCGACGCCTGTGGTCGACCGGCTGTTGGAGGCCGTGGAGGAGATGGAACAGGCCGGTCCGCTGCCGTCGGAGGCCGCGGCGGCCCCGTTGGCCGTGCCTGGTGCGGTGGAGGAGGTCGAGGAGGAGCGCGAGCGGGCGTCGGGCGAGGAGCGGCAGGAGGAGGACGAGCCCGCGGACGGCCCCCGGGAGGAGGGCGACGGGCGGACCGCCCCCGCTGACGACCGGAAGGACGAGGACGCCAAGGGCCAGGAGAGCGACGCGTCCGGCGGGCAGGGCGCTGCCAGGGACCGCGAGGAGGCGGCTGGTCGACAGCAGGAACGTTCCCAGGACCAGCAGGAGGACCGGCAGGCCTCCGGTCAGGGCGCACAGAAGGACGCCGCGGACGAGCGCAAAGACGCGGCGAGCACCGAGAAGGAGCAGAAGGAGCAGGACCAGAGCGACGAGCGGGAGGCGCAGGAGGACACGGACGGTGCGCAGGACGAGGCCGCGCCGGAACCGGAGGAGCACGCCACTGAGCAGGAGCCGCAACAGGCCGAGGCTGTCCGGGAACAGGCTCCCGCCCCGGCGGCGGTGGACCGGAGCGGTGCGGAGCCGGGAGAGAGGCCGCGCACCGCCGGTGACATCGGTACGGCCCGTACCGTGGGGGATCCGGAGAACGAACAGGACGCCGACGACGAGCCGTTGGGGCTGGATGCGGAGTCCGCCGAGGACGACACCGAACCGGACGCCGGCGAGGAGGCGGGCGACGGCCGTGCGCCCGACGCCGACACCGCGCCGTCGGGCGAGGACTCGGCGGTCGACCCACGGCTGTTCGAGCGGCGCAAGAGGGGAGCGCCCCGTGCGCCCCTTTCGTTCTCCGATGGCCCGTCGGTTGCGGATGAGGCCCAGGACACGGCGGAACCCGAGCCCGTCCCCGACAGCGGCGCGCGCACCGACGAGGACGACGCCGAGGACCGGGCTGTCCAAGAGCTCATGGACGACATCACCGCGGGCCAGGACCCCGTGGCGGACGGGGACAGCCCGGCCGGGGCCGCGGCATCGTCGGGTCTCGGAGCGCTGGGAACGTCCATGTCGGGCACGGGCAAGGATGCGGACAGGGAGCGGTCGGAGGATGCCGAGGCCGCGCGGCGCGACGAGGAAGCACGCGCCGCCGACGGTGCCGGACAGGACACCGTGCCCGCTCCCGGTGAGGCGGCCGGGCCCGGACAGTTGGCCAAGGCGGACGAGGACGCACGTACCCAGACAGCGGGCTCGCCGTCGGGCAGTAAGGGTGCGTCGGACGGCGGGAGCCGCGGCGAAGAAGCAGGCAGGACGGCATCGGAGGCGGGCGCCTCGGGCCGGAACGGGACGGAGGCCGGCGGAGGCGGGAAGGACACGGGCCAGCAGGCCGGCAAGGGCACAAGCCAGTCCGAGAACGCCACCGGCCAGGAGGGGAAGGGAACGGACCAGGGCAAGGACGGCACACAGTCCGCCCCCACCACGCCCCCTTCGATCGACCAGGACGTGACCGACGGCAACGGCAACGCCACGTCTCCCGGCCCCGTGACCGGCCCCGACAAGGTCTCCGCCTCGGGACCCGCCACCGCCCCGAAACTGGCACCGGGCAACGGCCCCGCTCCCATGTCCGCCGGACCGGAGGCGAGGACCAACACTCCCAAGGCCACCGAGGCACCGGTATCCGGCGGGTCGACGGGAGGCTCGAAAGGCTCGCGCGCCCGGCCGACGGGCAGCAAACGGCAGGCGGCACGGCAGGCCGCGAAGACCGCTCGCAAGGGTGGCGGTGGCGGCGGCCGTACGGCATCCGCACCCGCACCCGTTCGGTCCGGTGGCCGTGGCGGCAGCCGTAGCGCCCCGGCCGGCGGTTCGAAGGCCAAGAAGGAGGCACCCGCCCCGGACGTCTCGAACGCCACGCCCGAGTCGGGTCTGGCGACGGCGGGATCGCTCAAGCCGCACCAGGCGTTGGAGACGCTGAAGGGCGTTGACGGCGCGGTGGGGCGTTCGGTCGAGAAGGAGCGCTCGACGCTGCGCAAGGCGCCGCCGAAGACGCAGCGGCCGTCCGGTTCACCGCGCACGGTGCCCGGCGGCCCGACGCCCGCGGCCCCCGGCACCTACACCAACGCGAAGGTCGCCCGCACCGAGGCCACAGCGGGCAGGACACCCGAGATCACCGGCGAACAGAAGCCGGAAGGCGAGGTCCCGGGCGCGAACGTGCCCGAGCCGAGCTGGTGGGACATCGCCCTCACCATCGGCGCCCAGCTGTTCGGCAAGCTCCTCAAGGAGATCCTCCCACTCGACGACCTGATCGACTCCATCCTCGGGCTGCCCACCCAGGACGAGGGACTACAGAAGGCCAAGGTGGGCGACGCCCCCCGCCTGCCCCTGGAGAACGACTCCGACCCGCAGCGCACCGACGAGCAGAGCGGCAAGCTCGACGAACGCAAGACCGAACTCCACCAGGCCGGGCGTGACGACGCGGCCCGCCCCATGGGCGAGGACCAGCTCTACCCGGACGTCCCCAAGGAGACCCTGACCGGCAAGGTGCCCGGCGGGAAGAAGAGGGGGAAAGCCGGCGGCCCGCGCTCGGTGTCCGCCGGCGTGCCCATCGAGTCCGCCTCCGCCGTCGCCGAACACGACCGCGGCCCGCAGATCCAGGCCGGCTTCACCGAGGGCCGGCAGAAGATGGGCCAGGAGCGCCAGGCCAAGGACAAGAAGGCCACGGACGACCGCAAGCAGCACGACGAGGACCTCAAGCGCGAGGTCGACGCCAGCAGCAAGAAGCAGTCCGACGCCCGCGACAAGGGCCGCACCGACATCTCCGACTCCCGCGACCAGTGGCGCAAGGAGCAGGACGACAAGGTCGCGGAGATCGACGACAAGAAGGGCAAGAAGTACGACAAAGTCCGCGAAGACGTCAAGAAGAAGGAAGAGGACACCGACAAGGACGTCGACAAGCGCACCGAGGACGACAACAAGAAGATCGAGACGGAGCAGACCACCGCCGAGCAGGACGCGGAGAAGAAGCAGAACGAGGGCAAGGACGACGCCGACAACTGGCTCGAAGAGGCCATCGAGAAGCTGAAGGAGTTCTTCGAGGGCCTCAAGAACGCCATCAAGGGCATCTTCGAGAAGGCCCGCAAGGCCGTCACGGATCTCATCGACCAGTTCAAGCAGCAGGTCTTCAAGCTCATCGACGACGCCCGCAACTGGGTCATCGACCAGATCAACACCTTCGCCGACGCCCTGATCGCCCTCGGCGACGAACTCCTCGCCGACTACCCGGCGATGCGCGACAAGTGGCGCAACACCATCGACGGTGCCCGCGACTGGGCCGTGCAGAAGGTCAACGAGTTCGCCGACGCCCTCAAGGAGGTCGCCGGGAAGCTGCTCGACGGCCTGTGCGGTGCGCTGCTCGCCGGCCTCGACCTCCTGGAGACCGGACTGCTGGCGGCCGTCGACGTCGCCGAGTTCGTCACGGTCGGCGCCCTGGAGTTCGGTGCCGCGGTCGTCCAGGGCCTCGGCGAATGGGCGGCCATCTTCAACGACATCGTCTCCGACCCCGGCGGCTGGATCAGCAAGGCGGGCGCCGCGGCCGAGACCGGCGCCAGGGATCACCTCTTCGACGAGATCAAGACCGCCGTCAAGGCCTGGTTCAACCAGAAGGTCCAGGAGATCATCGGCATCCCGATGGAGGATTTCCAGGCCCTGATCGACGGCGGCGTCACGGTCGACCAGATGGCCCAGATGGCCTGGGACGAAGCGGTACCCCAACTCCCCATCATCATCGGCGTGTTGGTCGTCGAGAAGGTCGTCGCCAAGCTCATCCCCGGCGCCGGCTGGGTGATGGCGATCATCGACGCCCTTCAGGTGGCGTGGGAAGTGCTGAGCGAGGTCCTCAACGCCTTCGGGCTCTTCATGGACTTCCTGAAGTCGGTCAAGAGCGGCAACGGCGCGCTGCCCTTCGCGAAGGCGGTCGCCGCCGGTGTCGTGGCCCTGCTCGAGATCGTCTACCAGTTCCTGATCGAGGGCGTCAGCAGGTTCATGGGCAAGGTCGCCGAGCGGCTCGGGGACATGCTGAAGAAGATCCGCACGAAGAAGGACAAGCCCGGGCAGCCGGACACCCCCGACCAGCCGTCCACGCCGAACAAACCGAAGGACGAGAAGCCGAAGGACGAGAAGCCGAGGGACGAGAAGCCGAGGGACGAGAAGCCGAGGGACGAGAAGCCGAGGGACGAGAAGCCGAGGGACGAGAAGCCGAAGGACGAGAAGCCCAAGGAGGACGACCCGTCGGCCACGAACAAGCCGGCCGACCGCCCGGCCCCGCGCAAGCCGTCCCCGGACAAGACGTCCCGCCCCCAGTCCAAGCCCCGCCCCGGCAAGCGCTCTTCCCCGGAGAAGAAGCCGCGCCCCTCGCACACGACCAGGCCGAAGAAGCGCCGCGACGACGACGAACGCCGTGAGGAGGGCCGCGACATCAACGCGGCCAGGCGGAAAGCGAAGGACGCGGAGAAGAGGACGCGCCACGAGGACCGGGACGGCCGCACCTCACGCCGTGGCCCGGCCCGTGACACGCTCCGCCCCGACCGGCGCCGTCGCGGCAGGGACCGAACGGACGAGCGCGACCGCGATCCCAGGAACACGCGCCCCGACGACAAGCGCCGCACGGACGACCGCCATCCGGACCGCGACGGCAGGGACGACCGGCGTCGTGACACCGGCCGGGATCGTGACCGCGACCGTGACCGCGACCGGGATCGCGACCGGGACCGCGATGGGGACCGTCGTCCCGGAGACCGTCGTCCCGGAGACCGTCCCCGCCGCCGGGACCGGCGCGATGACACCACGAAGCCGGTAAACCTGCCGAAGGTGCCGTTCGCCGACGCTGACGACGGCGAGCGACACACGCTGATGTTCCACGGCCGGGGCCCGCGCGCACCGATGTACATCCACAGCACGCCGCAGGAGGTGCCGCCGTTCATGGCGGACTGGCGCAAGGACCTGGACAAGCCTGAGGCCGAGAATGACAAGGCGAAGCAGTTGGATTACGTGAACTCGGCCGAGGAGGAGTACAAGGAAGCGTTGGCGATCCAGGCGAGGATCCCGGTGGAAACCGACACGGAGAAGCGGAAGCGGGAGGCCGAGCAGAACAAGAGGGAACTGGCGCGGCAGATGAAGAAATTCGCCGGCCAGGCCCGCCATCGGCTCTACTTCGACATTCCCGAAGAACAACTCCAGCCCTTCACCAACCTCACGCTCGGCCCCCACGATCGGCGGCCGGACGAGGACCACGAGTCCAAGTTCATCGGCACGCCGTCGAAGACGGTCTTCGGAGGCGGCGGCCAGGACGCCAACAGGGCCCCCTTGGGACAGCCGCCCGGCTGGAGCGATGATGTGGTGAAACGGGGACTGAGCGAAGGATCTCGCTGGGTCCGTATGCACCTGCTGCCGGAGCGGATGGGCGGCAAGGCGACGGGGAACAACCTGGTGCCGGCGCGTGGTCGGGAGACGAACCAGGCTGCCCTGCGGGGCATTGAGGATGAGGCGTACAACGCGATCGGGGACACAGAAACCCTCATCTGGTATCACTCCGGTGCGAAGTTCAACCACCCCGACTGGCCTCATCTGCCGAGCTACATCTACGCGAAGTACGGCGGCTACGAAAAGGTCGGCGGAACGGGCAAGAGCCCGGACGACTGGCGGGAAAAGGGTTTGACGACGCCGTGGGACCAGAGCCCCGAGCCGATCGCCGCGAATGAGAAGACCCGCCTGTCCATCAACAGCGTTGGCGGCCCCTCCGTCCAGGTCAGGCTTCTCGGGGGCAGTCACCCGCGCCTCGCAGACCATTTCGTCAAGGCTCGCAACAAGCTGTTCGAACAAGGGGGAAGATTGACGAAGGCAGGCGGAGGGCGTCAGTTGAGGAAGATGATGCGGGACTACGCCCGGGACACCAAAATCTCCTTGGCGGGCCTGGAGCTCATGGTGGCCAACTACGAACAGTTCATTGATGAGAACGAAGTGAGCTGGACTGTGTCATGACAGTGAACAACGAAGAAGAATTCCGGTACCCCTTCGAAGAGCGCTGCGCCAGGGTTCTCCAGGAGATCAGGGAGACCGCCGAATTCGATGTGCACCGAGCGCAGCTGGATGAGATCGTCTACTTGTTCGACGTCCGAGAGACGGTCTTCGAGGAACTCGCCGAGGAAGACGGCCTGCCGCTGAGCCGCAGGGTTCAGGAATACTTCTTCCGCTACGGCGCGGTCGAGGCGGCCTGGCGGTCCCGGCGTCCTGACACTGCGCTCGTCGGTGAGTTCAAGCTCCACCACATCATGAGCGCGGTAGCCAACAAGCGCATGACGAAGTTCTGGAAAGGCGAGAACGAAGCGGAGCGCGCCCTCTACAACGACCTGCGGATCATCGACGACACGCCCCAGACCGGCTCCGGCCGCATGGCCCTGCTGCGTGCGGCCCCGGGCGTGACCGACCCCGAGGTGTGGTTCTTCGACATGCGCCAGGGCGCCATGCGAATGGAACTGGACTACCCGGGCTATCTGGAGGCCCTGCTCGTCACGAAGGGCGTGATCGGCTGGCAGTACCTGTACTGCGAGCCGGAGCTGTGCGGTGAGGGGTTCATCCCTCTCGAAGACGGGCTCAGCGAAATGCTCGACGTCCTTCCCCGCCTCTTCCCCGACCACGACTACACGGACCTGCGGGTCCGACTCGAGGAACGCCTGTGACCCGCTACCCCGACATCCCCAAACCCATCCGCTCCGGAATAGTCGTGGTCAACCCCGACACCGGCACCCCCCAACGCATCATCGTCCTCCAGTTCAACCCGGACACCCTGGAGCGCAGCGTCTCCCCCCAATCCGCCGGCGACAGCGGCGACGCCGGAGGAGGCGGCACCGGCAGTGGCGACCGCAACGAGGCCCTCCGCCTCAAGGGCCCCGCCCAGGAGACCTGGAAGTTCACCGCCGAGATCGACGCCACCGACCAGTTCGAGGTCGCCGCGCCCGACGGCATCCACCCGCAGCTCGCGACACTCGAAATGCTGGTGCAGCCGACCGTGGCGCAGCTCCGCGCAGCGACCCGGCTGTCCCAGAAGGGCACCATCGAGATCAGCCCGATCGAGATGCCGCTCACCCTGTTCACCTGGGGCAGCAAGCGCGTCATGCCCGTCCGCCTCACCGAACTGTCCGTCAACGAGTCGGCGTTCGACGTGAACCTCAACCCGATCCGGGCCTCGCTCAGCATCGGCATGAAGATCCTCACCGTCAGCGACCTGCCCGCAGGGCACCGCGGCGCCGACCTCTACCTGGCGCACCTCGCCCAGAAGGAACGCCTCGCCGCAGCCGACCGCGGCGGGAGCTTCGGCTCGCTCGGGCTCACCGGAACCAACGCCGTGATCGGAAGGGGCTGAACCGCACACCATGGCCGACATCGAGCCGTACGAGAACGCCCTGGACGCGATACCCGGCGCTCACCCGTACCCCCGCACCAGCCGCTACCACGACGCCGAGATCGGCATCCACCGGCAGCCCGACGGGACCGAAGTGCGTTACACCAAGCGCCGGTTGCTGCCCCCACTGGACGAGCAGGAGACCCAGCCCCACACCGTCGGCGCCGGCGAGCGCCCCGACCTGCTCGGGCAGCGTTACTTCGGTGACCCGGGCCAGTGGTGGCAGATCGCCGACGCCAACCCCGTACTCGACCCTCGGGAGTTGACGGACGAGGCCGGGCGCGTCATCGACATTCCGCTCGGCGGCGGGTTCTCCGGTGGCAGGGGAGACCGGCGTGTTTGATCTGCCCGTGGGGCAGGGCCCCGTTCACATCACGCTCCACATGGGGCCCAAGCTCGCCCGGCCCGTCCCGGCCGAGGTCACCGAGGCGCTGCTGTCCGCGCAGGTCACCGCCACCGCGGGGGAGCGGAGCGGCTTTCAGCTCGCCTTCGATCTGACCAAGAACGGGCTCATCAGCCGACGGCTCCTGCCCGAGGGGTTCTTCGATCCGAAGACGCGGATCATCGTCACCGTCGCCGTCAAGGGCACCCCCGACGTGCTCTTCGACGGCCTGATCGTCCGCCACGAGGTCGGCGCCAGTAACCAGCCCGGTCACTCCACCCTCACCGTCACCGGGGAAGACCTCACCCTCCTCATGGACCTGGAGGAGCGCACCGCCCGCTATCCCAACCTGCCGCCCTCCGAGCGGGTGCTCAGCATCCTGCGCCGCTACTCCGACTACGGCATCCGGCCCGACGTCTACACCGAGAAGGTCGCGCAGCCGCCGCATCAGGATCTGCGTGTGCACTACCAGACCGGCACCGACCTCCAGTACGTCACCGAGCTCGCCCGCGCCAACGGCTACACCTTCTACCTCGAACCCGGTCCCAACCCCGGCCAGTCCTCCGCCCGTTGGGGACCGGAAGTCCGTCTCGGCATTCGCCAGCACGCCCTCAACGTCAACATGGACGCCAACTCCACCGTCGACCAGCTGACGTTCGCGTACGACGGGACCGCGCGGGAAGAGCCGCAGGCCCGTTGGCAGGATCCGGGGACCCGGCAGTCGGCCCTGCTGCCCCAGCCGTCGATCAGTCCGCTGAGGCCGCCGCTCGGCAAGCGGCCCACTCCGGCGCTGAAGCGCAAGACCCTCGCCGGCACCGCCAAGCAGCAGCGGGAGCAGGCCGAGGCCGAGCTGCTCGCCCGTGCCGCCGTGTCCGCCGACGTCGTCTCCGGCTCCGGCTCGCTCGACGTCAACCGGCACGGCTACATCCTGCAGCCGCGCCAGCTCGTCGGCGTACGCGGCGCGGGACGGGCGTACGACGGCGACTACTACGTCAAGTCCGTCACGCACAACCTGCGCCCGGGCTCGTTCCAGCAGAACTTCACCCTCTCCCGAGAGGGTCTCGAGGCCCGCAGCGACTTCGTACGGCCATAACGGCCAAGTCACCGACCACCAGGAGCAGTTCAGCATGGCGGCACCCAGCAATCGCTACCTCGGCAAGTTCCGCGGCCGGGTCGTCAGCAACGACGACCCGCTGCGCATCGGCCGTATCACCGTCGAGGTCCCGGACGTCCTCGGCGACGAGCCGTCCACCTGGGCGCTGCCCTGTCTGCCGTTCACCGGGCCCGAGTCGGGGCAGTTCGTGGTGCCGCCGCCCGGCGCCGGCGTGTGGGTGGAGTTCGAGCAGGGGGATCCCAGCTTCCCGGTGTGGACCGGGTGCTGGTACGGCGCCGCCGAGGAACTGCCGCCCGACGCGCGCCGCGAACTGCAGGCGGGGTCGGTGAACAAGCCGGTCGTCGTGCAGACGCCGCAGGCGCACAAGTTCGTCATGAACGACACCGTCGGTGCCGAGCAAGGGATTCTGCTCCAGGCCCAGGGCGGCGCATACATCCGTATCACCAGGGAAGCGGTGGTCATCGCGACCGGCGCGGGCGCCGAGGTCGTCCTGCGCGGGCGTGAAGTGACCATCAACGAGGGCCAGTTGACCGTGCTCTCGAAGCGATAGAAGACGGGGGACGAACCAAGTTGTCCGGGAGTTTGCTCGACGCCGACGCCTTGATCGGCTGCCCGCACGGCGGCCGCGTCAGCGCCGCCACCACATCCACCGGCGGTGTACGGGCCGGCGGCGCCGCCGTCGCCACGGCCGCGCACAGTTACGTGGTCACCGGCTGCCCGCACACCGTCGACGGCGTGCCCATGCCGTGCGTCTCGGTCCGCTGGACCGCCGACGGCACCGGCATCACCGTCGACGGCCAGGCCGTGCTGCTCGACACCTCCGCGGCCCAGTGCCTCACCGCGGCCCGCGTCCCGCAGGGCCCGCCCGTCGTCCAGGCCGCGCAGCGAAAGGTCACCGTCCGATGAGCCGCCGCACCAGCACCCGCCCGCGTTCCGACGTCGCGTTCCCGTTCCGCGCCGACCGGCGGGGACGCACCGCGCACGCCACCCACGGCGAGCACGTCCACGACCTGATCGAGCAGCTCCTGTTCACCAGCCCCGGCGAGCGCGTCATGCGCCCCGACTTCGGCTGCGGACTCCTCGACCTGGTCTTCGCCCCGGCCGGCCCCGAGCTGATCAGCACCCTGGAACTCTCCGTCCAGGCCTCGCTCCAGCGCTGGCTCGGCGACCTCATCGACGTGGAGGCCCTCGACGTGGTCAGTGAGGACAACGTCGTCCGCGTGTACCTGTCGTACGCCGTCCGCGCCACCGGCGCCCGCCGCGACGACGTGTTCGAAGGGAGGGCCACGGCATGACGAGCACGACGACGCCCCGCCGCGCCAAGGTGAGGGCCGCACAGCTCAACGGAGTCGACGCCGTCGAGGTCAGCGACGACGGGCTGCTGCTCACCGTCACCTTCCTCGGCAAGGCCCCGCACGGCCTCTGCCCGGAGAACGTCCGCATCGACGGCGGCCGCCGCATCACCGGCATCACCGCCGTCGACGTCAGCGTCGAGCGGGAGGAGGATCCGGAGCTCGACGACCGGCTCTACGTCACCCTCGGCCAGGCCGGTGACACCTCCCGCTACCGGCTCTCCCTCGTCGAGACCGATCCGTACGGACGGCCCGGGACCGAGCCGTACCGCGGCTTCGACCAGCGCTACCACAGCGCCGGCTTCGCCTTCCGGCCCGACTGCCCGACGCCCTTCGACTGCAAGGACGACGAGCGGGAGCCCGAGGGCTTCCCGGCCGCGCCCGTCATCGACTACACGGCCCGCGACTACGACACCATCCGCAAGCTGCTCCTCGACCGGCTCGCGCTCACCACCCCCGACTGGGTCGAGCGCAACCCCGCCGACCTCGGCATGACCCTCGTCGAGCTGCTCGCGTACACCGGCGGCCAGATCAGCTACCAGCAGGACGCGGTCGCCACCGAGGCCTACCTCGACACCGCGCGCCGCCGGATCTCCGTACGCCGTCATGTCCGGCTCATCGACTACGCGATGCACGACGGCTGCACCGCGCGGGCGTACGTCGCCGTGCAGACCGCCGGCGACCAGACCCTCGCCCCGGGCACCTTCCGCTTCGCCTCCGTCGACGTCCGCACCCTCGACCCGCACGACCGCCCGGAACCCGGCACGGTCGTCGACGAGAACGACCTCGCCGACCTCGACGAGCGCGGGTCCGTGGAGGTCTTCGAACCGGTCGTCTCCGCCGACCCGTTGGAGCTGCGCGTCGCGCACAACGCGATCCGGCTGTGGACCTGGGGCGGCGAGGTGTGCACCCTGCCCAAGGGCGCCACCTCCGCCACCCTGCGGGACGAGTGGGTCGACCCGGAGACCTGCCGGGATCGCCGACTCGACCTGAAGCCGGGTGACGTGCTCGTCCTGGAGGAGGTCAAGGGCCCGCGCACCGGCACCCCCGGCGACGCCGACCCGAGCCACCGGCAGGCCGTCCGCCTCACCTCCGTCACCCCGGCCGTCGACCGCATCGAGGACCAGCCGGTCCTGGAGATCGCGTGGGCCGCCGAGGACGCCCTGCCCTTCCCGCTCTGCCTCACCACCCGCGGCGGCCGCGACTGCCTGCCCGTCGAGGACGTGACGATCGCCCGCGGCAACGTCGTCCTCGTCGACCACGGCCGGACCCTCGGCGGGCTCCCCGAGACGTTCACCGTGCCGCCCGTCCCCGCGGAAGTCGCCCCCTGCGACCCTCCCGCCTTCGGCTGCCACGATCGCGACGAGGGCAACGCCCCCGCACGGCTCATCAACTCCCTCACGGACAAGGCGGATTCGGGCGAGGCGCTCACCCCCGACGACGTCCGCGAGCTGTTCCAGGTGGCGGGCCAGGGCCCGACCACCAGAGCCGGACTCGGCCTGGAACGCGCCGGTCAGCGGCACGAACGCGTCGTCCCCGGCACGGCCTACGCTCAGGCCTCTGCTCTGCGCACCCTGCTCGCCCAGTCCGTCTACCCGGGCATCCGGCCCCGCTTCCGCCCCGTCCTCGGCCGTACGCCCGTCGTCCAGGCCGTGCCGTTCCCCGCCCCGGGGACCGTCGCCGCCGGACAGGCCGAGCGGATCGCCGCCATCCCGGGCCGGGTCCGGCAGCGGCTCGTCGAACTGTGGCGCAGCGCCCGCGACCGGGACGGACTCGGCGAGGCGGAGATCGCCGAACTGACCGTGATCTACGGCCTGAAGCTGCTCGAACGCATCGAGCTGCGCCGCCACCCGGTCCGCGCCCTGCGCGAACTCCTTCACCGCAGCGACCAGTTGCTCGACGCCAAGCTGCGCCGCGTCGAGGTCCTCACGGCACGCGCCCGCGCCGGCACCGTCCTCGACGGGCACATCGCCTGGGAGATCGCCCACAGCTGGGGCCCTGTCCACGCGGCCGGACTGCACCCCGACGAGCCGGTGCTGCGCGGCTCCGCGACCGCCGCCCTCGGCCAGGACCCGCGCCGCGCCCTGCCCGCCGTACGCCTCCACGAAGGCGACGACGTGACCTGGGAGCCGCGCCGCGACCTGCTCGACAGCGCCGCCCGCGACCGGCACTTCGTCGGCGAACTGGACGACGGCGGCCGCCTCACCCTGCGCTTCGGCGACGGACGGCACGGCGCCGAACCCACCCCCGGCTCCCGGCTCACGGCGAGCTACCGCCTGGGCGGCGGCACCGCGGGCAACGTCGGCGCCGAGGCCATCAACCACCTTGTCGTGCAAGGCGATGGCGACGCCCCGGTGGCCACCGTCCGCAACCCGCTGCCCGCCACCGGCGGCATCGAACCCGAACCCGTCGAGCAGGTACGCCAGTTGGCCCCCCTCGACCTGCGCCGCACCCGGCTGCGCGCGGTCACCGCCGAGGACTACGCGGCCCTCGCCTCGGCCCTGCCCGGCGTGCAGCGGGCGGCGGCCACGATCCGCTGGACCGGCAGCGTCCAGGAGGCGCACCTCGCGATCGACGCGTACGGCACCGGCGCCCCGTCGGACGGGCTGCTCGCCTCGGTCGCCCAGTCCCTGGAGCCGTACCGGCGCATCGGCCACGACCTCGTCGTCGGCTCCGCCCGCATGGTCCCGCTGGACCTCGCGCTGACCGTGTGCGCCAAGCCCGGACACCAGCACGGGCAGATCCTGGCCGAGCTGTACCACGTCCTCGGCAGCGGCCGTCGGGGCTTCTTCCACCCGGACGCGCTGACCTTCGGCGAACCGGTACGGCTCAGCCGGCTGGTCGCCGTCGCGGCGGCCGTGCCCGGTGTGGAGAGCGTCCAAGTCACCCGGCTGCAGCGCCTGTTCGAGCCGGTCCGAGGAGAGAAGGAGGACGGCGTGCTGCGGCTCGGCCCGCTGGAGATCGCCACCTGCGACAACGACCCCGACCGGCCGGAGAACGGCCGGCTGGCGATATCCCTGGGAGGTGCCCGATGACCGTGACCGACTCCCTGACCGACGAGTGCGCCTGCGGCGGCGCCTGCCGCGGCGGACACGACGAGCGCCTGGCCCCGGCCCCACTGCACAATCCGCCCGGCCGCACCGCCCTCGACTACCGCGTCGGCGAATACGGCTCCTTCCGGGCCGCCCTGCTCGACCGGCTCGCCTCACCGGCGTACCCGGCGCTCGACGGCCTGACCGTCCGCACCCCGGACGACCCGGCGATCGGCCTCCTCGACGCCACCGCCGTCCTCGGCGACCTGCTCGCCTTCCACTCCGAGCGCATCGCCGACGAGGCCTACGTCCGCACCGCCAACGAGCACCGCTCGCTGGTGCTGCTCGGCCGCCTCGTCGGCCACCGGCCGCGCCCCGGCGTCGCCGCCGCCACCCACCTGGCGTACACCCTGGAACGCGACCCGCGCGCCGAGGCCCTGCCCGTGCTCATCCCGCGCGGCGCCCGCAGCCACAGCGTCCCCGCCTCCGCCGACGAGCAGTCCCTCACCTTCGAGACGAGCCGCGACCTGACGGCCCGCTGGGACTGGAACGAGCTGAAGGTACGGCGTCGCCGGCCCTCCCTCGTCACCCCCGCGGACCTGGAGCGCCGCTCGGAGTTCTTCGTCGAGGGCACCGCGAACTCCCTTCAGACCGGCGACCAGTTGCTCTTCGTCTTCGGTGAACAGGCGGGCGGCCGACGCAAGTTGCTGCCGGTCGCCAAGGCGCGCGTCGACCGGGACGACGAGATCACGGCGATCTCCCTGCCGAAGTCGGCGCCGCCGACCCTGAAGGAGCTCGTCGACGAGGTGCTCCGCTGGACCGCCGAGCCCCAGGCCCCGGGCGAGCCGGGCGACGAGCCGCCCACGCCCGGGGTCCCCAACCCCCGCCCGGTCAGCCGGCTGATCGAGGACTTCGAGGACCAGGTCCTCGCTCCGCTGCGGGAGGACCTGGACGCCGTCAAGACGCCCGAGCGGCTCGCGGCCCGTCTCGCGGAGCCCGTCGCCCGGCTCGGCGAGGCCCAGGTGCTGGCCGAACCGTACGAGGACGTGGCGGCCTGGTTCGAGCAGCTGGAGGCCGTGCTCGCGGAACTCGCCCAGCGAGCCCTGGAGTTGGCGCCCGCGCAGGCCGCCGAAGCGGTACCTCTCAAGGCCACGGAGGCCGACCCCCGCGCGGCAGCCCTCCAGACCCTGGGCGCCGTCCTGCCCGCCCTGCGCGCTGCGACCCCGACACGCCGCGGCGTCTCCGGCCCCGGGCGCCCGGGCACCGACACCGCCCGCCTCCTGGCCGCCCTGGCACCCACCACCGGCAGCCTCTACCCGGCCTGGCGCACGGCCGCCGCCCCCGGCACCCCGCAGCTGCTGCGCGAGCTGCTCGCCATGCGGGTCACCGCGGCGCCCTTCGGCGCCACGGCCCCGCTCAAGCCGGTCCAGGACGACCGGGGCCGCGTGATCCGCACCGCCGACTGGCCGCTCACCGGCGCCGTGCTCGCCGGCATGCGCGTCGTGTACGACCCGGCGGGCAAGGTCCCGGTCCGCGCGGAGTTCCAGTACGTCGAGGGCAGCAGCTCCGACCAGCGCGCCGAGAACCTGCCGCCCGCCCAGCCCGTCACCTTCCCGCTCGGCACGGGCCAGGTCGAGCTGTCCGTCCGCAACGGCCAGGACCGCGACCTGAACTGGCTCAACCTCCCCCACTCTCGAACTCGCTCGAGCGGGGGGACCCCCGTCCCGACCGACTCCCAGGACCCGGGCGTCACCGCCCGCTTCCAGGCGGGTCTGCCCGAGCGCACCCTCTTCGTGTCGCGCCCGGACGACGAGGGCCTGGTCCAGGTAGGCGTCCACAACGGAACGTCGGAGCAGATCGCCCTGCGGCCGGGCGCGAGCGAGCAGTTCACGCACGGCGAGTACGAGGTGAGCGTCAAGTACACGGTGGGCAGCACCGAGCCCAACGTCGAGATCGTCATCGCCAGCAAGCCCGAGCCCCTCAACCGCCGCATGCTGCAGCTGGACACCGTCCACGACGGCATCACGGTCGGCAGCTGGGTCGCGATCCAGCGCCCCGCCAAGGGCGCCCAGGGCGGCATCCCCGGCGACGCCGAGCTCGCGTTCGTCACCACCCAGGTCGTCGCGGCGCGTACGGCGGCGTACACCAACTACGGCATCACCGGGCGTGGCACCGAACTCACTCTGGCCGAACCGTGGTTGGACGAGTTCGACGTCCTGCTGTCGCACATCCGCGACACCACCGTGCACGCGGCGGGTGAACCGCTCCGCCTTGCCGACGAACCCCTCGGCGAGGACGTCCACGGCAACGAGATCGAACTCGCCCAGCTGTACGACGGACTGCAGCCCGGCCGCACCCTCGTCGTCACCGGCGAACGCAGCGACATCCCGGGCACGGCCGGCGTCCAGGCCACCGAGGTCGCCACCATCGCCGCCGCCGACCCGGCCGTCGACCCCCGGCTCCCCGGCGACCACGTCCACACCCGCCTCACCCTGACCGCCGACCTCGCCCACCGCTACCGGCGCGAGACCGTCCGCGTCCTCGGCAACGTCGTCGAGGCCACCCACGGCGAGAGCCGCGAGGAGGCCATCGGCAGCGGTGACTCGGACCGCACGAACCAGACGTTCGCGCTCTGGCAGTCCCCGCTCACCTGGCTCGCCGACGACAACCCCCTCGGCGCCACACCGGTGCTGGAGATCCGGGTGGACGGCGTGCTCTGGCACGAGGTCGACAGCCTCGCCGGACGCGGCCCGAGCGAGCGCGTCTACATCACCGGCTCCACCGCCGACGGCCGTACGACGGTGACCTTCGGCGACGGCGTCCACGGCGCCCGGCTGCCCAGCGGCCACGAGAACATCCGCGCCCGCTACCGATTCGGCACCGGCAAGGCCGCCAACGTCGCCGCCGACCGCGTCACCCAACCCCTCACCCGCCCCCTCGGCGTCACCCGGGTCACCAACCCGCGCCCGGCGAAGGGCGGTTCGGACGCGGACGGCCCCGGCCTGACCCGCCGTACGATCCCCCTCGCCGTCTCCGCACTGGACCGGCTGGTCTCCGCCGCCGACTACGAGGACTTCGCCCGCTCCCGCGCCGGCATCGGCCGCGCCGCCGCACGCGAACTCTTCGACGGACGGCGGCGCGTGCTGCATGTGACGGTCGCGGGCACCGACGACGTCCCGATCGACGGAGACGGTGAGGAATCAGCCACCCTGCGGGCTCTGCGTGGCGCCCTGACCGAGTACGGGGACAGCAACCTCCCGGTCCGCGTGGACGTGCGCGAGCTCGTCCTGCTCCTCGTCGCCGCCAAGGTGAAGGTCGCCCCCGACCACGCCTGGGAGATCGTGGAGCCACGCCTGCGCCAGGCTCTGCTCCGCCGACTCGGCTACGAAGGCCGGGAGTTGGGGCGGCCGGTCCGCCTGTCGGACATCCTGGCCACGGCCCACACCGTGCCCGGCGTCGACTACCTGGACGTCGACGTCTTCACCGGCGTCCCCGCGTCCGCGACACCCGAGGAACTCACCGGGATCCTCACCCGCCCAGGCCCGCCGAGGGCATCGGTGCCGGCGCACCCGGCGACGTACGACGAAAAGGTCCACACGGTCCGCGCCGCGGACGGCGAGACGCTCTCCGAGATCTGCGCGCGGTACGCCATCCCGCTCGCCGAACTCCTGCGCCTCAACCCCGACATCACCGACACCCGGCGCCTCGCCAAGGGCCGCTCGGTGTTCGTCTTCCGCGGCATCCGCCCGGCCCAGCTCGCGCTGCTGTCGCCGAAGGCCGCGGACACCCTGATTCTGACGGAGGTCAAGTGATGTCTGCGAACCCGGCGGATGTCCAGTTCGAGACGGCCACCCAGGCGACGACGGCCAGGGAACCCGACGGACTCGCCGCGCTGCTGCCGCGCTGGCATCTGCTGCGCGACGCCGAGGAGGGCGAGCCGCTGCGCGCGCTGCTCGCGGTGATCGCCGAGCAGCTCGACCGGGTCCGCGACGGCGTCGAGCAGGGCTACGAGGACCTGTTCGTGGAGACGGCGGCCCCCTGGGTGCTGCCCTACCTCGGCGACCTCGTCGGCTACCGCACCCTGCCCGGCTACGAACGCGTCCTCACCACGGGCCTGCACGACGGCGGCCGAGCCGCTCTCGCCGACGCGATCGCCCCGCGCGGCGACGTGGCCGCCACCGTCGCCAACCGGCGCCGCAAGGGCACCCTGCATCTGTTGGAGGAGATCTCCGAGCGGGTCGCGGGCTGGCCCGCGCGTGCGGTCGAGCTGTCGCGGCAGGTCGCCCACACCCAGCCGGTGAAGCTCTACGGGAGCGGACAGCGAGGCGACCGCGGGCGACTCGTCGACCTGCGCGACAACTCCGCCCTCGACCTGGCGGGCGGCCCCTTCGGTGCAACGGCCCGTACGGTCGACGTCCGCCGCGCCGACTCCCGTTACCGGCAGGGCGGTTGGACCCCGGCCGGAGTCGCGCTGTTCGTCTGGCGGCTGAAGGCGTACTCGCTGACGTCGTCCCCGGCGTACTGCATCGACCGCGCCCGCAACCTGTACACCTTCTCGATCCTGGGCAACGACACCCCGTTGGTCACCAAGCCGTTCCCGGAGCCGTCGCCCACACTCCCCCACTCTCGACCTGGCTCGAGCGGGGGGACCCCCACCGCCACCATCGACAACGTCCCGGCGTTCATCGGCCGCCGTCAGCTGCACGACCGGCTCGCCGACTACTACGGCCCCGGCAAGAGCCTCGTCATCCGGCGCGACGGCGAGGACCAGCCCGTACCGCCGTCGGACATCGTGGTCGCCGACCTGTCCGACTGGCGCTACCGGCCCAGGCGCGGCCAGGTGGCCGTCGATCCCGAGCTGGGCCGGATCGCGTTCGGGTCCCGGTCGGCGCCCCGGCAGGGCGTCTGGGTGGACTACCACTACGCGTCCGGCGCGGACCTGGGCGGCGGCGAGTACGAGCGCCCGGAGCGCGAACCGCGTTCCGACGCCGACGTCTACCGCGTCGGTCCCGGACAGCCGTACCGGCAGATCATGGACGCCTACCGGGCCTGGCAGCACGACCGCAGGGCCGACCGCACCGGCCCTGCCGGCATCATCGAGATCACCCACAGCGGCGCCTACCAGGAGCAGCTGGACTTCGACCTCGACCCCGGCGACCGCCTCGAACTGCGGGCGGCCGAGGGGACCCGGCCGGTGATCCGGCTCCTCGACTGGTACAGCAACCGGCCCGACGCCCTCAACATCCGTGCGGTGTCCGAGGACTGCGCCCCGCACGAACGGCCGCGCATCGTCCTGGACGGGCTGTTGGTCGCCGGACGCGGCATCAATGTCACCGGCCCCATGGGCGCCGTGGTCGTACGGCACTCCACGCTCGTACCGGGCTGGTCCCTGGAACCCGAGTGCGAGCCGCACTCGCCCGAGGAGCCCAGCATCGTCCTGGAACGCACCACCGCGTGCCTCCAGATCGAGCACAGCATCCTCGGCACCATCGAGGTCATCGGCGACGAGGTGTCCGAGGAACCCCTGGACATCCACCTCCGCGACAGCATCCTCGACGCCACCGGCAACGACCGAGAGGCCCTGTCCGCACCGGACTGTCGCCACGCCCACGCCGTACTGCACCTGCACCGGACGACCGTCATCGGCGAAGTCCACACCCACGCGGTGAAGATCGCCGAGAACTCCGTCTTCACCGGGAAGCTCCATGTGGCCCGGCGCGGCGTCGGCTGCCTGCGGTACTCGTACGTGCCCGCCCGATCGCGTACGCCCCGCCGGTACCGCTGCCGGCCCGAACAGGCCACCGGCATAAGGCCGTTGTTCACCTCCCAGCGCTACGGGACGCCCTGGTACGGGCTGTTGGCCGACCGGTGTGCCGAGGAGATCCGGCGCGGCTCCGACGACGGCGCCGAGATGGGCGCCTTCCACGACCTGTACCGGCCGCAACGCGAGGACGGCCTGCGAGCCCGGCTCGCCGAGTACACGCCGGCGGGCACCGACGCCGGGATCTTCTTCGTGACGTGAGCCACACCCACCGACTTTGCGAACCCGCACTTTCCTGAACCAGGGGGACCCCCTTCATGCACGCTGATCTCTCCCGCCTCACGTTCCGCCCGGAACGGCACTACTCGGCGGTCATTGCCCAGCAGGGCCGCGTCCAGCTCGACGCCGACACCAACGAGCAGACCGCGATCCAGCTCCACCAGACCCGCACCTTCGCCGCCGACCTGATCGGCCGGCACGGCGGACCGAAGGACGCCGTCGGCTTCCGCATCGAGTACGTCGGCGGCAAGCACGACCTGGACACCCTGTACATCCACGGCGGCCGCTACTACGTCGACGGCATCCTGTGCGACGCGTACCGCCCGGCGCCGGGCACGCCCGTGCAGGCCGATCAGGTCGACGCCGAGGAGCAGGACGACACCGCGGAGCCGCTCACCCACTGGACCTACTGGGACCAGCCCGACGGGTACCGCAACCCGGAGAAGCCGGGTGACCGGCTGCCCTCGCCGGCCCGGTCGCCGTTCGTGGTCTACCTCCAGGTGTGGGAGCGCGCGGTCTCCGCCGCCGAGGAGCCGGCCCTGCGTGAGGTCGCGCTCGGCGCGGCGATGCCGGACACCGCCGCCCGGGTGAAGGTCGTCTGGCAGGTGCTGCCGCTGTCCCTGGCCGCGCTGGACATCGAGGAGACCGACCCGTCCAAGGAGGTCGTGCGCGCGGCCTTCGACCAGTGGGCCAGGCGGCGGTCGGCCGCGTCGGCCCGGCTCGCCGCCCGCAGCGAGCGGCCCGACCATGCCGACGAGGACCCGTGCCTGGTCAAGCCGGACGCCCGCTACCGCGGCCAGGAGAACCAGCTGTACCGCGTCGAGGTCCACGAGGGCGGCGAGGCGAAGGACGCCACCTTCAAGTGGTCCCGCGAGAACGGCTCGGTGGTCTTCCCGGTCGACGAACTCGACGGCACCTGGGTGCGGTTGGCGTCCCTCGGCCACGACGACAAGCTGGACCTCGACGTCGGTGACCGCGTCGAGTTCACGGACACCGCGTACTCCTCCCGCCTCGAAGCCCTGCCGCTGCTGCGCGTCGAGGAACTGGACCTGCCGGGCCGCCGCGTCCGCCTGTCCGCCGAGCCGGAGCCGGGCGTCGGACGGCTGCCGCACCTCAACCCGTTCCTGCGCCGCTGGGACCACCACGAGGGACCCAAGCGCAAGGGCCGCACCTCCGCCCTGCGCAACGGGGCGGTCAAGGTAGAGGAGGGGGAGTGGCTGCCCCTCGAGGACGGCGTCGAGGTGTACTTCGCCAAGGGCGGCACCTACCGCACCGGCGACCACTGGATCATCCCCGCCCGCACCGCCACCGGCAGCGTCGAATGGCCGGCCGACCCAGCCCGCCGCCCGCTGCTCCAGGAACCCGTCGGCATCGCCCGCCACTTCGCACCGCTGGCCCTGGTCAAGGGCGAGTACGGCGCCGTGGACCTGCGCCTCGCCTTCGGCCCGCTGGCCAGCAGCATCCCGGCGGCCGACGAGGCGACGCTCGCGGCGGAGGAACAGGCACGACGGGAAGAGGAGGCCGCGGAGGCCGACCCCTCCGGCGGGAGGTCGCAGACCACGGCCGAGGCGGAGGCCGCGGCGGAAGGAGACGAGTGATGGCGAAACCGCTGAGCGCGTCCAAGATGGTGGAGATCCTGCGTGCCGAGGGCCTGACGGTCCATGAGGTGCGCAAGTGGCGCACCCACAACCGCAACACCAAGGGCCCCTGGGGGCCGGTGAACGGCGTGATGATCCACCACACCGTCACCAGAGGCACCGAGGCCTCCGTGAACATCTGCTACAACGGCTACTCGGGCCTGCCGGGACCGCTGTGCCACGGCGTCATCGACAAGAAGGGCCACATCCACCTGGTCGGCAACGGCCGTGCCAACCACGCGGGTTCCGGCGACAGCGACGTCCTGCGCGCCGTGATCAACGAGTCGAGGCTGCCGGCCGACAACGAGGCCGACACCGACGGCAACAGTCACTTCTACGGCTTCGAGTGCATCAACATGGGCGACGGCAAGGACCCCTGGCCCGAGGCGCAGAAGGAGGCCATCGAGAAGGTCTCCGCCGCGATCTGCCGCCACCACGGCTGGAGCGAGCGCTCCGTCATCGGCCACAAGGAGTGGCAGCCGGGCAAGGTGGACCCGCGCGGCTTCACCATGGACGGCATGCGCAAGCGCATAGCGGAACGGCTGAGCGGCAAGGCACCCAAGCCCGACCCGAAGCCCAAGCCGGTGACGTACGAGCCCTTCCCGGGGGCCGGCTTCTTCCACGTCGGCCAGAAGTCCCCGATCATCACCGCCATGGGCCGCCGACTGGTCGCCGAGGGCTGCGGCCGCTACGAGGAGGGCCCCGGCCCCGAGTGGACCGAGGCCGACCGCCGCTCCTACGCCGCCTGGCAGCAGAAGCTCCACTTCAGGGGCAAGGACGCGGACGGCATCCCCGGCAAGGTCAGCTGGGACAAGCTGAAGGTGCCCGACGGCGGCAAGTGAACGACCGGTCCGACCCCTCGCCCAGGGTACCCCTCGGGGGTACCCTGGGCGGTTCCGGTGCGGACGAGGGGAGCGGACGCGGTGCACGTCGAGGGATACACCGCGGACGGGTACGAGACGGTCCGCGAGGGGGCCGGACGAACTCCCGCGCCTGGCGCCAGTCGGTCTTCGGCGCCCGCATCACCTGGACCCTCGGCTTCGTGCGCGACCAGGGAAAGATCGCCAAGGGTGGCTCGGCGGCTCGGCGGCCTGGTGGTCGTGACGGCACGGGCACGCGTGCGCGTACCTGACGCGGAACCTCGGAGACCACTCGCGAGCGGCTCAGATCGCGACGGCGCTGGGTGACGACCTGACGGTGGTCGGCGAGGGTCGGCGAGCCGGGCGGCGCATGTGATCGCTTGAGGGGTCTTGCTCCGTCCCGCGAAACACGTCACACTAATACCGAACGAATGGTCGGTTGGGAAGCTGGTATCGATGACCACGACACACTCCGCCGAGGCCGGGGCGCCGCCCGAGGACGGGCTTCAAGCGCACTTCGACGCGACGATCGCGCGGGACCAGCGGATCGAACCGCGCGACTGGATGCCGGACGGCTACCGCAAGACCCTCGTCCGGCAGATCGCGCAGCACGCGCACTCGGAGATCATCGGCATGCAGCCCGAGGGCGAGTGGATCACCAAGGCCCCGTCGCTGCGCCGCAAGGCCATCCTGTTCGCCAAGGTCCAGGACGAGGCCGGGCACGGGCTGTACCTGTACTCGGCGGCGGAGACGCTCGGCGCCGACCGCGCGGACCTCACCGACCGGCTGATCGAGGGCCGCCAGAAGTACTCGTCGATCTTCAACTACCCGACGCTGAGCTTCGCCGACGTCGGCGTGATCGGCTGGTTCGTCGACGGCGCCGCGATCTGCAACCAGGTGCCCCTGTGCCGTAGCTCGTACGGCCCGTACGCGCGCGCGATGGTGCGGATCTGCAAGGAGGAGTCCTTCCACCAACGGCAGGGCTACGAACTGCTGATGACGATGATGCGCGGCACCGAGGAGCAGCGCGCCATGGTCCAGGACGCCGTCGACCGCTGGTGGTGGCCGTCCCTGATGATGTTCGGTCCGCCCGACGACTCCTCGCCCAACTCGGCCCAGTCCATGGCCTGGAAGATCAAGCGGCACAGCAACGACGAACTGCGCCGGCGCTTCGTCGACATGACCGTCCCGCAGGCGGAGAAGCTCGGCGTCACCCTGCCCGACCCCCAACTGCGCTGGAACGCCGAGCGCGGCCACCACGACTTCGGCACCCCCGACTGGGACGAGCTGATGCGGGTCATCAAGGGCGGCGGCCCGTGCAACGCCCAGCGCATGGAACGGCGCCGCAGCGCCCACGAGGACGGCGCCTGGGTGCGGGAGGCGGCCACGGCCCACGCGGCCAAGCAGAGCGAGCGAGCCAAGAAGGAGACGGCGGCATGACCGGGACGAGCAAGGCCGACTGGCCGCTGTACGAGGTGTTCGTGCGCGGCAAGCGCGGGCTCAACCACGTCCACGTGGGCTCGCTGCACGCGGCCGACGACGCCATGGCGCTCACCCACGCGCGCGACCTGTACACGCGGCGCAACGAGGGCGTGAGCATCTGGGTGGTGCGCAGCGAACACATCGCAGCCTCGACCCGCGACGAGAAGGACCCGTTCTTCGCGCCCAGCGCCGACAAGGTCTACCGCCATCCGACCTTCTACGACATCCCCGACGACGTCCCGCACATCTGAGGAGAGGGCATGAGTGACGACCACGTCTACCTGACCCTCGCCGAGGGGCACGAGGACGACACCCGCTGGGCCTACGGCACCGGCTTCGAGGACCCCCTGCACGGCGTGGACACCACCGTGCCCGAGGGCATCGACACCGGCCGCCTCGCCGCCGACTGCGTGGCCCTCGCCGACGACGCCCTGGTCTCCGCCCAGCGCCTCGCCGAGTGGATCACCCGCGCCCCCGAGCTGGAGGAGGAGGTGGCGCTGGCCAACATCGGCCTCGACCTGCTCGGCCAGGCCCGCCTGCTCTACTCCCGCGCCGGCCAGGCCGACGGCACCGGCCGCGACGAGGACGCCTACGCCTACTTCCGTGACGCCGGCGACTTCCGCAACGTACGTCTCGCCGAACTGCCCAACGGGGACTTCGCGTTCTCGATCGTGCGGCTGCTGGTGCTGTCGAGCTGTCGGGTGGCGCACTTCCACCGGCTGACCTCGCACACGGACCCCGTCCTGGCGGCGATCGCCGCGAAGGGCGTCAAGGAGCTGACGTACCACCGGCAGTACGCCGCGGAGTGGGCGGTGCGCCTGGGCGACGGCACGGAGGAGTCGCACCGCCGCATGCGCAGGGCCATGGACCAAGTCGCCCCCTACCTGGGCGAGTTGTTCACGACGTACGACGTGCGGGACGAGGTCGTCGCCGACCTGCGCCAGGTCACCGAGGCGGCCGGACTGCCCATGCCGGTGTACCGTCCGCTGCCCGGCGCGGGCCGCGACGGCGAACACACCGAGCATCTCGCCCCGCTGCTCGCCGAGTTGCAGGGCGTGGCGCGCGCCCACCCGGAGGCGACATGGTGACGACCCTGCCGGATGCGCGGCACGCCCGGCATATCGCCGAGCAGGTGCCCGACCCCGAACTGCCCATGCTCACCCTCGCCGACCTGGGCGTCCTGCGGGACGTCGAGGTCACCGAGGACGGCACGGTGGTCGCAAGCCTCACCCCGACGTACTCGGGCTGCCCGGCGATGGCCGAGATGCGGGCGGACGTGGCCGCGCGGCTGCGGGACGCCGGGTACCAGCGCGTGGAGATCCGCACGGTCCTCAACCCGCCCTGGACCAGCGACTGGATCACCCCGGCAGGCCGCCGCAAGCTCGCCCAGTACGGCATCGCCCCGCCCGGGCCCGCTCCTCGCGGCGGCCCTGTCCCTCTCGTCCTGTCCCCCACGCGGCACATGGTGTCCTGCCCCCGCTGCGGCTCGACGGACACGGAGGAGACCTCCCGCTTCGCCGCCACGTCCTGCAAGGCCCTGCGCCGCTGCCGCGCTTGCCGCGAGCCGTTCGAGCACGTCAAGGAGATCTGATGAAAGGCCTGAGCGAAGAGCCGACGGGACGGCTGACGCCCGGCGTGACGGCACGGCCGTCGCCCGGCGCGGCGGCGCCGATCGGCTCCGGCGCGGCGGGGTCGGTCGCCTCTGGCTCGGCGGGGTCGGTCGGCGCCGGCCCGGTGGTGCCGGTCGCCTCCGGCTCGGCGGGACCGGCTGCCTCCGACTCGGCCGCGCCCACCGCCCCCGACCCGGCGGCGCCCACCGCGCTCACCACCCCCAGCCCGGCCACACGCCCCCGTCGCCGTCCGGCCTTCCGTCTCCTCCGTGTCGCCGCCGTACAGCCACTGTGCTCCGATGCGGTGGCCGTCAGTTTCGAGGTTCCGGTGGAGCTGGCCGAGGAGTTCGACTTCGCGCCGGGGCAGTCGCTGACCCTGCGGCGGGAGGTCGACGGGCGGGACGAGCGGCGGTCGTACTCGATCTGTTCGCCGGTCGGGGCCGTGCCGCGTATCGGTGTGCGGGTGGTGCCGGGCGGGCTGTTCTCGTCGTGGCTCGTCGACGAGGTGCGTCCCGGTGACAGCGTCGAAGTCATGGGCCCCACCGGCGCCTTCACCCCCGACCTCACCGCCCCCGGCCACCACGTGCTGATCGCGGCCGGCTCCGGCATCACCCCCATGGTGTCCATCGCCGAGTCCGTCCTGGCAGCCGGTTCCCGCTCGACCGTCACCCTCTTCTACGGCAACCGCCGCACCGACACCGTGATGTTCGCCGACGAGCTGGCCGACCTGAAGGACCTCTACCCGACCCGGTTCCAGCTCGCCCACGTCCTGTCCCGCGAACCCCGCGAGGCCGAGGTGCTCTCCGGCCGCCTGGACGCAGACCGGCTCACGGCGCTCGTCGACGCGCTGGTCGACATACCGACCGCCGACCACTGGTGGCTGTGCGGCCCGCACGGCATGGTCCGGGACGCCCGGCGCGTGCTCGGCGAACTCGGCGTACCCGCAGACCGCGTTCACCAGGAGCTGTTCTACGCCGACGACGAGCCCGTGCGGGAGGTCCACCACGAGGAGACCGGCCCCGAAGGACCCGTCAGCCAGGTCACCATCACCCTCGACGGCCGCTCCACGACGTCCACGCTCTCCCGGGAGCGGAGCATCCTCGACGGCGCCCAACGGACCCGCCCGGACCTGCCGTTCGCCTGCAAGGGCGGCGTCTGCGGCACCTGCCGTGCCCTGGTCACCGACGGCAAGGCCGACATGCGCCGCAACTTCGCCCTCGAACCGGCCGAGGTGGACGCGGGCTACGTCCTGACCTGCCAGTCGTATCCCGTCTCCGAGACGCTGACGGTCGACTACGACAGCTGAGCCACGGCCGTACGAAACGAAAGACCTCCGGCGGGACAGCCGGAGGTCTCAAGTCGGCGGCGAGGAAAGCGAAAGGGCTGGATTCAAGGAGGATTTGAGAAGGAAGCCCCTTCATGGCCTCGCCACGGCCAACGTTAGCAGTCAGGCCGGGATCAGGTCGCGCAGATTTTCGGGCGTGAGGATCCGCGACTCGGGATGCAGCCCGTCGGGACGCTGCAGGCCGATGTAGGTGACCGGACCCTCAGGGACGGTCTCCCCGTCCCACACCGTCGTGGCCGTCGCCCCGCCGGCCATCAGCTCGGTGAGGTACCGCACCGTGAGCTGCTCACGCTCGACGATGCCGCGCACCAGCATCGCCACCGACACCCGGTTGCCCTCGACCCGGTTGGCCGACGGGTTGCCCTTGAGGTACAGGTGCAGCCACTTGGCCCGCCACCGCCCGTCGGACCCGCGCAGGAACACCAGCGGCAGCGCGACCCGCCCGGGACCCCGCAGGTCCGACTTCATCCGCACCGTGCGCGGCTCGAACGGACGCCCCTTCTGCTCGCCCTCCCGCAGCATGAACCCGAAGAACGACTCCGCGACCTCCTCGAAGCCCTCCCCGGAGAAGAGGTTGACCTGCGGCACGATGAACGCGCCGCGCACGGCACCGAGGCGCAGGTTGATGAACTCCGAGGCCCCGTCGGGCGCTTCGGTGATGTCACCGGAGTGCTCGCCGTCGACGTCGGTGAGATGGGTGTACGACAGCCAGGACACCGTCCGGTAGCCGGCGTCCAGCATCAGCGCCGACAGGTCGTAGTCGGTGTCACGGCTGGTCTGCTTCCAGTACACGAAGAACCGCAGCAGCTCACCGTCGACCGGCGACACCGACCCGCGCGGCAGCACCCCGAGGCCGGCCGCGGTCGCCTTGCCGCTCAGCGGCAGCGCGACGTCCAGGACGTCCGGGTCGATCAGCAGATGACCGGGGTCCGGGAGCCGCCGCCGTATCTCCGCGTCGAACGCGGTGATCAGACGCTTGCGCTCGGCCGGCGGCACGGGCGGACGCGTGTCCTCGGCGACCCAGGCACGGCCGAGGCGGTTGACGAAGACCCGGCGCTCGCCGGTCTCCTCGCCACGGTTGTGCAGATGCTCACGCACCGACAGCACCACCCGGCCGGCCACCTCGGGAGCGACCCGCTCGGCGACGGCCACGACGGCGTTGCGCTCCTCCTGCGTCAGGGCAGCGCGCAGCAGCCGGTCCAGCGAGCGGAACAGCCTGCCCGGCGCGGACTCCAGCAGCTTCACCGCGCCCGTGATGTCGTTCCTGCCGAGCAGCTCCTCGACCCGGCTGTCGAAGGAGCGCGCCTCCTTCTCGCCCCGGGCGACCGCGAACACGTCGGCGGAGTGCGGCCACCGCGGGTACTCGTGCGGGTGCAGCCGCTCACCGAGCCGCTTCCACGCCTCGCGGTGCACGGCGACGTCACTGAGCTTGGCGGGCGCCGCGGCGACGACCGAGTCGAGGCCCGCGAGCAGCGCGCGGCGCACCGGACGGGACAGCCCCCGGAACCGCGTCGGCTCCCCGAGGGTCACATCGCCGTCGGACAGCGCGCACGCCAGCCGCAGCACATCGGTCACCGTGTCCAGCAACAGCCCGGAACCGGCTTCCAGCCGGGCCCGGTTGACGACGGCACGGTTCTCCCGCACCGGGATCGCCTCGGGCTGCGGCCCGTGCGCGCAGTGCCCGGCGAGGACCGCCAGATCCCGCAGCGCCTCCTCGCCCAGCGGCGTGCTGCTGCCCGCCAACGCCAGGTACAGCGCCGTGAGTTCGTCCTCGGCGGCACCGCCCAGGTGGAGGGCCGTCATACGGTCGCCCGCCGCGGCGATCAGCTCGTCGTGGGCGGCGAGCATCTCCTCGTAGGTGTGCTGGTAGCGGCCGTACGACGGGAGCGTCAGCAGGTTCACCACACCCTCGCTCAGCTGCTCCAGCGTGCCCGCGCGCGTCGCGTCGTCGGCGAGCGCCTCGGAGATGCACCGCATCCAGAAGTCGAAGGTGTCCGGCACGTTCGCCGGGAAGTCGATGAAGTACGCGTTGTGCCGGACGCGGTCGCCGACCATCGCGCGGACGGTGCCCAGCGTGCGGACGGCGGTGAAGACGACCGTGCCCTCGGACAGCCCCGACAGCCGTTCCAGCAGCTCCGCCGAGAGCTTGAAGCCCACGGACATCAGCGCGGCGTCGAACTGCCGTGCCGCGACGGCGCCTTCCCCCACGGGGCCCGTGGGGGAGGAGAGACGGTGGGTGTGCCGGATGACCAGCGGTTCGAGACGGTGGACCATTCCGGCATGCTCCCAGAGCGGTACACGCGGGCGCATTCGGGTTTTTCCGGCGTGCGGTGAGCACACGGGCGGACGCGCTGTCCGTTCTCACCGGCCGCGGCCGACGCGCGAGGGACGGGCAACCTGAAACGTCGGCAGCCGGGCGGTCCGGTCCGTGATGTTCCGTGTGGGGAGAGGGGAGCCATGACGTCGTCCATGCGGTCGGCCGATGCACAGCCGCAGCCGGTGCTGGGTCCGCCGGCACCTGTCGCGGTCTTCCTGGTGGTCACGATCGAGCCGGGCGGTGAACCCGCCGTGCGCGACCTGCCGGCCGGGCCCGCGGGACTCGTGCGAGCCGTCGGCTTCCCCAGCCCCGACGGTGGCCTGTGCTGCGTCGCCGGGGTCGGATCACCGGCCTGGGACCGGCTGCTCACCGGTCCACACCCCCAGGAACTGCATCCCTTCCGGGAGTTGGCGCGACCGCGGCGGCGGTCTTCATCCCGACCGCCCTGATCGCCTTCGCCCTCTCCGCCCGGGGCCGCCTCCTCACCGCCCGCTTCTGGCTGTGCCCGGCGGGCCGGCTCCCCTGGCGCCTGATGGCATTCCTCGCCTGGGCGCACGAGCGGGGCGTGTTGCGTCAGGCCGGGGCCGTGTACCAGCTCCGGCACGCACGGCTGCAGGAACGGCTCGTCTCAGGACGGCTTGACGGTCAGGAGCCCTGAGCCGCGCGCTCGGCCTTCTCGGCGTGCTGCTTCTTGATGCGGGCCGTCTCCTTGCGGACCTCGGCCTGCGTGGCGCGCTCCTTCTGCAGCCACTCGGGGCTCTCCTGCTTGAGCGCCTCGATCTGCTCGGTGGTGAGCGGCTCCGTGATGCCGCCCCGGGCCAGGCCCGAGATGGAGATGCCCAGCTTGGCCGCGACCACCGGACGCGGGTGCGGGCCGTCGGCGCGCAGCGTGCGCAGCCACGCCGGCGGGTCCGCCTGCAGCGCGTTCAGCTCGGCGCGCGTGACGACGCCCTCCTGGAACTCGGCGGGGGTGGCCTCGAGGTACACACCCAGCTTCTTCGCCGCGGTCGCGGGCTTCATCGTCTGGGTGTTCTGGTGCGACGTCATGGTGCCAAGGGTATCGACTGGGCGAACCGCCGCCGACCACGGCCGGTAACCTGGCCAGGTGACAGGCTCGGAAGTACCTTCTTCGTTCCGGCTGGCGTACGTCCCGGGAGTGACACCCTCGAAGTGGGTGCGGACCTGGAACGAGCGCTTCCCCGACGTCCCCCTGACCCTCCACGCGGTCACCGCCGCCGAGGCGCCCGAGGTGCTGCGGGACGGCGCCGCCGACGTCGGCCTCGTACGGCTGCCGGTCGACCGTACGGTCTTCAGCGCGATCCCCCTCTACACCGAGACCACGGTCGTCGTGGTCCCCAAGGACCACGTCATCGCGGCGGTCGAAGAGGTGACCTGCGAGGACCTGGCCGACGAGGTCGTCTTCCACCCCCTCGACGACGTCCTCGACTGGGAACGGCCACCGGGAGAGCCCGCCTTCGAGCGCCCCGCGACCACGGCGGACGCCGTCGAGCTGGTCGCGGCGGGCGTGGGCCTGCTCGTCGTACCCCAGTCGCTGGCCCGTCTCCACCACCGCAAGGACCTCACGTACCGGACGGTCGTGGACGCCCCGCAGTCGAGCATCGCCCTGTCCTGGCCGGAGGACGCGACCACCGACCAGGTCGACGACTTCATCGGCATCGTCCGCGGCCGCACGGCCAACAGCACCCGAGGCCGCACGGCACCGCCCGCCCCGGACAAGCCGAAGCGCAAGCAGCCCACCGGCCAGCCCCGCAAGCCGACCGCAGGAAAGAGCCACCGCGGCGGCTCCGGCGGTCCGAAGGGCGCCGCCCGACGAGGCAAGCCCCGCAAGCGGTCGTAGGCGCCCGGACGACTGGCACAGCCGGGCCGCGATCGTCGTGTGTCACCGGCGCCTGCGCGCTCGACCCTGACCTGCGGGCCCGCCCCTCACTTCGGCGGCAGCCCCGCCGCGAAGCCCTGCCCCTCCTCGACCCACGCACCCAGCACCTCGTCCTCCGTGAGCGCGTCCCCCGTGACCAGGATCCAGCCGCGCATCGGGCGGCCGGTCATGTCGAAGACGCGTGTACCCGGCCGCGCGAGGGCCGCGTCGGTGTGGTCGGGGCCGACGCGGACCATGAGGTCGTCGCCGTTCACGCCGACGGCCATGTTCCCGTTCACCAGGAACGCGATGCCGCCGAACATGCGCTTCTCGCTCACGTCCGGGTCGGCGCCCAGCCTCCCCCACGCTCGGCTGCGCTCGCGCGGGCGGTGCCCCCATCCGGATCCGCTGGGCGAGCCCTTCGTCGTATGCCATGCGCCTGCTCATTCCGTGAGTCTGCGCTCGAGATCGCGCAGGTCCTTGCCGATCGAGGAGCGCACCTGGCGGGCCAGCAGCGGCGCCGCCAGCCGGTGGAAGCCGCCCCCGGCGCCCCGCACCCGGATGCGGGCGAGGGTACCGTCCGGGTGCGGGTCGAAGGCGTAGGTCACATGCATCGGCATCGGGCCCGCCACGGACACCATGTCGAGCAGACGGGGGTAGTGGCACGCCGCCACGCGCATCACGTAGTCGATGCGCCGCCCCAGGAAGTACGCCGTCCGCGTCACCTCCGCGCCGACACCGAAGCCGCCCGCGTCGGTCTCCCGGGTCAGCTCCGCCGTACGGATGCCCTGCGTCCAGTCGGGGTCGTGCCGCCAGTCCATGGCGTACCGGGCCACCTGCTCGGGCGGGAGCGGGATGACCCGCTCCGCGGATACGTCGATCGTCATCGTGCCGCCGCCTCGTCCTCGCCGCTCCCGCCGGTCTCTGGGTCCAGGATCCCCGCGCCGGACGCCCGGCGCGCGCCGTACCCGAACACCGTGTGCCGGTGCGTCGGGGAGGGACAAACCGGGCGCCGCGCGAGACGCTGCGTACCCCGGCCCTCCCGGGCCACCTGACAGCCTGACAACCCACGGAGCCCTCATGACCGCGGCAGCCCCCTCCACCGACGGCGCGTACCGCTTCGACGACCTGCGCGCCCTGTTCATCAACTGCACCCTCAAACCGTCCCCGCGGCTCAGTCACACCCAGGGCCTGATCGACAAGAGCCGGGCGATCATGGACTCGCGCGGGGTCGCCACGGACGTCATCCGTGCCGTCGACCACGACATCGCGACCGGCGTCTACCCGGACATGACCGAGCACGGCTTCGCCACCGACGTCTGGCCGACGCTGTACGAGCAGGTGATGGCCGCGGACATCCTGGTGCTGGCCGGCCCGATCTGGCTCGGCGACAACAGCTCGGTCACCAAGAAGGTCATCGAGCGTCTCTACGGCTGCTCGGCGCTCCTCAACTCCGAGGGGCAGTACGCCTATTACGGCCGGGTCGGCGGCTGTCTGATCACCGGCAACGAGGACGGCGTGAAGCACTGCGCGATGAACGTCCTCTACAGCCTCCAGCACCTCGGGTACACGATCCCGCCCCAGGCCGACGCCGGCTGGATCGGGCCGGCGGGACCGGGGCCGTCGTATCTCGACGCCGGTTCGGGCGGCCCGGAGAACGACTTCACCAACCGCAACACCTCCTTCATGACCTGGAACCTGATGCACCTCGCGGCCATGCTCAAACGCGCCAAGGGCATCCCCGCCCACGGCAACCAGCGCTCCGAGTGGGACGCGGGCTGCCGTACCGACGCACCCAACCCGGACTACCGCTGAACCCGGCAGGGCCCCGACCGTCGGCCGGGGCCCCGAGGCGGGTCAGCGGGGGGCGGGTCAGGGCACGTACGTGGCACTCTCCGCCGTAGTCACCACCGTCTGCCCGTCGGCCTGGCTGAGCAGCCCCGCCGACACCCACGCGCCGACCGTCGACCGCACCCGCGTGACCAGCGCACCCTTACTGGCGAACGGCGCCCCGGCCCAGATCTCGTCGAGCAGCGTCGTACCGTCGGACTGCGCCGGGTTGGCGACACCGGAGTCGGTGTTCCCGAAGACGACCCTGGGCTCCGACCGGCGGACATAGGCGTGCGTCGGGTTCTCGGTGCCGTCGTAGAAGGGGGCGAACTCGGTGCCGTTCAGCGTGTAGTGGAGCGGCTTGCCGGACACCGGCGTCAGTGAGGGCAGCAGGTCGCCGGAGAGTGCGGCGTTCCTGTAGAGCCCGACCTGGAGGTGGCTCGTGCTGGAGTTGCGGCCCACCAGGTTGACCGGGCCGTAGAAGAGCGTCTGGAGGGACGGGTCGTCGAGCGCCTTCTCGACCCGCAGCCGGAACGGGATGGTGACGCGTACGGTGTCGCCGCTCTGCCAGTTCCGGGAGATCGTGAAGTAGCTGCCGGGGTTCGGAGTCCCGCCGACCGCGCTGCCGTTGACGGTCACCCGGAAGCCGCCGGTCGCCCAGGACGGCACGCGCAGCTTCATCTCGAAGGAGGCGCTGCCGCCGCTGACGGTGAGAGTGGAGCCCTGCTCCCTCGGGTAGTCCGTGGTCTGCGTGACGGTGACGCCCTTCGCGGACCAGGTCAGCGTGGAGGGGCTGTACAGGTTGACGTACAGGGCGGAGTTGTCGGCCTTCGTGAAGTACACCGAGTCCTGGTACTTGGTGGCGCTCTCCATGCCGGTGCCCTCGCAGCAGGTCGTGCCCTGCTTGGGCGTGTAGTCGCGTACGTGCCCGGGCGTGAGGCCGATGAAGTACGTGACGAGCGGCTTCTCCGCGTCGGCCTTGTCCTGCTTGGAGCCGAGGACCTGGTTGTACAGGCCCCGCTCGTAGTAGTCCATGTACTTCGGGTCCTGGTCGTGGAAGAACAGCATCCGGCTCAGCTTGAGCAGGTTGTACGCGCAGCAGGACTCGGCGCTGGTGTCGCTGATCGTGCCCGCGATGACCCCGCGGGCCTTCCAGAACTCGGCCGTGCTCGTCCCGCCGATGCCGAACATCCGGTGCGGGACGACCATGCCCCAGAAGTTCTTCGCGGCGGTGAGGTAACGGGTCTCGCCCGTCGCGTCGTACAGCCGGACGTAACCGGTGAAGATCGGGATGTGCTGGTTGGCATGCAGACCGTCGAGGGTGTCGGTGTTCGCGGCGCAGGCGTCGATGAGCTTGTCGAGGTCGAACAGCTGGGCCAGCGCGAGGTGTTCGGCCTTGCCGGTGATCGAGTGCAGGTCGACGATCGTCTCCACGATGCCGCCGAACTCGCCGCTGGAGAAGATGCCCCACATCCGCTGCAGCGTGGAGTCGGGCAGCTTGGACAGCCGGGAGTACATCCAGTCGCACATGCCGGAGGCGAGGTCGAGCGCCCGGTCGTCGTCCGTGGCGAGGTACGCGTCCAGCAGACCCTTGAGGATCTTGTGCGCGGTGTAGTAGGGCGCCCAGACCTTGGTGTAGTCCGGGGTCGTCCGCGACTCCAGGTCGATGAACTGCGTCTCCGGGTACGCGGCGAGGAAGCCGGGGTGGCTCGGCCCGCCCCAGGTGCGGCGCAGCGTGGCGGTCAGGCCGCGGCCTGAGGCGTCCGCGAAGGTGCCGCCGGTGGTGGCGAAGAAGTAGTACGACGCGAGATTGCCGAGCCCCGCGGAGGACCTCTTGGCCTCGTTGGTCTGCAGCGAGGTGATGTCGGCCGCGGTCAGGGCCCGCGAGTAGACGTTGAACTCGTCGAAGGCGCCCGCGAACACCGGGTCGCCGGAGAAGTTGGAGCGGCCCAGCCAGTTGTTCGTCAGGGTACCCAGGACGGACGGGTTGAGGGTCATCGAGGTGTTCTGGGCGACGGCGGTGCCGTTGACGTAGAGCGTGCCGGTGTTGCCGGAGATGGTCACCGCGAGGTGGCTCCACTGGTTCAGCGGCAGCGCGGCGGTGCCGTTGAGACCCTGCTCCCCGCCCGGCCCGCCGGTGGTGATGGCGAAGCGCGGTACTCCGCTTCCGTTGCGGGTGGTCAGGTACATGTACCGGGTGGTGTTGTCGCCGAAGTCGAAGACGCGCTGCCAGTTGGCGTTGTGGGTGGGCTTCACCCAGACCGACAGGGTGATCGCCGAGGCACCGCCGAGAACGGCGGCCGGCAGGTCGATGTACTGGTATGAGCCCCGGACGTTCTCGTGCGCGCCGCCCCACTTGCCGGTGACGGCGAGCATGCGCGGATCCTCGCGCAGCGCCGCGCGCACCTCGGTCAGCGCGCCGATCATGGTCCGGATCTTGTCCGCGTACGCCTGGTCGCCGGTGCTCGCGTACGCCTGCGACAGCATGGTCATGAAGTGGCCGGTGTAGTGGCCGCGGAGGTTGCCGTTGGCCTCGCCGTCCAGGCCCTCCCAGCCGCCAGGGGCGACCGCGCCGCCCGTGGAGAGCCCGGCGTTGGCGCGGAAGACCTGCAGCAGCCGGTTCACGTCGTAGCCGCGGCCGTGGTCGAGCATCAACTGCCGCTTGTCGGTGAAGAGGCCCTGTCTGAGGGCCACTTCGTCGAGTGCGAAGGGCCGCACGGTCCAGGCGGACGGTGCGGCCTGCGCGGCCTGGACCGCCGCCGAGGCGCGTCCGGTCGCGATGTAGGAGAGCGCGGGTGTCGCCATGGCGAGCGCCGCGGCCTGGAAAAGAGATCGTCTGGAGAGGGGCGGTGCCATGTGTGCTCCTCCATGAGGTCACGCAAGTTCGCGCACGTTCAGGTGTGTTCGGTATTGCGAACGGCGTGCGAATGGTCGACCAGACGATAGGGAGGGGGGCGGTTGAGGGTCAACGGGTCTGGAGCACTTAGTTCCGGTCTTTCTCCGAAAAGGTGCCGGCACGCCGACTCGGCGGGACCAGCCAGTCGTACGCGCCGCACGCCGTGAACTCCGCCTGGCCGCCCCGCAGTAGAAGACCGGCGGTGGCGAACTCGGGGGCGTCGGCCTGCGCGGCGACGTACGGGATCGCGATACAGCGCATCCGGCCGCGTGCGCGGCGGCGGCCCCGGGAGCGGCGTCCTCCAGAACCACGCAGTCGGCCGGGTCGGCGTCCAGTCGACGGGCCGCCTTCAGGAAGACGTCGGGCGCGGGCTCGCCGCGAGCGACCTCGTCGGCCGACACGACCGTACGCAGACACGCGGCCGGCCCCGTGCCGGCCAGGATCGCCTCGATGGCCTCCGGCGACGAACCCGAGGCCACGGCCATCGGGACACCGTCGGCGGCCGGCAGCTCCACGAACTTGCGCATCTCCGGGTACGCGGGGGTCGAGACGCGCGCCAGCTCCAGGTAGCGGCGGTTCAGCTCAGCCGGCAGCTCGGCGCGGGGTGCGGTGAGCCCGTAACCGCTCCTGCTGGATCCCGAGCGTCTCCCAGGTGCTGATGCCGGCGTACCGCTCGTTGTCCTGCCAGGTGAAGGGGGCGCCGTGCTCGGCGAGAAGCCCGCGCGACGCCGTAGCGGCTCGGCGGAGTTCGGGTCGCTGTCCACGAGTGTTCCGTCGAGATCGAAGATGACCGAGATGCCGCCGAGCCTGCTCATGCCCCCAGGATGTCAAAGATCATTTCCGGGCCGCCCGCCCGATCGACTCCACCAGTGGCAGCAGCCGGTGCGGGACCCGCTCGCGCAGGGCCACCTCGCTGCGGGTGCGGACGACGCCGGGCAGGCTGATCAGCTTCTGGATCACGTCCTCCAGATGCGCGTTGTCGCGCGCCACGACCCGGGTCAGCAGATCCCCGCCGCCGGTGATCGAGAACGCCTCGACGATCTCCGGTACGGCGGCCAGTGCGTCCCCCACGTCGTCGAGGTGGCCCTGGGTGACCTCGATGTGCACGAACGCGAGCACCGGATGGCCGAGCGCGGCGGCCGAGAGCGCGGGCGCCGTGCCGGTGATCACGCCGTCCCGCTCCAGCCGGTCGAGCCGCGCCTGCAGTGTGCCGCGCGCGACGCCGAGGATGCGGGCGTACTCCCGCACGCTCGTGCGGGGCTGCTCCAGCAGCAGCCGCAGGATGCGGGTGTCGAGCTCGTCCACGGCCATGGCGCCCGGCCTCCTCGTAGCTGGTCCGTTGGTCCGACCTTGGACGGGCCACAACCGATATGTCTGTGCCAATGGCCCAGCATTCTAGGCCTCACTTGAGCCAGGTTGCTCCATGATGCTGCAATGAGGACGTCGATGGCGCTGCGGATCCCGCGGCGCCTTTTTCATGCCGGTGTCCGCATGCCGGCGCAGGAAGGGCGGGAAAGCAGTGCTGAAGAGGGTGTTCGTGGCGCCGGACCCGGGGCGCATGCGGCTGCGCTTCGCCGTGCGGGGCGTCCTCGGCATCGGGCTCGCGGTCGTCGTCTGCGGGCTCGCCGGACACTCCCTGGTCGGTGCCGTCACCGGCGGGCTCGCCGCGCTGCTCGCCCTGTTCACGGTCACGGACGCCACGGTCCGCGGACAGGCGGTCACCACCGCGCTGCTGCCGCTCGTCGGCCTGCCCGTGCTCGCGGCGGCCGCCGAACTGCACGACGTCCCCGTCGCCCGCGACCTCACCTTCCTCGCCGTCGTCGGCGCCGGCGTGTACGCGCGCCGCTGGGGCCCGCGAGGCCACAGCCTCGGTGTCTTCGCGTTCATGACCTTCTTCGTGGCGCAGTTCCTGCAGGCCACGCCGGGCCGGCTGCCCGAGCTCTACGCCGCCATGCTGCTGTCCCTGCTCGTCGCGGCGGCGGTGCGCTTCGGCCTGTGGTGCTACGAGCGGCGCCTGCCCCCGGCCCTCGTGCCCGCCCCGCCGGGCGGCCGCGGCCTGGCCCGGGTGACCACCCGCCAGGCGATCCAGGCGACCGCGGGCGCCGGCTTCGCGCTCGTCGTGGGCCAGCTGGTGTCCGGAGAACGCTGGTACTGGGCCGTCGGCGCCACCTGGTGGATCTTCGTCAACACCACCTCGCGCGGCGAGACCCTGGTCCGCGGCTTCCGCCGGGTCCTCGGCACGGTGATCGGCATCGGCCTCGGCCTGCTCGTCGCCGTCCCGCTGCACGGCGCGACCGTCCCCACGGCCGCACTCCTCACACTCTGCGTCTTCGGCACCTTCTACACGGCCGCGGTCTCCTACACCTGGATGATGCTCTGCGTCACGGTCCTCGCCGAGCTGCTCTACGGTCTCCTCGGCGTCCTCGATCCCGGGCTGCTCGCGCTGCGGCTCGCCGAGACCGGCGTCGGCGCGGTCGGCGCCTTCCTGGCCGTGCTGTTCGTCCTGCCCGTCACCACCCACACCGTCACCGACGCCTGGATCCAGCGCGCCCTGCGCCGCGTCCACGCGGCCACCGCGGAGGCCGCCGCCCGCCTCGCCGGCGACGAGGGCGCCGACCCGGCGTCGCGGGTGGCAGAACTGGAGCAACTGCTCGGCCGGGTACGGCTGTCGGTGGCTCCGCTGGTGCACCCGCTGAACCCCATGCGGGGCCGCAAGCGCCGCGCCCGCCGGGTGCTGGCCCTGCTCGACGACTGCGCCCGGGAGATCCGCGGCCTGGTCGCCGTCGCCGCCGACCCGGAGGCCTCGCACGACGCCCGCCTCGCCGCCGCATGCTGGCGCGTGGAGGCCGCCGTCGAGGCACTCACCGGTGGCGCGGACGTCACCCTTCACACGACGCAGCCGCCCGTCGTGGAGCAGCCCGCCCTGGCCCATCTGCACGGCCTGGAGCGTGCCCTCGCCGAACTGGCCAAGCCCCTGCGCACGCCGCCGGGTTCGCCGCTCGTCGGCGCCTGAGGAAATAACCGCTCCGTCCTGCACTCCTTCGAACGTGCCGGCGTCACCGTCACCGACCACCACACCGAGTCCCGGCGCTGCCTCGACCACCTCGGCCGTGAGAATCGCAAGGGCCTACGGATCGGCGCCGACCGGTCGTGGATCGTGCCGCCGATCCGGGGCAGTGCCACGCCCGTCTTCCACCGCACGTACGAGACGGCCGAACGGCATCCCGCGTACGTCCACCACCCCGAGGCCCAGGCCAGGGCGCGGGGCGAGACCGTGACCGCGTCCCTCGCCATCCCCTTCATTTGGTCTAGACCGATGCTGATCGGCTGCTACCGTCGCCCCGGACGGTTTCCGACCGAGAGGGGACAGCGGTGGCAGACGGCAGCAGGCGGGAAAGGCGGGCCTTCATCGGGTCGTTCACGGCGGCCGGGGGTCCCGGGATCGTGACCGCGGCCGTGGATCCGGACAGCGGTGCCCTGACCGTCCTGAGCAGCCTGGACGGCGTGCCCGACCCGGCGTACCTGGCACTGGCGCCAGACGGGGACACGCTCTACGCGGTCAGCGAGACGGCCGACGGCGCGGTGGCCGCGTACCGCGTGACCGGCGACAAGCCCGAACCGGCCGGCCCGCCGGTCCCGGTCGAGGCGAACGGGCCCACGCACCTCAGCCTCTTCGCCGGCCACGTCCTGACCGCCAACTACGGCTCCGGCAGCGTCACCGCCGTCCCCGTCCGCCCCGCCGGCACCCTCGCGGACGCCGCCTCCGGCGTGTTCCAGCACACCGGAGGGGGCCCGCACACACCTCGCCAGCAGGGCCCGCACGCCCACCAGGTGCAGCCCGACCCGAGCGGCCGCTGGGCGGTCAGCGTCGACCTCGGCACCGACTCGGTCCGCGTGTGCACCCTGACCGACGGGACCCTCGCCCTCCACCGGGAGGCCGCACTGCGCCCCGGCTCCGGGCCCCGCCACCTGGCCTTCCATCCGGACGGCGAGTACGCCTACGTCGTCAACGAACTCACCCCGACCGTCACCGTCTGCCGCTGGGACGCCGCCGAGGGCGTCCTGAAACCGCAGACGGAGGTCTCGGTGCTGCCCGGCGCCCCGGCCGGGGACGCCTACCCGTCCGGCATCGTCGCCTCGGCCGACGGCCGCTTCGTGTGGACCGCCACGCGCGGCGAGGACGTCCTGTCCGTGTTCGCCGTCGAGGGGGAGGGGCTGCGGCTGGTCGGCGCGGTGACCTGCTGCGGCCACTGGCCGCGGGCCCTGGCCGAGGCGGGCGGTTTTTTGTACGTCGCGAACGAGCGCTCCGGCGACGTGACCTGGTTCACCGTCGACCCGGACACCGGACTGCCGCGCTACGAAGGCTCGATCGAGGTGCCGGCGGCGTCCTGCGTGGTCTTCGGCTGAACCGGCGCCGGACACGTCCGAGGGCCCGCTCCAAGGAGGAGCGGGCCCTTCGCTGTACGGCTGTGACGTGAGCGTCAGCGGACCGGCGCACCCTGCGGCTGCTGCGGGGCGATACCCAGGGTCGTCGTGTACTTGGACAGCGCGAGCTTGCCGATCGCCGGGTACGGGCCGAGCGCCTCGGCGGCGGAGCAGCCTGCCTCCTTGGCCGCCTCCTCGATCAGGGACGCGTCGATCTCCGGCCCTATCAGGTACGGCGCCAGCGCCAGCTGCTGGGAGCCGGACGACCGCAGCTGCTCGGCGACGGCCGCGATCGAACCGTCCTGGTCGAGGGCCGCCGCCATGACCGGAACGGCGAGGCGCGCGGCGAGCAGCATGCCGGTGATCCCGGCCGCCTGCACGGCCTCCTCGCCGCCCACGGAGGCCAGGATGATGCCGTCCGCGGCGGTCGCCACGGTGAACAGACGGGCGCGGTCGGCGCGGGCCAGACCGGCCTCGGAAAGCCGCACGTGCAGCGCCTCGGCGAGCAGCGGGTGCGGGCCCAGGGCGTCGGTCAGGTCGGCCGCGACGCGGCTCTCCATCACGGCCTGGCGGACCTGGCGCAGCAGCGCGCTGTCCGGGCCGGCGAGCAGCGGCACGACCACGGCGACGGGGCCATCGGGCTCCTTGACCTCCACGCCGGCGGCGACGGCCTGCTCGTAGCGGGCGGTGCGCTCCTGGGCGGCGTGCGCGAGCACGGACTGGAGTGTGGGGAACTCCGAGTCGTCCCCGTCGAGGTACCCGATCCGGGCGTCGAGGCCGGGGAGCTCGGAGCGGGCGATGCTCACGACCTCCTCGGCGAGGCCGCGGGTGGCGGCGCTGGGCGTCCCCGGCACGGCGAGGACGAGCGCGGGCGCGCCCTCGGGAGCCGCCAGGGGCTCGGGTCGGCGGTGCCGCCCGGGCTGGCGGGGGCGCGGCATTCGTACTGGCAGGCCGGCGGGCCCAGTGGGGGAGCTCATGGCGCCGCATGTTACTGGTTTTGTGGGCTTCCCTGTTCGGGGAGGGTGCAGGTGAGCGGTATCCGTCCGGTTTTGTCTGATGAGTTACGTACGGATCAGAAGTGGTCGGCGTGTGGGGATCGGTCCCCCGCACCGGTCATCACGCTGAGCATGGTGTCGTCACCCGGCAGAGTGAGCGCGCCCGTCGCCAGTTCGCTCGCGATGCGTACCGCGCCCCGCAACGGGTCCCCGGCGGCCGGTACCCGCTGTGCGTGCGGCAGTCGCCGCGACAGCTCTTCTTCGAAGGGTACGAGAAGAGGGGGCCCCATGTTCAACAGGCCCCCGGTGATGGCGACTTGAGGGTTGCCTGTGCCCGGGCAGACGGCGGCCGCGGAGTCGGCCATGTGCCGGGCGGCGGCGCGCAGGATGTCCGCGGCGACGGGGTCGCCGTCGGCGCAGGCGGCCACCTGGGGCGCGAAGGTGGCGAGAACGGCGGGCCGGTCCGGGCGCGGATACAGCTTGCCGGGGAGTCCCGGCGCCGGCCCGAACAACTCCTCGGCGCGGGCGAGCAGTCCGGCCGAACCACCGGGCCGGCCGTCGTGGGCGCGCAGCGCCGCCTCCAGCCCGGCCCGCCCGATCCAGGCGCCGCCGCCGCAGTCGCCGAGCAGATGACCCCAGCCGTCCGCACGACGCCACCTGGTCAGATCCGTGCCGATCGCGATCAGGCCCGTGCCGGCCGCGACCACGGCACCGGGCCGCGGTCCCAGGGCGCCGACGTAGGCGGTCACGGCGTCGGCGACGAGACCGACCGTCCGCACCCCGAACTCCCGCTCCAGCGCGCCCGGCAGCTCGGCGCGCAGCGCGTCCCCGAGAGTGGCGAGCCCCGCGGCACCGACAACGACGGTGCCAAGCCGCGCGATCCCCGTCTCGTCGGCCAACGCCCTCACCATGGGCGTCAGTTGCTCCATCAGATGTCCGGGATCGATACCCCCGGCCCCAGTACGCACCGGCACCCGCGACACCCGCTCGGCCACACCGCCGCGGCCCGGCGTCCCGACGACGACCCGAAGACCGGAGCCTCCGGAGTCGACGGCGAGATAACCGGAGGAGCCGGAGGAGTCGCGGGAGTTCGGTGACTCCGGTGAGCCGGTCACGGCAGGCGCCACTCCACCGGTTGTCCGCCCTGTCCGATCAGCAGGTCGTTGGCCCGGCTGAACGGGCGGGACCCGAAGAAGCCGCGGTCGGCCGACATGGGGGAGGGGTGAGCGGACTCCACCGACGGCAGACTGCCGAGGAGCGGGCGCAGATTGCGGGCGTCGCGGCCCCACAGGATGGACACCAGCGGCTTGCCACGCCCGGCCAGGGCCCGTATCGCCTGCTCGGTGACCTCCTCCCAGCCCTTCCCGCGGTGCGCGCCCGGACTGCGCGGGGCCGTGGTGAGCGCCCTGTTGAGCAGCAGCACGCCCTGCCGGGTCCACGGCGTCAGATCGCCGTTGGAGGGCTGCGGCAGCCCCAGGTCGGTGTTCAGCTCCCGGAAGATGTTGATGAGGCTGCCCGGCAACGGCCGCACGTCCGGCGCGACCGAGAACGACAGCCCCACCGCGTGTCCCGGCGTCGGATACGGGTCCTGACCGACGATCAGGACCCGCACGTCGTCGAAGGGCTGCTGGAAGGCGCGCAGTACATTCGGTCCGGCCGGCAGATAGGTACGTCCCGCGGCGATCTCCGCGCGCAGGAAGTCGCCCATCTCGGCGATCCCCCCGGCGACGGGTTCCAGGGCGTTCGCCCAGCCCGGTTCGACGATTTCATGCAAGGGTCGTGGTGCCACGGCGTCACCCTACTGCCGTACGGGCAGCGGAGATCAACCGGTGGCCAAGGCCCTGCGGTCCCCCCGGTCGGCTCATCCGACCACCGCGGCCCGTACACACAGCACGTCCGGCAGATGCGACGCCAGTTGCTGCCAGCTGTCGCCGTCGTCGGCCGACGCGAACACCTCGCCGTTGCGGTTGCCGAAGTACACGCCGGCCGGGTCCGCGTCGTCCGTGCACATCGCGTCGCGCAGCACTGTGCCGTAGTGATCCTCCTGCGGCAGCCCCGCCGTCAGCGGCTCCCAGGTCTTGCCCGCGTCCGCCGTACGGAAGACCCGGCAGCGCCGGTCGGCGGGCACCCGGTCGGAGTCGGCGGTGATCGGGAACACGTACGCCGTGCCACCGCGGCGGGGATGGGTGGCCGCCGCGAAGCCGAACGTGGACGGCAGACCCTCGCCGATGTCCGTCCAGTGCGCGCCCGCGTCGTCGCTGCGGTACACGCCCCAGTGGTTCTGCAGATACAGCCGGTCCGGCGTCGCCGCGTCCTGCGCGATCTTGTGCACGCACTGCCCGAACTCCGGGTTCGGATCCGGCAGGAACACCGCGGAGACCCCGGAGTTGGACGGCGCCCAGCTCGCGCCGCCGTCCGAGGTCCGGAACACCCCGGCCGTGGAGACGGCCACCGTCACCGCCCGCGGGTCGCGTTTGTCGGTGAGGACGGTGTGCAGGCCCTCACCGCCGCCGCCCGGCACCCACTTCGAGCGGGTCGGGTGTTCCCACAGCGGGCGGACCAGCTCGAAGGTCTCTCCGCGGTCCTCGGAGCGGTACAGCGCGGCCGGTTCCGTGCCCGCGTACACCACGTCCGGCTCCGCGGCCGCCGGGTGCAGCTGCCAGACCCGCTCCAGCGAAGCCTCCGTGTCCTTGGGGAACTTGACCGCCGGCTGGGCCGGTTCGGTCCAGGTCCGGCCCAGGTCGTCGGAGTGGAACACGGACGGGCCCCAGTGCGCGCTGTCACCGCCGGCCAGCAGCCGCGGGCGCTCGGCGCGGGTGTCGATGGCGACCGAGTACACGGCCTGTGCGTTGAAATAGGGACTCTCGTCGAACTCCCAGGCCCCACCTCGCCTCCGCCCGATGAACAGGCCCTTGCGCGTGCCCACGGCGAGCAGTACCTCGGTCATGCCGACTACCTCCGCTGCGTTTTCTGCGGCTTTGTCTCAGCCACCCGGCCAGTCTGCACCCCGGCACTGACAGTCACCTCTGGAAAGGGCTCCATCGCAGGTCAGGGCCGGGGTGGTAACTCGCACCGGCGTGTCGTGCGCCCGTTTCACGAAGACGCCCGCGCCGGACGGGGACCCGTGCAACCGTCGAGGGCGGATGGCTGCCGTGAGCATCGAGGGGCCGGTTCCCGTATGGGAGGGCGGTCCGGCATGATCGTGCGCTCTCGAGGAGGAAGCCTTCGATGACGTTCCGTGGTCCGAAGGTGTGGCTGTGGCGCTGGCGGCGCAACCCGCTCAGGCGTCGCGCCGACATGGTGGAGGCCTGGGTCGTGCTCACCGCCTGGGTGCTCACCGTCCTCGCGGGAGTGGCCGCCGGTCTGACGACGGCCTGGTCCGTCGAGCACGGCATGGCCCGGGAGCGCGTCGAGTGGCGTCCCGTCGCGGCCACGCTCACCGAACGGGCGCCCGGAGAGGCCGACGCGTCGGTGAGCGCGGCGAGCGGTGAGCGGGTATGGGCCAAGGTGCGCTGGACCGCCACGGACGGCTCCACGCACACCGGCCAGGCCCGGGTCCGGGCCGGCAGCGGCGCCGGCACCTCGGTCACCGTATGGACGGACCCCCAGGGCCGCCTGGTGAACAAGCCCGCCACCGCAGCCCAGGCGAGCATCCGGGCCGCGCTGGTCGGCGTCCTGGTAGGGGTGAGCGCCGCGGCCGTGCCCTTCATCGGCGGCCGCATGCTGCGCGGCCGCCTGGAGCGCCGGCGCATGGACCAGTGGGACGCCGAGTGGGCGTTGCTGGGCCCGCTGTGGGGGCGTACGACTGGTTGACGGTTCTGCATGGACGGGTGTGTGCGGGCACGGGCGGGCGTGCGGGTGCCTTCGCGCCGAAGTCACCGGCACGCAGACACCCGCGGGT
>NZ_KQ949085.1:204465-241354 GCF_001514305.1 Streptomyces dysideae
GGGCACCGCACAGGACTTTCGAAACACCCCCTAGCGCACCGCCGGCACCGCACGGCACATCCGCAGCAGTTCCTCGTCCGCCGGGATGTCATGGCTGCCGTGCCCGCCGGACCGGGCCGTGTGCCGTCGCGGCGCGGCGAGTTCGGCGTCCACCAGGTCCCGCAACGGGCCGCCTGCCGCACCCAGGGCGACCAGGCAGGCGGCGATCGTGCCCCGGGTGTGTGGGTGCTCCGTCCACGCGGAGCGCAGTACGGGAATGACCGGTTCTGTGTCCCCGCCGATCCGCCACACGGCGCACGCGGCCGACACCCGCTCTCCCACCTGGTCCGTCACCGTCATGCGCCGCAGCGCGGGCAGCGCGGGACGCGCCGACGGTCCCAGCCGCGCCAGGAGCTCCGCCGCCTCTCGGCGCCGACCTGGGCCCTCACCTGCCAACTCCCGGATCAGGACGGGCAGGACGGCCGACGCGTCCCGCTCCACCGACCACAGGGCCCCGGCGGCCGCCGACGGGTGGCCGCCGGCCAGCAGCCCGCGCAGAGCGGGTTCCGCCGCCCGCGCGGGCGGCCCGATCGAGCCCAGCGCGCGGACCGCGAGCCCTACGAGCGCGTCCTGCGGTGGCACGCCGTTCAGTAGCCGCAGCACCTCCGGTACGGCCTCCTCGTCCCGCAGGGCCGCGAGCGCCGACAGCAGGGGCACGGCGCGGGCGGACGCCTCCGGGGAGCCGGGGACCACGGAGCCGAGCGCGCGCCGTACCGCGGGCGCGAGCGGGGCCGCGGCCCCGCCCAGATGCCCGACCACCTGCCCCATGTCGTCGGGCACCACCGGCCCCTCCAGTATCTCGGCCAGCACCGGCACCGCCCGCGGATCCCCGCTCCTGGCCAAGGCCTTGAGCGGGGCGCCCAGTATGGCTGACCCGTGCCGCCCGCACTGGCGTACCCAGGCGGCGGGGTTGGCGGTCACCAGCGCGTTGAGATGGTCGGCGGCGGGTGCGGCCAGTTCGAAGAGGTCTTCCAGGACGGACACGGCCGCCTCGCACAACCAGCTCTCCTCCCCGCCCAGTTGGGCGCCGATCAGCGCGACCGGCTCGCGGTAGTCGGCGCGCCACTGGCGGAACAGCCCCGCGGACATCCACACCGCGTTGCATCGGTCGGTCGGGTCCGGGCTGGTCAACTGCCCGTTCAGCAGGGCGATCCGGTCGGTCACCCGGCCGTCGAGCGCGGTGTGGAGGGTGCGCAGGAGGTGCGAGCCCTCCTCGTCCGAGGGCCGCAGCCGGCCGACGAGCGTGTCCGGGCCGGGACGGCCGGACCGGCACGGCGGGGCCGTCCGCCGCGCGGACCGCTCCCGCTGCAGTCGGACCACGGTCGGCACCAGATCGGCCGGAAGACGCTCGGGGGCGCAGCCCGCGAGCTGCCCGAGCGCGGCGATCCGCAGCCCTGGACCGTACGGCGGGGAGCTCTGTACCGCCAGGAGGCCGACCGCGTCGGCGGCGTGCTCCGGATACCGCCGGGCGAAGAGCCCGAGTCCCTCGGTGAGAGCGAGCATGACCCGGTCGTCCCGCTCCACCGTGATCCGCTCCCGCAACAGCCTCAGCACCCGCACCGGTTCACCCAGGAACAGTACGAGCGCCCCCGGAGCCGCCTGCCGGACCCCGGCGTCCGCGTCCCCGGCCAGTTCGGCGAAGACCTCGGCGCCCGCACACACCGCGGCATGCGCCGTCGCCCATGCGCCGTCGGTGGTCTCTCCCCGACCTTCGCCCTCTGCGCCGATGCTGACCAGCAGCTCCACGATGCAGCCCCGGTCCCGCACCTGGGCGCTGCCCGCGAGCGCGAACAGAAACGGAACGCAGGCGAGCGTCGAGTCGTACACGTCTCCCTGGTGGTGCACGGCACCGTACATGCCGTCGAGCGCGACCTCCCGCTCGGCGGGGTCGGTGGACGCCAGTCCTCTCAGCAGTCCGGGCACGTCCTCCGCACTGCCGTACGCATGCCGCATCGAGGCCCAGTCGACCTCGTCGATCCCCGTGAACACGTTGTCCTCCCCAGGCGAAGTGCAACCTGATCGTGAGTGTGCACCACGGCACTGACAACGAAGCGGAATCGAGCGGTGACGGTGCGCGAGCCGTCGATACGGCGGTGAGGATCGGCCACTTGACCGCGCACCGCCCGGAGGCTCACCCTCCGGCGGGCAGCGCGCGTCCCAGGATCGTGCCGGTGTCGGCCGCGTCGGGCAGCGTGCCGAACGCGTGCCCCCAGTCGCCGCCGAGCCGAGTCGCACAGAAGGCGTCGGCGACCGCGGCCGGGGCGTGCCGGACGAGGAGGGACGCCTGCAGTGTCAGGGCCATCAGTTCCACCAGCCGCCGGGCACCGGCCTCGGACCCCGTGGCCAGCAGCCCCTTCAGCCGTGTCACGGCGGCGTCCAGCCGGGCGTCCGCCCCCTGCGCCAGGGCGAGTTCGCCGAACAGCGCGTCCGCGGCGCCGGCCTCCCGGCTCAACGCCCGCAGGACGTCCAGGGCGTTGACGTTCCCCGAACCTTCCCAGATCGACAGCAGCGGAGCCTCACGGTAGTGGCGGGGCATGCCCGACTCCTCGACGTAGCCGTTGCCGCCCAGGCACTCCAGGGCCTCCGCGGTGAAGGCCGGGCCCCGCTTGGTGACCCAGTACTTGCCGACGGCCGTGGCGATCCGGCGGAACGCCGCCTCACCGGCGTCCCCGCGCACCGCCCGGTCCGCCGCGCCCGCCAGCCGCAAGGTGAGCGTCGTCGCGGCCTCCGACTCCAGCGCCAGGTCGGCCAGGACGTTGCGCATCAGCGGCTGGTCGATCAGCCGTGCCCCGAACGCGCTGCGGTGCCGCACATGGTGCCCCGCCTCGACGAGCGTCTTGCGCATCAGCGTCGCCGACATCATCACGCAGTCCAGCCGCGTGCAGTTGACCATCTCGATGATGGTCTTCACGCCCCGCCCCTCCGGGCCGACCAGCCAGGCGACGGTCCCGTCGAACTCGGGCTCGGAGGAGGCGTTGGACCGGTTGCCCAGCTTGTCCTTGAGCCGTTGGATGCGGAAGGTGTTGCGGCTGCCGTCGGGCAGGATCCGCGGCACGAAGAAGCACGACAACCCACCCGGTGCCTGCGCCAGCACCAGGAACACGTCGCACATCGGCGCCGACGTGAACCACTTGTGCCCGCGCAGCGTGTACACGCCGGGCTCGGCCGTGGGCGTGGCCGCCGTGGTGTTCGTCCGGACGTCGGAGCCGCCCTGCTTCTCGGTCATCCCCATGCCCGCCAGCAGACCCCGCTTCTCGGTCGGCGCGCGCAGGACGGGGTCGTACTCCCTGCTGGTCAGCAGGGGCTCGTAGACCTTCGCCAGGTCCGGCTCGGCACGAAGCGCGGGGACGGCGGCGTACGTCATCGACGTGGGGCAGCCGTGCCCGGCCTCGGTGTGGCCCCACGCCAGCCCGCCCGCCGTACGGGCGACATGGGCGCCGGGCCGCTCCTGCGCCCAGGGCGCGCCGGCCAGCCCCTCGGCGACCGCGGCACGCGTCAGGCGGTGCCAGCTCGGGTGGAACTCGACCTCGTCGACGCGATGGCCGTACCGGTCGTGGGTGCGCAGCTCGGGTTCGTGCCGGTTGGCCTGCTCGGCCCACTCCTGGGCCTCCTCGCTCCCGGCGCTGCGGCCGAGCCGCCGGATGTCCTCCTCGGCCCAGTCGGCGCCCTCGCGGCGCAGCCCTTCCAGGAGGGCGCAGTCCGCGGAAGCGTCGTAGGGGGCGAGGGGAGGGGGCTGGTTGGTCACGTCGTGCGTGGCGCAGTGGGCGTGCTCGGGTGTCGGGGTCATACGTCGAGTGTTGCATTTTCTCTGCGATCGCAGCAATCGTGCAACACGAAATCCGCCACGTACAGTACGTGGCCATGCGGATGAACATGACCGGGTGGCCCGGAGAGATCGAGCTGCGCCCGCTGTCCGCGCGGTCGGTCGTCCTGAGTCTGCTGCTGGGCATCCATCCACCCGAGCTGCCGGTGAAGGACCTGGTGCGCGGTGTGGAGCCGTTCGGTGTCGGCGGGTCCACGGTGCGGGCCGCGCTCAGCCGGATGGTGGCCGCCGGTGATCTGCGCCGCACGGACGCCGTCTACCGGCTCAGCGAACGCCTACTGGAACGCCAGCGCCGCCAGGACGACGCCGTGCACCCCGACACGCGCGCGTGGGACGGCGACTGGGAGATGGTCGTGATCACCGCCACGGGGCGTGGCCCCGCCGAACGCGCCGACCTGCGCGCCCGCCTGACCGGCCTGCGGCTCGCCGAACTCCGCGAGGGCGTCTGGCTGCGCCCCGCCAACCTGCGCCGCGCCCTGCCGGACGCCCTCGACGAGGTGGCCGAGCGCTGCACGACCCGTCCCGAACGCCCGGCGCGCGAACTGGCGGCGCGCCTGTGGCCGTTGGACGCCTGGTCCGCCACGGCCCGCGCCCTGCTCGCGCATGCTGCCGGGGCCGATCGTCCCGCCGACCGCTTCACGGCCTTCGCGGCCGCCGTACGCCACCTGCTCACCGACCCGGTCCTGCCTCCCGGACTGCTCCCCGCCGACTGGCCGGGGGCGGAACTGCGCGCCGCGTACGCGGACTACCAGCGGGAGGTCACCGCTTTGGTACGCGCGCGTGGCGGCCGGGAATGACCGGGAACGATGCGGCGGCCGTGCGAAGCGCCGTGCGGGTGCGCTTCGTACGGCCGCCCTCACCGTGGGGGGGGGGGGTTGGCCCGAGGGACTACCTGTAGGTGATGTCCGAGCTGGAGTACAGGCAGTTGGTGCTGTCGGGGCCCGTACCGACCGCGGTGTTGTTGTTGTACTTCTGGCAGGGGATGACCTTGCGGCCGGAGTCGTTCAGGATCGTGATGCCGCGCAGGGTCGCCACGTCGTTGCGGTTGACGTTGATGCCGACGAGCCGCGCGGTGGATCCGGTGCCGGTCACCTCGATGTTGCTGAGGTTCACCTTGCGCGTGTACTGCGTGGAGCAGTCGCCGCACGAGCGGTACAGCGTCTTGAACTCGCTGACGGCGAAGTTGGAGATGTTCACCGTGCCGGGCCCGTTGTGCTGGAAGACCTTGTCCGCGGCCTTCTTGGCGCCACCGCCGATCACGTTGTACGTGGAGCCGCCACGGAAGGTCGCGGCGTCCTCGCCGACGTCCTCCCACCACACGTTCTGCAGGGTGCAGTTGCCCTCGCAGTGGATGCCGTCGGCGCCGGGCGCGCCGATGATGACGTTCTTCAGCGTCGCGCCGGCCGCGAGCTTGAAGATCGGGTCCTGGCCCTCCTCCTGGCCGTCACCGGCCAGGTCCCCGGTGCCGTAGAACTTCTTCATGCCGTAGTCCTTGGTGCCGGACACGGAGATGGTGGAGGAGGTCCCCTGGCTGCCGTTGGGCGTCGGCCAGGTGGCGGCGCTCGCCGGCGGCGCGATTGTCGTGATCATGACAGATGAGAGGGCGAATGCGGCCAGGGTGCCGGTCAGTGCGCGCCGGCGGGCGCGCGGGATTGCTGGGGAAGTCATGTCCCGATGCCTTCTTCCAGTTGGGGGGGGTGGTCAGAGCTTTCCGGCGCCCGCGCCGGACGTCACCGAGGCGACGACCGTCGAGGCGGACTCCGCGGTGTAGCTGTAGGGCGGCGCGGTGAACGAGCCGACCCGGGAGATCTCGGTCGCGGCCCCGCCGAGATCGTTGCCGCGCAGGTTGGCGTACCCGTCGACGTCACTGCTGCGGTTCGTGGTGACGGCGACCTTCGTGTCCCGGAAGACGTTGTTCTCCACGAGCATCTGGGCGCCCATGCGCGAGTGGCAGGCGGTCTCCGCGCCGGTCACGTGGTTGTTGTAGAAGTGCCCGGTGCCGAAGCGCAGGCTGGGGATGCGCGAGTAGACGTTGCTGAACTGGTTGTGGTGGTACGTCACCTTCAGGTGCCCGGTGTCCTCGCTCGCGTTGTTGTCGCTGTGACCCACGAGCGAGCCCTTGAAGTGGTCCTTGAAGGTGTTCCAGGACACCGTGACGTTGTCGGCGCCGTGATTGATGTCCAGCAGGCCGTCGTAGTAGTCCTTGTCGTGGCTGCGGTCGGCCGAGAAGGAGTTGTGGTCGATCCACACCTTCGTCGACGCCTCGACGGTGACGCCGTCGGCCGGTGCGACCGGCTTGCTGATGTTCAGGTTGCGGATGACGACGTTCGTGACCCTCTTCAGCCGCAGCCCGCCCCCGGTGAACCCGGACGACGAACCGGCGCCCAGCACCGTGGTGTTGGAGCCCACGTCGACCTGACCACTCAGTGAGATCAGGCCGTTGACCCTGACGACCTTGGCCGTGTTGCCGGTCACCGCCGTCTTGAAGGCGGCCAGCGTCGAGACGGTGACCGCCGAGGCGCTGCCCCCGCCGGTCGTGCCGGCGCCGAACCCGACCGGCGAGGTTTCGGCCGCCCCGGCCGACTGGGGGAGAGCGAGGACGGCCACCGTCGCGAGAGCGGCCGAGGCGGCGGCCGCCAGTGCGGTTCTCGTCGGGTGTGCACGTGGGGGGCGAGTACGCATGCGGGTGCGTCCTTTCCGGAGAACTTGCCGATCATGTACATGAATCATGTGCGCTAATTGGAACGCCTTCGCGGGCGGAATGGCTCTTTTGCGGCTCTTGCGGTGTGGCTCGGTCACACTGCTGAACGGAACGTAGGGGGCAAGCGCTTTCTAGTCAACGCTTTGCACAGAGCGCATTCGGCCAGTCCTGGTGGGAGGCAAGGGCTCTCTCCCGCTTGTGTGGGAGCGCTTCCATGGCAGGCGTGTCCATGTCACGATGCCCTTCCCGGACGGTTCCGAGCCGACCCCACGAAGGGACAAGGACGTGCCGACCACTGCCCGCAACACCCCGAGGAGACCACTGCGTACGCTGCTGGTGGCCCTGGTGTCGCTCCTCGCGGCCGCGTTACTCACCGCCCCCGCGGCCGCCGCCCGCACCGAGGCCACCGACGTGGTCCCCACCGCGACGCTGACCGAGGTCACGGACTTCGGCACCAACCCCAGCAACCTGCGGATGTACCTGTACGTGCCGGACAGCGTCACCGCGAACCCGGCGGTCGTGGTCGCCGTGCACTGGTGCACCGGCTCCGGCCCCGACATGTACAACGGCACCGAGTACGACACCCTCGCCGACCAGTACGGATTCGTCGTGGTGTACCCGTCCGTCACCCGCAGCAGCAAGTGCTTCGACGTGGCCTCGCCGCAGGCGCTGAAGCGCGACGGCGGCAGCGACCCGGTCGGCATCAAGTCCATGGTCGACTGGGTCACGCGCACCTACGACGCCGACACCAGCCGGGTCTTCGCCACCGGCATCTCCTCCGGCGCGATGATGACCAACGTCCTGCTCGGCGACTACCCCGACGTCTTCGCCGCGGGCGCCGCCTTCTCGGGCGTCCCCTTCGGCTGCTTCGCCACCACCGACGGCTCCGAGTGGAACAGCGCCTGCGCGAACGGCACCGTGACCCGCACCCCGCAGGAGTGGGGCGACCTGGTGCGGGGCGCCTACCCCGGCTACACCGGACCCCGGCCGCGCATGCAGCTGTGGCACGGCACCGAGGACGACGTCCTGCGCTACCCCAACTTCGGCGAGATGATCAAGCAGTGGACGAATGTCCAGGGCGTCGCCCAGACCCCGGCCGCCACGGACTCGCCCCAGTCCGGCTGGACCCGCACCCGCTACGGCGGCATCGGTGACCGGGCGCCGGTCGAGGCCATCAGCCTCCAGGGCGTCGGCCACAACCTGTACAGCTACGGCATGGCGGCCCGGGCCCTCACCTTCTTCGGCCTGGACAGCGGCGGCCCCGCACCCCAGCCGCAGCCCGGCGCCTGCAAGGTGACCGCCACCACCAACGCCTGGAACACGGGCCTGACCGCCTCCGTGACGATCACCAACACGGGCACGACAGCGATCAACGGCTGGCAGCTCGGCTTCACCCTGCCCGCCGGCCAGACGATCACGAACGGCTGGGGAGCCACGTACACGCCGGCCTCCGGCGCGGTGACGGCGACCAGCGCCTCGTACAACGGCACGCTCGCCCCGGGGGCGAGCGTCAGCGTCGGCTACCAGGCGAACCACACCGGGAACAGTGCGGCGCCGGGCGCCTTCACACTCAACGGGACGGCGTGCACGACCGGTTGACCCCCCCGGATCGTCGTGTGGGCCGGGGGCACGCGCCTCCGGCCACCGCGGTCTTCCCGGCCGACGCGGCCGGTCCCGCCACCGGTCACCCCCGGGGCGGATGACACCTCGTATTGCGGGAACCCGGTCCGCACAGAAGGCGATGTCACACGAGGTGGAGCGAGTCATGGAAACGCAGCAGCCGTCGTCGACGACCCTCCCCGAGCCGCTGCGCACCGCGGCCTCGGCGCTGCGGAGGGTGCCCGGCGCGGAGATGGTGGGCAAGGCGGCCGAAGGAACCCTGGACAAGGTCGGAGTCGTGTCACCGCGCGGGCGGCGGATCGCTGTGTACACCGGGGCCGGAGTGCTCGGCGTCGCGGGTGTCGTCGAGTGGCCCGTCGCCCTCACGGGCGCGGCCGTGGCATGGCTGACCCAGCCCAGGCCGGGGGAGAAGAAGAGCACGTCCGGCGCGAGCGGGGGCACGTCGTCCGGGACGCGCGCCAAGACGTCCGCGCCCCGGACCAAGAAGTCCACCAGCAAGAAGTCCACCAGCAAGAAGAAGACGGCCTCCGGCCGCTCGACATCCACCGGCCGCGGCGGATCGACGGCGCGGCGCGGCAGCACGGCCGGCTGAGGGCGAGCGATGGTTCTGGGACTGCTCACTCGTCCGGCGGCCGCCGCGGCCGGGCTGGCCGCGGCCGGGCCGCGGCTGCTCGCCAGAGGCGCCGCGCCCGCCGTCGGCGTCGCCGCCGGAGCGGTGGCCGGGACGGCACGGGCCGGCGTACGCAGCGCGGACACCGCGCTGCGTGTCGTGCGGGTCGCCCGCAACACGCTGCCCGTCCACCCGCACCCCTGGCGGTCCGGTACCCGGGCACACCTCGCCCTGCGGCCCGAGGCGCCGGACCGGGTCCGGCGGGAGGGCGGGACGGAGCGCGCGGCGCGCCGGGTCGCCGCGGCGCTGGCGGAGCGGCCCGATGTGGCCCTCGCGTACTGGGACGGCGGGCTGGGGCGGCTGGTGGTGGCCGCGAGCGAGGAATCCGTCACCGACCGGGTCGTGGCCAAGGCGGCCGAACTCGCCGCCCGGCACGGTCTGGCCCAGCCGGACGAGGCGGTGGAGGAGCCCGCGCACCCGGCCGATCCCGCCGGGGCGCGGGCCGCCGCTACGGCGCTCGCCGCCGACGCGGCCGGCATCGCGACCGCGTTCGCCGGATACGCCCTGCGCCTGCCGCCCTCGCCGCGGGCCGTGACCGCGCTGGTCACACTGCTGCGGGAGAATCCGTGGTTCCGCGGCTGGCTGCGGGCCCGGATCGGCCGCTCCCGCATGGACATGGCGCTGGCCGTCGCCAACGCGGCCGCGCACGGTGTCGGCCGGAGCCCGACCTCCCTGGTGCTCGACGGGACACTGCGCGGCCTCCAGCTGGCGGAGACCGTGGCTCGCGCGGCCGCGTTCGACGCGGTCCACGACGAGATCTGTGTGCCGGAGCACGGCAGTGTGCCCGCGGACCACTGCCCGCGCCCGCCGTTGCGCACCTCCCCGGCCCAGGAATACGCCGGGCACGCCGAGACCGGCAGCCTGGTGGGCGCGGTGGTCACCCTGCTGGTCAAGCACGACGGCACCGAGGCGGCCGAGGCCGTGCTGGCCGGCTCTCCCAAGGCCGCGCGCTACGGGCCGGCCGCCTTCCACGCCGTACTGAGCGCGGCCCTGTCCCGCTCGGGTGTCCTCGTCCGCGACACGGAACGGCTGCGGCAGCTGGAGATGGCCGACACGGTCGTCCTGCATCCGAGCGCGCTGCGCACACCAGGCGCGGGCGCGGATCCGTGGGCCGAGGCCGTGCTGGACGCGGCACGGCGTGCGGGGCTGCGCGTCGTGATGGTGGACGACCCGGCCCTCGCCGACTTCACCGGGCTCGCCGACCAGGTGGTGCGCGACGAGCGGTCCCTGAGCGACGTCGTACGAGCTCTGCGCACCGAGGACACCGTCGTCGTCACGGTCGCCCGCCCGGCGGCGGACGACGAGGACACCCTGACCGGCCTGCTCGCAGGCGACGTGGCCGTCGCCCTCACCGACCGGGACGGGGCCGCCGTATGGGGTGCCGACGTGCTCGCCCTGCACGGACTGGCCGACGTATGGCGGCTGCTCAAGGCGGTCCCGGCCGCCCGCGGGGTCGGCCACCGGTCGCAGACCCTGGCCCGGTCCGGTGCCACGCTGTCCGGGCTCCTCGTGGCCGTCGGCAAGTCCGGGCGCCGCACACCATGGCCCGGTCTGCGGCACACACCGGTCGACGCGAGCGCGGCCTGGGCCCTGCTCACCGGGACCCGGGCGGCCCTCGGCGTGGCGGCGGCCCGCGCCCCGCACCCCAGGCCACGCGTCGCCTGGCACGAACTGGAGCCCACCGAGGTCCGCGACCGGCTGGCGCACGAGCGGGCCCCGGAGCCGACCCTGGCCGAGGAGGCCACCGGCCGGGTACGGGAGATGGCCCGCACCCTGGGCCGGCAGCCCGTGCTGGCACCGCTGCGTGGGCCGTGGCAGCTCGCCCGGGCCGTACGCGGCGAGCTCGACGACCCGCTCACCCCGGTGCTGGCGGTCGGCTCGGCCGCCGAGGCGATCCTCGGCTCCGTCGTGGACGCCCTCCTGGTCGTCGGCGCACTCGACCTGAACGCGCTGATCGGCGGCGTACAGCGGCTGCGCGCCGAGCGGGCGCTGTCCGGGCTGCTGGCCGAGCAGAAGCAGAAGGCCCGCGTGACCGACGAGGAACCGCCGGCCCGACCGCACCTCGTGGACGCGGCCAAGCTCCATCCGGGCGACGTGATCGAGCTCCGCACGGACGACGTGGTCCCCGCTGACGCCCGCCTCCTGTCGGAGGACGGCCTCGAAGTGGACGAGTCCGCGCTGACCGGGGAGTCACTGCCGGCCGGCAAACGGACCGACCCGACTCCACACGCCGCCGTGCCGGACCGCCGCTGCATGGTGTTCGAGGGCACGACCGTGGTGGCCGGACAGGCCCGGGCCGTCGTCGTGGACACCGGCAAGCGGACCGAGGCCGCCCGGGCCGTCGCCCTCGCCGCCCGCCGGCCACCGTCCGCCGGAGTGCAGGCCAGGCTGCGGGAGCTCACCGGCAAGGCACTGCCGTTGACGCTGGCGGGCGGAGCCGCGGTGACCGGATTGTCACTGCTCCGCGGCACGCCGATCCGCCGGGCCGTGAGCGGTGGTGTCGCGGTGGCCGTGGCCGCGGTCCCCGAAGGGCTGCCGCTGGTGGCGACCGCGGCACAGCTGGCGGCCGCCCGCAGGCTGAGCCGGCGCGGCGTCCTCGTCCGCGCCCCGCGCACCCTGGAAGCGCTGGGCCGGATGGACACCATCTGCTTCGACAAGACCGGCACCCTCACCGAGAACCGGCTGCGCCTGGTGCGGGTCACCGACGCCGACGGCACGGTCCACACGCCGGACGAGGGCGGTGCCACGCTGCGGGTCGCGGCCCGCGCCTGCCCCCGGCCGAACGGCGCCTCGGACCGGCCCGTGCACGCCACCGACGAGGCCGTCCTGGACGCCGCCGCCCCCGACCCGGAGTGGACCCAGACCGAGGACCTGCCCTTCGAGGCCGGGCGCGGTTACGCCGCAGCCGTCGGCCGGGCCGGGGACGACGCCCCCGTACTCGTGGTCAAGGGCGCCCCCGAGACGGTGCTGCCCGCCTGCCCCGGCCTGCCCCCGGCGGCATCGGAAGCGGCACAGACGCTGGCCCGCGACGGACTGCGCGTCCTGGCGGTGGCCCACCGCCCGCTGGACCCGGCGGACAAGGCGTCGGACGTCCTCGAACAGCCCCTGGAGGAGCTGGAGTTCACCGGCCTGCTCGCACTCGCCGACGTACCGCGCGACACCTCCACGGCCCTCGTCCAGGGCCTGCGCAGGGCAGGCGTACGGCCCGTCATGCTGACCGGCGACCACCCGCAGACCGCCCAGGCGATCGCCGCCGAACTCGGCTGGCCCAAGGACACCGGCGTGGTCACGGGCGACGAACTGGCGTCCGCGGACCGCGAGGCACGCGCCCGGATACTGCGCGACATGGGCGTCGTGGCCCGGGTCGCGCCCGAGCAGAAGCTCCAGGTCGTCGAGGCGCTGCGGGACGCGGGCCGGGTGGTCGGGATGGTCGGCGACGGCGCCAACGACGCCGCGGCCATCCGCGCCGCCGACATCGGCGTCGGCATCAGCGCCCGTGGCTCGGCCGCCGCCCGCAACGCGGCCGACCTCGTCCTGACCGACGGCGACCTGACCGTCCTGATCGAGTCGGTCGCCGAAGGGCGGGCTCTGTGGCACAGCGTCGCCGACGCCATCGCCATCCTGATCGGCGGCAACGCCGGCGAGGTCGGCTTCGGCATCCTGGGCACCCTCCTGTCGGGTGCGGCGCCCCTGTCGACCCGCCAGATGCTGCTCGTGAACCTGTTCACGGACCTGTTCCCGGCGATGGCGGTGGCCGTGACACCGAAGGAGGCCGAGGACACGGGGGAGCCGGACACCGAATCGCCGGAGGCGGCGTCCTTCGCGGAAGGCACCGAGCCCCTCGGCACCTCGCTCCTCGGCGCCCCGCTGATCCGCAAGATCCGCCACCGTGCCCTGACCACCACCCTGGGCGCCACCGCGGCCTGGCTGTTCGGCCGCTTCACCCCGGGCACGACCCGCCGCTCGACCACGATGGCCCTGTGCGCGGTGGTCGGCACCCAGCTCGCCCAGACCCTGGCCGACCGCCGGGGCAGCCCGCTGGTGCGCGTCACCGCCGTCGGCTCCGCGGCCGCCCTCTTCGTCCTGGTCGAGACGCCCGGCCTCAGCCACCTCTTCGGCTGCACACCGCTCGGCCCTCTCGCCTGGGCCGGCGTCGGCGCGGCGATCGCGCTCGCGGTGTCCGGGCAGCGTGCCCTGCCGTACCTGGAGCGGATCCTCCTGCCTTACCTGCCCGACCGGATGCGGTGATCAGACGGAGCGGTGGTACTGATCCGGCACATGGACGTCGGCGCCGAGTTCGCGCGCCGCGAGACGGGCGAAGGACGGGTTGCGCAGCAGCTCACGGCCGAGCAGCACCGCGTCCGCCTCACCGTTGGCGATGATCTTCTCGGCCTGTTCGGCGTCGGTGATCAGACCCACCGCGGCGACCGGCATCGGCGTCTCGGCCTTCACACGCGTGGCGAACGGCACCTGGTAGCCGGGGCCGACGGGGACGCGTACGCCGGAGGCGTTGCCGCCGGTGGAGACGTCGAGGAGGTCGATGCCGTGGGCGTGCAGGTCGGCGGCGAAGCGGACCGTGTCGTCGGCGGTCCAGCCCTCGTCCTCCAGCCAGTCGGTCGCCGAGATACGGAAGAACAGCGGCTTGTCGTCCGGCCACACCGCCCGTACGGCGTCGACGACCTCGAGCGCGAAACGGGTGCGGTTCTCGTACGAGCCGCCGTACTCGTCGGTGCGCCGGTTGGAGTGCGGGGAGAGGAACTCGTTGATCAAGTAGCCGTGGGCGCCGTGGATCTCGGTGATCTCGAAGCCGGCGGCCAGGGCACGCCGGGCCGCGTCGGCGAACTGGCCGACGATCTCCTGGATCCGAGCGACCGTCAGCTCGGTCGGCACCGGGTGCCGCTCGTCGAACGCGACCGCGCTCGGCGCCAGCGACTGCCACCCGTGTGCCTCCGGGCCGACCGGCGCGCCGCCCTTCCAGGGCTGGTCGGTCGACGCCTTGCGGCCGGCGTGCGCCAGCTGGATCGCCGGCACCGTGCCCTGCGACACAAGGAAGCGCGTGATCCGGCGGAACGCCTCGACCTGGGTGCCGTTCCAGATCCCGAGGTCGTACGGGGAGATCCGGCCCTCGGGGCTCACGCCGGTGGCCTCGACGATGATCAGACCCGTGCCGCCGGCCGCCCGCGCCGCGTAGTGCGCGAAGTGCCAGTCATTGGGGGCGCCCATGTCAGGGCCCTCCGGTGCGGCGGAGTACTGGCACATCGGCGGCATCCACACCCGGTTGGGGATCGTCACGTCGCGCAGGGTGTAGGTCTCGAAGAGCGCGCTCACGGCATACTCCATTTCGTCACGGGACCGGTGGTCGACTCGTACGATAGGCATCGTAGTACGAGAGATGTCAAACTACGAGAGGTCTCGTACAATGAGTTGTCCCGACGAAGTGGAGCCGCCGTGACCAGCCCCGCTGTCAGCAGCCGTGACCTCCCGCACCCGGCGCGCGAGGAGATCCGGCTGGAGGGCGTGCTGCACGCCCTCTCCGACCCGATGCGGCTGCGGATCGTGCGAGAGCTCGCCGCGGTCAGCGACGAGCTCTCCTGTTCGCACTTCGACCTGCCCGTCACCAAGTCCACCACCACGCACCACTTCCGGGTGCTGCGCGAGAGCGGGGTGATCCGGCAGATCTACCGCGGCACGGCCAAGATGAACGGCCTGCGCAGGGACGACCTAGACGGCCTCTTCCCGGGACTTCTCGACGCCCTTCTCGATGCCGCCGCCCGCCAGGCCGTCCGCCTCGGCAGCACCTGAACCGGCCTTCCCCGGAAGGTGGTTGAAGAGCAGGTTCAGCGCGATCGCCGTCAGGCAGCCCGCGCTGATGCCGCTGTTCATCACCGTCTGGAACCAGTCCGGGAACTTCTCGTAGACCGTCGGCACCCCGACCGGCAGCACGCCCATGGCCACCGAGACGGCCACCACCGTCAGGTTGTTGTTGCCCGTGAAGTCCACTTCGGCGAGGGTCCGCAGACCGCTCGCGGCGACCGTCCCGAACATCACCAGGCCCGCACCGCCCAGCACCGGCGCCGGTATCGCGGCGACCACCGCGCCCAGCTTGGGCAGCAGACCCAGCAGCACGAGAATGCCGCCCGCGGTGGCGACCACCCAGCGGCTGCGCACCCGCGTCATGCCGACGAGGCCCACGTTCTGGGCGTACGCCGTGTACGGGAAGGTGTTGAACACGCCGCCGAGCACGGTCGACAGACCGTCGGCGCGCAGGCCGTCCGAGAGTGAGCGCGGCGAGACCTTGCGGCCGGTCATCTCACCGACCGCGATGAAGTCCCCGGTCGTCTCGGTCATGCACACCAGCGCCACCACCAGCATCGACACGATCGCCGAGAACTCGAAGGTGGGCGCCCCGAAGTGGAACGGCGTACTGATCCCGACCCAGTCGGCGTTCCCGACCCCGCGGAAGTCCGTGAACCCGAACGGAACCGCCACCGCGAGCCCTACCGCTATGCCGATCAGCACCGCGATCCGGCTCAGGAACACCGGCGCGAACCGCTGCACGCCCAGCACCACCGCGAGCACGAAGGCGGCCAGGGCGAGGTTCTTCGGTTCACCGAAGTCCGCCGAACCGACGCCGCCCGCCGCCCAGTTGCCCGCGACCGGCAGCAGTGAGAGGCCGATGATCAGGATCACGGTGCCGGTGACGAGGGGTGGGAAGAAGCGGAGCAGCTTCCCGAACACCGGTGCCAGCAGCATGATCGCGAGCCCTGCGACGATCACCGAGCCGTAGATCGCGGGCAGTCCGCCGCCGGTCGTGCCGATGAGCACCATCGGTGACACGGCGGCGAAGGTGCATCCCTGCATGATCGGCAGTCGGACGCCGAAGCGCCAGAAGCCGACGCACTGGATGAGGGTCGCGATGCCGCATATCAGGAGGTCGGCGGTGATCAGGTACGCCAGGTCCGCGGGCGGGAGTTTCATCGCGCCCCCGACGATCAGGGGGACGGCGACGGCGCCGGCGTACATCGCGAGTACGTGTTGGAGGCCGAAGGCGGCGAGGTGGCGGGCGGGTGGGACTTCGTCGACGGGGTGTACGGGGGTGGTTTGGGCCATGTCCGAGACCGTAGGCGGGTTGAACAGTTTGTTGATTTCGGGGGTGTTGCTGGTTCGTGTCTGCGTGCCGTTGCCCCTAAAGGGCGTTGTCGTGCGCGGCGGTCAGTAGTGACTCCCAGTCGGGGAGCTTCACCACGCCTCGGCCCAGCGACGCCCCGAGGTGTGCCTCCGCCCGCTCGATGGCGCACCAGCCCGTCCACTCGACCGGCTCGACACCCTCGGCCCGAAGCTCGGCGAGCGGTTCCCCGGGTACGTCCTTTCGTACGAGCACGGAGGCGTCCTCGAGCAGTGATGTCACCGTTTCCTTGGCGCAGGGGCGGTTGGTGCCGATGACGCCTGTGGGGCCCCGCTTGATCCAGCCGGCCACGTACTCGCCCGGCGTGATGACGCCCTCGCGCAGTACGCGGCCGGCGAGATGGGGCACGGTGCCGGTCGTCGCGTCGAACGGCAGGCCCTCCAGGGGTACGCCGCGATAGCCCACCGAGCGCAGCACCAACTGCGCCTCGATGTCCTCGTATTGGCCGGTGCCCGTCACCCCGCCGTGTTCATCGGGTGCCGTCCGCTCGAAGCGCACCGCGCCCACGTGCCCTTCGTCGGCGAGCAGTTCGACGGGGCGCAGGAAGAAGCGCAGCCGGATGTGGTGGCGGGCGTCCCGGGGCGGGGTCTCGGCCCAGCCGCGCACTACGTCCACGTTGCGGCGCTGCGGTGCGGGCAGCCCGGCGGGATCGAGGTACGCCGGGTCCATCGTCGACTCCGCCGGATCCACCGTCACCTCGGTGTCCGGCAGCGTGTCCAGCTCGCGCAGCTCCTTCGTGGTGAACCGGGCCTGTGAGGGGCCGCGCCGGCCCACCATGCTGATGTCGCTCACCCGGCTCGCGCCCAGCGCGGTGAGCGCCGCCTGCGGCATGTCGGTGGAGCTCAGTTCCGCCGTGCCCCGCGCCAGCATTCGCGTCACGTCCACCGCGACGTTCCCGACGCCGATGACCACCGCCGAGCGCGCCCCCCGCACGAAACCGTCGTCGAGGGCATCCGGATGCGCGCTGTACCAGGACACGAACTCGGTCGCCGACCAGCTGCCCGGCAGATCCTCGCCGGGGATACCCAGCCGCCGGTCGGTGGCGGCGCCCACGCAGTACACCACCGCGTGGTACAGCTCCCGCAGCCGGGCCGTCGGTACCCCGCCCGGGCCTACCTGGACGCCGCCGAGGAACCGCACCCGCTCGTGCTCCAGCACCGTCCGCAGATTGTTCTGGAGGGACTTGATCTTCTCGTGGTCCGGCGCCACCCCGTACCGCACCAGGCCGTACGGGCACGGCAGGCGGTCCAGGACGTCGACGAGCGTCCCGGAGTCCTGCTGGACGAGGCTCTGGGCGGTGTAGCACCCGCTAGGCCCGGAGCCGACGACGGCGACATGCAGCACGGCGGAACTCCTTACCCGAGAGATCCCTGGGGATTCAGGGGAGATCGCTGATGCCTCCAGCATCGCACCGCCGGTGCTCCGCTGACAGGGTGCAGGCGGAGCGCACGCATGCGTGTCCGTTCTCATCGGGTGTGATCATGCGGTTACGTTGCGTGTGTGCTGGAAGCATCCTTTCTTAATCTTTCTGATCGTTGTCCGATGGACGGCAGTGTGTCCGTGTGGCCCGCGTGGGAAGTGCGGGAGGGCGAGGGCGCGACCTCTTGGTTCCATGTCCGGCTGGCGTTCACGGACGGTGCCCGGGTCGACGCGCTCGCCGTGGCGGCGGACGGCTGTGTCTCCATCGAGGACGTCAGGGCGCAGCCCGCGCTGTCCCTCGACGATCTGGCGGTGCTCGCCGACTGGATCGAGGAGCCGCTGTCCGAGGCGTGCGGGCCGGAGTCCGGGCCGTACGGCGCGGAGGAGGCCGTCGGTTCGCGGCGCGCCCGGCCGGCGTGGCCGCGCGGCATCGAGGGGCGGTGGCTCGTCGCCCAGGAGTACCGCGAGGCCCAGGAGGAGGGCGTCGACCCCGTTCTCGCGGTGATGTGCGCGACGGGGCACAGCCGTCGCAGGTCGCTCCGGCTGATCGCGCAGGCGCGGGACGCGGGATTTCTGACGCCACGTCATGCCCGGCTCTGAACAAGGCCGTTACGAGCAAGGTCGTGACGACGCCTACGTCATGTCGCGCATCCGGGAGATCTCGCTCGTCTGCTGGGCGACCACGTCGTCGGCCATCTCCTCGACCTGGATGTTGTTGCCCTGCGCCTTCACGTCCGTGGCCATGGTGATCGCCCCTTCGTGATGGGTGATCATCAGGGAGAGGAAGAGCAGGTCGAACGCCTTCCCCTGCGCTTCGCGCAGCTTGTCGAGCTGTGCCTCGGCCGCCATCCCGGGCATCGTGGTGTGCTCGTGTCCGCTGCCCTTCTCCTCTTCGCCGTGGGTCTTCAACCAGCCCTTCATCGCCGTGATTTCGGGCCCCTGAGCAGCGGCGATCCGCTCGGCGAGACGCTTCACCTGTGTCGACCCGGCGCGATCCGGGACGAGTTCGGTCATCTCCAGGGCCTGGGCGTGGTGCACGATCATCATGCGCGCGTAGGCGACGTCCGCCGAGTTGGGGGAGTCGTCCTCGGCACGCTGCTCGGCGGCGTCCTGAGCGGACAGGGTCCGGTTGGCTTCGCCCGGCTTGCCCGGTGCGATCACCGAAGGCCCGGTCGCCGCCGCGGACTTGGGGCCGGAACCGGAGTCGCAGCCCCCGAGCCCGAGCACCGCCAGGACGGCCAGCGAGGCCGCGGTGAAGGGCGCCCGGCGCAGGAGCGTCCTCGTTACATGTTCATTGCCCCCTGTTGATATGTGCATGCCGACGACGATACTCGGGCGTGCGTGCACCGTTCCAGAGCGAACGGCACAAGGGAGGAAGCAGTGATCCTGTTGAAGAATCCCCGGACCAGACGCAGACGGCTGGGAGTTGCGGCGGCCGCCGCCGGACTCGTGGCCGCGCTCTTCACGGCCCAGCCGGCCATCGCGACCCCCGACCCCGGGGACGCGCCGGCCGCGCAGAAGGAGGTCTCCGAGAAGACTCAGGCCGAGGTGCGCGAAGCCGTGGCGGACGGTGAGATACCCGGCCAGGACGAGATCGTCCACTCCGCCAACATCCAGCACCTCACCAACATCCCCAAGGACTTACTTCCCGGCACCAATTCCGACCTCGCCTTCCAGGGCAAGTACGCCTACGCCGGCAACTACGACGGCTTCCGCATCTTCGACATCAGCAACCCGAAGGCCCCGAAGACGGTCGCCCAGGTCCTCTGCCCCGGCTCGCAGAACGACATCTCCGTCTCCGGCAACCTGCTGTTCCTGTCCACCGACTCCTCGCGCAGCGACAGCAGTTGCAACAGCACCACGCAGCCCGCGACCGAGAAGTCGTCGTGGGAGGGCATGAAGGTCTTCGACATCAGCGACAAGACGAACCCGAAGTACGTCGCCGCCGTCGAGACCGCCTGCGGCTCGCACACCCACACGCTGGTGCCCGAGCGCAGGAACGTCTACATCTACGTCTCCTCGTACTCGCCCAACGCGACCTACCCGGACTGCCGGCCGCCGCACGACGGCATCTCCGTCATCAAGGTGCCGCGCAGTGCCCCGGAGAAGGCGGCCGTGGTGGGCTTCCCCGTCCTGTTCCCCGGTGAGGGGCCGGACGGCGGCGGCAACCCGGGCTCGCCCACCAACCCCGGCGTGTCCAGGACCACCGGCTGCCACGACATCACGGTGCTGCCCTCGAAGGACCTGGCCGCGGGCGCCTGCATGGGCGACGGCATCCTGTTCTCCATCGCGGACCCCGAGCACCCGAAGGTCATCGACCAGGTCCAGGACAACGTCAACTTCGCGTTCTGGCACTCGGCGACCTTCAACCAGAAGGCCAACAAGGTCGTGTTCACCGACGAGTTGGGCGGCGGCGGCGCGGCCACCTGCAACGCGGAGATCGGCCCGAACCGCGGTGCCGACGGCATCTACGACATTGTCGGCAAGGGCGACAGCCGCAAGCTCGTCTTCCGCAGCTACTACAAGATCCCCCGCCACCAGGCGGCCACCGAGAACTGCGTGGCCCACAACGGCTCGATCATCCCGGTCAAGGGCAAGGACCTCATGGTCCAGGCCTGGTACCAGGGCGGCGTCTCCGTCTGGGACTTCACCGACTCGGCGCGACCGAAGGAGATCGCCTACTTCGAGCGCGGCCCGCTGACCACCGACGCGATCCGGACCGGCGGCTCCTGGTCGGCGTACTACTACAACGGCTACATCTACTCGAACGACATGGCCAAGGGCTTCGATGTCCTGAAGATAAACGACCGGCGCACGGACCCGGCACGATGGGTCCGCCTGAGTGAGCTCAACGTCCAGACGCAGCCGGACTACTTCGGCTGGCCGTCCGGGCGGTAGCCGGTCGCGAAGAACCGCGACAGATCGGTGTCGCACGTCCCGCCGGAGCCGGTGTCGGCGTCCGGCGGGACCCCGAGCTCCCAGTCCAGCCGGTAGCGCTTGAACAGTTCGGCCCGCAGCACCGGCAGGGGCATCGGAACGCCGGGCACCAGCGCCGCGTAGACCGAGCCCATGAGCAGGGCGCGCAGCATCGGGTAGTCGGCGTCGACGTCCCGGGAGCCGTGGCGGACGCAGGTGTCCCGCAGCAGCTCGGCCAGCCGCCGCTGCTCCGGGCACGGCACCAGGCCCTCGCCCTGCAGGATCCCGGCCATGTGCTGCCGCATCAGCACGGGCCGGTCGCGGGCGAGCCCCAGGACCGCGTCGATGGCCCGGGCCATCCGCTCCCGGCCGTCCTCGGTGCGGGGCTCCCGCTCCAGGGCCTCCTCCAGCGTGCGGTGCATCAGCCGGTGCACGGCGGACTGCACGAGCTGGCGTTTGCCGGGAAAGTAGTACGACACCAGGCCGCGCGCCGAGCCGGCCCGGTCCGCGATGTCCCCGAGCGTCGTCGCCTCGTAGCCGTGCTCGTCGACCAACTCGAGCGCCGCCTGCAGAAGCCGTTCCCGGGAACGCCGTCGCAACTCTTCATTGACCGAGGCGCTGCGCGGGGACATGCTGTAACTCCTGCGTTGACTGGCTATCAGCCAACTATACTCAGCGCGTTCGACCAGGCTTCTGAAAGGCCTGGTCAGGGCTGCCGTCTGCCTCGGGCGACGCGGGGGATCGTCCGAGGCGGGCGAGCATTCTCAGAGGGTGGTCCGGGGCTACCGCTTCGCCCGCGCGGCCGGGTCCACCAGCTCCAGCACCGGCCGCAGCCCGTCCGGCCGCTGCGCTGCCGGCAGATGGTCCACGAAGTGCACCGCGCATCCCAGGGCCGCCGCGCCGCCGTCCGCCCGCCGGTCGTCGCCGACCATCAGGACGTCGTCCGGTTCGGCGCCGAGTGCCGTGCAGGCGGTCGCGAACAGGCGGGGGTCGGGCTTCTGGATGCCGTGCTCGTACGACAGCACGTAGGAGTCGATGTACGGGTCGAGCCCGTGTGCCCGGAACACCGGGCGCAGGTCCCAGCCGATGTTGCTGACCACGCCGACGCCGATCCCGCACTCGCGCAGGGTGCGGAGCACCTCCGGGGCGTCGGGATACGGCTCCCACGCGGCCGGTGTCATATGGCGGTCGTAGAGCAGGTCGTGCAATGCCGGGTCGGGCAGCGGCACGTGCCGGGAGAGCCCGGTGTACGCGGCCCGATGCAGCTCCGCGCTCTTGTCCCGTACTCCCCATGCTCCGGCGACGTCCTCGGGCACCCGCGCCGGCGCCGCCCCGCCGGGCAGGGCTCCCACTCTCTCCAGCGCCTCCGCCGCCTCTCCCAGCTCGGCCTCGGGCAGCGGGATTCCGGCTTCCCGGAGGGTCTCCCGCAGCCAGGACTCGGCGGACTCGATACGGAAGAGCGTGCCGGAGAAGTCGAACAGGACAGCAGTCATGGGTGGATCTTATGTCCCGGGCGGGGCAGCAGCCGGTGGACGACCGGTTCGTCACTCCCGTACCCGCCACCGCCCGGACACCGTCACCGCCAGTGCCACCAGCGTCGCGCCCAGGAGCCAGCCGCCGACCACGTCCGAGAGCCAGTGGACGCCCAGCCAGACGCGGGTCATGCCCACGCCGATCACGGAGACGGCGGCAACCAGCACCGCCGTACGCCACAGTGCGCGGCCCACGCCGTAGTGGTGCAGCAGCCGCAGGAGCAGGCCGCAGACGACCGTGGCCGTCATGGCGTGGCCGGACGGGAATGCCGCGTAGTGGGCGGAGTCGACGGGGTCGGGCCAGACGGGGCGGGGGCGGTTCACCGCTGCCTTGAGGCCCTGCTGGAGGAGGGTGCCCACGGTGGTGGCGACCGCCAGCCACACTGCCGGCCGGCGCGCCGAGCGGCGCCACCACAGCCAGATCACCACCGCCGCGCACAGGATGCGCATCGTCCACGGGTCCCAGACCCAGTCCGTGAGGATACGGAACGCCTGCGTGACCCCGGACGCGTCGACCGCCCAGCGGTGCGTGGTGTCGGCGACGTCGCCGTCGAGCTCGATCAGCGGGTGCCATCTGACCGTGACCAGGGCGAGCAGCAGCACCGAGCACAGCCCCAGGACTCCGGTGGCACGGTGCGCGGTGCGACGGTCGGACGGTCGGGGTGGGGCGTCGACGGTCTGGGTGTGCATAGTGCGATCCTCGCCGACCAGTGGGGCGAGAGGCCAATCCCGGGACGGGACGCCGACCGAGTACCCGCTATCCCAGGGCCCGCAGCCCCGGTACGAACGCGACCAGTACCGGCACGACCGGAACCAGGGCGGCCGCCGCCGTCAGCCGCAGCCGACGGGCCGCCGTGAGCCGGTCCGGGGGCGTGAGCAGCCGGTGCACCCGGTCCGGCACCTGCGCCTGCGGGGTCGGGCAGGGGCCGAACACGCCCCGGTCCTCGTTGAGTTCGACCAGCGCGAGCGCGGTCGTGAGCCGGCCGAAGCGGCGGGACGCCATGTCGTCGGCGGCGAGTTCGACCAGCCGGTGCATCTCGTCGCGGAACGCGGCGAACACCGGCACCTGCGGAAACCCGTGGGCCAGCGCGGCCGAACAGTTCAGCAGCCAGTCGTGCCGCGCCCGGGCGTGCCCCCGCTCGTGCGCGAGTACGGCATCCAGCTGCCGCCCCTTGAGACGGCGCAGCGCGGCCGTGGTGATGACCAGCCGGGGCGCCGGACCGGTCAGCCACCAGGCGTCGGGCCGCTCGCCCTCCAGGATCACCAGCCGCTCACTGCCGGGCTGCTCACCGGGCAACTGCGGGGCGTGGACGAGGAGTTCGGCCCGCCGCAGCCGACGCCGGGTCCGCGCCCGCGCGACCTCCCGGACCAGCATCGCGGCACTCCACAGCCCGCCGCACGCGAGCGCCACCGCGGTCGACGCAGCCCACGGACCACCGACCCCGAGCGCGTACGCCTCCACCACGGCACTCGGTGCCGGGGCGAACACATGGCCGCGCACCGCCTGCCAGGCGGCCGCCGCGCTGAGCGTCATCGACAGTGCGGCGCACAGCAGGACGGCCGTGATCACGCACTGCCACATCCACAGGGCGACCACCGGTTCACGGTCCGGCCAGTCGGTCCGGGCGAGCAGCCGGGGAGCGACGACGGCGGTCAGCGCGCCGAGCAGCATCAGTGCCGCGGGGACCATCATGGGGAGCACCCTATGAGCGCGGCACCGCTCACGGGTACGGACCGCCGCGGCAAAGTGACGCAGACCACGGTGAGGTACCGGCGGCCCTCAGAGCGTCAGCAGCATCGCCACCATGGCGATCCCCATCGTCAGCCGGCAGGCCCGCGCCACCTCCGGCCGGTCGCCCCAGCCGACGCTCCCGCCACCGTCGGCGACGGGCACAAGACGCGCCCCGGACAGCAGTACGTACCCCATGAAGTACAGCAGCAGCGCCCCCGTCATCAGCGGTGTCCCGGAACCGTGCCCGTGCCCCTGACCGGGCGCGGCGGCCATCGCGACCGCCATGTAGACCATGGCCACGGCGCCCACCAGGTGATGCAGGTGGTGCGCGCTCGACCGGGCCGCCCACAGGGCGCGCAGCGCGGCCGCGCCGAACACGACCGCGTAGCCGGACAGGGCCCACGACGGCGGGGTGAACACGACGGCGGGCACGGCCATCGCCGCCATCCCGAACCCCATCAGCGCCTCGCCGCCCGCGGCCCGGCGCTGCTCCTCGACGCTGCTGCGCATCCGCAGCAGGCAGTAGGCCCCGGTCGCCGCACACAGCGCGACCAGCAGCCAGCCGGGCGAAGCCGGTCCGTGCACGCGCACCTCCCCGCTCGACGGTGTCGGACAGTCCGTCGATGCCCCGGTCACGCGGCGCCCACGCGAGCGCAAGGGTGCAAACGGGGAGCATTCGACGGAGCACGGCAGGTGAACGGCCGTCCCGTGAACTCCGGAAGTTTCGGAGCTTGATCACCCATTGACGCGGCCCGGGCACCCTTCCTACGTTCGTGCGGGCCGGTTCGGAGCACCGGACCGTGTACGACATGCCGGACGCCGGACGAAAGAGTGGATGCCGTGGCAGCCGAAGTTCCCGAGAAGCTCACCGTCGACCTCGGCACGGAGACGGGCCCCTTCCACGGCGGCGCGAGCGGCACCCTCTACGGCCTGTACGGCGACGGCGTCCCCAGCCGTGCCGTCGTCGAGGGCATGTACGTCCGCACGGTCACCACCAAGGCCCAGGACGGCGTCCAGCACCCCGGCGGCGACGCCCTGGAGATCCTGCCGTCCTTCGTCGCGGCGGGCGGCAGGGATGTCTACGTCTACCTGCCCGACTTCTACCGCGGCTTTCCCTACGAGTGGCCCGGTGCCACCGGCGCGGAACGGCTCGCCGGGTTCCAGGAGATCGTCCGGCGCCAGGTCGGACACGTCCTGACGCTGGGCGAGTTGAAGTCCCACGTCGTGTACGTGCCGTTCAACGAGCCCGAGGGCAACATGTTCGGCGACGGGGAGTGGAGCTACGACGGGGTCTCCTGGCGCTCCGACCCGAGCCACTACTTCGCGGCCTGGAAGGAGACGTACCACCTCATCAAGGGCCTCGACTCCGAAGCGCGCATCGCCGGTCCCAACACCAGCCTCCTCTACCCCGAGGTCAGGGGCTTCCTGGAGTTCGCGAAGGAGCAGGGCGTCCTGCCCGACGTGATCACCTGGCATGAGCTGTCGTCGCCCGCCGAGGTGCGCACGAGCGTCGCCAAGTACCGGGAGTGGGAGCGGGAGCTGGGCATCGGGCCGCTGCCCGTCAACCTCAACGAGTACGCGCACAACTACCACTTGTCCGTGCCGGGGCAGATGGTGCAGTGGATCGCCGCGATCGAGGAGTCCAAGGTCGACGCCGACCTGGCGTACTGGAACATCGCCGGCAACCTCAACGACTCGGCGGTCGAGGTCGGCAAGGGCAACGGCCAGTGGTGGCTGTTCAACGCCTATGGCCGGATGAGCGGCAACACGGTCCGGATCACCGCGCCGCATCCCAACGTGCAGTACACCCTCCAGGGCGTCGCCGCGCTGGACCGGGTCAAGCGGCAGGCCCGGGTGCTGTTCGGGGGCCAGGGCGGTGCGGCCGACCTCGCGTTCGAGGGGGTCGACACGGACGTCTTCGGGACGACCGCGCATCTGCGCCTGGAAGAGATCCCCTGGACGGGCCAAGTCGGCCCCTGTGACCGGCCGTTGCGCCTGCGGGACATCGAACTCGCCGTCGTGGACGGGCGGGTGACGCTACCGCTGACCGACCTCGACGCGATGTCCGCCTACCAGGTGACCGTCTCGCCCAGCGGCAACGGAGCCGTGCCCCTGCCGCCCTCGGTCGCCTGGCGGCGGACGTACGAGGCCGAGGACGCGACCTATACCGGCGGCGGTTACTCGAAGAACGGGCCCGAGGGATCCCCGTCCGCCGTCGACAGGTTCGCGACCTCCGGCGGCTACCACGTAGGCGGCCTGCGCACCGGCTCCGACGGGGTGCTCGCCTTCGACGTCGAGGTCCCGCAGGACGGCACGTACGACCTGCGCGTCTACGCCAACTCCCACAACCAGGCCGACCTGGTGCGCGACCAGGGCCCCACCAACGTCTTCCTGCGCGTGGACGGCGAGAGCCCGCGCGAGCTGCTGCTGCCCCTCGGCTACAAGTGGGCGGTCTGGGGCCACTCCGGCACGGAGCTTCGACTCGCCGCGGGGCAGCACCGGATCACGCTCGCCGCCCAGGACCCCGACCTCGGTGTCACCAAGGGCGACGCCGTCGTCGACCGGCTCGACCTCGCCCTGCGCGACGGCGACGGCCCGGCGCTGTACGACGCCGAGTACGCGGACCTGCGCGACGGCGCCCGCATCAGCCACGCCCACCTCGGCGCCTCCGGCCCCGGCACCGCCGTACTGCCCCGCGGCGGCACCGCCACCTTCTGGATCCACGCCGACGACGACGGCGAGGCGACCGTCACCGTCGACCGGCTCGGGCCCGGCGAGGGCGTGCTGGCGGTCGACGGCGAGGAGGTGGCCCGGGTCGAGGACGGCGCCGCAGCGCTCTTCCTGACCGGCGGCATCAACAAGGTCACCGTCACCGGAACGTCGGAACGCCTGGTCCTGGACCGGCTGCGCGTCGGACCGTCCCGAGGCCTGCTGCCCAGCACGGCGTACGCCGCCGAGGGCGGAGTCCTGACCGGCGCCGCGAAGGTGATCGCGTACCCCTACGCCACCGGCGGCAAGGCCGTGGACGGCATCGGCGGCGGCCCAGGGAACGGGCTCACGCTGACGGTGACGGCGGACCGCGCCGGACGTCACGCCCTGACGATCCGCTACTCCAACGGCGAGCAGGCACCCGCCACCCACTACAACCCGGACCCGGTCTGCCGCCACGCGGACATCGCCGTCAACGGCGCCGCCCCGCACCGCGTCCTGTTCCCCACCACCTTCCACTTCAACGCCTTCCGCACCCGCACCGTCCCCGTCACCCTGCGTGCGGGCGCCAACACCATCACCTTCACCGCCGACGAACTCCCCGGTTTCGACGGGGAGCCCGGGAACGGGCTCGGTCAGCGCTCCGCGTACGCGCCGGTCGTCGACCGGGTGGTGGTGACACCGCTGGCGGGGGAGCGCTAGAGGATCTCGGTGGCGGTGCGGCGGTAGGTGGAACGGCGGTCGTCGATCTCGGACCAGCGGTCGCCGTAGATGGTCTTCACGACGCCCGGGTCCCGGACGAAGTCGTGCGGGAAGCCGAGCGGCACCGCGCTCACCTCGTCGAGGCGGGCGACGGCCTCCGCGTCGAGCCGGACGTCGACGGAGCCGAGGTTGTCGGCGAGCTGGGACTCCTTGGTGGCTCCGACGATGGGAATGATGGTGCCGGTCAGCCTTCGCCGGCCCTGCGGTACACGCCGAACATCGCCCCCTGTGGATCCCGCAGCACCGCGATCCGCCGCCCCTCGGGCACGGAGACGGGCTCCATCAGAATGGTGCCGCCCGCCTCGGTCGCCTGGGCCGCGGAGGTGTCCACGTCCGCCACGGCGAAGTACGGCAGCCAGTGGGCCGGCACCTCGTGCGGAAACTTGTCGTCCATCCTCACCATGCCGCCGAAGTCGGCGCCGTCGATGCCCCACTGCGTGTAGTGCGCCGAGGTGTTGACGGTCCAGCCGAACACGGTCGTGTAGAAGGCCTTCGCCTCCTCCGGGGCACGGGTCAGCAGCTCCACCCACCCCAGCGAACCAGGGACGTTGAGCAGGCCCGCGCCCTCGAACCCCTGGGCCTGCCACAGATGAAAGCCGGCACCCTGCGGGTCGGTGACGGACGCGAAGCGGCCCATGCCCGGGACGTCCCCGGGCGCGAACACCGCGGAGCCGCCCGCCGACTTCACCTTCTCCACGGCGGCGTCGACGTCCGCCACGGCGAACGACACGAACCAGGTCACGGGCTGCGACGCGTCGTCCAACGGCACGAGCCCGGCGACCGGGGCGTCCGCCAGGCTGGCGATCGTGTACCCGCCCATCTCCTCCCGGCTGTCCGTCTCCTCACGCCACCCGAACAGGGCCGAGTAGAACCGCTTGGCCGCCTCGAGATCAGGGGTACCCACCTCGGCCCAGCAGGGCCCGCCGTTCACCGGCTTGTCGAGCTTCATGGCGCTCCTTCCACAGCAAGCCCCCTCCAGCACGCTAAGCCCGCCCCCGGGTCGTGGCCATCCGGCACCCGTCTGGGGACACGGAGGCGATCCTCATCGCGCGGGTGGCCGACCTGCCGTCCTGCACGCCTCGGCTTGATCGAGGTCGACACCGCCCTGGCCGCCTCGAACGCCGCACCCGGGCCACAGGCCTCGCCGGCATCGGCAATCTGCACATCGACCTCGACCCGGCCGAGTACGGCGAGGCCCTGGAGCCCTGGCTCCTCGCCGGCGAACCGGCCGCCGACCGCACGATGCTCGACCAGCTGACCTCGGCCGGCTTCCGGGAACCGACCCGCACCGCCCCCGGTGACTCAGATCCCGGGCCGGTACCGCAGCGGATGGTCCGCGGGTACCTCCACCAGTACGATCCGCGTCCCGTCCGGATCCGCGATCCACATCTCGATCAGACCCCACGGCTCCTTCACCGGCGGCCGCACGATCTCGACGCCCTTGTCCCGCAGCTCGTCGTGCGCCGCGGACACGTCCTCGACCTGCATCCACAGCTGCACGGCCGGGGACGGCGGCGTGTCCGACCGCCCGGAGACCTCCAGGAACCCGCCGCCGAGGAAGTAGACCGTGCCGCGCTGTGATCCCGTACCGAACTCGCGGTAGACGGCGAGGCCCAGCTGCTCGCCGTAGAAGCGGCGGGAGCGTTCGGGATCGGTGGGGCGGAGGAGGGTCCGGCCGCTCAGTACGTGCACCATGCGGCGGAGCCTAATGGGCGGGTTACCCTCGTCCGTGCCCGAGCCGCGCCGAGAAGTGGAGAAGCCGCCCCATGGAGACCACCGCCGCCACCGGACTCACCTACCGCGAGGCCACCGACGCCGATGTGGACACCCTGGTCGCGCTGATCGAGTCGGCCTACCGCGGGGACTCCAGCCGGGCCGGCTGGACCACGGAGGCGGACATCCTCGAAGGGCAGCGGACCGACCCGGAGGGCGTGCTGGCGGTCATCGAGTCGCCGGACAGCCGGCTGCTGACGGTCGAGCAGGCGGGCCAGCTCGTCGCCTGCTGTCAGCTCGAACACCGCGGCGACCACGCCTACTTCGGGATGTTCGCGGTCAGCCCCGCTCTCCAGGGCGCCGGCCTCGGCAAGGTGATCATCACGGAGGCGGAGCGGCAGGCCCGCGAGACCTGGGGCGTCACCGAGATGCACATGACCGTGATCTCCGTACGGAACGACCTCATCGCCTGGTACGAGCGGCGCGGCTACCGCCGTACGGGACGGATGACTCCGTTCCCGTACGGCGACGAGCGCTTCGGTATCCCGCAGCGCACCGACCTGCAGTTCGAGCTGCTGGTCAAGCCGCTGGTGTGACGTTCATGCGGTGAAGCGTCCGGTGCGTTTGATCTCCGGGTAGTCGGTGGTCGCGCCGTCCAGCTCCAGGGCCCGTACGAGACGCAGGTGCTCCTGCGTGTTCACCACCCAGCCGATGATCCTGAGGTCGGCCTTGCGAGCCTCCTCCACGATCTCCAGGGTGAGCCGGCGGATGTTCAGGCAGACGGTCGCGGCATCCGCCTCGACGGCGCGCTCCACGATGTCGAGGCCGTAGCGGCTGGCGATCAGCGCGGTCCGTACGCCCGGCACCAGACGGGCGATCTCGGCGATCGCCTCGTCGTGGAACGAGGACACCTCGACGCGGGAGACGAGGTCACGCCCGAGCATGACCTCGGCGAGCGCCCGGGCCGCCGCGACGTCCTTGATCTCGGCCTGCAGCGGCGACCGTACGGCGTCCAGGACCTCCTCGAACACCGGGACCCGCTCCCCGAGGCCCGCGTCCAGGGCGCGCAGCTCGGCGAGGGTCTTCTCGGCGATCGGGCCGGTGCCGTCGGTCGTACGGTCCACGTCGGTGTCGTGCATGACGACGAGGGCGCCGTCCTTGCTCAGGTGCAGATCGAGTTCGATGACGTCGAGGCCGCCCTGCTGGGCGGCGACGAAGGATCGGAGGGTGTTCTCGGGTTCGAGACCCATGACACCGCGGTGACCGATGGTAAGGAAGTTCAAGGTTCAACTCGCTTCCGTCGACGGCGGCTCGGCACGCGCGCAAACCGGAGCGGACTGTTCGCGCGGCAGTCCCGCAGCCTAACGGCCATGACCCGCGATGAACCCGCACGTACAAGGGAGTTCGGGGGCGGCGACAAGGCGGACCTGGCCCGCACCGCCGGCCGTGGTCACCCGGGGGTGGGCGAGTCCTGTGGGGATTGACCTGACCGAAGTATGCGTCTCACCGTAGCCAACCGGAAAAAATTCGGTGACCAGTGGGGGTGTGCAGGATAATTTCCCGAGGTCGGGCTTGCTGAGAGAAACCACCTATGCATACGGTGTGCTTACGAGAGGTTCTCCCGTGGAGGATGGGACATGACGGAAATTCTTGTGCAGGCGGCTTCGGGGGAACGGGTTCCTCCCGCGACCAGGGTGGTGGAGCACCCGGCGTGGCCCGCGCTCAAGGATGCCGTGGAGCGGATCCGGCCGTGGCAGTCCAAGGACGGGTCGATCGACTTCGAGGCCGAGGGCGCCCCGGATCCCGCGGACGCCGAACTCGCCGTACGGCGTGTCGTCCACGCGGTCGAGGAGCTGTCGCCGCTGCTCCCGCATGACGCCGACTATCACGCGGCGCTGGTGAAGGACCTGCGGCGGTGGGCCGAGGGCGGCTTCCCGGTGCCGGACTTCCTCGACTCGCTGCTGGCCTTCCAGCCCGCCGCGAACCGCGCGGACGGCCTCCAGCACCTGGTCGTCTTCCCGATGTACACGCAGAACGGCAACCCGGACCGCAACCTCGAGGCGGTCGTGCTGCGCATGGTCTGGCCCGAGTGGCTGGCCGAGCTGGAGCGCACCCGCTACGACAACCCGCTGTTCTGCGGCATCAAGTTCGAGGACTTCACGGCCGGTTACGACACCAACTCCGCCGTCCTGTTCCCGGAGACGATCGCCGTGCGCGAGGCCCCGGAGCGGTTCAGCTGGGGCGGCATCTTCTGTGACCGCGAGGCCGCCCGCTTCCGCCGGGTGACCGCGGCCGCCGTGGACATCCTGGGCCTGGAGCTGCCCGAGGACATCACCGCGATGGTCCACGACCAGAAGCGCTGCGAGGAGGCCTTCGTGCTGTGGGACATGGTCCACGACCGCACCCACAGCCACGGTGACCTGCCCTTCGACCCGTTCATGATCAAGCAGCGCCAGCCGTTCTGGATGTACGGCCTCGAAGAGCTGCGCTGCGACCTCACCGCCTTCAAGGAGGCCGGGAAGCTGGAGGCGGACGGCGTCCCGCAGGCCCGTGACGTGCAGTACGCCGTGCTGTTCGACCGTATGTTCCGCTTCCCGGTCACCGGCGAGCGGGTCCGCAACTACGACGGCCTCGGCGGCCAGCTCCTCTTCGCCTACCTGCACCAGCACGACGTCGTCCGCTGGACCGACAACAAGCTGTTCATCGACTGGCAGCGCGCCCCGCAGGTCACCAACGAGCTGTGCGCCGAGATCGAGAAGCTGTACCGCGACGGCATCGACCGCCCCAAGCTCGTCCACTGGTTCGCCGGGTACGAGCTGGTCTCCACCTACCTCGCCCCGCACCCGGGCTCCCGCTGGGCCAAGGGTCCGGACGCCCTGGATCTGACCCAGCCACCGAGAAAGCTCGTCGATGACGTGCTTCCGGACGAGTTTCCGCTGAGCATGTTCTATGAGGCACTCTCCAAGAAGCTGAAGAACGTGATCGCCGCCACCCGGGGCATCACGGCGGAGAACGCCGAACGGGTCGCCGCGTGAGCGACCGCGAACAGAACACTGCTCAGGAGGCGAGGACCATGGCGGGGAACGGAGCTCTCAGCGGTGCGGTGATCGCGGTGGCCGGCGCGGGCGGACCCGCCGGTCGGGCGACACTGCTCAGGCTCGCCGAGGCGGGCGCGACCGTCGTCGCCGCCGACAACGACCCCGAGCGGCTCGCGGAGGCCGTCGACGCGGCCCGCTACGCGTCCGGCGGTGCCACTGTCACCGGTGAGACCGTCGACCTGCTCGAACTGCAGTCCACCCACGACTGGGCCACCCACATCGAGAAGGACTTCGGCCACGTCGACGGGCTCGTCCACCTGGTCGGCGGCTGGCGCGGTAGCGAGACCTTCACCAAGACCAGCCTCGACGACTGGGACTTCCTGGAGCTGTTGCTCATCCGCACCGTGCAGCACACCACCCTCGCCTTCCACGAGGCCCTCCAGCGCAGCGACCGCGGCCGCTACGTCCTGATCAGTGCCGCGGGCGCGAGCAAGCCCACCGCGGGCAACGCCGCCTACGCCGCCGCCAAGGCCGCCGCCGAGGCGTGGACGCTGGCCATGGCCGACTTCTTCCGCAAGGCCGGGGGCGCCGACGGCCCCAGGTCCGCCGCTGCCATCCTGGTGGTGAAGGCGTTGGTGCACGACGCGATGCGCGCCGAGCGACCCAACGCGAAGTTCGCGGGCTTCACGGACGTCACGGACCTCGCCGAGTCGATCGCCGGGATCTGGGAGAAGCCCGCCGCCGAAGTGAACGGAAAACGTCTGTGGCTGACCGACAAGCCGTGAACCACCCGAAGACCGACGCACGGCGCCATCACGACCCGGAGGTCCGCGGCTTCGCCAGCGACAACTACGCCGGGGCCCACCCGGAGGTGCTCGCCGCCCTGGCCCTGGCCAACGGCGGGCACCAGGTCGCGTACGGCGAGGACGCGTACACCGAGAACCTGCAGCGGATCATCCGCAGCCACTTCGGTGCCACCGCCGAGGCGTTCCCCGTCTTCAACGGCACCGGCGCGAACGTCGTCGCACTCCAGGCCGTCACCGACCGCTGGGGCGCGGTGATCTGCGCGGAGAGCGCGCACATCAACGTCGACGAGGGCGGCGCCCCCGAGCGTATGGGCGGCCTCAAGCTGCTCACCGTGCCCGCGCCCGACGGCAAGCTCACCCCCGAGCTGATCGACCGGCAGGCGTACGGCTGGGAGGACGAGCACCGGGCGATGCCGCAGGTCGTCTCGATCACCCAGAGCACCGAGCTCGGCACCCTCTACACGCCCGACGAGATCCGTGCCATCTGCGACCACGCCCACGCGCACGGCATGAAGGTGCACCTCGACGGTTCCCGCATAGCCAACGCGGCGGCCGCCCTGAACGTGCCCATGCGGACGTTCACCAACGCCGTCGGCGTCGACATCCTCTCCCTGGGCGGCACCAAGAACGGCGCCCTGTTCAGCGAGGCGGTCGTCGTCATCAACCAGGACGCCGTCCGCCGGATGAAGCACCTGCGCAAGCTGTCCATGCAGCTCGCCTCCAAGATGCGCTTCGTGTCGGTGCAGCTGGAGGCCCTGCTCGCCAGGGACCTGTGGCTGCGCAACGCCCGCCACTCCAACGAGATGGCGCAGCGGCTGGCCGAGGGCGTCCGCGCCGTGCACGGCGTCGAGATCCTCTACCCGGTGCAGGCCAACGCGGTCTTCGCCCGGCTCCCGCACGACGTGAGCGAGCGCCTGCAGAAGCGCTTCCGCTTCTACTTCTGGGACGAGGCGGCGGGCGATGTGCGCTGGATGTGCGCGTTCGACACCACCGAGGAGGACGTGGACGCGTTCGTGGCGGCGCTGAAGGAGGAGATGGCGCGCTAGCACGTCATGCATAGATATGCGGTCACCCGAAAATGTATTGACTCTCGGGTGATCGCATTCCTATGCTCTGCGGCCATGGAGCTGATCCAGGAAACCCCCGACCGGCCCTACCTCTGGAAGGCGCTCCCCACCGAACTCTGACGCCGCCGCGAGGACGGTGCATGGCGGGCGTTCATGTCCAGCATCAGCGAGGTGCACACCTGGTCGCCCTTGTGGCGCAGGGTGCAGCCGTAGTCGTCCGGGCACTCGTGCGTCGCCGGCTCGCCCTCGGTGAAGTGGTCGCCGGGGCGCGAGTTCGCGTACCGCGTCACCGGGCAGGGCCCCGTCGCAGGCCGTGCGGGCCAGTCACCAGTCCTGCGCGTACGGCTCCGCGATCCAGCCGCCGATGCCTGGCCCTGCCGCGCGATGATCGCGGGCGTCAGCGGGCGTCGGCCTCGCGGACCTGCTCCGGGGTCGGTGCCGTGCCGCCGAGGTGGGCCGGCATCCACCAGGTGTCGTTCGCGTCCTTGGGGCGCACCGGATACGCGCGCTGCGCGGCCTCCAGGAGCTCCTGGACGCGCTCACGCACCTGGCGGGTGATCGCGCCCGCGTACTTGTCCTTGGACGCCTCGATCGCCTCGCCGACCCGGATGGTGATCGGGGTGTGACTGCGCCTGAAGTTGCGCGGGTGGCCCTTGGTCCACAGCCGCTGCGTGCCCCATACCGCCATCGGGATCAGCGGGACGCCCGCCTCCTGGGCCAGCCGGGCGGCACCCGACTTGAAGCTCTTCAGCGTGAACGACTGCGAGATCGTGGCCTCCGGGAACACCCCGACGATCTCACCGGACTTCAGCGACTCCAGCGCGTGCTGGTAAGCGGCCTCGCCCTGCATCCGGTCCACCGGGATGTGCTTCATCCCGCGCATCAGCGGACCCGAGATCCGGTGCCGGAACACGGACTCCTTGGCCATGAAGCGAACAAGACGTTTCTGCGGGAGCGCGGCCAGCCCGTTGAAGACGAAGTCCAGATAGCTGATGTGGTTGCTCACCAGCACGGCACCGCCCGAGCGCGGGATGTTCTCCGACCCCTTGCAGTCGATCTTGAGGTCCCACGCCTTGAACAACGCCTGAGCGAAACCAACGACGGGACGGTAGACAAGCTCTGCCATGGACGGGGTCGGCCCTTCCTTCTCTGCCAGGCAAGGGATCTCCCGGCGCGAAGTTACGCAGCCGTAGGTTTACGGCATCTCGCAGATCGTGCCCCAAGAACGCCCGGGGAGCCAGCCCAAGTGCCGACCAAGGGCGAGATCCTCGTCACGTCGCCCCTTTGATCCACCTCGGGCTTTTAATCCGCCTTTACTCTGTGCGTACCGTCACCCGCCGCACGACCAGGTACAACTCGCAGCCCAGGCAGTACCCGAAAGCGGCGTTCAGAAAAGCGGCCGCGAGCGCGGCTCCGGTGGCGGCCAGACCCAGCCACTGCGGACCCAGCGCGTACCCGACGAGCCCGACGCCGGCGAAGACCAGCCCCACCGCCTGCGCGAACCGCGGCGGTTCCGGCGCCTCGAACTCGGTCGGCGGCCCCAGCCGGGGCCGTACAACCTTCCGGAACAGCCAGCCGTACGGCGCACGCGTCACCCCGCCCGCCGCGCCCAGCGCGAACGCCAGCGTCTGCCAGGCCAGCAGCCACGCGCTCCCGGTGACCAGCACGACCGCCAGCACGACGGTCGTCACGGCCGCCCCGAAGCGCGGCCCCCTCACATCAATGTCCATGAATCAAGCATTCCGCAGCGGAAAGGCTCTGGGGAGTCGGGAATCTTTGCAGTCTGATGAATGGTTGTGCGGGTGATGACCGGACTGGTGGTGTGCGTGGCGGTGCTCGCGGCGGCGAGCGCCTACGGAGTGCTGCAGCGGCGGCGGAGCGGGAGAGTACGGGTGCGCCGGCGGGACGACGGAAAGCGGCTCGGGGCGGCCGAACTGGGCGTCGAACTCGGCGAGCGGGCCACCCTCGTGCAGTTCTCCAGCGCGTTCTGCGCGCCCTGCCGGGCCACCCGGCGCGTGCTCGGCGAGGTCGCCGGCCTGGTCCCGGGCGTGACCCACGTCGAGATCGACGCCGAGGACCACCTGGACCTAGTACGCCGGCTCGACATCCTCAAGACACCGACCGTGCTGGTCCTCGACGCCGACGGCCGTGTCGTACGGCGCGCCACCGGACAGCCGCGCAAGGCGGATGTGATCGCCGCGCTGGGGGAGGCGGTGTGAGGAGTCGCACGACGACAGTGAGTCATCTCCCACATCCCGGAACGTACTTGACTGTGCGCACCACCTATCGTCAACCTGACTGTATGCCTCAGGAACTCCTTCTCTACGGGCGGGCCCACGTCGATCTGGCCCGCACCGCGAGCGCCTGCTGTCCGGGCTGTTGAGCAGCCACGGACCAGCACGCCCCCGCCTCCAGAAGGACAACTCCATGACGGCCACGCCCGACCTCGGCACCCCTCAGCTCGCCTCTCCGGACCTCCTGCGCTCCGTCTTCCGGCGGCACGCGGCGGGCGTCGCCGTGATCACCGCCCAGGGCGACCGGGGTCCGGTCGGCTTCACCGCCACCTCCCTCAGTTCTGTCTCCGCCGAGCCGCCGATGCTCTCCTTCGGCATAGGCACCGGCTCCTCCAGCTGGCCCACGATCGCCGGAGCCGGCCACATCGGCGTGCACATACTCGGCGAGCACCAACAGGAGCTGGCCGCCACCTTCGCCCGCAGCGGCGCCGACCGCTTCGGCCCGCCCACCGTCTGGCGCGAAGGGCCCGAAGGTGTCCCCGTCCTCGACGACGTCCTGGCCTGGATGGTCTGCCGCGTCGCCGGCCGCGTCCCCGCCGGCGACCACCGCATCGTGCTGGCCGAGGTGGTCCTCGGCGACCCCGCGGGCCCCGGCCGGCCGCTGCTGTACCACGAGGGCCGGTTCAACGGCCTGCGTGACTGAACCGGCCTTCCGCAGTTCTGCGAACCCGTCGAGTTCCGATTACGCTGCGTTGCAAAGGTCACAGTTCAAAGCGCTTGCTTAGCGGGCATGAACTGGGTGTACTGACGAGTAATATTTCGTTCGGAGCGCGGGTCGCCCCGAACGGGAACGGCCGCTTGGGGCGCCTATGCTGCCTGGAAGAGGCAGCAGAAAAATGACGATGCAGTAGGAGAGCCGGCG
>NZ_KQ949086.1 GCF_001514305.1 Streptomyces dysideae
GGTGCGTGAGAGGATTGCATTTACGAGATGCCTTGCTGCTCTTGCGGTTGTGGACCCTAGACAAGCCCATCATCGCAGGTCACAAGGCATCTCTTCGTTCCAGGGCCAGCTCCGTTCGAACATCAGCCGGTGGATTCGGGCTGAGAAGGCGGTGATTCTGCTCCGATGCTAAACTGGCGCTAAAGATCGCGCAGCCATCGAGCGCTCCGTTCCTCGAATCCGGCGGTAGAAATCGGCGAATCTGAACCCGGACTCAATCCCTCCCCCATTTTCAGCGCTCCGCGCGATACGCCGCAGGAGACGGGAGGTCAAGTCGATGACGGCCGAGGCAAAGAGCACAGCGGACTTCGAACTGCCGGAACTGTACGGGCAGAACAAGGCAACGCTGGGACGGCTGATCCTCCACGGAGGTCTCGGTCACGCCGAGGAAGGAGCCGACGGACGGCTGCATGCCCGCGTCCGCATCGTGCCCGATGAGCTGATCTGGGAGCCCTCGATCGTCGTCATGCCCCATGGGGGCGACCTCGACATCGAGCTCGTCAACGACGACCTGAACACGCACTGTGCGCTCCTGCCGAGCAACGGCGACAGCAAATGGATGTGGCTTCCGGTCTATTCGCGGGGAACGGCCACCCTCAACCTCGACGGTCCGGGCTACTACTGGTTCGGTTCCAACGTGGGCAATGACGAGGGCCGCGGCCTGGTGGGAGTGATCGCCGTACTCGGGGACGTCCCGCAAGAGGCCCGCCTCGACCGTCCGGATCAGCCACGGCCGTAGAAAGGGAGAGTGGGAGGATCCCATGGAGTACATCCAGGCACCTCCGGCCGTCAATTTCTCGGAACTGAGCCCCATGGTCGGAAGCGCGCCCCCAGTGGCCCAGGACGTCACCTACGAGCGCATTCTCCAAGCACGCACGGAACCGCAGAACTGGCTTACCTACTACGGGGCTTATGACGGGCAGCGGTACAGTCCGCTCGACCAGATCAACGCGGAAAGCGTCAAGCGCCTCACTCCCGCCTGGGTCTACCAGTTCGGCTCTGCGGGCTTTCACGCGGGCCAGTCGACCTACGCCTTCGAGGCCGCTCCGATCATCGTGGACGGGGTCATGTATGTGTCGGGCTGGGACGGCTGGGTCTGGGCCCTCGATGCGCGGACCGGGCGGCAGTTGTGGCAGTACAAGCACGCGATCCCCTTCGATGTGTCCCTCTGCTGCGGCAACGTCAACCGTGGGGTCGCGGTCGCGCAGGGCAAGGTCTTCGTCGCCACTTTGAACGCCCATGTGGTCGCGCTGGACGCGGTCACCGGCGAATGCGTCTGGGATGCGACGAACGGTGACGTGCGGGCGGGTGAGAGTGCCACGGTCGCTCCCCTCGTCGTGAAGGACAAGGTCATCGTGGGCAGTTCCGGCGGGGAATTCGGCGTGCGCGGCCACCTCGACGCCTTCCGTCTCGAAACGGGAGAGCGCGCCTGGCGTACGTACACCGTGCCCAGGCCCGGTGAGCCGGGTTCGGACACCTGGCCGGACGGCCCGGCCTGGGCACGCGGCGGTGGCAACACCTGGGTCACGGGCACTTACGATCCGGAGCTGAATCTCCTGTACTGGGGGACCGGCAACCCGGCGCCCGACTTCGACGGAGAGGTCCGTGCGGGCGACAACCTCCACACCGACAGCATCATCGCCGTGGATGCCGACAACGGTGACATCCGCTGGCACTACCAGTGCACCCCGCACGACGTGTGGGACTACGACAGCAACATGGAGAGCATCCTCTACGACCTGGACGGGCAGAAGCTGCTCGCGCACTTCGACAAGAACGGGTACCTCTTCACGCTGAACCGTACGAACGGCGCTCGGGCTCGGGTGACGCCCTTCGGTGAGCGCATCACCTGGGGCGAGATCGACGTCGAGGGCAACGTGACGCCCAGGATCTCGCCCGAGAAGGAGGGCGAGCCGGTCCACTTCTGGCCCGGTCCGGCCGGGGCCAAGGAATGGACGCACGCGGCCTACAGCCCGCGGACGCGGCTGTTCTACGTACCGGTGCAGGATGTCGGTGCGGAGGTGACGCTGCGGCACAGGGAGTTCAAGGAGAGCATTCCCTACTGGGGGGCGAGCGTGACCGTGGACGCCCAGGACATGCAGGGGTTTGTGAAAGCCGTCTCCGCCGCCACGGGCGAGGAGGTGTGGCGGTGGCGCAACGAGACGCCGATGAGCGCGTCCGTGCTGGCCACGGGCGGGGACCTGGTGTTCGCCGGTGAGCCGTCGGGTGAGTTCGACGCGTTCGACGCGCACACCGGGGAGCCGCTGTGGCAGTTCCAGACGGGAAGCGGCCACCACAGCAACCCGACGACCTACAGCGTTGACGGACGGCAGTACATAGCCGTGCCGGTCGGGTGGGGGAGCTGGATCGAAGGGATCGTCCCCGGGATGCTGGGAGCCTCCCACGGGGACGCCGTGTTCGCCTTCGCTCTGCCGGAATAGCCCGGAAGAGCAGGGCCGCGAACAGCGCGAACAGCGAGTCGCGACTTACCGGCCTCGGAACCAGAGGGAGGAGGTGACCGTCATGCAGCGGGACGAGTGGGAGACCCCGTCTTTCGAGGAGATCAGGGTATCGGCCGAGGTGACGGCATACATGGACACCCTGGAGCCCCACGAGGAGTAGAGGACGGCGGATCGACGTGTGGGTTCGCGTACTGGGATCGGCAGCCGGGGGCGGGTACCCGCAGTGGAACTGCGACTGTCCCCCCTGCCGTGCGGTGCGGGACGGATCCCGGCCCTGCCTTGCGCGCACCCAGTCCTCCATCGCCGTGAGCCCGGACGACCGGCAATGGTTCCTGTTCAACGCCTCCCCCGACCTTCATGCCCAGATCGAGTCCTTCCCCGCCCTGCACCCGTCCAGTGGTACCGACAGGCACAGGGAGGTTCCCCTGCGGGCCGTGATCCTCACCGACGCCGAGCTCGATCACACGCTAGGTCTGCTGCTGCTCCGGGAGGCGGGCGGCATCGAACTCCACGCCACCGAGGCGGTGCACGACACCCTGTACGACGGGACGTCGCTGCTGCGGACGCTCTACGCATACTGCCCGGTCATCTGGCACCCCGTCGTCACGGACAGGGACGTACCACTGGGCAGTGGGTTGTCCTACCGGGCCTTCGACGTCCCCACGACGAAGCGGGCGCGTTTCGGCGCCGGTAAAGGAAACGGGCAAGGGAACGGGCAAGGGAACGGGCAAGGGCGCGTCGTCGGTTACCGCCTGACCGACGAGCGCAGCGGCCGGGCACTGGTCTACCTGCCCTGCGTGCAGGAGCTCACGCCAGCGGTACGCGGCCGGCTCGACGACTGCGCCTGTCTGCTCGTCGACGGAACCTGCTGGGACGACGACGAGCTGATCCGGCTCGGTCTGGCGGGCAGGACGGCGCGCGAGATGGGGCACCTGCCCATCGACGGCCCCGGTGGGAGCCTTGCGCAGCTGTCCCCGCTTCCCATCGAACGCAAGATCTACCTCCACCTCAACAACACGAACCCGGTCCTGCTCGACGACTCCCCCCAGCGGCGCACCGCCGAGCTCCACGGCATGGAGGTCGCCGTGGACGGGCTGAACCTGCGGATCTGAGGGGGTGCCATGGAGGCGGCGACGCAAATCCAGAGCACGGCAGCCGACGGCTTCGAGGCGGCGCTGCGCGCGCAGGGCCGGCGGTACCACGACCGGCATCCCTTCCACCAGAGGATGAACGCGGGAGCACTGAGCCGCGAGCAGCTGAGGGGCTGGACGGCCAACCGCTTCTACTACCAGCAGAACCTGCCCCGCAAGGACGCCGCCGTCCTCGCCAACTGCCATCATCGCGAGGTACGCCGCCGCTGGGTCCAGCGGATCGTCGATCAGGACGGTACGGCGGACGGCGACGGCGGCATCGAGGCCTGGCTGAGCCTGGGCAAGGCGGTGGGGCTGACCCGTCGGGAGATGGAGGACGAGCGGCATGTCCTGCCCGGGGTGCGGTTCGCTGTCGATGCCTACGACACCTTCGCCCGCACACGGCCGTGGACCGAGGCGGTGGCCTCCTCGCTGACCGAGCTGTTCGCGCCGGAGCTGATGGCCGAGCGCATCGCCGCCTTCGAGCGTCACTACCCCTGGATCGACCGTCAGGGGCTCGCCTATTTCCGGACCCGGCTGACCCAGGCTCCGCGCGACTGCGAGCACGCCCTGCGGGTGGTGAAGGAGTACTGCCGTAGTCCTCAGGAACGGGAGGGCGCCCTGGCGGCGCTCTCCTTCAAGTGCGATGTGCTGTGGAGCATGCTGGACGCCATCGAGTGGGCCTATGCGGACCGTTAGCGACACGGATCGCCCCCGCCTGGCGCCGCACGCACGGATGGCGTTCGACCCGGCGCGGGAGCGGCACGTGCTGCTGGCGCCGGAGGCGGTCGCCGTCCTGGGCGGCTCCGGCAGTGCCGTGCTGGGCCTGTGCGATGGAGAGCGGACGGTCGCCGAGATCGTGGCGGAGCTGCACCGGCGATACGACCACGTGTCCGACGACGAGGTGCGGCTCTTCCTGGCCCGCCTCGCCGCCAAGCGATACGTGGAGGTGAGCGATGGAAGCGACGAGTAGGCCGCCCGACGGGCCGTTCGGTCTGCTGGCCGAGCTCACCTACGAGTGCCCGCTGCACTGCCCGTACTGCTCCAACCCGCTGGCCCTCGCGGACTACCGGGAGGAGCTGACCACGGCACAGTGGCGACGGGTGCTGGCCGAGGCCGCCGAGCTGGGCGTCCTGCAGCTGCACCTGTCCGGTGGTGAGCCGCTCCGGCGCCGCGACCTCGTCGAGATCGTGCACCGCGCCGCCGAGCGGGGCCTGTACACCAACCTGATCACGAGCGCGCTCGGCCTCTCGCCCCGCCGAGCCGAGCAGCTGCGCGCCGCGGGCCTCGACCACGTGCAGATCAGCGTCCAGGCCGACGATCCGGCCCTCTCCGACCGCCTCGCCGGTACACCGTCCTTCGAGCGCAAGACGGCGGCGGCCCGGCTGGTGAAGGAGCTGGGCTGGCCCCTCACGCTGAACGTGGTCCTCCACCGGCACAACATCGACCGGATCGACCGCGTTCTCGCTCTGGCCGAGAAGCTGGCCGCCGACCGCGTCGAGCTGGCCAACACGCAGTACTACGGCTGGGCCTGGCGCAACCGGCGCGAGCTGCTGCCGAGCACGGATCAGCTCCGGCGCGCGGAGGCGGTGGTGCGTGCGGCACGCGAGCGGCTGAAGGGGCGGATGGAGATCATCTACGTCCTCCCCGACTACCACGGCCGGTACCCGAAACCCTGCATGGGCGGCTGGGGCCGACGCCAGCTCACCGTGGTGCCCAACGGCGATGTGCTCCCCTGTCCCGCCGCACACGCCCTCCCTCTGCCGCGCGCCAGCGTGCACGAACACTCCCTGGCCTGGATCTGGGAGCGGTCCCCCCTCTTCACGCGCTTTCGCGGAACCGCCTGGATGCCGGAGCCCTGCCGAAGCTGCGACCGCCGCGAGCTGGACTTCGGCGGATGCCGCTGCCAGGCGTTCCAGCTCACCGGCGATGCCGCCCGCACCGATCCGGTCTGCCACCTCTCCCCCGATCACGGGATCGTGGTCGAAGCGGTGCGGGCTGCTGAGGAAGCAGTGCGGGCCGACGAGGGGGCCGTGCGGGCCGACGACGATGCGGTGCTCCCGCGCGGAGGGGTGCTCACCCCTCGACCGCACCCGAGCCGCCCGGCGTGAGAAGAACAACCGGGCAACCGAGGAAACGGCTGAGAGGGAGGCTCCGCTGTGACGTCGATCCTGATGTTCGTCTCCGGGGCGGCACTGTTGATATACAGCGCGGAAAAGCTGATCGGCTACCTCATCCGGGCCGCGAGCGCTCTCGGTGTCTCCCTGTTTCTGATCGCCGTGGTGTTCACGGGCATCGAGTTCGACGACGTCTTCCTGGGCGTCGCGCTGGGCGTCGAGGATCTCGGCGGGGTCGCACTGGGCACCGTGTTCGGGACCGCGCTCTCGATGACGGGAGTGGTGCTCGCCCTCGCCGCCGTCCTCACACCCACCCGCATCAGCGTTCCGCGCGCCTACGTCGCACTTCTCGCCGCCGCGCCCTTCGTGTTGATCACGTTCGTCCTGGCGGCACCGCTCACCGATGTCGACGGCGTGGTGCTCCTGGGGCTGTTCGTGCTCTGCATCGCCTATATCGCCGTACGGGAGTCGAGGGAGAACACACCCGTCTTCCGTGACGCGGAGATGTACGAGGCCTACTCCGCCGTCCGCGAGACAAGGGGTGGCACCCGGCTCTTCCGGGAGGCCGGCACTCGCGCGGAGACGGACGCGGACCACCGGGCGCACGCTCTCTCCGACAGCGTGCTCGTCGCCGAGGCATGCCCCCGTTCCGGCTGGAGCGGGCTCGGGCTGGCGTTGCTCGCACTCGCCGGTCTCGTCATCGGCGCCACGGTCACGGGTATCGGGACCGAGCGCATCCTGCAGACCTACGGACTTGAGGGCACTGTCTTCGGGGCGACCATCGCAACCGCCGTGCTGACCATGGAGGACATCTTCGTGACCGTGGAGTCCGTCCGCAGAGGGGCACCGGAGATCGGCATCGGAAACGTCATCGGGAGCGTCGTCTTCTCAGCCACGGGGAAACCGGGCATCATCCTCCTGGCCGGCGGCGGTCTCGTGGTCGGCCCGAACGTCCTTGCCTGGCACCTGCCCGCGTTCATCGCGGTGACCGGGCTCGCAGCGTGCCTCATCTGCACGGGGCGACTGAAGCGATGGCACGGCCTCACTCTGCTCGGCCTCTACGTCGTCTACTGGGCCGTCAGTTTCATCGCGTTCGGGACCGTCCCGGTCGACGCGTCATGAACCGGGCTTCACGGCAGGGTCTGCTCGGTCCAGATGACCTTGCCGCAGTTGGTGTACCGGGTGCCCCAGCGGGCCGCGAGCTGGGCGATCATGAACAGGCCACGGCCGTCCTCGTCGGTGGTGGCCGCCTGACGCATACGGGGCGAGGTGCTGCTGCCGTCGGACACCTCGCAGATCAGGGAACGGTCGCGCAGCAGGCGCACCTGGACCGGCCCGCTCGCGTGCCGGATCGCGTTGGCGACCAGCTCGGAGACGATCAGTTCGGTGGCGAACTCCAGCTCTTCCAGGCCCCAGCGCCCCAGTTGCTCCGTCACCGCGGCGCGTGTCCTGCACAGGCTTGCAGGGTCGTCGCGGGGCAGGTCCCAGACGGTGACCCGATCGGCGTCCAGTGAGCGGAAGCGGGCCACGAGAAGGGCGACGTCGTCGCTGGGGTGGGCGGGCAGCAGGGCGTCCAGCACCGCGTCGCAGGTTTCCTCCGGCGGGCGGGCTGGCTGCGCGAGGGCCTCCTGCAGCAGCTTGAGTCCGACGTCGATGTCGCGGTTGCGGTCCTCGATGAGCCCGTCGCTGTAGAGGACGAGTTCGCTGCCCTCGGAGATCTCCAGTTCCATCGTCTCGAAGGGCAGCAGCCCCAGGCCCAGCGGTAGTCCGGCGGGAACCTCGGGGAACTCCACGGTGCCGTCCGGGTGGACCAGCGCGGGGAGCGGGTGGCCGGCGCGGGCCAGGACGCAGTGCCTGGATACCGGATCGTAGACCGCGTACAGACAGGTGGCTCCCACGACCCCGCTGCCGACACTCCGGCCCGTTCCCGCAAGGTCCTGGACCGCGTCCAGGCGGTCGACCAGGGCGTCGAGGCGAGAGAGGAGTTCATCGGCGGGCAGGTCGAGGGAGGAGAAGTTGTGAACGGCTGTCTGCAGGCGCCCCATCGTGGCCGCCGCATGCACGCCGTGGCCGACGACGTCCCCGACAACCAGCGCCACCCGGGCGCCGGACAGGGGAATAACGTCGTACCAGTCACCACCGACCCCCGCCCTCGAGGGCAGATAGCGGTGCGCGACCTCGACCGCGCTCTGCGAGCGCAGCCCCTGAGGGAGGAGGCTGCGCTGCAGCCCCAGGGCCAGGGTGTGCTCCCGGGCGTAGCGGCGGGCGTTGTCGATGCAGAGGGCGGCACGGGCCACCAGCTCTTCGGCGAGGGACAGGTCGTCGTCCTCGAACGGGTCGGGGCTCTGAGAGCGGAGGAAGCTGACGACCCCGAGCAGCACGCCGCGGGCCTGCATAGGCACCGTGATGAGCGAGTGGATCCCGGAACCGACGATCTTCGCGCACCGTACCGGGTCCTGGGCGAACCACCCCGGAGCCTCGGCCAGCACCGGTTCGAGCACCGACTCCTGGTGCGCCAGACTGCGGGCCTGCGGGGCGGAGGGAACGAAGCGGACCAGCTCCCCCACCTCGTACAGGTGGGATTCCTCACGAACCCCGCTCATCGCCACCCGGCGCAGCTCGTCGTGGGCCGGCACCGGTTCCTCGCCTCGCAACACGGGATCCATCAGGTCTACGGCGGCGAAGTCGGCCAGCTGCGGAACCGCCACCTCGGCCAGCTCTTCGGCGGTCCGGCGCACATCGAGGGTGGTGCCGATGCGGGTGCCGGCATCGAAGAGCAGCGCCAGTCGCCGCCGCGCCGCAACAGCGAGCCGTCCCACTCCCGGCTCGCCCAGGAGAAGCAGCCACTCGTCGGTGCCACTCCCCGGGGCTGACCGATCCGAGGCGGCCGGGGTTGGGGGCGGCTTGGGGTTCGGGACGAAGCCTTCGCCTGCCGGGGCGGGGGCCTCGCTGCTCGTGGGCAAGGCCCGGGGCGGCCCCGACCTCCGCGGAGCCCTTCGGCCGGTCGCGACCGCCAGTGAGTCCGGGGCGGAGGGGCCTGCGTCGGCGGTGCCGGAGGCGGTGCGGGCAATACGCCCCCGCAGCCCGCTGCCGGAGAGCCTGGCCTCGACCGCGATACCCATCTGGCCGGAGGGGCCGGTAACCGGCCGGCACCGGAGCGTCGCCACCTGGCCGCAGGAGAGCATCACCTCGGTGGTGACCCGGTGAGAGGAGGAGATCAGTTCCGCGGCTTTCTCCCGCAACCGCGCATGATCGCTGCGATCGAGAACCTCGCCGATCGTCGGGGGGACGCCGAGCGTCACCGGTCCCGAGACCGGCGGGCCGACCGGCAACCGACCGTGGTGGCGCGTCCGCAGGAACGCCCTGACAAGCTCCCGCTCCCTCTCCGTGGCCTGTTCGGCCAGGCGCTTCTCTATCTCCGCGGCGGCCCTGGACACGGTGGTCAGCATGGCGGGATCGGCTTCGGTCCGCCAGCACGTGAAGTCCAGGACGCCTTCGATGTGCCCGCTCAGAGGGTTACGGACAGGGGCTCCGGCGCAGGCGAAAGGCTCCATCCCCTGGGCGAAGTGCTCGCGGCCGAGGATGTAGCAGGGGCGGCGGTCCGCCAGCGCGGTGCCGATGCCGTTGGTTCCGGCTATCGGCTCTGCGAAGGTGAATCCCACGGCGAGCTGGACCGCGTCGAGGTCCTTGTTGAGTTTCGGGTCACCGGCCCGGCGCTGGAGCACTCTGCCGCGCTCGTCGCTGAGGATCACGCTCACGTTCGTTTCGGAGACCGCGGACTCCAGCTGCTCGAGCACGGGGCCGGCCGCGCGGAGAAGTCGCCCCTCCGGGTCCACACCCTCCTGGTAGGGAATCTCAAGCCGGTCGGGCTCCAGTCCGAAGAACTTGCAGCGCCGCCAGGAGGCGAGAATCCCGCTCCTGACCCCCGGCTCGACCGGGCCACCGGCCAGGAAGCTCTCGTAGGCGCTGCTTAGACCGCTCAGGTCAACCTCCGATACCGGCACCCGAACCACACTCCTCACCGGATCGTGGCGCCACGCTCACCATGTGGATTCGACTGGTTTGACAATCAAAATTCCCACTCGATTATGGTTTTTCATATGCTACATCCGTATTTACGGCATTCCCAGTGGGTCAAGCAGCGCCACCGGGGCGGCGGTAGGTAACGGCGGCGAGCCGCCTGCCCGAGACGGTGTAGCACTCCGCCGGAGCCGTGATCCCGAATTCTTCGACGAGACGGTTCATGAAGTTGAACAGCGCGCACACCTCACCGCGTCGTGCAACGCCCGCTCGTCCCACCCGACGGCGAACACCGCCTCGCGTCCTCGGCGGTGACCCGGCTCGGGCTCTGCGTGAGCGTGCGGACGTAACTCAGCAACGGTTTGAGCCGATCATCGACGGGCGCGGACGGGAGATCCGTCAGCAGCGCTGTGAGCGTGGCCTCGTCGAGGCCAAACGAGCGACGGCGAGCGGCGACGGGCCGCGCGTCAGCGCCTGATGGCCGTCGAGCAGGGGCCGGGCTGTGGCCGGATAGGCCTTGGAACACCTGCAACAGGGCCGCGTCCGCCGGCAGCGACGGTACGTTCCCTCCCCATACGAGCCCCATACAAGGCGTTACAAGACGCGTGCTAAGCGTGGTACAGACAGACGTCTTCCCCCGTCAGCTCCGCTCCGCGCCAGCGCCTGACCGGCCTCGGGTCGGCGATCACCGGGCCGTGCTTCCGCACCGGCCGACGGCGCGGAAGTTCATGCTCCCCGCTCGTCCCCCTCATGCCCAGCGGATACGGCGGGGCTCTCGGCGACCACACGGCGCAGCGGCCTCGGTGTCCGGCATGGCGGCCAGCGCGCTGCGCATCTCTTCCTCGCTGACCTGCAGGGCACGCAGCGGTGAGAAGGTGACACCGGTGGCGCGGCTGACGGCGCCGGTGAAGCGCGTGCTGGATGTCGGTGGTGTCCACGACGGATTCCGTCCCTTCACCAGCGGTTCTCCGATGCCGTCCGACCGGTAGGGGTCTGCCCCCCGGGGTGAGGGTCAAGTCCGCGCAGCACAGTGGGGTCGCCGACGAAGCACTTGTCGTCGTCGGCCAGGTCCGCCTGGTGCGCGGCCTCGAACTCCTCGATCCGGCGCACTGTCTCCTGCTGGGCGGCGATGCTCCCCCAGAGGGGGTACCCCCAGCTCGAGGCGCTCCCGCGACTGGCGCAGCAGCTCGGTCAGGCCAGCTGCGGGCCCTCGCCAACCCGGCGGGCACCAGTCAGCTCGCGGATCTACGCCACGGTCAGGCCCATACCGCGCAGCTCACCGATTCACCGCACGCACCACAGCGCGTCAGTGGTGTACAGCCGGTAGTTGGCCGAGCTGCGGCCAAGGGTGTAGATCAGCCCGAGGTCGGTGTACTCGCGCAACGTCTGGACCGGCACGCCGGTGCGGCGAGACAGCTCGCCCACCGTCATCGACCGGGAAACCTCCGTACGCATGGCCATCCCCGCTCCCCCTTTCCTCAGCCGGCGCAGCAGGACAGTTTGGCGACGTCGGCGGTGTAGGTCTGGGCGGCGAGCTTGAGTGCCTCGGCCATGGTCAGGTACGGCGCCCAGGTGTGGGCGAGCTGGTCGACCGTGAGCCCGGCAGTCAGGGCGTAGGTGGCGGCGGTGATCACTTCGAACGGGGGCCAGCCGCTCCAGGGCCTCGATCACGGTGACCTGGGTGCCCAGACGGGCGAAGAGCTGGGCCTGTTCCAGACCGACGGCGTTGCCGCCGACGACGAGCAGCGACTCGGGCAGGGTGCCGAGTTCCATGGCGGTGGTGGAGGTCAGGTAGCCGGCCTCCTCCAAGCCGTCGATGGGCGGCGCCCAGGGGGCGGAGCCGGTGGCGATGAGGTATTGGGCGGCCTCGATCCGCCGACCGCCGCCACCGCTCAGCGCCACATCCAAGGCAGGCCCGTCGCTGTTCCCGGTGAAGGCGGCGGTGCCGTTGACGGTCTCGAAGCCGTAGCCATCCGCCAAGTCCAGGTACTTCTCCTCGCACAACTGCTCGACCAGGGCGTCCTTGCCACCGATCAGCTCCGGAAAGCCCACTGACAGGCGGACCGGCTCCAGGCCGGGGAACCGTCCGGCGGCTGCGGCGGTGTGCCGGGCGTCTGCGGCGGCAAGCAGTGCCTTGGAGGGCACCCAGCCGGTGTTCACGCAAGTGCCGCCGGTGGCGCCAGGGCGTCCGGCGCCATCGGCACGGCCCTCACCTGAATCGGCGCCGTGGTTGTGGTGATCGTCTGTTGTGCGGGCCCTGCCCCTGCACTGATCGCCGCGGGCGCCCTCGGCGTACTGGGTGCCCGGCTGTCCGACCCGTGGGTGATCGCCGCCGCCGTCGGGGTGACGGCCGCCGCGGCCGGCGTCGCTGTGCGCCGTCGGCGGACCGGCCGCGCCGCCTGCTGCCCGCCCACCAATCAGGCACCGCGTACCGACGACCGGGCGCGCCCACGTCACCCGGTCGGCGAGGAAGGCCAGGGCGGATGACGTCCGTGCGCCGCCGCGACCTCCCGCGCGCCGACCACCACCCTGCCGCCGTCAGTCAGTGAGGTTGTCGGCCCTGAGATGCGGTGGAAGGTGACAGTAGATCAGGTGTTTCTGCCGAGGGAACCCGGACCGCGGTCTTCGACGGACGGCGCTACGGGCATGGGGTCATTCGGTGTCCCGTTCGCCGGGTAGCGGCCGGCGACCGAGCGTACGGGGTGGCGAGAGGCTGGTCACCACCTCGGTGAGGACAGTGCATGCCTCCTCGATCTTCTGATACGTGTTGTCCCGCTCGGCAACGATGGCCGCCAGCAACAGGGTGCTCAGCGCAGCCGCGCCGTTGAGTGCCTGCAGGGTGACCATGTTCTCGACGATGCCGTGGCCCGCGAACGGCCCGCGGCGATCGGTGGCGGCCACAACAGTGAGAACGGACAGCAGCAGCACGCACGGCGCGGCGCCGACCAGCCGGGTGCGCAATGCCGCCCAGATCAGCAACGGGAAGACCAGAAACAGCAAAGGGAGCGGACTGTTCGTGACAGCGGTCGTGACGGCCGCCGTGGCGGCCATCAGCACCGCGGGCTCGGCCCACCCCCTCATGTCGGGCCACCAGGCGGTGCGCAGGCTGAGCAGCACCGGCGTGACCACCAGTACCCCCATCGCGTCCCCGGTCCACCACGCGGACCAGGACGCCCAGAACTCGCTCGCGGAGAGCCCACCAGTGAGCACCAGCGTTCCGCTCCCCACTCCGGAGCTGATCAGCATCCCGGCGAAGGCGCCCCCGAAGACCAGCGCCAGGCCGTCTCTGAGCCGGTCGAGCTCGATCCGGAAACCGAAGAACCGCAGGAGCAGGTAGGAGCAGAGCGGGCCCGCCGTATTGCCGGCGGCGATCGCGAGGGCGCCGGGGCCCAGCGGCCCGAGGGTCGCCATGACCAGGAGGGCGCCCAGCGCGATCCCCGGCCAGACGCGGACACCGGCGAGCAGCAGGCAGGCGAGGGCCACACCGGTGGGCGGCCACAGCGGCGTGACGCGTGCGCCCGCGATGACCACCTGTTCCAGCAGGCCGAGTTTCCCGGTCGTGGCGTACGCGACGGCGACGACAAGGATCGCGAGCCCCGTAGCGGCTGGGCGCCGCAGTCCCTCGGATCGCACCACGCCCGCCATCAGACAACGGCCCGCGCCCGAAGCGGGCCGTGACACGCGGGGCCGCACCCGGTCGCTCACCCGTCGTGGCGCAGGACCAGCACCGCCGCGTCGTCAGCGTGCCCCGTCAGGTCGGCCACTGCGATGACCCGGGCCGCCAGTTCGGCCGGGGCGCCGTCCGCCCCGGCCCGGACAATCCGTAGCACGTGCCCCAGCCCGGCCTCTATCGGGAAGGCCGGCCCCTCCAGCACTCCGTCCGTGACCAGGACGAACGCTCCGCGCCCGGACAACCGGTGACGGGTGACCGGGAAGATTGCACCGGGCACGATGCCCAGGGGGACACCTCCCTCGTCCTCGGCGATGCCGCCGTGCCCGTCGACCGTCGCCCAGATGGCGGGGACGTGGCCGGCCCGCGCGCCGACCAGCTCCCGAGTGGCCGGGTCGAAGCGGAGAAAGCTGCAGGTCGCGAAGAGGTCGCTGTCCATCGACACGAGCAGATCGTTGGTGCAGCTGAGCACCTCACCGGGGTCGGTGGTGAACGCGGTCGCCGCACGCAGGCCGATGCGCACCTGCCCCATGAAGGCCACCGCCTCCACGTCGTGGCCCTGGACGTCGCCGATCGAGAACCCCAGCGACCCGTCCGGCATCAGGAAGCCGTCGTACCAGTCGCCGCCGATGTCCAGTCCGGTCCGAGCGGGCGCGTAGTTGGCAGCCACCCGCAGCCCGAGCAGTTCGGGGAGGGAGCCCGGCAGCATCTCGCGCTGCAGGACCTCGGCCAGCTCGATCCGGGCCCGCTGCAGCTCCGCCCGTTCCCGCGCCTGGGTCGTGAGCCGCCCGAGTTCGGCCAGCAGGTCGTCGGCGCTCACGGGCCGATGGGAACGACGCCGGAACATTGCCCCTCCGAGGCAGGTCGGGCCATGAGCCGCCACTCGATACCACGCGAACGGCGAAAGATCGACTCTCTCCCGGGCTTGGGGCTCGTGGTCCATTGCCGGTCAGCGGCCTGCCCGGGCGGAGAAGGCTCTGAGCAGACCGTGCGCCCGATCGTAGTGCCGCTCCTCGCCGGGCGCCCGCTGAGCCAGAAGGGCAAGGCATCTGCGGCACCCGGGTTCCCGTCCTGCGGGCAGGACTTCCGCGGTGAGCCAGGGTGCCCTTCTCCCCCTCCGGCCACGCAGGCGGCGACACTGCTTGCGCACCGCGGTCAACTGCGCGGTTCCCGGTGCAGACAGCCCCAGCACGTGCGGCGCGCTTCGCGCAGCCCACGCTTCTCTCCTCGCGGTGTAGCACGCGGCGGACCGCGCCGTGCCGGGCGGCCGATCCCCGGGGGCCAAGGATGATGGCGCTATTTGAAAACGGGTCTGGACGGAATTTCGTGACGGGTCGCAGGGATGTTGTCGAGAGGTGGTGCCAAGGGCAGCAGCGTCGGCGGTGCGGTGGTCGGATACCCCGTGTCACCCACGGCGAGTGCCGCCTCCGCGAGCGCGGCCGGACCCGCCGCACGCACCCGTGGCCGATCGGAAGACCCTGTTCATAAGCGCCCGCGCGGTGCTCACGGAGTTCCCGGTCCGCAGGCGTCGTCTTCGCTCTCTCCGGTTCTGCGTCATCGGCCGCCCTTTTCACCGACAGGAGTCGGCCGTTGAACGCATCAGCCCGCGACAGCCTCGGCCCAGCCCTGATTGACCGTCTGCCTCGCCTTGTCGAGTTGGGCGTCGTCCGGAAACCGCGGCGTCCCCTCTACTGTCGGCAGGCGTGCGGCGGCGGTCTCGTCGAGGGTGCCGTTCTCTTTCATGGTGTCCATGAGCACGGGGCGGGCGAGGCCGAGCAGACGGAGATTCTGGCCCTCGGGGCTGAAGAGGTACTCCTGCCAGAGGCGGGCAGCCGCAGGGTGCGGGGCGTTCTTGTTGATCGCCATGGCGAAGTACTCGGAGTACGTGCCGTCGAGGGGGATGGAGACCTGCCACTTGATGCCCTTGCCGCGGAGCTGGTCGGTGTGGCCGAGGTTGATGTAGTCCCAGTTGATGCTGATGCGTGTGCGGCCGCTCGCGACGTTGTCCGAGGTGGACTCGACGGGGTTGAAATTGCCGCGCGTGTTGAGCCTGGCGAAGAAGTCGAGACCGGGCTGGATGTTGTCGAACGATCCGTCGTTCGCCAGCGCGGCCGCGAAGACGCTGGCGAAGGCGGTACCCGACCGAGGCGGGTAGCCCGCGAGCGAGACCATGCCCTTGTAGCGACGGTTCAGCAGGTCGGCGAAGGTCTGGGGGCAGGGCTTGACCCGCTTGGCGTTGCAGCCGATGGAGATGTAGCCGCCGTAGTTGTTGTACCAGCGGGCCCGCGGGTCCTTCTGGCTGCCGGGGATCGAGTCGTACGCGGCGACCTTGTATGGCGCGAGCAGGTTCCGTCTCACCGCCGCCCGAGCGAACGTGTCGCCCACGTCGATCACGTCCAGCGCGTTCGGCCGGTTGCCGCGGTTCTGCAGCGCCTCGATCTCGTCCTCGCTGTGGCCGAACGGATTCTCGACCGTGACCCTGATCCCGTACTTCTTCTCGAAGCCGTCAAACAGGCCGCCGTAGTTGGCCCAGTCACGCGGCAACGCCATCGCCTGGAGCTTGCCCTCCTTCTTCGCTGCGGCGATCAGCGCGCCCATGCCGCCCACGTTCGCGGCGGAGGTGGCCAGTGACGGCTTCGCGGTGCTGGCCGGAGGCCTGTTCTCGCAGGCGCTCAGGCCGCCCAGTGCAGCGAGGGTGAAGCAGCCGAGGACGGCCGCTGCTCGGGCACGGGGTGCGGTCACGACGACTCCAGGGTGGGGCGTGCAACAAGGGTCATCACCGGCGGACGTCTGGTGGGGCCGGGCAGCTCGGGCCACCGGAGTGAAGGACCGGTGCCGCAGTGCCGTCCCATACGACGCTGTCACGGGCGCTACCAAGGGCCGAAAAATAGCCATCAAACGGTCATCGGCGCCAGAATACCCGGCCCCACGACAGAAGGACCTCGTCCCGGGCGTCTGCGATCAGGGACTCTCCACGGGAGGCGCCGTCCCCGCCGTGCCATGCCGCCCGGCCACCGCACGGTCGTGCGCTCACAGTGCCTGCACGTCCCAGGAGCCGATCAGGATCTCGCCGAGTTCTTCCGCGCCCCTGGTGCTGTGTGAGAGGGACAGTTCGGTCCAGATGACCTTGCCGTCGCGTGTGTGGCGGGTGCCCCAGCGTTCGGCGAACTGGGCGACGAGGAAGAGTCCGCGGCCGCCCTCGTCGGTGGCCTTCGCCCGGCACAGACGGGGAGAGGTGCTGCTGCCGTCGGAGACCTCGCAGATCAGGGTGCCCGCGGCGGAGCCGCTGTTCGCTACTGTGCGGAGCAGCCGGGCGGTGATGGGCTCGCCGCCGTAGCGGATGGCGTTGGTGATCAGCTCGCTGAGGACGAGCTCGGCGGTGAAGGCGATGCGCTCCAGGCCCCACTCCGCCAGCCGGTCGGCGCAGGCGGTACGCACGCGACGCACCTCCGCCGGGTCGCGGGGGACGTGCCACTCGGCGATCTGCGCGGCGTCGAACCGCCGGGTACCGGCCACCAGCAGCGCGACGTCGTCCCTCGGCCGGTCGGGCAGCATGGCCTCGATCACCGCCGCGCAGGTCGCTTCCGGGGAGCGGCCGGGCCCGGTCAGGGCCTCGCGCAGGGCCTCCAGACCGATGTCCAGGTCGCGGTCGCGCTCCTCGATCAGGCCGTCGGTGTAGAGCACCAGACGGGAGCCCTCGGGCACGGTGAGCTCGGCACTCTCGAAGGGCAGCCTGGTGCCCAGCCCCAGAAGCGGGGAGACGGGTACCGGCGGGAAGGCCACGCTGCCGTCGGGATGGACCAGCGCCGGTCCCGGATGGCCCGCGGTGGCGATGTCCAGCTTCCCGGTCGTGGGATCGTAGACGGCGTACTGGCAGGTTGCCCCAGTGAGCCAGTGCCCGCCCGCCCCGGCGGACTCGTCGGCGTCGATCTGGGCCACCAGCTCGTCCATCCGGTCGAGGATCTCCTCCGGGGGCATGTCCAGGCCGGCAAAGTTGAGCACGGCGGTGCGCAACCGGCCCATGGTCGCCGCGGCGTGGAGGCCGTGGCCGACGACGTCGCCGACCACCAGTGCCACCCGGGCGCCGGAGAGCGGGATGACGTCGAACCAGTCCCCACCCACCCCATGCTGGGCGGGCAGGTAGCGGTAGGCCACGTCGAGGGCCACCTGATCGGGCAGCGCGCGGGGCAGCAGGCTGTGCTGCAGAGCGACGGCCATGGTGTGTTCGCGGGTGTAGCGGCGGGCGTTGTCGATGCACAGCGCTGCCCGGGTGGCCAGCTCCTCAGCAAAGGTCACATCCTCGTCCTCGAAGGGCGGGGAGTCCGTCGACCGCCAGAATTCCGCCATGCCCAGCATCGCCCCGCGGGACCGCAGCGGGACGGCGAGCAGGGAGTGAATGCCGCGGTCGAGGATCCGCCGGGCGCGTTCGGGGTCCTGGTCCCGCCAGTCGGCCCAGGTACTGAGGTCCTTGACCAGGACCGGCCCGTCGCCCGCCATCCTCACGGAGACTGGGTGGAGTAGGTGGTCCGCGGCCGGTCCCGCGACTGCGGCACGGCGCATCTCGGTGTTCGGTCCGCGGGACCCCTCGCCGTGCAGGACCTGTTCCAGCAGTTCGACGGTGACGTTGGCGGCGAACAGGGGCACCGCCACCTCCGCCAGTTCCTCGGCGGTGCGCCGCACGTCCAGCGTGGTGCCGATCCGCAGCCCGGCGTCGTAGAGCAGTCTCAGCCGTTGCCGTGCGACTTCGGCCCTGCCGGAAAGTGCGCGCAACTCTGTGGTGTCCCTCAGCGTCACCACGCTGCCGACCGGTCCCCGGGGCGTCGTGAGCCGCTTGTTGACCGCCAGGAGACGGTCGGCCGCCAGATGCACCTCGTCGGTGGCGGGGCGATCGGAGGCCAGCAGTCCGGCGAGGTCCTCCTCCAGCCCCAGATCGGTGACGTGGCGCCGCTCCGCGTCCGTCGGCAGGTCCAGCAGCCGCCGTGCCTCATCGTTGGCCAGCAGCAGACGGCCGTTGCCGCCAGTGATCAGCACTCCTTCCCGCACGGTGTGCAGGACCGCGTCGTGGTGTTCGTACATCCGGGTCATCTCGGCCGGGCCCAGGCCGTGGGTCCGCCGCCGCAGCAGGTGGCTCACCAAGCCGGACCCGCCCGCGGCGACGACCAGGGCCACACCGGCGCCGCCCAGCAGCACCGGCAGCTGCTGATTCACACTGCGCTGCACCGTCTCAACCCGGACGGGAACGGCCACGACGGCGGCCACCGAACCGTCGGTGTCCCTGACCGGGACCGCCGAAACCACGGACAACCCCAAGGACCCCTTGAAGGTCCTGGTGAACGCCCTACCGTCTGCCGCCTGGGCATAGGGCCCGATGACGTACTTTCCGATCTGGCGCGGGTCGCTGTGGGTGACTGTGACCCCGTCCAGCCCGTACACGATGATGGCGTCGACGTGGGCGGCCTTCCGAGCGGCCTCGGCGCTCGGCTGGAGCACCCCTGTCGGGTCGGGCCCGTTCAGCGCCGTCACGATCCCGGGGGCGTTCGCGAACGTCTGCGCCGCGGCAAGCGTCTTCTCACGGGCGTCCGACATGCTGTCGCGGCGGGCATTCCCCACCAGAGCCACCAGCGCCGCGGCGACGAGCAGCACGACGATCACCAGTTGCAGCAGGAAGACCTCGCCGGCGACACTGCGCACGCTCAGCAGGGAGCGCAGCCGCCGCAACGACCGTTCCATCTTTCCCCCCTGGCGAGACCGACCGCGTTCCCGCGGCCCTGGGTGCCTTCGGGCGCCCAGGGGGCCTGGGTGGCCATGGAGGCTTGGGGAACCTTGGGGGGACTGGACCGGACGGGGACGGGGACCGAGTCCCTGGGTCCCCTCGGATACGCGAGGCACTCTGCGCCCCGATCGCACCCATCGCCCCCGAATTCTACGCATATACCTTTTCTACGCTTGTGTGCAACCACACGGCCAGCGGTGATGGGGGGAGGGGGCCGAAGCATCGCACATACGCCACGTCCTGGGCTGATGTTCCCGTGTCGGTGAGCCTGCCACCCGTCGCCCGGACCGTCATCACGTCCTGCGGGGCGACAGGCTCACCCTTCGGCACGCCGTCACCGAGACCACACCGCTCTTCCCGGCTGCATGTTTCGCGGAGCCGGTGCCGGGATTCGTTCACTCTCCGCCGCCCGGGCCGAGTGTCGGGTAGAGCGTCTCGAAACCATCGGCGTTGAAGTTGTGGATCACGTCCCGGACCCGGTCCGCGCTGGTGAACGTCACCTCTGCGAACAGCACCATCAGCTCAGCGGGCGCGCGCCCGCCGCATGACCGGCGCGCCAACCTGTCTGCCGACGGCAGCCGAGCGCAGCGACCGCGTCGAGGCCACCGCCCGCCAGCACTGCCGTACACAGCTGTCTGCAGGCTGCGAAATCGTCGCGCCCCCCGACACGGCACACGACTATCACACGAGGTGAGAAATAAGTATCAAAGGGCATAAAACTCTCGAGGACGAGAGGGACGCCGTGGGTTGAATTCCGAACGGATCCACCCGCCGGGTGCGACGGCGTCCTTCCTCCACTTCGCGACTGGAAGGCGGCCGGCCCATCGCCAAGTACACCGGCATCAGGGCACCCCCGGTGGTGCCTTGTCGTCAGGAGGACAGGTCGAGGTGCCCGGCGCAGGAACGCTTGCCGACGGATTTGGTGCCGTCGGGACACACAACGTTCTCCCAACTCGTGTCCGACAGATCAGCCCCGTCCAGCCTCGCGCCGCGCAGCGTGGTGCCGGACAACGCGGCCCCCGCCAGATCGGCGTCCCGCAGGTCCGCGTCGCCGAAGTCGACGTTGGTGAGGGACACAGAACGCAGCATCGCGCCCCGAAGCCGTGCTCCCTCGAAACTGACGTTGGTGAGCAGGCTCTTGTCGAGCACGGCTCTGCCAAGGTCGGCACCGCGCAGGTCGACCTCGGCGAGAGTGCCGGAGCTGAGCTGAGCACGCCGCAGATCAGCATCACGCAGGTCCACGCTCTGCAGGGACACGTCGGCCAGCCGCGCTCCGAAGAGGTTGCCGCGGCTGAGGTTGGCCTCAGAGACCGAGCCGGTCAGTTCCGAGCCCTCCAGGTTGACGCACCGGAGTTTCTTCTGCCACAGCTCCACCCCTACAACGGTGCGGCCCGAGAGGTCCTTGCCCGTCCCATCAGGACAGGTCCGGCCCTGCTTCCCCTGCCCGCAGCCAGCTGCGAACCAAACGGACAACGCGAGCGCAGCCGTACACAGCCGCAGACGATACACACGCATGTTCACCAGCCATCCCTGGCATACTCCCGGGGGCGTGTGGCCGCCGGGAATCACCGAGCAGACAAACGATCGGCCTCGTCCATGATCCGGCCCGCCGCTCGCTCTGGCCCCCGGAAGCTGGCTGGTACTCAGCCACCTGGCCGCGGACCTCAACCGCGAGGGCACGGGCGCCATGGTGCGGTCGTTCCAGCGGCGGGGGCCGGCCTTCGTACCGCGGACGAAGGAGGGGGTGGAGAGGTTCTTCGCCACCAACGGTCTGCACCCCGTGGATCCCCGTGTCATCCCCGTCCACCGCTGGTGCCCCGACCGCGCCGGGCCGGTCCCGCAGGTACCGGACCCCGAATACCTCGCTTCCCTCGATCTCATCGACAGGATCAAGTACCACTGCATCAACGACGCCACCGACAGCGACGTCAGCGTGTACGCCGCCATCGCCCCCAAGCCTCGGTCAGCACGCGCGGATACCTGAAGCCGGCGGCAAGCCCCTGCGCACGCGCCGCCCAGGGCGGGATGATGCAGGCCACGGCCGTGCCGTTCGTTCACGTGGACGGCGAACCGCCCGGCCTGGGCGGCGGCCGACGAAGCGGACATGGGCTTCTGCGGTAGGCCGCCCGGCGTATTGCGTGGGACTCCGGGCTCGCGGAGGAGCCTGCCCAAGGGCAGACTGGAGGTGTGTCCGCTTCGCCTGAGCCGGTGCTCCTCCTCGTGGACAGCGAACAAGTCGAAATTCAGGCTGACCTGGGAGTGTTTTATCCTGGCGGGGGCTGTGACTGGGGCGGCTTCCTGCGGGGTGTGCCAGTGCGGCTGGCTGCTGCCGTACAGCGCGGCGATGATGCGCGGCTTCGCCTCAGCGAGGGCCAGGTGAGGCCGATTCACCCGCTGGGGCCGTCACGGATCGGTGATCGGGGGCGCCTGGTGGTGCCCTTCGCAGGTGAGGGGACGGTCCTGTTCTCGTCGCGCCCGGTTTCAGCATCCTTGAACTGCTGCCCTCGGATGGGGCGTGAGCGCAGCGCGGTTCACGCCCAAGCCGGACGCCGTTTGGTGCACCCACCGCCGGCTGACGCGTGTTTGGCCGGTGCTTCGGTGGGCACTCCGGCTGCATGCGGCCACGACATGACGGCACATCCGGCACGAGGCAGCGGTGGAAGGGCCGGCTCGTCGCTGCACCCCTGGCCGCGCTGTTGCTCGTCGGCTGCTTCGCGTACGGAGATTCCGACGACTTCCGTGCGAGGCAGCCTTCTCCAAGGACGGCGCGCGAGGTACCGCTCAGGGTCGTGGAGCAGAACGGCCTGACGCTGGCGTTCATCCCCGTGAGCATCGAAGGCGAGGGACCCTTCATGTTCGCCCTGGACACCGGTGCCTCGACCAGCGTCGTCGATGACGACGTCGCCGACCGGGTCGGCCTTGAGCCCACCGGGGAACGCCGTTCAGTGAGCGGGGTTCTCGGCAGCGGGAAGGTTCCCGTTGCCCAGGTGGACCAGTGGGACGTCGGAAACATACGTCTCGATCCGGGTGAGGTCACGGTCATCGACCTGGGCTCTCCCACAGACGGCGGTGGCATTCAGGGCTTGCTCGGCTCGGACGTGCTTAGTGACTTCGGCTCGATCACCATCGACTACGACGACGGCGTCCTCACCATCCCTGCCCCGGGATGACTGGGCCCCGACGAAGACCACCGTCACCGTCCGTCTCTCGGCGCCCTGGCGAGGTGGCCCTCGCGGTGCAGGCGGTCGGCCCGCTCCCTCTGTGGGGCCGTTGGCCCCTCCAGTCAGCGCCCTCACGAACATGCCCAAGGCTGATCCTCGCCTCTTGCGGTCGACACCCGAGCCTCGGTGGGCCGACCCTGGAAGGGGAATATATGGGTGATACGGGAGAAAAGGAGTGTCGAGATGGAATGGTGGAGCTGGCTCATCGTCGCTCTCGCGATCGTCCTGGCGGGCGCCGCCCTGGTCGTTCCACTGCAGGCGCGGCGCCGCTCCGGTGGTGTGATAGCTCAGGGTCGCCGACCTCGCGAGGGAGGAGGGCCGAAGCCGTGACCGCCTACATGCGGGCCAGCGAGATCGCCAAGAAGCCGGTGGTCACACTGGCGGGGGACGACCTCGGGCAGGTCAAGGACCTGGTCTTCGACGCCTCGACGGGCAGCATTCGATGCTTCACCCTCGCCGGCCGCGGCCTGCTGGCGGGCCCGCTCCACCGAGCCCTCTTGTGGAGAAACGTCCATGCCCTGGGTCCGCACGCGGTCATGGTGCGCGACGAGAGCGCGCTGGAGAAGGACGACAGGGCCGCCCGATTCGGCGCGACGGAGCCAGGCGGAGGCAATGTCCTGGGTGTCGCGATCACGACCCGCAGCGGAGAGCGGCTAGGTACGGTCACCGACGCCGTCGTCGAGACAGGCAGGACTCCGGTGGTGGCGGGCTACGAGATCGAAACCGACGAGCACCGCCGCGTCCTGCTGCCGGTTGCCGGACCCGTCACCGTCTCCGGCGAGCGCGTACTCGTTCCGGACGCCACAGCACAGTACCGAGCCGGTGACCTGAGCGGTTTTGGTACCGCCGCGGAGAGCCTGCGCGTCCGCCTCCAGCAGGACTCGCATGAGGAGTGACCCATGCTGATCACCAAGGCCCAGGGCAAGCCCGTCATGGACCTCGCGACAGCCGAGACAGTAGGGACGGTCGCCGCGTGCACCGTCACACCGTCGCCAGCGCGCATCGTCGGCCTGCGCCTGAGGACCCGCGGCCGCGGACACCACACCCTCGAATGGACAGACGTCCAGTCGTTCGGCCCAGACGCGGTCGCCGTCGAAGAGGCCACTCGGATCCGCGACGAGAAGACCATCGATCGTGGCGACCACGCCCATCCGGCACACGACCCCGTCGGAAAGGCGATACTGACCGAATCAGGCGTCAACAAGGGCACCGTGACCGACATCGAATTCGACGAACGATCAGGACGTATCCGTCAACTGCTCACCGATCAGGAGCAGATCCCGGGCGACGAACTCCTCGGAGTCGGCAGCTACGCAGTTGTAGTCACCGCCTCGCAATGACAACATCAGGGTGTCAGGGTCCTGGGCCACAATCGTCACATGGGCTTCGTCCGTACTTCTGGAAGTGGGTCGAGCTGCGTCGTCACCCTTGGACGTACGCCGCCCACACTCAGTGTCCGAAGATGTGCCGTGCCCGGCGGCGGTGATCTGACTGCGACGGCGGTGGGCGGTCGGCCTCCCGGTCCTCTGCCACGGGCGCGGCAGGCACGGACTCCCGCCTGCGGTGCCGCCGCTTCGCTCCAGCGGTGAGCACGGCCAGGCCCAAGCAGAAGATAAGGGCCAGCCCTACGCCGGAGAGGAACAGCTCCGGCCCATTTAGCGTCGCGATCTGGTTGCCGAATATCTCCACCGCGTACTCAGGTCCGTCTGAAAAGTTCTCTGCGGCAGCAATAGCCGTGAACGCACCGGTGGCCAGTACCAGCAGGAGCGCCAACGTGAGCATTGCTCTCACCTCCTGATCCGGTCATAATTCTGATCTTCTTGAAGTACCCGATGCCGGTCGTACCACACACGTTCTGGGCAGCGCAGCCGACCCACGGCAGCCCGGGAATTGCTCGGGTGGTGGATAGCTGTCAGCCGGCCACTGCAGTGGCTGCTTACTTGATCACGCGCTGCCCAGGGTATGAACCTGGTGGCGGCGACACCGTGTGTCGCCGGACTCACGCGGGGCTCACTGGCTTGAGTCGTCCAGGTGGGAGACCAGGAGGACGTCGTCCGTTGCGCAGATGGGTGGGCCGCTCTGCGATGGTCATCTGCTGGGGGAAACGGTCACCCAGTCTGGTGTTGCGTCACCGCGAGCCCAGTGTCGCCGTTCCTTGAGGGTTCAGAGATCGCCGGCAACAGCCCGTATCGGAGTCGCGAAACCCCCTCGCGTCTACCCCTCCCGGCCGCCGGCGCAGCGCTCTCCGCACACCTCAGTGTGCTCCGCGCACCGCGCTCCCTGCCGGGCCCGATCGTCATGACTCGCTGACGCGGTCAAGGACGCCGGTCCCCAACTGGTCCCCAAGAATGATCAAGGGCCGGTTTCGGATGCCTCCGAAACCGGCCCTGACCTGCGACTCATAAGAGTCGGGACGACAGGATTTGAACCTGCGACCCCTTGACCCCCAGTCAAGTGCGCTACCAAGCTGCGCCACGTCCCGGTGCGCCACCCGCGGTGAACCGCATGATCGCGCGAACAGCACTTTACCGCACGCCGTGGGCCACGCCGAAAGGGGCACCGGGCGCGAGACAATCGACGCATGGGCAGCACGCCGTCAGGACGACAGACCGACGCACGGGACCGGGACAGCGAGGGCCGGGCACGCAACGCCCGCCCACGGGACGGTCTCGGGCGCCCCCTGCCGTATGACGCGGACGGCGTGGCCCGCCAGCCCGAGGGCGTCGTCCGCACCCCCGAGCAGACCGTCACCGAGGCGCAGGAGCTCCTGGACGCCGGGAAACCGTTCCACGCGCACGAGGTCTTCGAGGACGCCTGGAAATCGGGCCCCGAGGAGGAGCGGGCCCTGTGGCGGGGCCTGGCACAGCTCGCCGTGGGCCTTACACACGCCGCCCGGGGCAACGTCACCGGCGGGGCGCGGCTGCTGCAGCGCGGGGCCGGGGCGGTCGCGGAGTGGGTGGCGTCGGATGCCGGGCGGCAGCGGCCGTACGGGATGGATCTCGGGGGGCTGGTCGTGTGGGCACGGGAGCTGGCCGGGGTCGTGGAGGAGGGGGCCGAGACGGTGGACGCCGGGGAGCGGACGCCTCGGCTGCGGGGGTGGTCGTAGGGGCCGGCGGGCGCCCGGGGGCCCAGCCACCTCAGTGCACGCGGCGGGCCCTCCAAGCCGCTCGGCGGCGCGCACGGTGATAGTGGCGGCAGGCACGCGGGCCCGGCAGGGGCAGCCATGCGGTCCGCCCCGCCAGCCGGCGCGGCCGCGGGAAGCCCACCGTGCAGGATCGCGCACCGTCCCCAGCGCGCCCCCGGCGTCGCGGGCCGACACCGACAAGGGCCGTCCCGACGGCACAGGCTCAGGGCTCTGGCCGAGCAGGCCTCATCACAGTGAGCGTCCCGGCTGGTCCTGTCGTAGGAACGGCTGCTCGGACGACCCGGTTCAGCCCAGCGGTCCGGCCGCGCGGGAGCCGGGGCCGTCCGTCACCACGATGAGCGCGGGCGCGGTGTCCGCGTTGTCAGTGGCGTACGGCAGACTCGACGCGTGCGAAAGATTCATGTCATCGGTATCGGCGCGGGCGACCCCGACCAGCTGACCCTGCAGGCGGTCAGGGCGCTGCGGAGCACGGACGTGTTCTTCATCCTCGGCAAGGGCGAGGTGAAGTCGGACCTCACCCGGCTCCGCCGGGACATGCTGGACGCGCACATACCGGAGGGGGCGTACCGCGTCGTCGAGGCGCGGGATCCCGAGCGGGACCGGTCCGCAGGTGGGGCCGCCTACTCCCCCGCCGTCGGGGACTGGCGCAGTGCCCGTGCCGGGATCTACGAGCGGTTGATCACCGAGGAGCTGGGCGAGGACCAGACGGGCGCGTTCCTGGTGTGGGGCGATCCGTCGCTGTACGACAGCACGATCGGGATCCTGGAGGAGGTGCTCGACAAGGGCGCCGTGGAGTTCGAGTACGACGTCGTGCCGGGGATCAGCAGTGTCTCGGCGCTTGTCGCACGGCATCGGACGGGGCTGAACCGGGTGGCCCGGCCCGTGCAGATCACCACCGGGCGGCGGCTCGCCGAGGGCTTCCCGGACGACGTGGACGACGTGGTGGTGATGCTCGACGCCCACCAGGCCTTCCGGCAGTACGCCGACCAGGACATGGACATCTACTGGGGCGCCTACATAGGCACACCGGACGAGATCCTCGCCTCGGGGCCCATCGCCGAGGCCGCTCCCCGCATCGAGCGGCTGCGCGCGGAGGCCCGCGAGCGCAAGGGCTGGATCATGGACACGTATCTGCTGCGCCGCCACCCCAAGGACGACCGGGGGGACGGCCAGTAGGACCACCGGTAAGCACGCCACCCGGGCGAACGGTCCCGGCATGCGGCGCCAGTTGTACTGTGACCGCCTGGATCCGGACGCCCTCACCGGGGCCGCGACCAGCCCGGAGGGCCTGCACGGGCTGCCCTCGCCATGGGCTGCCGCAGCGGAGCCCGGAGTTGGCCGGCGCGCCGCCCGCTGAAAACCGCGGGTCTGCCGGTCCTGCGCTGCGGGCTGTGCCGGATCCGCAAGGGGCCGTACGAAACCTCGTGGCAGACCGGGAACCGCTGCCACCGACCTCCGCTGTGGCTGCGGGCGACGACCAGGTACGGCGAGGTGTGGGCCTACAACCTCGAACACCTCGACCAGATCAGGCGGTTCGTCGCCGCCGACCTGCGGGAGCGGGCGCCCTGGTACGACACGGGTCAGAAGATGACGCTGGTCGCCAGGCTCCCGGCCTGGATGAAGAGCGCCAAGAACCGCACCGAAGTCCCGCGCTCCATCGACCGCATCCGCGCCTCCGTCACGGCGAGTTGAACCCCAGCCATTCCAGCGCCCCCGCCGCATCGGGCACGGTGTCCACGCCCTCGGGCAACGGCGGCCGTTGCACGAGGACGACGGGAAGGATGAGTTGGCGGGCCGCCGCGAGTTTTGCGGCCGTCGCCTCTCCGCCGCTGTCCTTCGTCACCAGTACGTCGATGCGGTGCTCGCCCAGCAGCGCCGACTCGTCGGCCACCGTGAACGGACCGCGGGCCAGCAGCACTTCGGTGTAGGGCGGCAGCGGCGGCTCGGGCGGCTCTACGGAGCGTACGACGAAGTGCAGGTCGGACAGGTGCGCGAAGGCCGCAAGGCCCAGGCGTCCGGTGGTGAGGAAGACGCGTCGGCCGAGCAGGGGCAGCAGGTCGGCAGCCAGGTCCAGGGACGGGACCGGGTGCCAGCGGTCCCCGGGCTCGGGGCGCCAGCCGGGACGGCGTAACACCACTGAGGGGACCCCGGTCGCCGCCGCGGCCCGCGCCGCGTTCGCCGTGATCGACTCGGCGAAGGGATGCGTGGCGTCGACGAGGGCGTCCACGCGCTCCTTGCGAAGCCAGTCGGCCAGTCCCTGTGCCCCGCCGAACCCTCCGACGCGTACGTCCCCGGCGAGCGCCCCCGGCCGTGACACGCGTCCGGCGAGCGAGGTGGTGACCCGGACTCCGGGGCGTGCCGCCAGCTCGGCGGCGAGTTGGCGGGCCTCGGTGGTGCCGCCGAGGATCAGGACGTGGGGGGACATGGGGCGAGCGTACGAAACGGACGGCGAGGAGCGTATGCCGGGTGCGGGAATCCGAGCCGCCGCATCGCTATCGTCCCTGGCATGGAATCCGTGCGTGCCGTCCTGATCGACATCGACGGGGTCCTCACCGTCTCCTGGCAGCCGCTGCCCGGTGCGGTCGAGGCGCTGCGGGAGATCCGCGAGGCCGGGCTCGGCGTCGTGCTGGTCACCAACACGACGTCACGGACCCGGGCGTCGATCGCCGGGACGCTGGCGGACGCGGGGTTCCCGGTGTCCGCGGAGGACATCCTGACCGCGCCCGCCGTGACCGCCGCGTATCTCGCCGAGCACTGTCCGGGGGCGCGGTGTGTGCTGCTGAACAGCGGGGACATCGCGGAGGATCTGGGTGGGGTCACTGTCATGGACGAAGAGGAGGAAGAGGAGGAAGAGGACGAAGAGGAAGGAGACGCCGTTCCCGACGTCGTGGTCGTCGGGGGTGCCGGTCCCGAGTTCGGCTACGCGGCGCTCAACCGGGCCTTCGGGTATCTGCAGCGCGGGGCGCGGCTGGTCGCCATGCACCGGAACCTGTACTGGCGTACCGACCGAGGGTTGCAGCTCGACACGGGGGCGTTTCTGAATGGGCTCGAGAAGGCCGCCCGCATCGAGGCGGAGATCACCGGGAAGCCGTCGGCCGCTTTCTTCGAGGCGGCGCTGGCCCATGTGGGGGTCGGTGCGGACGAGGCGGTGATGGTGGGGGACGACATCGAGTCGGACGTACTGGCGGCGCAGCGGGCCGGGGTGACGGGGGTGCTGGTGAAGACGGGGAAGTACCTGCCGGAGACGCATGAGTCGGCGAGCGGCACGCCCGGCCAAGTCATCGACTCGTTCGCGGATCTGCCCGCGCTGCTGCGAGGGCCGCTGCGGTCAGCGCAATAGTAGTTGCAGGCCGCCCACGACCGTCGCCCCGATCACGAGCTGCTCGAACAATCGCTGGTTGATTCGGCTCACAGCCCATTTGCCCAACAACGCGCCGGGCACTACGAACACCACGAGCGCGGCGTCAAGAAGCAGCGAGGGGCCGTCGATCAGGCCCAGGCCCACGCTGAAGGGCACCTTGGACACGTTCACGATCAGGAAGAAGAAAGCCGAGGTGCCCAGGAAGCCGAGCTTCCGGAAGCCGGCCGAGAGGAGATACATCGACATCACGGGGCCGCCCGCGTTGGCGACCATCGTGGTGAAGCCGCCGAGGACGCCGTACGAGCGGGCCTTGATCCGGCCGGTCCGGGTGACGACCGAGTCCGGCTCCTCCTCCTTCTCGGTCCTGCGGCGGCGCCACACCGTCACTCCGGCCATCAGCAGCAGGATCGCGCCGATCGACGTCCGGACGATTCCGTCGTCCGCCCAGACCAGGAACAGCGTGCCGAACACCACGCCCGCCGCGACCGCCGGGAACAGCCGCCACAGCGTGGGCCAGTGGGCGTGCCGCCGGTAGGTGAGGACGGCGAGGACGTCCCCGGCGATCAGGATCGGCAGCAGTACGCCGGTGGAGGCGCGGGCGGGCAGTACGGCCGCGAAGATCGCCAGGCTGACCGTGTTGGCCCCGCTCACAGCCGTCTTGGAGAAGCCGACGAGCAGAGCCGCGAAGGCGAGCGCGGCGAACTCCCAACCGGAGATGTGCCAGAGAGTCATCGTGTCCATGCGGGGACCGATGCTACGTGCACCTAACCGATGCCCGTAAGCACCGTCTCGCCAGGCGGCCTCTGGACGCCGTGGCGTGCGGCGACTCCCGCGGCGGTCTCGCCCATGGAGCACGGCCGACGCTTTGATCGGCAGCGCTAGTTTCGGGCCGTAGACCGCCCCGAGAACGCCTGGGAAGATCCCCAGGGCCCGGGGAAGACCCGGGAACCTTCACCGACGCAGTTGGAGGAGACATGGCCGACACCCGCGAGCACGTCCTCACGGGGACCTGGGGAGCGATCGCCGTCCGCGAGTGGCCGGCGCGGGAGCGGCCGCGGTACGTGGCGCTCCTGGTGCACGGGTACGGGGAGCACGTCGGGCGGTACGCCGAGGTGGCCGATGTGCTGGTGGCGCACGGTGCGGCCGTGTTCGGGATCGATCACATGGGGCACGGGAGGTCGGCGGGCGAGCGCGTACTGATCGAGGACTTCGAGGACGTCGTCACCGATGTGCACGCCGTGGCCGGGCCGGCCCGGGCCGCGTACCCGGACGTACCGGTCGTCATGGTCGGGCACTCCATGGGCGGCCTGATCGCGGCCCGCTACGCCCAGCGGTACGGCGGCGGCCTCGCCGCGTTGGTGCTGTCCGGGCCGGTGATCGGCGACTGGGAGCTGCCGCGGCGGCTGCTCGCCCTGGACGAGATCCCCGACACGCCCATCAGCCCGGCCGCGCTCTCCCGGGACCCGGCGGTGGGGGCGGCGTACGCGGCGGATCCACTGGTCTGGCACGGGCCGATGAAGCGGCCGACGGTGGAGGCGTTCGTCCGGATGCTGGACGCGGTGTCCAAGGGGGGTGACGTGGGCCGGCTGCCGCTGCTGTGGCTGCATGGCGACGACGACCGGCTGGTACCGCTCGCCGGGAGCCGCGTCGGGGTCGAGCAACTCCGCGGTGACTCGCTGACCGAGCGGATCTACCCGGGCGCCCGGCACGAGGTGTTCAACGAGACCAACAAGGCGGAGGTCTACGCCGACCTGACGGGCTTCGTGGAGCGTGTTCTCGCAGGCTGAGACACCTGTCGAGCAGCGGCGTCACGTCACGTTTGCACCAGTTGGCCCTGGGCACCCGCGCCCGCATGGAGTGGTTGAGGAGAGCGGCCTGTGTGGGTGCGGACCCCGAGTTGTTCTTCCCGGTGGGCACGAAGGGACCGGCGCTGCGGGACATCGCGGCCGCGAAGCGGATCTGCGCCCGCTGCCCGGTGACCGTCCAGTGTCTGGACTTCGCGCTGGACAGCGGACAGGCCTCGGGGGTCTGGGGCGGGACCTGCGAGGAGGAACGCGTCGAGCTGCTCCGGACGTCGAGGTACGACACGAGAAGGAGAAGCGCGCTATGACCGTGGTGAAAAGCACGCTGCCCGACAAGGAGCGCCGGATCGCCTGCGACGCTCTCCAGGACACCCTGGTGGATCTGCTCGGGCTGTCGCTCGTAGGGAAACAGGCGCACTGGAACATCGTGGGACCCAGGTTCCGCTCGATCCACTTCCAGCTGGACGAGGTCGTCACGGTCGCACGGGGCTACGCCGACACGGTCGCGGAACGCGCCGCGGCGCTCGGCGTCCCGCCGGACGGCCGCCCGGAGACGATCGCCGCGGCTTCTAAGCTGCCCGGCATCGGCGAGGGCTGGCTGCGGGACGTGGCGGTCGTCCGGCTGATGGTGGAGTCGCTGGAGGCGGCCGTCGCACGGCTGCGCGACCGCGTCGACGCCACCGAGAAGCCGGACCCGGTCACCCAGGACCTGCTGATCGGCATCACCCGGGAGCTGGAGAAGCAGCGCTGGATGTTCGACGCCGCGAACTGGCCCCGTCACGAGTGACGGACGTACGGACGAAAGGGGCATCCGATGACCGACGCCCTCGAACTCGACGCGTTGTGGGAGGACTTCCACCGCGTGGTGAACATGACCTCCCAGGAGCTGGCGGCCCGGCTGCGGGTCAGTGACGCCGACGAGGACACCGAGCCGCTGCCGGACCGGGCGGGCACACCGACCGGGCAGCACGTCCTGGCGATCCTGCAGAAACGGCGTACGGATCTCACCGACGACGACATCAGCGTGATGTACGAAGTCGTGGACACCGTCACCGAGCAGGCCGACGTGGAGAACGAGCCCGAGGCCGAGGAGACCCGCCGCCGGCACCGGCTGATGACCATCGGCCACGACCCGCTGAAGCCATGAGCGGCAAGGAGTCCGTGGTGCGTGAGCTGGTCGGGGCACACGGCCGGACCTTCGCCGAGGACGCGGGCATCACGCTCAAATACACCCCGCAGCGGCTGTACCGGCTGCTGGTCCTGGCGCTGCTGCTCAGCGCCAGGATCCGCGGCTCGATCGCGGTCGACACCGCCCGTGCCCTGTACGACGCCGGTCTGCGCGACCCGCGCCGCATGGCTGCGGCCGGCTGGCAGGAGCGGGTGGACGCACTCGGCCGGGGCGGCTACCGGCGCTACGACGAGCGCACGGCCACCCTCCCCCGTAGCCCTTCGGGCACGGGCGGTGCCCCCATTCGTCGATCAACACCGACGCCCCGCGGGCCGCGCGCGCCAACCGCTGGTTCATGCAGCGGGCCACGCGCCGCCTGGTCCGGGAGACCGCAATCCGCCAGTTCCTCGACATCGGCACCGGCATCCCGACCGAGCCCAATCTGCACCAGATAGTCCAGTCGGCGGCTCCGGTGGCGCGCGTGGTCTACGTCGACAACGACCCGATCGTCCTCGCGCACGCCGAGGCCCTGCTGCGGGGCACCCCGGAGGGTGTCACGGAGTACCTCCAGGCCGACGCCCGCGAACCGCACCGCATCCTCGAACAGGCCGCCCGCGCCCTCGACTTCGACCGCCCGGTCGCCCTGTCGCTGATCGCCCTGCTGCACTTCATCGCCGACGCGGACGGCGCCTACGACATCGTGGACACCCTGGTCGGCGCACTGGCGCCGGGCAGTTGTCTCGTCCTGTCCGCGATGACCGCCGACTTCGAGCCGGAGAACGTACGCCGGGGCATCGAGGCGTACGCGGCCGGCGGGGTGACGCTGGTGGCGCGCTCGCGGGACGAAGTGGGCCGGTTCTTCAGGGGACTCGAGCTGATGGAGCCGGGCGTCGTGTCGGTGGCCGACTGGCGTCCGGAGCTCGCGGTGGACGAAGAGGCGGACGGGGACGGGCCCATCTCGCTGTACGGCGCGGTCGGGCTCAAGCCCTGATCCGCCTCACCCCAGGAGCCAGCCCTCGTCCACGTTCAGCTCGACCGCGTTGACGGACCTGTTGCGCAGCAGGAAGTCCACGGCGTCCACCACGTCCGCCATCGTGGCGAGCCGTCCCGTGGGCCTCCTGGCGCGCAGCCCGGCCCGCACCTCCTCCGGCCTGGCGAGCCAGTACGGGCTGTCGCCGACGACGCCGGGGGGGCACGGCGTTGACCCGGACGGGGGCGAGTTCGACGGCGAGGGTGTTCACCAGCCCGCGTACTCCCGCGTTGACGGTCGCCACCGTCGTCAGTCGAGGGAGCGCAGATAGCCGGCCAGCCCGGCGATCACGCCGACGAGGATGAGGCCCACGAGCAGGAGGTCCGGCTCGATCAGCACCATGAGGAGCAGGGCCCCGCCGGCCAGCAGACCGCACGCCATGGCCCAGGGGCGCGGGCAGTGCCGCACGGCGATGAACAGCAGACACAGCAGGATCACGCCTCGGCAAGCCTGATCACGTCCGACGCGCCGCTCAGCAGCATGCCCACCGACAACAGCACGGACAGGAGGGCGGGCAGGCCCGTACGCAGCTGCGGGGTGAGCCAGGCCGGCCGGCGGGCGGCCGGCCAGGTCACGGCACTCAACCCCACCAGCAGCACCACGATCGTGACCGGCAGGATGCCGACATCCGTGCTTGTCACGGAGGCGAGATCGACGAACGACCCCGCGAGCAGGACGCCGACGCCGAACCCCCGGATGCAGCCCCGGCCGGAAAGAGAAGCCATGTGGATCACCGTATGCGCAGTCACCTGCGGCCGGATCGGCCGAATGGCCGAGGCGCCGCCTCCCGAACCCTGGCCTTATGGCCGAGGCGCGCGCCCGCACCCACGGGCGAGGGTGGAGCCACTTCCTCCCCGCAGTCATCAGGAGTGAGGCGATGCAGCGCAGCAAGTTCCTCGTCGGCGTCATCGGCGGTGTCACCGCCGTCGTCGCGGTGGGCGGCGTCGGCACGTATCTGCTGGACCACGGGCTGGAGCAGCGCCGCCCCGGCCAGCTGTCCGGCGGACAGGCCCAGCGGGTCGCCATCGCCCGCGCCCTGGCCGCCGAGCCGGACGTGGTCTTCGCCCACGAGCCCATCGGCGCCCCTGGACCAGCGCACCAGCATGGGGGGCGTCTCGGCTCCTACCAGCTCAACAAGGCGGCCGACGTGGGCATCAACACGACCGGCGCCCTGCAGCTGGGCCTCTGCGTGGCCATCGGCGCGTCGGCGATGTTCGCGGCGATCGGCGGCAGCGGGCCGCTGCTGCGCAGGGTGACGGCGGATCCGGCGCAGTCGGCGGACTGAGAGCCTGTGGGTGGGGCCGGATGGCCGACGGGCCAGGGCTGGCATGATCGAGCGATGAGCATCCCGGCCCCGCCCATCCGCGTCCTCATCGCCGACGACCAGGAGATGGTCCGCACCGGCTTCCGGTTCTTCCTCGACGCGCAGCCCGACATCACCGTCGTCGCCGAGGCCGCGGACGGTGAGGAGGCCGTGGCGCTGGCGCGGCGGGAGCGGCCGGACGTGTGTCTGCTGGACATCCGGATGCCGAAGCTGGACGGGTTGGAGGCGACACGGCTGCTGGCGGGGCGCGATGTGGCCGACCCGATGCGGGTGGTCGTGGTGACGACCTTCGACCTCGACGAGTACGTGTACGGGGCGCTGCGCGGCGGCGCGTGCGGGTTCCTGCTGAAGGACTCCGGTCCGACCCTCCTCGCGGAGGCGGTCCGCGCCGCGGCGGCCGGCGACTCGCTGGTCTCCCCGTCGGTCACGGTCCGCCTGCTCAAGCACGTCACCGCCCCGCAGGCCGCCTCGGCCCCGGCCAGGCCCGCCCCGCCCACGGAACCCCTCACCGACCGCGAACTCGACGTCGTCCGCCGGGTCGCCCTCGGCCGCACCAACGCCGAGATCGCCGCCGAACTGTACGTCTCCCTGTCCACGGTCAAGACGCACCTCTCCAGCGTCCAGCTCAAACTGGCCGCCCGAAACCGCGTCGAGATCGCGGCCTGGGCCTGGCAGAACGGCCACGCACAGCCGGGCGCTCAAGCCGACGTCAGCGATCCTCGCCCTTCGCGTTCGCCTGCGGCGGCTGCGGCCACACCGGGGAGGCTGCCGCACCGCCACCACCAGCGGGAAACCGCTTGAGGAACGCCTCACCCGATCGGCCCGATGCCGCTGGTGGGCCCACGGGCCCGATGGTGCGCTGAGGACACGCACGCACCACCACGTCCCCAGGAGGCATCCGCGATGAGCCGTCGTCCGTCCCGCCGCCCCGCCCGCGTCCTCGCCCCGGCCCTCGCGGCGGCCACGCTCCTCACCACCGCGGGCTGCTCGGACAGCGGTGGAGGCGCCCCGGACGTCGCCGCGTCCCCCGGCGCCGAGAAGTCTCCCGCCGCCCGCCTCACCGAGGCCGGTGCGCGGGCCGCGCTGATCACCGAGGCGGATATCGAGGACGACTGGGCGCAGGTCGCGGACGCCGCCGGCTGGCGTGACCGTCTCCTCATCGGCAAGGTCGACGTCGCCGACCTGCTCACCGCGAAGGCGAACGCCGTGGACTGTCAGAAGCTCCTCGACGCCCTCTACGGCGACGACCTGCTGGGCAAGCCGTCCGGGGCATCCGCGCTGCGCGGCTTCGAGCAGGGCGACTCCCGGCTGCTCCACCAGGTCGCCGCCTACGACCGCACCGACCTGGACGCCTCCCTGGCCTGGCTGAAGACCCTGCCGGTGAAGTGCGATCAGTTCACCGCGACCGGCGACGACGGCGGGCAGCGCACGGTCCAGGTGATCGAGTCCCCGGTGCCGGACAGCGGCGACGCCCGTCAGGGCCTGCGGGTCACGGTGAAGGACGGGACCAGCACGCTCACCCTGGACGTCGCCGCCGTCCGCGTCGGCACCGACGCGATCACCGTCACCGCGGGCGGCCTGGACGGCGACGAGGACGACTCCGTGGAGCAGGCGGTGCGGCAGGGCACACAGCGGCTGGAGGACGTGCAGGCGGGCCGGACGCCCACGGCGAATCCCGGGCAGTTCGACTGACCCCGCCCCTCCCGGACGCCAACCCCCGCCCCCGGTCCGCCCATTCGCGGGACAACGTGATCAACGGACGGCACAATGGCGGCGACGGCCGGTTTCGGCCGTACGTGCGAGGAGAGGAACGAGTCGTGAGTGATGGCCACACCCCGTCGGGCGGGTCGGCGAAGCTGAACACCGGTGTGGCGCACAACGCGCGCGTGTGGAACTACTGGATCGGCGGCAAGGACAACTACGAGGTCGACCAGCAGGTCGGCGAGCGTGTCGCCGGGATGTTCCCGATCATCCGGGACATCGCCCGCGCGGACCGCGAGTTCCTGGGCCGGGCGGTGCGCCACGTGGCCGAGGAGCACGGGATCCGGCAGTTCCTGGACATCGGCACCGGGCTGCCGACGGCAGACAACACCCACGAGATCGCCCAGCGCGTCGCACCCGACTCGCGGATCGTGTACGTCGACAACGACCCGGTCGTGCTCGTGCACGCCCGCACCCTGCTGACCGGCACCCACGAGGGCGTCACCGCCTACATCGACGCGGACGTCCACGACCCGGCCGCCTTCCTCGAACAGGCCGCGCGGACCCTGGACTTCACGAAGCCGGTCGCGGTGATGATGCTCGGCATCCTCAACTTCGTCCTCGACTACGACGAGGCCCGCGCCATCGTGCGGCGCGTCATGGCCGAGGTGCCGTCCGGCAGCTTCCTGGTCCTGACGCACCCCACCTTCGACGCGGAACTCGGCGGCGAGGGCCAGATCCCGGCGATGAAGTTCTGGAACGAGAACGCCACGCCGCCGATCACCGCCCGCAGCGGCGCGGACATCGCCGCGTTCTTCGAGGGGCTCGAGCTGCTCGACCCGGGCATGGTGTCGTGCTCGCAGTGGCATGCCGGTCCGGACGCCCCCGTCGCGGTCCCGCAGTACGGCGCGGTGGCTGTGAAACCCTGACGCCCTGCACGGCCCGGCCGAGCCCGTCGAGGAGACCGTATGACCACCCTTGCCGATCCCGTCCCCGGCGGGCGGCCCGGCGATGTCGACCGGGCCACCTCGCTCGGCCGGAAGCTGGCTGAGCAGGGGGTGTACGGGATTGTCCTGTCCTACGTCGACACCGCGGGCGTCGGTCGGGTGAAGACGGTCCCGACGGCGAAGCTCGCCTCGGCGGCGGCCTGGGGCGTCGGGATGTCGCCGGTGTTCGACACGTTCCTGGCGAACGACTCCATCGTCGCCACGGACGTTCTCGGCTCCCCGGACGGCGACCTGCGTCTCTACCCCGACCTGGACCGGCTGACGGTCCTGGCCGGGCAGCCCGGCTGGGCGTGGGTGCCGGTCGACCGGATCACGCAGGAGGGCGAGCGGCATCCGGGGTGCGCCCGCACCTTCCTGCGCCGGATCGTGCGGGAGACGGCCGAGCGTCACGGCATCACCTTCAAGGCCGGCATCGAGATCGAGTGGGCCGTCGGCCAAGGGGCGGCTCCTGACGGCGAGTTCGTGCCCGCCGCGACCGGTCCGGCGTACGGTGCCACCCGGCAGATCGAGCTCAGTGACTTCGGCGCCGACCTGCTGGCGGCGCTCGGCCGGCAGGGCGGGGGCGTCGACCAGTTCCATCCCGAGTACGCGGCCGGCCAGTTCGAGCTCTCGGTGGACCCGCTCGACCCGGTCGCCGCGGCGGACCTCAGTGTGCTGGTACGGCAGACGATCCGGGCGGTGGCCCAGCGGCACGGGCTCCGGGTCTCCTTCGCCCCGGCGGTGTCCGCGCAGGGCGTCGGCAACGGCGGCCACGTCCACCTCTCCGCCTGGCGCGGCGGGGCCAACCTGCATGCGGGCGGCGACCGCCGGTACGGCATGACGGCCGACGCCGAGTCCTTCCTGGCCGGCGTCCTCGCCCGTCTGCCCGCCCTCACGGCGGTCACCGCGCCGAGCCCGGCCAGCTATCTGCGGCTCCAGCCCTCCCAGTGGGCGGGGGTGTTCACCGCCTGGGGCCGCGAGACCCGCGAGACCGCCCTGCGCGTCATCACCGGCACCGCGGGCCGCCACGACCAGGCCGCCAACCTGGAGGTCAAACCGGTCGACCTGGCCGCCAACCCGTACCTCGCGCTCGGCTGCCTGATCGCCGCCGGGATGGACGGGCTGACCTCGACCGCCGCGCTGCCGGAGGAGACCACCGGGGATCCGGTACGGCTCGGCGCCGAGGCGGCTCAGGCGCGGGGTGTGCGCCGGCTGCCGACCTCGCTGGGCGGGGCGGTGGCGGAGTTCCGCGGGGACGAGCTGCTGCGGGCGACGCTGGGCCCGGTGCTGGCCGATGCGGTGATCGCCGTACGGGAAGGGGAGATCGCGACCGTGGACGGTCTGGACGACGAGCGGGTCGCGGCGGCCTACCGGTGGAAGTACTGACGTGCGCGCCACGGTCCAAGAGGCGCTCGCCGCCCTCCCGTTGGTGGATCACCACTGTCACGGCGTCGTGACCGCCGACCTCGGCCGCGCGGACTTCGAGTCCCTGCTCACCGAGGGCGCGGCCTGGCCCGGGATCTCGCCGTTCGACACTCCCGTCGGGGTGTCCGTACGCCGCCACTGCGCCCCGCTCCTCGACCTGCCACGGCACGCCCCCGCCGACGACTACCTGGCCCGGCGGACGGAACTCGGCCCGCGCGAGGTGAACCGCCGCTTCCTCACCGCCGCCGGGACCGACGTGTTCTGCGTCGACACCGGCTACACCCCGCACCCCCTGACCTCGCCCCAGGAGCTGGCCGAGGCCGCCGGAGGGGCCGCCTACGAGGTCGTACGCCTGGAGAACGTGGCCGAGGCGGTGGCGGCCGGCGGAGTCGAGCCGGACGAGTACGGCGCCGCCTGCCGCGCGGCCGCCGAGGAGGCCGTACGGCGCCCGGGCGTGGTCGCGGTGAAGTCGGTCGCCGCCTACCGCACCGGCTTCGACCTGGACCCGGCCCGCCCGGCGGGCGAGGAGGTCGTCGAGGCGGCCCGGCACTGGCTGCCGCAGGGCGGCCGTCTGACCGACCCGGCGCTGGTACGGCACCTGCTCTGGACCGCCGTGGACCTGGGCCTCCCCCTGCAGTTGCACACCGGCTTCGGCGACAACGACATCCGGCTGCACCGGGTGGACCCCACCCACCTCACGGACTGGCTGCACCTGACCTCCGGCACGATCCCGGTCCTCCTGCTGCACTGCTGGCCCTACCAGCGCCAGGCCGCCTATCTGGCCGCCGTCTTCGAACAGGTGTACCTGGATGTGGGCCTCACCCTGCACCACGTCGGCCCCGCCCGGGCCCGGGCGGTCCTGGAGGAGGCCCTCGAGATCACCCCGTTCCGCAAGCTGCTGTACAGCTCCGACGCGTACGGTATGGCCGAGTTCCACCTGCTCGGCGCGCTGGCCTTCCGGCAGGGCCTGGGCGCGTTACTGCAGGCCCGGGTGGCCGCCGACGAGCTGAGCCGGCCGGACGCGCTGCGGATCGCGGCGTGGGCGGGCGGCGACAACGCCCGCCGGCTCTATGGACTGCCCGCCCCCGGGCCCGGCCCCGATCCCGTCCCCCGTCAGCACCGCGACTGAGCGTTCGCAATTCCCGGAAAGTATGATCAAGCAATGTCTGACATGACCGAAACCACGCCCGGCTGGCTGACTTCCGACGACCTGGAGCAGGCACGCGCCCGCATGCCGATCCTGTACGTCGAGGCCGTGCCCGTGCGCGTCGACGACAGCGGCGAAGTCACCAGCATCGGCCTGCTGTTGCGCATCGGGCCGGACGGAACGGTCAGCCGGTCCCTGGTCTCCGGCCGCGTCCTGCACCACGAGCGGGTGCGCGACGCCCTGCTGCGGCATCTGGAGAAGGACCTCGGCCCGGTGGCGCTGCCCCGGGTCCCGTCCTCCCTCCAGCCCTTCACCGTCGCGGAGTACTTCCCGACGCAGGGCGTCACGCCGTACCACGACCCGCGCCAGCACGCGGTGTCCCTCGCCTACGTCGTCCCGGTCGCCGGCGACTGCCGGCCCCGCCAGGACGCCCTCGACCTGGTCTGGTTCAGCCCGCAGGAGGCCCTGTCGCCCGCGGTGCAGAGCGAGATGCCGGGCGGGCACGGGGTGCTGCTGAAGCAGGCGCTGGCACATGTGGGCTGCGCGGTCTGACCGGCGTGCGGGTCGTCGTGGTGGGGGCGGGGATCGTGGGCGCCTCCGTGACGTACCACCTCGCGCGCCGCGGGGTGTCCGTGACCCTGATCGACCGGGAGGCGGCACCGGCCGCGGGCGTGACCGGTGGCTCCTTCGCCTGGTTCGGGGGCCGCAGCGGTGACTGGCCGGGCGGTGCCGAGGATCTGCGCGGGTCGGTCCTGGCGGACTACCGGCGCCTCGAAGCCGAGCTGCCGGACGTCGAGGTGCGCCGGTCCGGCTCGCTGATCTGGCATGGCAGCGCGGCGGAGGCCCGCCCGGACGAGGGCCAGTACCTGGTCGGGCGCGACGGGATCAGGGCGCTGGAGCCCGGCCTGCGCACGCCTCCCGAGTGGGTCGTGCACACGCCCTCCGACGGTGGCGTGGATCCGGTGACGGTCACCCGCGCGCTGGTGCGGGCCTCCGGTGCGCAGGTGATCCTCGGGGCGACCGGGGTCGCCCTGAAGGTGGACGGCGAGCGAAGCGAGATGGGGGTCCCCCCGGCCGGAGGCTGGGGGAAGGTCACCGGTGTGACATCGTCCGCGGGGTTCCATCCGGCGTCGACCGTGGTGCTGGCGGCCGGCACCGGGATCACGGAGCTGATCGAGCCGCTGGGGGTCGGGCTGCCGCTCGCCGCCTCGCCGGCCTGTCTGGTGCGGCTGACGGCGCCGCCCGGGCTCGTCCGGACCATCGTCTCCGGGCCGGACGTCGAGGTGCGGGAAGTGCGGGACGGGCAGCTGCTGATGACGGTGCCCGTGGCGGCTTCGCCCGAGGAGGGCGCGCTGCGGCGCCTGCGCGCGGCGTTCCGCGGCGCCGACGACTGCCGGGTCCTGGGTTCCCTGGTCGGCGCGCGGCCGATGCCGGCCGACGGGCCACTGGTCGGTCCCCTCACCCCGGACGGGTCCGTGTACGTGGCCGTCATGCACTCGGCCGTCACCCTGGCGCCCACGGTCGGACGGCTGGTCGCCCAGGAACTCGTCACCGGCAAACCCGTGGCCGAGCTGAGCCGCTGCCGGCCGAGCAGTACCGGACGAAACCCCGCTACGGCCTGCTGACCGCCGTCGCCACCGAGGCGGGCGTCTCGCTGAGCACCGCGACGAGCAGCCCGGTCACGGCGAGGCCATTGAGGCCAGGCCGACTCGCAGCAGCAAACGCGGGGCGATGCGCCTGTTGACCGCGCTGACGGCGGTGAAGCCGATGGCGTTGACCGCCAGTACCCGTTCCTGCGGCAACTGCTCGACGCAGTACAGCGCACCTCGATCTTCAACACCGTCGAGGTGACCGCCCCGGGCGGACGGCTGGTCGGCATCAACACCAACTACGGCGATTCGGCCGCGCTGCGCAACATCACGATCATCGGTGACAGCAGCAGGAAGATCGTGCCGTGCCAGAAGTACATCGGGAACGATGACGGGGACGAGCCGCCCACCCACGGCTCGGGCCCACCGCGCCACTACTCCGGCGGCGTCGGCGTGTCATGCGTGCGGTACATCGCCTGGACGTCCAGCTCCAGCTGGATCGTCGGGCCGACCACCGCGATGCCGCGGGCCAGCATCGAACGCCAGTTGAGCGTGTAGTCCTCGCGGTGCAGCTCCGCCTTGGCCAGGGCGGCGCAGCGCAGTTCCTCGCCGTAGCCGCCGTTGACCGTGCCGAGGTAGGTCGTGTCCAGGGCCACCGACCGGCTCACGCCGTGCATGTGCAGGCTGCCCTGCAGGATCCACTTGCTGCCGCCGCGGTAGGCGAAGCGGGTGCTGGTGAAGTCGATGTACGGGAAGCGGTCGACGTCGAGGAAGTCGGCGGACCGCAGGTGGGTGTCCCGGGTGTTGTTGCCCGTGGTGATGCTGGACGCGTCGATGCGTACGTGGACGCGGGACTGGGCCATGTCCGGGGCGATCTGGATGCCGCCCTCGAAGCGTTCGAAGCGGCCGTGCACATGGGCCATGCCCACGTGCTTGGCGATGAAGCGGATCGCCGTGTGCGGCGGGTCGAAGAGCCACGTTCCGGGGACCGGGAGTTCCAGCTGGCGGGCCGACTGGAGCCATACGCGCTGCGGAGACGGGCCGGTGTCCGCGACGACTTCGAAGGTCTCGCGGTGCGGTTCCAGCCCCTCGGCGATGACCAGCAGGCTGTAGCTGCCCGGCGGCAGGACGGCCATGAAGAAGCCGTACGGGTCCGTCGTGCCGCGTGCCGCGACGCGATGGCTGCCGAGTTCCGTCACCGTCACGTCGGCCGCACCCATGGGCTGGTTCACCGGGTCCAGAACCTCGCGGACGACGACACCCGCACCGGCCGGGACCGGAAGCGCGGGGCCCGCGGCACCCCTGGAGGCACCCTTGAGTCGCCGCCGGAGCAGTCCGAGGGGCATGGTGTTCACCTTTCAGTTTTCAACGGGACTTCGGTGGGACCGCAGGAGAGGTCACGACTTCGGTGGTGGTGCGCCCTCGTACGCCGCTCTCAGTACGGCCCGTACGCCCTCCACCGTGATCTTCCGCGGGTTGGGGTACGCCTGCCCGGTCACCGCGTCCGCCGCCACCGTCAAGTCGGCTTCCGTGAGGCCCAGTTCGGACAGGGAGCGGGGTGCGCCGAGGCGGTGGGAGAGGTTCTGGAGGGCGAGTGCGGGGTCATCGGTGTCCAGGGCTCGGCCCAGTGCGGCCATCGCCTCGGGCGCTGCGGGCGCGTTGTGGGCGAGGACGTGGGGCAGGACCACGGTGTGCGTCTCGGCGTGCGGCAGGCCGAAGGTGCCGCCGAGGACATGGCAGAGCTTGTGGTGCAGGCCCATGGTGGTCGCGCCCAGCGTGGCACCGCACAGCCAGGCTCCGTAGAGGGCGCGGCCGCGGGCGTCCAGGTCCCCGGGGTCGGCCGCCACCGAGGGGAGTGCGCCTGTCATGGCGCGAGCGCCCTCCTCGGCCATCAGCGACACCAGTGGCGAGGCGTCCGGCGCGTACAGGGCCTCGGCCGCGTGCGCCACGGCGTTGATGCCGCTCGTCACGGACAGGCCGACGGGGAGCGACAGGGTGAGCTCGGGGTCGTAGACGACGCTGCGCGGGAGGACCGACGGGTCGCGGCCGGTGCGCTTGGCGCCGTGTTCGGTCAGGCCCCAGACGGGGGTCATCTCGGAGCCGGAGTACGTCGACGGCACGGCGAGCAGCGGCAGGCCGGTGCGCAGCGCGATCACCTTGCCGAGGCCGATCGCGGAGCCGCCGCCGACGGCCACGCAGCCGTCGGCACCGGCGGCGCGCGCCACCTCGACGGCCCGGTCGGCGACGTCCGCGGGCACGTGCGGACGGGCCTCGGCGTGCAGCCCGGCGCAGGCGTCGCCCAGGGCGTCGGCGACGGCCCGTGCCGTCTCCGCACCCCGTGGCCCGCACACCACCAACAGCCGCCGCAGACCCAGCCGTTCGGCTTCTCCCGCGATCGCGGTGACCGAGGCTCCGGGCCGCAGGACGACCCGCATGGGCTGGGCCTCGTAGACGAACTCCCTCATGACCGCACCGGGTTGAGCACGAGGTCGAAGCGGGCGTGCCGGAACGGGTTCGGGATGCCGAACTCCCGTGCCAGGGACGGGTCGTCGGTCTCGGTGAAGTCCTGGACGAGGCTCTCCTTGACCGCGAACACCGCGTCCGAGTCGAGGTACTCGCTGCCCGCCACGAAGATGTGCGTGGTGACCGGCGTGTGTCCGTCGGCCGAGGCGATGAAGTGGATGTGGGCCGGGCGGTAGGGGTGCCGGCCCATCGCCCGGAGGAGGTCCCCGACGGGACCGTCCGTGGGGATGGGGTACGGGCTCGGTACGCAGGTGCGGAACCGGAAGCGGCCCTCCGAGTCGGCCGTGAACAGGCCACGCCCGTTGCCGGGTGGCTGGACGTCCGGCTGCTGCACGTCGTAGTAGCCCTCGGCGTTCGCCTGCCAGACGTCGAGGACCGCGCCGGGCAGCGGGCTGCCGTCCCGGGCCAGCACACGCCCGCTGACCACGCACGGCTCGCCGCCGCCGACCAGGTCGATGTTCGCGCCGAGTTCGCGGGCCGGGGACTCGGTCATGTGGAAGGGGCCGAGCACCGTCGACTCGGTCACGCCCTCACGGCCGTCGCTGTTGACCGTCTCGACCAGCATCGAGACGCCGAGCACGTCCGACAGGAGGACGAACTCCTGCCGGGTGTCCGTGCAGGTCTGCCCGGTCGCCGTCAGGAAGCCGACGGCCCTCTCCCACTCGGCCATGGTGGGCTCGGTCTCGCGGACGAAGGCGTGCAGGTGGCGGGTGAGGGCGGCGAGCAGCTCGCGCAGCCGGGGGTCGGACGTGCCCTCGATGCTGTCGACGACGGCCTCGGTGAGGTGGGTGGTGAATTCGGTGGTCATGTCCGGGGATCCTTCCGGTCAGGCATGTCCGAGGATCCGTCGCACCGCTTCGGTCAGCAACCGCTCGGCGTCCTCGCCGCCGGCGGCCGCCGTGGCGTGCCGGAAGGCGACGTACCCGTCCGGCCGTACGAGCAGGGCTCCGCCGTCGGCGACCTCACTGAGCCGGGCCCAGTCCCCGTACGGGTCCTCGTACTCCTGGCCGGGGCCGATGACGACGGTGGCGATCTCCAGGTCCTGGGCGTCGGCCGCCCTCAGCCAGTGCGTCCCGCCGATGCCGGTGATCAGGGTGAAGCGGCCCTGTCCGACGGTGTCGAGCGTGGACAGGGTGCGGGTGCCCGCGGTGATCCAGACGTGCGGGAGCTTGGCGCCGGGGCGGGAGGTGGGCTGGTGGTACAGCTCGGGGTCGCGGTCGAAGCCGGGGTCGGGAGTGCCGTCGGGGACGATCGCGGCGGAGCTTTCTGCGGAATAGCGCTGGTTGAGGTCGACGCCGTGCGCGTTGAACTCGTACACCTTGAACGCGATCGCCTCGCGCAGCCTCGCCCGCTGCTTCTCCGCCGCCTCGGTGTCCTCCTTGCGGGCGACGATGTTGGCCCACAGCTGCTCGGGGGTCTGCGGGGAGAGTCCGTCGAGCGCCTCGAAGACGGGGGCGGTCTCGCCGATGGACTTGTTGGCGCGGGTCACGATCTGCTTGCCGACCGGGGCGCGTTCGGCGGTGTAGGTGTCCAGCAGCTTGGGGGACGCCGTGCCGTCGAGGACGAGCTTGAGCTTCCAGGCCAGGTTGTAGGCGTCCTGGATGGAGGTGTTGGAGCCGAGGCCGTTGGACGGCGGGTGGCGGTGCGTGGCGTCGCCGGCGCAGAACACGCGGCCGTTGCCGTAGGTCTCCGCGTACATCTCGTTGACGGTCCAGGCCGAGGACGACCTGATGGTCACGGGTATCTCGTCGTCGCCGACCAGCTTGCGGACGACGGACTCGGCGTACTCGGTGGTCAGGTCGGGGGCGCCGGCGGTCACGTCGTACCCCCAGACGATCAGCCACTCGTTCCAGGGCCGGACGCAGCGCACCAGGCCCGCGCCGATGCCGCCGACGGTGGCGCCGGGGGCGAGTACCCAGTAGAGGGTGGACGGCCGGTGGGCGGTGTACTTCGACAGGTCGGCGTCGAAGACGATGTTGATGCTGCCGGCCACGCCCATCTGGCCGCCCATCGGCAGCCCGGCGTCCTCGGCGACCTTCGAGCGGCCGCCGTCGGCGCCGATGAGGTACTTGGCTCGGATGGTGTACTCGTCGCCGCGCAGCCGGTCCTCGACGGTGACGGTCACCCCGTCGGCGTCCTGGACGAAGGACTTGTAGACGGTGCTGAAGCGCAGGTTCGTGCCGCGCGCGACGGCCGCGTCGACGAGCACCGGCTCCATGAGGTGCTGGGGCATGTCGCACATGCGGGTGGGGCTGGCGAGTTCGTGCGCGGCCTGGACGAGCGGGTCGTTGCCCCAGGAGCGGACCCGGCCGAGTTCCTCGCCGGCGAGGCTGGTGCAGAAGGTCGTGTTGCCCATCAGGTGCTGCGGCGTGGCCTGCGCGACGACCTCCCGCTCCACGCCGAGGTCGCGCAGCACCTCCATGGTGCGCTGGTTGGTGATGTGCGCCCGGGGCGTGTCGGCGAGGCTCGCGTAGCGGGTGACGACGATGTTCGGTACGCCGTAGGTGCTCAGCGCGAGTGCGGCGGAGGCGCCGGCGGGGCCACTGCCGACGATCAGTACGTCGGTCACGACATCGGGCTCGACGGTGTGCACGGGGACGCTCCAGGACATGAGAACAGGTGCCGAACGTCCAAGATCATGTAGGGGGACGCGGGAGCGTGGGTGTCTCAATAAGAGACAGTGCGTCTGGGGGCGGTGCGTCAGAGGCAGCGCGTCTGGCGCGATACGAGGAGCCGTATTTGTTGCGTATTCAACCGTTGCCGGTAGGCTGAGCGGCGTCGTGACCACCGCAGAGCACGCTTCCGTCCACCCCGCGCTCGCTTCGCTGCGCAGGGCCCGTGAGCTGTTCCTGACGGGTCGCCAACTGCCTGACGGGGTCCCGGAGGACATCGTCGCCGCGTGGAAGCGCGCCCGGTTCTTCGGCGTACGGCCCGACGTGCGGGACCTGGCACCCGACGCGCCGCGGCACCCCGTACGGCCGACCGAGTCCGCCCTGCTCACCGCGGCCCGGCCCGTGCTCGAACGGATCGCCCCGGCGCTCGGCACCGGGCGGGCGGCCCTCGTGCTCACCGACGAGCGGCTGCGCGTGCTGTGGGCGACCGGGTGCGCGGCGGACGCCCCCCGCTGCCGTGACCTCTCCGAACGGGAGGTCGGCCACAACAGCGCGGCCCTCGCGCTGCACACCCGCCGCCGCGCCGAGGTGCACGGTCCCGAGCACTTCCTCGATCTGTGGCAGGACGTCTCCGCGGTCAGCGTGCCGGTGCTGGCGCCGGAGACCGGGCGGACACAGGGCACCGTGACGGTGGCCTCCGGGCTGTGCGCCGAGTGCCGGCCGCATCCGGGCGCCGCGCTCGCCGAGGCCGCGGCGAGCGCGGTCGAGGCGGAGCTCCTCGCGCGGTCCCGGGCGGCGGAACGGGTGCTTCTGGACGCCTATCTCCGGGCGGTACGTGAGCCGGGGCAGGCGGTCGTCGCCCTCGACGGCCGGAATCGGCTGGTCAGCGAGGCCGCGGGGGAGTTGCTGTCGCTGGAGGGGCTGGAGGGGCTGGAGCGGGGCGTGGTTGCGCTGGTGCGGGATGTGGGGCGGGGGGTGCGGTCGGGGTTCGGGGACGGAGTTGGGGACGGGGACGGGGACCGGGCTGGTACGACGACAGGTCCCGGGAGTGCCTCGGCACTCGCACCCCCCACGGCAGCCGACCCGACCCCATCGGCCTCGTACCGCATCCAACTCCAGGACGACTCAGGATGCTGTGCGACCGTCACCCCCGTCCCGCACCTGGGCTCGGTCATCGGCGCGGTCGTCGTGCTGGAGCCGGCGTGGCAGGGGCCGGTGACGTCGGCCGGGCGGGTCGTCGTGGGGATGGCCGGGCGGTCGGTGCCCTGGCGGCATGCGGTCGGTCGCGCGCTGGAGCTAGCCCGGTCCCCCGAGCCTCTGCTGCTCGTCGGCGAGCGCGGCACCGGGAAGACCTCGCTCGCCCGAGAACTGGCCGCGAGCCCACTGACCTTGGACGCGGCCGAAGGTGAACTCCACGCGGACTTCGGTGGGTTGATGGACGGCCATCCCCTCCTCGTCCGCCACGTCGAGCGGCTCGCCCAGCCGGACACAGCAGCCCTCAACTCGCTGCTCGAAACGCATCCGGGCGCACCTCTGCTGGTCACCTACACCCCCGGAACCCCGCCGGGCCCCTGTCTCCAACGGCTCCTCGACACCCTGGCCGCACGCTCGGTGACCCTCCCGGCGCTGCGCGAACGGACGCCGGACATCAGGGAGTTGCTCCCGACCCTGGCACCCCGGCCCGCACCGGGACAGCCCCCGCTCACCTGGACGCTGGACGCACTGCGCGCCCTGGAGCAGCACCCATGGCCGGGGAATGTCACCGAACTCGCCCACCTCGTACGGGCGTTGGCCGAGCGCCGTCGCACGACCGGCCCCGTGCGGCGCAGCGAGTTGCCGGACCCCGTGCGTGAGGGGCCCGCGACTCGACGCCTCACGCCGATGGAGCATGCCGAGCGCGCCGCCATCCTGGAGGCTCTCCGCCGTCATGGTGGCAACAAGGCCCGCACGGCGGCGGCCCTGGGCATCGCCCGCGCCACGCTGTACCGGAAGCTGCGGGGCTATCGGGGCTGAGCGCCGCTCCGGTCAGGGCGTACTCGACGGAGTCCGCACGGAAGTCAGTACGCCGATCTTGTCGATGCGGTGTTCGGGGTTGCCTCTTTCGTCACGCCAGTAGTTTCCGGCCGCGTTGTCCTCGGGTGTGGCGCAGGTGGAGATGGTGATCACGGCTTGGGTGGGGCGTTCGCCCGGGACGCCCGGGACCGCTGCCCGCTGTTCGGCGAGCGAGCGCGCGGAACGGAAGGAGGTGCTCCTGGTGTCGGTGATCTCGTACTCGTAGCTCGTGCCGCCCGACGTGACCAGGACCCGGTCGCCCTCGTCGAGGGCCGGGAGTTGGCGCAGGGGGCCGCCGACGGAGAGGCGGTGGGCCGTGACGAGGTAGTTGCCGATCTCGCCGGGACCGACACCGCCCAGCTCGCCGTAGGGGCTGGCTCCGACGCCGCGGTTCTGGATGCGGGTGCCCGGCCAGTCGTCGGTCGTCCCCTCGTAGGGGATGACGCGCAGGTTCCTGAGGCCGATCGCCGGGATGGTGATCGACGCGGTCCGGTGCTGGGCGCCGGTCTCGCGGGGAGTCGGCTGCGTCGGTTCCAGGGCCGTCGTGACCGAGGGTGTTTCGGGTGCGGCCCGGGTGGGGCCGGCCGTGGGGGACGACGTGTCCGGGGCCGTCGCGGACTCGTCGGCTGCGCGGGCGCCGGTGGAGCAGCCGAGGAGCACGGTGACGCCGGCGGCGGCGAGGAGGGCGGGGAGGGTTCGGGAGCGGGAACGGGGCATGGCACTCGGGTTCGTAGCCGGGGTGGGTGCTTCGACAGGAGAACGACACGAGTCGTCCACGTGTTCCCTGTACCTCCCCGTACCCGCGGAGCCACTCCGCCCAGCGCCTCCCCCGCCTTCCGCGCCCCCTCCGTCAGGCCGGCCCCGCCCCTCCCGTCACTCCCCAGGAAGGCGAGGAGCGCGCTGTTGACCTCCTCGGCGTGGGTCCACAGCAGGCCGTGCGGGGCGCCCTCGATCTCCATGTAGTCGGCGGACGGCAGCGCCTTGTGGAACAGGCGCGCGGTTCCCTCGGCCGGCAGGATCCGGTCGGCCGTGCCGTGCAGGATCAGGGCCGGCACGTCGATGGCCGGGATGTCGGCGCGGAAGTCGGTGTACCAGGTCGACGGCGCGGCCGAGGCGGCGAAGGAGCCGCCGCCCGCCGCGACGTTCCAGCTGTTGCGTACCGCTTCCTCGCTGATCCTGGTGCCGAGGTTCTCGTCGAGGTTGTAGAAGTCGTTGTAGAAGGCGGTGTAGTAGGCGTAGCGGTCCGCCTTGACGGCCGCGACCACCCCGTCGAAGAACTCCTTCGGGGCGACCCCGCCCGGATTGCCGTCGGACTTGAGCAGGCAGGGCTCGAGCGAGGCCAGGAAGGCGACCTTGGCGACCCGGGCGGAGCCGTAGGTGGACACGTACCGGGCGACCTCGCCGGTGCCCATGGAGGAACCGACCAGGGCGGCGTCCCGCACGTCGAGGGTCGCCGGCACGGTGTTCAGGTCGGCCGCGAAGGTGTCGTAGTCGTAGCCGGTCGTCGGCTGGCTGGACTGGCCGAAGCCGCGGCGGTCGTACGTGATCACGCGGTAGCCCGCTTCGAGGAGCGCGGCGCTCTGCCGCTCCCAGGAGTGGCCGTCGAGCGGGAAGCCGTGGATGAGGACGACCGGCTGACCGGTTCCATGGTCTTCGTAGTACAGGTCGATGGTGGTGGAATTCTCCTGGCCCACGGTGATGTATGGCACGTGCCCGCCCTTCGTCCGGAGTTGGTTGGTGATGCCCGTCGTCACCATGCCAGGGCGGACCTCGCACGGCCTGTTCTCCTCCAGCGCACGGCCTGTTGTCCAGCAGCGCCGCCGCGGACGGACCGCCTCGGTCACGACGTCCGGGCTTCGGTCCGACCGCGGCATGCCGCCGAGCGTGTCGCGGAGCTGGGCGCGGGCGGGTGATGCCGGGCTTGGGGAAGATCTTGTGCAGGTGGAAGCCGATGGTGCACAACGACCCGCTGGTGTCCCAGGTGATCAGGACCGGCGAACTCCAGGCGTGGTTCCTGGCCGAGCACTTGGTCGACACACCGCTGGTGCGCGCCTGAGGGACGGTGCGCCTACGCTCAATACCGTTGCTCTGCAAGGAGATTGACGGCGGCCGTGCTGCGACACGTGCCGGAGGGGCGGGTACATGACGCGCGACGAGCTGATCCGGCCGCTGCCGGAACTGCTGAAGGCGCATGCCGAGAGGTCACCGTTGCGCGTGGCGTACGCCGACGACGAACGGGGCGTCACCTACGCCGAGTTGGAGCGGCGCACCGGTCGGCTGGCCGCGTATCTCGCGGGGGCGGGTGTGCGGCGCGGGGACCGGGTCGCGATCTGTCTGGGCAACTGCGTGGAGATGGTGGAGAGCGTCCTCGCCACCGTCCGGGCGGCGGCGGTCGGCGTCCCCCTCAACCCCCGGTCCTCGGACGCCGAACTCGACCACTTCCTGGAGGACAGCGGGGCCTCGGTCGTCGTCACCGACCGCGCGCACCTCGCCCGACTGCACCGCGCGGGTGCCCGGCACGGCCGTATGCGGGTCCTGCTCACCGGTACGGATCCGGTCCCGTCGGACGCCCCCGAGGGCACGGTTCTCTTCGAGGAGGTGGCCGAGGCGGAGCCCGCCGTGCCGCCCCGGGACGACCTCGGGCTCGACGAGCCGGCCTGGATGCTCTACACCTCCGGCACCACACACCGGCCCAAGGGCGTGCTGTCCACGCAGCGCGCGGCCCTGTGGTCGGTGGCTGCCTGTTATGCGCCGGTCTTCGGGCTCTCTCCCGAGGACCGGCTGCTCTGGCCGCTCCCGTTGTTCCACAGCTTCGGGCACTCGCTGGCGATCCTGGGGGTCACCGCGGTCGGCGCGAGCGCCCGGATCACCGGCGAACTGCTGCCGCCCGGGGGCCTGTTGAGGGAGTTGCGCACACCTCACGCATCCCTCGGCGGCTCCTACACCGTCCTGGCCGGGGTGCCCGCCGTCTACCACCAGTTGGTGGCGTCGGCGGCCGAGGACACCTCGCCCCTGGCGGGTCTGCGGACGTGCCTCGTGGCCGGCGCCCCGAGTGCGCCGGCCCTGCGGCGGGCGGTGGAGGACCTTCTCGGTGCGCCGCTGCTCGACGCGTACGGCAGTACCGAGACCTGCGGGATGATCGCGGTGAACCGGCCGGACGGGCCGAGGGCCGACGGGTCCTGTGGGCCGCCGGTCCCGGGGATGGACGTACGGCTGGTCGATCCGGGCTCCGGCAACGATGTCGCGGACGGCGACGAGGGCGAGATCTGGGCGCGTGGTCCGAGTCTGATGACCGGCTACCACCACCAGGCCGAGGCGACGGCGGCCGCGCTGCGGGACGGCTGGTACCGCACCGGTGACCTGGGGCGGCGCGGCGCGCACGGCCATCTCACCCTCACCGGCCGGGTCAGCGAGCTGATCATCCGGGGCGGGGAGAACATCCACCCCACCGAGATCGAGCAGGCCCTGCTGCACTGTCCCGGCGTGCGGGACGCGGTGGTGGTGGGCAGGCCGCACGACGTCCTCGGGGAGGTCCCGGTGGCCTACGTCGTTCCGGGGCCGGACGGGTTCGACCCGCGGCGGGTACTGGCCGCGTGCCGGGGGCGGCTGGCCGCGTACAAGCTGCCCGTCGAGATCCGCGAGATCGCGGCCGTCCCGCGTACGGCGTCCGGAAAGATCGCCCGCCACGCGGTCCTGCCGGACCTGGCCCGCCCGGCGCCCGAGGTCCGCCCCGCTTCCCCGACCGCGGCCGACGGTGCCCTGCGCCGACGGCTGCTCGCCCTCCCGCCGGAGGGGCGGGAACGCGCCCTGCGCGAGGCGGTGCTCGCGGAGACGGCCGGGGTGTGCGGTGAGGGACCGTACGAACGGCTCGACGCCGACCGCCCGTTCACCGATCTCGGGCTGACGTCCACGGGAGCCGTCACGCTGATCGACCGGCTCGGCGAGGCGACCGGGCTGCGGCTCCCCTCGACGCTGATCTTCGACCACCCCACTCCGGCCGCCCTGACCCGGCACGTGCACGACGTCCTCTTCACCCCGGCGCCCACAGCTGTGCCGCACCTCGCCGCGGGAGCGGGAGCGGACGACCCCGTGGTGATCGTCGCCATGGGCTGCCGTTACCCCGGCGACGTGCACTCCCCCGACGATCTGTGGAACCTGGTGACGGAGGGCCGGGACGCGATCTCGGGCTTCCCCACCGACCGGGGCTGGGACCTGGCCGCGCTGTACGACCCGGACCCGGACCGGGTCGGCACGTCGTACACCCGCAGCGGCGGATTCCTGCACCGGGCCGCGGAGTTCGACGCGGGCCTGTTCGGGATCTCGCCGCGCGAGGCGCTGGCCATGGACCCGCAGCAGCGGCTGCTGCTCGAGACCTCGTGGCAGGTCTGGGAACGGGCGGGCATCGCCCCGGCGGCGCTGCGCGAGAGCGACACGGGTGTGTTCGTCGGTGTGATGCACGGCGACTACTCCGCCCGCCTGACCCGGAGCGAGTTGGAGGCCCATCTGGCCCTGGGCTCGGCGGGCAGCGTGGCCTCCGGCCGGATCTCGTACGTGTACGGCCTGCGCGGGCCGTCGATCACTCTCGACACCGCGTGCTCGTCCTCGCTGGTGGCCCTGCACTGGGCGGCGCAGGCGCTGCGCTCCGGCGAGTGTTCCCTGGCCCTCGCCGGCGGCGTCACTGTGATGGCGACGCCCAAGCCGTTCACGGCCTTCAGCCGACAGCGCGCTCTCTCGCCCGACGGCCGCTGCAAGTCGTTCTCGGCCTCGGCGGACGGCACCGCCTGGGGCGAGGGCGCGGGCCTTGTGCTGCTGGAGCGGCTGTCCGACGCCCGCCGCAACGGCCACCCCGTCCTGGCCGTACTGCGCGGCTCCGCCGTCAACTCCGACGGCGCGTCCAACGGCCTGACGGCACCGAACGGCCAGGCCCAACAGCGCCTGATCGCACGGGCGTTGGCCGGAGCCGGACTCAGCGCGGACGACGTGGACGCGGTGGAGGCACACGGCACGGGCACCACACTCGGCGACCCCGTCGAGGCGGGGGCCCTGCTGGCCACCTACGGACAGGGGCGGGCCGAGGACCGGCCGCCGCTGTGGCTGGGCTCGGTCAAGTCCAACCTGGGGCACACCCAGGCGGCCGCCGGTGTCGCCGGGGTCATCAAGATGGTGCAGGCCATGCGGCACGGGCAGCTCCCGCGCACGCTGTACGCGGAGGAACCCACCCCGCACGTCGACTGGTCGGCGGGCCGGGTGGAACTGCTGGCCGAGTCCCGCCCCTGGCCGGTGACGGACTCCGGGCCGCGCCGGGCCGGCGTGTCCGCCTTCGGCATCAGCGGGACCAACGCGCACGTGATCCTGGAGGAGGCCCCCCGGCCACCCGACACCGGACCGAGCACCGCGGAGGTGCCGGTGCCCTGGCTGCTCTCCGGCGCCGACGAGGCCGCCCTGCGGTCCCAGGCCCGCCGTCTCGCCGCCCACTTGGCGGCCCGGCCCCACCTGTCGCCCACCGACGTCGGCTTCTCCCTGGCCGTGTCGAGGTCCCCGCTCGCCCACCGGGCGATGGTGCCGGCCGAGGACCGGGCGCGGATGCTGACCGCGCTGGAGGCGCTCGCCGACGGCACGGGCGCGGAACGTGCCGTCGCCGATCCCGGCGTCCGTACGGCCTTCCTGTTCACCGGCCAGGGCTCTCAACGTGCCCGTATGGGTGCGGAGTTGCGTGCCGCCTTCCCCACCTTCGACTCGGCCTTCGACGAGGTCTGCCGGACACTGGACGACCGCCTGGAACACCCTCTCGACGTGGTGCTGTCCGCGGAGCCGGGTACGCCGGAGGCCGCCCTGCTCGACCGTACGGACTTCACCCAGGCCGGCCTGTTCGCGTTCGAGGTGGCGCTGTTCCGGCTGCTGGAGTCCTGGGGAGTGCGCCCCGACTTCCTGGCGGGGCACTCCGTGGGCGAGCTGGCGGCGGCCCATGTCGCCGGAGTGCTGGACCTGGCCGATGCGGCGGAACTCGTCGCGGCCCGGGGCAGGTTGATGCACGCCCTGCCCGACGGCGGTGCGATGGTGGCGCTGCACGCGACGGAGGAGGAAGTCCTCGCCGTACTCCCTACGTTCGGCGACCAGGTGGCGATCGCCTCGGTCAACGGGCCACGTTCGGTGGTGATTTCGGGAGTGGGGGACGCGGTGCTGGCCGTGGCGGCCGGGTTCGAGGCGCGAGGCCGCAGGACCGTACGTCTGCGGGTCGGCCACGCCTTCCACTCGCCACTCGTGGAACCGGTGCTCGACGACTTCCGCCGGGTCGCCGAGGGGCTGGCCTTCCGGCCGCCGCGGATCCCGGTCATCTCGGCCGTGTCGGGCCGCCCGGCCGAGGCCGGGGAACTGTGTTCGCCGGAGTACTGGGTGAGGCACGCCCGTCTGCCGGTGCGGTTCGCCGACTCCGTGCGATGGCTCGGGAACAACGGGGTGTCGGCGTTCCTGGAGATCGGCCCGGGTCCCGCGCTGACCGCCGCGGCCGAGGACTGTCTGACCGGCCCGGATGGCGAGGGCCCCGCCCCGGTGTGTGCCGCCGCCACCCGCGGTGGCGATCCCGAACCGAAGACCCTGCTCGCCGCCGTGGCCCGGCTCCATGTGCGTGGAACGCGCGTCGCCTGGCCCGCCGTGTTCGCGGGCAGCGGTGCACGGCACGTGGACGACCTGCCGACGTACGCCTTCCAGCGGGAGCGGTACTGGCTGGACGCGCCCCGCACCCCCCTCCCCGCCGTGGATCCGCACGAACACCCGCTGCTGGGCCCGGCGTTCGCCGTGCCGCACACCGACCGGACGGTGTTCTCCGGCCTGCTCTCCACCACCACCCACCCGTGGCTCGCCGACCATGTGATCCGCGGGACGGCCCTGGTCCCCGCGACGGGGTTCGTGGAGATGGCCGTACGGGCGGGCGACGAGGTCGGCTCCGGCACGCTCGACGAACTCGTGATCCTGGCCCCGCTGATCCTGCCCGCGGCCACGGGCGTTCGCGTCCAAGTCGTCGTGGGCCCGGCGGACGACTCCGGCCGACGCCCGGTCGACTGCTACGCCCGGCCCGCCACGCACGACTCCGAGCCCGGCTGGACCCGGCACGCCACAGGTCTCCTCGGCGGCACGGAGACCGCCCGGCCGGAGACGGAACCGGCGGTGTGGCCGCCGCAGGACGCGACCGAGGTCGACCTCGCCCACGCGTACGACAGCCTCGCGGGCGGCGGCCTCGCCTACGGCCCGGCCTTCCGGGGCGTACGCGCGGCATGGCGGCGCGGCGACGAAATGTTCGCGGAAGTCCGCCTGCCGGACGTCGAGTTGGGACACGCCGACCGGTTCGGGATCCATCCGGCGCTGCTGGACGCGGCCCTGCACGCCCCGCTCCTCACGGGCTCGGCACCCGACTCCGACACGGTCCGGGTGCCGTTCGCGTGGAACGGCGTACGCCTGTACGCGACCGGTGCGTCGGAGGTACGCGTACGGATCACTCCGCGCGGGACGGACGCGGTCTCGGTCACCTTGACCGACCCGTCGGGGCGCCCGGTGGCGCACGTGGACTCCTTGACCATGCGTGAACTCCCCGCCGAGACGGTCGAATCGGCGGCCGACGTCGTGCGCCGAGCCCTGTTGCGCCCCGAGTGGGCCGCGGTCGAGGAATCGGAGGGCGAGCGGCGGCCCGTGGCCGGCGGACGCTGGGCGCTGGTGGGCCCGGACGCGCTGGACCTGCGCGGGTCGCTCCCCGACGTCGTGGGGACCGACGCAGCCGAACCGGACACCGTCGTCGTCACGGCCGTCGGCGGCGGCCCGGTGAGGGATGCCGATCCACTGCCCGCCGTACACCAGCTGACCGGCAGGGTGCTCCGCACCCTCCAGGACTGGCAGGACGACCCTCGGACGGCGGGCTCCAGGCTGGTGGTGGTGACGCGGGACGCGACCGCACCCGACCCGGATCCGGCCGGGGCTGCTGTGTGGGGGCTGGTGCGTGCGGCACAGGCGGAGCTGCCGGGGCGTGTCGTCCTCGTCGACGTGGACGGGCGGCCGGAATCGCTGCGGCTGCTCCCTGCGGCGGTGGCCGGCGATGAGAGCCAACTCTCCGTTCGGAAGGGGCGCTTGGCGGTGCCGCGCCTGATCGGCGCCGGCGACCTCTCGGCCCGCAGCGGCAGTTTCGGGCCGGACGGCACAGTCCTGATCACCGGCGGTACCGGCGCGCTGGGCGCGGAAGTCGCCCGCCATCTCGTGGCCTCCCACGGCGTACGGCACCTGCTGCTCACCGGTCGGCAGGGGCCCCAGGCGCCGAATGCCGAGGAACTGCGCGTCATGCTGGAGGAGTTGGGTGCCGAGGTGCGGATCGTGGCCTGTGACGCGGCCGACCGCGCCGCGCTCGCCGAGGTGATCAAGGGGTGCTCGCCCGCGCTGACCGCCGTGGTGCATGCGGCGGGGGTGCTGGACGACGGTGTCCTTGCCGCGCTGACACCCGAGCGGATGGCGGCGGTGCTGCGGCCGAAGGCGGACGCGGCCTGGCATCTGCACGAGCTGACCCGGGACCTGGACCTGTCGGCGTTCGTCCTGTTCTCGTCGGTGTCCGGCCTGCTGGGCCGCGCCGGCCAGGGCAACTACGCGGCGGCGAACGTCTTCCTGGACGCTCTGGCCCGGCACCGCTCCCGACTGGGACTGCCCGCCGTCTCCTTGGCCTGGGGACCGTGGGAGCACGGGGCCGGCATGGCCGGTGGGGACGCGGGGGTCCCGAGCCGGACGGCTGGTGCGGGTGCAGGTGTCCGGAACCGGACGGCTGGTGCCCGTGCGGGTGCAGGTGTCCCGAACCGGGCGGCCGGTGATGTGCTCCGGGCGCTCTCCGTGGAGCAGGGCCTGGCCCTGTTCGACGCGGCGCTGCGCGCGGGCGAGCCCGTGCTGGCGCCGATCCTGTTGGACCGGGGGGCTCTCAGGTCCGCCCGGGGGCCTCTGCCGCCGCTGCTGCGCGGACTGGTGCCGCCACGCAGGCCGGCCGCCGGAACCGGGGATGGTGCCGGTACCGACTCTTCGCCCGGTGCGGAGCAGCTCTCGGAGCCGGGTGCGTGGCGCAAGGTGCTGGCCGGGCTGCCCGCCGCCCAACGGGAGGACGCCCTCGCGGCGTTGATGAGCACCGACGTGGCGGCGGTCCTCGGCTACCCGGACGCCGACGCGCTGCCGACCGGCAAGTCCTTCGCCGAGTTGGGCTTCGACTCCCTCATGGCGGTCCAGGTCCGCAACCGGCTGAGCATGGCCCTGCGGCTGAGGCTGTCCGCCGCCGTGGTGTTCGAGCACCCGACGGCCCAGGGGCTGGCCCGCCACGTACTCGGTCTGCTGGACGACCTGCCCGACGTCGCGCCGGAGCCGGAGCACGCGCCTGCGGACGACCGGCCCGCGCAGACGCTCTCCTCGCTCTACCGGCGGGTCTGTGAGGCCGGGCAGGTGGTCGCGGCGATGCACATGCTGGTCACGGCCTCCTGGGCGATGCAGACCTTCGGCCCGGACGCCGGCCGGGAGCACGCCCTGCCTCCGCTGCGGCGCGCCGACGGTTCCCCTGAGGGGCCGGTACTCGTCTTCCTCACCGGGTACCACCCGCCCTTCGCCGCCCCCGGTGGTGAATTCGCCGGATTCCACGCCCACTTCCAGGGCGAACTGGACGTCCTCGAACTCCCGCACCCCGGCATCGGGGCGGGCCGCGCCGTGCCCGCGGACCGGGACACGCTCGCCCGGACGCACGCGGAGACGGTGCTGCGGCACGTCGGCGACCGGCCCTTCGTGATCGTCGGCGTGAGTACCGGAGGCGCGGTCGCCCACGCGGTGACCCGGCGACTCGAAGCCATGGGGAGCCCGCCCGTCGGACAGGTGCTGCTCGACACGTACCTCATCGACGACGGCAACAGCGACAAGGACTGGCTGCTGTCCCTGCCCGCTGTGATCGCGCCGCGCCTGGGCGGGAACCAGTTCACCGGGGACGAGGACACCGGGGTGGCGGCACTGGGCGCGTACACCCGTATGTTCCTGGACTGGGAGCCGGAGCCGGTCGCCATCCCCACCCTGCTGGTTCGGGCCACCCGGCCGACGCCCGCGATGGAGGCGGGCGCCGCCCCGGACGAGTGGCGGACCTCCTGGCCGCTGCCGCACACCCGTGTCGACGTCCCCGGCGACCACTTCTCGTTCATGCGGGAACACGCCCGGACCACGGCAGCGGCCGTCCGCACCTGGATCGACTCCCTCGGCCGCACGGACGCTCCGTCGGCGCCGACCGCAGAAGGAGAGCAGTGAACCCCAACCGTGAGACAGGGGAGACCTGGGAGACCGACGAGTTCGACGTGATCGTCGTGGGCGGCGGCCCGGCCGGTTCGACCGCCGCCACGGCCGTCGCCCTGCGGGGCCACCGCGTCCTCCTGCTGGAGCAGCAGACGTTCCCCCGGTACCAGATCGGCGAGTCGCTGCTCCCGTCCACCGTGCACGGGGTGTGCCGCATCCTGGGCGTCGAGGAGGAGGTCGCGCGGGCGGGCTTCAAGCCGAAGCGCGGCGGGACCTTCCGTTGGGGCCGGAACCGGGACCCGTGGCAGTTCTCCTTCGCCCTGTCCCCGCGGCTGGCCGACCCGACCTCGTTCGCCTACCAGGTCGAGCGGTCCCGGTTCGACGCGATCCTGCTGGACAACGCCCGCCGGGTCGGCGTCGACGTACGGGAGGGTTGCCGGGTCAAGGGCGTACTCGCCGACGAGGAACGCGTCAGGGGCGTCAACTGGACGGGCCCCGCCGGGGAGATCCACGAGGCCCGGGCCCGTTACGTCGTGGACGCGTCCGGCAACGGCAGCCGGGTCCACGGCGAGGTCGGCGGCAGGCGGACGTACTCCGACTTCTTCCGGAACATCGCGGTGTTCGGCTACTTCGCCGGCGGCGCGCGGCTCCCGAAGCCGAACGACGGCAACATCTTCTGTGCCGCCTTCGACGAGGGCTGGCTCTGGTACATCCCGCTGAGGGACGACCTCACCAGTGTCGGAGCGGTGGTCGGCCGGGACAACGCCGCCGCGATCCAGCAGGACCCGGTGACGGCCTGGCGCGGGCTGATCGACTCCTGCCCGGAGGTCCGGGACCTCCTGCACGGGGTGCCGCAGTCCACCGAAGCGCCGTACGACCAGGTGCGGGTCCGCAAGGACTGGTCGTACTGGAAGGCACGGCTGTGGCGGCCCGGCATGGTGCTGGTCGGCGACGCGGCGTGCTTCGTCGACCCGGTGCTGTCCTCCGGAGTGCACCTCGCCACGTACGGCGCCCTGCTCGCGGCCCGCTCCATCAACGGCGGCCTCGCCGGAACGCTCGGCGAGGGCCGCCTCTTCGACGAGTTCGAGGCCCGCTACCGGCACGAGTACGGCCTGTTCCACGAGTTCCTGGTCTCCTTCTACGACATGCATCAGGACGAACGGTCGTACTTCTGGAAGGCACGCAAGGTCACCCACGTCGACGCGACGGAACGGGAGGCGTTCGTCGACCTGGTGGGCGGACTGGCCTCCGGCGACACGTCCCTCGCCGGGCCCGGACAGGCGGGTGCCCGGCTGACGACCACCGCCTCGGAACTCGACCAGGCCGTCGGCCGGCTCCCGGACTCCGACGGCCTGCGCAATCCGCTCTTCGAGTCCGCCTCGATCCGCCAGGTCTTCCAGGAGGGCGCGGTCCTGCAGGAACGGGGTGTCTTCGGCGGACCGTTGGAGGAGGAGACCCCGCTGCGCCCCGGCGGTCTGGTGGCCTCGGAGGACGGACTCACGTGGGTGGCCGGGTGAACCTGTTCACAGCAGGTCGGCCCGGGCGGGGCTGTCGTCGAGGAAGCCGCCCGACTGGTGCTGCCACAGCTTCGCGTAGGCGCCGTCCGATGCGAGCAGTTCCTGGTGCGTTCCCTGCTCGACGATCCGTCCGCGGTCGAGGACGACAAGCTGGTCCATGCCGGCGACGGTGCTCAGCCGGTGCGCCACCACGAGCGCCGTCCGCCCCTCCATGAGCCGCCACAGCGCCTCCTGGACGAGGAGCTCGCTCTCGGAGTCCAGCGCGCTGGTCGCCTCGTCGAGCAGCAGGATCGGCGCGTCGCGCAGGATCGCCCTGGCGAGAGCGACTCGCTGGCGCTGTCCGCCGGACAGCTTGATGCCGCGCTCGCCCACCATGGTGTCGAAGCCGTGCGGCAGCGCGTCGGCGAACTCGGTGACGTGCGCGGCCTCGGCGGCGCGGCGGATCTCGGCGTCGGTGGCGTCCGGCCGGGCGAACGCGATGTTGTCCCGCAGCGTGCGATGGAACATCGCCGGATCCTGCGGCACGTAGGCGATCAGGCTGCGCAGGTCGGCCTGGCGCAGCCTGCTGATGTCCTGACCCCCGATCAGGATCCGGCCGGCGTCGATGTCCGTCATCCGCAGCAGCAGCCGGGAGAGTGTGGTCTTGCCTCCGCCGGACCGGCCGACGAGACCGATCTTCGTCCCGCTGGGCACGGTCAGGTCGAGGCCCTCGAAGAGCGTCTCCGCTCCCGCGTGCGCGAACGTCACCTTGTCGAAGCGGACGTCGGCGCCCCCGGGCAGCAGCGGCTCCGGCGAGACGGGGTCGAGCACGGTCGGCGGGGTCAGCAGCAGTTCGGTGAACTGCGCGGCCTCCGTCATCGAGCTTTCCAGCCGCCGGTAGATCTGGTTGAACTCGAACATGATCCGGGTCGCGTTGGTGTAGTACGTGAAGGCGACCACGACCGCCTCCACGCCGTTCCCACCCCCGCCGAGCGTGACCGCTAGCAGCAGGCCCAGCACGTTGGTCAGCACGGACAAGGGCGCGACCAGCGTGTCGATGCGCAGGTTGCCGTAGTCCCACGACCGCAGCGTGAGCCGTCGCGACGCCGCGACGCGGGAGCGGTGTTCCGCGGCCTCACGTTCCTCGGCGGCGAACGCCCGGACCGTGTCCATGTTCATCAGGCTGTCGGCGACGTGACCCGACACCCGGGCGATCGCCGCCTCGCGCTGTCCGACGAGCACCTGGCGGCGCCGGATGAGGGGTGCCACGCACAGCGCCGTCACCGCGATCATCACCAACAGCCCGACGACGAGGAGCGGTTCGTAGCGCCACAGGACCACCGCTCCGAACAGCAGCGGCACGAAGTTGGCCACGACGTTGAACGTCAGTGTGTCGACGAACTGCTCGAAGCGGGAGGCGAAGCTCAGCACCCGCTTGGTCAGCGAGCCGGCGAAGTTGTCGTGGAAGAAGGCGGCGTCCTTGGCGAACAGCTCGTCCATGCCGATGATGTACAGGTGCTCGATGCCGAGGGCGTCGAGCCGGTTCAGGCAGTGCAGGCCGATGCGCCACAGCGCCTCCGCGAGCAGCATGACGCCGGCGAAACCGAGGACGTAGGGCAGCGCGGAGCCGACGGTGCTGCCGGCGTCGTCGGCGATACGGCCGACGAGCTTCGCGACGACCAGCGGCGCGATGTAGTAGAGGCCGATGTTGCCCAGCGCGGGCAGTAGCATGCCCGGCACCGTCAGCCGCCGGAGCCGGGCCAGTTCCCGTCCGTAATGACGAAGCGCGAGGAGCACCGGGCCCTTGCCCGGCGGGACTTCGCGCGATGCAGGCGATTCCATCCCCATCCTGAGTTGTCGTACGGCCGCCCGCCAGGTGCTGTTGGCGGGCAGGTGCCGTGGGCTTCGTCCGCACACCGGACACGAAGAGTAGCGACTAAGTCACTGTGCGAATAGAGCGGACCGGGAACGGAGTGTCCCGCGACGGCGTACGCGGCGTCCAAGCATTTTCTCGGCCGGCCCATGCAAAAAGGGCCCTCACGCTCGTCGCCTGCGAAGACCCTTCGCACCGTCGGGACGACAGGATTTGAACCTGCGCCCCCTGCACTCCCAGGAGGGCGAGACACTCTCTCCTCCGAGGTCGCCCCGCGCATGGAAGGCGCCTGGTGGTTCATGGCGTTGTTCATGACGCTGAGCGTGCTCAACGTGTTCCTGGGCGAGGAGTTCGTCTTCCGGGGAATCCTCCTGCCCCGGATGCGCGGGGTGTGCCCGTCAAGCGGTACCAGAGCATGCGACTGTCGGTCGTCCCGCACGCCATCCAGACCGTGATCGTGTGCTGGATGATGCTCGGTCTGATGCGCGGCACGATGCCTTGAGCCCCGCGCCGGTGGCCAGGCCTTCTGCCCAGCCTGTCCGGCCCTTCTCCAACGCCGTCAGGACGATGTGAGGCAGAAGGGGTGGCCGGCCGGATCCACGAGCACCCGCCACCGCCCGTTGCCGGGCTGATGGTCCGGCTTCACCGCGCCGAGCCCCAGGGCCCGGCGCTCCGCCGCGTCGAGGTCCTCGACGCGGAAGTCCAGGTGGAACTGCTGCGGCACGTCCTGTCCCGGCCACCGCGGGGCCCGGTATCCGTCGACCCGCTGGAATCCCAGGTCGCAGCCGGAGCCATCAGTCAGAGCGACGAACTCGTCCGCGCTGAAGAGCACCCGCATGCCGGTCAGTTCCCCGTAGAAGTCCGCCAGCGCCTGCGGGTCGGCACAGTCCAGCGTCACGCCTCGCATTACGGCACGCGACATCGTCCACCCCTTCGCGTCCCCCCGCAGGGGCCCAGCACGGTGCCGCCACGCGCGGTCACCAGCCGCATGATAGGTATGACAACACCGTTGGAGGCAAAGGCTTTTCCCCGTCGCCCGGGCCCGCCCCCCTCGTCGCCCGCAGTGTCTCTGCCTCCCCCGCTGCCGCCCGCGGGTGCCGCGACGGTACGCGCCCTCTGCGCCGCCGAGAGCTGCTCTGAACCCGCCGGGCGACGGAACCCACGGCCCGGGTCCGTCGAATCCGGCACGACGTGTCACCCCACCGGGCTCGGCAGAAGTCCACCAGTCCCGACCCTGGCTCCGAGCCGGACCGGATCGAGTACGGCACCGACTGCTTCCCCGGCCGGGGCAGCGGCCGCGTCCGGTGTCACTCATCCGGTTTCCGAAGCGAGCACGATGACGGCCCCCCTCTTGTGTCCGGTGTCAACGTATCCGTGGGCTTCGGCGGCCCGTTCCAGGGGATGGCTCCGGTCGATGACGGGTCGGATCGCCCCCGCCCCGGCGAGTTCCCCGATCAGCACAAGGTCCCGGGTCTTCTCGCGCGGCGGCCTCAGCCCGGGGGACTTGGATGTCACCGCCGATTCCTGTGGCACACAGACGTATTCGGCGTGCATGCCGAATGATTCACTGATCGCGACGACCCGGTCGCTTTCGGTGAACGGCCGCACATCTGTGCCCACCGCCTCGATCTCTCCCGCACACGCGCCGCCGAGGACGGGGCGCCTCGGGCTGAACGGCCCGAAGGCCAGCCTCGCCGAGAACGGCTTGCCTCGGCGTGCAGCACAAGTCCACGGCCGTGAGGGCCGCCGCACGGATACGGATCAGCAGTTCGCGTGCCTTGGGCGTGGGCTTGGGCACCTCCTCGACACTCAGCACCTCGGGCGGGCCGAAGGCACGGTGGACGACCGCCTTCATACGAGTGCTCCTGTCCACGGCTAATCGACCGTTCGCAGGATCTGCTCTATGGAGACGGTCCTCGACCGCAGTTCGGCCACGTCGGCGGCGGTTCGCTGCTGTGCGTCGAGGGTGTTCTCGGCGAGTTTTCGTAGCGCTGCACGAGCTGCCGCAGTTCCTCCCGCTCCATGGCCTGGAGCTTGGCCTTGCGGATTTCCAGGTAGACCGACATCGAGCCGCCGATCAGCGTCGTGGCCATGAGCAGCACCCCGAGGACGAGGATCGCGCCGGGCCAGGTCGTGACCTCCATCAGGACTACTCCTTGCGTGGGGACCCCTTGGCCGGGTCCGAGCTGGTCAGGGATTTGGCCGCCTCGGTCAGCGCCGAGGCGGACAGGTGCAGGTCGAAGTCGGTGACTTCGAAGTACTTCATCGCCTTGCCGTCGTCGGACAACTCCAGCGTGCCCACGATCAGTCCGGCCTCCTCCAGGCGCTGCAGGTGCATGCGCAGGAGAGGACGGCTCACACCGATCTCGCGGGCCAGACTGCTCACGTAGTCCCGGCGTACGGCCAGTTTCGCCATGATGCGAAGCCGGAGCGGGTTGGCCAGCGCCGCCAGCATCATGACCAGCTGATCGCCGGTCGGCGGTGCGGCCACCATCAATCTCCTCCATGTGACAGTTTTTTCTTACACATGGAAGTGTGTGCTCTCTCCAGCTTTGGCAGCAATGCGATGGGCTGCTTCAGCCGGGCACGACGCTGCGTCCTGGCAAGGTGTCAGCATGCGCCGCGCTCGACCACGGCAGTGTTCCGGTCCAGCCCTGACGGACCACAGGCGCCGATCCCACACCGACAGGGGCGGCTCGGCGGGCATCTCCGCCCGGCGGCCTCGGGGCCGACTTGCCCCGGCCGCCCGTACCCAGCTCCGCAACGTCTCCGGGCTGCCCCCGATCAGCGGCAACCGACCTGGTCGTCGCTCACGGGCGCGACTGGTACAGCGCGACCACGTCCGCCTTGAACTCCGGCGGGTGTCCGTTCTCAGATCCTCAAGATCCAGTGTCTCGTGTGCCCAAGATCAGGGGCAAGCCCCCGGGCCCGTTCTCAGGGAGTGTTGTCGCTGGCCACGGGCGCTGACCTGCAACGTCAGCGTGGAATCGCCCCATTGCCCCTATACCCGGTCACGCTCCGGGCAAGCGGTTGACGACAGAGCAGGGGGCCACCGACCGTATCCGGAGCGGCAGCCCTCGCGGCTGCTGGACCTCGACCCGCACGGCCGCTTCCGCACCCTCGTGCTGGTCATGCCCGTTGGCCGTGCTCACGGTTCGCACGGCGGTGCTGTGCTCACCGGGGGCCTACGGATCCTGGCGCCGGACACCCAGAGCGCTCCGGCGCGAGGCAGACGCATGGGGATCGTGCGGCTGCACCTGGGCACTCGCCCGTCACGGGAACACGCGTCCGACCTCAGGCCGCCGCATGCGGAACCGGGGCCATGTGGTCGGTGAACCAGTCACGGGCCAGATCGGTCACCTTCTCCAGAGCGCCGGGTTCCTCGAAGAGGTGGGTGGCGCCGGGGACCACCGCGAGCCGGTTCTCGCAACGCAGCTGGGCCTGTGCGTCGCGGTTGAGTTCAAGGACCAGCTCATCGTGGCCCCCGACGATCAGCAGCGTGGGCGCCGTCACCGCCGGCAGCCGGGGCCCGGCCAGGTCGGGCCTGCCGCCCCGAGAGACGACTGCGGCGATCCGCGCGCCGGGCTCGGCGGCCGCCCACAGCGCGGCGGCCGCGCCGGTGCTCGCGCCGAAGTACCCGACGGCAAGCCCCTGAGTCTCGGGCTGTCCGCGCAGCCAGCCGGTGGCGTCTGCCAGCCGCCGGGCCAGCAGGCCGGTGTCGAACACGTTGGCCCGGTCGATCTCTTCCTCCTCGGTGAGCAGGTCGAACAGCAGGGTGCCCAGCCCGGCCCGGTTCAGCCCGGCGGCGACGAACCGGTTGCGCGGGCTGTGCCGGCTGCTGCCACTGCCGTGCGCGAACAGCACCACCCCGGCCGCGCCCTCGGGCACCGTCAACTGCCCGCGCAGCACCATCGCACCGGCTTGCACGTCCACCTCCCGATCCTCGGGCACGGTGTGACGCGGCTTGGTCCGGCGGGTGCTCACCGGGTGGGCGGCCGCCTCTTCCAGGCAGGCGACGACCTCATCGTCGTCGGTCTGCGAGAAGTCTGCGTAGAACTGGCCGATCGCGAAGAACTCCCGTGGAGTATGCGGGCACACCAGTTCGTCGGCGTCCCCGCCCAGCCGGGCGGTCCAGTCGTGCGGGGCCACGGGGACCGCCAGCACAATCCGTGCGGCCCCCCGGGCACGGGCGATCTGGCACGCCGCGCGCGCCGTCGACCCCGTGGCCACCCCGTCGTCGACCACCACCACCGTGCTGCCCTGGAGCCCGACCGGTTCCCGCCCGCCCCGGTAGCGCCGGGCACGGCTCTGAAGCACCTCCCGCTCACGGGCCTCGACCTCGGCCAGCTCCTCGGGGGTGACATGCGCGATGCGCACCACCTCGTCATTGATCACACGCACCCCACCCTCGCCGATCGCCCCCATCCCCAGCTCCGGCTGGAACGGCACGCCCAGCTTCCGCACCAGGCACACATCCAGCATCGCGCCCAGGGCTTCGGCAACCTCTGCGGCGACCGGAACCCCTCCGCGGGGCAGGCCCAGCACCACCACCTCAGCGCCCTTGAGATGCTCCAGCCGACGAGCCAGCTGCCGGCCGGCGTCACGGCGATCGATGAAGTACACGATCCGACCTCCTCGTCCCGGAGGAACACGGCGGGCGACGTGTGCGCCTCGTACTTCCATCCTCACCCCCGCGGAGAACGGATGCGCGGCGCTGAGAGACGCGCTCGCGCGGGTTGCCCGGATACGGGGTGGGGCGACCCGCGTGCGGGAGGATGGAGTGCAGGCTCAGGGCGTCAGGCGGCGATCACTCTCCTCTGTCCGGTCTGCCCGGAGGGCTGACGTGCGCGACGCACCGACGGATTTGGCGTCGCGGGGTGGTCAGACGCCTCTGTCCCCGGCAGGGTGCGGCACGATGACGAGCGGGCAGGGTGCATGGTGCATGAGGCCCTGGCTGACCGAGCCGAGCAGCAGTCCGGAGAATCCGCCCAGCCCGCGGCTGCCCACTACCAGCAGCACCCCCACTGGGCCGCGTCGCTGAGCACCCGTACCGGGTGGCCGCGGATCACCGTGTGCTGGACCTCGACCTGCGGGTACTTCTCCCGCCAGCCCGCCGTCGACTCCGCCAGCACCCGCCGCACCTCGTCCTCCGCATCCTCCACAGCATGGCTCAGGGCGCCAACGCCGCCACCGCCGAGGGATCGCCGGCGTCGGCCCGCTCGGGAGCGTCGACCCCGACCACGATCGGATCAGTCATTGCCTCTCCCGGGGATTCACGCCGAATGCCTTGCGCGCCGCCGGACCAGTGCAGCTCGCCGGAATCGCGGCCGATCCTGGAGGTGCCCTCCTCCGGCCGCCGCACGTGGCCCGCCAGGCTCCCTTCCGCTCCCTTCCACCGTCGCGCATGCGCACTGCGCGGGCATCCCGACGGGCCCGAGCGGAGCGATGCCCAACCGCACTGACTCATCAGCCGTAGTGCCATCGGGCACATGCCGTCAGCTGGCATGTCGGAAAGGTCGGTTCCTAGACTGGAGAGGTGGTCCGGCCCAACGAGGAGGTCGAGGCGCTCCTGCAGGAGTACGCGGACCTCATCGCCATCACCGGAGGCGACCCGTTCAAGGCGCGCGCCTACGAGAAGGCCGCCCGCGCGATCGGCGGCTATCCCGCCGATGTCTCCCACCTCGACATCAAGGGACTCAAGGAAATCCCGGGCGTGGGCAAGTCGATCGCCGAGAAGGTCATCGAGTACCTCCGCACCGGCCACGTCACGGTCGTAGAGGAGACACGGGCCAAGATCCCCGCAGGGGTACGGCAGCTCATCACCATCCCCACCCTCGGCCCCAGGAAGGCGATGGCGCTCTACGAGGACCTGCACCTCTCCTCGGTGGGCGAGCTGGCCGACGCCATCAAGGCGGAGAAGCTGCGCGACCTGAAGGGCTTCGGCGAGAAGACCGAGGAGAACATCCTGCACGGCATCGCCCTCATGCAGCAGGCAGGAGAGCGGATCCTGCTGAGCACCGCCATGGAGACGGCCGAGGACATCGTCACGGAGCTCTCCCGAATCACCGGCTGTGAGAACTGCGCGTACGCCGGATCGCTGCGCCGCATGAAGGAAACCGCCGGCGACATCGACATTCTCGTCGCCGCCGCCCGGTCGGCGCCCTTCATGGGCGCCCTCACCGAGCTGCCCCCCACCGCCGAAGTCATCGCCCACGGCGAGAAGAAGACCTCGATCCGGACCGTCAAGGGCGTCCAGGTCGACCTGCGCGTGGTGCGACCGGACGCGTGGGGCGCCGGGATGCAGTACTTCACCGGCTCCAAGGCGCACAACATCCGCACCCGCACGATCGCCGTCCACCTGGGGCTGAAGCTCTCCGAGTACGGCCTGTTCGAAACCGAGGGCGGCAAGCGGGTCGCCTCCCGCTCCGAGGACGAGGTGTACACCAGGCTCGGCCTGCCCTGGATCCCGCCCACGCTGCGCGAGGACCGCGGGGAGATCGAAGCCGGCCTACGCGGCGAACTGCCCGAGGTCGTGACGGAGGCCGACATCAACGGTGACCTGCATACCCACACCGACCTCACCGACGGCCTCGCCCCCATGGAGGAGATGGTGGCAGCGGCCGCCGAGCGCGGATACGCCTACTACGCGGTCACCGACCACGCACCGAACCTGTACATGCAGCGCATGACCGACGAGAAGATCCTCGCCCAGCGCGAGCACGTGCGGTCACTGAACGGCAAACACCACGGGATGCGCCTGCTGCACGGCACCGAGCTCAACATCGGCCCCGACGGGGAGGTGGACTGGCCCGACGAGTTCCTGCAGGGCTTCGACATCTGCGTGGCCTCGGTGCACTCCCACTTCAACCTCGGCCGCACGGCGATGACCCGGCGGATCGTACGCGCCTGCAACAACCCCCACGTCAACGTCCTCGGCCACCCCACCACCCGCCTGATTGGCAAACGGCCGGGCATCGACGCGGGCCTCGACGAGGTGTTCGCCGCCTGTGCCCGCACCGGCACCGCCCTGGAGATCAACGCCCAGCCCGACCGTCTCGACCTGGGCGACGAGAACATCCTCCGCGCCAGGAGCCACGGGGCGAAGTTCGCCATCGACACCGACGCCCACTCGATCCCCCAACTCGCATACCTCCGCTACGGAGTCGGCACGGCGCAACGCGGATGGCTCACCCCGGACGACGTGATCAACACCTGGCCGCTGCGGCGGCTGCGCCGGTTTCTGCGCAAGGACCGGGCGGACTGAGGCCGCACGCGTCCCGACAGTGTGGTGGACGAGAACGGCGAGCACCGCCATCAGCGCGATGACGGCGGCGCGTGTCCACAGGAGCTGCGCGGGGAGAAAAAAAGGGGGGCCCGCATTCACGAAGGAAGGCTGATCAGCATGGTCCAGACATCATGGACGACGAAAGGCGTCTTCGCCGGGCACGGCGGCGCCCGTACCGACGAGGCTGGGATCGTCACCGGCGACCTGACCGTGCACACCACCTGGGACGGCAGGCAGGCCGATGTGGCGGTCCAGTACAGCGGCACTGCCCAGTGGTTCACCCTGTCCGGAAGCCCGGTGCCCTGCCCTTCCCGGGAGGACAGCCGGCGCCTGCACCAGGCGGCGGTGGAAGCCGTGCGGGCGGGCGGAGGCGCGACCGTTCCGCAGTCCCACCCGCTCGGGGGATATGCGTAAGGACCGGCGTTCAGCGAGTACCCAGAGTTCCGCCGCTCCCCGGAAGCCAGTTCACGCACGGGACGCGGGGTCGGCGTAGCGCAGCAGTACGCCCACGCCTTCACTCAGCCGCATCTGCTGCTCGGGTACCACGACGAGTTCGCCCCGTGTGCCGACCAGGGCGCGGGCCAGTGCCGCGTCGGCCCGCTCCTTGCGTACATCCCGGGCGCCGTAGGAGCGCAATTCCTCTTCGCTGAGGGCGAGTTGGCCGGGTTCCGGGCCGACCCAGAGGTGGAGCGTCGACTCGGGGTGGTCGTTGAGGAAGAGGACCTTGACCCGGCCGCGTTGGAGGGCTGATACAGCGGCGGAAATGCCCTCGGCCGTTGCTCCGTCCCGGGCCCGCTGTGCGAGGAAGGTATCCAGCAGCGCCCGGTCGTGCGCGGCCATGCGGCCGCTGAAGAAGCTTTCGAGTCGCTGCTCCAGCAGCGCTCGTCCCGGCACGGACTCGCCGACGCCTCCCACCGTGGAGACCTGCCCGAGCAGGGAAGCGGGAAGCCGCCGGACGAGGATGCCGCGGGCCCATACGTCTCCCGCGACGACCACCGCCTCGACGTCGATGTGCCGTGCGTGACCCTCCAGCTCCCGGCCGATCTCCCCGGCGGCGTTCAGCCAGTCGGTCGCCGGGATCTCCTCGTGGACGCGGTGCCCCGGCGTGACCCTGGTCAACGGCCAGGTGCCGACCTCGGCGTCGATGCGCACGATGTCGGTGGCGTCCGTGGAGTGGCGGCCGCTGTAGTGCACGTGCACCGCAAGGTAGGGGATCCCGGGCGCGTGCTGGACGATCAGCGGCATGGTGTCCGGCAGGGTTCCGAAGTGCGCGGTGTCCCGGGTGGGCGGGGCGGGCAGCTCGTCCAGCAGAGCAAGTCGTCCGTGGGCGGTGAACACGGCCTGACCGTGGGTGCCGGGGACGTCCGCGTCGCTGCCCACGGTGCCCGCCACCGCGGTGATGGAATCCCGGTCCGCCCCCTCGGCCGCCAGGGCGTCCCGAAGATGCCGCCAGCGCAGTTCTATCGCGGCATCGGGGTCGTCGATGGCGGCATCGCGGGACGTGTCCAGGTAGACGGACGCGAAGGGACCGGGCTGCTTGTACAGAGGTTCGAGGAAGGAAAGTCTCATGGTGACTCCCGAGTGCGCTGTCGGCGCCACGATGCCGCCGTGGCAAGACACGTTCGGGTTGGCGTGCTGCGGCTCGTCCAACTCCAGGATGCGCCTGTCTGACGAGCCGCGCCCGCCTGCGGCACGACCTGCGCGACGCCTGGCGCCGATCTGATCGCGGGGCCCCAGACCCCCGGAGGTGCCCGAACGGCCCTTCCGCGCGAGCCGACCGCCGGAGTCATCCTGAACGAAGACAGGAAAAACGGCAGGGAACGAGGTGAGCGACGATGCGGGCACATGAGGGTGACGTGCTGCGGTTCACCGGCAGAACCGTGGGAACGCCCGAACACCATGCCACCGTCGTAAAAGTGCTCGGCCCGAACGGCGAACCGCCCTATCGGGTGCGCTACGACGACGGTCACGAGACGGAGATCTTTCCCGGCCCTGGATGCGTGAACGAGACCCATCCGCCACAGGATGCCGCATTCGGACGTCCGCGCGAGGAGAGGCGGTGACCGGGTTCGCCGGAGGCGGGAACCGGTCCACGCGATCTGTGTGCGGGGCCAGGCTGCCGCGGCGCCGGGCACCGCGAGGCGCGGCCGCGGTGGCGGGCGGCAGGGGGCTCGAGGACGGCCGCGAGTGGTTGCTGCTGCCACAGTCCGGCTGGAGGCGCGTCGACACGATACGGGTGCGCCATCTGTTCGGCTGACAGGGCCGTCCGGCCACGGCCGCAGGCACGGCGGCTCCGTTGCGGCGGCTCGCGCTGAAAGGAGGATCACCCGCATCCGGCGGGTTCCAGTTACGCGGTGAATGGCTTTCAGCCGTTTCCCTCGCGCCTCAGATCCTCCATTTACGAGAACGCTTACTGAGGACCATGAATTCCTCAGATGATTCCGGGCCGACGATCGCCGAAAACTGCCCGAGGCGGACTTGGCCATTGCGTTGGGTCGGCGTTGCGCCCTCCGAATTCCCGGGATGCCTTCGACATTCGGGACCATCGGCCCGGATGCAGCCGGACGCGGAAGGAGCACAGTGGAAGACAGGGGGACGAGAGTCGGCGTCCACGCGACGCGCACACGCGGGAAGGAGCCGCGACGATGAGCGCCCAGCACATCACCGTCAGCGAAGTGATGACACGCGATGTCGTCACCGTCCGCCCGGACACCCCGTTCAAGGAGATCACCTCCGTCCTGTCCACCCACGGCCTCAGCGCCGTGCCCGTGGCCGACGAGCGTGGTGCGCCGATGGGGCTGGTGTCCGAGACCGACCTGCTGCGCAAGCAGGCCGAGCAGCCCGACAAGTACGGCAAGCAGGCAACTCCTCCCGGATGGCCGCACGAGAGGGCCAAGGCACACGCGGAGAACGCCGCCGGGCTGATGACCACCCCCGTCGTCACCGCCCACGCCGACTGGCCGGTCGCCCAGGCGGCCCGGACGATGGACCGCCACCGAGTCAGGCGACTGCTGGTCGTGGACGACAAGGACCGCATCATCGGCATCGTCAGCCGCTCGGACCTGCTCAGCGTCTTCCTGCGCCCCGACGAGGAGATCCGCGAGGAAATACGCAACGACGTACTCAAAGGGATGCTGCGGCTGGGCAGAACGGAGGTGCAGGTCCAGGTTCACGACGGTGTCGTCACCCTGCGCGGCGAAGTCGACAACCGCAGCACCGCCCAGATCGCCGAACGGCTCGCCAAGGGCGTGGACGGCGTCGTCACCGTCAGGCCAATGATCGACTACACCGTCGACGACATGGTCGCGTAGGGGCGGACAGCGGTGTGAACCGAGTCCGGCCCGAGAACGGACGTACGGACACCCGCGTGGAGGGCTCGGCCGCACGGCAGACCGCTCCGCGTGGGGCATCCGCCGAGACGGTCGCCGGCCGCACCACGACGCACCCGGAAGGGAGCTGCGCCATGAAGTCGTCTGCGGCCACTCGGTGCAGGTCCTGACGGAAGCCTTGGAGCACGCCCTGGGCCTCGTTGTGGGAACCCGGGGACGCGGCGGTTTCCCAGGCACGCTGCTGGGCTCGGTGAGCCACGGCGTACCCCAACACGCCCGCTGTCCTGTCATTACGGCTCCCGCGTCATTCGGCGAACGGCGCGGGGCACCTGCCCCGGTCGGCCCTGGCGGTGTCGGCGGGCCTGTCACACGATGGGAGGGAGTTCCGCCTGTCATGGGCGGCGATCTGGCGACGTCCGCGGAGTTCTCTGGAGTCCGTGATGGCAGCCTCACCCAAGGCTCTGTGCGCAAGCCGGCCGATTCCACTGGCGACGATGACCTGGTCACCGTGCTGAACGCCGCGATCGGCTTTGCCCAGGAGTACTCGGCGGAGCGGACGGCCCAGGTGCTGGAGGCGATGGTGCCCCGCACCTGCCGGGTGGTGCGCGGCGGCGAGCGGCTGGAGCTGCCGGCCCGGGAGCTGGTGTCGGGCGATGTGGTGGTGCTGGAGGCCGGGGACGCGGTGTCGGCGGACTGCCGGGTGGTGGAGGCGCACGAGCTGGCCGTGAACAACGCGCCGCTGACCGGGGAGAGCAACGCCGTGGGCCGTACGGCCGACCCGGTGGCGGCCGGGCCGCCGCTGGAGGCTCGCAACTGCGTGTTCATGGGGACCGATGTCGTCGCCGGGTCCGGGCGGGCCGTGGTGTACGCCACGGGCGCGGCGACCGAGTTCGGGCGGATATACCGGCTGGCCGCGGCGGCTCCCCGGCAGAAGACCCCGCTGCAGCTCCAGGTGGCCTCCATGGCGCGGCGGGTGGCGGGGGCGGCCTGGCGATCGGCGCCGTGATGTTCGCCGTGCGGCTGCCCACTGGGGAGTCCCCGGTGACGCTGTTCGTGTTCGCGCTGGGGGTGATGGTGGCGCTGGTGCCGGAGGGCTGCCCGCCACCCTCTCGGTGTCACCTGGCGATCGGCGTACGGCGGATGGCGCGCCGCCACGCCCTGATCAAACAGCTGCTGGCAGTGGAGGCGCTCGGGTCGACCACGGTGGTGTGCACCGACAAGACCGGGACGCTGACCCAGGCCGAGATGACCGTCACCCAGGTCTGGGCGGGAGGCGTGCCGCACCCGGTGAGCGGTGTGGGGTACGCCCCGAGCGGCGAAGTCGCCGACGCGGAGCCGGTGCGTGAACTGCTGCGGGTGGCGGCCCTGTGCTGCGACGCCCGGCTGGTTCCGCCCGACGGCCCCCGGGAACACTGGCGCGTGCTCGGCGACACCACCGAGGGGGCGCTGCTCGCCGTCGCGGCCAAGGCCGGGCTCGACCCGGGCGCGGAGGAGGCGGCGGTCCCGCGGGTGACGGAGTTCCCCTTCGACTCGACCCGCAAGCTGATGACCACGGTGCACAAGAGCGGCGCCGGCTACCAGGCGTGCGTCAAGGGGGCGCCCGTGGAACTGCTGGCGCGGTGCACCGACGTGGAGTGGGAGGGACGGCGCGGGCCGCTGACCGAACAGGACCGGGCGGCGGTCGTCGCAGCGAGTGACGCACTGGCGTCGCAGGGCCTGCGGGTGCTGGCCGTCGCGCGGCGAGAGCTGGACGGGCCACGGCCCGCGCAGGACGAGGCCGAGTCGGCGCTGACGCTGCTGGGCCTGGTCGGCATGCCGGACCCGCCGCGTCCGGAGGTCAGCGACGCGGTCGCCGCCTGCCGCCGGCCGACATCCGCATCGTCATGGTCACCGGCGACCACCCGCTCACCGGGGAGGCGGTGGCCCGCCGGGTGGGGATCGTACGGCGGCCGGATCCGGTCGTGGTGACGGGTGCCCGGCTCGACGCGATGGACGACGAGGCGCTCGACGTGCTGCTCGCCGAGCCGTCCGAGCTGCTGCTGTGCCGGGTCAGCCCGGAACACAAGATGCGTGTCGTCACCGCCTTCCAGCGACGCGGCGAGGGAACAGGGCTAGCCGGGCCGCCGCCCAGTGCGCCGCGTCGGGGACAGCAGTAGCGAGCCGAACGGCGGCGGAGACCCGCATCCCGATGGCGACCGCCGCCGGTGAGTCGCCCCCTGGGTCGCCCCAGACGGAGGTCGCCAGCGCGGCACGCAGCTCCGACGGCGTGCGGGTGCGGGCGATCCGCGTCCAGGCGAGTGCCAACGCGCCCAGGCAGTAGGGCGGGGATGGAGGCGTTCCGCGTCCGGGTGCCGCGGGTCGGCCCCAAGGGCCCACAGATGGTGTTCGGTGTTGGAAATCTCGAAGCCGGCGGCGAGCGCCCGGACGGCGTTCGGGCCGCGGGCCGGCTGCCAGCCTGCGAGGACCCGCAGATGCCACAGCAATGTCGCCGACACCGCCCGCTGGGCCCCGGCCGTGGTGGCACCCGGGGTGACGTCGTGCCGGTAGGGGGTGGCCGCCAAGTAGCTCAAGGCGTCCTCGAGGGTGGGGGACGCGGCCACCTCCCTCATGCCCTCGGCGCCCAGGCACCTGGTCCGCAGACCCCGTGCCCGGGTCGCGCCGGCCACCCATCCGGCGCCCATCAGGAACCACCCTCCTGGTGCGGAAAAGCCCGATAACCCTCCGGTGGCGCAGGTGATGCCTCCTCCGCCGCGAGCTCCTCCAGCGCCAGCGCGACCACACGGTCCGCGAGCACCGATGACCGGCTCCTGGCACGTTCGCGTACGGCGACTGCCTCGCGTTCTGCCGCCGCGAGCAGGGCCGCCGCCTCGTCCTCGGCGGCACGCAGCACCTACTCGGCGGTGCGCGCGCGTACCCGGCGGGCCTCCTCACGCGCCTCGGCCACGATCGCCTCGGCCTGCCGTTCGGCTTCCTGTCGACGTGACGCGGCGGCCGCGGCGGCCCGCTCGCCTACGGTCCGCGCTTCCGCCTCGGCCTGTTCGAGCAAGGCCAGGGGTGGTGCGAGCTCCGCACGGAGCTCGGCGGAACGGTCGGCGGGGACACCACTCGGTGCGGCCCGGCCGGGCGATGCCGCCGGCCGGAACCACATCGAAGCGGTCTGAGCCGTCCATCCGGCGTCTCTCACTCCGTGTGGGCGATGAGGAAGTCGGCGCTGCCGGACAGCGTGGTGAGTTGGGGCGTGTCCTCGTCCTCGATGCGCACGCCGGACCGCTCGCTGAGGACCTCGACGAAACTCAGGAAGTCCAGCGAGTCCATCTCCAGCACGTCGCGGAACGCGTCGTCGGGGCCCAGGGCGACGACGTCGGCGTCGGGGATGACGGTGGAGATCGATTCCCTGACCATGTCCAGTGCATCGGTTCGGTTCATTTTCAGAGCTGCTCCGGGTTCTGCAGAAGGCGGTTGACCGCCGTGAGGTAGCGGGCGCCGACGGCACCGTCCGTCGCCCGATGGTCCGCCGAAAGGGTCGCCGTGACCACCGGCCGCACACCCAGCAGGCCGTCGACGGCGCACGGCCGGTCGACCACCCGCCCGAAGCCGACCAGGGCCACTTGCGGCGGGTAGATCACGCCGAAGACGGTTTCCACGCCCTGGTCGCCGAGATTGGTGACCGTGATCGTCGCGTCGGACACCTCGGAACCCCGCAGCCTGCCCGTGCGGGCCCGGGCGACCAGGTCCTTCAGGGCGGTCATCAGCTGCGGGAGTGCCAGGGTGTCGGCGTGGTGCAGCGCGGGGGCGACGAGTCCTCCGCCGCGCAGGGAGACGGCCACGCCGAGGTGGACGCCCTCGCCTGCCGTGAAGTGGTCGTCGGTCCAGAAGCCGTTGAGTTCGGGTACTTCCCGGGCCGCCATGGCCGCCGCCTTGAGCAACAGGGTGGCGGGGAGCAGCCGTTCACCGACGGGGCTGCGCCGGTTGTGCTCGTGCAGCCAGTCCATCGCGGCGGCCATGTCCACGGTCGTGGACAGGTAGTAGTGGGGGATGTCCCGGTTGGCGCGGCTCATCAGGCCGGCGATCGCCCGGCGCATGGCCGCCGCCCGGTCTTCGGCAGGGCGCGCGACAGGACGTACGGCCTTGGCACCCGCGGGCGGGGCGGGGGTCGCCGGGCCGCGGGCTGCCCGGCGTACGTCCGCGGCACACACGGCCGATCCTCTGCCCGTCCCCGTCCCCGTCACCGTGGCCAGGTCGACGCCCAGCTCGGCGGCGAGTCGCCGGGCGAACGGGGTGGCCCGCACGCGCGGTGGCCGAGGAGCGGCTCGGGCGGCCGCCGCCTGTTCGACGTCGGTTCGGGTGACGCGCCCTCCGGGGCCGGAGCCGTGCAGTGTCTCCAGGTCGACGCCGCTGTGCTCCGCGAGATGCCGGACCAAGGGGCCGGCCTCGATATGGCCGGGCTGCCGAGCGGCGGGCGGTGCCGACGCCGATACGGGGACCGGGGCGGGTTCGGGTGGCGAGGGCTCGGCCTTCTTCGGCGCGTGACGGACCGGTTGTCGCTCCTCCGCCTTCTCGGCTTCTGTGGGGCCCTCGGGTTTCCTGGCCTTCGCCGGTTTCCGGGGTCTGTGCGGCTTCCCCGCTCTCTCCGGTTCCTGGGGCTTCTCCGCCATCGGCCCGATCAGCGCGAGCGGCGTGCCCACCGGCACCGTCGCACCCGGCTCGACCAGCAGCTCCGTCATGGTCCCGGTTGCGAAGCACTCCACCTCGATGGTCGACTTCGCGGTCTCGACGACCGCGACCGGATCGCCCTTGTGCACGAGGTCCCCTGGCCCCACCAGCCATTCCAGGAGCGTGCCCTCGTCCATGTCGGCGCCGAGGGACGGCATGGTGAACTCGGCCATGATCAGCCCACCGCCCGGTGGGCCGCAGCGACGATGTCGGCGGTCTGCGGCAGGGCGGCCTCCTCCAGCCGCCGGGCGTACGGCATGGGCACTTCGGCGCTGCACACCCGTTCGACGGGCGCGTCCAGGTCGTAGAACGACTCTTCGGCGATGCGGGCGGACACTTCGGCGGCGAGGCTTCCCGTCCGCCATGCCTCGTCGATGACCACCGCCCGGTGGGTCCGGGCCACGGACGCCGCGATTGCCGCATCGTCGAGGGGACGCAACGTGCGCAGGTCGATCACTTCGGCGCTGATGCCCTCGGCGGCCAGCTCTTCCACCGCAGCGAGTGCCTTGGGCAGCGAACCGCCGTACGTGATCAGGGAGATGTCGGTGCCGGGCCTGCGGATCGCGGCGTGGTCCAGGCCCACCGGGTCGGTGGGCGGGAGGAGTTCGCCGGAAACGTTGTAGAGGCTGCCATGCTCGAAGATCAGCACGGGGTCGGGGTCGGCGAGCGCCGGGGCCAGCATGTGGCGGGCGTCCTCAAGGGTGGCGGGGGCGAGTACGCGGATGCCGGGGATGTGCGCGTACCAGCCTTCCAGGCTGTGCGAGTGCTGGGCGGCGAGCTGCCGTCCGGCGCCCGTGGTCATGCGGATGACCAGCGGTACGGGCAGTTGGCCGCCGGACATGTGCAGCAGGGTGGCGGCGTTGTTGAGGATCTGGTCGAGGGCGAGCAGGCTGAAGTTGACGGTCATGATCTCGACGATGGGCCGCATTCCGGCCAGGGCCGCGCCGATGCCGGCGCCCACGAACGCGGACTCCGACAGCGGGGTGTCGCGGACGCGTTCGGGGCCGAACTCCTCCAGCAGGCCGAGGCTGACGCCGAAGCATCCGCCGTAGCGGCCCACGTCCTCACCCATGAGGAACACGCGGTCGTCGGCGCGCAGGGCTTCCCGCAGCGCCTCGCGCATCGCTTCCCGGTAGGTCGTCTTCGCCTCTGCCGTCCCGTCGGCGCCCATGTCAACTCACCGCCTCCGCCGAGGCACTGGTGACGTGGTGGAGCAGGTTCTCGACCGGCTCCTCGGGGGCCTGTTCGGCCGCTTCGACGGCGTGGTCGATCTCGGCGGTGATCCGCTGCTCGATCCGGGCGAGCTCCTTGTCGCCCAGCTCACCGTTCTCGTGCATGCGGTCGGTGAGCAGGCTGATCGGGTCCCGCTCCTTCCACTGCTCGATCTCCACCTTGGCGCGGTAGCGGTCCGGGTCGTACATCGAGTGGGCGCGGAAGCGATAGGTGCGCGCCTCCAGGAAGTGCGGCCCGGTGCCGGCGCGGATGCCCTCGACGGCCCGCCGGGCGGCCTGTTCGACGGCTTCGACGTCCATGCCGTCCACGGCCCAGGCGGGCATGCCGTAGGAGGCGGCGCGCATCGCCAGATCGGTCTGCGCATGCTCCCGGGCGAGCGCGGTGCCCATGGCGTAGAGGTTGTTCTCGCAGACGAGCAGCAGCGGCAGACCCCACAGGGCGGCGAGGTTCGCCGTCTCGTGGAACTCCCCCTCGGCGAAGGCCCCGTCGCCGAAGAAGCAGCAGGTGACGTGGGGCAGTCCCCGCATGCGGTCGGCGAGCGCGAGCCCCGCGGCGAGCGGGAGCCCGCCGGCGACGATCGCGCTGCCGCCGTAGAAGCGGCGGCTCGCGTCGAACAGGTGCATCGATCCACCCCGTCCGCCGCTGCACCCGGTCGTCCGGCCGTGCATCTCCGCCATGACGGCCTCGGCCGCGATGCCGCGCGCCAGGGCGTGCCCGTGTTCGCGGTACGTGGAGACGACCGCGTCCTCGGGGGTCAGTGCCCCGTTCACACCGACGGCGACGGCCTCCTCACCGATGTACAGATGGACGAAGCCTCGGATCTTCGTGGCGCTGTAGAGCTCCACGCAGCGTTCCTCGAAGCGCCGGATGCGCAGCATCGCCTCCAGTAGCTCCCTGCGGTGCTCGGTCCTCGCGTTCTTCTTGTCCGCAGCGGTCTTCATGACGGGCTTCGGGTGCGCCGGGTCCTTCCGCGTGCGGGTGTGGCGGGCCACGCTCATGCGGATCCCTCCAACGTCGACAAGTCGCCTAGAGGCAGGCCGAGTTCACGAGCGCGCAGCAGACGGCGCATCACCTTCCCGCTGCGCGTCTTGGGCAGGTTCTGGTCGAACGCGATCTCCCTGGGAGCAACGGCGGGGCCCAGCTTGCGGCGGCCGAACGCCAGCAGCTCCCGCTCCAGATCCGGGGTCGGTTCGACACCGGGGCGCAGCGACACGAACGCCTTGACGATGTTCCCGGCGACCGGGTCCGGCCGTCCGATCACCCCGGCCTCGGCCACCGACGGGTGCTCCATCAGCGCGCTCTCCACCTCGAACGGGCCGATCAGATGCCCCGCCGACTTGATCACGTCGTCGGCGCGCCCCACGAACCAGTACCAGCCATCCGTGTCCCGGCGGACCAGGTCACCGGTCAGGTACCAGCCGCCGGCGAAGGAGGCGTCGTAGCGCTCCTTGTCGTGCAAGTACCCGCGGAACATCGACGGCCAGCCTGGTCGCAGCGCCAACTCGCCTTCCACATCAGTGCTTTGCACTTCCGTGACCCTGCCGTCGGTGACCAGGGCCCGGCCGTCCTCGCCCTGCTTCAGCACGGTCGCCTCGACGCCGGGCAGCGGCCGCCCCATCGAACCGGGCCGGATCTCGCAGGCCGCGAAGTTCGCGATCATGATGCAACCGGTCTCCGTCTGCCACCAGTTGTCGTGCACCGGAAGACCCAGAACGTCCCGGCCCCACACCACGGCCTCCGGATTGAGGGGTTCACCGACGGACGCGATGAAGCGCAGGGCCGACAGGTCATAGGAGCGCGGCAGATCGTACGGGCCCTCGCGCGGGGTGGCGCGCATGAGCATCCGCAGGGCCGTGGGCGCGGTGTACCAGACGGTGACCCGTTGCTCGCCGAGGATCCGATACCAGCGCCGGGCGTCGTAGTCGCCCTCGTCGACGACCACCGTCACGCCGTGGACGAGCGGCGCGATGATCCCGTACGACATGCCGGTGACCCAGCCGGGGTCGGCGGTGCACCAGTACACGTCCTCGGGGTGCAGATCGAGGGCGTACGCGGCCGTGGCGTAGTGCGCGACGACGGCCTCGTGGACATGGACCGCACCCTTGGGGGTGCCGGTGGTCCCGCTGGTGAAGTGCAGCAGGGCCATGTCGTCGGGCGAGGTCGGCGGGATGGTGAAGGCGTCCGGGGCGGCGGACATCAGGTCGTCGAAGGAGACGGTTCCGGGCAGGTCCTCCGCGCCGGGCCCGACGATCAGGACGTGCTTCAGCCCGGGAACCGACACCCGCCGCTCGGCGACCTTGCGCCGGTACAGTGCCGCCGTGGTGACCAGGACCTGCGCATCGCCCAATCGCAGCCGCTGTTCCACCGGGTCGGGGCCGAAGGCGGAGAAGAGCGGGCAGAGCACGCTGGTGTTCTTCAGTGTGCCCAGCACCGCCGTGTAGAGCTCGGGGCAGCGGCCGAGCAGGGTGAACACCCGGTCCCCGTGGCCGACGCCGAGCGTCTGCAGAACGTTCGCGAAGCGGGCCGTACGGCGGGCGAGTTCCGCGTAGGTGACGGTCGAGACGGAATCGTCCCGGGCGACGCACCGCAGCGCGACCTTCTCCGCGAGGTCCGAGGCCGCGTGCCGGTCAACCGCCTCGTGGGCGATGTTGAGCCCGCCGCCGGGCAGTCCGGCCAGCGCGGCGCGCGCCTGCGACCAGGTGAAGGCGGAGCGGGCCTGGTCATAGTCGGTGAGACGGGGCGGGACGACCGGCGTGGTGTCCTTGTGGATCGTTTCCCAGTGCATGGGTGCTCCTCCCGGCACTGCCCCTGGTCTCCAGAGTCGCCGAGCCCGGCCCTGGCTGCACCTCGGCCGGAGAACGCGGCCCGACCGAGACGGGCGGCGGCATGCTGCGGGCATCATGGTTCCGCCACTCGTCGGCGGGTTGTAGGGGCCGGACGGCCCCGACGCGAGGGTCCAGCCGCCCCGTTCAGGCTCCTGTCGGCCGGGCGGGTTCACTCGCGGTGCAGCACGACTTTGAGGGCGCCCGTGGTGGTGCCGTGAGAGAACACCTCGTAGGCGTCCTGCATCCGATCGAGGGCGAAGGTGTGAGTGACCAGCCGGGAGACGTGCAGGCGTCCGTACCTCACCAGCTCCAGCAGCCAGGGTGTGGAGGACGTGTCCACCTGGCCGGTGCTGATCGTCACGTTCTTGCTCCAGAGATTTTCGAGATGCAATGTGACCGGTTTGCCGTGCGCGCCGATGTTGGCGATGTGACCCCCTGTGCGGACGGCACGGGTGCACAGGACGAAGCCGTCCGGTTCACCCGATGCCTCGATGACCACGTCGGCACCCGGTCCCTCGGACAGTTCGGCGATCATCTTCCCCGGCAGCTCGGCGGCATCGGCCCCCACATGGAGCGCGGCCTCCAGCCGGGCAGCGGCCAGGTCCACCACGATGATCCGGCGGGGCGAGTACAGCCGCGCGATGATCACCGCAGCGAGGCCGACGGGACCCGCTCCCACCACCACGACGGTGTCTCCCGGGCACACGTGTCCGTTCCGCACTCCGACCTCATAGGCGGTCGGGAGGACCTCGGCGAGCAGGACCGCGTCATCGAGCGGGAGGTCCCACGGCCGTCGGTGGGTGGAGTAGTCGGCGAAGGGCACTCGCACGAACTCGGCCTGGGCTCCGTTGATCAGATTCCCCAGGATCCATCCACCGCCCCTGCGGCACTGTCCTGGCGTGGTGTCGCGGCATGCCCTGCAGTGGCCGCAGGCCGAGACGGACGAGACGATCACCTGGTCACCGCGGCGCAGGTCGTGGACTTCGCCGCCGACCTCCATGACCTCGCCGACGGCCTCGTGGCCGAGGATCGTCCCCGGCTTCACCTCGGGGAGGTCTCCCCGCAGGATGTGCAGATCACTGCCGCAGACGGTGGTGGCCTCGACGCGCACGATCGCGTCGGTCGCCTCCTCGATCGCGGGATCCGGGACGGTGTCCCAGGAGGTCTGTTCCGGACCGTGGTAGACGAGCGCTCGCACGGTACTCACTCCCTCGCTCCCCCACCTCCACGGTCACCCCCGCGGGACTCCCGGGCAACACGGGCCGCCCCTGCTTCTCCCGGAGGACGACGAGCCGGCGACGAGGCGCTGCCGCGTCGTGGTGTCGCGCTCGCTCTCCCGGCCGGGGTCCACGCACCTCGGTCCCGCCTCATGCGGGGGCACCTCGGTCCGGTTTCATGTAAGGGCGGCGGAAGACCGGGGCCTGGCCGGTGCCCCACGGGCGTACGGCTGCCAGTGCCTGGGCAACCGTGGACTCCAGCGGGCCGCTGGTGTCGACCGCGACGGCCTCGGGCCAGGGCGGTTCCCTGGCCGCCATGGCGGTGGCGATGCCGGGGCCGGCGTCGGATGTGCCGGCGGCGCGCGTGCTCAGGCGGGCCGCTGAGACGTCGCCCGGCACGTGGCAGTGCAGGGCGACCAGGTCGGCGCCGGTGTGTTCGGCCACGCGCAGGGCCGCGTCCCGCTGCCCCGCATCGGACCACGTGGCGTCCAGGACGACGTACTCGCCGCAGGAAAGTAGGGCGGCTGCGCGGTCGAGCAGGGTGGCGTAGGTCCTGGCGGTCCACTCGGGTGTGTACAGGCCCTCGCCGTAGCCAGCCGCCGCGGACTGCTCCGCGGGGATGCCCGCCAGCTCCTTGCGGAGACGGTCGCTGCTGAGCAGCGTGACGCCGAGGCGGTCGGCCAGCGCCCCGGAGAGGGTGGACTTCCCGCTGCCCGGCAGTCCGCCGACGAGCGTCACGCAGACGGCGGAGGTCCGCAGGTGACGCAGCGTCGTCGAGACCAGCCTCGGGTGAGCCGTCGAGGCCCACGGTGACGACTGGTTGCATGGCGGCGGCCTCCGTCTCGTAAGAAGCTGGAAAGGACGGTGGATGACGGTGACCGAGTCCGATGGCGTGGATGGTCCGGACTGGATGTCGCTGACAAGCCGAGCGTGGTGCGTTCTCTCATTCGAGGCGTACCCCAATCCCCTCCGCTGCGCATGTGGACCTGTGGAGGAGGTGGCCGGAGACATGGAATCCGGCACGAGAGGAGACAGGGGCGGTGACGATTCCCCTGATGGTCGGCGTCGACGGGTCCGAGGCGAGCCTTCAGGCGGTGGACTGGGCCGCCGACGAGGCGGTCCGGCACGAGCTGCCGCTCCACCTTCTGCACGCGGCGGCGAGGGACCACGAAGCGTCCGAAGTGATCAGCGCCGCCTCGGAACGTGCCAGGCAGAGCGCTCCCACGGTGCGGCTGTCGAGCGAGGTGCTGCACGAGGACGCGGCCTCCGCCCTGGCCGGCAAGGGGCGCAACGCCTTCGCTCTGGTACTCGGGTCCAGAGGGCTCGGAGACCTCGCCGGGATGCTCCTGGGCTCGGTCAGCCTGGCCGTGGCGGCACGAGCGGACTGCCCGGTCGTCGTGGTGCGCGGGGCGGCGGAACACCGAAGTGCCCGGTTCGGGAGCATCGTCGTCGGTGTCGAGGAGGGCGAGGGCAGCGGCACGGCCGTGCAGTTCGCGTTCCGCGAGGCCCATGTGCGGCGCTGCCCACTCGTGGCGGTGCACGCCTGGAGCGCACCCTTCGGTGCCTTCACCACACCTCAAGCCCCGTCGTGGTACGCCCTGGAGGCCCACCGGCGCCCGCCGGCGCAGGTGCTCGACGACGCCCTGCGTGGCCCGGCTGAACAGTACGGCGACGCCCCGGTGAGCCGACGGGTGATCGAGGGACCGACCCGCCAGGCACTGCTGGAAGCCGCGGCGGGGGCGGACCTGCTGGTCGTCGGCGCCCGCAAGCGACATGGGCACCTGGGCCTGCAACTGGGCCTGACCAATCACGCGGTACTGCATCACGCGCCGTGTCCGGTCGTACTCGTTCCCCAGATATGACCGTGCCCGGCGCCGAGGACCACGCCGACGGGCAGCCTTGCGAGGCCGGACGTCGACCTCGCAGGGACTTTCGGCCCTGTGACCGAACTCCTCTCCCGTTCGATGGTGGGACCAAGCGGTGGGGGAACGGACCAGCAGCCTGCTGGAGGCCGACTCATGAGCGCACAAGGTTCGCCGTACACATCCGGTCCGCCCCCGCAGCGCCAGGAGCACGTGCCGAAGCGGGCGAACCCCCTGAGACGTACGTCCGACAGGTTCGAGTCCTGGTTCCGCCGCTTCCTGCTGCTCGTCCTTGTCCTCGGACTGCCGGTGGCCGCGCTCAGCGCGGGCCTGACGGCATACGAGTCGTCGATGCGCACCGTGCACGCCCAGGCGGCGGAACGGCAGGAGATCACCGCTCGAGTGACGTCCAAGGTCAAGGGCGACACCGAAGTGGCAAAGCAGTTGGCGCAGGTCCGCTGGACCGACGGGAAAGACACGGTGCGGACGGGAACCGCCCGCGTGAAGTCGGGAACGCCCGACGGCGCCACCGTGCGGGTGTGGGTGGACCAGGACGGAAACCTCGCCAGTGCGCCGATGAACACGCTCAACGCGAGGACCACTGGCTGGTTCGTGGGCGGTATGGCGGCGGTCGGCGTAGCCGCCGGGTTCTTCGCGGTGCGGGCAGGCGTGCTCCTGGTGCTGGACCGGAGAAGGTACGCGCAGTGGGACGCCGAGTGGGACCTGGTGGAGCCCCTGTGGTCCGGGCGCTTCCGCCGGTGACGGACGGGGCGACCGGGCGAAAGCCGAGGAGGTGCCGCCTATGTCCGATGCGACTACCACCGATCTGTACGAAGTGACGATGGCCATGTCCTATCTGCGGGAGGGCATGACCGGCCCGGCGACTTTCAGCCTCTTCGTCCGCGATCTGCCGCCCGAGCGGGGCTTCCTGGTCGCCGCGGGGCTGGAGTCGGCCCTGGACTACCTGTCCGGCCTGCATGTCGGCCCCGAGGACGTCGACGCCTTCGCTTCCGCGCTGCACCGGCCGCCACGAGATCTGGAGTCGCTGCTCGGCCTGGAGTTCACCGGCAGCGTGCGGGCGGTGCCGGAGGGGCGGATCGTGCTCGCGGGAGAGCCCCTGCTGGAGGTGACGTCGCCCCTTCCGCAGGCGCAATTGGCCGAAACGTACGTGCTCAACCAGCTCAGCCACCAGACCACAATCGCCTCGAAGGCCGCGCGCTGCGTGCTCGCCGCGTCCGGGCATCCGGTCGTGGACTTCTCACTGCGGCGCACCCACGGCCCGCAGTCCGGGTTCCAGGCGGCCCGTCTCGGTGCGATGGTCGGCTTCGCCGGGACCAGCAACGTGGCCGCGGCGACCACCGTGGGCATCCCCGCCGTCGGCACCATGGCCCACTCCTTCGTGGAGGCGTTCGCCACGGAGGAAGACGCGTTCCGCGCCTTCGCCCGCTCCCACCCCGGCCCGGTGACCTTCCTGGTGGACACCTACGACACTGAAGAGGGCGTCCGCGTCGCGACGCACGTCCTGCGAGACCTCGACCACGCGGCCCGCGGGCCCGGCTCGGCCGTACGACTGGACAGCGGCGACCTCGGGGCCCTGGCGGTGCGAGCGCGGGCCATCCTCGACAGCGCGGGCCTGCCCGACGTACGGATCATCGCCAGCGGCGGTCTCGACGAGTACGCCGTGGACGACCTGGTCCGCTCCGGCGCACCGATCGACGTCTACGCCGTCGGCACCCGCGTCGGGGTCTCGGCCGACGCACCCTATCTGGATTCCGCGTACAAGATGGTGGAGTACGACGGCCGGGCGGTGATGAAGTTCTCGTCGGCGAAGGTGACGGCACCCGGCCCCAAGCAGGTGTTCCGCCGCCCCGGCTACGCCGACGTGATCGGTCTCGCCGACGAGCAACCACCCGACGACGGCGTTCCGTTGCTGGAGACGGTGATGCGGGGCGGGCGGCGCACCGGCAAGCGGCCCTCACTCGACGAGTGCCGGGAGAGATTCGCCGCGGACTTGAGTGAACTGCCGTCGGCGGCCCGCCGTATCCGAGCGCCGGTCGCGCCTCGCGCGACGGCCTCCGAGCGGCTGGACGCACTCGCCGTCCGCGTCCGGCGCCGCCTCGAGGAGCAGTTGTCGGCCGGCTCCGCACGGCCCCCGGTCCCAGCACGAACCGCACCCGGACCACATCGGTCCGTGCCGAGGTGAGGAGGACAGCGATGCCGCATACGGTGGAATGGAAGGTTCGTCTTCATCTCTTCGAGGACGACGAGGGAACGACGAAGGCACGCGTGAGGCTGGACACCGGCAGCACGGCGCTCACCGGTCATGGGTCCGCGCACTGCCATCCGGCGGACATGAACGTGCCGGAGATCGGCGACGAACTGGCTGCGGGCCGGGCCATGAACCACCTCGCCCAGCAGCTGCTGAACGCCGCCGAGCGCGACATCGAAGGCATGGGCGTGCCCCGGCCGAGCACCCGTCAGGTGGCCGGGTGGCCCATATGACCGACGGCGGTGCAGCAAGCCGCACGACCTCCCAAGTGTCCGGTGCCGGGGCGGGAGCCCGGCAGTAGTCAAGGAGGATCATCCATGGCACATCCCGTACGACCCCGAAGGGGCACGCTTCCGGCGGTCTTGCCCGACCTGGAGGACCTCCGGACCCGGATGGACCAGGTCATGCACGCAGCCTTTCCCCGTGGTCGTTTCGCGGCCGAACCGTGGGCGCCGCCGGCTGATGTCGAGGACACCGAGGACGCCTACCTGGTGGAACTGGAGCTTCCCGGTGTGGACAAGGACCAGATCACCGTGGAGGTCGCCGAGGGCGAACTCGATGTCCACGGTGAGGTCAGGCCGAGGGAACACACCGGGGTGGTCCGCCGGCACACCCGTCGCATCGGACAGTTCGACTACCGCACGACCGTGCCGCCGAACGCCGACACCGAGCACATCAGCGCGGACCTGGCCAACGGAGTCCTCACGGTGAGGGTGCCGAAAACCGAGAAGGGGAAGGTGCAGCGCATCGAGGTCACCAGCTGAGCCGTGGCGGGACCGGCCGCCGGGATCCGTACCTGGGTCCGGTAGGCCGGTGCCCGCTCCCCCCTGAGGGGCGACGGTTCCGTCGTCGGCCTCGTGCGACCACAGTCGGCGTGTCTGTGAGCCGCCGGCGCCGACTGTCCCGCAGGTGCCGAGGGGGAAAACGCCGGCGACGTCGGACCGGCACGCGAGCCGTTCCGCCACGCGCAGTCGCGTGACGTCGGCACTCCTGCGTAGCGAGGTCGGCCTCGGACACCACACCCATGAGGTTGGCCCACAAGCCTCACAGGCCGCCGCATCACTCCTGCCGATCAGTAGCCCCAAGGCCCCGGCACACCCCGCGCAGCCCGGTGTCGGAGGAACTCGGCATCCAGCTCTGACCCGCCCGAGGGACCGCCGCCGGTCTCCGCCCGAACCACGTGCCCAGGTCACCGCGTAGTCTCAGGCCGGTCCGGGACGTCTCGGGCTGCCTCCTCGCCACTGAGCTGGGACTCAACGTCCACCACACCCTCCACGGCGCGGACGAGGCGCTCGGCGACCCAGATGAGCGAGGGATCGTGGACCCGTCCGCGGAGCGTGACGACCCCGTCGTGCACGGACACGTGGATGGCGTGACTGAGCGCGGGGAACAGGTAGGACACCACGGTGCGGCGGACTTCCTCCTCGATGTCCTCGTCCGACCGCAGGAAGACCTTCAGCAGGTCGCCGCGGCTGACGATGCCCCGCAGCCGATCCTCGTCATCGACCACGGGCAGCCGTTTGAGGTGCTTCACGGCCATGATCCGGGCTGCCTGGGCCAGGGTGACGTCGGGGTGAACCGTGACAGCGGGGGTGCTCATCAGCTCCCCAGCGGTCACCGCCCCCGCTTTGGCCAGGCCGGACAGGCGCCGGATCCGCTCGGCGCGGGTGAGGTCGCGGTCCCGGAACTCCTCCTTGGGCAGCAGGTCGGCCTCGGAGACCACTCCGACGACCCGTCCGTCACCCTCCACGACCGGCACCGCACTGACTTTCCACTGCTCCATGGCCCGCACGATCTCCTTGAACCGCGCGCCGCGTCCGACGGCCACCACGGGGAGGGTCATCACATCGCTCACGATGTGCGCAGCGTCAGGCATGTCCTGGGTCCTTGAGGGCGTGGTCCTTGGGGGCGCGCCGGAGGAGTTGGTTCAGTCGCATGCCTCCAGCATCGCCGCAGCCCGGCGTACCGCAATCCGGCCGAAGGCCACCCGATCCGAGAGCCGGTCCGTATGTCGCGGCGGTGCGCAGGCGGTGCGACGGTATTCACAGGGGCTCTTGGCAGCCGGACGGAGAAGGGGTGGCGGCGATGGAACTGCCGCTGGTCGTGGGCGTCGACGGATCGGACTCCAGCCTGCTCGCGGTCGACTGGGCAGTGGACGAAGCGGCACGCCACGGGCTGCCGCTGCGCCTGGTCAACGGCTCCCTGTGGGAGCGCTACGAGGGAGCCCTGCCGTCCTTCAGCACCAAACGTCCCGCCGAGGAGGTCGCGGCGCAGCACATCATCGCCACCTGCGCGGAACGCGCCCGGCTTCGCGATCCCGAGTTGAAGGTGTCGGGCGAGGTACTGCCGGGCGACGCCGTGTCCGTGCTGCTGCGGGCGGGGCCCGACGCGTTCGCCCTGGTCACGGGCGTTCGTGGGCGGGGTGAGCTGGCCGGGTTCCTGCTGGGATCGGTCAGCCTGGCGGTGGCGGCTCGCGCCGTGTGCCCGGTCATCGTGGTCCGCGGCTCGGAACGGAACCTTCAGGGCTCCTTCGGCCGGGTCGTGGTAGGCGTCGGCGGCTCGACCGACGGTGCGGGCGCCGTACAGTTCGCCGTCCGCGAGGCCGAGGTGCGCGGCTGCGCCCTGACGGCCGTACGGGCCTGGCGCAGCCCGGCCCACGAGCACGTGGACCACCCCTTGATCGCAGACGACGCCGCCCAAGTGCACGAGGAGCGGGCCTCCAGCCGCCTCACCGACGGGCTCCGAGAAGCCGTACGAGAACACCCCGGCGTGGAGGCGCACCGTCAGCCGGTCGAAGGCCCCGCCCACCACGTCCTGCTGAAGGCATCGGCCGATGCCGACCTGATCGTCGTAGGCGCTCAGCGACGTCACGGTCACTTCGGTCTGCAGCTCGGCAGGGTCGCCCACGCCCTGCTGCACCACTCCGAGTGCCCGGTCGCCGTCATCCCTCAGCGGATCTGAGGTCTCCCAGCGCGGGCCGGGGCTGCCACGGCTTCTGAGGGAGAAGGAAGGGCGGCGGATGTCGGAGTGGACGTGGGAGTACGAGGGCTACGACCCCGGTGCCGAGCGGTTGCGTGAATCGCTCTGCACGCTCGGCAACGGCTACTTCGCCACGCGGGGCGCGGTGCCCGAGTGCCGGGCGGGGCTGGTGCACTGCCCGGGAACCTACGCGGCCGGGTGCTACGACCGCCTGGAGTCGACTGTGGCGGGGCGGCAGGTGGTGAACGAGGACCTGGTCAACCTCCCGAACTGGCTGCTCCTGCGGTTTCGTCTGCGCCGCGCCGAGGGGGCGTGGGGCCCGTGGTTCTCCCCGGACACGCACGCCCTCCTGGACCACCGGCACACCCTGGACCTGCGCCGCGCCATCCTCACCCGTGTCTTCCGCCACCGGGACGACGAGGCGGGCGTGCTCGGCGTCGAGCAGACCCGCCTGGTGCACATGGGGGACCCTCACCTGGCCGCGCTGCGGACCGTCTTCACAGCCGAGGACTGGTCGGGAGAGATCGAGATCGAGTCCGCCCTCGACGGCGAGGTCATCAACGGCAACGTGCACCGTTACCGCGCCCTCGACCACCGCCATGTGACCCGGGTGCGGACCGGGGCACAAGAGCCCCACACGGTCTGGCTGACCTGCCGGACCAGCTCCTCAGACATCGGTATAGCCATGTCGGCCCGAACGGTCGTCACTGGTCGGCCCGCAGCCTCGTCGGTGTTTCGTCCGGCCCGCCACCGTGCGGTCCACCGCCTGGTGGTCCCAATCGCTGCCGGCCGCCCCGTCGCCGTGGAGAAGACCGTGGCACTGCACACCTCACGCGACACGGCGATCAGCGACCCCCTCGGCGAAGCGGTCGACCGGGTGTCCACCGCGGCGGGCTTCCCGGCCCTGCTGGACTCCCACGTCGCCGCGTGGGAGCGGCTGTGGCGACGCGCGGACATCCAGGTGCCCGGCCAGGCCGGTCGTATCCTGCGCTTCCACCTCTTCCACGTCCTGCAGACGCTGTCACCGCACACCGCGGATCTCGACGTGGGCGTCCCGGCCCGAGGGCTGCACGGCGAGGCATACCGGGGCCATGTCTTCTGGGACGAGCTGTTCGTCCTGCCGTACCTCAACCTGCACTTCCCCGAGGTCTCCCGGGCCCTGCTGAACTACCGCTACCGGCGCCTCCCACGGGCCTGCCGGGCCGCCTCCGAGATCGGCCGAGCCGGGGCGATGTACCCGTGGCAGAGCGGCAGCGACGGCTGCGAGGAGACCCAACAATGGCATCTCAACCCCCGCTCGGGACGCTGGCTACCGGACAACTCCCGGCTCCAGCACCACGTCGGCTCGGCGATCGCCTACAACATCTGGCAGTACTGCGAGGCCACCGGCGACACCGAGTTCCTGCACACCAAAGGCGCGGAGATGCTGCTGCAGATCGCCCGCTTCTGGGCGGACACCGCGGACTTCGAGCCCGGCACGAACCGCTATCGCATCCGCGGCGTCGTCGGACCCGACGAGTACCACGACGGCTACCCGGGTGCCGCCCGGCCGGGACTGGACGACAACACGTACACCAACGTCACCGCCGCCTGGGTCCTCACCCGCGCTCTGGAGCTGCTGCGGCGCCTTCCCGCATGGCGCCGGGAGGAAGTGTTCGAACGCGTGCGGCTGAACAGCGACGAGCTGCCGAGGTGGGAGGAGGTCTCCCGGCGGCTGCTGGTGCCGTTCCACCGGGGCGTCATCAGCCAGTTCGAGGGCTACGACGACCTCGCCGAACTCGACTGGGACGCCTACCGGGCCCGCTACGACAACATCCGGCGGCTGGACCGGATCCTGGAGGCCGAAGGCGACACGGTCAACCGCTACAAGGCGTCCAAGCAGGCCGACGTCCTCATGCTCGGCTACCTCTTCTCCCCCGCCGAGTTGCGGCACCTGTTCCGTCGGCTCGGATACGACCTGGACGACGAGATCTGGCGCAGGACCGTCGACTACTACCTCCACCGCACCAGCCACGGCTCCACCCTCAGCGGACTCGTCCACGGCCTGGTCCTCGCCAGGGTCAGGCGAGCCGAGGCGTGGCAGTACGTCCACGAGGCCCTGGAGGCGGACATCGCCGACATCCAGGGCGGCACGACCGGTGAAGGCATCCATCTCGGGGCCATGGCCGGGACACTCGACCTGGTCCAGCGCGGCCTGACGGGACTTCAGACGCGCGAGGACGCACTGTGGCTGGACCCGGTGCCCCTTCCGGCGCTCTCCGAGTACGGATTCTCGCTGCGCTACCGCGGACACTGGGGCGTCGGCCTACGGCGGCGGAGCGGGCAGCTGGAGATCGGCGTACCCGACTCGGAGGAGTCACCGATCCGCGTAGTGCTGGCCGACCGGGCCGTCACCATCGCGCCCGGGGAGACTTGCACGCTCGTGCTGCCAGCGAGTTGATCCGCGCGGACGGCGTGCCGGGCTTCCATGACGGGGAGGACCACTCGTCGTCGGCGGGCATGGTCAGCCACGCCGCTGCCCGACCAGCTCGGACGGGCAGTGCGGCGGCCGAGGAGGCGACTGGCCGGCGGCCTGCTCGCCGATGCGCTGAAAGACCTCGCCGTCAACCTCGACCAGCGTTTCCTCCACACGGGCGGAACACCGACGGCAGTCTTCCCCGCGTACGCCGCCGACCACGACCGCAGCCGCGCGCAGCCCCGAGCCAGGGTGCAGTCTGAGAAGGTAGGGAACCGTCCTCCGGGGCAATCGAGTTCACGACGGGAGCGGTGATGGCACCCAATACACCAAGCCGTCCGGACGCGGCTCCGCCACGGCCGTGAACCGGCGCGGAGGCAGCCGGAGGCCCGCTGCGGAGGTCGGCCGACTTCAGAGCATGCCTCCCGCCACGGGGCTGTCGTCGGACGAGGCCGCGCGACGACTGGAGCGCCATGGGCCCAACGAGATCCCAGCGGAGCCGCGGACCCCGGTGTGGCGGCGGGTGCTGCAACAACTGCGCGATCCGCTGATCCTCGTCCTACTCGTTGCCGCCGCCCTGACCATCGCTACCGGCGATCTCTCCGACGCCGCCGTGATCCTGCTCGTGATCACCGTGAACACCGTGGTCGGCGTCGTACAGGAAGTGCGGGCGGAACAGGCGGTGATGGCCCTGTCCGCCATGAGCGCCCCTGCGGCCAGGGTGGTGCGGGACGGTGGGGAACGTTCCGTTCCGGCTGCCGAGGTGGTTCCGGGTGACCTGGTCCTGCTGTCCGAGGGGGACATCGTCCCCGCGGACGCAGACGTGCTGGCCGCGGCGTTGCTACTGGCGGACGAGTCGTCGCTGACGGGTGAGTCAGTGCCGGTGGAGAAGGCCCCTGACCCGGATGCGTCGCGCGGTGCTGTGTCGGCGGGTACGGTCGTTGTCCGTGGCCACGGCCGTGTGGTGGTCACGGCCACCGGGGCCGACAGCGCGCTCGGCCGGATCGCCTCCCTGATGGGTGCCGCACCCGGTCTGACTCCGCTGCAGCACCGGCTCGCGAGGTTCGGCCGGACGCTGGCGGCCGTCACCGTGGCGCTGTGCGCGGTGGTCCTCGCGCTCGGGCTGGTACGCGGACAGCCCGTGGAGCTGATGATCGTGGCGGCGATCAGCCTCGCCGTCGCGGCCGTTCCGGAGTCCCTCCCCGCAGTAGTCACGCTTGCTCTGGCCCTGGGAGCGCGGCGGATGGCGGACCGGCACGCCATCGTCCGCCGGCTGCCCGCAGTGGAGACCCTGGGCTCGGTGACCGTGATCGCCACCGACAAGACCGGCACCCTGACCGAGGGCCGGATGGCGGCCGAGCAGCTGTGGACACCGCGCGGAGAGGCAGCGGTCGTGGGCACGGGCTATGACCCCGGGGGCCGGGTTGTCCGCGACGGCGAGACCGTGACCGCAGGCGACGCGCCCGACCTGGTGGCATTGCTGCGTGTCGCGATGCTGTGCAACGACGCCGCGCTTCAGCCTCCGCCGGACGGCTCCACGGAGTGGAGTGCGCTGGGCGATCCCACAGAGGCCGCTCTGCTGGTGGCCGGGGTCCGACTCGGGCTGGACCGAGCGGCGCTGGACCGCGAGTTGCCGCGACTGGAGGAGATCCCGTTCGACAGCGAGCGCAAGCGGATGACGACCGTGCACCGCCGGCCGGAGTCAGGACTGTGGGTCGCGTGCAAAGGGGCGCCGGAATCCGTGCTCCGGCCGCAGATCCTGGCCGACGGCCCTGAAGCGCTCGCCCGAGCGGCCGCACACGCGGAGGCGCTGGCACGCCGTGGGTACCGCGTGCTCGCCCTCGCCTCGGCCGTCCACGAGGAGAGGGGGCCACGGCCCACGACATGGGAGTCGGGCCTGTCACTCCTTGGCCTCGTCGGCATCCTGGACCCGCCCCGCAGCGCGTCCGAGCCGACGATCGCCGCCTGCAAACGGGCCGGCATCGTCCCCGTACTCATCACCGGTGACCACCCGCTGACCGCACGGGCCATAGCCGGGCGCCTGGGCATCGCCACCCGCGACGAGGAGGTCACCACCGGCGATCGGATCCGGGAGGGCACGGCGGGTGACCTCACAGGCGTACGGGTCTATGCCCGCACCACTCCCGAGCAGAAGCTGGACATCGTCCAGGCGTGGCGCGGGGCCGGGCAGGTGGTGGCGATGACGGGGGACGGCGTCAACGACGGCCCGGCCCTGCGGCGGGCCGACATCGGCGTCGCCATGGGACGGCGCGGCACCGAGGTGGCACGCCAGGCGGCCGACTTGGTGCTCGCTGACGACAACCCGGCCACGATCGTGGCAGCCGTGGAGGAGGGGCGCCGCGTCTACGCGAACGTACGCCGGTTCCTGCTCTACGCGCTCGCCGGGGGCACCGCGGAGATCCTGGTCATGCTCCTCGGCCCCTTTCTGGGGATGCCGCTGCCGCTGCTGCCCGCGCAGATCCTGTGGATCAACCTGCTCACGCACGGCCTGCCCGGTGTCGCGCTCGGCGCGGAGCCCGTCGCGCCGGACGCGATGCGCAACCCGCCCCGGCCCCCCGAGGAGAGCGTGCTGGGTGCCGGCCTGTGGCCGCGGATCCTGCTCATGGGCTCCTTCGTCGCCACGGTCACCCTCGTGGTCGGGGTGTGGGCCCGGGAGACCGGACGCCCGTGGCAGTCCATGGTGTTCCTGATCCTCGGCGCCACCCAGCTCGGCGTGGCGCTCGGCTCCCGGGCCCGCCCGGGCAGCCTGGCCAACCCGTTCCTGCTGGTCGCCGTGGGCGCGGCACTGGGCCTCCAGGCGGCGGGCGTCTATCTGCCGCCCCTGCGGGAGCTGCTGGGCACGGAGCCACTTCCGCCCACCGACCTGGCGATCGCCGGCTTGGTGTCCGGCCTCGGCCATGTCGTCATGCGCCTTCAGGCCCGGCTGAGACCGGAGCGCCCACCGCGCGGGGGCCCGCCTTGAGGCCCGAGAGCGCCCCGCCCGGCATGCGCACAGCAGACGCGGAATCCACACTGGTCTGTGGGAGTACCGGCCGGGGTGGGCCAGGCTCCATGGGCTCTCCCCGCGTGGATCACGACGCCCGAAGGAGACGACCATGACCACTGCCCGGGAGATCATGCACGGCGGCGCCACCTGCATCCAGGAGAACGAGACGCTGGAAGCCGCTGCGCGCAAGATGCAGGAACTGGACGTCGGAGCCCTCCCGATCTGCGGCGAGGACGACCGGCTCCACGGGATCATCACGGACCGCGACATCGTGCTGAAGTGCGTCGCCAAGGGCAAGGACCCCAGGACCATGACCGCGGGCCTGCTCGAACAGGGCAAGCCGGTCACGATCGACGCCGAGGCCGATGCCGACCAGGTCCTGAGGGCCATGGAGGAGCACCGTATCCGCAGGCTGCCGGTCATCGACAACCACCGCCTCGTCGGCATGATCAGTGAGGCGGACCTCGCACGTCACCTGCCCGAGGAGCAGGTGGGCCACTTCGTCGAGGTCGTCTGCGCGGCCCGCTGATCAGCCGACGGGTCGTCGCACTCTCACGCGTACTGCCGTGACCTTGTATTCGGGACAGGACGTGACGGTGTCCGCGTGGCTGGAGGTCAGGCGGTTCACCCCGCTCGCGGGGAAGTGGAAGGAGCTGAACACCTGGCCGGGGGCTGTCTGTTCGCTGACCCGGGCGATGAGGCGGGCCTGGCCATGTCGGCTCTCCACGGTGAGCTGTGCGCCGTCCCGGACGCCGTACCGGGCGGCGTCGTCGGGGTGCAGGTCGAGGAAGTCGACCGGGTCGAGTGCGAGGTTGCCGCCGCGGCGGGTCATGCTGCCGGAGTTGTAGTGGGCCCAGCGCCGCCCGGTGACCAGGAGCAGCGGGTAGTCGTCGTGGGGGTGTTCTCCCGGCGGGAGATAAGGGGGCGCGGCGAGGTGAGCCCGCCCGTCTGGTGTGGCAAACCGTTCCTTGTAGAGCTTGGCCTCGCCCGGGCGGTCGGGGTCCGGGCAGGGCCATGGCACGGCGCCCTCCCGGTCCAGCCGGTCGTGGGAGAGGCCGGCGAAGACGGGCGCGATGCGTCCGCACTCGGCCAGGGCGTCGGCCGGTGTCGGACAGCCGATGTCGCTGCCCATGGCCACCGCGACGGCGTGCACGACGTCGAAGTCGCTGCGTGCCTCGCCCGGCGAGGGCACGGCGGGGCGGACCCGCTGGAAGCGGCGGTCGAAGTTGACGAAGGTGCCGTCCTTCTCCAGCCAGGACGCGACCGGCAGCACGATGTCGGCGTGGCGGGCGGTCTCGGACAGGAACAGCTCGTTGCACACGACGAGCGGGCACGCGTCCAGGGCTGCGGCCACCCGGTTGCTGTCGGGGTCGGTGGCGCAGACGTCCTCACCGATGACCCACAGCGCCCGCAGAGCCCCCGCCCGCGCTGCGGCGAACATGTCCGGGATCCGCAGGCCGGGCCGTTCAGGGACCGGTACGCCCCACACCGCCTCGGCCCGGGACCGTACGGCAGGGTCGGCCACCTTGCCGTAGCCGGGTAGGAGGTCGGGGAGCGCGCCCATGTCGGAGGCGCCCTGGACGTTGTTCTGGCCGCGCAGCGGGTTGACGCCGTATCCGCGGTCGGTGCCGACGGCGCCGCGCAGGACCGCCAGGTTGGCCAGGGACCGCACCCCGTCGGTGCCGTGCAGGTGCTCTGTGACGCCGAGGCCGTAGACGATCGCGGGCTGCCGGGCACGGCCGTACAGCCGGGCGGCGGCGACCAGGTCCTCGGCGGGCACCCCGGTGATGTCCTCGACCAGGTCGGGCGGGTAGTCCATCAGCAGTTCGGCGAGCTCCGGCAGACCCGCGGCCCGCTCACGCAGGAACTCCTCGTCCACCAGACCCTCGGTGAGCAGGACGTGGGCAAGGCCGTGGAAGAGCGCCACGTTGGTGCCGGGCCGGGGCCGCAGGTGCACGTCGGCGTGCAAGGCCAGTCCCACGGCACGGGGGTCGGCCACGACCAGCTTGGCCCCGCGCAGCACCCGCCGGAGGAGGCGCGCACCGACCACGGGATGGGCCTCGACCGGGTTGGCACCGACCACCAGCAGGCAGTCGGCCCGCTCCACGTCGTCGAAGCTGTCGGTGCCGCCGGCAAGTCCGAAGGAGGCGGTCAGTCCGGCGGCGGACGGGGAGTGGCACAGGCGGGAGCAGTTGTCGACGTTGTTGGTGCCGATGACGACCCGCATGAACTTCTGGACGAGGTAGTTCTCCTCGTTGGTGGCGCGGGCCGAGGAGATCGCCGCCACCGCGTCCGCGCCGCCCGCTCCGATGGCCGCGCGCAGCCCTCGGGCGACATGCCTGAGAGCCTCGTCCCAGCCGACGGGCTCCAGGCGGCCGTAGCGCCGCAGCAGGGGGCAGGTGAGCCGTTCGGGAGAGGTGAGGTAGCCGTGGGCGAAGCGCCCTTTGACGCAGGCGTGTCCCTGGTTGACCGGGCCGTCCCGGGCGGGCAGGACCGCCGTGACCTCGCCGTCGGCGGTGACGACGTCCAGGGCACAGCCGACCCCGCAGTATCCGCACGTGGTACGGGTCGCGGCCGGCGCGTGGGCGGAGGTGAGCCCGCGCCCCGGGCCGGGTTCGGTGATCGCACCGGTGGGGCAGGTGTCCACGCACCCGCCGCACGCCACGCAGTCCGACTCGGCCCAGGGCCCGCCGGTGCCGGGCGCGACCACAGTGCCGGCGCCCCGTCCGACCAGGGTCAGCGCGAAGGTGCCCTGCACCTCGGCGCACATACGGACGCAGCGGCCGCAGGCGATGCACAGGTCCCGGTCCAGGTGGACGTACGGGTGGGAGTCGTCTCCGCCCCTCCCTTCGGCGCCCTGCGCGGCCTCGGGGCCGAGGCCCAACGACCGGCAGGCATGCGCCAGTTCGCTGGGGTTGTCCCCGGTCAGGGCACGGCGCGGCAGGGCGGAGGCGATGAGCCGCACCGCGTCCCGGCGCAGCTGCCGGAGATCGTCGGCGTCCGTCTCGACGCGCGCACCGGGTGCGGCCGGGCTCACACAGGCCGCGACGATCGTCCCGTCGGCCCGCACGAGGCACGTACGGCAGGAGCCGGCCGGGCTGAGCCGCTCGTCGGAGCAGAGCGCGGGCAGCTCGACTCCGGCCGCCCGTACCGCCGAGAGCAGTGAGGCTCCCTCCGGAACGGTGACGCTGACGCCATCGACCTCGATTCCCGTCATGGCTGCCATCCCGCGAGTCGGTCCCCGTAGGCGCGGGCGAGGCTGTGCACCGCGGGCGGAATGCGCCGCCCGAAGGCACACAGGCTCGCCTCGGCGAGAACACGCCCGAGCCGTTCCCATTCAGGTCCGGGTGGGGTGTCGACGGACGCCAGTTCCAGGCCGCGGCGCGAGCCCACGCGGCAGGGGGAGCAGGCGCCGCAGCTCTCCGCCGCCGCGAACTGCCAGATGTGCCGCAGCACTTCCTCCGGAGCCACCCGCCGGTCGAAGGCGACCAGTCCGGCATGGCCGAGTGCGGCGCCTCGGGCCGCGAGGTCGGCGGTCGTCAGCGGTACGTCCAGCGCATCGGGGCCGAGGAAGCCGCCCAACGGACCGCCCACCTGCAACGCGGCCAGCTCGCTGCCGTCCTTCAGGCCGCCGCCCAGCTCGGTGACGATCCGCAGCAGTGGGGTGCCCAGTTCGACCTCGTACGCTCCCGGCCGGGCGAACCGCTCCGACAAGCACACCAGCTTCGTCCCGGTCTCGTCCCGCGCCCCGCGCCGGGCGTACGCCTCTCCGCCGTGGGCGATGATCCACGGGACGGATGCCAGGGTCTCGACATTGTTCACCACCGTCGGCGCATCCCACAGGCCACGCTGGGTCGGGTACGGCGGGCGCGGCCGGGCGCAGCCCCGATCCCCCTCCAGGCTCGCGATCAGGGCGGTCTCCTCGCCCGCGACGTAGGATCCGGCCCCCTCCACCACCTCGACGTCCAAGGCGATGTCCGTGCCGTGAACGGACGGGCCGAAGTGCCCGTCGTCGTACGCCTGCGCCACCGTCTCCCGCATCCGCGCCAGCGCACGCGGATACTCCGAGCGCACCAGGATCACACCCCGGCGGGCCGCACACGCGAAGCAGGCCAGGGCCAGGCCCTCCAGCACTCGTTCCGGCTCCGCCTCCATCAGCAGCCGGTCGGCGTAGGAGCCGGGGTCCCCCTCGTCCCCGTTGGCCACCACCACGGTGCCGGGAGCCCGGTCGGCCGCCTCCCACTTCGCTGCCACCCGGAACCCCGCACCACCGCGTCCTCGCAGCCCGGACACAGCCACCTCCTGCTGAACATCGCCGGGAGTGCCAGCCGTGACCACCTGCGGCCAGACCCGCCACACGGGCTCCCCGGCAACCACGTTTCCCAGAAGTACGGGGTCGCCGGTGTCGTCGGCCGCCCAGATCTCCGGAGCCCGAGGGGGCTCGCGTCCCGCGAGTTGCCCAGCCAGCGTCGGGCCGGTGCAGGGTGTGTCACCGTCGAGCGCGGCGGGACCCGCGTAGCAATACCCCAGACAGCGGACGGCCTGCACCGACGTCTCCCCGCCCAGTGGGGCCGTGTCCACGGTGACGCCCAGCTCGTGCTCCACCTCGGTGAGATGCCGTCCCGCCTGCGCGGCGAAGCAGGCCGTCGCCGCGCAGACCCGGACATGACGGCGGCCGTGCGGGGCGGCGAGGTCCGCGTAGTAACTGGCCGGTCCAAGCCCGGCGGCAGCGGGCAGGCCGATACCGGCGGCGACAGCCGGAGCCCAGTCGGCGGGCTGGTCCGCTGTTCCCGCCCTGGCCTCGGCCAACGCCTCGATCAGGCGGCTTCCTGGCCGCCCACGCCGGTCGTCCAGGGCCCGGAACGCGTCCAAACGGTCCGCAGGTGCCGTGGGAACCATGCCTTCATCGTCAAGGTAGCCGCAGAAGGCTGCAATTCAGACATTGATGGCTGGCTGACGTGACGAGCCCGGGCCTTCCCAGCCCCGGCGGCGGGACGCCAACCGGGAAGGACCGACAGACGGCGTACGGCCGGAACAGGTGGCCGACCGGTGCGGTGAAGCGTGGATGAGCCTGGTGAACGGCCAGATGCAGCGAGCGGTACACACGTCGGCCTCGTCAGGCTCCCGAGGTGCATGGCGGTCCGGCCGACGTGACAATGGAGTTCTGGTTCAGGGCATCAGGAGGCACCGAAGACGCCCGTGCCGCGAACGCCGGTCCTCCGTGTCAAGGAGGCTTCCAGTGCGCGGGACCTGATGCACAAAGGGGCCGAGTGCGTGGGCGGGCAACGAGGTGCTGGACGTCGTGGCGCGGCGCATGCTGGACCCGTCTGTTGTCAACGAGGACGGTAACTGGTCGGCCTGATCAGCGAAGCCGACCTGGCTTGCGGCCTCCGCGACAAGGAGGTCGGCCTCGGTCGATTCGTCGAAGCCGTGGTGGCGCCCGTGGCGACGGGGTGCTGCGGACAGCCTGAGTCGCCCCTTTTCCGAGGGCAGGGATTCCAACCGTGCAGATCCAGTACGTGATGAACACACCGCCGGCCAGTGTGCCCCGTACGACCTCCCTCGAGGAGGCGGCTCAGCACATGGCCCGTGTCGGCGTCGGGGCCCTGCCCGTGGTCGAGGACGACCGGGTGGTCGGCATCGTCACCGACCGCGACCTGGTCGTACGGGCGATGGCCCGCGGGCTGCCGCCGCAGACTGAGGTGGAGAAGGTCATGTCCAACGCCCCGGCGACCGTGGACTCCGAGACGGCCGTCGCGGTCGCCCTTCTCGTCATGCGGTCGGTTCAGGTGCGCCACCTCCCGGTGGTGTCCGAGGGCCGGCTGGTCGGCATGATCTCCTTCGACGACCTGTTCTGGCAGCTCACCCAGCAACTCTCGGACCTGGCGGCCGTGGTCGACGCCGCCAGGAAGATCCCCGAAGTTCTCCGCGGCGCCCAGCAGGCTCTCCTGCCGCATGGCTGACCGACTGCGGCTTTGCAGCGGGCGAGATGCGGGGGACGTTGTCTTCAGCCGGGCGGGAGGCCCGGTGGCTGCCCGCGCTCGGCATCCCCGCCGCCCCCTGCCACCGAACGCCGCCCGACCACCGCCCGCCGAAGGCGCGGCTCGCTCGCAATCCCAGGCCGGGGAGGGAGCGAGCCCTCGGCCGGTCCCGCGATCCGCACGTTCGGCCGTTGTTTCCTGAGCGAGTACGAACCGGCCACTCAAGCCGGTACCCACACCCGCATCCACCAGGAAGGGCATGAGTGCATGACCCCCACCCAGGCTGCGGAGACTGCAGCCGAGCCGCAGGGGCTGCCCACCCGGATGGCGCTGCCCGGCATTCCGGAGAGCGCGCTGATCGACGAAGCCTGCCGAGACCTCCGCCCGCCGGCGTTCCGTGAGCGGTTCGTCGAGATCGGGGCCACCGCCCGGCTCGAGCAGCCGTCCTACGAGCAGTTCCTGCAGATCGAGGTCGCTGCCCGGGAGGTCCGCCGTCGGCAACGGCAGGTGCGGGCGGCGAAGTCTTCCCGGCCCAAGCGCCTGGAGGATTGCCAGGCGGCTCTGGTGAACGAGCTCGCCGGAGCGGAGGCCGTCAAGCGTCCGTCCTCCGTGATCGCCCGCTGCAGCACGCTCGCCCTGCTGTATCTGAGCGAATTCGGCTACCTGAACCTGGCCCGGAAGGGCGCCAGGCTGCTCTACCAGATCTTCACGAAGCGGGAGGAAGGCAAGGCGACGGCGGTGGCCTCCGACGCCCCGTTCAGCAAGTGGGACAAAACCTTCACCGACGCCCGCCTCTGCACGGCGATCGCCGACCGGCTCACCTTCAAGGGCACCCTGATCCAGAAGACCGTAACCGACCCCTGCCAGCTCAAGCCCACCGAAACCGCACGCCAGGCCGGGCACCTGTGATGGCGAGAGAGGACGAGGAACCGAAGCAGCCGAGCACTCCTGATCTGCGGCTTCGCCTTGATGCCGAACTGGAGCAGATCACCGAGCAGCTTCGGGCGCTGGCGCGCGCCACGGACCGGCTGCACGGGCTGCTGGATGCTGTGCTGGCGATCAGCCGCGAACTGGAGCTGTCTGCGGTGCTCCACCGCGTCGTGACCACCGCCATGGATCTGGTCGGGGCCCGCTACGGGGCACTGGGAGTGCTGCACGAGTCCGGCGAGTACCTTGAGCAGTTCATCCCCGTCGGACTGTCCGAACAGGAACGTGCCGATCTGGCTGAGACCGGCTTCCCCCGCGGTAAGGGCGTTCTCGGGTTCCTGATCCGCCATCCCGTGCCCCTGCGGGTCGATGACATCCGCTCCCACCCGGCCTCCGCCGGCTTCCCGGCCGGCCACCCACGCCTGCGCACCCTCCTGGGAGTCGCCATCAGCGTCCGCGGTTCGATCTACGGTGACCTCTACCTGTCCGAACGACGCGACGGACAGCCCTTCGACGCTCACGACGAGAACATCGTCGTCGCCCTGGCCGGCGCCGCCGGTATCGCGATCGAAAACGTCCGTCTGTTCGAGCAGGCGCGTGCCGGGTCCGAGCAGTTCCAGCGACTTCTGCTGCCCACGCTGCCCGACCTGCGGCCCTTTGACGCCGCCGCCATCTACCGGCCCGCCGCCCAGCCCCACCCCCTCGGTGGGGACTGGTACGACGCCATCCTGCTCCCCGACGACACACTGGCGGTAGTCATCGGTGACGTGGTCGGCCACGATCTTCATGCTGCGGCCGCCATGGCCTCCACCCGAAACATGCTGCGCGCCCTGCTGTTCGACAGGCGCACTCCGCCCAGCGCGGTCCTCGCCCAGCTCGACCGCACCCTGCAGGCCATCACCGACAACCCCGTCACCACCGTCAGCCTGGCCCGCATCGAACCCGCCGGGCCCGCCTGGAGGCTGCACTGGAGCAGTGCGGGCCACTTGCCACCACTGCTGATCACGCCCGACCGGCAAGCGGAGTACCTGAATGCCGAGCCCGGGCTACCGCTCGGGGTCAGCATCGAGCACCCCCGCCCCGACCACACCCACCCCGTGCCCCCGGATGCCACCGTGGTCTTCTTCACCGACGGGCTCATCGAACACCCCGGCCATCCCATCGATCAGAGCCTCGCCGAACTCGCCGAACTCGCCACCGCCCACGCCGCCCTGCCACTCGAGGACTACGTACAGACCCTGGCCGACCACCACCCCAGCGACGGCCACGACGACATCGCCATCCTCGCCATCCGCACCCCGCACACCTGACCCTCAAGGCGTCCGGCAGACACACGAAGAACCGCGCCCCACCGAACCACGCCTGTCAAGGCGGGGCGGCTCCCGATCTGGTTTCCGATCACGCATCTGTGGACGAGTCCATCAGCTCGACGGACGAAGCAGAGTGGCTCATGACCAAGTTGCCCGAGTGGCTCATGACCAACAGCCGAAAACAGCGGTACCAACCTGCTCACCGCGCATCGTCACCCGCCTGCCACCATCCCGGACTCGGCGGACAGCTCGGCGCCTGACGGAAGCGAACAGCGCCCGCGCCATGCGCTAGCCGCGGGACGACACCATCCGCGCAGTTCCCGTCGCCGGCAAGCGGCAGGAATCACTCGCGTGGGACGACGGCAACCGGGCAGTGCGCGTGCTGCAGAACGGCGTGCGTGACCCGGCCCAGCGCACGGCCCACGTGGTGCGCGGACCTGCGCGCGCCCACCACGACGAGATCCGCGCGCATCGACGCCGCGACCAGTTCACCGGCCGGCGAGGGGACCCTCACCACCTCTTCGGTCACCTCGAGGTCCGGGAACTCCTCCCGGACGGAGCCGAGCATGCGGGTGCTCGCCGCTGCCCCTGTCTCCACGGCCACCCGCACCGCGTCGGCCATGGGCGCCATGGTCCCGATGTACTGGAGGTAGGTCCACGTGCTCAGCAGACGCAACGACGCTTTGCGTCGCCTGGCGGTCTCTCCGGCGAAGCGCACCGCCTCCAGGTCCTCCTCGTCCCGTACACCCACCACGACCACGCCGCTCGACGGCTGCTCCGTACCGCGCACGACGACCACGGGGCACCTCGCCTGTCCGGCCACCGTCAGCCCGACCGAGCCCAGCAGCAGCGTGGAGAAGCCGCCCAACCCCCGCGAACCCACGACGATCGTCACTGCCGCTGCCGAAACACCCGGGGCTTGCGGAGCCGTCGAGGCGGCCGCCCGCAGCCTCGGCCAGCAGAGACCGGGCCGCCTCACGGACCCGCCGAGCGGTCTCGGCGGACAGGCGCTCCGCCAGGTCGAGGCCGACGGCGCACACGATGTGCAGGGGCTGATGCCGAAGGGCAGCCTCCTGCGCCGCCCACAGCACCGCGCGTGCCGCTCCGGCCGAGCCGTCCGTCCCTACCACCACCGGCCCCTCAGGCATACCTCACCAGCTCCTCCCGGCGACAAGCAGAACCCGCCACGGTGTGGCACCTCCGGCCGGCGACGGGGAGTCACCCGGGCACCTCCGGGTCGGTGTACCGCAGCAGCACGGCCCACCCCGTCCTCCAGGGGCAGTTCCTCCCGCGCGACGACCACCAGCTCGGCGCCGGTGCGAACCAGTGCGCGGTTCAGGGCCGCGCCGGGCGGATCCTCCTGGAAGCCGAGGACACCGAAGGACTCCAGGTCGGTAGCCGACAGGGCGATCTGGGTCGGCTCCGAGCCGGCCCACGGCCGCACAGACAGCTCGACGGGCGTGTTCAGCAGCAACGCACTTGCCTGAGCGCGCTGCAACGCGGCCACGACCGCCGTCAGGCCCTCCACTGCGCCGGCGTGCCGAGCTCGCCGCGCCCGGAACGCCTCCACCCGAGCCCGGTCCCGCGCTCTCATCCGGCCCCGGAAGACCTCCCCCCAACTCCTGCTCCAGCAGCGCCCGTCCCTCACCGGCCGCCTGCCCGTCACCCGCGACGGTGACAACGCGCTCACGCAACGGCTCGGGAAGGCGGTTGGCCAGAACGTTGCGCGCCCACGCGTCCCCGCCCAGCACGATCACCTCGGCACCGCTGCGGTGGACCAGCTCCGCCAGCTCGCCGGCGATCTCGTCGGCGCCGTAAGGCCACTGGGCCGCAGGACCGCTCCGATGGCGATGCTGTTCAGGCGCGACCGCGCTGCTCGGCCACCTCCCCATCTGGAAGTCCACCTCCAGTTCCTCCGGCTCGCCGGTCTCCCAGGGCGAGACGCGGTGCACGATGGCGGCCACGTAGGGGATGTCCGGCGCATGCTGGACCGCGAGCGGCATCAGGTCGGGCAACGCGCCGAACCGGGCCGCGTCGTGCGCCGGCGGCTTGGGCAGTTCCTCCACCAGAACCAGACGACCGTGGCTCGCGACGATGGCCTGCCCGTGCCGGCCGGAAACCTCCCGGTCCGTGCCCGCCACGTCGGCGACAACGGCCACGGTGGTGTCATCGGCCCCCTGCCCGACCAGATCCTCACGCAGATGCCGGCGCCGCAGACTGATCGCCGCCTCCGGATCGGGGATGTCACGCGAGGTGTCCAGGTAGGCGCAGGCATACGGGCCCGGTCCCGCGTACACGGGGTCGAGAAAGTTCAGCTCCACGGTCGCTCCTCATCGCTGTGGCCCGTTCGAATCGCCCGAACCGCTCCCCCGCCTCCCGGCCACCCAGCCACCACTCGCGGCAACACCCAAAACCCGCCTCCGCCCTTCCAGTAGACCTCGCAGCCACCGACCCTGCGCGCCGACAGTGCACCGATGCCCGCTCCCCCGGTCAGCCGCAGTCGGCCTACCCGGAGCCCTGACGACCGGGAGCGCATGACCACGCATGCGTGCTCGACCCCGACGGCCCCGACGGGCCTGACGTGCGTGGCCGCGCATGTCGCGGCGTCCGGCATTCGACGTTGTACTGGTGGCAGGAGTGCTGCCTAACGAGGGGAGCAGCCGTGTCGTCCTCCGACGTTTCTCGCCCCGCGAAGCCGGAGACGGTCTTCGACCGCGACGCTGAGTGGGACGCGCTCATCGCCTTCGCCTGCGACACCCGCCCCGGAGCCGGCCTCGCTGTCGTGTCAGGACGGCTACGGCACGGCAAGACGCACCTTCTGAAGGCACTCACGGCAGCCCTGGGCGGCTTCTACTTCGGGGCGCAACAGGCGACTCGGGCCGAGTCCCTGCGCCGACTCGGCGACGGGCTCGCCCATTACACGGGCACACCGCCACCGCACCGCTGGCGCGGCTGGGAGGACGCCGTCGACGCCCTGCTCGCGCTGGGCGACCAGCGGCCAGTACCGGTCGTCATCGACGAGTTCCCCGACCTCGTACGGCAGAGTCCCGAACTGCCCTCCGTCATCCACAGCGCCTACCGGCGCCTGCACGACACGGGACGCGACAACCGCGCACGCCTGCTGCTGAGTGGCAGCGCCCTGCCGGTGATGCACCGGCTGTTCGGCGTTGCCTCGCCGCTGCGCGGGCATGCCGATCTGGAACTCACCCTTCATCAACTGGACTTCCGGCAGGCCGCGCGATTCTGGGGCATCGACGATCCCGGCCTCGCCCTCCTGGTCCACGCCGTCGTCGGCGGGACCCCCGCCTACCGGCCGTACGTCGGAAACGACGCCCCCAGCGGGCCGGGCGACTTCGACGCCTGGGTGTGCAGAACCGTCCTCAACCCCCAGACACCGCTGTTCCTGGAGGCACATCACCTGCTGCAGGAGGAAACCGACCACTGGGACCGGGCGCTGTGCCACTCCGCGCTCGCCGCCATCGCCTCGGGCTGCTCGACACAGGGCCAGATCGCCGAAAGTCTCGGCGCTCCGCTCACCGACGCCTCCCACTGTCTCGCGCTCCTGCAGGCAAACGGCCTGCTGCGCAACGAGCCCGACGCCTTCCGCCCGAACCTGATCCGGCTGCGCATCACGGAGCCGCTGCTGGCCTTCGAACACGCGGCGGTCTGGCCCCACCGATCAGAGCTGGAGCAACAGGACGCCGCCGAGGTCTGGCACCACGCACGACCCGTCTTCGACTCCACGGTAGCGGGCCCCCACTTCGCCCGGATCTGCCGGGACTGGGTCAGGGACTTCGCCGACCCGGCCCTCTTCGGCGCACGCCCCGCCACGGTGGCCCATGGCTCACTGCCCGACCCGGCACGCCGTGCCGGTCCGGAGGCGGAGGCGGAAGTGGTCGTACGCGGCCGGATCGGCACCCGTTCCGGCGCTCTGCTGTCGGTGGGAGTGGCGCTCTGGAACGAGGTCATGGACCTGCACCACCTGGAACACCTCCGTCACCTCCTCGATCTGCTCGCCGCCGACGGCGAGGACGTCACTCACGCCCGGCCCGCCTGCTACAGCGGCGTCGGCTTCACTCCCGCGCTCCGCGCGGCCGAAGCCGACGGGCAGGTGGTGCTCGTCGGCCTCGACCGGCTGTACCGGGGGGAATAACCCGGCAGCAGCGAAGCGCGCGGTTCCCGGCGGTGATCCCGTTCAGCCGGGAGTCCCGCTCGCGGTCCCTGCCCGGGCAGGCTCCTCCCGGTGCTCCTGGTGGACCGGTTCCAGGCTGCCCGCGATGGGCTGCCAGTGGTCGGCGAGCTTGGCCTCGATGCCGGGCATCGTGGTGTACTCCAGGTCCTCCAGCGGCAGCCGGTGCGGCTCGAACGGGCCGTGGCGGCGCAGGTAGTCCATGGCCGCGTTCGCCTGACGACGGGCGTCGTCGAACGCCGGATCGTCGAACAGGTCCCGGTACCCGATCAGCCGCCCGTGCGTGATCTGGAAACCGAGCGCCACCACGCGAGGCGGGCCGTCGAAGCGCGAGGGATGCGCCGTGCCCACGCTCACCGGCATCAGCGGCGCGTGGTGCGAACCGCGCATGCACCCGGCCACGGCGTACGGGAACGCGAACGGCTCCAGCACCTCCCCCACCGCGGGCAGCCCGGACTGGCAGCGCACCATCATCACCGGGTCGTCCTTGCCGACGTACTTGCCCGCGATCAGCGACAGCCGCTGGGTGCTCGTCGCCGCGGCGACCTCGCCCAGCGCCTTGGACCGCACGCTGTGGATCACGTAGCGGGCCGGAGCGCCGATGTACATCAGCAGGTCGTACAGGTCACCGGGGCAGTCGAAGAAGATCCGCTTCTCCTCGAACAGGTCGTAGACCTCGAACACGAACCCGTCGTGCATCTTGGAGTCGATGACCAGCCCGGCCGTGTTGAACGGATCGGCGAACATCTTGTACAGCGCCAGGTTCCACGCACCCGGCTCGGTCTTGTCGGCGAGGAAGCAGATCACCGGCTCGGAGGGCCGCTCCTCGAAGTCCAGCTCCGCATAGCCCGGCCCCATCCCGCGCAGGTTCCCGGAGAACGCGTCCGACAGCAGGTCCTGACCGGCTCCGTACAGGCCGAGGTCCTTCGCCAGGGCGGTGGTGCGGGTGAAGACGTCCCAGGCGAACTCGTGGATCAGCTGGGCGTCCGCGCCGTACGTATGCGTCATGATCAAGGACAGGTCATCCCCGCACGTGGCCACCTGCCCGTCGAGGAGCAGCTCGCTGGTGCGTGCCCCGTCCAGGGCCCGCCGAGCGAGATCGATCATGTCCGGGTGCACCGCCGAGTGCCCCACGAATCCGCCCGTATCGGCTTTGATGATGCTCAGGGTCAGCATGGCCGGCCTCCTTCGCGATCGGCTCTCTGCTCCACGCTCAGCAGTGCCCGCACTCAGGCGCAACGGCCGAACGGCCCAAATGCCGGGACCTCTGGGGCAACGCCGAGCACCAGATGTCAGCCATGGGGAGGCATTTCCCTCGCCCGTGGCCGTCGCCGCCCGCCGCCCGCCGCCCGCCGCAGCGGACAGTCCACCGGTCCGTCAGCGGCGCGCTGCCGACACCGGTTGTTCGCCGAATCGGCTGCTCTGAGGCACCGGGCCACGAGCCCGGGCCGATGCCACTCGGCAGGACAGGCCCGGGCACGCGGTCCTCGTTCGCACGCCCGCCGAAGCTCCCAGGACGCGTGAACAGTGCGGGGGCTCTCCCAGGGGCGGACAGTGGAGAGAGGGCCCGTGCCACGAGCGTCCGAGGAGGGAGCGGTGACATGCTGCATCGAATGGTCGGAGATCTCATGACGAAGGCCGTGGTGAGTGTCCAGCGGGACACGGGCTTCAAGGACATCGCCGAGCACCTCGCAGAGCACGACGTCACGGCGGTACCGGTCGTCGACGACCAGGGCCGCCCGGTCGGCGTGGTGTCGGAGACGGACCTGCTGCGCAAACAGGAAAGCCAGGCGGATCCGGGCGGACACCTGGCCGCCGCGCACCTGCTGCCCGCGGAACGGGCCAAGACCCACGCGCTGACCGCCGAGGGGCTGATGACCAGCCCGGCCGTTACGGCCCGACCCCAGTGGTCGGTCGTGGAAGCGGCCCGTGCCATGGCCCGCCACCACGTCAAACGGCTCCCCGTCGTGGACGACGCCGGCCAGCTGGTGGGCATCGTCAGCCGCAGCGACCTGCTGCGCGTCTTCCTGCGGCGTGACTTCACGATCGGCGAGGAGATCACGACGGACGTCCTGACCCGAACCCTCGGCCTGGCCCCTGGCGCGGTCACCGTCCAGGTCACCGACGGACGGGTGACGCTCAGGGGGACCCTGCCCCAGGAGAGCCTCATCCCCATCGCGGTACGCCTGGCCGAGAGCGTCGACGGAGTCGTCGACGTCACGAGTCACCTGCGCGCCGAGAACAACGCCGAAGCCGGCACACCACGGCGGTGACCCGCATCCATGCCGCGCACGAGCTCACCGACATGGTCGTCGTCATTGTGGCTTGAGCGGCGTGATGCCCGGAGGTCGTGGCTGTCGGGCGCGATAGGTCTGCACTGCCAGGTGCTCCCGCCGGTCCGAAGCCAGCCGGGCGATGAGCTGGTGCCGCTCCGCCGTGGAGAGCCAGGCTTCGATCACGCCCTTCGGTCCGTACGGGTCGAGCAGCCGCGATCGCAGGACCGCTGTTGGTTGTCGCCCACGCTGGGGGTGGTGTCGTGCTCAGTCGTCTCGCAGGCGTCGTGGTACCTGTCTTCGGCCGTTTGAAAGTCACCACGGAAACCGGTGCCGCACCGCCTGCGGGCAGCATCATCATCGCCAACCACACATTCCTCAGCGATCCTGCGGTCGTCCTCGCCGCGCTGCGCCGCCTCGGCACCGAACCCGTCGTCCTCGCGGCTGCGCGGCTGTGGCGCATCCCCGTGCTCGGCCGTGTCCTGACCTGGGAGGGACACATCCCGGTCCACCGTCACGACCCGCGAGCCGCGCAAGCACTCCGGGACGCCCAAGCCGCACTGGCCGCAGGCCGGTCCGTCCTGCTCTACCCGGAGGGCGGGCTCCCGCACCGCAAGGGCGTTCGCGAAGCTCCGCCCCGGCCCTTCCATCCGGGCCTCTTCCACCTCGCGCGGTCGACCGGCGCCCACGTCGTGCCCCTCGGCCAGGCCGGATCCCGCGCACTGGCATCAGGCAGCCCTCTCGAACAGGCGGCGAGGCTGCTCACCGCTCCGCTGCGCCGCCCGAGACTGCACGTGCACGTCGGCGCACCGCTGTACGTCGGCAGCGAACAGACTCAGGCCCTTGCCCTGGCCCGCAGCGCGCTGACCCGGGCCTGGTGCGCCGCTGCCCGACGACTCGGCGCACCGGTGATCCCCGGCGCGCCCTGCCTACCTGGCTCCGACGGGCCTGACGCCGCGGCCGGGTGACACCAGAAGCCTTACCGAGTGTCATCTCGGTGAGCACGCCTGCGTGGTGGGTCGTCAGGGCACCGCCGTTCCACGGTAGCCACGCCGGGGCGGGAGGCCGGGCAGCACCGTGGACGGAGCCTGCGGCCGCGTGTCGGCGGACTCCTTCTGCACCGGACGACCGGCGAGGGCCGCCACGATGTCGGCTGCGGTCAGCACCCCGGCCAGACGACCGTCTTCGTCCAGCACCGGGAGGGCGTCGACTTCGGTACAGCTCATGAGGTCGGCCGCGTGGCGTACGGTCTGCTCCACGTGTACGAGCGCGGGCCGGTGGCCGGGCAGGAGTTCGTCCACGCGCAGGCCGGACAGCGAAGCGGCCGGCGCCGCACAGGCGACCGCTACCTCGGCCCTGTCCAGCAGGCCGGCACAACGACCGTCCGGACGCACGACCGGAAGGTGACGGGAACCGGAGCGCTCCAGCAACTCCCAGGCCACGAGCACGGTTTCGTCGACAGAGATCGTGACCGCGGCAGTGCGCATCACGTCGGCGACCGTCCGCGCCAAGACCTCCTGCTCACCGTGGACCGCCCCCGGCTGCTGTTCCATGGTCGCCTCCTTCTTGTTCGCGGGCGTCACCGTGGCGTCACGGGGAGGGCGTTGGTTTCCCAGCCGCGGCGGGGTGGTGGCCGTCCGGTCGCTGCTGCTGTTGCTGGAGTACGTCGAGGACCACGGATCCGTCGACGGTCTCGCGGGTGGTGAGCAGTTCGGCCAGGGCGTCCAGCGCCTTGCGGTGTTCGCTCAGCAGGGCCACGGCGCGTTTCTCGGCGTTCCGCGCCAGGCGGGCGGTCTCCTCGTCGACGATGCGCTGGGTCTGCTCCGCGTAGGGCCGGTGCAGCGTCTCTTCGGTGCTCTCGCCGCCGAGGTAGCGGGGGGCGCCGGAGCCGTATCCGACGGGGCCTAGGGCCGGGGACAGGCCGAACTCGCGGACCATGCGGGCGGCGATCTGGGTGGCGCCGGCCAGGTCGTCGGCGGCGCCGGTCGAGCCCTCACCGAAGACGACCAGCTCGGCGGCCCGGCCGCCGAGCCGCACGGTGAGCAGATCGGTCAGGTAACTCTCGCTGTACAAGTGCCGTTCAGCTTCGGGGAGTTGCTCGGTGGCGCCCAGCGCGGGCCCGGACGGCAGGATGGTGACCTTGGCGACCGGATCGGCGTGCTCGCACAACGCCGCCATCAGCGCGTGCCCGGATTCGTGGATCGCCACGGAGTGCCGTTCCTCGGGGAGCAGCGCGTTGGTGGACTCCCGCCGCCCGAGCAGCAGCCGGTCGCGGGCGTCGTCGAGGTCCTGGGCGTCGATGATGGGACCGCCGGCGCGGACGGCGTTGATGGCGGCCTCGTTGACCAGGTTGGCCAGATCCGCGCCGGAGAAGCCCGGGGTGGCCCGGGCGACGGTGTCCCAGTCGACGTCCGGCGCCAGGGTCTTGCCGCGGGCATGGACGCCCAGGATCGCCGCCCGCTCGGCCTGGTTGGGCAGCGGCACCGTCACATGCCGGTCGAAACGGCCCGGGCGCAGCAGCGCGGGGTCAAGGGCTTCGGGCCGGTTGGTCGCGGCCAGCACCACGATGCCGCTGGACTGGTCGAAACCGTCCATCTCGGCAAGGAGCTGGTTGAGGGTCTGCTCGCGTTCGTCGTTGCCGCCCAGCCGGGCGCCCCCGCCGCGGCGGCTGCCGACGGCGTCGATCTCGTCGATGAAGATGATCGAGGGGCGCGTTTGCGCGCCTCGGCGAACAGGTCGCGTACCCGTGAGGCGCCGACGCCGACGAACATCTCCACGAACGCCGAGCCGGTCACCGACAGGAACGGGACCTCCGCCTCGCCGGCCACAGCGCGGGCGATGAGGGTCTTGCCGGTGCCCGGCGGCCCCACCATGATCACACCACGTGGTCCCTTGGCTCCGGCGATCGCATAGCGCCCCGGGTTACGCAGGAAGTCGACGATCTCGCTGATCTCCTGCTTGACACCCTCGTAGCCGGCGACGTCCTCGAAGCGGGTGGTCGGCCGCTCGGTCTCGATGATCTTGGCCCGGGCACGCCCGATGGCGCTGAGCCCCCCGCCCAGTGAGCGGGCCGCCCGGCGGCCGCTCCACATGATCAGGGCGGCGAACAACAGCAGCGGCAGGAACAACACCAGCAGCGTCCCCCAAGGGCTGCCGCCGCTGCTCTGGGACGCGGTGATCTCCACGTTCTTGGACTGCAGCTGCTGCTCCAGGCGACTGTTGTCCAGGGCGGTGGGGATCCGCGTGGTGAACTTCGTACCGTCCTTCAGGGTTCCCTTGACGGCGCCCTTGTCGTTGATGTCGACCGTCTTGACCTGACCGCCGCTGACCTTGCCGACGAAGTCGCTGTACGACAGCGATGTGCCTTCCTGGGGCGAGGGGGCTCGCGTCAGCACCACGAGCAGCAGGATCAGCATGGCGACGGGCAGAAGCCAGCGCGACCAGGAAGGCGTCGGCGAGGACGCCGGCGGCTTCGGCGGCTCACGAGGAGGCCCCGGTTTGGCCGAACGCGACTGATGCCGGCCTGGCAGACGGACTGATGTGATCACCGGACGGCTCCCTTGGCGAAAGGACGAACCTCGGGCGAGGCCGTTCCCGGAATCCGAAAAGGCTGCGGATCGCAGGCGGGCGTCCCACTTCCAGGATCCACGCCTTCTCCGCCATCGAGAAGATCGAACGCACCCAGTCGGGGTCGCCTCCCACCTCGGGTCATCGCGCGGACCCAACCGGAGAAACCGGCCGACCAGGACCAGGAACCCCAGCCCTCTGCACACGATGGGTGATAAGTCTGGAAAGTACCACTTCAGGAGGTTGCCATGAAACGATCCACCCCCCAGGAGGCCCCCGAGGTCCAGGTGGAGACCAGCGGGCAGCTGCCACCACACGCGGCCGGGTACGCGCGGGACAAGGTACGAGCCGTGCTCGGACAGGCGCCGGAACCGGTTCTGTTCGCCCGGGTGAGACTGGCCCGGACAGCGAACCCGGCGGTCGAGCGGCCGGTGACCGCCCAGGCCAACGTCGACGTCAACGGCCGCCCGGCCCGCGCACACGTCGCAGGGCACACCGCCACCGAGGCCGTCGACCTGCTCCAGGACCGGCTGACAGAACAACTCGCCCGACTGGCCCAGCACTGGGAAGCCCGCCGCGGCCGGATGCCCGTCCCTGGCTCGCACGAGTGGCGCCACGGCAGTGAACCCACCCACCGACCCGACTACTATTCGCGACCGGTGGAGGAGAGGCAGATCGTCCGCCACAAGTCCTTCTCCCTCGTTCGGGAGTCACCGGACGAAGCAGTCTTCGAACTGGAATCGATGGACTACGCCTTCCATCTGTTCACCGACGCCGACTCCGGCGAGGACAGCGTGCTCTACCGGTCCGGGCCGACCGGCTACCGGCTCGCCCAGGTGCACTCCCGACCACACCCGGCTGGCAACGTGGCCGTACCACTGACTGTCAGCGAACTGCCGGCGCCCCGGATGACCGTGGCCGAAGCACAACAGCGGCTGGAGGCCACCGGTTTCCCCTTCGTGTTCTTCGCCGACGCCGGCACCGGCCGCGGCAACGTGCTCTACCACCGCTACGACGGCCACTACGGCCTGATCACACCCGCCGAGTAGCGCCCCCCCGAACACACGCTGGTGGCGGCGAGCGACGCGTTCACCGCAGCGCGACACGGCCGCGTTCAGCCCGACTATTCAGTCGTCGATCCGGTCTGGGAGGGCCTGGCCCGCGTCCGGCTCGCCGCGCATGAGGTGGGTGACGTGGTGCAGGGGCGTCGCCATCTCGCGGTTGTCGATGATCTCGCCTGCGTTGGCATGGGCGGAGAAACCAGGGAGGTTCATCGACTCGGTCCGCACCGCAACGCACCCCCGAGCAACTTCACGGCCCGGGCACGGCGCGGTCCCCCGTACAGGCCGATCGGTCCGACACAGGCGCCAGCGCAGCGCTGTCGACTCGCGACCACCGGCACCGCCCCATGGATATCCGACGAAGCGCTTTCCGACTGGTCCGCCGCCGGGCGTCGATCCATGCAGTCGGACGGCGGCCGCGATGGGCTGCCGACAGATAGCGCAGTTCCCCTGGCAGATGCTCGCCACGCGCATGGAATGCAGCGTTGGAATACGATTTATCCCAGCGCTGACTTCTGATGAAGGAGTGCTCCACGGTGAGGTAGGTGTCCGACGATGGCCCTGATCTCTTCGTTCATAGCCGCCACAGATCGGCCGGCCCGCTCCGTGCGCGCGGCGGCGAGTCATCTCCACGACCGGCTCACCGCCACACAGCCGGAGCCCGAGGACGGGCGTCGGCGCACAGGCGGAGAGGTCGTTGTCCCGGCGAGGACGCCGTCGTTCGTGCAGGGCAGTACTGCGGGTCTGGGGCCGGTGACCGTGGCGTACGAGCGACAGGGGACCGGGGAGCCGCTCATCCTGCTGCACGGCGTCGGGCATCATCGGCAAGCCTGGGACGCGATCGTGCCGCTGCTGGCCGGGCAGTACGAGACGATCACCATCGACCTGCCGGGGTTCGGAGACTCTCCCGACCTGGAGCCGGCCGTGCCGCGGGATCTGCAGACGGCTGCGGCCTGGCTGGGCGCCGTGCTCTCCGAGCTCGGCGCGGAGCGGCCACACGTGGTCGGGCATTCGCTGGGCGGACTGATCGCTCTGCATCTGGGCCAGGCCGGGCTCGCGCGCAGCGTGACGGCCCTGGCGCCAGCCGGGTTCTGGACCGACACCGAACGGCGCCGCACCTACGCCATGCTGACTGCGGCCCGACACAGCGTGCGCCTGCTGCCGGATACAGCCATGGTCCGTCTGGCGCACACGGCGACCGCTCGGACCGCGCTGGCCGGCACACTCTACGGCCGACCGGACAGTTGTCCGCCCGAGACGCTGATCGCCGATCTGCGCGCGCTGCGAGACGCCATCGCCTTCGGCGCAACCCTGCGGGCCGGGCGGGCCCCGAACCTGTTCACGGGGGACATCCCCGAGGTGCCGGTCACCATCGCCTGGGGCGCCCGCGACCGCATCCTGCCGCCCCGACAGGCCGCTCGCGCCCGGGCCATGATCCCCGGAGCCCGGCTGGTGCATCTGCCCGACTGCGGCCACATACCGATGAACGACGCCCCCGACCTCGTCGCCCGCGTAATCCTTGAGGCGATCCCATCGGCAGTCGCCGACGAATAGTAGGCGACGGCACGTGAAAACGCTGCGGTCCCGTACTCCGTCGCAGCCAGCGTGATGATCACCTTGACGGGCACCCAGTACGGCACGCTGCGTACTCGGCTCAGCGGTTGACACCGCTCCGAGCAGGGGAAGTCGTCATCGGCCCGCAGCAGGCCGATGCCCTCCCAGCCGAACAGGGCGCCGAACAGAACCGCCCAGACCAGCTATCCGATCACCGGATGCTCCGCCGCTGCATGCCGTACATGCCTGTGCAACGGCTGTTTTCCATGGTTCCGTCCCAGCGGACGCCCGTATCGACTCCGACGGGGCACGGCGGGCCTGGCGTCCCGGGTCCGGAACGGTGACGGCGGCCGTGACAACAAACGGCTCCGGATTCAGCCCTCCAGGCCGCTGCATTACGCGGAACGCGGGCCTGGGGTGCAGGGTGCACACCTTTGCCTCATGGAGCGCTCGATCCCGTCAGCTCCGAGGCCGTCCAGGCGTCGCACTCAGCGTTGGTCAGCGAATCGCACTGAATACAACCGCGGCGGCCAGCCCTCCAAGCAGGGCGCCGACGACGGTCTGGGAGGGAGTGTGGTCGCGAAGCGCGACGCGAGACCAGCCGATCGCCGCGATGCCGAGTACCAGCGGTGCCATGCTCATGCCGAAGGCGAGGAGCAGGATCACGACCACTCCGCTGGCGACGGCGGTGTGGACCGAGACCTTCCACCAGATGGTCACAATCACGGTCATGATCAGGCCGACGAGCATGGCGACGACCAATGCGAACACCTCGCGGGGCGCCTGGAGGACGACGAGCAGCGAGATGCCGATGAGTACCGACGCCATCGTGGCGAGGAGTGGGACGGCGCGCTGCTCACGGACTCGTATGTGCTTGTCGGTCCAGTTGCCGCGTTTCAGGCCGAGCACGATGACGGCGAACGGGATGCCGCCGCAGAACAGGGCGGCCAGCAGGCCCCAGCCGAGCCCTGTGGCGCTGCTGGTGCTGTGCCAGCCGATGATCAGCAGGATGGCGATGACGAGGTTGGCCGGCGCGAGGGTGTCGGTGATGAGGCGGGCCGTGCGGCTTTCGGTCACGGTGTCGTCTCCAGTGTTTGGGCGTGGTCGAGCTTGGCGGCGAAGGCACGGGTGAGGTCGGAGTCGTAGGCCCTGGCGAGCTGTTTGAGCGCCTGGATCTCGCTGGGCAGGTCCCGTCCGCCGCTGGCGGGCGGGAGGGGCTCGCCGGACGAGGGCTCGTTGCGCTGCCGGGACTGCGTGGCGCCGATGATCCAGCAGGCTTCGGCGGCAACGTCGGCTTGGGCGCCGATGAGACCGGATGCCGCGACATGGGCACGGGCCTGGTTACGAAGGCTGCCGGGGGCCATGGTCGCTGAGGGTCAGGACGGCATCCCTGATCTCGATGGTGCGGCGGTACAACCGGTCGTGGACATGCCGGGGGAAGAGAGTTTCGGAGATCCTGCTGCGCGGCGGGTCGAGGCGGACGACAGGTACCGCGTCCGTGAGGCTCTGCCAGAGCGGGTAGAGCTGCAGCAGGTCGCGGTATTCCCGGGACCAGCGGCGCAGACCTCCGGCGGCTGGCAGCGTGCTGCCGCTCAGGATGAAGAGCAGCGCGCCGAAGAACAGAAGACCGCTGATCATCTCGCTCGCACTGGCGGGTATGGGACTGTGGTCCAGAAACCCTAGGGTCACCGAGACCACGCGGTGCGCGGCGTACGCGATTCCGATCGTGGTGCCGATGCCGGTGAGGCGCAGACCGCGGCCGAGCAGGCCGGTGTCGGGCTGGCGCCCCCGGCGCCAGCACAGGCGCGAAGCACTGAACAGTGCCGCCCCAAGGTACGCCGTAAACACCACTCCGTAGGCGGTGATGTGCCAATCGGTGGCGTACTCGGTGAGCAGGTCGACCGCTTCGTACGGCTGCGGGGCGGCGAAAAACAGCGCGGCGATGAGGGCTGCCGCGGTGAAGGGGACGAGGAGGTGGAGGCGGGAGGATCTGAGACCGGTCGTCTTCTCCTGGGCCATGTTGTGGACGATGGTGAGCACCGCGTGCGCCGCGGCGATGCCGCTGATGTGTTTGCCCAGGGAGCTCAGGTTGTTGACCTGGAGGGGCGGCGTCCACAGGTGCGGCGATGGCGTGGAGTCTGAGCGTCATGGCGACCGCCAGTGCGAGGAAGGCGGCCCACAAGGCGCGTTTGCTGGGATCACGCCATGCGGCCGGGGTGCGCCAGGCGGCAACCAGCCACAGCATGACCGCAGGAAGTATGTCGACCATTCCCGGACTCTGCTTACGAGTCGCTGAGCGCGTCGCCCAGGCGCTGGATGACACTGCTGCGCGAGGTCTTACCGGTACGGGAGGTGGCGACTCTGCTGGCGATCAAGCCGGCCAACCGCTCGGCGTCGCGTTCATCGTCGGTGCCGTAGCTGGGTCGGGTGAGGAAGCTGCGGACGGTGACGGGATCGATGTCCGCGAACAAGCCCCCGCCTCCTGACTGGACACCGTCGAGGATCGACGTGTGGCCCAGGACCATGTGCGCGATCTCGTGCAGGATGATGTGGTCCTGGTGCAGCGGACTGGTCGCTGCCTCATGGAAGATGTGGTCGGCTTTCTCGGTGGCGATCCAGACGCCGCAGGGAGCGTCGGTGCCGGAGATACCCGGGACGCTGTGCAGGTGGAGCGCACGACCGCGTTGTGCCGCCAGTCGGTCACAGAAAACCTGGACGTCAAAGGGGTCCGGGATGTCGAGTGAGGCGAGCAGGTCTTCGAAGTCCGGGCGGCCGTGACGTCCGTCGCCCGGTTGCTCGCGTCGCCTACGCATGGGGGGCAACTCGGCTCGGGCCTTCCCCCGCGAAAGTGGACGCGCGTTCGGGTGATTATGCGGCCAGCGTGAGCTTATCGGACTCCTGCTGGTGCTGGTGTTCGTAGTCGACGGGACTGAGGTGTCCGTTGGCGGAGTGCCTGCGGCGGGTGTTGTAGCGGGTGAGCCACCGGAAGACGGTGCGTCGGCAGAGTTCCGCTCCCGGGTAGTGGTGGGCTCCGCGCAGGGTCTCCCGCTTGAGGGTGGCGTGGAAGCTCTCGCAGGCGGCGTTGTCGGCGGAGGTGCCGACCGCGCCCATGGACTGGGTGACACCCAACTCGCCACACAGGTCGGCGAATTCACGCGATGTGTACTGGGCACCGTGATCGGAGTGGAAGACCGCGCCGCTCAGACCGCCGCGGGTGGCGGCTGCCATCCGCAGGGCGTCGGCGACGAGTTCGGTGCGCATGTGGTCGGCGATGGACCAGCCGACCACCCGGCGGCTGAAGCAGTCCAGGACAGTGGCCAGATAGAGGAAGTCGCCGTCCCCGGTGGGGAGATAGGTGATGTCGCCCATGTACTTGAGCCCGGGCGCGGGGGCGGTGAAGTCCCGCTTGGTTCTGTCGGCAGTTGGTGACGTCAGTTGTTCGTGAAAGCTGACGGCACCAGGTGATGGCCCAGAAAGATGTTCGCGAATTCTGACGTCACCATCGGGGTTGCGGTGTCAAGCTGGATGTGCTCAGTAAAGGACCACCCCCGATGCCGCCTGGCCAGTCGAAGGTCGAGTTGTACGCCGCGCTGCGGCGCGACTCCCGCGATGGCATGTCGAACCGAGCGTTGCAGTGCAAGTACGGCGTCACCTGGAGCACGGTCAACAAGGCCCTGACCTCGGCTTGGCCGCAGCCACGCACGACAACCGCTTCGGCGCGGCCGTCGAAGCTGGATCCGTTCACGCTGCTGATCGACGAGATCCTGCTCATTGATCTGGACGCGACCAGGAAACAGCGCCACACCGTCACCCCGGATCTACCGCCGTCTGATCGACGAGCACTCCTCGTCCGAGGCTTTGCGTTGACCACTTGAACCCGCACCGATGAGAGGGCGCAAGCGTCCTGCGAGCAATCGCGCGGTCCGGCCAGGGACTGAGAGTCCGGTGTTTATACCTTGCTCGCGACCACCATGTAGTTCTCGGCCTCAAGATCGAACGTGCTCAGTTCCGTTTGGAGTCCGACCCGGTGCAGCTCGACTTCGAGTTCCTCATACCGGTAGGGCCAGCAGGACAGCAGTTCCGAGCGGACAAGAACCAACCCGGTCGCATCAACTTGCGCGATCGCAATCTCGATGTGGTGCTCCTCCTCCCAATGCGGCGCAATCTCCCAGCGGTAGACCACGACGGCATCGCGACCGTTCCGGCGGACGAGTCGGTCACTGATCTCCAGCCGGGAACCTCTGGCCCTCACGAGTTCCCAAGTGCGGGATGTGAGTACCAAGCGCCCGCCGGGGCGCAGAAGCCGTGACATCGACTCCAGAGCAGCACCCCTGCCTGTCGCGCCCGCGGCATGGTGAAGCGAGTTGCCAACGCAGAACACCATGTCGAACGTGTTGTCCTGGAAATGGTCGGGCAACTCTTCCCAGTTCGCCCGTACGGCCCGGACGGATGCCCCGAACTCCTCAGACAACTCTGCAGTCCGACGAACCATCGCCTCGCTGGCGTCAGTTGCGACAACCTGCATGCCACGACCGGCGAGGCCAACCGCCAACTGTCCGGTTCCGCACGAACAGTCGAGGACGTGAGCGTTCGACGGCAGGAGATTGAGGACGTCGTCGAACGACGCAGCGAACTCGGCTGGAGGCAACTTTGCATCCGAGATGAGCCATTCGTACACCTCGGCAAGCACGTCATAGCCTGTCACAACCACTACCTCCGTCACGCGGCAGACTCACGGTAGGACGTCAGTCCATCAGCGGAGCAAGCCGGGCACCAATGGTTTTCGCAAGGATGGCTCTGGCGGTGTTTGTGGGTTGTCAGTTGTCCGTCTGAGTGGATGTCACCGGCTGGTTAGCTGGGAAGTTGTTCGTGAGAAGTAGTGTCACTCGCGGGGTTGCGGTGGCAAGGTGAATGTGCTCAGTGAAGGAGCACCGCCGATGCCGCCTGGTCAGTCGAAGGTCGAGTTGTATGCCGCGCTGCGGCGTGACGCTCGCGAGGGCATGCCGAACCGGGCGCTGGAGCGCAAGTACCGGGTGGGCTGGCGGACTGTTCAGAAGGCGCTGAGTTCGGCGTGGCCGCAACCTCGGGAACCGTACGCGCCTCGCCGTTCCAAGCTGGATCCGTTCAAGCCGGTGATCGACCAGATGCTGCTGGCTGATCTGGATGCGCCGAGGAAGCAGCGTCACACGGTGGTCCGGATCTATCGCCGGTTGATCAACGAGCACGCGATGGACGACGTGTCCTACCAGGTCGTGCACGCCTACGTCGCCAAGCGGAAGCCGGAGATTCGGGTCGAGGCCGGCCGTGGCCCGGCGCGGGTGTTCATCGAGCAGTCGCACCTGGCCGGCGCCGAAGCCGAGGTCGACTTCGGCGAGGTCGCGGTCCGTTTGCGGGTGTGTCCAGCGAGTGGTGTAACTCGTGGGTTGGTTGTTACCGCTGGGCCGCGGTGAGGCGGCCGTCGAAGGCGATGTCGAAGGCCTGGAGGGCCGGCTTCCATCGCCTGGTCCAGCGTTTCGCGCCGTTCCCGGTCGCGTCCAGGCTCATGACCGCGAGGTAGACGCACTTGAGGGCGGCCTGCTCGGTGGGGAAGTGCTCGCGGGCGCGGACGGCCTTGCGGATCCTTGCGTTCACGCTCTCGATGGCGTTCGTCGTGCAGATGATCTTGCGGATCTCCACGTCGAACTGGAGGAAGGGAACGAACTCTGCCCAGGCGCGTTCCCAGAGCCGCACGATGGCCGGGTACTTCGCTCCCCATTCCTCGGAGAACTCCAGGAACCGCTCCATGGCGGCCTCCTCGGTCGGCGCCGTGTAGACCGGGCGGAGGGCCTTGGCGATCTTCTCCCAGTCCTGCCGGCCCGCGTACTTGAAGCTGTTGCGGAGCAGGTGAACGACGCACGTTTGCACGATCGTCGCAGGCCAGACGGTGTTCACCGCGTCCGGGAGCCCGGTCAGTCCGTCACAGACCAGCATCAGGACGTCCCACACCCCACGGTTCTTGATCTCGGTGAGGACCTGGAGCCAGTACTTGGCGCCCTCGCCGCCGTCACCGATCCACAGGCCCAGAATGTCGCGCGTGCCCTCGGCGGTCACGGCCAGCACCATATAGACAGGACGGTTCGCGACCTGCCCGTCCCGGACCTTGACGTGCACACAGTCGATGAAGACCACCGGATACACGGCGTCCAGGGGCCGGTTCTGCCATTCCAGCATGCCGGCGACCACCCTGTCGGCGATCGTGGAGATGGCCTGCTTCGACACCTCGGTCCCGTAGACATCGGCGAGGTGCGCGGAGATCTCCCCGTGCGTGAGGCCCTTGGCGGACAGCGACAAGACCATCTCGTCGATCCCGCCGAGCCGCCGCTGCCGCTTCTTGACCAGCATCGGCTCGAACGTGCCCGCCCGGTCCCGCGGAACGTCGATCCCGACCGGGCCGACCTCGGTGACCACCGTCTTGGCCCGACGCCCGTTGCGGTAGTTCTCCCGCCCGCCCTCGGACTTCTCGCCGTGCTCGTGGCCCAGATGGTCGGTCAGCTCACCCTCCAGGGCGGACTCCAGCACCCGCTTGGTCAGCTGTTGCAGCAGACCTCCCTCACCGGTCAGCCGCAGCCCATCGGCCTGGGCCCGCGCCACCAGCTGGGCGACCAACTCGTCATCCACACCGGCTGCCAGCTCTTCTGCCCGGCCCTCGGCCTCGGTGACACTCACGTCAGTCATTAACTTCCGCTTCCTGCTCGGGAGTTACACCGAACACCGTACAGACCCTCACTCAAGAAGACCCGCGCCCTCCCCAACTGGTCCCCAAGAACGATCAAGGGCCGGTTTCGGATGCCTCCGAAACCGGCCCTGACCTGCGACTGTCTCCAGTCGGGACGACAGGATTTGAACCTGCGACCCCTTGACCCCCAGTCAAGTGCGCTACCAAGCTGCGCCACGTCCCGGTGCCTGTCTGACCTGGGGTTTCCCCTGGCCGAACGTGCATGGAAACAATACCGCACTCGGGTCGGTGGTCGCGCACCCGTTTATCCGGCACCGCCGCCGCGACGCCGGTGAACGGGGCCTCAGTCCCCCGTCGGCGGCCCCAGCTCGGGATAGGCCTCCAGCAGCCTCGGCGGTGCCGCCTGGCGCCAGGAGTCGGCGAGGATGTCGCGCAGTTCGCCGTCGTCCTCCAGGGCGGCGAGGCGGGCCCGCACCCAGGCGAACTGGGCCTCGTGGTCCGCGATCCAGAACTTGTCCGGCTCGGCCAGGACCAGTTCGTCGCGCTCCTCCTTGGGGCAGCGCACGGCGATGGAGGTCTCGTCCTCCGGCAATGTGGCGAACATCTTCCCCGCGACCCGGAACGTGGGCATGCTCCAGGCGATCTTCTCCGTCGTATCCGGCAGTGACAGGGCGATACGGCGTACGTCTTCGACATCCGGCATGAGACGCACCGTAGCGGCTGCCACTGACAATCACCTGGTGAGGGCGCCCGCACCCACGTGCTTGTAGTAGAGGGTCGTCGGCCGCAGCACTCCGCCCGGGTCAGCCGCGTAGTCGGGGATGACACCGGCCCGCGTCCAGCCGGCCCAGCGGTAGAGGTGCTCGGCGGGGCTGTCGGTCTCGGTGTCCAGGTGGAGCAGAGCGATGCCCGCCCCGGCCGCCGCGGCCTCGGCGGTCGCCAGGAGACTGCGCCCGAGGCCCCGACCGCGCGCGTCCCGGTGCACCATCAGCTTCACCAGCTCCGCGCGATGGCGGCTGTTGGGCTTGTCGGGCATGGCCAGGCTGACGGTGCCGATCGTGCGGCCGGCGTCCTGTGCCGTCCACACGGCGAGTCGTCCGGCGGCCACGCCCGCCGCCCGCTCCTTCCACCAGGCGACGGCCGCCGCGGGGTCGAGCGGCGCGAGGAAGCCCACCGAGGCGCCGCCGTCCACCGTGTCGACCAGCAGCTCGGCCAACTCGGCCGCACAGTCCAGCAGTTGGGTCTCGTCCAGCCGGGTCACCATCACGGTCGTACCACCGCCAGTACGTACCGCGCCGACCCGGACCCGGCGCACCGGAACCGCGTCGGCCCCCACACCCGCAGCCGCAGGCAGTCCCCGGCGTCGAGGTGGCGCACAGCCTCCTGAGCCGTCACGTCGAGCGCCCCTTCCAGCACCCAGATGTGCTGTTCCAGCCCCGGCACGGGCGGCCGGTCGTAGGCGATGTCGGCGCCCGCGGCGAGCCGTCCCTCGACGAGTTCGCCGCGCAGCCCGGTGTGCGGCGGTGACACGGACCGCCGTACGAACCCGGAGGCCCGGTCCTCCCACACCTGTTGCTCGGCGGCCCGCACCAGCAGGGCCGGCTCTGCCTCGATCTCGCCGAGCAGTTGGGACATGGTCCGGCCGTACACGGCGCACAGGCGGTTCAGCATCGAGGCGGTGGGACTGATCTCGGCCCGTTCGGCCCGGGAGAGCGTCGACCTGCTCACACCGCTGCGCTCCGCCAGCTCTCCGAGGGACCAGCCGTGTTCGGCGCGCAGCTCGGCGAGGCGAGCGCCCAGGCGGACGTCGACGGGGTCAGGAGCGGGCGTGCCCCGATCTGTCGCTTGTCTCATATTCGGGAAGCTATCCCATATACGAAACGGGCGCGTTACGGAGAACTCACGTCTGTGCCGCCTCGCCCAGGGCATCCAGCACAGGCCGGATCAGCGGATGCCCCTCCGCGCCACGCCGTACGGCCGCGAAGACCCGCCGGGTCGGCGCCACTCCGTCGACGGGCCGGACGACCACGCCCGTGAGGTCCATGCCACGCAGGGCCGAGCGCGGTACGAGGGCCACCCCCGCGTCCGCCGACGCCAGCGCCACGACCGCGCGGAAGTCGTCGGAGGAGTGCTCCAGGCGCGGCTGGAAACCGGCGTTCTCGCAGGCCAGGACCACCACGTCATGGCAGGGATTGCCGGGGTACGGGCCGATCCACGGGTCCTTGGCCAGCTCCGCGAGCGGCACCTCCTCAGCGTCGGCGAGGCGGTGCGCGACCGGGACGACCGCGTCGAAGGGCTCCGCGTACAGCGGGACGTGGCTGAGGCGGGGGTCGTCGGCGGGCGGCGCCCCGCGGTACTCGACGGCCACCGCGACGTCGACCTGCCGGTCCAGCACCATCGGCAGGCTGGCGTCGCCCTCGGCGTCCTGGACGCGGAGGCGGATGCCGGGCGCCGAGGCGGCGAGGCGGGCCACGGCGGGCGCGACGACCTGGGCGATGCCGGTGGCGAAGGAGGCGACGGTGACGGTGCCGGCCGCGCCCGAGCTGTACGCCGCCAACTCGGCCTCTGCGCGCTCCAGTTGGGCAAGGACGGCGTTGGTGTGGCTGAGCAGGATCTCACCGGCCGGGGTCAGCCGTACGCCCTTCGCGCCGCGCTCGACCAGGCGGTGGCCGGTCTCCTGCTCGAGAGCGGTCAGCTGCTGGGAGACCGCCGACGGCGTGAGATACAGCGCGGCGGCAGCCGCCGTGACCGTGCGGTGGTCGGCCACCGCACGGAGGATGTGGAGCCGCCGCGCTTCGATCACGGGATCGATTGTCTCAAATGCCCCCTGCGCCCCCCGCTCAGCCCTCCAGCTCCGCCCGCGCCGCCACGAAGGCGTCCACCACGCGGTTCACGTCCTCCGTCGAGTGCGCGGCCGACAGCTGCACCCGGATCCGGGCCTGGCCCTGCGGTACGACCGGGTACGAGAAGCCGATCACGTACACGCCCCGCTCCAGCAGCAGCTCCGCCATGCGGGCCGCCTTCGCCGCGTCGCCGATCATCACAGGTGCGATGGCGTGGTCACCGGGGAGGATGTCGAAGCCCGCGTCCGTCATACGTTGGCGGAACAGGGCGGTGTTCGCGGCGAGCTTCTCCCGCAGGTCCCCCGCCGACTCCAGCAGGTCGAGCACCTTCAGGGAGGCCGCGGCGATCACCGGGGCCAGGGTGTTCGAGAAGAGGTACGGGCGGGAGCGCTGGCGCAGCAGGGCGACGATCTCCGCGCGGGCCGCCACATAGCCGCCCGACGCGCCGCCCAGCGCCTTGCCGAGCGTGCCGGTGATGATGTCGACACGGTCCATGACGCCGTGCAGCTCGGGGGTGCCACGGCCGCCGGGACCGACGAAACCGACGGCATGCGAGTCGTCGACCATGACCATCGCGTCGTAGCGGTCGGCGAGGTCGCAGATCTCCCGCAGCGGCGCCACATAGCCGTCCATGGAGAAGACGCCGTCGGTGACGATCAGCTTCCTGCGCGCGCCCTCGGCCTCCTTCAACTGCCGTTCCAGGTCGGCGAGATCACGGTTGGCGTAGCGGAAGCGGCGGGCCTTGGAGAGGCGGATGCCGTCGATGATCGACGCGTGGTTGAGGGCGTCGGAGATCACCGCGTCCTGCTCGCCGAGCAGCGTCTCGAAGACACCGCCGTTGGCGTCGAAGCAGGAGGAGTACAGGATCGTGTCCTCCTGGCCGAGGAAGGCGGACAGCCGCGCTTCCAGCTCCTTGTGCACCTCCTGTGTGCCGCAGATGAAGCGCACGGAGGCCATGCCGTAGCCCCAGCGGTCGAGGGCCTCGTGGGCGGCCGCGATCACTTCGGGGTGGTCGGCGAGGCCGAGGTAGTTGTTGGCGCAGAAGTTGAGGACCTCGCCGGGACGGCCGCCCGCGGTGACGCTCACGGTCGCGGACTGCGGGGTGCCGATGACGCGCTCGGGCTTGTGCAGACCGGCGGCGCGGATCTCGTCGAGGGTGGCGCGGAGGTCGTCGCGCACGGAGTCGAACATCTCAAAGCTCCTAGGAATGCAGATGACTTACGCGGGTGACTTACGCGGTCCAGTCGAGGATGACCTTGCCGCCGCAGCCGCTCGCCGCGTCGGCGAACGCCGCCTCGAAGTCGCGGTAGCCGTACCGGCCGGTGATCACGGGGGCGAGGTCGAGGCCGCCTTCCAGCAGGACGGACATCGCGTACCAGGTCTCGAACATCTCGCGGCCGTAGATGCCCTTGATGGTGATCATCGAGGTGACGACACGGGCCCAGTCGACCGGGAACTCCTGCGCCGGCAGGCCGAGCATCGCGATCCGGCCGCCGTGCGTCATGTTGGCGATCATGTCGCGCATCGCCTCGGGGCGGCCGGACATCTCCAGGCCGATGTCGAAGCCCTCGCGCAGGCCCAGCTCCCGCTGTCCGTCGGCAACTCGAGCCTGCGACACATTCAGTGCCAGACTCACGCCGATCTTGCGGGCCAGTTCCAGGCGCTCCTCGCTGACGTCGGTGATCACGACGTGGCGCGCGCCCGCGTGCCGGGCCACCGCGGCCGCCATCAGGCCGATCGGGCCGGCGCCGGTGATCAGGACGTCCTCGCCGACCAGCGGGAAGGACAGCGCGGTGTGCACGGCGTTGCCGAACGGGTCGAAGATCGCGGCGACGTCGAGGTCGACGGGAACGCGGTGCACCCACACGTTGGCGGCGGGCAGGGCGACGTACTCGGCGAAGGCACCGTGCCGTCCGACGCCGAGCCCGACCGTGGCCCGGCACAGGTGGCGGCGTCCGGCGAGGCAGTTGCGGCACTTGCCGCACACCAGGTGGCCCTCGCCGCTGACCCGGTCACCGGGCTTGATGTCCGCCACGTCCCGGCCGGTGTCGACGACCTCGCCGACGAACTCGTGCCCGAGCACCAGCGGGGTGCGGATCGCCTGCTGCGCCCAGCCGTCCCAGGACCGGATGTGCAGGTCGGTGCCGCAGATGCCGGTGCGCAGCACCTTGATCAGTACGTCACCGGGGCCGACGGCCGGTTCCGGGACGTCCGCGAGCCAGAGCCCGGGCTCCGCCTTCTCCTTGACCAGCGCCTTCACGCTACGGCTCCTGTGGGTGAGTTCCCGGTCGCGGACATGCCGAAGGCGCCCGTGACCAGGGAGAGGGGTGGAATCGCGTAGCAATCTGCCGTACGGCGGCGTCCTGGTCCATCGAGGATTTCTTAAGCGGAGCCGCAGCTTTCCTTCACGCCGGCTGCCCCCGCTCGAAATGAGCGCTCAGCTCCGGCTCCGGCGGCGGTACGTCCCGTACGGCACCGCCCGCGCGCAGCGACTCCGTCGCCCCGGCTGAAAACCCGGCCAACTCCCCTGGCCCACGCGGACATGCAGACATGCCGAATTCGGCGTTCACAGCGGGAATCCGTCGGCTTCCCGCCGCTCCAGCCGCATCACCAGCTCCGCCGCCGACGCCTTGATGGTCTCCAGACCGGCCCTCCCCCACGGCCGCGGCTGCACGTCGACCACACACACCGTGCCCAGCACCATGCCCGTGGCGGCGATGAGCGGAGCGCCCAGATAGGAGCGGATGCCGAACTCGTCGACGACCGGGTTGCCCGCGAACCGCGGGTAGTCGCAGACGTCCTCCAGGACCAGCGCCTTGCGCCGGACGACCACATGGGGACAGAAGCCATGGTCGCGTTCCATGTGGCGGCCCAGCTCCGGCTTCCGGTCGTCGACGCGCACGACGGGGCGGACGTCCGGGGTGTGCAGCCCCGCGAAGAACTGCCGGTTCTCGTCAATGAAGTTGACCATGGCGTACGGCGCCCCGGTCAGCTCGGCGAGGTAGTCCGCGAAGGCGTCGAGTGCGGGGTCCGGGCGCTCGCCCAGGCCCAGCAGGCGCAGCTGACGCGCGCGGGCGGGCGCCTCCTTGTCGTCGGGCGTGAGCAGCAGCCGACCTGCCGGGCGGGGCGGGTCATAGCTCATGGGCGGGTTCCGTCGCTGTGGACGTACGTCATATGCGGCTCCGTGGCTGTGTGTGCGGGTGTCACATGTGGGCGCCGTGGCTCGGCGCGGTCACCGGCGCGTGGGTGATGAGGTGGCGGACCAGGGTCAGCAGGGTCTGGACCCCGGAGCTGGAGATCCGGGCGTCGCAGCGGACGACGGGGATCTCCGGCGGGAGGTCGATGGCGGTGCGGACCTCCTCGGGTTCGTAGCGGTACCCGCCGTCGAACTCGTTGATCGCGACGATGAAGCCGAGACCGCGCTGTTCGAAGAAGTCGACGGCGGCGAAGCAGTCCTCCAGTCGCCGGGTGTCGGCGAGGATCACCGCGCCGAGCGCCCCTTCCGAGAGCTCGTCCCACATGAACCAGAACCGTTCCTGTCCGGGCGTGCCGAACAGGTACAGCACATGTTCCGGATCGACAGTGATGCGGCCGAAGTCCATGGCCACCGTCGTCTCGACCTTGTTCTCGATCCCTTCGAGGCTGTCGGTCGCGGCGCTGACCGTGGTGAGCAGTTCCTCCGTACTGAGCGGCGCGATCTCACTGACCGCACCGACGAAGGTCGTCTTGCCGGCCCCGAACCCTCCCGCAACCAAGATCTTCAGTGCGGTGGGGAAGGGGTCAGAGCTGTCGTCGTAGTCCATCGAGCACTGCCTCCAGAAGAGCCCGGTCAGTCGGGTTGTGGTGGAACTCGGGGGGCTTGGTGGTGAGCGCCCCGCAGTCGACGAGGTCCGACAGCAGCACCTTGGTGACCACCGCCGGCAGCTTCAGATGAGCGGCGACCTCGGCGACCGACACGGGCAGGCGGCACAGGTCGAGTGCCTGCGCGTGCTCCAGGCCGAGATAGCCGAGAGGGGTCGCTCCGGTGGCCATCACGTGCGACAGCAGGTCGAGCGCGATGGTGGGCCGGGTGCGGCCGTTGCTGACCGTGAAGGGGCGCACAAGGCGTCCGGCCGCATCGTCCAGCCAAGGCCCGTCGCCGGCCGCCGCCACGTTCAATGCCTCATCGCAGACGGTTCGACGGCGTGCTGCCGGGGTGCGGTCACCAGGTAGGGGCGGACGCTCTTGACCAGCATCGCCATCTCGTAGCCGAGCACCGCCGCGTCGGCCTCGCGGCCGGCCAGGACGGCGAGGCAGGTGCCGGAGCCGGCAGTGGTCACGAAGAGCAGCGTCGAGTCGAGTTCGACGACGACCTGGCGCACGTCTCCGCCGTCGCCGAACCGCACGCCCGCGCTGCGGCCGAGGGAGTACAGGCCCGAGGCCAGGGCGGCCATGTGGTCGGCGCTGTCCGGGTCGAGGCCGTGAACCGACTTCACGAGCCCGTCGCAGGAGAGGAGTACCGCGCTGGTGGTGTGCGGTACGCGCTGCACGAGGCCGCTCATCAGCCAGTCGAGATCGGATACATGGCCGGTCGGCGCTTCGCTCGCCATGATGGATCGACTCCTTGGGGTACGAAGGTCTGCGGGAGCGCTGGGGGCGGGGGTGGTCTTGGGGGCGGTTGCGGGGGTGGTCATCCGGCTGGTGCGCTCCCGTCGTGCCGGGTGGTGTGGTCATGACCGGGCTCGGGCCCGGGGCGTGCCTCGGTTGTATGGGCCGGGTCCATGGGTCGTACGCCCATGGAGCGCGGCGGAGTCATGGGGGCTGCGTCTGTGTGGGGGCCGTCGTCCAGGGGCGTCGGCCGAAGCCGGGTGACGCCCAGGCGCGGGGGCTCCGGGGGCATCGACTCGCGGGTCGTCGGCTCGAAGCGGGGTGCCTCGGGTGCCGGTGCCTCGGAGGCCGGTGAGGCCGGTGAGGCCGGTGAGGCCGGTGAGGCCGGTGAGGCCGGTGAGGCCGACGTCTGGAAGCCCAACGCCGTTTCACTGGACGCCGTGTCACCGAGCCCTGTGTCTCCGAACCTCGTGGCGCCGGCCCCTGTGTCGCCAGCCCCCCTGTGCCCAGCCCCCCTGTGCCCGGACCCCATGTGCCCGGACCCCATGTGACCGGACCCCATGTGACCGGACTCCATCTCACCGGACTCCATCTCACCGGACTCCATACGCGCCGACTCCACGTGCGCCGACTCCATGTGCGGCTGGGTCTCCGCGAGGCCGATGCCGCGCTGGAAGGCCGCCATCAGGCCGGGGTCGTGGCCCGCGAGGTACTCGGAGTCCTGGCGGGGTGCCGGGCCGTCGCGGAGTTGGGGGGCGATGTGTTCCTGGGCGCGGCGGCGGGGCAGTTGGGGTTTGCCCATGGTGCCGCGGACGGTTCCACCGACGCGCGGGGCGGGCAGTGCGGCCGCGTGCTCCGTGAGGTTCTCGGCGAGCAGCGGACGGTGGTCGGGCCTGATGCCGGGTACGGCCTCCGCCGGGTTGGCCCGCTGTTCCTGGGCGCCTCGCACGGGCAGCGGCGCCGGTCCGGCGCCGTTCGCCATCGGGGCCATGCCTCGTCCGGCGTCACCCGGCTGCCGACGGGACCCGGCGTCGGCGGACGCAACCCGCTGCCCGGCCTCGGGCGCGGGCGCGGGCTGCCGCATCTGCGGACGCGGCTGCGGGTGCGACTGCGCCCGCGACTGCTGTTGCTGCGGCGACGGTACGGCGGTCCCCACCGCCCCCGTCGCTGCCCCCGCCCCGGTTTCCTGCACCCGCGATACGGCCCCGTGGCCCCCGGGCTCGGTCCCCAGCAGCGCCTGCGGCACGACGAGGACGGCCTGGACACCGCCGTAGATGTTGGTCTGCAGCCGCACGCTGATGCCGTGCCGCCGTGCGAGCTGCGACACCACGAACAGCCCGATGCGCCCGTCCGCCAGCAGGCTGGCGACGTTGACCTGGTCGGGGTCGGCGAGCAGGGCGTTCATCCGGCTCTGCTCGCCGACGGGCATGCCGAGGCCGCGGTCCTCGACCTCGACGGCGAGACCCGAGGTGACGAGGTTGGCGCGCAGCAGCACCTGGGTGTGCGGGGCGGAGAACACCGTGGCGTTCTCGACGAGTTCGGCCAGCAGGTGGATGACGTCGGCGACGGCGTGCCCGCGCAGGGTGCCGTCGATCGGCGGTACGAGCTTGACCCGCGAGTACTGCTCGACCTCGGCGATGGCCGAGCGCAGCACCTCGGTCATGGAGACCGGGTTGCTCCACTGCCGCCGGGACACGGCGCCGCCGAGCACGGCGAGGTTCTCGGCGTGGCGACGGATGCGGGTGGCGAGGTGGTCGACATGGAAGAGGCCCTTGAGCAGGTCGGGGTCCTCGATCTCGTTCTCGAGCTCGTCGAGGATCGAGATCTCACGGTGCACGAGCGACTGAAGGCGCCGCGCGAGGTTGACGAAGACCTCGAGCTTCTGTTCGCTGCCGGCCTGGCTGGAGAGCTGGGCGGCCTGCACGACGGCGGTGACGGCCCCGTCGTGGGCGCGGGCCAGGTCGGCGGCGAGCAGCTCGAAGTCGTCGGCGTCCTCGGGGGGCCCACCGCGCGGCTTGCACTGGGGCGGGCCGTCGCCGCGCCGCAGCGTCGTGACGAGGGCCCGCAGATCGGCCTCGCCGCGGGCGCTGTTGCGGCGCAGGGCGCCGATGCGGTCGCTCACGGACCTGGCGGCGCGGTCGGCGGCCACGGCGGCGATCACGATGCCCACGCAGGTCACGAAGACCGCGCCGCCGAGTACACCCCAAAGGGTGAGGCTGGAGCGGGCCCCGGTGGAGCGCACGGTGAACAGGACGGCCGCGCAGCCGCTGAGGGCGACCGCGACGGGCGGCAGCACGGCGAGCCGCAGCAGTTGGGGCCGTATGTGGGTCTCGGGCAGCGCGGGTGCGGTGCGGGCGGCGGGCGGCCGGCCGTGCCTCCCGCCCTCACGGCGGTCTGCGCGTGCGGCCGGGGCGCGGAGCTGAGACATCGGTGTCCTTGTAGTGGTCCGTCGGTCGAGGGCCTGGAGCTCGCGCGGGCTGCGCGTCTCGGGGCATGCGCCATCGCGGTGCCGGGTCGGCGCAGCCGAAGAGAATTCGGCCCTGCGTCGCCCGACGGACACTCACAGTAGTCGCCAACGCATCATGTGCAGTGGGCAGTTGACAAAGTCCCGCACGGAGCGTCCCGCTCTGGTATGAGGCTTCGTACGACAGACCTATAAGTAGTTCCGGCCTTCGCTCGCGATCGGAAAAAGTTCGATCGGACCTCGTCAGAAGTGGTCACGAAGAAGAGGCGAGGGCCGGGGGCGCTGTCCGCCCCCGGCCCTCGCCGCTTTCCGTTCCGCTGTCCGCGACGGCTCCTCCGGAGCCGTTTACCGGGCCTTCCGCACCCGCCGGCCCGACCACCGCGATGTCACCCGCCGTGTCGGCGCGCGGCACCGCACCGCGCGCCCGGCCATCCGTCCGCTACTCCGCCACGAGGGCCTGTTCCGGATCCGACACGACCGGCGGCCAGGTCGGCCACCCCTCCGCGGGCGCCTTGGCCACGGCACGCCACCACGGCTCGACCGGCGGCACGGTGGCCGGCTCGAAGGGCGCACCGCACCGCGGGGCCGCCATGGTCACCCCGGCCTTGTGGGTGGCCCGCATCGTCCACTCCCCCGGCTCGGCCCATGCGTGCATCGCCAGGTTGAAGGTGCCCCAGTGGATCGGCAGCATGACGCCGACGGCCGGGTCGCCGCCCTGGAGGTCGAGGTGGGAGCGGACGCCCTCGTCCGGGGTCATGTGGATGTCGGGCCAGAACTCGGAGTACGCGCCGATCTGGATCATCGTGGCGTCGAACGGGCCGTGCGCGGTGCCGATGTCCTGGAAGCCCTCGAAGTAGCCGGTGTCGCCGCTGTGGTAGATCCGGTGCTCGTCCCCGGCGACCACCCAGGACGCCCAGAGGGTGTGCTGGGTGTTGCGCAGGCCGCGGCCACAGAAGTGGCGGGCCGGGGTGGCGGTCAGGGTGAGCCCGCCGACCTTCGTCGACTCCTGCCAGTCCAGCTCGCGCAGCCGGTCGGCCGACACACCCCAGCGCTCGAGGTGGGCGCCGACGCCGAGCGGCACCGCGAACAGGGTGTCCGTGCCGGCCAGCGCCTTGATCGTGGGCATGTCGAGGTGGTCGTAGTGGTCGTGCGAGATGACGACGACGTCGACCGGGCCGAGCGCGGCCAGCGGCAGCGGAACGGGGTGCAGCCGCTTGGGCCCGGCGAAGGGGAACGGTGAGCAGCGCTCGCCCCACACCGGGTCGAACAGCACGCGGTGCCCGTCGATCTCCGCCAGGACACTTGAGTGCCCCATCCAGGTCAGCCGCAGTCCGCTGGCGGGCGGCTTGGCGAGGTCGGCGAGCGTGGTGGAGTGCACCGGCACGGTGCCCTGCGGGGCACGGAGCGGGCGCTGCTCCTTGTCGAGCATGCGCTTGCCGATTTCCAGCGACGAACCGGAGGGCCGGACGCGCGCGGTGCCCCCGGGGTTCTGGAAGACCCCGTCCTTGAAGTGGGGTGATCTGCGGATGCGCGCCAGGCGCTCACCGCTCGGGTCCGCGCCGAACGCCGGGGGCCGCAGCGCACGGAGCCCGGGGCTCGGGGAACGGAAACCGGTCACGGTACCTCCACATGGAGTCGTTGAGGCATTCCATTATGGTCGGCCCCTCCGACAACCGGGTCGGCAGGCCTCGACCGGCATCGCCGCCGATGATCCGCCCGGTGCGTCGACAGGGCCTGACACCTGTTCCAATACTGACCCATCGTTCAGTAGCCGCGCTCGGGTCGCGGCCTCGCCGCCCCTGGAGACCGCCCCATGACGCCTCCCTTGCTGTCGCTCACCTGGACCGACGACATCACCGGCCGCCAGGGCTTCCTGGTCGTCGACCGTCTGGTGCGCGGCGTCTCCAGCGGCGGGCTGCGGATGCGGGCGGGCTGCACGCTGGACGAGGTCGCCGGGCTCGCCCGCGGCATGACCATGAAGGAGGCCCTGCACTACGACCCCGAGGCCCGCTACGTCCCTCTGGGCGGCGCCAAGGGCGGCATCGACTGCGATCCCCGGGACCCGGAGGCGTACGCGCTCCTGGTGCGCTACCTGCGGGCGATGCGGCCCTGCCTGGAGAGCTTCTGGACGACGGGCGAGGACCTGGGCCTCTCCCAGGACCTGGTGGACCGGGCGGCCGCCGAGGCGGGGCTGGTCTCGTCGATCCAGGCCGTGTATCCGCTGCTCGACGACGAGGCCACCGCCCGGCGGCGGCTCGCGGACGCCTTCGCCGTCGACGTGGACGGCATCGGCCTGGACGAACTGGTCGGCGGCTGCGGCGTCGCCGAGTCGGCGCTCGCGGCCCTGGACCGGGCCGGGGTGCCGTACGCCGCGACCCGGGTCGCCGTGCAGGGTCTGGGCACCATGGGCGGCGCCACAGCCCGCTTCCTCACGCGCGCGGGGCTGACCGTCGTGGCCGTCGCCGACGTCAAGGGCACCATCGCCAACCCGGCCGGGCTCGACGTGGAGACGCTGCTCGCCACGCGGGACGCGTACGGCACCGTGGACCGGGCCGCGCTGCGCCCCGGTGACCGCGAACTGCCGGGCGACGCCTGGCTGTCCGCCGACGCGGACATCCTCGTGCCCGCGGCCGTCTCGTACGCCGTCGACGGCGCGAACCAGGCGCGGATCAACGCCCGCTGGATCGTGGAGGCGGCGAACATGCCCGTCCTGCCCGAGGCCGAGGAACTGCTGGCCGCGCGCGGCGTGACCGTCCTGCCGGACATCGTGGTCAACTCCGCCACCAACGCCTGGTGGTGGTGGACGCTGTTCGGCGACATCGGTGCCGACGCGGACGAGGCGTTCGCGCACATCCGCCGGTCGATGCGGGCCCTCACCGAGCTGATGCTGGCCCGCGCGGAGGCCGACGGGACGACGCCGCGGGCCGCCGCGCACACCGTCGTCGCGGACCGGCTGCCGGTGATCGCCGCGCGGTTCGGCCGGTACCGGTGAGGGTCACTAGGGTGGCCGCGTGACGAGAGTGCGGTTGAGCGTGGCCGAGCGGCGCGAGGAGCTGCTGCGTGCGGCCGTCGAGCAGATCGAGGCGCGGGGCGTGGCGGCGGTCAGGATCGCCGACGTGGCCTCGGCGCTCGGGGTGAGCAACGCGCTGGTGCTCTATCACTTCTCGACGAAGGAGAAGCTGGTCGCCGCCGCGTTCGGCTACGCGGCCGAGGACGACCTGACCCAGCTGCGCAAGCTGCTCGGCCGCCGGACGACGGCACTGCGCCGACTTCGATCGGCGGTCCGCTGGTACGCCCCGACCGGCCAGGCCAAGGGCTGGCGGCTGTGGATCGAGGGCTGGGCGGCGGCGCTGCGCGAGCCCGCGCTGCGGGATGTGACACGGGACCTCGACCGGCAGTGGAAGGCGGCGATCACCGAGGTCCTCGCGGAGGGCGTGGCCGCCGGCGAGTTCCGCTGCCCCGACCCCACCGGCACGGCCCTACGCCTGACGGCCCTGCTCGACGGACTCGCCGTACAGCTGACGTCGTACCCGGGGTCGGTGTCGCGCGCGCGTGCACAGGAATGGGTGGACGAGGCACTGGCCCGGGAACTGGGGCTGGAACGGGCGGAGTTGACGGCGTAGGGGGTCGATGACCGTCTCCCAGCTCTCCCCCTGCGCGAGCGGCACACCCACTCCGGCGCCGCAGGGCCCGTCCGCGGACAGCGGGACGGGACGCGGGGCGTGGGCGCGCGCAGGACGGCGCGGGCTCTGAGGCGGTGTCCCGTGGCGTGGTGCAGCCATGCGGACCGCGTGGCTCCGCTCGGCGCGCTGAGGCAAGGCACGACCGATCTCCGAGCAGCCGTCCGCGCGGCACACTGGCGGCTACGCCGCAATCCTGCGCGGCGACGGGCACGCAGCTGCGCTGACCTGCGGAGTCATGAGCTCCGCGCCGCTACACCACTTCGCGGGACACCACCGGCTCCGAGGCCATGGCGCCCCACGAAGACCCGAGGGCGAAGAGGAGCGCGGCGGCGGGGCGGGCGTGCGCAGCACGAGTCGGTCGCGGGTTCGGGTCCTCCCGGACGTAACGGAGACACACGTGCACGGCGGTGAGGGCCGCCGCGCCCCGCACGCGCCGCTGACACACCCACGCGGACCGCGGTTCCCGACGCACACACGCGGACCACACAATGACCGCCCCCTCCACGCACGTGAGCCGCGCCCCCAAAGAAGCGCGGCCCACGACGCATACGCCCGTACCCCCCGTACCCCCGCCCTCAGGCCACCGACTCGATCCGCGTCTTGATGTCGTCCGGCGACAGCGCGCCCTTGGCCGTCACATGGTCCCCCGACGACTCCCCGCGCAGCCGGCGCCCGATCCACGGCACCAGGTACTCGCGCGCCCAGTGGACGTCGTCGCGCCGCACCTCGAGCGTGCCGCGGGGCGGGAGCGGTGGCCAGGGCTGGTCGGGATCAACCGGGACCGCCAGGCCGAGGACCTGGCCCGCGCGCAGCGCCACGCGCGTGTGCCCCTCGGGAGAGAGGTGGAGCCGGTCGTTGTCCCAGGCCCGGCGGTCCTGGATGGTCTTCAGGGACCACAGGTCGAGCACGGGACAGCCGTACCGGTCGGCGATGGCCCGCACATGTCCGTTGTAGGTGGCGATCTTTCCGCGCAGATGCCTGAGCACGGGAACGCCACGGGTGTCGAAGCCGGTCGTCACCATGACGGTGCCGACGGCCGAGGTGAGCCGCACGATCGCGCGCTCGAAGCGCTCGGCGACCTCGTCGGGGTCGGTGCCGGGCCGGATGATGTCGTTGCCGCCGGCGCAGAACGAGATCAGCTCCGGGGCGAGTTCGAGCGCCCGTGGAACCTGGTCCGCCACGATCTGGTCGAGCAGTCTGCCGCGCACGGCGAGGTTGGTGTACCTGAAGTCGTCCTCGGGCCGCCGGTCCGCGAGCAGAACCGCGAACCGGTCGGCCCAGCCCACGAACGCTCCGTCGGGTCCGGGGTCGCCGACGCCCTCGGTGAAGCTGTCCCCCACCGCAACGTACGACCCGATCACTGATGTGCTGTCACTCTTCGAATCGTCTGCCACAACGGCACATGATTCCCCCTCGAATGTGACCTACGCGACCGTAGGCAGGGGTTGACGTCCGGTGAGATAAGCCACTCCTAAAGGGTTCACCAAACCTGGAATAAGCCCCCGATCAGGGGTGTTGTGGGCGCAACCGCCACACCCGGAAGTCGCTGAACCGGAAATGACTCCAGGTGGCCCGGAAAGCGAAGTGCCCGCTCGTGTACGGCTCGGGGTCCGTGTGGTCGAAGACGAGCCGCCCGTTGTTCCACCACCGCACCGTCGGCCCGTCGGAGACGACGCGCACGCGGTGGGGCTTGTTGGGCACGAGCAGCGGCTCGGTGTTCAGGGACTGCTGCCAGTGCTGGGCACCCCACCGGGAGGTGCAGGCCGGGTCGACCGCGACGAGTGCGATGTCCTGTTCGGCGGCCATCGCCACCAGGCGGGCCCTCAGCCGTGCGGTGGGGAAGCAAGAGATCAGACGGCGGAAGCGCTTGTTGCGGCCGTGCTTCTCCCGGGACTTGGCGTCGGCGATGTCGAGGTCTTCGATCGCGATGGCGGCGGGCGTGGTGCAGCAGCCGGGTCAGGGCGTGCCGGATCTGGGCGTCGCGGTGCTGGGTGTGGCCCGACAGGTCGTGGAAGAAGCGCCGCGGTTCGCCGACCGGGTTGCCGTGGATGTCGAGACGCCAGGCGGCGAGGTGGTCGTCGTTCATGTCCACCGCCACTACCCCTTTGGCGAGGGCCGTCCGAAGCGGCAGGACCGGGGCGGGGGTGCGCTGCCAGGAGGCGGTCACATACCAGCGGCCGCGCACCGTGTCGTGGTGGATGCGGTAGGCCACCGCATTGTTCGCGCTGATCCGGTCCAGCCACTCCTCGCCCCGGTGCCGGAACATCACCACGGCGTCCAGGACGTAGCGGCCCTGCGGGGCGTTGGCCAGATACGCCAGCGCGGCCGGGAGTTTGATCAAGACCTGCCCGGTGGTGGTGATACGGATGGTCTCGTTGCCCAAGCGTTTGCCGGATTCGCCGTCGGCGGCCAGGAACATCCGCGCCGCCTGCCACCGCTCCCGCCACCCGTGCTCGTCGAGCCCGGCCTGATCCAGGTGGTGGCGCAGTCGGGCGAGCTGCTTGCCGCCGCGCACCACGTGCACCCGGCCGTCCGCCCAGTCCGCCTCCAGGCCGGCCAGCCGGTCCTTGAGGGCGTGCAGGCGGCGGGACTTGGCGTGCCGCTCGGCCCGCGAGCCGTACCCGCGCACCAGCCCCTCGCGTTTGCTCGCCTCGGCGCCCAGCGGGCGGGCCAGCCGGGCCTCGATCGCGGCGATCTGCCCACGCAGCCAGACCATCTCGGCCACCTGGCCGCGTCGGGCCAGCGCCCACTGGTCATGCGTGGCCTTGGTAATGCTGCCCGCCCAGCGCGACGAGGAGGCGCCGGACAGCTCCCTCTGGCGGACTGCCCATGCGGCGGCATCGTGGGCCAGCCCCTGCCCAGAGCGCATCGCGAGATCCCGCGAGGCCAGCGCGCCGAGGAACGCACCGACCTCACGCAGCACAGCCGCGTCCGTGTCCGATACCCGCAGCCGGGCCCGGATCGCCACCCCCGAGGGACCGGGCACCACAAACGGCGCCGCCACCTCCCGCAGCCCACCCACCCCACACCCCCACCTGGCATCGAAGATCCCGTCACCGCACTCAACGAGCCCCGCCTTCAAAGGACACACATGCGACACGCAAACTCCCGTTCACCCAACTCCGAAACGGTTCGCGCACCTCGTCGCCGACCCCGGCACTCACTCACACTCACCAACGCGCGCTTGTGCCCGGTCAAGCGGCAGCAGTACGAACCCCCGCCCTCACCGCACACCGGCAGCGCACCGGTCACGAACACACCGAAGGCCGGACCCGGGGATCGGGGTCCGGCCTTCGGTGGCGCGGGGGTGGGCGACCGGCGGATCAGCCGACGGCGATGCCCTTCGAGCGGAGGTAGGCGACCGGGTCCACGTCCGAGCCGTAGTCCGGCGAGGTGCGGATCTCGAAGTGCAGGTGCGGGCCGGTCACATTGCCGGTCGCGCCGGAGAGGCCGACCTGCTGACCCGCGGTCACGGTCTGGCCGGCCGAGACGGAGAGCGAGGACAGGTGGGCGTACTGCGCGTAACGGCCGTCGGCGAGCTGGATGACGACCTGGTTGCCGTACGCGCCGCCCCAGCCCGCGGAGACGACCGTGCCGGCGCCCACGGCCTTGAGCGAGCTGCCGGTCGGGACGACGAAGTCGACACCGGTGTGGTAGCCGCTGGACCACATGCTGCCCGCCGTGCGGTAGGCGGTGCTGACGGCGGCGCCGGCCACGGGCGAGGTGAAACCGCTGGACGAGGCGGCGGTCTCGGCGCTCCGGGTGGCGGTCGTCGTCTTCGACGAGGCGGCGGTCTCGGCGCTCCGGGTGGCGGTCGTCGTCTTCGACGAGGAGGACGACTTCGACTTCGACTTCGCCGCGGAGGTGTCGGACGCCTTCGGCTTGGAAGCGGACGAACCAGATGAAGAGGACGAAGAGGACGGCGTCTTGGGGGCGCTCGTCGCGGCCTTCTTGCCGATCGTCAGCTTCAGGCCGGGGTGGATCAACGACGGGTCGTCGCCGACGGCCTCGCGGTTGTCCGAGTAGAGCTTCCGCCAGCCACCGCTGACGTTCTGCTCGTCGGCGATCTTCGAAAGGTAGTCACCGACACGCACCGAATAGGTGCGCACGGTCGCCTTGCTCGCGGCTTCCTTCTTCTTGGCCGTCTGCTTCCCGGCAGCTTTCTTCTCGGCGGCCGGAAGGGACTGGACGGCCTTTTCCGAAACGGACTGCGGGGCGGCGGCATGGGCGCCGGTGGCCCCCAGCAGCGGGAGGGCGAGAGCGGCGCCTCCGGTACCGGCGACGGCGATGGAACGGGCGAAGCGCTGGGTCTTCGGGCGGCGGTGCTTACCCTTCGCGGGCATGGCGAATTCCTCTCCGGCGCCTGCGAGGTGAGCTGTCGGGTTCGGACTGGAGATGCCCGGCCGCACCGAGGCGCGGCTTAACCCCAAGCCGTTCCGGAGACCGGAACAGGCGGTTGTACCTGTGGGTCCCCCGCTCCTGCCATACACGGGTGAGTTAGCGCGGGTTCCGGGCGGCGGCAGGATTAGGCGTCCGTCCGGATTGGTGGCGAACGTAAGCGACGAAGACACGCAGGAACAAGTAGAGGTTGCCTGTGAATGCTTTTCTGTTGATCCCTTGCGGGAATTCCTGGTTACCCTCCGTTAATCGCGAGAGGTCCGGCCGAGCCAAACACCCTCGAAAAGGGCATGAATTACGTGAACATGACGGACGACTCACGGTCACGGATATGACGCTGCTCACGTGACGCTGCTCCAGCTTCCTTTATGCGAGAGCGAGTTGGAATGAAGGATGACGAAAGCATTAATTCGGACAGAAGCCCTAGATGCGCCGCAGACGGATAACTGCCGCATCAAGGTCGCCGCGCAAGCCGACGCGCAGTCCGTGATACAGCAGTACGGCACCTCGGTGAACTTCGTCCGTTTCAAGGCATTTGTACGATGCTGTCGGGTCGAGCCCCCGCAGTCGCAGCGCCGGCATGGGCTCGCCGTGATGCTGCGCCTGGAGCCAGGCGAGGACGACGCTCTCGTCGCCGAGCACGTACTGCACCGCACTCAGCCCGCCGCCCGGGGGCCGCAGCCGGTAGAGGTCCCCGCGCTGCACGAGGGGCCGGATCTCCTTGTAGAGGGCCACCCACTCCCCCGCCTCGGCGAGCTCCTCCTCGGTCCACTGCGCGAGGTCGCCGCCCACCCCGAGCACCCCGGCCATGGCGCTCACGAACCGGAAGCGCAGCGAGCTGAACCGGCCGTTCAGCATCGCGTTCGGGCTGTCGGTGACCCAGGCGGCCATGACGCGCGCGGGGTGGATCTGACTGAAGCCGTGCTGGATGGCGAGCCGGTCGAGCGGGTCGGTGTTGTCGGAGGTCCACACCTGGTCCGTACGGCTCAGCACGCCGAGGTCGATCCGTCCGCCGCCACCCGAGCAGGACTCGAAGTCGACGCCGGGATGAGCGGCCCGCAGCCGGTCCAACAGGGCGTAGAAGGCGTGCACATGGTCGGTCCAGAGCCGCTGCGGGTAGGGCTCGCCGGGCCAGCCCGCGTCGGTGAAGCAGCGGTTGAAGTCCCACTTGACGTAGTCGATCGGAGCGCTGGAGAGGAGCCCGTCGAGCTGCCCCCAGAGGTACTCCTGGACGTCTTCCCGGGCGAGATTCAGTACGAGCTGATTGCGGAACTCTGTCCGCTTTCGTCCCGTCTGGTGCTGCACCCACTCGGGGTGGGCGCGGTACAGCTCGCTGTCCGGATTGACCATTTCCGGCTCGACCCAGATACCGAACCGCATGCCGAGCGCGTGCACGTAGTCGGCGAGGGGCTTGAGCCCGGACGGGAAGCGGTCGGGGTTGGGTGTCCAGTCGCCGAGGCCGGCGCGGTCGCTGGTGCGGGTCCCGAACCAGCCGTCGTCGACGACGAACAGTTCGACGCCGATCGCCGCGGCCCGCCGCGCGAGCGTGCCCTGCTGCTCCTCGGAGATGTCGAACTCGGTCGCCTCCCAGGAGTTGAAGAGCACCGGCCGGTCCCGCCCGGCGTCCGGGATCACGTGCTCCCGCTGGTACGCGTGCCAGGCCCGGCTGGCCCCGCCGAAGCCGCCGTCGCTCCACAGCCCGGCGAAGACGGGCGTCGTGAAGGACTCCCCCGCGTCCAGGCGGAGCAGCCCGGAGTCGTCGTACCCGGCCCCGCCGGTGATCTGCACGCGTGCGTCCGGCAGTTGCGCCACGGCGATCCGCCAGGACCCCGACCACCCGAGGGCGCAGCCGTACACCTCGCCGCGTTCCTCGGTCGCCTCCGTGTCGAGCGCGACCCACGGCAGGTGCTGGTGCCCGGTGTGGCCGCGGCGGCTGCCGATGACCTTCTCACCGTAGGTGAGGGAGGACCGCGTCAGCCGGGACTCGGCGGCCCAGCGGCCGTGCAGCTGGGACAGCCGCCAGTCCTCCCGGTCGGGCAGGGTCCAGGTGGCCGAGTCGGCGCGCAGCACCTCCAGGACCGGCCCCTGGTTGTCCAGTGTCACCCAGCGCTCCACGACGTCGCCGCGCATCCGGTAGTGCAACGTGACGGCCAGACCGCCGTCCCGGAACCGCAGCCGCAGTTCGTCGCCCTGCGACTCATACGTCTCGAACGTCCACTCGGTGCCGCGCCGCTCGTCGGTGCGCACGGACAGGGCGGGCCGTACGAAGCGGGGGCCGCCCTCCACCGGGTACTCCTCACGTCCGTCGAGCGGGGACTCGAAGGGCCAGTAGTCCGGCAGCGTGCGTACGACGAGGGCCTCGGCGTCGGCGAGCGCGATCCGCGGGCCCCAGTGAAGGTGCAGCAGCTCGTCGGCATCGGTGAGATGGACGGCGTAACTACTGGTCGGCCCGGAAAGAACCCAGGTACGGCCGTTGGCGGAGATCTCCAGCATCAAGCCCTCACATATTCGAACAGGCACGCTCAAGCACCAACATCATCAACGGACGCGTGGCCCCGGGGCAACGTCTGTGGACAACTCATTGCCCCAGGAACCCATGTCGTATCGTCGAGAAAGTGCCCGCCGACGAGCCGCGTCGGCGGGGCCGGCCGGGAGGAGCCCCCGTGACGCAGCAGATCCCGTCGACCGAGCCAGAACTGGCCGGAGTCCGCAACTTCCGCGACGTGGGCGGGCTGCCGACCGTGGACGGACGTCGGGTGCGGCACGGAGTGCTGTTCCGCAGCGGCCATCTCGCGCACGCGACGGATGAGGACGCCGCGTTCCTCGGTTCCCTGGGACTGCACACGATCTTCGACTTCCGCAACGCCGCCGACCAGAAGCTCGAGGGGCCCGACGTCGAGCTGCCGGGCGTGCGCAATGTGAACCTGCCGCTGACCGACCCCGCGGACGGCGCCGAGTTCTGGAAGATGGTCCGTGACGGCGACCTCGACCAGCTCCGCGCGGTCCTCTCCGACGGCAAGGCCGCGAACCGGATGATCGTCTCCTACCGCACGATCATCAAGGAGCGCACCGCCGAGCACTCCCAGGTGGTGCACGCGCTCGCCGAGGACAGCGTCCCCGCGCTGATGCACTGCGCGGCCGGCAAGGACCGCGCGGGCCTGTCGATCGCCGTGACGCTGCTCGCCCTCGGCGTCGAGCGCGAGGCGATCCTCGCCGACTACCTGGAGTCGAACGCCAAGCACCGCCGCTACAAGGTGCATCGCAGCAGCTCCGCCGCCTCGGCCTACACCCCCGAGGTGATGGAGCTGCTCAGCCCCCTCTTCGACGCGCGCGCCGAGTATCTGTCGGCGGCCTTCGAGACGATCGAGGGGACCTGGGGCGACATCGACACGTATCTGGCCCAGGCGCTGAGCGTCACCCCGGAGACCCGCGAGCGGCTGCGGGAGCGGCTCCTCGCCTGAGTCCCCGCGACAGAAGAGGGGGTCGGCTACTGACTGGCCCCCGCCTCGAACAGCAGGTAGACGAAGGCCGCGAAGAGGTGCCCCACCGCGATGTAGATGATCAGCCGCACCCACAGCGCGCGCGGGAACTTCTCTTCCATGTTGCTCATGGCATCTCTCCAGGGGTGGGGCCCAGGCACAGGGTGGCCGTGGGGCTCTGCAGCAGGGTGTGGACGAAGAGGAGCTCGACCCCGTCGGCGTCGAGGGCGGCGATGCGGTGCGGGGTCAGCGAGTCGAAGTGCGCGCTGTCGCCGGGCACGAGCCGGTGCGCGGTGTCCCCGAGGCGCAGCCGCAGCCGCCCCTTGAGGACGTAGAGCCACTCCTCGCCGGGGTGTACGCGCACGATGTCGCCCTGCGAGCCGTACGGCACCTGCAGGCGCAGCGCCTGCATCCCGCGCCCGGGAGCGCCGGCCTGCCAGTAGGTCCAGCCGCCCGCCTCGGTCGGTTCCATGTCGGCGGCGCGGACTACGGCGTCCCGGTCGGCGACCGTCTCGCCGAGCAGCTGGGAGACGGTCGTACCGTAGACACGCGCGAGTGCGAGCAGCATCGGCAGTGAGGGCTGGCGCTGCCCGGTCTCCAGCCGGGAGAGGTGGGCGGGCGACAGCCCGGCGGCACGGGCCGCGGCCTCCAGGGTGAGGGCGGCCTGCCGCCGCAGGGCACGGAGCTGCGGCGCCACGACGGGCAGCTCCTCGCCCGGTACGATCTCGGGAGAGCTCATGCTCTCCATTCAGCCGGAGCCTTGCCTCTGCGGCAAATTTGTTGCCTCAAAGGCAAAACCCGTCTGTCAGCGGTTGGCGACGGCCTGCTTGATCAGCGTCTTCCCGAAGTCCCACATCAGCCCGCCGCCGCTGTGCGCGTCGTCCATCACGTCCGTGAAGGCGTCCACGAGCCGGTCCACCTCCCGCTCACCGATCACCAGCGGCGGGATCAGCTTGATCACCTCCAGGTGGTCGCCGGAGACCTGGGTGAGGATCCGGTGCCGCTGCAGCAGCGGTACGACGACCATCTGCGCGAACAGCCCCTTGCGGGCGGCCTGGAGCATGGTCCAACGGCTGCGCAGCCCCAGCGACTTGGGCCGACCGAACTCGATGCCGATCATCAGTCCGCGGCCGCGGACGTCGGCGAGCAACTCGTACTTGTCGACGAGCGCCGCGAGCCGCGACTTCAGCTGTTCACCCGTGGCACGGGCGTTGGCGACGATCTGTTCGTTCTCCATGACCGACAGGACGGCCAGCCCCGCCGCCATGGCCTGCGCGTTGGACCCGAAGCTCGCCGAGTGCACGAGCACGCGGTCCATGGACGAGTAGACCTCCTTGAAGATCCAGTCCTTGCCGAGGGTGGCGCCCACCGGCACATAGCCGCCGGAGAGCGCCTTGGCGACGCACACCAGGTCGGGCTCGACGCCGTCCTCGTGCTGGTAGGCGTAGAAGTCCCCGGTCCGGCCGAGGCCCGTCTGCACCTCGTCGACGATCAGCAGCGCCTTGTGCCGGTGCAGCAGTTCCTGGGCGGCGCGCAGATATCCGGGCGGGGACTCGTGCACGCCCTTGCCCTGGATCGGCTCGACGATGAGGGCCGCCACGTCGCCCTTCTTCAACTCCCGTGCCAGGGCGTCGAGATCGCCGAGCGGTACGGCCGTGTCGGGCAGCAGCGGGGCGAAGCCGTCACGGAAGCCGCCCTCGCCGTTCACGGACAGGGAGCCGGCGGTCAGGCCGTGGAAGGCGTGGTCGCAGTAGAGGACGCGTGGCTTGCCGGTGGCGTACCGGGCGAATTTCAGTGCGCCCTCGACCGCTTCCGTGCCGCTGTTGCCGAAGAACACCCGGTCCAGGTGCGGGCTGTGGGCGAGGAGCTTCTCGGCCAGCAGTCCGGGCAGTGGCTGGCAGTCGAAGCGGGTGAGGTCGGCGAGCTGGGCGTCGAGGACGTCGTGCAGCGCCTTGCGGACGACGGGGTGGTGACGGCCCAGGCCCATCACCCCGAACCCGGCGAGCATGTCCAGGTAGTCGTTGCCGTCCGCGTCCCAGAAGTAGGCGCCCTCGCCGCGCTCGTAGACCTTGTCGAAGCCGATCGTGTGCAGCATGCGCGGGAGCTGGTGGTTGAGGTACTTGGCGTGCAGCTCGTAGCGCTCGGCTCCGCGCTCGGCCAAGAGTGCGGCGAGGTCGAACTCCTTGGTCATTGGGCTTTCTCCTTGACCGGGTCGCCGTCGGCGACCTCCTTGACGGCCAGACTCGCGCCGATCCGGCCGGCCACCTCGACGGGCGTGAGACCGATGTCGGCCAGCACCTCGCCGCGTTTGGCGTGCGCGAGGAACTGCTCGGGAATGCCGAACCGCCGTACGGGCACGTCGACTTCGGCATCGCACAGCGCCAGCGCCACCGCGGCGCCGACGCCGGAGGCACGGCTGTTGTCCTCCACGACCGCCACCAGCCGGTGCTCGGCGGCGAGACCGGGAAGCGCCGGGTCGACGGGCTTGACCCACCGTGGATCGACGACCGTGCAGCCGATGCCGCGGGCCTCCAGCAGCTCGGCGGCCTGCAGGCACACCGGCGCCATCACACCGACGGCGACCAGCAGCACCCGCGGCGCGTCCGGTGAGCGGTGCAGCACATCCAGGCCGCCCAACCGGTCCACCGCCGGAATCGACGGCCCGACCGACTCCTTCGGGAACCGTACGAGCGTCGGCGCGTCGTCCACGGCGACCGCCTCCCGCAGCTGCGCCCGCAGTTGGTCGGCGTCGCGCGGTGCGGCGATCCTGAGGCCGGGCACGACCTGGAGGATCGACATGTCCCACATGCCGTTGTGGGAGGCCCCGTCGACCCCGGTGACACCGGCCCGGTCCAGTACGAAGGTCACCCCGCACCGGTGCAGCGCGATGTCCATCAGGAGCTGGTCGAAGGCGCGGTTCAGGAAGGTGGCGTAGACGGCGACGACCGGATGCAGGCCACCCGTGGCCAGCCCCGCCGCCGACACCGCCGCGTGCTGCTCGGCGATCCCGACGTCCCACACCCGGTCCGGGAAGCGCTGCGCGAACTTGCCGAGCCCGACCGGGTGCAGCATGGCCGCCGTGATCGCCACGACGTCCTCCCGCTCCTCCCCGATCCGCACGATCTCCTCGCCGAACACCGAGGTCCAGGACGGCCCGTTGGAGGGCGCGAGCGGCTCGCAGGTGAGCGGGTCCATCACGCCGACGGTGTGGAAGTGGTCCTCCTCATGGGCCAGGGCGGGTTCGTAGCCGCGCCCCTTCTCCGTCAGGCAGTGGATGAGCACCGGCCCGTGGAAGCGTTTCGCACGCCGCAGCGCCGACTCCACGGCCCCGATGTCATGGCCGTCGATCGGACCGACGTACTTCAGCCCCAGGTCCTCGAACAGCCCCTGCGGCGCGAACGCGTCCTTGAAGCCCTTCTTCGCGCCGTGCAGGGCCTCGTACACGGTGTTGCCGATGACGGGCGTGTGCTGGAGTACGTCCTTGCCCCAGGCCAGGACCCGCTCGTAGCTGTCCGTCGTACGGAGGGCCGCGAGGTGGTTCGCGAGCCCGCCGATGGTCGGCGCGTACGACCGTTCGTTGTCGTTGACGACGATGATCAGCGGCCGGTCCTTGGCGGCCGCGATGTTGTTCAGCGCCTCCCACGCCATGCCGCCGGTGAGCGCGCCGTCGCCTATGACCGCGACGACGTGCCCCTTCTCGCCCTGCACCTGGCGGGCCTTGGCGAGTCCGTCGGCCCAGCCGAGCGCGGTGGAGGCGTGGCTGTTCTCGATGACGTCGTGCTCGGACTCCTCGCGCGACGGGTAGCCGGACAGGCCGCCTTTGCCGCGCAGCTTGGAGAAGTCCTGACGTCCCGTCAGAAGCTTGTGTACGTAGCTCTGGTGGCCGGTGTCCCACAGGATGCGGTCGACCGGCGACTCGAAGACCCGGTGGAGTGCGATGGAGAGTTCCACCACCCCCAGATTGGGCCCGAGGTGTCCGCCGGTCCTGGCGACCGCGTGCACCAGGAACTCCCTGATCTCGTGGGACAGTTCACCGAGTTCCGCCTCGGACAGCGCCTTCAGGTCGCGTGGTCCCCGGATGCTCTCCAGAATCGTCACGCTCGGGCCCCCTCTCGGTCCGTGCTGCTCAACTCACGGTGACGGCCGGCCCCCCCGACGCGACGCCGTCCTGCTCCATCTGCTCGGCGATCTTCATCGCCTCCTCGATGAGGGTCTCGACGATCTTCGACTCGGGGACGGTCTTGATGACCTCGCCCTTCACGAAGATCTGCCCCTTGCCGTTGCCGGAGGCGACCCCCAGGTCCGCCTCCCGCGCCTCGCCGGGACCGTTGACCACACACCCCATGACCGCGACACGCAACGGCACTTCCATGCCCTCCAGGCCGGCTGTGACCTCGTCGGCGAGCTTGTAGACGTCGACCTGGGCGCGCCCGCAGGACGGACACGACACGATCTCCAGGCGCCGCTGCCTGAGCCCGAGCGACTCCAGGATCTGGATGCCGACCTTGACCTCCTCGGCGGGCGGGGCGCTCAGGGACACCCGGATGGTGTCGCCGACGCCCCGTGACAGCAACGCCCCGAACGCCACGGCCGACTTGATCGTCCCCTGGAAGGCGGGCCCCGCCTCCGTCACGCCGAGGTGCAGCGGGTAGTCGCACTGCTCGGCCAGCAGCTGGTACGCCTCGACCATCACGACCGGGTCGTTGTGCTTGACGGAGATCTTGATGTCCCGGAAGCCGTGCTCCTCGAAGAGGGACGCCTCCCACAGGGCGGACTCGACCAGGGCCTCGGGGGTCGCCTTGCCGTACTTCTGGAGAAGCCGACGGTCCAGCGACCCGGCATTGACCCCGATCCGGATCGGGGTGCCGTGGTCCCTCGCGGCCCGTGCGATCTCCTTCACCTTGTCGTCGAACTGCTTGATGTTGCCGGGATTGACGCGGACCGCGGCGCAGCCGGCCTCGATCGCGGCGAAGACGTACTTGGGCTGGAAGTGGATGTCCGCGATCACCGGGATCTGCGACTTGCGGGCGATCGTCGCGAGGGCGTCCGCGTCGTCCTGCGTGGGGCAGGCGACGCGGACGATCTGGCAGCCGGACGCGGTGAGTTCCGCGATCTGCTGGAGGGTGGCGCCGATGTCGGACGTACGGGTGGTCGTCATCGACTGCACCGACACCGGGGCCCCGCCCCCGACCGCCACCGGCCCGACCTGGATCCGCCGCGACACACGCCGCTCGGCGATCGGCCGGACCGGTACCTCGGGGACGCCCAAGGGGATGGCGGTCATGACGTCACTCCCGGTTTCCGGAGACCGTCTCGCGCATGGCGCGCAGCGACTCCTTCAGGGATCCCATGGTGGCGAGGACGGCGGTGGGCTCGTAGCCGCAGTGCGCCATGCAGTTGGCGCAGCGCGGGTCCTTGCCACGGCCGTACTTGTCCCAGTCGGTGTCCTCGATCAGTTCGCGGTACGTCGGCACGTACCCGTCGCTCATCAGGTAGCAGGGGCGCTGCCAGCCGAAGAGCGAGTAGTTCGGGATCGCCCAGGCCGTGCACGGGAAGTCGACCTTGCCCTCCAGGAAGTCCAGGAAGAGGGGCGAGTGGTTGAGCCGCCAGCGGCGCCGGTTGCCGCCCGAGAAGGCTTTCTTGAACAGCTCGCGGGTCTGCTCCACGCCCAGGAAGTGCTCCTGGTCGGGCGCCTTCTCGTAGGCGTAGGCGGGCGAGATCATCATCTCGTCGACCTTGAGGTCGTCGTTGAGGAAGTTGAGCACCTCGATGATGGTCTGCGGGGTGTCCGTGTTGAAGAAGGTCGAGTTGGTGGTGACCCGGAAGCCGCGCCGCTTGGCCTCCTTCATCGCCTCCACCGCCTCGTCGAACACGCCCTCCTTGGCGACGGACTCGTCGTGCCGCTCGCGCAGGCCGTCGATGTGCACGGCGAAGGCGAAGTAGGGCGAGGGCTTGAACTTGTCCATCTTCTTGCGCAGCAGCATGGCGTTGGTGCACAGGAAGACGTACTTCTTCTTGGCCACCAACTGCCGCACGATCTCATCGATCTGAGGGTGCATCAGAGGCTCGCCGCCGGCGATGGACACCATCGGGGCACCGGACTCCAGCACCGCCCCGACCGCCTGCGCCACCGGCATGCGCTGCTTGAGCACGCCCGCCGGGTGCTGGATCTTGCCGCAGCCCTCACATTTCAGATTGCAGGCGAAGAGCGGTTCCAGCTCGACGATGAGCGGAAACTTGTCCCGCTTGCGGAGCTTCTGTTCGGCCAAGTATGTAGCGACCTTGATGGACTGACGCAGCGGCATGGCCATCTGGCTCACCTCCTGGGGAGCAGCAAGGAACGGTGCCATTCGAAGAAAGCGGGAAGAACGGAACGAAGGACACGGAAAGCCGATATTCCACCGCGCACCGTGCCGATCCGGACGAGTTCATGTTCTGGAGCGTCCACGACCACCCGGACGGCCGCAACCGGGCGCGCGCCCGTGCGCACGGCGCTCAGAAGCGTGGCCGCGGACTCCATGTCGACCGCCACCGCGCCGGTCGCGAGCAGACCGGACCGTTCCTGACCACGTACGACGTGATCGGAGCCGGTGAGCGGACCGGTGTGGACGGTGCGGCCGGGCACGGCCCGCACGAGCTCCCTGACGAGCAGTTCGGTCTCGACGCACGGGACGGTCCCGCGCGGGTCCCAGGTCTCCTCGGCGACCACCAGGTCACCGGGGTGCATGCCGGGGGCGAGCCCGGCGCAGAAGCCGGTGGCGAGCACGGCGGCGTCGGCGAGGGCCGGATCGGCGAGGACCCGGGTGACCGAGCGCTCGGCCGCCCTGGGTCCCATACCGGTACGCAGGACGGTGACCGGCCCGCCGGCGCCGCCGCGGTCACCGCTGCGCAGGGCGAGCTGCTCGATGCCGAGCGCGCAGGCGATCAGCAGCGGAGCCGGAGCGGGCTGGGTGCTCATCAGCTGCCCTTGGCCCGGACGGGAGGCTTCTTGGCGAAGGGCTCCCCGTGCAGGTACCGGCCGAGGGCGGTGAGCGGGAAGACCTGCCGGTAGAGGTGGTAGTTGATGGAGAAGTCCCAGGGGAACCCGGTGCCGGTGAAGTACGGCTCGTCCCAGGAGCCGTCCTCGAGCTGGGTGGCCGCGAGCCACTCGACGCCCCGTTCGACGGCCTTGGAGTCCTTCTCCCCCGCGGCCAGCAGGGCCATCAGCGCCCACGCCGTCTGCGAGGCGGTCGAGGCGCCCCGGCCGCTCCAGGCCCGCACTTCCCTGTAGGAGCGCAGGTCCTCGCCCCAGCCGCCGTCGTCGTTCTGGACGGACTCCAGCCAGCCCACCGCGCGGCGGATCGCCGGGTGCGAGGCGGGCATTCCGGCGGCGGTGAGCGCGGGGACGACGGACCCGGTGCCGTAGACGTAGTTGACGCCCCAGCGTCCGAACCACGAGCCGTCCGGCTCCTGTTCGGCGAGCAGCCACTGGATGCCGCGCCGGGTGCGCGGGTCGTGGGCGAGGCCCTCGACAGCAAGCATCTCGACGACATGCGCGGTGACGTCCGCCGACGGCGGGTCGATGACCTCACCGAAGTCACAGAACGGCAGCCGGTTGGGGAACGGGCTGGTGTTGTCGACGTCGAAGGCGCCCCACGCACCGTTCTTCGACTGCATGCCGAGGTTCCAGCGCACCCCGCGCCCGATGGCCTTCTCCACCCGCTCCGGGTCATGGTGCCGGACCCGGCGCAGCGCGAGGATCACCTCGGCGGTGTCGTCGATGTCGGGGTAGTTGTCGTTGTGGAACTCGAACGCCCAGCCGCCGGGCGGCAGTTGGGGCCGCTTGACCGCCCAGTCGCCGGGCCGGACGATCTCCTCGCCGAGCATCCAGTCGGCGGCCTTGACGAGTTGCGGGTGATCGGCCGGTACGCCCGCGTCGACGAGCGCGATGGTCGCCAGGCAGGTGTCCCACACCGGCGACTGGCAGGCCTCGATCATCCGGGCGCCGTCCTCGCGCCAGACGGCGAACCGGTCGAGTGATGCCAACCCCTCGCGCATGACGGGGTGTTCGAGGTCGTAGCCGAGCAGATGCAGAGCGATCACCGAGTACACGGCCGGCGGCTGGATACCGCCCCAGCAGCCGTCGTTCTCCTGCCGCTCGATGATCCAGCGGCCGGCGGAGTTCATCGCTGCTTTGCGCAGCCCTCGCGGTGCGACCTTGCGCAGGACGTGCAGCGCCTTGTCGAGCCGCTGGAAGGCCCCCTCCCAACTGGCCGCCGGGGCAAGGGGCCTGGGCGGATTCGGGCGCGCCGGGTCGGTGTGCAGCTCGTCGAGCGGGAAGGGCGCGGGCCGTACCGGCCGCTTCGCGGAGACGATCGTCAGCGGGACGATGGTCTGCCGGGCCCAGCACCCGAAGTCATAGATGTTGAGCGGCACCCACTTCGGGAAGTAGATGAGCTCGGGCGGGAGTTCGGGCAGGTCCTCCCACTTCCACCAGCCGAACAGGGCCAGCCAGATCCGGGTGAAGACCCGGGCGGCGGCGATCCCGCCCCGCTCACGGATCCACGCCGACGCCCTCGCCATGTGCGGGTCGTCGGGTGCGTCACCGGCCAGCCGGAGGGCGACGTACGCCTCGATGGTGGTGGAGAGTTCGCCCGGACCGCCGTAGAAGGTGGCCCAGGTGCCGTCCTCGCGCTGCTCGCCGCGGATGAACAGGGCGGCGGCGCGGGTGGTGGACTCGTCGCGGATGCCGAGGAACTGACGGAGCAGCAGGTCCTCGGCGTCCATCGTGACGTTGGTCTCGAGGTCGCCCTTCCACCAGCCCTGGGCGTCCTGCCGGGACAGCAGGAAGGCGGTGGAGCGCCGGACGGCGCGTACGGCGGCTTCGTGTACCCCGGCCGCCGCGGGGATGTCGGTGGTGGATTCGCTGGCCGCGGCAGCGCGGGGCGGCAGGGCCCCGGTACTTCCGTCGGTCGTCGCTGTCATGGCTTCCCCTTCAGTGCAGTGCGAAATGGTGCGTCTGCTGGGTCCGCCGTCGGCCGGTGCCGTTCTCCTCGCCACACCGGCCGGCGACTACGCGAGGGCTATTCGACCGATAGTGATCATCTCTTTCGTACGACGACGAAGTCCGCGAGCGCCGTGAACCGCGCCCGTACCCGGTCGGGCATGTCGACGCTGTCGAGGGCTTCGATGGCGATGGTGTGCTGACGGCGTGCTTCTTCGGTGGTCCACTCGCGGCCGCCGGCCTCCTCGATCAGGGCGGCGCGGGCCGCGAACTCCTCCTCGGAGAAGTTCTCGAAGTCGCTGCTCTTGGCGTCGGCGGCGAGGATCTCGCCGAGCCGCTCGGCGGCGGGTCCTTCCGCCGCGAGTGCGGCCACGACCGGCAGGGACTTCTTGCGCTGACGCAGGTCGCTCCAGGTCTGCTTGCCGGTGGACTCCGGGTCGCCCCAGATGCCGAGGAGGTCGTCGACGGCCTGGAAGGCCAGGCCGAGGTGGTAGCCGTACTTCTCCAGGGTGTCGGCGGTGCGGTCGTCCGCGCCGCCGAGCACGGCGCCGATGGAACTGGCGCAGGCGAGCAGGGCGCCGGTCTTGTTGCCCTCCATCTCCAGGCACTCCTCGACGCTGACGCGGTCGCGGTGCTCGTAGGAGATGTCCTGCGCCTGCCCGTCGATGAGGGCGCGGGTGGCGGTGGTCAGACGGCGGGCGGCGCGGCCGGCCTCGACGGTGCCGAGCTCCAGCAGCACCTCGTTGGCCAGGGCGAACAGGGCGTCGCCGACGAGGATGGCCTGGGCGGGTCCGTGCACCTTCCAGACCGTGTCGCGGTGCCGGCGCTGCTCGTCGCCGTCCATCAGGTCGTCGTGCAGCAGCGAGAAGTTGTGGACCAGTTCGACGGCGACGGCGCCGGGGATGCCGGTCGCGGGCGGGGCGCCGGTGACCTCGGCGGACAGCACGGCGAGGGCGGGGCGTACGGCCTTGCCGCCGTCCCCGTCCGCCGGGTTGCCCTGGGCGTCGATCCAGCCGAAGTGGTAGGCGGCAACGGTGTCCATGGGAGGTGCCAGGCGGTCGATGGCCGCACGCAGTACCGGTGTGGCCAGGGTCCGGCCGCGCTCCAGGAGCGCGGTCACGTCCACCGCGTCGGAAGCCGTCGAGGCCGGGGGCACAGTGGGCACAGTCTCTCCTCTAATTGCGGTACCGGGGGTGCGAGGGCCTGCCGGATGCCGGTCGAGCATCATGCCGCCTCCTCGACGTCGAGGAGGTGGTCGCGAGGCCGGCCCAGGGCGCTCAACGCGGCGTCCGCCGCGCTCACGCCACTGCGAACCGCACTCTCCATGGTCGCGGGCCACCCTGTGGCGGTCCACGCTCCGGCCAGGTACAGGCCGGGTGACTTGGTGCGGGCGCCGGGCCGCAGCCGTCCGACGCCGGGGGTGGGAGCGAACGTCGCTGTGCGCTCCCGGGTCACGAAGAAGTCCTTCACCTCGGCGCCACGTGCCCGGGGCAGCAGCCGCCCCAGCTCCGGCAGATACCGCTCGCGCAGCTCGGCCACGGGCGCGTCGATCTCGTCCCGCGCGGCAGACTGGGACAGGGCAAGGTACTGCCCCTCGCGCAGGCCCGAGGCCTGGGTCCGGTCGAACACCCACTGCACCGGGGTGCCGAGCGCCGCGAAGAACGGCGTGCTCAGCACCTTGCGGTCGTAGACGACATGGACGTTGAGGATCGGCGCGGTGCCGATGTCGAGGAGCCGCTCAGGGGCGTCCAGGGCGCCCGCCGGCAGCAGGTCGTGGGCCTCGCGCTGCGGCACGGCGAGCACGACCGTGTCCGCGTCGAGCGTCTCGCCGGGAACCTGAACGCTCCAACGGCCGTTCTCGTCAGTAGAGATGGAGGTGACGCGTGTACGGACCTCGGTACGGACGCCCGCGGAGTCGAGCGCCTTGCGGGCGAGACGGTCATGCAGTTCGCCCAGCGGGACGTGCGCCCATCCAATGTCGGCCGCGCCCGGGTCGGACAGCAGACCGGTCTTGAACACCATCGCGGCGAGCCCCAGCGAGGCGTCGCCCGCGACCGCGTTGAGGGTGGCGACCCCGACCAGGTCCCACAGGGCCTCGACGGCACGCGCCGACTGACCGTGCGCGGTCAGCCAGCTGCCGAAGTCCTGTGTGTCCAGGCTCGGATCGGCGAGGTCGAGCCCCTTGAGCGCGAGCGCGGCCCGCCCCGCCTTGGCCCGCTCGGCGAGCGACAGATGCGGATACGACGCGAGGCTGCGCCCCAGATGCAGGGGCACCGGCAGCGGGTCGCGCCGCAGCCTGCCCAGCCGCCGTCCCTCGGGCCGCGCGACGTCGAGTACGGGCACGTCGAGACGTTCCTGCAGCGGCGCCAGCGCCGTCCCCTCGATGCGGTCGAGGAACCAGCGGTAGGCGGTGCAGCAGCGCAGGTACACGTGCTGGCCGTTGTCGACGGTCAGGTCGCCGCGCTGGAAGGAGAAGGCGAGCCCGCCGAGCCGCGGCCTGCCTTCGAGCAGGGTGACGCGCACTCCGGCGTCGGCGAGCGCGAGCGCGGCGGTGATGCCGGCCAGCCCGCCGCCCACCACGACGGCGTCCCTCGTCGAGTGCCCGGGAATGTCCGCGAGCGGCTCCTCGGGCCGCGTGCCGTCGGTCATCGTGCAACCTCCCCCGTACGGCGGCCGTGGTGATCGAACGGTGCCCGGCCGGCCGTTGCAGTCAGGGACGCCGTCCCCGACCGGAGGGTTGCGTGCCACTTTTCGCCGGTGGCATCACCTTGGACCGGAATGTCCATCAGGCACGCCTCCTGACGGTCCGCCGGGCCACATGCCGGGTGTCCAGACCGGACAGGCCGCGCACGGCGACGTACGCCTTCTCCCGCCCGGGCAGCGAGACCCGGCCGCGCAGCACGGCCTCGGGGTCCCGTTCGATGCGGTCGAGGAGGCGACGGTAGATGCCGGCCATGGCGGCGACGCACGCGCCGCTGCGCCGGTCGAGCATGGGGAGCAGCCGGTAGCCCTCGGCGAAAAGGGTGCGGGCCCGTCGCACTTCGAAGTGCACGAGGCCCGCGAAGTCGGAGCCTTCCGGTGGTTTCGGCCCGCTGAACCCGGCCGAGCAGCCGAACTTGGCGAGGTCGTCGGCGGGCAGATAGGTGCGCCCGCCCTCGGCGTCCTCGCGGACGTCCCGCAGGATGTTGGTGAGCTGGAGCGCGAGGCCGAGCGTGTCGGCATACTCCGGCGCCCGCTCGACGCCGCGCGCCCCCGGTTCCGTACCGAAGACGCCGAGCGAGAGCCGGCCGATGGCGCCCGCCACACAGCGGCAGTAGAGCTTCAGGTCGTCCCAGGTCTCGTAGGTCTCGCCGCGTACGTCCATCAGGACGCCGTCGATGAGCTCGTCGAGGCCGCCGAGCGGGATCGGGAAGGTGTCGGCGGCGTGTGTGAGGGCGACGGCGACCGGGTCGATGTCGTCCTCGTCGACCGCCCCCGCGCGGATCCGGGTGAGCAGCGCCCGGGTGTCCTCGAGTCTGGCGATCTTCACGTCGTCGGCCAGCGCCCCGTCGCCGATGTCGTCGACACGGCGCGAGAACGCGTACAGCGCCGACATCGCCCGGCGCTTGGGCGTCGGCAGCAGCCTGATGCCGTACGCGAAGTTACGGGCCTGCTGTCCGGTGACGGCCTCGCAGTAGCGGTAGGCGGCGAGTACCGGCGCGGACACGCGCGGTTCGGGCTCCACGGTCCGGATCACCCCTCTCCTCGCAGAGTCACGCCCGCCTCGCGCAGCATCTGGAGCTTGCCGGGCTTGGGCGGGCCGGGAAGTACGTCGTATTCGGCGGCGGCGATCGCATGGATTGCCGCCCTTCCCCCTGCCACGAAACCCGCGAGCAGCAGCTTGAGCCTGCCGTGGACGCTACCCACCAGGGGGGTGCCTTCATTCAGGAGGTTCTGGGCACGTTCGGCTTCGTATGCAACCAGTGCGCGTACCGATGCGCCTGCTGTTTTCGCGGCGAGGTCCGCTTCCTGGACGTGAAAGCGCTTCATGTCCGCGGCGGGCAGATAGATCCGGTCGCGGCCGAGGTCCTCGGCGACGTCCTGGAGGTGCTCGACGATCTGCAGTGCCGTGCACACCGCGTCGGAGCGGCGGATCCGCTCGGGAGTCGCGGTGCCGGTGACGGCGAGGACGAGCCGGCCGACCGGGTTCGCGGACAGTTCGCAGTAGGCAAGGAGGTCGTCGTAGGTCTCGTACCGCGCCACGAGCTGGTCCTGGCGGTTGGCCGCGATCAGGCCGAGGAAGGGCTCGGGGGTCAGTGAGCGGCGGCGGACCGTCGGCTGCAGGCGGCGCAGCAGGGGGTGGCGCGGGGTCGAGTCGAAGACCCGGTGCAGGTCCGCCTCGAAGGCGTCCAGCAGCACCGTGCGGTCCTCGGCCGCCTCGGGCGGCACGCCGAGCAGGCGGGCGTCGGCACCGCCGGGGGCGAGGTCGCCGTCGCCGATGTCGTCGACGAGGCGGGCGAAGCCGTAGACGGCCATGAGGTCGGTGCGCCAGGCCCTGGGCACGAAGAACGGGGCCACCGGGAAGTTCTCCGCCGCGGCCTTGCCGAGTGTGCCGCGCTCCGCATCGCCGGCGTGCGGCGTGCCGGTTCCCGTCACCGCTGACTGCCCGGGGCGGGGACGGCGCATGCTGCGTGGAGCTGGGGAGTTTCCGTAGCCATTGCCGTCACATCTCCCGTTCTACACCGCCGACCCAATGCACACTATTTCGGACACGCCGCCCGGTTGTCCGCGCCGTGGCGCTGGGCGAGGGTGTTGCGCATTATCGCCCCACTTGCTGCGTTTAGAGACCCGGTACAGCTTACGTTGTACAACGCAGCGAGGTTCGCCGGGGTGTCCTGCACATCACAACAACGCACCGATTGGTGTCAAGATTCCTAAGGACGGCCGGAGTTGGCGTTTCCTTTGCAGACGCGGGGCCCCGCCGGAGCAGTTCCGGCGGGGCCCCGGTAAGCCGGGTGGGCCGGTCGGCCCATGTCCGGGTGGACTACTTCCCCGTGAACTTCTCGTACTCCTTGAGGACCTCGTCGGTCGGGCCGTCCATGCGCAGCTCACCGCGTTCCAGCCACAGGACGCGGTTGCAGGTGTCACGGATCGACTTGTTGTTGTGACTGACGAGAAACACCGTGCCGGCTTCCTTGCGCAGCTCGCGGATGCGCTCCTCGGAGCGCTTCTGGAACTTGCGGTCGCCGGTCGCCAGGGCCTCGTCGATCATCAGGACGTCGTGGTCCTTGGCGGCGGCGATGGAGAAGCGGAGCCGGGCCGCCATGCCGGAGGAGTAGGTGCGCATCGGGAGGGTGATGAAGTCGCCCTTCTCGTTGATGCCGGAGAAGTCGACGATGTCCTGGTAGCGCTCCCGGATCTCCTCGCGGGACATGCCCATGGCGAGACCGCCCAAAATGACGTTCCGCTCGCCGGTGAGGTCGTTCATCAGGGCCGCGTTGACGCCGAGCAGGGAGGGCTGGCCGTCGGTGTAGACCTTGCCCTTCTCTGCGGGGAGCAGGCCGGCGATGGCGCGCAGCAGGGTCGACTTGCCGGAGCCGTTGGAGCCGATGAGGCCGACGGCCTCGCCGCGGTAGGCGGTGAAGGAGACGCCCCGCACGGCGTGCACCTTGCGTACGCCGCGCGCCGCGTCGTCGGAGCCTCGCTTCAGGATGCGGCTGAGGGCGGCGGTGGCGCTGCCCTTGCCGGACTTGGTGCCGTTGACGCGGTAGACGATGTGCAGCTCGTCCGCGATGACGGTGGGGACGCGGTCCCCGGGGGTTCGCTCAGCCACGGCCGTACCTCTCCTCCGCCTTCCAGAAGTAGACGAAGCCGATCACGCCGGCCAGCACGGCCCAGCCCAGCGCGAAGGCCCACACATGGGAGGGCAGGTACGAGGAGCCGTACCCGTCGATCATCGCGAAGCGGACCAGGTCCATGTAGATCGCGGCGGGGTTCCACTGCAGGACGTCGGTGAGCCAGCCCGGCACGTTCTTGTCGGCGAGCATCGCCGGGATGCTGAACATCACGCCCGACGCGTACATCCAGGTACGCAGGACGAACGGCATCAGCTGGGCCAGGTCGGGGGTCTTGCTGCCCATGCGGGCGAAGATCAGCGCGAGCCCCGTGTTGAAGACGAACTGCAGGACCAGCGCGGGCGCCACCAGCAGCCAGGACAGGTCGGGGTAGGAGCCGAAGGCCAGCATGATCACGACGAGCACGACCAGCGAGTACAGCAGCTGCTGGAGTTGCTGCAGCGCGAACGAGACCGGCAGCGCGGCCCGCGGGAAGTGCAGCGCCCGCACCAGGCCCAGGTTGCCGGAGATGGCGCGTACGCCCGCGAGGACCGAGCTCTGCGTGAAGGTGAACACGAACACGCCCGTGACCAGGAACGGTACGTAGATGTCGTGCGGGATGCCCTCCCGGGCGCCCAGCAGCAGGCCGAAGATGAAGAAGTACACGGCCGCGTTCAGCAGCGGGGTGGCCACCTGCCAGAGCTGGCCCAGTTTCGCCTGGCTGTACTGGGCGGTCAGCTTCGCCCGCGAGAACGCGAGGATGAAGTGCCGCCGGTCCCAGAGCTGGCGGACGTACTCGGGCAGCGAGGGGCGGGCGCCGCTCACGGACAGCCCGTACTTGGCGGCGAGCTGTGCCGCCGTGAGGCCCTCGTCGGGCGACGGAGGCGCGCTCACCGCGACTCCGCCGTCGTGCGTTGTCTCACTCACCAGTGGAAACTTTCGTCTTCGAGATGCGCAGCCTGTGCGGGCTTGGCATGAGCCTGGGGCCTGCTTGCGGCCCGGTTGCTCTCAGGGAACGAGCTTGTCAGATGACAGGAGGTCGGCCCAGTCGAGTCAGCCGCCACACCGTACGCCACTTCATGGGTTTGCGGGGTCCGCACGGGGTGGACCAGCCTTCCCGGAATCCACCGAACCATGCCTTCAGCGCGGGCCGCGAGGGTCGGCGCAGGAGTGTGAGCAGCATCCACACGCCCAGATAGACCGGGACGAGCAGGGCGGGGAGGTTGCGGCGGGCGAGCCAGACGCGGTTGCGGGCGACCATGCGGTGGTAGACCGCGTGCCGGGAGGGCGCGGTCGTCGGGTGGTACAGCACCATGTCGGACCGGTAGTCGATCATCCAGCCCGCGTCGAGGGCCCGCCATGCCAGGTCGGTTTCCTCGTGGGCGTAGAAGAATTCGTCCGGGAGGCCGCCGACGTCGGCGAGGACCTGGGTGCGGACGGCGTTGGCGCCGCCGAGGAAGGTGGTGACCCGGGAGGAGCGCATCGGGTCGGAGGCACGCAGCCGCGGGACGTGGCGGCGCTGGGTCTCGCCGGTGTCGGGGTCGGCGATGCGGAAGCTGATGATGCCGAGCTTCGGGTCGGCCTCGAAGGCCTGGCGGCACAGTTCGGCGGTGTCGTGCTGGGCGAGGAGGCCGTCGTCGTCGAGGAAGAGCAGTATGTCGACGTCGCGGCCGCTGGGGCCGAAGGCCTCGATGCCGACGTTGCGGCCGCCGGGGATGCCGAGGTTCTCGGGCAGCTCGACGGTGCGGACACCCTCGGGGACGTCCGGGACGGGCGAGCCGTTGCCGACCACCACGGCTTGGACCTGGTCGCCGTCCTGCTTGGCGACCGAGTCGAGGAGGGCGCGGAGTTCGTCGGGGCGGTTGCCCATGGTGATGATGACCGCGCCGACCTTCAGGTTGGAAGTGACCACGGCGCTCACCGCAGCCTGCTCGACACGAGGATGGACACGAGGTGCAGCAGGGTCTGCAGGAGGGCGATGCCGGCCAGCACCGCGACACCGAGGCGGGAGAAGAACAGGTCGTCCCGCACGGTGTCCAGGACCGCGAGGACCAGGATCAGCAGGGACGCCTCGATGCCGAGGACCAGCCGGTGGAACTTCAGCGCCGCGGCGGCCCGGCGGGCCAGTGCCATGCCGGAGGAGCGCGGCTCGGACGCCGACTCCTTGACCGGCGGCAGCCCGCCCTGGTGGCGGGCGACGCCGACGAGGTCGGTCTCGGCCTTGATGAGGATCGCGCCGAGGGCGGCCAGCGTGCCGAGGAACGCCCACAGCCAGTCGATCCGGCCGGTGCCCCACAGGTCGGCGGCGCGCAGGCCGAAGCCGACGAGCACGGCGGCGTCGGTGAGATAGGCGCCGACCCGGTCCAGGTAGACCCCGCCGAGCGAGAACTGCTGCTTCCAGCGGGCGACTTCGCCGTCCACGCAGTCGAGCAGCAGATAGAGCTGGACCATGACGACGCCGAGGACGGCGCCCGGGATCCCCGGCACGAGCAGTGCCGGGGCCGCGAGCACACCGCATACGGTCATCAGGTACGTGAGCTGGTTGGGCGTGACCCTGGTGTTGACCAGATAGCGGTCGACCCGCAGGGACACCTCACGCATGTAGAGGCGTCCCATCCAGTGCTCACCGCTGCGCCGGTCCTTCACCCCTGCGGGGTGCACGACCGGACGGAGTTCAGCTACCGATGGCCTTGACATAGTCGGCGTAGATGTCCTTGATCTGTTCGGTTTTGAGGTCGAGGTGTTCGAGGATCGTGTAGCGGCCGGGCCTGGTCTCCGGGGCGAACTCCACGGCGCGGACGAACTCGTCCACCGAGAAGCCGATCTCCTCCGGCAGTACCGGCAGCCCGTGCCGGCGCAGCACCTCGGCCATGTAGGCCGACTCCTCGTGGGCTCCGCGCAGGTACATCGCGAAGGCGGCGCCCAGTCCGCACTGCTCGCCGTGGGCGGCGGCCCGCTTGGGGAAGAGCAGGTCGAAGGCGTGGTTGATCTCGTGGCAGGCGCCGGAGGACGGGCGGGAGTCCCCTGACACCGACATGGCGATACCGGTGAGGACCAGGGCCTCGGCCAGGACCTGCAGGAAGCCGTCGTCGCCGACGCCGCCCGGGTGCCGGAGCACCGCCTCACCGGCCTGCCGGGCCATCGCCGCGGCGAGGCCGTCGATCTTCTCGCCCTTGACACGGTTGGCCAGCTCCCAGTCCGCCACCGCGGAGATGTTGGAGATGACGTCACCGATGCCGGAGCGCACGAAGCGGACGGGAGCCTCACGGATCACGTTGAGGTCGATGACCACCGCGATCGGGTTCGGCACACCGTACGAGCCGCGGCCCGCGTCGTTGTCGAGGGTGGCGACCGGCGAACACAGGCCGTCGTGCGCGAGGTTGGTGGCGACGGCGACCAGCGGAAGGCCGACGCGTGCCGCCGCGAACTTGGCACAGTCGATGATCTTCCCGCCGCCGAGGCCGACGACCGCGTCGTAGTGGCCGGCCTTTATGTCGCTCGCCAGCCGGACCGCGTCGTCGATGGTGCCGCCACCGACCTCGTACCAGGTGGCGCCGGGCAGTGTGGGGGCGATCCGTTCGCGCAGTCGGGCACCCGAGCCGCCGCTCACGGCGATCGCGAGCCTGCCCGAGTGCGAGATGCGCTCGTCGGCGAGGACACAGGCCAGGTCGTCGAGGGCACCCGGGCGGATGTCCACGACGAGCGGCGAGGGAATCAGCCGGGTCAGTACTGGCACGCGATCTCCCGTCCGCGGGCGAGATCGTCGTGATTGTCGATCTCCACCCACTTGACGTCGCCGATCGGCGCCACGTCGATCCGGAAGCCGCGGTTGACGAGCTCCTGGTAGCCGTGCTCGTAGAACTGCTGAGGGTCGGTCTCCCAGACCGTCTTCAGCGCGTCGGCCAGCTCGGGGGCGGCGTCGCCCTCGATGAGGGTGACGCCGATGTACTCGCCGGTGGCCTCGGCCGGGTCCATCAGCTTGGTGATCTTCGTCATGCCCTTCTCGGGGTCGACGACGACCTTCATCTCCTCGTCGGCCAGGTGCTTGACCGTGTCCAGGGCGAGGATGATCTTCTTGCCGTCGCCGCGGGCGGCGAGCAGCGTCTTCTCGACGGAGACCGGGTGGACGGTGTCGCCGTTGGCGAGGATCACGCCGTCCTTGAGGGCGTCACGGCCGCACCACAGGGAGTAGGCGTTGTTCCACTCCTCGGCCTTGTCGTTGTCGATGAGGGTGAGCTGAAGGCCGTACTTCGCCTCCAGCGCTTCCTTGCGCTCGTACACGGCTTCCTTGCGGTAGCCGACGATGATCGCGACCTCGGTCAGCCCGATCTCGGCGAAGTTGCCGAGGGTGAGGTCGAGCACCGTGATCGAGTCCTCTATACCCGCGGGCCCCACCGGCACCAGCGCCTTGGGCAGGCTGTCGGTGTAGGGGCGCAGACGCCGTCCGGCGCCGGCCGCGAGCACGAGGCCGATCATGCGGGTTCTCCTTCATCGTGTACGGCGGGGGCCCCTGAGGACACCCAGAAGCGGATGCTCTCGACGAGCACCACGAGGGCGACGGCCACGGCGAGCGCCGTGAGCGCGACCTTGAACTGCGCGGCGGACAGTGCCACGGCCAGAACGGTGACAAGCAGCGTCCGGCCTTCGTGCCCCCCGATGGCGCGTACCAGCCAGGCCGGCGACGCTCCGGCGTTCCCGCGGATGCGGTACACCGTGTCGTAGTGATGGTAGGCGACGGCCGCCACCAGCCCGAAAGCCGCAGGAAGGGCCCCGTTCACGTCCGCTTTGGCCGCCAGGATCAGGACGGTGCCGTATTCGGCGGCCCGGAAGAAGGGCGGGACGAGCCAGTCCAGGGAACCCTTCAGGGGCAGTGCCACGGCAGCGGCCGAGGTGAGCGCGTACAGCACGGCACCGAGGACGGGCAGCCAACTGCCATACGGCTCCAGCCACGCGCCGGCGACCAGGATCACAGCGCCGGGAAGCGCCACGAGGGTGCGCGAGCCGAACGGCGGCTTGGCGGGCAGCTTCTGCAACAGGCGCGCGAGGCTTTCCGCGAGTGGCCCGCTGTCCGCCAGATCCGCCAGCGCCTGCGCCGCCCGGTCCGTCCGCTTCGCCTTCCGCGTCAGCGACCGCAGCACGCGTCCGGCCGTCGTGTACGTCGCCGCGAAGGCGCAGCCGATGAGCAGCGCGTAGAAGGTGATGCGAGGGGTCGTGACGGCCGTGAGGACGGCGATCATCGCCCACCGCTCACCGATCGGCAGCACGATCATCCGCCGCACCCACACCGTCCAGCCGACGCTGTCGAGCTTGTCCGAAAGGGCGGCCGTGGGACTGGTGTTGGCGGTGGCGTCGGAATCCCCGGCGTTTGCCTCGTTGAAGGAGAAGTCGACGACATGGCGGCAGGTCTGCAGGACCATCGCGCCGAGGGCCAGTGCCCATACGTCGTCGCCGCCGCGGGCGGCGCCCAGCGCCAGGCCGGCGTAGTAGGCGTACTCCTTGGCGCGGTCGAAGGTCGCGTCGAGCCAGGCGCCGAGGGTGGAGTACTGCAGGGAGTAACGGGCCAGCTGGCCGTCGGTGCAGTCGAGGACGAAGGACGCGATCAGTAGGACGCCGGCGGCGATGAAGCCGCCGCGGGTGCCGGTGGCCGCGCAGGCCGCCGCTATGAACGCGGTGATCAGGGAGGCGGTGGTGACCTGGTTCGGGGTCAGGCCCCGGCGGGCGCACCAGCGGGCAATATAGCGGGAGTACGGGCTGATGCAGTACGTCGTGAAGAAGCCGTCGCGGGACTTGACGGCCGACTTGAGGCGTACGGCTTCGTCGTCGACGGCGGCGACGGCCTGCCGTGCCTCGTTGCGGGCCTGCGGGTCGGCGGGGACGGCGGCGACCAGACTGCCGAGCTCGGGGCGGTGCACCTCGGCGCCGTTGGCCGCCAGGGCGGTGACGACGCGGTCGGCGAGGCTGTCGACGGCGACCGCTGTGCCGCCGCCGGAGGCGTTCTCGCGGGCGATCGCCCGGGTCAGGGCCTGGCGGCCGGCCGGCTGGGCGGTGACGGCGCCCGGGATCGCGGCGAGCGGGAAGCGCGGGTCGGTGAGGCCGAGGCGCAGCGCGTGGACATGGCCCACGAAGCCGGCGTCGACCACGGCGACCCGCTGGTCACCGGGCACCTGGGCGAGCAGCGTCTCGGCGTCGGCGGTGTCGGAGGCGGCCCGCACGTCGTAGCCGAGGGACCGCAGATCGCCCTCGATCGACGATCCGGGGACCGGCTGACCGGTGAGGATGGCGGTCGACAACCGAACTCACTCCCTGGGTGCCGACGCCACGGCGCCGGACATGTACATGGTGGGGGCGCCCCTTGCCGGGCACCCTACGACAGGGCCCGGTCGGGCGGCATTCGGCAGAGGCTATCGGATACCTGGAAGCCCACGTTCACCGCCCGTTCACGGGCCGATCAGCGGAGTTTGCACAAGCCTTCGCCGCGATCATCATCGGGGATCCGGGGCCCGGCCCACAAACCGCGCGGCACAGACCGGGCATCCGGGACATCGTGTGTGCCGCGGGCGCCTCGGCATAGGGTGAGCGACCATGACATGGCTGATCACAGGCGGAGCCGGATACATCGGGGCACACGTGGCGCGGGTCATGACCGATGCCGGGGAGCGCGTGCTCGTGCTGGACGACCTCTCGGCCGGGGTACCCGCACGGCTGCCCGCCGGGGTGCCGCTGATCAGTGGCTCGTCGCTGGACGGCGGTCTGCTGAAGCGGGTGTTCGCGGAGCACGCGATGACGGGTGTGGTGCATCTCGCGGCGCGCAAGCAGGTCGGGGAGTCGGTGGCGCAGCCGACGCGCTACTACCAGGAGAACGTGGGCGGCCTGGCGACGCTGCTGGAGGCGGTGGCCGAGGCCGGGATCAAACGGTTCCTGTTCTCCTCGTCGGCGGCCGTGTACGGCAACCCCGCGGTGGATCTGATCACGGAGGACACTCCGTGCGCGCCGGTGAACCCGTACGGCGAGACCAAACTCGCCGGGGAGTGGCTGGTGCGGGCGGCGGGCCGGGCGCACGGCATCTCGACCGTGTGCCTGCGCTACTTCAACGTCGCCGGGGCGGCCGCGCCGGAGCTGGCGGACACGGGTGTCTTCAACATCGTCCCGATGGTCTTCGACCGGCTCACCCGGGACGAGGCCCCACGGATCTTCGGCGACGACCATCCGACGCCGGACGGCACCTGCGTCCGCGACTACATCCATGTCGCCGACCTGGCCGAGGCGCATCTGGCGGCCGCCCGGCGGCTCGGCGACCGGAGCGGCGACCTGACGGTCAACATCGGCCGCGGCGAGGGCGTCTCGGTGCGCGAGCTGATCACGCTCATCGGCGAGGTCACCGGGGACCGCCGGCCACCCGTGGTCGAGGGACGCCGGGACGGGGACGCGCCGCGCGCGGTCGCCTCGGCCGCCCTGGCCACCGCGGAGCTGGGCTGGACCGCCGGGCGCGGGGTGCGCGAGATGGTCGAGTCGGCCTGGCAGGGCTGGCGGCTGCACCACGGCGTATGATCGGCCAGGCCCCTGACCTGCGGATCGTTTCCGCAGGTCAGGGCACATGACAACGGTGTTCAGTGCCGCGTTGCCACATACCCCCCACCCGTAGTTCACTGTGATCCCGGACGACCACAGGAGGGCGGTTTCATGGGGGCCGGTCACGACCACGGACATACGCACGCGCCGAGCGGCGGTACGGCCACCGCGGCGTACCGCGGCAGGCTGCGGGTCGCGCTGTCGATCACGCTCGGCGTCATGGTGGTCGAGATCGTCGGTGGTGTGCTCGCCGACTCGCTCGCGCTGGTCGCGGACGCGGCCCATATGGCGACGGACGCGCTGGGCCTGGGCATGGCCCTGCTCGCGATCCACTTCTCGGGCCGTCCGGCGACCGGGAAGCTCACGTTCGGGTACGCCCGCGCCGAGATCCTCGCCGCGCTCGCCAACTGTCTGCTGCTGCTCGGCGTCGGCGGCTACGTCCTGTACGAGGCGATCCAGCGGTTCATCACGCCCGCCGACACGGAGGGCGGGCTGACCGTCGCGTTCGGTGCGGTCGGTCTGGTCGCGAACATGATCTCCCTGTCGCTGCTGATGCGCGGCCAGAAGGAGAGCCTGAACGTGCGGGGCGCGTTCCTGGAGGTGGCGGCGGACGCGCTGGGCTCGCTCGCGGTGATCCTGTCCGCGCTGGTGATCCTGACGACCGGCTGGCAGGCCGCCGACCCGATCGCCTCGCTCGTCATCGGCCTGATGATCGTGCCGCGCACCTGGAAGCTGCTGCGCGAGACCCTCGACGTCCTGCTGGAGTCGGCCCCCAAGGACGTCGACATGACGAAGGTGCGGGCGCACATACTCGCCCTCGACGGCGTGGAGGACGTCCACGACCTGCACGCCTGGACGATCACCTCCGGGATGCCGGTGCTGTCCGCGCACGTGGTCGTCAGCTCCGAGGTCATCAACGCCATCGGCAACGAGAAGATGCTGCACGAACTCCAGGGCTGCCTCGGCGATCACTTCGACGTGGAGCACTGCACCTTCCAGCTGGAGCCCGGCGGGCACGCCGAGCACGAGGCGAAGCTCTGCCACTGAAGCCCCCGAAGGGCCCCCTGGGAACGCACGTACGACGGAATGCAGCGGTCCGGCGCACGGTTGCGTCCTCAGACTCACAGGCCCGCCCGGACGGTTCTCCGCCCGCCGCGCCGGGCACGATCAACTGCCGGGAGTGTCGGATTCGTACGGCACACTTGGGGCGCGAAGACCGATGTGAAGGATGGGTATGCCGATCACACCTGCCACCGCGACGCACAGTCCGTCGAACGGCACCGCAGACGCGATTTTGCTGGAACTGGTCGACGAGGACGGCGTGACGATCGGCACCGCGGAGAAGCTCGCCGCCCATCAGCCACCGGGACAACTGCACCGCGCCTTCTCCGTGTTCCTCTTCGACCAGCGGGGCCGGCTGCTCCTCCAGCAGCGGGCGCTGGGCAAGTACCACTCCCCCGGCGTGTGGTCCAACACCTGCTGCGGCCACCCCTACCCGGGCGAGGCGCCGTTCGCCGCGGCGGCCCGGCGGACGTACGAGGAGCTCGGCGTCTCGCCGTCGCTGCTCGCGGAGGCGGGCACGGTCCGCTACGACCACCCGGACCCGGACTCGGGCCTGGTGGAGCAGGAGTACAACCACCTCTTCGTCGGGCTGGTGCAGTCCCCGCTGCGGCCGGACCCGGAGGAGGTCGGTGCGACGGCCTTCGTGACGCCCGCCGAGCTGGCGGAGCGGCACGCGAAGGACACCTTCTCGTCCTGGTTCATGACGGTGCTGGACGCGGCCCGTCCCGCGGTCAGGGAGCTGACGGGCGCGTCCGCCGGCTGGTGAAAGGCCTTACGGCACCCGCACGGGTTTGAGCGGCAGGGCGGCCCAGATCACCTTGCCGCCGCTCGCCGTGTGCTCGACGTCGCACGCGCCGCCCGCCTCCCGGGTGATCTCGCGCACCAGGAGCAGTCCGCGGCCGCCGGTCTGGGCGTGGTCGGCCTCCAGGGCGGTGGGCCGGTAGGGGTGGTTGTCCTCCACGGACACCCGCACCCACTCGGCGCCGACGGCGACCTCCACGGCGAGCATCGGCGACAGCAGCGCCGCGTGCCGTACGGCGTTCGTGACCAGCTCCGAGACGATCAGCAGCAGACCCTGGACCACGTCGTCGGAGACCGGCACGCCCTGGCGGTACAGCAGGTCCCGTACGGCGTGCCGGGCCTGCGGGACCGAGGCGTCCACGGCGGGAGCGGTGAACCGCCAGACGCCTTCGTAAGGCAGTGGATCCGGCGGCCTCTGGTCGAAGGGCTCATCCGCGCCGCCTGCTGGGCGTGGGCCGGACCCGCGCCCGTGGTTCTCCATCGTCCGGTCGCCACCCTTACGCTCGATTGTCACCACACGTCGAGTGTTGGTAACGCACAGGTCCGGGCCGGAGGATGAACGGAAGTCAGCCGATATCGAGCGTTCACGACCGATGGTGCGCGACTCGATCGGATACGGGACCGATCCTGTCCGCCTTGCGGCCGACTTCACGAACTATTCGGGTTGTACGGGTATGCCCGCGGCGTCGTCCGATTCGTTCCGCCTGTCGCCTTCGGCGGTCAGCTGCTCGGAGACCATGCCGACGATACGGCGGCCGCCGAAGCCGGTGGCGATCAGGCCGAGTCCGTCGAAGAGAAGGGCGAGGGAGAAGAAGGTGCCGATGACCCACTTGCTGCTGCTCGGCCAGGAGGCCAGTACCAGGATGCCGAGGAGCAGGTCGAAGGCGCCCTGGAGGAGCGCCCAGCCGAACTGCGGGCCGCGCGCCACCAGACTGCCGACCAGCCGGAACACCCCGCCGGTGAGGAAGAGCAGCGCGGTGAACATGGTCAGCGCCTCGGCCGCCGCCTCCGGTCTGCGGATCACCACCACGCCGGCCGCGATGTTGAGGGCCGCGACCTTCCCCGACTCTCAACTTCGTTCGAGCCGGGGAGACCCCTGTCGCCGAGCCAGAAGAAGTTGGTGCCTCGTGCCTGGATCGCGTGCAGCAGGCCGACGGCGCCGCCGATCAGCAGCAGCCGGCCGAACAGGATCATCGAGGTCAGGTGGGCGACGCCGGTGTAGACGAGGCCGACGAGGCCGACGAGGACCAGGAGCACGCCGAGAACGGCGAGCCAGCCGAAGCCGCGCTGCATCTTCGCCGTCTCACCCTTGGGCTTGGTGTGCCTGGCCATCGGCGCCTCCGCGTTCGGGTGTCTCCTTCAGCCACCCTGTGCCGTGGATCTCTCCGCGGCCCTTCTTGATCGGCCGTTCGGCTCAGGCGGATAGCATCCGGCCATGGAGCCGCAGCTGCTGCACCGCATCACTGACTCTGTCGCCACGGTCGTCATCCACCACCCGGCCAAGCGCAACGCCATGACGGCCGCGATGTGGCGCGCCCTGCCGCCGCTGCTCGACATGCTGGCCGCCGATCCGGCCGTCCGGGTCCTGGTGCTGACCGGTGAGGGCGGCACGTTCTGCGCGGGAGCCGACATCTCCACACTCCGTGGCTCCTCCGAGGAGGCGCAGGGGCTCGCGGTGGCCGCCGAGGAGGCCCTGGCCGCGTTTCCGAAGCCCACGCTGGCGGCGATTCGGGGCCACTGTGTGGGCGGCGGGTCACAGCTCGCGGCGGCCTGCGATCTGCGGTTCGCCGAGGAGGGTTCACTCTTCGGAGTGACACCGGCGAAACTCGGGATCGTGTACGCGGCGCCCTCTACGCGGCGGTTGGTGTCGCTGGTGGGGCCGGCGACCACCAAGTACCTGTTGTTCTCGGGCGAGTTGATCGACACGGAGCGGGCGCTGCGCACGGGACTGGTCGACGAGGTGCTGCCGGAGGGCGAACTGGCCAAGCGAGTTGCGGAGTTCACTCGGATCCTGACATCCCGCTCGCAGCTGACGCAGGCCGCGGCGAAGGAGTTCGCCGACGGGCGTACGGACCGGGACGCCCACTGGGCCGAACAGGCACGCGGCAGCGACGACCGGGCGGAAGGGGTCGCCGCGTTCCTGGAGCGCAGGCAGCCGCGCTTCACCTGGACTACTACGTCAGGATGAAGCGGCTGCGCCCCCGGAGCCGGTCGACGATGTGGGCGGGAGCCTTCTGGGGGGATCCGGCCTCGTAGGGCGGCTGCGGGTCGTACTCCGTGGCCAGCTGCACCGCCTGGGCACGCTCGTCGCCGGCGATCCTGCCGAGCAGGGCGAGACCCATGTCGATACCGGAGGAGACACCGGCCGCGGTGACGTACTTGCCGTCGAAGACGACCCGCTCCCTCGTCGGCTCGACGCCGAACGGCTTCAGAAAGTCCAGGGCCAGCCAGTGCGAGGTCGCGCGCCGGCCTTCCAGGAGTCCGGCGGCGGCCAGCAGCAGCGAGCCGGTGCACACGGACGTCGTCCAGGTGCTGGTGGCGTCGGCGGTGCGCAGCCAGTCCAGGAGGGTCTCGTTGGCCATCTGCGGGCTCTGGCCGGGGCCGCCCGGTACGACCACGATGTCGGGGCTCGGCACCTCGGCGAGGGTCTGGTCGGCGGTGAGGGCGAGGCTGCCATGGTCGGTACGGACGGGACCGGTCCGCTCGGCGACGAACACGGTCTCCGCGCCCGGAAGACGGCAGAGGATCTCGTACGGGCCGACGGCGTCGAGGGCGGTGAAACGGTCGAAGAGGACGATGGCGATCTGCATGGGAGGCCTTTCGCTGGACGTCGGTGGGGCGCTGGGCTTCGGTGGATGGTCGGCCAGGCAGCGACGGGCACTCGGCTCTGACGCCCTGGGCGATGCTTCGGTTGGTGAGGTGGCCGGGTCGCGTGTGACGCTGGGCTTGGCTTCAGGCGGCGCGCGCCAGGATTCGGTGACGGGCGGGCTCACTTCGATCGCTGGGCTTCGGTGGACGGGTCGGCTGGCTCACGGGTGGCGCCGGGCTTCGCGCGGCACGCGTCGGGACTCGGTGGAGGGCGGGATCTCGGCGGCCGCCGGACTGCGGCAGGCGGTGCGGGCGGTTCGCGTATGACGCCGGGCTTCGCGTGGCGGCGGGCCGTGGCGTGGTGTAGCCATGCGGGTCCGCTCGGTGCGCCGAGGGAAGGTGCCGGCCGTTCCTCCGTACCGACGTCCGCGCCGCTCAGTGGCGGCCACGCCACAATCCTGCGGGGCGACGGGCACGTAGCTGTGCTGACCTGCGGAGTCATGAACTCCGCGCCGCTACACCACGCCATGGGACGCCACCCTTCGCGTCACGCGACACGCGTCAGGTCTCAGTGGACGGTGTTCGTACGGACTCCTCGAGGTAGCGACCGGGGTCAGTGGGACTCGGCCGGGTGGAAGCGGCGGCGGTATTCCGTCGGGGGTGTGCCCAGGGCCTTGATGAAGGCTCGGCGCATGGCTTCGGGGGTGCCGTAGCCGCTGGCGCGGGAGATGGTCTCGACGCCGTCGGCGGTGTCCTCCAGGAGGCGGCGGGCGTGTTCCAGGCGGACGCGGTCGACGTAGCGGCCGGGCGTCATGCCGGTCTCGGTCTGGAAGGCGCGGGCGAAGTGGCGTGGGGAGAGGCTGGCGCGGGCGGCGAGGGACTCGACGGTCAGGTCGGCGTCGGGGTGGTCGCTGATCCACTGCTGGACCTCGCGGAGCGGCTCGCGCTGGGCGGTCTGGGCGGCGAGCTGGGCACTGAAATGGGCCTGGTTGCCCGGTCGGCGCAGGAAGACGACCAGGTGACGGGCGATGGCGAGCGCCGCGTCCCGGCCGAGGTCCTCCTCGACCAGGGCGAGGGCGAGGTCGATGCCCGAGGTGACACCGGCGGAGGTGGAGACGGGTCCGTCGCGGATGAAGATGGGGTCCGGGTCGACCTCGATCGCCGGGTGGTCGCGGGCGAGCTTGCCGCAGTACGCCCAGTGGGTCGTGACCCGGCGGCCGTCCAGCAGGCCGGCCTCGGCGAGCAGGATCGCGCCGGTGCAGACGGAGATCACACGTTCGGCGCGGGCGCCGTGCTCGCGCACCCAGTCGGTCAGCCGCGGGTCGGCGCCGCGGGTGCCCTTGCCGCCGGGAACGATGAGGGTGTGCGGGGTGGGCGCGTCGGCGAGGGTCCCGTCCGGGACGACGGTCAGGCCTCCGGAGGTGCGCACGGGGGCGCCGCCCAGGGAGGCGGTACGGATGCGGTACGAGCCCGGAGTGTGCCGCTCGGCCCCCACGAAGACCTCCAGCGGGCCGGTGACGTCGAGACTCTGGACGTCGTCGAAGAGCACGAAGAGAACGGTTCGCTGCGCCATGTCCTCGATTCTTGGCGGGCGGCCCGATGGCCGCAATGACGAGTAGCCCACCTTTCCTGCCAAGAAGGGAACGCGCGCAAAACACATACCAAGCGGTTGGTAACGTGCCCGCATGACTACTGCCGCCCTCGAGCCGCGCGCCGGCCGCCGCTGTCACAACGCGCTCAACACCCTGCACGCGACGCATTACTTCTCCCCGGACGTGGGGAAGGAACTGGCCGCCCTCGGCGTCACGAGCCCCAGGGCCGTCAACTTCGCGGTGCGGTCGGCCGCGATGGGAGCGGTCGGGGCCGGCACGGTCGCGGCGGCGTTCTACAACTACAAGTACGAGCTCGTGGCCCGGCATGTGCCCGCGGTGTGGGAGACCGCCTCGCCCCAGGACGTGCTGGCCGCACGCGCGCGTGCCGTGGACGCGACGCTGCGCCGGCTGCTGGGCGAGGAGGCCGTGGCGTCGGCACAGATCGCGGAGGCTGCCGGGCTCGCGCTGCGGGCCGCCGAGGCCTGTTCCCGCAGTGCCCGGCCGCTGTACGCCGCGCACGCCGACCTGCCGGTTCCCGAGGAGCCGCACCTGGCGTACTTCCACGCCGCCACCCTCCTGCGCGAGCACCGGGGCGACGGTCATCTCACCGCCCTGATGTCCGCGGGCCTCGGCGGCCTGGAGGCCGTGGTCACCCACACGGCGACCGGCAAGGGCATGGCGCCGAAGTGGGTGTTCACCACCCGCGGCTGGACCGAGGAGGACTGGGACGCGGCCGTGGGGCGACTGCGGGAGCGCGGGCTGGTGGACGGTGCGGGCGAGCTCACGGAGCGGGGGTTCGCGCTGCGCGCGGAGATCGAGGAGCAGACGGACCGGCTGGACCGGGCCCCGTACGAGCACCTCGGGGCGGACGGGGTCGCGCGGCTGACGGAGCTCGCGACCGGGTTCGCCCGGGCCGTGGCGGCGGCGGGGGCGTTTCCGGCGGATCTGTTCGGCAAGCGCTGAATCCGTGTGCCGGGCCGTGGCCGCGGTACCCGGACCCCGCCGGCCACGGTGTGGCCGGGCGAGGAAAGGTGCGTTCTCATGTTCCGCGCGATCGCAGACGTGTTGCGGCAGATCGGCTCGGCCGTCGCCACCGTGGTGACGCTGCCCTTCCGGGCCCTGGCCCGGCTGTTCGGCGGTGCCTCGGGCGCCACGCGCCGCCGCAGGGCCTGACGCGGCCCGCCGACCGGCCGGGTTGCCGCCCTGATCCCCGATTGTCGGTGTCACCTGCCACAATTGCCGCGCAACCTCAGTGAGAAGGCGGTACGGGATCGTGACGACACCCGGGTCCATCGCAGTTGGGTCCATCGAAGGCAGGATCGCCGAGGAGCTCGGCGTACGGGAGCGGCAGGTCAGGGCTGCCGTGGAGTTGCTCGACGGCGGTTCGACGGTGCCCTTCATCGCCCGCTACCGCAAGGAAGCGACGGAGATGCTCGACGACGCGCAGCTGCGCGCGCTCGAGGAGCGGCTGCGCTATCTGCGGGAGCTGGAGGAGCGGCGGACGGCGATCCTGGACTCGGTGCGCGAGCAGGGCAAGCTCACCGAGGAGCTGGCGGCGCGGATCCGCGGCGCCGAGACCAAGGCGCGGCTGGAGGACATCTACCTGCCGTACAAGCCCAAGCGGCGCACCAAGGCGCAGATCGCGCGCGAGGCGGGCCTCGAACCGCTCGCCGAGGGCCTGCTCGGCGACCCGACGGTCGCCCCCCTCGCGGCGGCCGCCGCGTTCGTCGACGCCGACAAGGGGGTCGCCGATCCGCAGGCCGCACTCGACGGAGCCCGGGCGATCCTCACCGAGCGGTTCTCGGAGGACGCCGACCTGATCGGCGAGCTGCGCGAGCGCATGTGGGTGCGCGGGCGGCTGGCCGCCAAGGTGCGCGAGGGCAAGGAGGAGGCGGGCGCCAAGTTCGCCGACTACTTCGACTTCGCCGAGCCGTTCACCGAGCTGCCTTCGCACCGGATCCTGGCGATGCTGCGCGGCGAGAAGGAGGAGGTCCTCGACCTCGTCCTGGAGCCCGAGGAGCAGACTGAATCGTCATCGGTTCCTTCGTCGTACGAGGGGATCGTCGCCTCGAAGTTCGGGATCGCCGACCGGGGTCGCCCCGGCGACAAGTGGCTCACGGACACGGTCCGCTGGGCCTGGCGGACCCGGCTCCTCGTGCACCTCGGCATCGACATGCGGCTGCGGCTGCGTACGGCCGCCGAGGACGAGGCGGTCAACGTGTTCGCGGCGAACCTCCGCGACCTGCTGCTGGCCGCCCCGGCCGGCACGCGCGCGACGCTGGGCCTGGACCCCGGGTTCCGTACGGGCGTGAAGGTCGCCGTCGTCGACGCGACCGGCAAGGTCGTCGCGACGGACGTCATCTATCCGCACGTCCCGGCGAACAAGTGGGACGAGGCGATCGCCAAGCTGGCGCGGCTGGCGAAGGAGCACACGGTCGAGCTGGTGGCGATCGGCAACGGCACGGCGTCCCGGGAGACCGACAAGCTCGCCGCTGAACTCATCACCAGACACCCGGAGTTGAAGCTCACCAAGGTGATGGTGTCCGAGGCGGGCGCCTCCGTGTACTCGGCGTCCGCGTTCGCCTCGCAGGAGCTGCCCGACATGGACGTGTCGCTGCGCGGCGCGGTGTCGATCGCGCGGCGGCTGCAGGATCCGCTGGCCGAGCTGGTGAAGATCGACCCGAAGTCGATCGGGGTCGGGCAGTACCAGCACGACCTGTCGGAGGTGAAGCTGTCGCGGTCGCTGGACGCAGTGGTGGAGGACTGCGTGAACGGCGTCGGGGTCGACGTCAACACGGCGTCGGCGCCGCTGCTCGCCCGGGTCTCCGGCATCACGTCCGGGCTGGCCGAGAACATCGTGGCGCACCGGGACGCGAACGGCCCCTTCAAGTCGCGCACCCAGCTGAAGGGCGTGGCGCGGCTCGGGCCCAAGGCGTACGAGCAGTGTGCGGGCTTCCTGCGGATCCGGGGCGGCGACGACCCGCTGGACTCGTCCAGCGTGCACCCGGAGGCGTATCCGGTGGTGCGGCGGATGGTGAAGACGTCGGGGCAGGAGGTGGCCTCGCTCATCGGCAACACGGGCGCGCTGCGGTCGCTGCGGCCGGACGACTTCGTGGACGAGACGTTCGGTCTGCCGACGGTCACCGACATCCTCAAGGAGCTGGAGAAGCCCGGGCGCGACCCGCGGCCCGCGTTCAAGACGGCCACCTTCAAGGAGGGCGTCGAGAAGCTCTCCGACCTGTCGTCCGGGATGGTCCTGGAGGGCGTCGTGACGAATGTGGCGGCCTTCGGGGCGTTCGTGGACGTCGGCGTCCACCAGGACGGTCTGGTGCATGTCTCCGCCATGTCGAAGACGTTCGTCAAGGACCCGCGGGACGTGGTCAAGCCCGGTGACATCGTCAAGGTGAAGGTGCTGGACATCGACGTTCCGCGCAAGCGGATCTCGCTGACGCTGCGGCTGGACGACGAGGCCGCGCCCCAGGACCGGCAGCAGAATCCGGGCGGCGAGCGGCGGCAGCAGCGGGGTGGCGGGCGTCCGCCGCAGCAGCGGCAGGGCCGCGGGGCCAGCGGGGGCGGGGGCGGGGGCGGGGGCGGCTCGCGTCAGGCGGCGCCGCCCGCCAACAGCGCGATGGCCGACGCACTGCGCCGGGCAGGTCTGCTGGACCCGAAGAAGGGCAAGCGCTGAGGCACCCGGCGGTGACCGGCCCGGACTCTCCGGTACGACACGGAGGCTCCGGGCCGGTCCGCTCGTAGGGTGTCTGCATGTCGACTTCGCGTGTCATCACCTGGAGCGTCACGGAGAGCCAGGGCTACGAGACCGCCTGGGCCGAGTTCGCCGACGGCTCCCTGCGGGCCCGTGGCCGTGCGGTCGGCATCGTGCCCCAGCCGTACTGGATCTCGTACGAACTGGAGACGGCCGAGGACTTCGTGACCCGTCGGCTGAGCGTCACGGCGCGGACCCAGACCGGCGCCCGCTCCCTGGACCTGCGGCACGACGGCCACGGCCGCTGGATCGCGGACGGCGAGCCGCTGCCCGACGTCGACGGCGCCCTCGACTGCGACCTGGGCCTGTGCCCGCTCACCAACACCATGCCGGTGCTCCGCCACGGTCTCCATCGGGCGCCCGGCGAGCGGGAGTTCCTGATGGCGTGGGTGTCGGTGCCGGGCCTGACGGTACGGCCGTCGCGGCAGACCTACACGCACCTCGGGCAGGGCCGGATTCGCTTCGTCTCCGACGACTTCCGCAGTGACATCGAGTTCGACGACGACGGCATCGTCGTCGACTACCCGGGGATGGCGACGCGGCTCGACCGATCCGGAGGGCACAGCCCGTTGGACCATGTGCAGTAGCACGAGCGGCTGCACGGATCCGGGCGGGCGAATCTGGACGCCCAGCCCGCGTGCCCGCCGCCGCTCAGGGAGAGCCGATGCCGACCGCCACCCCGCCGCCGTTCCCCGCTCGGGCCCCGTCCGGGAGCGGCCTCCCTCATCGCCACCTGCCTGACCCTGCTGGCCCCGGCCACCGCGGTTGCCGCCACGTCGCCGCCCGCACCGAACACCTACGACGCGCTCCAGCACCAGCTCGACGACCTGGTCCGCACGCCGAGTGGCCCGCCCGGCGTCATCGCCGTTCTCCGCGACGGCCGGGGCAGCCGGGTCGTCCGGGCCGGCGTCGCGGACCTGCGCACCGGCCGCAGACCCGACCCTGATGACCACATGCGCATCGCCAGTGCGGCCAAGGCGTTCAGCGGCGCGGTGGCGCTGTCCCTCGTCCACCGCCGCCACCTGCGTCTCGACGACACCTTGCGCGAGCGGCTGCCGCGCCTGCCGAGCGCCTGGGGCTCCGTGACGCTGCGCCAGCTGCTGAACCACACCAGCGGCCTGCCCGACTTCGCGCAGGCCCCGGCGTTCGTGGACACCGTTCGCGCCGACCCCCGGCACCGCTTCGACTCCCGCCGACTGCTCGACTACGTCGCCGACCAGCCTCTGCGTTTCCGGCCCGGCTCCCGGTACCAGTACTCCAACTCCGACAACATCGCCGTCGCCCTGATGGCGGAAGCAGCCACCCGCATCCCGTACGAGCGTCTGCTGGACGAGCTGGTGTACCGGCCGCTGGGCCTGCGCCACACGAGCCTGCCGCAGGGCTACCGGACGCCGAGGCCCTACCTGCACGGCTACGACGTGGACCCGCCCGCACCGCCGGAGGACGTCAGCGAGGTCCTCGGCATGTCCGGGGTGTGGGCCTCGGGTGGCATCGTCTCCACGCCCACCGACATGACCAGCTTCGTCCGCGGCTACGCCGGCGGCCGGCTGTACGGACGCCACGTCGTGCGGGAGCAGAGGCGCTGGATCCGCGGTGCAGCGTCCGAGCCCGCCGGGCCGGGACGCAACGCCGCGGGACTCGCCGTCTTCCGGTACACGACCCGATGCGGCGTGGTGCTGGGGCACACCGGCAACACCCTCGGCTACACGCAGCTGATCGCCGCCACGCCGGACGGGCGCGGGTCGTTGACCTTCTCCGCCACCACCCAGATCAACCAGGCCCTGAAGCCCGGTCTGTTGCGGAAGCTGCGCGCCGTACAGGAGAACTTCGTCTGCGCGCTGCTGCGCCCCAAGCGCTGACGCACAGGCCCAAGGGCTGACGCACGCGCCCTAGCGTTCGGTCACCTTGCCGTCGGCGACCTCCAGGCGGCGGGTGACGTGGACCGCGTCGAGCATGCGCCGGTCGTGGGTGACCAGGAGCAGGGTGCCCTCGTAGGCGTCGAGGGCCGATTCCAGTTGCTCGATGGCCGGGAGGTCGAGGTGGTTGGTCGGTTCGTCGAGGACGAGGAGGTTGACGCCTCGGCCCTGGAGGAGGGCGAGGGCCGCTCGGGTGCGTTCGCCCGGGGAGAGGGTGGCCGCGGGGCGCAGGACGTGGTCGGATTTCAGGCCGAACTTGGCCAGCAGGGTGCGGACTTCCACCGGCTCGGTGTCCGGGACCGCCGCGCAGAAGGCGTCCAGCAGCCCCTCCGGGCCGTAGAACAGCTTGCGGGCCTGGTCCACCTCGCCGATCAGGACGCCCGAGCCGAGTGACGCCTGGCCCGCGGTCAGCGGGACGCGGCCGAGGAGGGCGCCGAGCAGGGTCGACTTGCCGGCGCCGTTGGCTCCGGTGACCGCCACCCGGTCCGCCCAGTCGATCTGCAGGGACACCGGGCCGAGGGTGAAGCCGCCGCGGCGGACCTCGGCGTCGCGCAGGGTCGCGACCACCGCGCCGGAGCGCGGTGCCGACGCGATCTCCATCCGCAGTTCCCACTCCTTGCGGGGTTCCTCGACGACGTCGAGGCGCTCGATCATGCGCTGCGTCTGGCGGGCCTTGGCGGCCTGCTTCTCGCTGGCCTCGCTGCGGAACTTGCGGCCGATCTTGTCGTTGTCGTTGCCCGCCTTGCGGCGCGCGTTCTTCACGCCCTTGTCCATCCAGGAGCGCTGCGTCCGGGCCCGGTCCTCAAGGGCGTTCTTCTTCCCCTCGTACTCCTCGTAGTCGTCGCGGGCGTGCCGACGGGCGACGTCGCGTTCCTCCAGGTAGGCCGCGTATCCGCCGCCGTAGAGGTTGATCTGCTGCTGGGCGAGGTCCAGTTCGAGGACCTTGGTGACGGTGCGGGTGAGGAACTCCCGGTCGTGGCTGACGACCACCGTGCCGGCACGCAGGCCGCTCACGAAGCGTTCGAGGCGTTCCAGGCCGTCCAGGTCCAGGTCGTTGGTCGGCTCGTCGAGCAGGAAGACGTCGTAGCGGGAGAGGAGCAGGGAGGCGAGGCCGGCGCGGGCGGCCTGGCCGCCGGACAGGGACGTCATCGGCTGGTCCAGGTCCACCGCCAGGCCCAGCGAGTCGGCGACCTCCTCGGCCCGCTCGTCGAGGTCGGCGCCACCCAGTCCCAGCCAGCGCTCCAGGCTGGTCGCGTACGCGTCGTCCGCGCCGGGGGCGCCGTCGACCAGGGCCTGTGTCGCCTCGTCCATGGTCCGCTGGGCCTCGGCGACGCCGGTGCGGCGGGCCAGGAAGTCCCGTACGGTCTCGCCCTCGCGCCGTTCTGGCTCCTGCGGGAGGTGGCCGACGGTCGCCGTGGGCGGAGACAGGCGCAGCTCGCCCTCCTCCGGCGCGATCAGGCCGGCGAGCATCCGGAGCAGGGTGGACTTGCCGGCGCCGTTGGCGCCGACCAGCCCGATCACGTCTCCGGGCGCGACGACGAGGTCGAGCCCGCTGAACAGGGAGCGGTCGCCGTGGCCGGCGGCGAGGTTCTTGGCGACGAGGGTGGCAGTCATCAGACCGCCGATCCTAACGGCCGTACCGCACCGCACGCGTCCCGGTTTCAGCGCGCCATCGCCTCCACCAGCACGCTCCCCGACGTGCGCGCCACCACGAACGACTCCCCCTTCACCGCCTTCGCGTCCAGGGCGATGCGATGGCGGCCGGGTTCGAGGATGCCGTCGAAGAGCTCATGGGTGTGGGTGCGGTAGAGGCGGTCGAGGCGGTACGCGGTGAGCTGGACCCGGCAGGGTGAGGTGACCTCGATGCCCGCCTCGCCGCCGGCGGCCACCAGGTGGGTCAGTCGGCGCTGTTCCCGCGGGCTGCGGTCCAGGGCGTGTTCGATCTGGGCGACGAGGAGCGGGACGATCGGGGCCAGGCCGTCGACGTACGTCACCTCGACGCCGGCACGTTCGAAGGAGCGGCGTACGGCGGCCCGCTGCTCCTCGCCGATCCCGCGGCCGAAGGCGACGGCACCGTAGGCACGCAGTTCGTCGGCGTGGACGCCCTCGGCGTCGCGGGTGATGTCGGCGCCGATACCGATGGTGCGCAGGGCGGCGGCGAGCTTGGCCAGCAGGGCGACACGGGCGCCGATCAGGAGCACCCGGCGCCGCGCGCCACCGGAGTCGCCGTCGAGCAGCGAGCCCAGCGCCGCCCGGTACTCGGCGCCGTGGAAGCGGAAGGGCCCTATGCCGTGGTAGCCGTTGAGGCCGAGGTCGGCAGCCACGTCCGTCTGCCAGGCGAAGTCCCGCCAGATGTAGTCGTCGCCCTCCTTGTCGATGACCGCGGTGACGGCACCGCAGGCGAGGTCCTCGCATTCCGGGCAGCCGTAGATGACATAGCGCCCGCCCGGAAGCGGTGCCTCCGCCTCCAGGAGCAGGCTGCGGACCTGTGCGGTGAAGATCGCGGGCGGAACGTCGGAGGCGAGTGGGGAGACGGCGTCGAGGTCGGAGAGCTGGAACAGCAGCGGGCGTCCGTCGACGATGAAGTCCACGAAGTCCCGGTGCACTTGGTAGTCACCGTTGGCGAGGACTCCACCGGCACGCATCGCCGGTGCCAGGCCGAAGGTCGCGTACTCGGCAGACATGCTGTGAGTATCCCCACAGCAGGGGCGATATGAGCACGGCATGACGCATTCCGCTAACGTCCCGGCATGGACAGTGGCCTGAGCAGCGATGTCATCGTGGTCGGCGGCGGGGTGATCGGGCTGACGACGGCCGTCGTCCTCGCCGAGCGCGGCAGTCGGGTGCGCGTGTGGACGCGAGATCCCGTCGAGCGGACCACCTCGGCGGTTGCGGGCGCGCTGTGGTGGCCGTACCGGATCGAGCCGGTCACGCAGGCGCGCGAGTGGGCGCTGCGTTCCCTCTCCGTGTACGCGGAGCTGGCGGCGTACCCCGAGCTCACCGGCGTACGCATGGTCGAAGGGGTACTGGGCGAGGCGGATCTGGACGGGGCCGACGCGTGGGCGGCCGCGCGGGTGCCGGGGCTGCGTGCGTCGACGGCCGAGGAGTACGCCGGGACGGGGCTGTGGGCGCGGCTGCCGCTCATCGACATGTCGACCCATCTGCCGTGGCTGCGGGAACGGTTCCTCAAGGCGGGCGGGACGATCGAGACACGCACCGTCTCCGGTTTCGCCGAGGCCGGGGCGCCGGTCGTGGTCAACTGCACGGGGCTGGGTGCCCGGGAGCTGGTGCCGGACGCGTCCGTGCGGCCGGTGCGCGGGCAGCTGGTGGTCGTGGAGAACCCGGGCATCGACACCTGGCTGACCTCCACCGACGCCGACGGGGAGATGGCGTACTTCTTCCCGCAGCCGGGGCGATTGCTGCTCGGCGGTACGGCGGTCGAGGGCGGGTGGTCGCTGGAGCCGGATCCCGCGGTGGCGGAGGCGATCGTACGGCGGTGTGCGGCGCTGCGGCCGGAGATCGCCGGGGCCCGGGTGCTGGGGCACCGGGTGGGGCTGCGGCCCGTGCGGGACGCGGTCCGGCTGGAGCGTGAACCGCTGCCGGACGGTCGGGTGCTGGTGCACAACTACGGGCACGGCGGTGCGGGCATCACCGTGGCGTGGGGCTGTGCGGAGGAGGCGGCCGGGCTGGCCGCCCCCTCCGGGACGTGAGCCGGATCAGCAGTCGGTGTCGGGCTCCCCGACCGTGACGTGGTACGGCGCGCGCTCGTCGAGGAGCAGGGGGACGAGGGCGCGCAGGGACTGGCGGAGCGGGACGTAGGCACCGGTGGAGGTCGCCTTCGACCGGACTCCGTGCAGGGCCAGCTCGTCCTTGAAATCCGTGTACTGGTCGGCGGTGAGCCGGTAGCCGCAGGGCGGGTCCTGGATCACCTCGGCCGGTTCGGGCGCGTCGTTGTCGGCACCGCCGACGTAGACGGGACCGGTGTCGGCGTACCCCGCGCGGCGGGCCGTGCCGGTGGCCGCCTCGACCTGTCCGCGGTGCTCGTCGGCGAAGCCGAACAGTCCCTCCAGCGCGGCGAGCTGGGAGCTCACCCGGCGCCGGTTGTTCAGCGCCTCGTCCGCCTTCTCCGCGTCCGTGAGCGGGTCGACGCGGCTCTCGATGAGCAGGCCCACCGAGTGCTTGACGCCGGACATGTTCCGCAGGATGCGTTCCTGCCCGTCACCGGCGACCTGTCTGATCGGGTCGCCGGTCTCGGGGTCGGTCCAGATGCCGTACGTGCCGGTGGAGTGGCCGGCGCTCTGTGCGGCGGGGCGGACGTATCCCTCGGACAAGGCCCGGGCCTCGTCGTGGACGTGCGGGTCCGTGTTGAGGTTGCGGGGCCAGAGGTCGAACAGGTCCTTGTCGTAGTACGGGGGTGTGGCGCCGTACTCGTGCAGGTCGTAGACCACGTCGGGGCGCTGGTCCCGGACGAGGGCCGCCATGGCGCGGCCCTCGGCGGTCCGCAGGGCGATGTGGTCGCGGTTGATGTCCACGCCGTCGCTGTTGCCGCGGGTGTCGGCGGCCCGGCCGTCCGGGTTGGCGGTGGGCACGACCAGCACCGTGGTGCGGTCCAGGAAGCGCCGGGTCCGCGGGTCCTTGGCGTAGGCCAGGTCGCGGACCGTGGACAGACAGGCCTCGCGGCCGGACGGCTCGTCGCCGTGCTGGCTGCACACGAGGAGCACCTTGTTCGGGGCGATGGGGGTCCCCCCGCTCGAGCGAAGCCGAGAGTGGGGGAGGGTGCCGATCCGGACGAGCTGGAGCGGACGGCCCTGCTTCGTCGTACCGATACGGGCGACGGAGACCCGGTCGCTCGCCCGGTCGAGGGCCGCGAGGAGCTCCTGTTCCTCGGGCTGACTGGTCCAGCGGGCGCCGTTCGACTGCTCGAAGCCGGTGCGCGGCGGGGCGTCGGCCGCCTGGGCCGGTACCGCCATGAGGGACGCGGCCAGGGCCGCCGTGGTGAGGGTCAGGGCGCGGATCCGGGTCACCGGCCTCCCCCCGGGACGCGCTGGACGGTGCTCGGCGCGGTCACGCCGTCGAGGACCGTGGCCTCAGGTACGGCGGTCACGGAGCCGGCGGTGGCGCGGGCGAACGCGGGGGCACCGCCGACCAGCGGGACGCTGGCCTTCGTCCGGGACAGGTCGAGCGTCAGCGTCGGCGTGGTCGACGGCGGGTCGATCAGGTCCTGGTCGGTGCCCGCGACGATCAGGGCGAGGCGGTGCCCGGCCGGGACGACGTGGTCGGTGGCCGCCAGATCGAGGGTGATGGTGTACGCCTTGCCCGGGGTGAGCGGGACGCCCGTCAGGTCGGAGGCGTGGTTGCCGAGGTCGGCCCAGCCGCGGCTGACGACCGTGTAGTCGACGTCCGTCGTCTTGGCCTGCGTCTCCTTGTAGCAAGCGCTGTCACCAGTGGTGCTGACGCCCCAGCAGGTGCGGTCGGTGAGGGTGGTGATGCCCTCGCCGCTCCTGGCGTAGTCACGGATGGTGTCGGGGCCGAGGTCGACCAGGACGGCGCTGAGGTGGGCCGTCGAGGTGGTCGGGGTCGCGGTGACGGTGACCTTGGAGGAGCCGGACAGGCGCAGGTCGCGGGTGAGCGGCTCGGTCGTGAAGCCCGCCTTGTCGGGGGTGGGCTGGTCGATGTGCGCGGCCCAGTCGGTCTCACTGTGCTGCGGGTCGTCGGTGAAGGTCTCGGTGCCGGTTCCGGGGGTCAGGCCGAGGGTGCCGACGCCTGCCTGGGTGCCGGTCGCCGGGCGCAGGGTCGTGGTGTCCGTGCCGCGCGGCGGCCAGACCTTCGACGTCACCCACTGGTCGGGGTGGCGTTCGATGTCGGCCATCGGCTCGTCGTCGATGCCGTTGTCGTAGCCGAGGAGTTCGTGGTCGAACCAGCGGTGCAGGGTGTCGACCCAGGTGGCGCGGCGGAAGTCGAAGGGGTCGACGTGGCCGGTCTGGGAGAGCCAGATCTTGCGCTCGACGCCGTTCTTCGCGAGGGCGTCCCACCACTGGCCGACGTGCTTCATACGGACGTTGAGGTCCTGGAGGCCGTGGATGAGGAAGACGCTGGCCTCCACTTTCGAGGCGTCCTTGACGTAGTCGCGCTCGGTCCACAGCGGCGTCCAGTCGCCGGTGCGCGGTGCGCCGTCGACGAGCTGCTGCTGGACGGCGGCGCACTTGGCGCGGGCGTCGGGGCTGTCGACGTAGTCGGACAGCCAGTCGGGACCGGAGTCGTAGAGCGGGGCGCCCTGCTGGAAGTAGTAGTCGTACCAGGAGGAGATGGCGCTGATCGGGACGATGGTCTTCAGGCCCTCGACGCCGGTGGCGGCGACACCGTTGGCGATGGTGCCGTCCCAGCTCTTGCCGATCATGCCGGTCTTGCCGTTGGTCCAGCCGGCCTTGGCCTTCGTGCTTCCCGTACGAGAGGTGTAGGCCTTGGCGCGGCCGTTGAGCCAGTCGACGACGGCCTTCGCGGACTGGATGTCGGAGCGGCCGCCGACGTCCACGCAGCCGTCGGAGCGGTTGGTGCCGGCGAGGTCGACGCCGACGAAGGCGTAGCCGCGCGGCACGAAGTAGTTGTCGTAGAACAGCGGCATCTGGACGACGTTGCCGCTCTCGTCGTACGTCTTCCGCTGGCCCTCGTTGCCGCGCCCGCAGCAGGAGTAGTAGGGGCTGGCATCCATGATGACGGGTATCTTCCGGCCCTGTTGGGCGGCTTCGCGGGGCCGGACGACGTCGACGGCGACGCGGTCGCTCTTTCCGTCACGGTCGTAGTCGATTCCGGTGTCCACCCATACGGCCTCGCGGATGGCGTTCTCGTACGAGTAGACGGGCTTGCTCTCGCGCGGGGCGGCGTGTGCCCCGGCGGGCGTCAGGAACGTGACCGTCAGGGCGGCCGCGGCCGCTGTCGCGAGCGGTCTCCAGATCATGAAGCGCGTGCTTATCGGCATGCGCGGACGGTACATCGGTCAACTCCCGTACAGAAGAGGGCAACTGGAGGCCTGCCGGGACAGGTGACGGCCCTGGGAGGGGCGGGTGGCGCAGGTCGGCCGAATGGCGATCGTGTGACAGGGGCGGCCATGGACATGCTGGGGGCACAGGGAGTCAATAGGCTCCGAACAGACTTCTTGCCCCCACGACTTGGAGCTTTCGTGCACCGCAGAATCATGGCGCCGGGCGCACTGGCGGCGGCCTCGCTGATGCTGGCGATCCCGGCATCGGCCGCGAGCCACTCCCCCGGCGCTCCGGGCATCGGCGATCCCTATTACCCGGCCTACGGCAACGGCGGATACGACGTCTCCCACTACGACCTGCGGCTGAAGTACCAGCCGGCCACGGACACGCTGGAGGGGACGGCGGCCCTGCTCGCCCGCACCACGCAGGACCTGTCCCGGTTCAATCTGGACTTTCTGCTGGACGTCGGCGAGGTGCGGGTCAACGGCGCGAAGGCGTCGTTCGCGACCTCGGGCGAGCACGAGCTGGAGATCACGCCGAAGACACCGCTGGCCAAGGGCACGGACGTCACCGTCGTGGTCCGCTACAGCGGGGTGCCGTCGTCGAAGCAGGCATACGGGTTCACCAGCTGGCACCGCACTCCGGACGGCGGCGTCGGGGCCAACGAGCCCGAGGCGGCCTGGTGGTGGTTCCCCAGCAACGACCATCCGCTCGACAAGGCCACCTACGACGTGTCCGTGCAGGTGCCCGACGGCACGCAGGCCATCTCCAACGGCACGCTGCAGTCGACGAGTTCACGCGCCGGCTGGACCCGCTTCAACTGGCGGTCCAACAAGCCGCAGGCCACCTATCTCGCCACGCTCGCGGTCGGGAAGTTCGACATCACGACCGGCACCACCGAGAGCGGTATTCCGGTCCTCAACGCCTACAGCAAGGACCTGGGCGACAACGCGGGGGCGGCGCGGGCGAGCATCGAGCGGACCGGGGAGGTCGCCGACTGGCTGGCCGAGTACTACGGGCCGTATCCCTACAACGCGCTCGGCGGGTACGTGCCGAACACCACCACCGGGTACGCGCTGGAGACGCAGACCCGGCCCTTCTACAGCCCGCGGCAGTTCGCCAACGGCTCGAACGTGTCCGTCGTCGTCCATGAGCTGGCCCACCAGTGGTACGGCGACCTGGTGTCCGTCGCCGGGTGGAAGGACATCTGGATCAACGAGGGCTTCGCGCGGTACGCGCAGTGGCTGTGGTCGGAGCACGAGGGCGAGGGGACGGCGCAGGAGATCGCCGACCACGTGTACGCCTCGCGTCCCGCCGACGACCCGTTCTGGGCGGTGAAGCCCGGGGATCCCGGCCCGGAGAACCAGTTCCACATCGCCGTCTACGACCGGGGCGCACTGACCCTCCAGGCGCTGCGGAACGAGATCGGGGACGACGCGTTCTTCGCGATCCTCAAGGGCTGGCCGCAGAAGTTCGCGCACGGCAACGCGACGGTCGCCGACTTCCAGAAGTACGCCGAGGAGGTGTCCGGGCAGTCGCTGGGCACGCTGTTCGACACCTGGCTGTTCCAGCCGTCGAAGCCGACGGCTCCGGCGGCCCGGGCGGCGTCGATCGCGAAGGTGGCGGTGGCTCCCGCACAGCCGAAGTCGTGGAAGAAGATCGCTGCGACGAACAACGTGCATGAGCAGGAACACGAGCACTGAGTAGCGGGTGGGTGGCCCAGCGACTCCCTTGGGCCACCTAGTGTGTGCCGGTCACCGGCTCCAACTCGGCCGCCCTGGCCAGGAGTTCGCCCCGGCCTATCGCCTCAGCCTGCGTCGACGGCACCGTACAGGCGTACGCGCCCGCCACCGCGCCGTACAGGGCACACCGGTGCGGTGGCTCGCCGCTGAGACGGCCGAAGAGGAACCCGGCCGCGAAGGCGTCGCCCGCGCCGTTGGAGTCCACCACGGGCGCTGGTGGCGTCACCGCCGGTACGCGGATCAGCTCGCCGTCGGCCAGCAGAAACGCGCCCTCGGCCCCGGCCGTGGCGACGACCACCTCGGCCCGGCCTCGCTCGGCGATGCGGCGCATCGTGCGCTCGGGGTCGGTCAGGGCGGTCGTGGAGAGGAAGACAACGTCCGCCGTGTAGGCGAACGGCTCGTGGTACGGGTTCTCGCCGTCCCAGTTGTGCAGGTCGGTCGAGAGGGTCACGCCGGTCTCGCGCAGGATCGGCAGCGCGTGGGCGCACGGGTGGGTGATGGAGACATGGGCGTGGCGGCTCACCCCGGCAAGGGTCCGGACCGTGGCCTCTGGCAGACGGTCGTCCGCGTACGCGCGGCTGGTGTCGTACAGGGACAGACGCCGTCCGTCAGGCCCGACCAGGTTGACCGCGCGCTTGGTGCCGGCGGGCTGCGGTACGGCCGTGAGCGCGATGCCCCGGTCGTGGTGCAGGGCGCGGACCAGGTCGCCCTCGGGGTCGTCGCCGAGCACGTCGAGGTGGTGGATGCGCAGGCCGAGGGCGCTCAGCGCCAGGGCCACGAAGTCGCCGGTCTGGCCGGCTCGGGTGCGGATCCCGGAGTCGATCATGTAGCTGTCGGCGTACGGCAGCGGCAGCTCCGGCACGTACACGATGGTGTCGACGCCCGCGCCGCCCAGCACGAGCACGTCGTTGTCGCTGCTCGGCTCCGGCACGTCCCCCGGTCGCGGTCCTGGTCGGCTCAACTCCGCCCCTCCCCATGGTCATGGACCGTGACGGCGATGCCCCGCTTCACGAGCCGCTCGACGATGAGCGGCTCGACTTGCGACCACTTGCCGCCGGCCAGCCCGCAGCCTATCCGCGGCAGGTGCACGGACGCGCCGAGCTCGGCCGCCTTGTCCGCCACCTTCTCCAGCGCCGAGTCGATCGCCTCGTAGCGAACAGGGACGCCCTCGCTGCCCGTCCGGATCCCGCGCTGCCCGACCATGTTGGCCACCCACACATACGGATCAACCTGCACGAACTGGACCGCGCCCAGCCCGAAGTCGTTCGACGCGCGGTGCCGGTGCCAGGCGCGGAACGCCGCCTCCGGCTCCGGCCAGCGGCGCGACAGCGCCAGGACGAATCCCTTTCCCCATCCCCCGATGTCGTTGCAGACATGGGCGATCACCTTGACGCCCTTCACCGACGGAACGGTGGCGTCACCCCGGACATACTTGATCTCCGACATGACGCCACCGTAGGCGCTGCCACTGACAGTGGCCCTGACCTGCTACTTCCGAGCATGGTGGTCGGGGTGCCCAGGAGGTTTCACACAATTGATGAGACAGCGATACTGCTGCACATGACGACCGACACCGGAACCGACACCGGGGAGCCGACCCTCACGATCGACGAGCTGGCCGCGCGGGCGGGCGTGACGGTCCGCACGGTGCGGTTCTACGGCACCAAAGGGCTGCTGCCCCCGCCGGTGATCGGTCCGCGGAGAGTGGGGCACTACGGGCGGGAGCACCTGGCCCGGCTGGCGCTCATCGAGGAACTCCAGCAGCAGGGCATGACGCTGGCGGCCATCGACCGGTACGTGCAGCAGCTGCCGCCGGACCTGAGCGCCCACGATCTCGCGATCCACCGGGCCGTGGTCGCCTCCTGGGCGCCGGACGCCGTGGAAACGGTGACCCGGGCGGAGCTGGACCGGCGGGCGGGGCGGACGCTGAGCGACGAGGACGTGGAGCGGCTCGCCGCGATGAACGTGGTGGCGGTCGAGGACGGTTCCTGCCGTGTCGACCTCGGTCTGCTGCGGCTGGGCGTGGCGCTGCTGGACGTACCGCTGTCGCAGGAGGCGATCCTGGCGTCGCGGAAGGTCCTGATCGAGCACTCGCGCGCGGCGGCCCACGAGCTGTCGCGGCTGTTCCGCGGCGAGGTGTCGGAACGCGCCACGCAGGACGTGAAGTCGCTGTCCGCGCACATGCAACCCCTGGTCGTGCAGGCTCTGTTGACGACCTTTCAGCGGTCGCTGAGGGAGGAGCTGCGCGAGTGGCTGGAGGGCACGTCGAAGGAGGACGGATCGTCAGAGGAAGGCGGATCCGTCTGACCCATCGAGCGTCTGCCCGGTCAGGAAGCAGCTCCACTCGTGGTTCGCGCGCGGGTGACAAGGTGTGGGTACCTGTGAGTGCTCAGCAGCGCGGAACCGGCTTGCTGGATGTGGCCCTTGGCGGTGTGGGCGGGCACGCGTTCGCGCAGGAGTTCGGCGAGGCGGTGCAGGGACGGGCCGAGGGCTCCGACCAGGCCCGCGTCGGCGGGAAAGTTACGGCCGATCTCATCGGGGTCGGAGTCGAGTTGGGCGACGGTGAGGCCGGGCGGGAGTGCGGGGCCGGGGCTGTAGTGGTGCGGGGTGAAGGCGTGCGCGCCGGCGATCACGACCATGTCGTACGAGGAGAGCGCGGCGCGGATCGCGTCGTGGCGGGGCGGGGCGGCAGCATCCCGGCGTACAGGGGATGCGTGGCCGGGAGGTTCAGGCAGTCGGCCATCGGCTGATGGTGGACGGTCGCACCGCAGGTCTCCGCCGTACGCGCCAGGGCCGGGAGGGCGCCCTCGCGGCCCACGCCGTCACCGGCGACGATCGCGGGACGGGCGGCGTCGCCGAGCAGGACGGCGGCCCGCTCCAGGCCGGCGAACAGGTCCATGGGGACGGACTGGAACACCGGCCCGGCGGGCGGCCGTACGGCCAGGGCGAAGGCGCGGCGCAGGGCGAGCGGCAGGTCGCGGGCGTGCTGGACGTCGTAGGCAGCCTTCACCGCGGGGCGGCCAGGCCGACGAGGTCGCCCGAGAGCATGGGGTCCTGCTGGAGGTGCCGTCGGTCCTGCTGGCCGGCCGTCACCACGAGCGGAGTGCGGGAGCGACGGGCGTTGAGCAGGCCGATCAGGCCGTTGGCGAGCCCAGCGGCGATGTGCAGGCTGGCGAAGGCGGGGCGGCCGGTGCCGCGGGCGTAGCCGTCGGCCATGAAGACGACGGCGCCCTCGTGGACGCCGAGGACCCACTCGGGGGCGTCGTCCGCCTTCGGCAGCGCGGCCAGGAACGGCAGTCCCCACGAGGTGCCCCCTATGGGAACCCGTCCCGCGCTCGCCGTCCTGGACATCCTGCGCGGCGAGGGCGTGGACCGGATCTTCGGCAACCCCGGCACCACCGACCGCTGAGCGATACGTCAGCGTGCGTCGCTGAAGGTCTCCCCCTTCTCCGCCTTCTCCACCAGCAGCGCCGGCGGCGTGAACCGCTCCCCATAGCGCTCGGCGAGTTCACGCGCGCGTGTCACGAAGCCGGTGAGGCCGCCGTCGTAGCCGTTGACGTACTGCAGCACGCCACCCGTCCAGCCAGGGAAGCCGATCCCGAAGATGGAGCCGATGTTGGCGTCGGCGACCGAAGTCAGGACGCCCTCCTCCAGGAGCCTGACCGTGTCGAGGGCCTCGGAGAAGAGCATGCGTTCCTGCATGTCTTCGAAAGGCACAGTCCTGAAGGGGATGTCGGCGCCTTCTCGGGTGAAGTGCTCCCGCAGGCCCGGCCACAGGCCCGTCCGCTTGCCGTCTTCCCCGTACTCGTAGAAGCCGGCTCCCCCGCTACGGCCTGTCCGGCCGAACTCGTCGACCATGCGGTCGATCACCGCCTCCGCCGGGTGCGTCGCCCAGGTGCCGCCCGCCTCCTCGACGGCCCGCCTGCTCTCGTTGCGGATCTTCCGCGGCAGCGTGAGCGTCAGCTCGTCCATCAGGGACAGCACCTTGGCCGGGTAGCCCGCCTGTGCCGCCGCCTGCTCGACCGACGCGGGCTCGATGCCCTCGCCGACCATCGCCACGCCCTCGTTGATGAAGTGCCCGATGACCCGGGACGTGAAGAAGCCGCGCGAGTCGTTGACGACGATCGGCGTCTTCCTGATCTGCCGGACCAGGTCGAAGGCGCGTGCGAGGGCCGCCTCGCCCGTCCGCTCGCCCTTGATGATCTCGACGAGCGGCATCTTGTCGACCGGCGAGAAGAAGTGCAGTCCGATGAAGTCGGCCTGGCGTTCGACGCCTTCGGCCAGCGCGGTGATCGGCAGCGTCGACGTGTTGGAGCACAGCAGCGCGTCCGGCGCGACGACGTGCTGGATCTCCTGGAACACCTTGTGCTTGAGCGCCGGGTCCTCGAACACGGCCTCGATGACGGCGTCGCAGCCCGCCACGTCCTGCGGGTCGGCCGTCGGCGTGATGCGGGCGAGCAGCGCGTCCGCCTTCTCCTGGGTGGTACGGCCCCGGGAGACGGCCTTGGCGCACAGCTTCTCGGAGTAGCTCCTGCCCTTCTGGGCGGCCTCCGGCGACACGTCCTTGAGGACGACGTCGATGCCCGCGCGGGCGCACGAGTAGGCGATGCCCGCGCCCATCATCCCGGCGCCGAGGACGGCGACCTTGCGGACCTTGCGGGGTTCGATGCCCTTGGGGCGGCTGGCACCGGAGTTGACGGCCTGGAGGTCGAAGAAGAAGGCCTGGATCATGTTCTTGGACGTCTGGCCGGCTGCCAGCTCCACGAAGTACCGCGCCTCGATGACCTGCGCGGTCTCGAAGTCGACCTGGGAGCCCTCGACGGCGGCGGCGAGGATGTTGCGCGGGGCCGGGTAGGGGGCGCCGCCCGTCTGCTTGCGCAGGTTGGCCGGGAAGGCGGGCAGGTTCGCCGCGAACTTGGGGTTGGCGGGCGTACCGCCCGGGATGCGGTAGCCCGGCTTGTCCCAGGGCTGCTGCGAGGCGGGGTTGGCCTCGATGAAGGCGCGGGCCTTGGCGAGCATCTCCTCCTGGGTGGCGGCCACTTCGTGGACGAGGCCGTTCTGCTGGGCGCGCCGCGGGTTGTGCTGGGTGCCCTGCAGCAGCACCTTGAGGAGGGCGTCCGCGATCCCCAGGAGACGGACGGTGCGAACGACGCCGCCTCCGCCCGGCAGCAGGCCGAGGGTGACCTCGGGGCAGCCGATCTTCGAGCCGGGCGCGTCGAGGGCGATGCGGTGGTGGCAGGCCAGGGCGATCTCGTAACCGCCGCCCAGGGCGGCGCCGTTCATCGCCGCGACGACGGGCTTGCCGAGGGTCTCGATGCGGCGCAGGTGACGCTTGATCGCCATGCCGCCGTCGAACAGCTCCTGGGCGGTGTCGGGCGTGACGCGGATCAGGTCGCGCAGGTCGCCGCCCGCGAAGAAGGTCTTCTTGGCCGAGGTGATGATGACGCCCCGGATGGTGTCCTTCTCGGCCTCCAGGCGGTCGGTGACCACGGCGAGGGAGTCGCGGAACGCCTGGTTCATCGTGTTGGCGGACTGATCGGGGTCGTCGAGGACGAGGGTGACGACGCCGGTGCGGTCCTGTTCCCAGCGGATGCTGGTGCTCTGTGTCATGAGGGGGGTCTCCGTAGAAGTCTCGTGAAAGCCGCTGGGGTTCAGATGCGCTCGACGATCGTGGCGATGCCCATGCCGCCGCCGACGCAGAGGGTCGCGAGGCCGTACCGCTTGTCCTGGCGCTCCAGTTCGTCGACGAGCGTGCCGAGGATCATCGCGCCGGTCGCGCCGAGCGGGTGACCGAGGGCGATGGCGCCTCCGTTGACGTTGACCTTGTCGAGGGACAGGCCCATGTCCCGCGCGAAACGCAGGACGACCGCGGCGAAGGCCTCGTTGATCTCGACGAGGTCGATGTCGTCGATGGTCAGCCCGGCCTTGGCGAGGGCCTTGCGGGTGGCGGGGGCAGGACCGGTCAGCATGATCGTCGGCTCGGAACCGGACACCGCGGCGGCGACGATCCGCGCGCGGGGCGTGAGCCCGTAGCGCTCGCCGACCTCCCCGGAGCCGATCGCGACCAGCGAGGCGCCGTCCACGATGCCGGAGGAGTTGCCCGCGTGGTGGACGTGGTCGATCTTCTCGACCCAGTGGTACTTCTGCAGCGCGACGGCGTCGAAGCCGCCCAGGTCGCCGATGTCCGCGAAGGACGGCTTCAGCTTGGCCAGCGAATCCGCTGTCGTGCCGGGGCGCATGTGCTCGTCGTGGTCGAGGACGACCAGGCCGCTGCGGTCCTTCACCGGCACGAGGGACCGCTCGAAGCGGCCCTCCTTCCAGGCGGTGGCCGCCCGCTCCTGCGAGAGGGCCGCGTACTCGTCGACGTCGCGCCGCGAGAATCCCTCGATGGTGGCGATGAGGTCGGCGCCGATGCCCTGCGGTACGAAGTTCACGGCGAGGTTGGTCATCGGGTCGTTGAACCAGGCGCCGCCGTCCGAGGCCATCGGCACCCGGGACATGGACTCGACGCCGCCCGCGAGGACGAGGTCCTCCCAGCCCGAACGCACCTTGGCGGCGGCCATGTTGACGGCCTCCAGGCCCGACGCACAGAAGCGGTTCTCCTGTACGCCGGCGACCGTGTCCGGGAGTCCGGCGGCGACGGCGGCGATGCGGGCGATGTCGGAGCCCTGGTCGCCGACCGGGCCGACGACGCCGAGCACGATGTCGTCGACGGCCGCCGGGTCCAGGCCCGGGAAGCGGTCGCGGAGCTCGTGGATGAGTCCTACGACCAGGTCGATGGGCTTCGTGCCGTGCAGGGCGCCGTTCGCCTTGCCGCGGCCGCGCGGGGTGCGGATCGCGTCGTACACGTACGCTTCGGTGCTCACAGGAAAGCCTTTCGGGGTGAGGGTCAGCCCAGCAGGGAACGGCCGATGATCTCCTTCATGATCTCGGTGGTCCCGCCGTAGATGGTCTGGATACGGCCGTCGGTGAAGGCCCGGGCGACCGGGTACTCGGTCATGTAGCCGTAGCCGCCGTGCAGTTGGAGGCAGCGGTCGGCGACCCGCTTCTGCAGCTCGGTCGCCCACCACTTCGCCATCGAGGCGTGCACGGCGTCGAGTTCGCCCGCTCCGTCTTCTCCGTGGGCCTCGATACAGCGGTCGACGAAGGTCCGGGTCACAGCGCACTCCGTGGCCATCTCGGCCACCTCGAACCGGATGTGCTGCTTGGTCGCCAGGGGCCGCCCGAAGGCCTCACGCTCCTTGACGTACTCCGTGGTGATCTCCAGCATGTGTTCGGCGGCGGCGATCGCGGAGACGGCGATGCTCAGGCGTTCCTGGGCGAGGTTCGTCATCAGGTGGACGAAGGCGCCGTTGAGCTCGCCGAGCAGGTTCTCCTTGGGCACATGGACGTCGTGGAAGAACAACTCGGCCGTGTCCTGCGCCTTCTGGCCGATCTTGTCGAGGTTGCGGCCGCGCTCGAAGCCGTCCATGCCGCGTTCGACGACGAGGAGGGACAGCCCGTGCGCGCCGCCCTCCGGGGTCGTCTTCGCGACCACGATCACCAGGTCGGCGAGGATGCCGTTCGAGATGAACGTCTTGGAGCCGTTGAGCACCCAGTGGTCGCCCCGGTCCTCGGCGTGCGTGCGGATGCCCTGGAGGTCGGATCCGGCGCCGGGCTCCGTCATCGCGATGGCGGTGATCAGCGTGCCGTCGCAGAAGCCGGGCAGCCAGCGGCGCTTCTGCTCCTCGGTGGCGAGGCCGGTGAGGTAGGGGCCGATGATGTCGTTGTGCAGGCCGAGGGCGAGTCCCGGGGCGCCCGCGCGCGTGAACTCCTCGGCCAGGACGGCGCTGTAGCGGAAGTCGGAGGTGCCGCCGCCCCCGAACTCCTCGGGCACGGCGAGCCCGAGGAGGCCCTGCTTGCCCGCGGCCCGCCAGGCCTCGCGGGAGACGATGCCGTCCTTCTCCCACTGCGCGTAGTACGGCAGCACCTCCTTGGCCAGGAAGCTGCGCACGGTCTCGCGGAACGCGTCGTGCTCGGGAGCGAAGATCCGCCGCTTCATTCGAGGCCTTTCAGGAGGTCGGGTACGCCCCAGTCGCGGGCCACGTCCGCGGTGTCGGCGCCGGGCTGGGCGGGGCCGGTGCGTACGGCGGTGGGGGTCGCGGAGAAGCGGGGCGCGGGGGCGGGCTGGGTGACGCCGCCGTGGTCGGTGAAGGTGCCGCGGGCGGCGAGGTGCGGGTGCTGCGGGGCCTCGCGCAGCGACAGGACGGGCGCCACGCACGCGTCGGAGCCCTCGAAGACGGCCGTCCACTGGTCCCGGGTGCGGGACTTGAAGCGGGCGGCGACGGCCTCGCGCAGGTCGCCCCAGCGGGTCCAGTCCTTGCGGGCCTCGGCGTACTCCTTCAGGTCGAGCAGGTCCAGGAACTCGGCGTAGAACCGGGGTTCGAGGGCGCCGACCGCCATGTGCTTCCCGTCGGCGGTCTCGTAGGTGCCGTAGTAGGGGCAGCCGCCGTCGAGGAGGTTGGCGCCGCGCCGGTCCTGCCAGCCGCCGGCGGCGAGCATGCCGTGGATCATCGAGGCGAGGTGGGAGGTGCCGTCGACGATCGCGGCGTCGACGACCTGGCCGGTGCCGGTGGCGCGGGCGTGGTGGAGGGCGGCGAGGACACCGACGACGAGGTAGAGGGAGCCGCCCGCGTAGTCGCCGAGCAGGTTGGCGGGGGCGGGCGGCGGCTCGTCCGGGGCGCCGATCATGCCGAGGGTGCCGGTGAGCGCGATGTACGCGATGTCGTGCCCGGCGCGGTGCGCGAGGGGGCCCTCTTGCCCCCAGCCGGTCATACGGCCGTACACGAGCTTCGGGTTGCGGGCGTGGCAGGCCTCGGGGCCGATGCCGAGGCGCTCGGCGACACCGGGGCGCAGGCCCTCTACGAGGATGTCGGCGTGCGCGGCGAGGTCGAGTACGCGCGCGTGGCCGTCGGGCGACTTCAGGTCGATGATCACCGAGCGCTTGTTGCGGTTGGTGATGTCGTACTCGGGGTCGATCGCGAGTCCGGGGCCGCCGGGGCGGTCCACGCGGACGACGTCGGCGCCCAGGTCGGCGAGGAGCATGGCGGCGAACGGGCCCGGCCCGATCCCGGCCAGCTCGACCACGCGCACGCCGGTGAGCGGGCCCTGCCCTGGCGTCGTTGCCATCCAGCCCCCTGAGGGTGTGACACACCTGATGTAACACTGGCGATGCTAGGAACGCGCTCCCCTCAGCACAAGACCTGGGTGAGCAAGCGCTCAGCCAATTTCGGGGCGGCTCAGCTCCGGGCGGCTCAGCTCGCGTCCAGCTCCGCTGTGAGCCGCTTTGGTGCGATCGTGCGGTAGCTCTCCTCGACCCAGTCGCACAGCAGCTCCGCGGCCGGGGCGCCCTTCTGCTCCAGCGGGATGCTGACCCAGCCGGCCTTGCCCAGGCCGTATCCGGCGGGCTCGGCGCCGGGGCAGGTCAGGGCGTGGGCGTGCGCCGACTCGTCCCTGAGCTTCACCGTGATGCCCAGCGGAAAGCTGCCGTCGTCGGCGCCGAGGAAGACGAACACCTTCTTGTTGACCTTCGCGACGGTCTCGCCCCACGGGAACTCCTCGGCGGCGCCCGGCAGCGCGAGGGCGAACTCACGCACTTTCTCCCACTTCTTCAGGCCGCTCCTGGCCACAACCATCTGCATACCTCCGGGCTCGTCGTCGGGCTCCGCACTCCTCACGCTAGCCTCGGCCACCGACAACGGCGCGTGCTGCGGGACCGAGGGGTGTCATGAGCAGGCTGAATGGGACGGACCGTCCGTACGACATCGTGCTCTTCGGAGCGACGGGGTTCGTCGGAACGCTCACCGCGGAGTATCTCGCCGCGCACGCGCCCGAGGGGCTGCGGTGGGCGGTCGCGGGCCGCGGCAAGGAGAAGCTGGAGCGGCTGCGGGAGGGACTGCCCGGGGGCGCGGAGATCGGCGTGCTCGAGGCGGACGTGTCCGATCCGGCCTCGGTGCGCCGGCTCGCCGAGCACGCGCGCGTGGTGGCCACCGCGGTGGGCCCCTATGTCACGTACGGCGAGGACCTCGTCGCCGCCTGCGCGGACACCGGGGCCGACTATCTCGACCTCTCCGGTGAGCCGGAGTTCGTGGATCTGACGTACGTCCGGCACGACGCACGCGCGCGTGAGACCGGTGCGCGGCTGGTGCACGCCTGCGGGTTCGACTCGGTGCCGCACGACCTGGGCGCCTACTTCACGGTCCAGCAGCTGCCCGAGGGTGTGCCGCTGGCCGTGGAGGGGTTCGTGACCGCGGACGCGACGCTCTCGGGCGGTACGTTCGCGTCGGCGCTCAACCAGTTCTCGCGCGGGCGCCAGATGCTGGCCGCGGCACGTGACCGTGCCCGGCACGAGCCCAGGCTGGTGGGCCGCAGGGCACTCGCACCCACCGGTGCGCCCCGGTTCGCGCGTGAGATCGGCGCGTGGGCGGTGCCGTTGCCGACGATCGATCCGCAGATCGTCCGCCGGTCCGCGCGGGCCCTGGAGCGCTACGGCCCCGACTTCCGCTACCGCCACTACGCGGCCGTACGGCATCTGCCCGTCGCGGTGGGCGGGGTCGCCGCCGTGGGCGGGCTCTTCGCGGCGGCCCAACTGCCGCCCGCGCGGCGCTGGTTGTCCGACCGGCTCAAGCCCGGGGACGGGCCGGGCCCGGAGAAGCGCGCGAAGAGCTGGTTCTCGGTCCGCTTCGTCGGCGAGGGCGGTGGCCGACGGGTGTTCACCGAGGTCGCGGGCGGTGATCCCGGGTACGGCGAGACGGCGAAGATGTTCGCCGAGTCGGCGCTGTCCCTGGCCCTGGACGAGCTGCCGCCGACGGCCGGTCAGGTCACCACGGCCGTGGCGATGGGCGACGCGCTGATCGGGCGGCTGCGCCGGGCGGGGATCACCTTCCGGGTGGCCGCCACGCGGTGAGGCCTCAGATCGGCCACTCGGCGACGGTGTAGATCATCCCGGCGACCCAGGCGAGCGCCGCGAGCGTGGCGAGGATCAGTGCGGCCGTCACGGCGCGCTCGACGGGGCGGTTGGCGTCGGCGAGGGGCTTCGGGGAGCGGTGCGTCGTCATGGAGCACAGCCTGCCGATCGGGGCGGGGCGCCCACATCCGTACAGGTACTCAGACGACGTACTCAGTCGGCCGGTCGGACACCTCCGGCGCGCCTCGTCAGGGCGCGCCGCCGGATCCGTCCGCCGGCCAGCCCCCGAGTGCGTGAGCGATCCGGTCCCGGGCGGCGGGGTCCTGGGAGACGGCGGCGAGACGGACGGCGAGAGGGCCGATCTGCCAGCCCGCGTGATGGTCGAAGAACGGTGGTGGCCCTGACTCGTTGTGGGCGAGTTTGCCGACCAGCTCGGCCAGCCGCAGCAGCAGCCGTTGCTCCTCCGTGGGCTGCTCCCAGGCCGTGTGCCCTCGCCCGCGGACCAGCTCGAACACGTCGCGTCCCCGGCTCCACCGGTCGCGGTCGCCGGCCAGTTCCAGCGCGGCCTCGATCTCCGGTGTCCGGCCCACGTCCTCCGCCGCCGCTGCGAGCACCCGGCCCGCCCAGGTCACGGGAACGGGCTGCCGCTCGAACAGGGAACGTCCCCAGCTCCGTTCAGGGTCCGCGGCCGCCATCTCGGCCAGCGGGCTCCTCGCGCGCGTCGCCTCCTTCAGTGCCTGCCGGCACAGCGCGTCCGCGCGGCGGGTCGTCTCCGGGAGGCGGTAGTCGGGGGTCAGCGCGAGGGTGTGGGCGCAGGCGTTGGCCAGGCTCACCCGGTGGCCCACGGACACGAACACGGGCTTGACGGCCTCCCTCGTGCGCAGGGCACGGCCGACCTCCTCGGGGCCGGCGAGGAGCGGGGACGCACTGCCGCGCGCGGCGTCCGGGGCGTCGTACGTGAACGTGAACGGGTTCTTGGCCACGCCGATCGTCGGCAACCCGGTGAGGACGCCGAGGTGGCTCGCCAGGCCGAAGCGACGCGGGTGGGCGAGGCCGTAGCCGTCGCAGACCACCAGGCCGGGCGGGCAGGGCAGCGCGTCGAGGGCGGCCAGGACGGTCGGGATCTCACGGAAGGCGAGCAGGCCGGGGACGTACGGGAAGGAGATCCGCCCGACGGCCGTGGACTCGGCGACCACGTCGAGGGTCGCCGCGTCCAGGACGACGGCCGCCGCGGCGACGACGTCCCGCTCGTCGTCGTAGGCCACGTCGACACCGGTGACATGCCCCGAGCCGGGCGGCGGGCCCGGCTCGTCCAGCACCACCCGCTCCCGCAGTTCGTCCTGGACGGCGCGGGCCTCTTCCTCGGTCGCGGGCCAGCCCGCGGGGATACGTACGGTCGTCATGATGGGTCGAGCGTACGGGCGCCGACGGCAGGCTCGCGATCATGTTCGCCTGCGGCGTCACTTGCCGCCCAGCGCCCGCTTCAGCTCACTCTTGTTCATGTCCGAACGGCCCTGGATGTTGCGGCGCTTGGCCTCCTCGTAGAGCTGGTCGTAGGTGGGGCCCTGGGAGCCCTTGCCCGACCGTTGGCCGCCCCGCTTGCCGGACGACATGTCCTCGGTGGAGGTGCGGCTGGCCCGCTCGGACTCGCCGGACCGGGCGCGTTCCTTGTTCACCGTCCGGGCGGCGATCTCCTCGGCGCGCTTCTTGCTCTCGCCCCTCTCCTGCGCGCTCTCCTTGATGTGCTCGTACTGCCGTTCCCGCTTGGGGCTCGAACCGCGTGGCATGTGGGATCACTCCTCTCGCACTCGGCGACCGGGTACCCACATTCCGCCGTCAGCTCTCCAGACGGGCGACCCGTCCCTGCTCCCCCGCGGCCCAGCAGCCCAGGCCGGCAGTGCAGTCCACGGTGTCGTACGAGCCCGGGTCGACCGTCCGCCAGGTGCGGCCGGCGTCCGTCGTCAGGTCGGTGCCGGTGGGGCCGACGGCGAGGGCGGCGGTGCGGGTGTGCGGGAGCCAGGCGACGCCGGAGCGGTAGGCGGGCGGGGGCGTGGCGGCCGACTGCCAGGTGCGGCCGCCTTCGGACGTTCGTGCGCCGGCCCGAGGTGACGGCTGGTCCGCGCGGTAGTCGCCGCCGACCGCCAGGCCGTGCGTACGGTCGCGGAAGGCGAGCGCGAAGACGCCGCGGGCCGGGTCGCCCGCCGGGACGGGCGTGTCGGTGGCCGTCCAGGTCAGGCCGCGGTCGGCCGAGTGCAGCACACACGCGCGCGTGCGGCGCCGGCGGTGGCCAGCCAGACGTCCTTCGGCCCGGAGCTCACCAGGCACTGCCCGCTCGCGGCGAACCCGGCCTCGCCCTCCAGCGCCGGCGGCATCCCGTCGTCCGGCAGCACCTTCCAGGACCGCCCGCCGTCGCTCGTCGACAGGATGCGGAACCTCCCGTCCACCGGGTCGCTCATCGCGAGGCCGTGGCGGCGGTCGAAGAAGGTCATGCAGTCGTAGAAGGCCTGTGCGTCGGTGTTGCGGAAGGACTCGGTCCAGGTCGCCCCGCCGTCGTCGGTGCGGTAGACGCGGGACGCCTCGCCCTCCCCGATGGCCAGCACCACGGCCCGCCGCGCATCGAACGCCTCGACGTCCCGGAACTGGAGCTCACCGGCCCCCGGCGGCGAGACGTTCCGCCAGCTCACGCCGCCGTCCGTGGTGCGCAGGACGGTGCCCTTCGTACCGGCCAGCCAGGCGGTGTTCCGGCTGACGGCCGACAGCCCGCGGAACCGCACGTCGGCCGTACCCGTCTCCTTCAGTGCCCAGTGCTTGTCGTTCAGTGCCCCGTGCTCCGGCTGCTGCCCCGCCTGCGCCGGTACGGCCGTCAGTGCGGCCAGTGCCGCCCCGCACACCACCCCCGCGGCCGGCCTCCGAAACGTACGTCCCGTCCGTCGCGTGCTCCCCAAGCGCCTCATGGCGGGCGAAGCTGGTGCCCCGGCAGGCAACGTTCGCCCGTCAAGGAGCGGCGTCCGGTGCGTGCTCTCGGCGTGCCGGGTACAAGCCCTCGTACTGGACGTACCTGGGTTTGTGCCCGGTGCGGCGAGTGGGGGCACCTCCCACGCCCTTAAGGCAGTGGGGGAGCGTGCCGGGCGTCGCGACGGGGCGAATGTCGCCTGTTGGGGCACTAGCCCACCGCCCCGGCGCCGTCCAGACGCACACGATCGCCATAACTGGCCGAAAAGTAACGGAAGGAGAGCCCCATCACTCCTGTGCATGAAGGCGGTGACAGAGGTCACTCGGCATTCCTGTGCACGGATTGGCCGATTCCGTCGTCTCTTCCAGTACCCGGCCTCATCCGCCCGGAAGTCCGTCCAGCCGTCACAAGGGAGCAGGCGTTGTCCATCGTCATCGAGCAGCCCGTCGAGGCCCGTCTCGTCGCCGCCGCGCCGCGGATGCCCAGCATCCCCGCGACCCTGCACTACGACCGGCGCGACCCGTTCGCCGTCCGCATGACCTTCCCGGCCCCGGCCACGCTGGAGGGCGTGGAGGTCTGCTGGACCTTCAGCCGCGAGCTCCTCACCGCCGGTCTGACCGACCCCGAGGGCCACGGCGACGTACGGGTGCGGCCCTACGGCTACGACCGCACCGTCCTGGAGTTCCACGCCCCCGAGGGCACCGCCGTCGTCCACGTCCGCAGCGGCGAGATACGCCGGTTCCTGGACGCCACGAACGAGCTGGTGCCGGTCGGGTTGGAGCATCTCCAGCTGGACCTGGACCATGACCTGGCGGAGCTCATGCGGGATGCCTGCTGAGCGCTCCGTCGGCAGCAGGGTGAGGTCCTTTTAATTACGTTGACGCCCCTCCAGCCCCTTCCTAGAGTGTACAGCGGTTCTGTTGCCGTTGATGGGAGAAGGACGTTGCTCGTCTGAGGTCCTGAGACACCGCGTCACACACCACAGGTGTGTGCGCTGTGTGCGACCTCGGTGTTCGAGCCGTCCTCCAGAGCCGGGTCGCCGGTGTCTCGATACGCGTTTGCCCCTGATCGTTTCGAGCAACCGCGGAGGCACGCATGCCTACTTCCATCACGTGTACGTCCCTCTCCTACGCCTGGCCCGACGGCACCCCCGTCTTCGAGGGCCTCGACGCCGCCTTCGGCTCCGACAGGACCGGTCTGGTCGGCGTCAACGGATCAGGAAAATCAACCCTTTTGAAGCTCATCGCCGGTGAACTCAGCCCGGCCGACGGCGCCGTGCGCGTCGCGGGCGAGGTCGGGTATCTGCCGCAGAACGTCACACTCGACACCGCGCTCAGGGTCGACGAGGCGCTCGGCATCGCCGCGAAGCGGGTCGCGCTGCACGCCATCGAGGCGGGCGACGTGGCCGAGGAGCACTTCGAGACCGTCGGCGACGACTGGGACGTGGAGGAGCGCGCGCTCGCCACCCTCGGCGAACTCGGGCTCGGCCACATAGAGTTGGACCGCACCATCGGCGAGGTCTCGGGCGGCGAGTCGGTGCTCCTGCGCCTGGCCGCGCTGCTGCTGAGCCGGCCGGACGTCCTGCTCCTCGACGAGCCGACCAACAACCTCGACCTGTACGCCCGCCGACGGCTGTACGAGGCCGTCGCGTCCTGGCCGGGGGTGATGGTCGTGGTCAGCCACGACCGTGAACTCCTCGAACTGGTCGACCAGATCGCCGATCTGCGTTCCGGCGGGATCACCTGGTACGGCGGCAACTTCTCGGCGTACGAGGAGGCCCTCACCACCGAACAGGAGGCGGCGGAGCGGATGGTGCGGGTCGCCGAGGCCGACCTGAAGAAGCAGAAGCGTGAACTGGTCGACGCCCAGGTCAAGTTGGCTCGTCGTAAGCGGTACGGCCAGAAGATGTGGGACCAGAAGCGCGAGCCGAAGATCGTCATGGGGGCGCGCAAGCGTGAGGCCCAGGTCTCCGCGGGCAAGCACCGGATCATGCACGAGGAGAAGCTCACCGAGGCCAAGGAGCGGCTCGACGAGGCGGTGGAGGCCGTACGGGACGACGACGAGATCCGCGTCGACCTGCCGTACACGGCCGTACCACCGGGCCGTACCGTGCTCACGCTCCAGGACCTGGAGCCGGCGTACGGGGCACGGGTGGCGGGCGGTTTCGACCTGCGCGGTCCGGAGCGGATCGCGCTGATCGGGCGGAACGGCGCGGGCAAGACGACACTGCTGCGGACGATCGCCGGGGAGCTGGAGCCGGTGTCGGGCGAGGCGACGGCGCATGTCCCGCTGCGGTTCCTGCCGCAGCGTCTTGACGTCCTCGACGGGGAGCGGTCCGTCGCCGAGAACGTGGCCCGGTTCGCGCCGGGAGCCACCAACAACCGGATCCGGGCCCGGCTGGCCCGCTTCCTGTTCCGGGGCGCCCGCGCCGACCAGAAGGCGGCGACCCTGTCCGGCGGCGAACGCTTCCGCGCGGCGCTGGCCGCGCTGATGCTGGCCGAGCCCGCGCCGCAGCTGCTGATGCTGGACGAGCCGACGAACAACCTCGACATGGCGAGCGTGCGGCAGCTCACCACGGCTCTGGAGTCGTACGAGGGGGCGCTGATCGTGGCCAGCCACGACGTGCCGTTCCTGAAGTCCATCGGGATCACGCGCTGGCTGATGGTGGAGGAGGGAGAGCTCAGGGAAACCACGTCAGAAGCTGTCGGGTATCCGGCCTAGCCTCGGGTGCACGCCCGAGGCCGCGGGAGCTCCTCGACGCCCCGGGCTCGTGCACGGCGGACCATCTCAGGAGGGCCACAGCATGACCACGAGGGTTTTGTCCGCGCGGGCCCGCCCTGCATGATGGCGAACCGGCGTCGCATCATGGACGCCGGAAGCCACCGCCGATACGGAGACCGGACGTGCCCAGCAAGAAGGCCCTCATCCGCCGCCCCAGCCCGCGCCTCGCCGAGGGGCTGGTGACGCACATCGAGCGGGAGAAGGTCGACGTCGACCGCGCGGTCGAGCAGTGGGAGGCGTACGCGGAGGCCCTGCGCACGCACGGCTGGGAGACGATCGAGGTGGACCCGGCCGACGACTGCCCCGACTCTGTGTTCGTCGAGGACGCGGTCGTCATGTACAAGAACGTCGCGCTGATCACCCGGTCCGGTGCCGAGTCCCGGCGCGACGAGACGCCGGGGGTCGAGGAGGCGGTGGCCTCGCTGGGCTGCTCGGTGAACTGGATCTGGGAGCCGGGGACCCTGGACGGCGGCGATGTGCTGAAGGTCGGCGACACGGTCTACGTCGGCCGCGGCGGCCGCACCAACGCGGCCGGCGTCCAGCAGCTGCGGGCCGCCTTCGAGCCGCTCGGGGCGCGGATCGTGGCCGTACCGGTGAGCAAGGTGCTGCATCTGAAGTCGGCGATCACGGCGCTGCCCGACGGGACGATCCTCGGCCGCATCCCGCAGCTGGACGCGCCGTCGCTGTTCCCGCGCTTCCTGCCGGTGCCGGAGGAGTCCGGGGCGCATGTGGTACTGCTGGGCGGCGAGAAACTGCTGCTGGCGGCGAGCGCGCCCAAGACCGCGGATCTGCTGGCCGATCTCGGGTACGAGCCGGTCGTGGTGGACATCAGCGAGTTCGAGAAGCTCGAGGGCTGTGTGACATGTCTCTCGGTCCGGATGCGGGACTTGTACGCGTGACCGAGTGAACGGATCATCGTCCAGCCCTGGGACCTGCGGTTCCGGGGCTGCTCGGTATGTCCGGGAAATCCCCGCGAAACACGGTCTGATCAGCGATCTTTACGACACCCTTAACCTACGGCTTCGTAACCTACGGTTTCGTAGCCTACGATTCCGTAAGTTAACTTCACCGCTCGCCGGTCACTACCGCTCGTGTCACGTCCCCCTGGAGATCCTGTGACGATCACGTCCTCTCACCTCGGCAGCCCGTCCACCGACTGGACCGACGCCCGCCTGCTGTACGCACTGGAGGAAGTGGTCGAAAAGGAACTCAACCGGCATCTGAAGGTCACCAAGGACTGGATGCCGCACGAGTACGTGCCATGGGGCGACGGCCGCAACTTCCCCGGCTTCTTCGAGGACGGCGAGGCCTGGGAGAAGGAGCAGTCCAAGGTCACCGAGATCGGCCGGATCGCCCTGGTCGTCAACCTGCTGACCGAGGACAACCTGCCCAGCTACCACCACGAGATCGCCTCGCTCTTCGGCCGTGACGGCGCCTGGGGTACCTGGGTGCACCGCTGGACCGCCGAGGAGGGCCGGCACGGCATCGTGATGCGTGACTACCTCCTCACCTCGCGCGCGGTGGACCCGGACAAGCTGGAGCAGTTCCGGATGGCTCACATGAGCGAGGGCTTCGAGTCGGACAACCGGCACTCGATGCTGCACTCGGTGGCCTACGTCGCCTTCCAGGAGCTGGCGACCCGCGTCTCGCACCGCAACACCGGCCACCAGTCCGGGGACCCGGTCTGCGACCGCATGCTGGCCCGCATCGCGACCGACGAGAACCTGCACATGGTCTTCTACCGGAACCTGCTGAAGGCGGCCTTCGACCTCGCGCCCGACCTGACGATGCAGGCGGTGCGCGACGTGATCGTGAACTTCCGTATGCCCGGGCACGGCATGCCCGGCTTCGAGCGGGCCGCCGCGCAGATGGCGATCGGCGAGATCTACAACATGCGCATCCACCACGACGACGTCATCCAGCCCGTCCTGCGCTTCCTGAAGGTCCTGGACATCGACGGCCTCGGCCCGGAGGGTCTGAAGGCGCAGGAGGAGCTCGGTCTGTACATGGGCGGCCTGGACGCGGAGGCCTCGAAGTTCGACGAGAAGCTGGCGGCGCGCAAGGCGCGGATGGCGGCGCGCGCCGGAGGCTGACACTCCGGCCTGTTGTAGCGGTCTACGGCCCTCCCCTGCGGCGCAACGGTGCCCGCAGGGGGTCGGGGACTGCTCTTGAGTGAGTGTCCAGGGGCACGGTGCCGCTCCCGTGGGCGGCGTCGGGAAAGCTGACTTGGAGCGGCAGGTCTCCCGGCTGACGGAGCGGGCCGCGAAGGCCGGTCACCGTGTGGTGCGCGTGGAGTCGGAGATCGGCTCCGGGATGAACGGCTCCGGGACGAAGTCTCGCCGTCTGCTGGCCGATCCACAGGTGACTTGCGTGGTGGAGCAGAGGACCGGCTCGGCAGGATGAACACGCGGTCCGTGTCGGCGGACGGGCGGGAGCTCGCCGTCACCGGGCAGGATGTGCAAGTCCCGGCCGGGACACGGCGGTTCAGCGTGACGTACGCCTGAGCTCCAGCCGTTCCTTCTCAGACAGGCCGCCCCAGACGCCGAAGCGCTCGTCGTTGGTGAGGGCGTACTCGAGACAGGCGGGGCGCATCTCGCACATACCGCAGATGCGCTTCGCCTCACGCACCGAACTCCCGGGCTCGGGAAAGAAGAAGTCCGCTCCGGTCTGTGCGCACAGCGCCTGGGCCTGCCAGGCCGGGGCGGCCGGCGTGATCGTTTCGATGTGCATGAGTGTGATGGTGCCGGGCCGCGAAAAACGTTCGATCAACGCGGGATCAACGCCGTACCGGCGGGCCTCCGGCCGCCCCGATGCTGCCCCGCCGCGCGCCCGTTCGCACGGCGGCGCGCGGCACGGCCGCCGGATTCTCCCGGCGGCCGCGGATGACGGCGGTCACCTCTGCGGCGGCGCGCTCCTGATCACCGCGAAGCGTGCGCCGTAGGGGTCCTCCAGCTTGGCGATACGGCCGACTCCCTCGATGTCGGTGGCGGGCATACGGACCTTGCCGCCCCCGTGCCTGCGCGGTGCCGACCGCCGTGTCGGTGTCGTCGACCTCGAAGTACGGCAGCCAGTAAGGGCCGGAGCCGGCCTCCGTGGGGTCGTCGGCCAGGGGCACCAGGCCGCCGAACATGGCGTCCTCGTCCGTCCCGGCCGGATTGACGCAGGTGTAGACGCCGTCTGGGAAGGGCATGGCCGAGGTCTCCCAGCCGAACACGGAGTGGTGGAAGGCGGCGGCCCGGGCGATGTCCGCGGTGTACAGCTCGGCCCAGCACAGCGAGCCGGGGTCGCCCACCAGGTCGACGCCCTTGAGCCGGGCCGGCTGCCAGATCCCGAAGGGCACGCCCGCGTGGTCGACTCCCCGACGACCAGCGCGCCGAGCTGCACCGACTCCTGCGGCGGCTGCGGGAGGACGGCTGGGCCGGCCTGCTGATCGACGGCGAGTATCCGGACGCGGAGTCCCGGACGATGCTGCTCGACCAGGCGCTGCTGTCCCTGGCGGCGCCGGCGTCCTAGGCGGAGGTGCGGCGTATCAGCGTGGTCGGCAGGACCACGCTCGACGGCGTGCCGACCACACCCCCCGCCGGGTTGCGACGGTCGAGGCCCCGTAGCAGCAGCCGGGCCATCAACCGGCCCATCTCCTCGATGTCCTGACGGATCGTCGTGAGCGGTGGGTCGGTCTGTTCCGCGACCGGCAGCATGTCGTCGAAGCCGATCACGGCGACGTCGTCGGGCACCCGCCGCCCGGACGCCCGCAGCACACGCAGGGCGCCCGCGGCGGAGAGGTCGTTCGCGGCGAACACGGCGTCCAGGTCCGGGCACCTGCCGAGAAGTTCACGCATCGCCCGCTCGCCCCCGGCCGGAGTGAAGTCGCCCTCCGCGATCAACCGCGGGTCGGCGTCCACCATGACGTCCCGGTACCCGTCGAGCCGGTCCGCCGCGGACGTCTGGTCGAGGGCGCCGGTGATGTGCGCGATACGGGTGCGGCCGAGGCCGGCGAGATGGCGTACGGCCTCACGGGCACCGCCCCGGTTGTCGCTGTCGACGTACACCACCCCGCGCCGGTCTCCGCTCCAGCCGGGCCGCCCGCCGAACACCGTGGGGACACCGGCCCGCTGGATCAGCCCGGGCAGTGGATCGTCGAGGTGCAGGGAGAAGACGAGGGCGCCGTCGACATGGCCACCGGCAAGGTAGCGGGCGACCCGGGCGTGATCGTCGCGGCCCTCCGTCAGCAGCAGCACGAGCTGGTTGTCGTAGGCGGTCAACTCCTTGCTGATGCCGCGGAGTTGCAGCCCGAAGAAGGGGTCGGCGAAGACGCGGCTCTCCGGCTCGGCCACCACGACGGCGACGGCGTCGTGCCGCCGCGTCACCAGACTGCGGGCGGCCTGATTGGGCACGTACCCGAGCTCCTCGACCGCCCGCCGCACCCGCTCGACGAGCGGTTCCCGCACCCCTTCCCCACCGTTGACCACCCGGGACACGGTGGCCCGCGACACCCCGGCCCGGGCGGCCACGGCCTCCAGCGTGGGACGTGGTGCGGTTTCGGTCACTGCGGGGCTCCTCACCGGCGGTTGCCGATCAGGATAGCTCCGGACCGATGCCGTGGTGAGAGCGCTCTCGCCGCCCCGGAAAAGGGCGTTGCGCGGCGGGACGCGGTCCGCGAAGATCGCCGCATGACGATGAGAAAGGCCCATGGCCGCTGAGCGCCTGGCGCCATACGCCCGGCTCCCCCGGCCGTACCGGCAGCAGACCGTCCTGCACAGCACCGTTGATGCGTTCGGCCGCGCGCACTGGCTGCTGCGCGCCCCGACCGCACCGAGGGACCTGTACGACGCCGTGGTCGTCACCGTCGAGGACGGTCGCCCGTACGAGACACATCTCGGTTCCGTGCAGGCCCGGTTCCCCAAGCTGGACGCCCTGCCCGACGGCGGCTTCGTGGTTGCCGACAGCCGCACCCGCGCCGGCACGGATCAGGTCCAGGTCTTCGACGCGCTGGGGCGCCCGTCCTGGGGCTTCACGGTCGGGGACGGCATCGAGCATCTGCTGGGCGACGAGTCCGGCAACCTGTGGGTGGGGTACTTCGACGAGGGGGTCTTCGGCGACCCGCTCAGCGCACCCTGCGTGCGGTGCTGGAGCCAGACGGGGGCGCCCGTCTGGGAGTACCGCCCGCAGCCCGGGGAGCGCCACCCGGTGGACTGCTACGCCCTCAACGTGGACCGGCGCGCGGCCTGGGCCTACCCGTACACGGAGTTCCCGCTGATCGAGGCGCGGGAGGGGCGGCCCGCGCGGGTGCGCGGCACGCCGGTCAGAGGGGCGAAGGGCCTCGCCGTGCACGGGGACCGGGTGCTCTTCTTCGGCGGGTACCGGAACGGCCGGGACCGCGTCCACGACTGCCGGCTCACCGAGACGTCCGTCGAATCCGTGGCCGAACGCCGCCTCGCCCGTCCCGACGGAGGCACGCTCGGCAGCTGCCGCGTCGTCTGCCGCGGCCCTCGGCTGTACGTCCAGGAGAAGCCGTGCACGGAATGGAACGTGCTCGACATCGCGGGCTGAGCCGCCGGATCACCTCAATGATCGTGCCCGTGCGGGTCGTACCCAGGGATCGTCCCATCCGTCTTCTTGACCAGGAACAGCCCCACCATCCCCATGTCGGAGTGGCTCTGGACGTGGCAGTGGTACATCCACGCGCCCGCGCCGACCCCCTCACCCGCGATCACCTGGAAGCCGAAGGAGTCGGCCGGGCCCACGATCTTGTTGTCGATGACCTGGCTGGGGTCGTCGGGGCCGGTGAGCAGGCCCGTGCGGTTGTCCGCCCAGCGGTGACCGTGCATATGGAAGGTGTGGTAGTACTCGCCGTGCGTGATCATCACGAACTCGACGCGATCCCCCACGGTGGCCTCGAAGTCGGGCCCGGAGTACGCGGGCCGGTTGTTGATCAGCATGTCGTTGAAGACGATCGTGTACGTCCTGTCCGGGAGGACGTCCCCCGCGCGGCGGACGATGACCGGCCCGTACAGGCCCTTCCGGATGCCGCCCGTGCCGTGTTCGGTGCCGACGACGTGGTCGTGGTAGTGCCAGTAGCCCGCGCTGCCCGCCCGCCAGGTGCCGTCCTTGCGGCGGCCGGGGGCGTGGGTGCGCCAGGTGTAGGTGCGGGTGCCGCCGGGTTCGACGTCGCTCCTGTTCAGCTTGGTGCCGTCGCTGGAGGTCTCGTAGTCGAGACCGTGGACGTGCAGGCTCGCGGTGACGTCCATCGTGTTCTCGAACTCGATGTGCAGGGTGTCGCCCTCGTTGAGCTCGATCAGCGGGCCGGGGATCGTCGCCTTCCCCTTCTCGAAGCCGTAGCCCATCTGCCCGTCGGCGAGCTTCTCGGCGTACAGCTTGATGCGCCTGACCTCACCGCCGGGCGGAGCGGCCGGCGCCGGTTCGGCGGCGCTCGCGGCCTGGGGCGCCAGGGACAACTGTGTCGCTACGGCGGCCCCGCCTCCCACGACGGCCGCACCACCCAGCAGCATTCGCCGGTTGAACCCGCGTCTGTCCATGCCGAACTCCCCATCATGGTCCGGGACTTGAGGCGACGAGCCTGCGATGAACCTGTCAGACGGTAGCGGGCACTCCCCCGTTTATCCACACTCAGGACAAAGTTCGATTCATTGCGGTCATACATATTGGCGTGGTGCGCAAAGAGGTCTAGCTTCCTTGGCGCTGTTGCTGTGACCGAGGAGGTGCCCATGCACTTACGAGGCTTGCGCACGAGAAGACGGGCCTGGGCGGCCACCCTGACCGCCGCCGGAGTCGTCGCCGGGCTGATGTCGGGCCCCACCGCGAGCGCACGACCGGATCCGCCCTTGACAACGATGTCCGTCAAGTCGCCGCCGGGCGGCGCGGACGTACGGGTGCTGATCTTCTACGGATCCGCCGCGGGAGAGGAGTCGCCCGTCGTCAACGCCGCGATCGAGGCGATCGAGAAGATCGGCCTGTCGGGCACGGCCGACCAGCGTTTCGCGGTCGACGCCACGGACGACGCCCGGGTCTTCACCGACGAGACGGGGCTGAGCCGCTACAACGCCATCGTCTTCCCGACCGGCGGCGGCGACGTCCTCGACCCTGAGCAGGAGGCGGGCCTGGAGACCTACATGGAGGCGGGCGGCGGCTTCGTCGGCATCCATGACGCGGCCCGCGCCGAGCCGTACTCGGACTGGTTCACCGGCCTGGTCGGCGCCCGCCCGGCCACGTCCAGCCCAACGGCCGTACAGCGGGCGGTGGTTGAGGTCGGTGACCGGCGGCATCCAGCCACCCAGGATCTGCCGGTGCAGTGGAAGCGGCCCGACCAGTGGTTCAACTGGACGCAGAACCCGTCCGGTGCCGTGCACACCGTGGCCCGGGTGCGCGAGTCGACGTATCGGCCGGGTGCGAGTGCCAACGGCTGGGACCACCCGGTGAGTTGGTGCCGGGACTACGACGGCGGACGCTCCTTCTACACCGGCATGGGCGGCACGGTGTCGTCGTACGACGAGACCGACTTCCGTGCGCATCTGCGCGGCGCCCTGCTGTGGACCACCCGGCTGGCGCAGGCGGACTGCAAGGCGACCATCAACGGCAACTACAAGGCGGAGCGGCTCACCCAGCCCAACCAGCCCGGCCAGAACGACCAGATCGGCGAACCGCACGGCCTGGTCACCGCGCCCGACGGACGCGTCCTCTACATCGGCCGGGGCGGCGCCGACTCCTCCCAGCCCGTGGTCACCGACTGGAAGAACCCCGACATCGGCAAGGGCAAGGGACAGGTCCACGTCTACGACCCGGCGACCAAGAAGGTCACACTGGCAGGCGAGTTGACCGTCTTCGGCAACAAGGGCGGCGGCGACGAGCTGGTCAAGGTCGAGGAGGGCCTCCTCGGGATCGAGCTCGACCCGCGCTTCGCGCAGAACGGCTGGGTGTACCTGCACTACACACCCCACTCGCAGATCAACCGCGAGACGAGGATGGCCGAGCGGCGCGTATCCCGCTTCACGCTCGACCTCGCCACCGACAAGCTCGACCTGGGCAGTGAGAAGGCACTGCTCAAGTGGCCGGTGCAGATCCACAGTTGCTGCCATGCGGGCGGCGGGATGACCTGGGACTCCAAGGGCAACCTGTACATCGCGACCGGCGACAACAACTCCAGTGGCTTCAGCGGCGGTTACTCCGGCAACAACCCCCAGCCCAACTACCAGGGTGTCTCCTTCGCCGACGCGCGCCGGACCGCCGGCAACACCAACAACCTCAACGGCAAGATCCTGCGCATCCACCCGGAGCCCGACGGGACCTACACCCTCCCGGACGGCAACCTCTTCACCGGCCGGGAGACCGACGAGGGCGGCGGCAGGACACGCGGCGAGATCTATGTGATGGGCGTGCGGAACCCGGCACGCATCTTCGTCGACCAGAAGACCGACATCCTGTACGCGGGCTGGGTCGGCCCCGACGCGAGCGCCCCGTCGACGACCTGGGGTCCGGCGAAGTACGACACGTTCGCCGTGATCACCGAGGCGGGCAACCGGGGCTGGCCGTACTGCATGGGCAACAAGCAGCCCTACCGGGACCGCAACCTGCCGGATCCGGCGCAGCCGCTGGGCTGGTACGACTGCGACCACCCGAAGAACGAGTCGCCGAACAACGACGGCCTGGTCAACCTCCCGTCGGTGACGGGGAACAACATCTGGTACTCGCCGCAGGGCGGCGCCCCCGACTTCCCGCGCGATACGAACGGCATCCCCTCGTACAAGCAGGAGGAGGCCACCTATCTGCTGCCGTGGCTCAAGGGCGGCGGACAGGCCGCGATGAACGGGCCGGTCTACCGGTACGACGCGGCGAGCACGAGCGCGGCCAAGTGGCCCGCCTACTGGGACGGCAAGTGGTTCGTCGGCGACTTCTACGACGCCGACCAGCCGCGCAACGCGGTCCTCACCGACCCGAAGACGCACGGCGCCGGCGGGCTGCCGGTCCACTCGGAGTCGCTGAAGAAGATCGTGCCGGTCGGCAACGACGGCATCAGGAACCTCATGGACTGGAAGTTCGGCCCGGACGGTGCGCTGTACGTCCTCGACTACGGGCGCGGCTTCTTCACGTCGGACGCCAAGTCGGCACTGTGGCGGGTGACTTACGCGGGCGGCGGGCCGACACCGGCCGCCGGTCAGCTGGCGAGGGGGAACGGGTGACGCGGCAACGAAGAATCTGGACGGCCCTGTTGGCCGCGTTCCTGATGATGGTCGGTCTCCAGACGATGTCCCTCGCGCAGGCCGAGCAGCCGACCGCGGCCCAGGAGCTGACGTGGACCGCCGGCGACGACATCAACGCGTATACGTCGGCGCCCACGACGGCGGTGGCGGGTACGGCGACGATCGTCTTCGAGAACAGCGCGGCGACCGGCAACACCACCGGGATGCCGCACACGTTGACGTTCGTGACGTCGGACCCCGAGTTCAACAACGACGTCGAGCTGAACATCCTCGCCACCCCGAACGACGACCAGGGCGGCCGCCACACCGCCGAGGTCACCCTCACGCCGGGCCGCTACTTCTACCACTGCACGATCCCCGGTCACGGTCAGATGCAGGGCATCGTCGTGGTGACGGAGGGCGGCGGCGAGGACACGACGGCGCCCGAGACGTCGGCTCAGGTGACCGGGACGCAGAACACGGAGGGTGCGTACGTCGGTTCGGCGACTGTGGCGATCGGGGCGACGGATGACGAGGGTGGGTCGGGGGTCGACCGCATACAGTACGCGGTCGGCGATGCAGGCGACTGGCTACCGTATACCGCACCCATCGTCGTCGACCAGATCGGCACCCACAAGATCCGGTACCGGGCCTTCGACAGGGCCGGCAACGTCTCCGCCGAGAAGAGCGTCGAGTTCACGGTCGTCGCCCCGCAGTCGGACGACACCACACCGCCGGAGACCTCGGCGACGGTGAGCGGCGCGCAGAACGCCGACGGGGCGTACATCGACATGGCCACGGTCACGGTGACCGCATCCGATATCGGGTCTGGAGTCGACCGGATCCAGTATGCGGTCGGCACCGCGGGCGACTGGCTACCGTATACCGCACCCGTCATGGTGCATACGGTAGGCACCCACACCGTCCGCTACCGCGCCGTCGACAAGGTGGGCAACGTCTCCGCCGAGAAGAGCGTCCAGTTCACGGTCGTCTCCGCGCCCCCGCAGGACACCACGCCGCCGGTGACGGGCGTGACCGTCGAGGGTTCGAAGAACTCCGACGGGGCGTACGTCGGCAACGCCAAGGTGACCGTGAGCGCGGCGGACGAGGGCGGTTCGGGGGTCGCGGGCGTGGAGTACTCGCTCGACGGCGGACCGTATCTCGCATACAGCACACCGGTGATCGTCGACCGCGCCGGCACGCACACCGTGGCGTACCGCGCGAGCGACAAGGCGGGCAACACGTCCGCGGCACGGACCGTGACCTTCACGGTGGTCGCCGGCGGCGGGGTGCCCGCGCCCAACTGCCCCGAGTTCGACGAGCGGTTGACGGTGATCGTCGGCACGGTCGACTCGGGGGTGCCCAACCGGGTGACGAACAACCGCTGCCGGATCAACGAGTTGATCGAGGACGAGAAGGAGTGGACGTCCCACGCGCTGTTCCTCAAGCATGTGAAGACCGTCCTGGACGGGCTGTTCAGGGAAGGCGTCCTCGACGCGCGCGAGTACGACGCCGTCGACGAGGCCGCCCGGGAGTCGGGGATCGGCAGGCCCGGCCAGACGGAGGGCTACCGCAAGATCCTCGACGGCAGTGCGGAGTCCTTCGCCAAGTGGCAGCACGTGGGCGGCGGTTCGTTCGGGCTGAACGCCGACGGGTCGATCACCAGCGGCACCACGAAGGCCGGGCTGGGCATGCTGTGGTTCCCGCAGCGCAAGTACGGTGACTTCTCGCTCCGGCTCCAGTGGCGCGACGACGCCCCTGGCACCGGGAACGCCAACTCCGGTGTGTTCGTGCGGTTCCCGTGGGCCCACGACCATCCCGAGGAGTCACGGCCGGAGTGGGTCGCCATCAAGTACGGGCACGAGGTGCAGGTGCTCGACCGGCCCGACGGCGACATGTACAAGACGGGCTCGGTCTACGGCTTCGACCGGGTGGGGCTGGCCGGTGCCGGCGTCACCCAGAAGGGCACCTGGAACGACTACGAGATCCGGGTGGTCGACCAGCACTACTCGGTCTACCGCAACGGCGTGCTCATCAACGAGTTCGACAACCTCGGCGGCCAGGACTTCGCCCCGCCCCGCTCGGACGACCCGGGCACGGACGGGCGGCGGTTCGCCTCCGGCTACCTCGGGCTCCAGGTGCACGGCACGACGGACGTGGTCTCGTACCGGGACATCAGGATCAAGGAACTGTAGGAGGCAGGCACCGGGAGCGCGGCCGGCCGTCACGCCGGTCCGCGCTTCGCCCTGCTCGGCTGGACCCGTTTCGGCTCGCCCGGCATCTTCGGATACTCCGGCGGATACGGCAGGTCACCGAGCCCGTGGTCGCGTTCGTCGCGGCGGGCGAGGTCCAGCAGGGCGTCCAGGGAGTAGGCGTGGTCGTCCATGTCCGCGTGGATGTCGCCGAGTTCGGCGAAGCGGGCGGGCATGGTGGCCAGGTCGAAGTCGAGGGGGTGGGCGTCGCCGACCTCCGCCCAGCGCAGGGGTGCGGAGACGGGGGCGTGCGGGCGGGGGCGTACGGAGTAGGCGGAGGCGATGGTGCGGTCTCTGGCGGTCTGGTTGTAATCCAAGAAAATACGTTCACCCCTTTCCTCCTTCCACCACTTGATCGTCACCCGGTCCGGCATCCGGCGTTCCACCTCCCGGCCGACCGCGATGGCCGCCCGCCGGACCTGGGTGAAGGTCCAGCGCGGCTCGATCGGCACGAACACATGCAGGCCGCGTCCGCCCGACGTCTTCGGCCAGCCGCGCAGGCCGCCGAACTCGTCGAGGACGGCGCGCAGTTCGTGGGCGGCGCGGACGGCGTCGGCGAAGTCGGTGCCGGGCTGCGGGTCGAGGTCGATACGGAGTTCGTCGGGGCGGTCGACGTCGGCGCGGCGTACGGGCCAGGGGTGGAAGGTGAGCGTGCCGTACTGGGCGGCCCACAGGACGGCCGCCGCCTCGGTGGGGCACATCTCGTCGGCGCTGCGGCCGCTGGGGAAGGTGATGTGGGCGGTGGGGATCCAGTCGGGCATGTTCTTCGGCGCCCGCTTCTGGAAGAAGGACTCGCCGGTCACGCCGTCCGGGTAGCGCTCCAGGGTGGTGGGCCGGTCGCGCAGGGCGCGCAGGATGCCGGGACCGACGGCGAGGTAGTAGCGGGCGAGGTCCAGCTTGGTGAAGCCGCGCTCCGGGAAGAAGATCTTGTCGGGGCTGGACAGCCGTACGGTCCGGCCGCCCGCTTCCAGTTCCACCGCTTCGCCCATGCGAGCCACGGTAGGCGTACCGCGCATACCTCGCACACCGGGCATTCATGGGCGTACGCGAGCAGAATCTAAGGCATGGACCTGCCGGTGATGCCGCCCGTGAAGCCCATGCTCGCCAAGTCGGTGGCGACGATCCCGCCGGGCATGCAGTACGAGGCGAAGTGGGACGGGTTCCGGGCGATCGCGTTCCGGGACGGGGCCGAGGTCGAGCTCGGCAGCCGGACAGGCAAGCCGCTGACCAGGTATTTTCCCGAGCTGGTCGAGGCGCTGAAGGAGCAGTTGCCGCAGCGGTGCGTGCTGGACGGCGAGATCGTGATCGCGCGGGACGACCGGCTGGACTTCGACGCGCTCACCGAGCGCATCCACCCGGCGGCCTCCCGGGTGCGGACGCTCGCCGAGCGGACCCCTTCGTCGTTCGTGGCCTTCGACCTGCTGGCGCTGGCGGACGAGTCACTGCTGGACGTGCCGCAGACCGACCGGCGGGCACTGCTCGTCATGGCGCTGTCCGGGGTGACGGCGCCGGTGCACGTGGCGCCGGCGACGACGGACATCGAGGTGGCGCGGCGCTGGTTCGAGCAGTACGAGGGGGCGGGCCTGGACGGCGTCATCGCCAAGCCGCTCACCCTGCGCTATCTCCAGGACGAGCGCGCCATGTTCAAGGTCAAGCACGAGCGGACGGCGGACGTCGTCGTGGCGGGCTACCGCTTCCACAAGAGCGGCCCCATCGTGGGCTCCCTGCTGCTCGGCCTGTACGACGACCGGGGCGCCCTCCAGCATGTGGGCGTGTCCGCCGCGTTCCCCATGAAGCGGCGCGCGGAGCTGGTCGAGGAGCTGGAGTCCCTGCGCATGGAGGACGTCACGGGGCATCCCTGGGCGGCCTGGGCCGACGAGGCCGCGCACGAGACGGCCCGGCTGCCCGGGGCGCCCAGCCGCTGGTCCGGCAAGAAGGACCTGTCCTGGGTGCCGCTCAGGCCCGAGCGGGTGGCCGAGGTGGCGTACGACCACATGGAGAACGGGGTGCGCTTCCGGCACACGGCCCGTCTCCGCCGCTGGCGCCCGGACCGCACCCCCGAGAGCTGCACCTATGCCCAGCTGGAGGAGCCCGTCGGGTACAACCTCGCGGAGATCTTCGGACCGCGGGTCTGACGGTTCCCCGAGGGGCGCACAGACCCGAACAGCGGGCCATCCGGACACTTCCCACCCAACCGGCATGGGCCGATCGGCCTACTCAACGCGCGCAATCAGAACCACGCGGGTATGGCCACCAACGAACTGATAAGCGCACAATCGAAGACACGAGACTGGGTGGGCAACGGTGGGCATGGCACGAAGAGCGCGCACGCGATGCGCGCCGACGACAGCGGCACTCCTGGCCGCCGCGCTGGCGGCCTCCGTGGCGGCGGGCTGCACCACGGGCAACGGCCCCTCCGACGACGGGCGCGGAGCGGATCCGAGCCGGGAGCAGGAGGAGCCGAAACCCGCGCAGAGCCCGGCGAGCGGTGGCTCCGTCCTCGCCGTGAAGATCGACAACGCGCGCGCGGCCCGGCCTCACACGGGCCTGGACTCCGCGGACGTGGTGTACGCGGAGCAGGTCGAGGGCGGGCTGAGCCGGCTGATGGCGGTGTACGCGACCAAGCTGCCGAAGGCCGTCGGGCCGGTGCGCAGCGCGCGCGAGTCCGACCTCGAACTGCTGCGCCAGTTCGACCAGCCGACGCTCGCCTTCTCCGGGGCACAGAGCAAACTGATGCCACTGATCAACAAAGCGCCGCTGAACGTGCAGACGCCCGACCAGACCTCCGGCGCGTACTACCGCGGCACCGACAAGCCCTCCCCGCACAACCTCTACCTCCGCCCCGGCAAGCTGATGCCGTCCGCACCGGGCGCGGACGCGCTGACGACCGGCTTCCGCTACGGCACCGCACCGACGGGCGGCAAGGCGGAGGCCGCACGGACCGTGCGCTACCCGGCCGCCCGCTTCACCTTCACCTGGTCCGAGAGCCGCGACCGCTGGCTGGTCTCGATGGACGGCACAGCCACGGAGACGGCCGACGGGAAGCGGGTGGCCGCGGCGACGGTCGTCGTGCAGTACGTGACGATCCGCAAGTCCGCCTACCACGACTTCCTCGGCAACAACACGCCGTACACCGAGACGGTGGGCTCCGGGAAGGCGAAGGTGCTGCGCGACGGACGGGCCTACGACGTGAACTGGGAGCGCGAGAAGGCCACGGACGGCACGGAGTTCACGACCAACGACGGCACGCCGGTGAACTTCGCGAAGGGCCAGGTGTGGGTGGTCTACGCGAAGGCCTCCTGACCTCAGCTCAGCCCTGGGTGGCGAGGGGTTCCGCCGGGTTGCGGAGCCCCTCGGCCGCGTCCGCGACGCGTCGGATCAGGTCGAAGAAGAGGGTCTGCTCCTCGGCGGAGAGGGGGGCCAGGAAGACCTGGTTCATCCTGGCCGTGCGCACGGTCAGCTTGCGGTGGGTGCGCAGCCCCTCGTCGGTGAGGCGCAGCAGGGAGCGCCGGCCGTCCTGCGGGTCGCGGACCTTGTCGAGGAGGCCGCGGCGGCCGAGCCGGCTGATCACCTCCGCGATGGTGGACCGGTCGAGGCCGACCCGCTCCCCCACGGTCCGCTGGTCGAGGCCGGGCTCGGCGACGAGTGCGTTGAGGACCGCGAACTGCGGCGAGGTGATCTCCTCCGAGACCATCGTGTTCCACAGCAGGTAGTGGGCCTGCTGCAGCCGCCGGGCCAGATGCCCGGGGTGGGTGGTGAGGTCCACCGCCGCCATGTGTGCTCCCGAGGTCGCAATCGTCCGTGCACTGAACGATACCGGGTGGCAGAATGAGTTGTCTGCGGGTCGTGGACCGCGGTGACCTTGTAATTCCCCGAGGTCTTGACGCTGCCGCCGTGGAGTGGCAGCGTGAAGGAAACTTCACCGAAATGCTCAGTGCCCTGATTATTCTGTTGGACCGGGCGCTCGTACGGGATGGGGCTTCACGGATGGACAAGGTGGTCGCCACCGCTCTGGAGGCGGTGGCCGATGTGCCGGACGGCGCGACGCTCGCCGTCGGCGGGTTCGGATTGAGCGGGGTGCCGAACGTACTGATCCGGGCCCTGTACGAGCGCGGGGTGTCCGGGCTCGGCGTGGTGTCGAACAACTGCGGGGCGATGGAGTCCGGCCTGGCGGTCCTGCTGTCGGCCGGTCGCATCGCCCGGGTCACCGGGTCCTACATCGGGGCGAACAAGGAGTTCGCCCGGCAGTATCTGGGCGGCGAGCTCGAGGTCGAGATGATCCCCCAGGGCACGCTGGCCGAGCGGCTGCGCGCCGGGGGCGCCGGGATACCCGCCTTCTACACGCCCGCCGGGGTCGGCACCCAGGTCGCCGAGGGCGGGCTACCGTGGCGCTACGACGGCTCGGGCGGGGTCACGCTCGCGTCGCCGCCGAAGGAGGTACGGGAGTTCGACGGGGTCGAGTACGTCCTGGAGCACGGGATCCGCACCGACTTCGCGCTCGTCCGGGCCGCCAAGGGCGACCGGCACGGGAACCTGGTCTTCAACAAGTCCACCCGCAACTTCAACCCGCTCGCCGCGATGGCCGGGCGGGTGACGATCGCCGAGGTCGAGGAACTCGTCGAGCCGGGCGAGATCGACCCGGACGCCGTGCATCTGCCCGGGATCTTCGTACAGCGGGTGGTGGCGCTCACGCCCGAGCAGGCCGCCGACAAGGGCATCGAACGGCGGACGGTGAGCAGCTGATGGCATGGACGCGTGAGGAGATGGCCGCGCGGGCGGCGCGGGAACTCCAGGACGGGCAGTACGTCAACCTCGGCATCGGCCTGCCGACGCTGATCCCCAACTACCTCCCCGCCGACGTCGAGGTGATCCTCGAATCGGAGAACGGCATCCTCGGCACCGGCCCCTACCCCACCGCGGACCAGGTCGACCCCGACCTGATCAACGCGGGCAAGGAGACCGTCACCGTCCTGCCCGGCGCCTCCTTCTTCGACTCGGCGCTGTCCTTCTCGATGATCCGCGGCGGACACATCGACGTCGCCGTGCTCGGTGCCATGCAGGTCTCCGCCAAGGGCGACCTGGCCAACTGGGCCATCCCCGGCAAGATGATCACCGGCATCGGCGGGGCGATGGACCTGGTCCACGGCGCCCGCACGGTCATCGTCGTCATGACCCACACCGCCAAGGACGGCTCGCCGAAGATCCTCGAGGACTGCGCGCTGCCCCTTACCGGCAAGGCGTGTGTGAACCGGATCATCACCGACCTCGGCGTCCTCGACGTCACCGACGAGGGCCTGGTGCTGGTGGAGACCGCGCCCGGCGTCACCGTCGAGGAGATCGTCGCCAAGACCGCCGCCAAGGTCCGCATCCCGGAGGAGACCCAGGCATGAAGGACGTCTACATCGTCGACGCGGTACGCACCCCGTTCGGCCGCTACAACGGCGGGCTCGGCTCCGTCCGGCCCGACGACCTCGCCGCGCACGCCCTGCGTGAACTCCTCGCCCGCACCCCGCGGTTGGACCCGGCGCGCATCGAGGACGTCTACCTCGGCAACGCCAACGGCGCCGGCGAGGAGAACCGCAACGTCGCCCGCATGGCCGCCCTCCTCGCCGGGCTGCCCACGTCCGTGCCGGGCGTGACCGTCAACCGGCTGTGCGCCTCCGGCCTCGAAGCGGTCATCCAGGCCGCCCGCGCCATCGCGGTCGGCGACGCCTCCATCGCCGTAGCGGGCGGGGTGGAGTCGATGACGCGGGCGCCGTATGTACTGCCGAAGAACGACAAGCCGTTCCCGGCCGGGCACGCGGAGCTGTACTCCACCACCCTCGGCTGGCGCATGGTCAACCCGAGGATGGACCCGCAGTGGACGGTCCCGCTCGGTGAGTCGGCCGAACTCATCGCCGACAAGCACAAGATCACCCGCGAGCAGCAGGACGAGTTCGCCCTGCACAGCCACCAGAAGGCCGCCAAGGCGCAGTGCGAGGACCTCTTCGCCGGGGAACTCGCCCCCGTGCCGGTGCCCCAGCGCAAGAGCGACCCGGTGCTCTTCGCCGCCGACGAGTGCGTCCGTGCCGACGCCTCCCTGGCGGCGATGGCCAAGCTCAGGCCGTCTTTCCGCACGGAGAACGGGTCCGTCACCGCGGGCAACGCCTCACCGCTCAACGACGGTGCCGCCGCTCTCCTCCTCACCGATGAGGAGGGCCTCAAGGCCACCGGCCGCGAGCCCCTCGCCCGGGTCTCCGCGACCGGCGTCTCCGCGCTCGACCCGCACTACTTCGGGCTGGCCCCGGTGGAGGCCGTCAACCGTGCTCTCGCCAAGGCGGGCAAGGGGTTTGACGATCTGTCAGTGCTGGAGCTGAACGAGGCGTTCGCCGCGCAGGTGCTCGGCTGTGTCGCCGAGTGGCCCGAGTTCGACCCGGCGGTCCTCAATCCGCAGGGCGGTGCGATCGCACTCGGCCATCCGCTCGGCGCGTCCGGCGCCCGCCTCGCCTGTACGGTCGCCCACCAGCTCGCCCGCCGGGGCAGCGGGGTTGGCGTCGCCAGCCTCTGCATCGGCGTAGGACAGGGCCTCGCCCTCGTGCTTGAACGCTAGCCCTTCGGAAACCGCGGGCCGCCCGTGGCTGGTCGCGCCCACGCGGCGGAGCCGCACATCGACAAGAGCCCCGCGCCCCTTACGACCCCGACGAGACCGTCAGAGCCCTCAGGAACCCCTATGACTCTCACGCAGCACGACATCGACCAGGAGATCGCGGCCGAGCACGCCGCCTACGAGAAGCGCGTCGCCGATGGGGCGCCCGTGGAGCATCAGCCGCGCCGCGACTACGCCCCGTACCGCTCCTCCGTTCTCCGCCACCCCAAGCAGCCGCCGATCAGTATCGACGTCACCAAGGACCCGGAGCTGGTGGAGCTGGCCTCGCCCGCGTTCGGGGAGCGGGACATCACCGAGATCGACAACGATCTGACCCGGCAGCACACCGGTGAGCCGATCGGCGAGCGCATCACCGTCTCCGGGCGGCTGCTGGACCGCGACGGGCGTCCGATCCGCGGGCAGCTGGTCGAGATCTGGCAGGCCAACTCGGCCGGCCGCTACGCCCACCAGCGCGAGCAGCACGACGCCCCGCTCGACCCGAACTTCACCGGCGTCGGCCGCACACTCAGCGACAGCGACGGCTTCTACAGCTTCACCACCATCCAGCCGGGCCCGTACCCGTGGCGCCAGCACGTCAACGCCTGGCGGCCGGCCCACATCCACTTCTCGCTGTTCGGTACGGCGTTCACGCAGCGGCTCGTGACGCAGATGTACTTCCCGAGCGACCCGCTGTTCCCGTACGACCCGATCATCCAGTCGGTGACGGACGACGCGGCCCGGCAGCGGCTGGTCGCGACGTACGACCACAGTCTGTCCGTGCCCGAGTTCTCGATGGGCTACCACTGGGACATCGTGCTCGACGGGCCGAACGCCACCTGGATCGAAGAAGGACGCTGACCTGCCATGACGAAGATCGACACGAGCCGTCCGGAGACCGTGCTCCCCACCCCGTCGCACACGGTCGGCCCCTTCTACGGCCACGCCCTGCCGTTCCCCGGCGGCGACGACATCGCCCCGGTCGGCCACCCGGACACGATCACCCTGCAGGGGCATGTGTACGACGGCGAGGGCAACCCGCTGCCGGACGCGTTCGTGGAGCTGTGGGGTGCGGACCCGGACGGCAACCTGCCGCAGGTCGACGGCTCGATGCGGCGCGACCCGGCGAGCGGCGGCTTCCTGGGCCGCAACGGCGTCGAGTTCACCGGCTGGGGCCGTATCCAGACCGACGCCAGTGGCCACTGGTCCGCGCGTACGCTGCGGCCCGGGGCGCGGGGGCGGAGCGCTCCGTACATCAGCGTGTGCGTGTTCGCGCGCGGGCTGCTCGCGCACCTGTTCACCCGGATCTATCTGCCGGACGACGCGGCGGCACTCGCCGCCGACCCGCTGCTCTCCCAGGTGGCGGCGGAGCGACGCGACACGCTGATCGCCGTGGACCAGGGGAATGCCGCATACCGTTTCGACATCCGCCTTCAGGGCGAAGGCGAGACGGTCTTCCTGGAGTTCATGTGACATCTCCCGACGCCGATGCCGGACCCGGTCTGCTCGCCCCCGGGTGGGCCGGTTCCGCCGCCGCGTCCGAGACGAGCGACACCGCGTACCTGCGGGCGCTCCTCGACGCGGAGGCCGCCCTGACCCGCGCCCAGGCCGCACTGGGCCTCGCCCCGGCCGCGGCCGCCACGGCGGTGACCGAGGCGGCCGACCCCGGGCGCTTCGACGTACGGTCGCTCGCGGAGCGGGCGCGCGGCGGCGGGAACCCGGTCATCCCGCTGGTCGCGGATCTGACGAAGGCGGTCGGCGACGGCTACGGCCCGTACGTACACCGGGGTGCGACCAGCCAGGACATCATGGACACGGCGACGATGCTGGTCGCGTCGCGCACGCTGGCCGTGGTGCTCGCCGACCTCTCCCGCACCGAGCGGGCGCTGGCCCGGCTGGCCGCCGGGCACCGGGACACCGCGATGCCGGGACGGACGCTCACCCAGCACGCCGTACCCACAACCTTCGGGCTGAAGGCGGCCGGGTGGCGGTCACTGGTGCTCGACGCGCGGGACCGGGTGACGGCCGTACGGGACTCGCTGCCCGCCCAACTCGGGGGCGCCGCCGGGACGTTGGCGGCCTTCTCGGCGTACGGCACTCAGGACCCGTCCGCTCTGACGGCGGCCTACGCCCGTGAGCTCGGCCTGCGGGCGCCGGATCTCCCCTGGCACACGCTGCGTACGCCGGTCGCCGATCTCGCCGGGTGCCTGGCCTTCGCGGCCGGGGCGCTGGGCAAGGCAGCCGTGGACGTCCTCACCCTCGCCCGGACCGAGATCGCCGAGGTCGCGGAGAGCAGTGGTGGCGGGTCCTCGGCGATGCCGCACAAGGCGAATCCCGTGCGGTCCACGCTGATCGTGGCCGCCGCCCGGCGTGCGCCGCAGCTCGCGGCGACGCTGTACGGGTCGCTGGTCGCGGAGGACGAGCGGCCGGCCGGGGCCTGGCATGCCGAGTGGGAGCCGTTGCGGGAGTTGCTGCGGCTGGTCGGCGGAGCCACGCGCGACGCCGCCGAACTCACCGAAGGGCTACGGGTCTTTCCCGTCGTCATGCGGGAACACCTCGGCCTCACCCACGGGTTGATCGTCTCCGAGCGGCTGTCCGCCGAGCTGTCTCCCGTGCTCGGCCGCGCCCGAGCCAAGGCGCTGCTCACCGAGCTCGCCCGGCGGACATACGCCGAGGGCCGGTCGCTCGCCGAACTCCTCGCCGTCGAGCCTGAGTTGAAGGACGTCGACCTCGGCGAGCTCGCCGATCCCGCCCGTTACACCGGTTCCGCCGGTGACCTCACCGACCGTGCTCTGGAGCGACGTTGACCGAGAAACTCCTCAACCACCGCACCGAGGGGCCCACTACCGCTCCCCCGCTGCTGCTCGGGCCCTCGCTGGGGACGTCGTACGCCCTGTGGGACCAGGTGGCGCCCGAGCTGTCCATCGGTCATCGCGTCGTGCGCTGGGACCTGCCCGGACACGGAGGCTCGGCACCGGACCTCATCGGACCCGGCGCGACCGTCGGTGACCTCGCCGGTCTCGTCCTCGCGCTCGCCGACTCCCTCGGCATCGAGCGGTTCGCGTACGCCGGGGTTTCACTCGGGGGTGCGGTGGGGCTGTATCTCGCCGTGCACCATCCGGAGCGGGTCTCGTCGCTGGCCGTGATCTGTTCGTCGGCCCACTTCAACGGCTCGAAGATGTGGGAGGAGCGGGCCGCGCTGGTACGGCGTGAGGGGCTGGCCTCGCTGGCGGAGGGTGCCGACGCCCGCTGGTTCACGCCCGGGTTCACCGTGCCGGGGCTCGTCCAGGACCATCGGGACGCCGACCCGGGCGCGTATGCCGCCTGCTGTGACGCGCTGGCCGCGTTCGATCTGCGGGAGCGGCTGCCGGAGATCTCCGCGCCGACCCTGCTGATCGCCGGGCGTGACGATCCCGCCACCCCACCCGCGCATCTGCGGGAGATCGCGGACGCCGTGCCCGGTGCCGCGCTCGTCGAGATCCCGGGGGCCTCGCATCTGGCGCCCGCGCAGTGCCCGGAGGCCGTGCTGACGGCGATGCGGGCACACTTCGACAAAGCGGCCGGTGGTGCCAAGCGCGGCATGGAGGTACGGCGCGAGGTGCTCGGCGACGCGCACGTGGACCGGGCGCAGGCGCGGCAGACCGCCTTCACCGCGCGGTTCCAGGACTTCATCTCGCGCTACGCCTGGGGCGAGATCTGGACCGACCTGACGCTCAGCCGCCGCGAACGCAGCATGATCACGCTGACGGCGCTGGTCGCGCACGGCCACTACGACGAGCTGGCCATGCATGTGCGGGCGGCGCGGCGCAACGGGCTGACGCCGGAGGAGATCGGCGCCGTACTGCTGCAGGCGGCCGTGTACTGCGGGGTTCCGGCGGCGAACTCGGCGTTCGCCGCCGCCCAGCGCGTCCTGGCGGAAGAGGAAGGGTGACCCTGCCGGTCACAGCCTCAGCAGCACCTCGCACATGCCTCCGCCGTGTGCCTACGGTGGAGGCATGTCCACCATCCTGATCACCGGCGCCACCTCCGGTCTCGGCCGCCACGTCGCCTTCGAGCTGGTCCGCTCCGGGCATGTCGTCCTCACGCACGGGCGCGACGCGGACCGTACGGGACGGCTCGTCGAGGAGCTGCGCGCCGAGGGCGACGCCGAGGGCTTCGTCGCCGATCTGGCCTCTCTGGACCGGGTGCGGGAGCTGGGCGCCCATGTCGCCGACGCCCACCCCGAGCTCGACGTGCTGGTCAACAACGCGGGCGTGGGCAGCGGTCCGAGCGGTTCCGGGCGTGAGCTGAGCGCCGACGGGCACGAACTGCGGCTGGCGGTCAACTACTTGGCGCCGGTCGTGCTGACCCGCGCCCTGCTGCCGGTGCTGCGTGCGAACGCGCCCGCGCGGATCGTGAACGTCGGCTCGGCCGGCCAGGAGCCCCTCGACTTCGACGACCCCGAGCTGACCCGCGGCTACAGCGGTGTCTCGGCGTACTGCCGCGGCAAGTTCGCGCTCGCCGTCCATACGTTCGCCCTCGCCGAGGAGCTGGCGGGCACCGGCGTCAGCGTCAACGTGCTGCACCCGGCGACCTACATGGACACCGCGATGGTCCGCGAGGGCGGCATCACGCCCTGGAACACCGTCGCCGACGGCGCGCCGGGCGTCCTGGCCCTGGCCACTCAGGACCTGGGCTCGGGCGGCTACTTCGACGGCACGCGGCCGGCGCGGGCGCACGAGGGGACGTACGACCCCGAGGTGCGCAAGCGCCTGGCCGCCGTCACCGGCCAGCTGCTCACGCTCTGACCCGCGCCAGGGCCTGCTCCGCCTGCGCCACCAGCCCGTCCGCGCCGCACGAACGCGCCAGCGTCAGACCCCGGTTGAGCTCCGTGGCGGACCGGGTGGCGATGCCGTACTCGACGCGGGCGGCCGCGTGTTCGTACTGGCAGGGCGACGCCTCCAGGTAGGTGACGGCCTGCGCGGCGAGGCGTACCGCGCGCTGGCCGGTGTCCAGGGCGGCGGCGCAGCGGAGGGCCTCGCCTATGGCCGTGTCGGTGCCGAGGCGCTCGGCGTGCCGGCGGACGTCGGCGGCGAGCCGGCCTGCCCGTGCCGGGTCCACGACGGCGAGGGCGCGGGCCAGGTCGACGGCCCAGGGGACGAGCACCGGATTGTGGTGGCCGCGGGCGGCCGCCGCCTTCTCCGCTTCCTCCAGTTCGTTGATGCCGTCCTTGGTGCGGCCCACGGCGAGCAGCAACCGGCCGCGGACCGAGCGCGGGTCGGGCAGCACGATCGTGGACGGGTAGGGCGGGGCGAAGCCGTACTGTTCGGCGACCTCCCAGGCCTCCTCGACATGGCCGCGGGCGAGCAGCGTGTCGACCAGGTTGCAGGTGGCCGACCAGTACAGCGGCAGGCGGCGGCCGACGCGCTCGGCGAGCTGCAGTGACCTGCGCAGGGACGCCTCCGCCTCCCGCAGCCTGCCGCGCCTGCGGTGTCCGACACCGACGTAGGCGTGGGCCAGGGCGAGGTGGCCGCCGCTCCAGCCGGCCGACTCGTAGGCGCGCAGTGCCTCCGTGTACAGGGCCTCGGCCCGGTCCAGCCGGTCCGTGAAGGCGTACGCGTTGGCCAGCATCATCAGCAGCTCGATGCCCCACTCCGGGTCGGTCCAGCCGAGTCCGGGTGCGAGGCGGCCGTTGACCAGGGCGCGGTCGCACAGTTCGACGACCTCCTCGGCGTTCTCGCCGTGCGTCATGGCGTCGAAGCCGCGCAGGATGAGCAGGGCGCGCTCGGCGTTGTCGCGGCCGGTGCAGGTGCGGGCCAGGTCGGCGAGGCGCTCGGAGCGTCCCGGGGAGGTCGACTCGCCCGCGTAGATGCCCTCCCACATGAACTGCACCGCCTGCAGCCGCATCCTGGTCGCGCCCGCCTCGTGCCGGGCGGCCTCCGCCTCGACCGTGCGGACGGCCTCCTCCAGCTGGTCGTTGTGGAGGAGGGCCTGGGAGAGGCCGACGACGGCGTCGACCCGGTCGCCGCCGTCGAGGCCGGGCATGCCGAGGGCGGACTGGAGATGGTCGATCGTGGTGGCGGGCGCGGTCAGGAGGGTGGCGCGGCCGAGTTCGAAGAGCACGCGCGCGTGGACCTCGGGCAGGGGCGGCTCCAGCAGGGCGCGCTCCAGACAGCGGCGGGCGGCGTCGGGTGCGCCGACGGCGAGGTGTTCGCGGGCGGCCTCGCGCAGTTGGTCGACGAGTTCCGGGTCGTCGTCCGGGTGGACCTCGAGGAGGTGGCGGGCGGCGGCCGCGGCCCCGCGCCCGGAGTCGGTGACGACCCCGGCGGCGATGCCGTGCATGGCCGTGCACAGCGCGGGCGGGATGGAGTTGTAGACGGCGCTGGCGATGAGCGGGTGGACGAACTCCAGGTCGCCGTCGCCCGCCTGGGCGTCGGCGGGGTTGAGGTCGGTGAGGATACGGGCGGTGCGCAGCCGTTCGGCGCAGCGCACCGCATCGTCGTGGCTCATGGTGGCGAGCTGTGCCACGAGGTCGACGGAGATGCCGGTGCCGAGGATCGCGGCGGCCCAGGCGAACCGGGTGGCCTCGACGCCGAGTCCCTCCAGGCGGGTGACCAGGCCGCCACCGCGGGCCGAGCGGTTCAGCGGGCGCAGTTCGGTGGCGCGGGCCTCGACCGGTTCGATCTCCCTGTCCTGGACCTTGGCGAGGAGTTCGACGGTCTCGTAGGGGTTGCCGCCGGTGACGGCCCACACCTCGCGGCAGAACGGGGCGTCGGCGTGCGCGCCCAGCGTGGCCCGGGTGAGTCCGCCGGTGGCGTCCGGGGTGAGGGCGCTCAGGTTGGCGATGGGGCGGCCCGCGGCCTCGGCGATGGTGTCGAGGTGGCGGGCGCTGTCGCCGCCGACCTCGCCGGGGCGGCGGGCCACCACGACCAGGACGTTGAGGTCGTCGAGGCGCTCGGCGAACGCGGCGAGCCAGCGCAGGGTCTCCTGGTCGGCCCAGTGCGCGTCGTCGATCATCAGTACCAGCGGCCAGTCGCGCCGGGCGAGTCTGCGGACGGCGGCGACCAGGCCGTCGCACACGCCCTGCGGGTCGGCCTGGCGTTCGCCGGGCTCCGTGATGCCGAGGGCGGGGCCGGCGATGTCGTACCAGTCGCCGAGGTACTCGCGGGCCTCCTCCGGCATCAGCGACACCAGGGCGGGCTGCAGCAGTTGCCGTACGACGTTGAAGGGGACGGAGCGGAGGGTCTCGCCGCCGCGGGTCGACCAGACCATGCAGCCGCGGGCTTCGGCGATACGGCGGGTTTCGGCCAGCAGCGCGGTCTTGCCGAGTCCCGCCTCGCCCCGGAACACCAGGATGCCGCCCCCGGAGGAGCGGTCGGCACACAGGGCGTCGAGTGCCCGCTCGACGGCGGCGAGTTCCTCGTCGCGCTCCCACAGGGAGGCCGAGGCGGCCTCCGTGGGCCGTACCTCCGTCATCCCACTACCTCCCCGAGTCGCCCGAACGACGTACAGACCTCAACCGTAGCCGTCCGCCTGCCCTGTTGGAGACCCGGTCCGGGCAGCCGTTGCCGTGACAGATGACAGCGTTTTCGTCCGGGCGACGCGCCACGCCCGTGACCTGCGAGTCCTGCGATGTGACTGGTAGTCAAAAACGGTTCAGCAGGCTGTTCCACAAACATGCGGCCGGATTGGGACCGGATCCTCTCATCCGGCTTTCACCGACGCCTCATACGGTGGGGGCATGACGCAGGTGACTCCTCCGGGGTGGTACCCCGACCCCGGGCAGACAAGTGACGGTCCGGCCACCGAACGCTGGTGGGACGGCGAGGCGTGGACGGACCGGACCCGGCCCGCGGAACCGGCCGCCGTATGGGGTCCGCCGACGCCGCAGCCGGACGCCGGAACGGTTCCGGAATACCTCTCCTATCCGGCGTATCCCGCGCAGCCGCCGGGTGGCCCGCGGCGTCGGGTGCGCACGGGCATAGCCGTGGCGGTGGCCGTGGTGGTCCTCGCCAGCATCGGTGTGGGCGTGTACGCCCTGGCCGGCGACGGGGGATCCGGCGGCAGCGCCACCTCGCAGCAGGGCTCCGGCGGGCAGGACGGCTCCGGGGGCGGTCAGGGCGGACCCTTCGGCGATTCCGGCGGCGGCGACGGCGGTCCCGGCGGGCAGTCGCCCGCGCCCGGCGAGTCCGAGGCGCCGAAGGTCGAGAGCGGTTCGGTGACGGACCCGGTGAGCGGGATCAGCCTTCCGGTGCCGGACGGCTGGTTCGGCCAGGCGATCACCGTGGGCGCGCAGGTGGCGTCGAACGAGACGTACAAATGCCCCGGCGACACCGACGAGAGCTGTATGAAGGGCGGCGCGTACTCGGCGCCCGCGCTCGCGCTCGGCACCCGGGGCGACACCGCCGAGGAGGTCGCCAAAGCGGACATCGGCGCGAATGCCGAGGAGTCCTACGGCAAGGGATACGGCGAAATCACCTCGCACGAGGTGCTGGCCTCCGAGGCGGTGACCGTCGCCGGGCAGAAGGGCTACCTGGTCCGCTGGAAGGCGGTCACCAGCAAGGGCTCCGACGGCTACGTCGAGTCGCTCGCCTTCCCGTCGCCCGCGAACGCGGAGCAGATCGTCGTGGTCCGCTTCGGCGTCGACGTCAGCGAGACGCAGTCGGTCATCGACGAGATCACCAAGGGCATCAAAGTGGCTTCCGGCGGCGGTAACGGCCAGACCGTCTGAGCCCGAGAAACCCGGTCGGCCGGGTGGGCCCCTCCGCTCAAGGGGAGCCCCACCCGGCCGGGGGATGCGCGCCGCCCCCGTCCCCACGGTGCGGCGCGAACAGGTCACCGTCCAGTCATCCCGTGGACGGCGGCCTGGGTCTCAGGTCAGTCCGAGCGCCGGGAGCACGGCGGCCTCCACGAAACACGTGACGTAGTCCGCGTCGGCGCGCCGCCCCTCCAGGAAGGGCCGCATGCGCAGGGCGCCGAAGATCTGCGCCGGAACGTGCTCCAGCGCCGGGTTGTCCGCGGCGACCTCGCCGCGCTCGACCCCGCGGCGCAGGATCTCCCGGAGCGCGGCGATCTCCGGATCGATGAGCGCCTCACGCAGCGCCTTCTGCAGTTCCACGTCCTGCCGGACGGCGTGTCCGAGCGCCTGGAAGAAGTCCATGTCCTGCTCCGACCACGCGCCGACCGACCGCGCGACCGCGCGCAGGTCCCCCGCCAGCGAACCGGTGTCGATGCCGGCGAAACGCACCTGCCGGTGCGAGCGCAGGGCCGCCGCCACGAACTGGGGCTTCGTCTTCCACTGCCGGTAGAGCGTCGACTTGCTGCAGCGCGTACTGGCGGCGATGCCCTCCATGGTGACGGAGTCGTATCCGCACTCGCGGATCTGGTCGAGCACGGCGTCGAAGAACTCCTGCTCACGCTCGGGCGTGATCTTGGAGCGTGGCGAGGCGGCGACCGTCTCCGGTCCGTCCGCGGCCTGCGACGTCATCTGCTCTTCCCCTCACTGATGTGTCGATTGTCTATCGATACGCCAGTGTACCGGTACGCAGACGTATCGGTACACTGCCGTATCGGTACGATGTCGTCTCGGAACGATGCCGTATCGATGAAAGTCGGCACGCACCTGTGCCGATGAGTCCGACGCACCCGCCGAGTCAAAAGCTCGGCACGCACCACCGTCAGCGAGAAAGGGCCGGGGGATGAATGCCCGCACCGAGCCTGCAGAAGCGGAGGCCGCCATAGCGCGACCCCCGCTCGTCCGTGAGCTCCTGCTCGTCGCAGGGCTCTTCCTCGTCTACAAGTTCGGCCGGCAACTGGCCACGGGCCACACCGCCGAGGCCTTCCGCAACGCGGACCGCGTGTGGGACCTGGAGCGTGCCGTCCAGCTGCCGGGCGAGGGCTCGGTGCAGAACCTGCTGCTGCACGGCGACACCCTGGTCCACGTCGCGAACACCTACTACGCGGCGGTCCACTTCCCGGCCACCGTGGCCTTCCTCGTCTGGCTCTACCTGCGGCGCCCCACGCACTACGTCTGGGCCCGCCGCGTCCTCGCCGTGGTCACCGCCGCCTCCCTGGTCGTCCATCTCGCGTTCCCGCTGGCCCCTCCGCGCCTGCTCGCCGCGACCGGTCTCATCGACACCGCACAGGTGTACGGGCCGAGCGTGTACGGCCCGCCGGCGACCGACCAGCTGTCCAACCAGTTCGCGGCGATGCCGTCGCTGCACTTCGGCTGGGCCCTGATGGTGGCGGTCGGCCTGATCGTGGCGACCCGGTCGCGCCGGCGCTGGCTGTGGCTGCTGCATCCGCTGCTGACGCTGGTGGTGATCGTCGGGACCGCCAACCACTTCTGGCTCGACGCGATCGTGGCGAGCGCCATGCTCGGTCTCGCCCTCGCGGTGATACACCTGCCGCACCGCACGGCGACGACCGCGGGCCGCGGCGCCAAGGAGCTCGTACCCGCCGAGGCCGAAGCCGAGAAGCACGTCCTGGTCGGAGCGGCCCGATGAACGCCACCCTCCTCGCCGTCGCCCTGTCCCTGTTCTCGGCCGTCGCCTACGCGGCCGCCGCCGTCGCCCAGGAGCGGCTCGCCTCCCGCACGCCCGGGGCGGGGATCGTGCGCCTGCTGGGCACCGGCGCCTGGTGGTGGTCCGTCGGGCTCAACGCCTCCGCCGCGCTGCTGCACGTGGTGGCCCTCAAGTACGGTCCGCTCACCGTGGTCCAGCCGCTCGGCGCGCTCACCCTGGTGGCGGCGGTGCCGCTGGGCGCCCGGATCGCCGGCCGGCGGGTCCGCGCCGTCGAATGGCGCGGCACCGCACTCACGCTGCTCGGTCTGTCCGCGATCCTGGTCACGGCGTCCGGGTCCGCGCCCGACGACGTGCTGAGCGCGCCCGAGGCCCTCGCCGTCGCGGCCGTGACCACGATGCTGATCGGCATGCTGTCCTGGCCGGGTGCCCGCCCGGGCCTGCGGCACGCGACTGCGTCCGGCTTCGCCTCCGGGGTCGCCTCGGCGCTCACGCAGACCGTGACGGTGGCCGCGACGGACCGGGACAGCTCGCTGCTCAGCCTCCAGGTGATCGGCGTGGCCCTGCTGGTCGCGACCTTCGCGGCCGGCGGCCTGCTGCTGTCCCAGACCGCCTACCGGGGCGGCCTCGGCGCCCCGCTCGCGGTGGTGACCCTGGCCAACCCGATGGCCGCCGCGGTGATCGGACTGGTCCTGCTCGGCGAGCGCCTCCAGGGCGGCGCGGCGGGCGTGCTCCTGGCACTGGCGGGCGCCGGCCTCGCGTCCTGGGGCGTGGTACTGCTGACCCGCGCGACACCGCACCCCGACGTCGCACACCTGGACACCGACGAAGAGCACCCCGTGGCCGCCGTACTCGCCCTCAAGCCCGAAACGGCCTCGCCGGAACCGGCGTTGATGCCCTGGCAGCCGCAGCACTCGGCGGCCAGTGTTTGCGTAGCTCAGCGGACGTGAGAACGGCCTTCGCCTGATCCTGTGCTCCGTCACAGAGGCAGAGGAACAGCACGAAGGCCGTCGTCGTGAGTCTCGGATATCAGGGCGTCCTGCGGGATGCGTTCGCGGGAGTGTCACGCATCCGAGCGGAGTTGTACGCGTGTCTGACCGCTCGGGGCGACGCGCTGTTCGAGTTGTGCGACGCGTTGTTCTGCGCGGACGGGCCGGTGCGGACGCTGGTCGACCTGGCGTTCGCGCCGGAACACCGCCGTGGGCACGGGTCCCTCTACGGCGATCTGAACCAGGAACGGATCGATGTCGCCCGGCTGCGTCGAGCGCTGGCCTCGATGCCCTTGCCGAGGGCGGCGGACGGTCGCATCGTGCTGGCTGTGGACGTCTCGCCGTGGCTGCGTCCGGACGCCAACGCCTGCCCTGACCGGTCCTTTTGCCACACCTTCGGCCGGGGCGAGGGCAAGCACCAGATGGTGCCCGGCCGGCCGTACTCGATCGTGGCCGCCCTGGAAACCGGCCGCACTTCGTGGACGGCAGTGCTGGATGCGGTCCGCCTGGAGCCCGGGGCCGACGTCGCCGCCGTGACCACGGTCCAGATCCGCGAGGTCGTCGAACGGTCCGAAGGCAGCTCATCTGCTGGCCCGAAGCGAAACCCGGCATCGGGGAGCAGGCATCTCTGCCGAGTTACGGCAATGAGTTGGAGCGGCGCGTGTGCCAGGCTCTGGGGGTATGGGGTGGAGTTTCAAATTGCACGGGGGGACCGCGGCCGGGTTGAGCACCGTGCTGCTGTTGCTCGCCGCGCTCACGTGGCTGCCGGGGACCTTGCCGCTGGCGGGCTCGAAGTGGCCGATGGCGGCGATCGTGGTGCTTCTCTTCCCGATCTTTGCAGCTGCCCTGGTGCGCATGTTCCTGAGTGGAGCGGACCGGCACTCGGTGTGGCTCGCCTTTCGGTGTCTGCCCGGCAAGGTGCAGGCAGTGCTTGGGGCGCTGGTCATCTCGGGCGTCGCACTGATGCTTTTCGGCACGGCCGGCGCGGGGAACTTGCAGGCGCCAGAGGTCAGGGATGGCCGATACTTCGTTTTCGACACGACTCCCTACGCACGCGGCACGATTGAGGTCTCGCACAGCCAGTACGTGGCCGTCCTCGAGAGCGATCAGCGCAGCATGCTCGCGATCCCAGGCTTGCTCTTTGCTGGAGCCGCATATGTCGTCTTCGCAGCAGGGGAGTTGCGCCGGGCGGATGTCGGGTTCAGATCTTCGTAGCCGGTGCAGGTCTGAAGATTCCAGGTTGTGGCGCCGATCGCAACGGTTCGTCTTCGGCGACCCCGCCACCTGGGGCACCGAGCAGGCCGTGACGATCACCAACACCCGCCTCTACGGGAAGGTGAACGCGCAGGCGTGGGACCGGCTGCACCCGCGGCGGACCCGGCGGGCGGCCTGGATCGACCACGAGGGACCGTTGCCCATCATCGAGGGCACCGTCATCCGCCTGACCGTGGCGAAGCTGCCCAGTGGCGGGGTGAACAAGCCGGTCTGGTTGTGGTGGTCGGGCACCGGCTCCTGCACCCGGTGGACGGCCCGCAGCCGGTAGGACAGACCTGAGTCCTCGCCCTGGGCTTCCAGCGGCAGGTCCCCACCTGAGGCGTGTCCATGCCGATGAGCAGCGCGGGCCCGTCGCACCCCGCGAAGGAGGCCGCGGCCAGCCGGTCGTCGAGACCGCCCGCACACTGCGGCACGACGTCGAAGCCGGGCGGCAGCCAGGGCCCAGGCGCTCCGTCGAGCACCAGCACGCGGCGCCGCGCGGGTGCCGCCGCCACCGTACGCAAGGTGTCCACGAGAGCCGCCTCGGCAAGCAGCGCTGCCTCCCGGGGCGTGAAAGGCGGCGAGAGCCTCGTCTTCACCCGCCCCGGTCGCGGTTCCTTGGCGATGACAAGGAGAGTCGTTACTGAGCGGTTCCTCCTGGGAGTACGGCGAGAGAGCCGGGGACCGGCTGGTCCCGATGTGCCGGTGGCTCGGTCAGTACGCGGCGGGCGTCCCGCACCGCCTGCGAGGTGCCGCACCGGGGGCCGGTCGCCCTTGGACGCGCCGGGCGCGGCAGATACAGCCCGTCGTGCTCGGTGAGGCGCTGGCCCGTATCGGCGGCGCGGACGACCATCTGGAGTGGCAGCCATGAACTCTCGCGAGGCCCCTGGGCCGGGGCCGGCCTCGGCCACCGGACGGCCCCGTGTCAGGGCGCTCGCGAGAGCTGTCGGGCGTCAGCTCTTGCCGAGGAGGCGCCAGATCTGGTTCTTCTTGGTGCCCAGTGCGCTCGCGGCGTCGCAGGGCCACTGGTGGATCTTCGCGCCGGCCGCCGTGGAGATTCCGCTGACGTCGACGCACTTGCCGCTGTGGACGGCGACGAGCTGGTAGTCCTTGCTGTTGCCGAGTGCGGTGACGGGGCGCAGGGTGAACTGTTGGTTGGTGTCGCTGTTGCAGGTGTACTGGATGACGGCGGCGCCGTTGGCGGTGGAGGCGTTGTTGACGTCCAGGCACTTGCCGCTGTGCTGGTTGACGATGGTGTACGTGTCCGCCTTGCCGGCCACCGGCTTGAGGTCGAGCATCTGCTGGTAACCGCCCTCGCAGTGGTACTGCTGGTACTGCGTGCCGTTGGCGGTGGAGAGGTTGGTGTCGTCCAGGCACTGGCCGCTGTGCTGGGCGACGGCGACCGTGGAGATCGTGGTGTTCGACGGCGGGAGCAGGGTGACGGTGTAGCCGTCCTTGGCATCCGTCCACGGGACGCTCACCGACGCGGAGTTGGCGCTGACGGTCAGCGTCTGGTCGGAGACGGTGACCGGGCCGGTCACCGCAGCGCCGCCGTTGTTGGGGATGCGCTGGACGACCGCACGGACCCGGCCGTTCTCCACCACGTTGGTGGTGTCGAGTCGGTCGAGATTGACCGTCACGGTTCCGGTGTTGCCGTTGCTCCCGAGCAGGATCTTGGCGTTCCTGACGGAGTTGTCCTTGGTGGCCAGGCCGTCGGTGCCGGTACCCGGAGTGAACTTCACGATGTTGCCGGTCTGGGAGCCGTAGTACCGGTAGAGGAACCACTCGCCCAGTGGCAGGTACTGGCTGCCGGTCTTGGTGAGCAGGTTCGCCTGGAAGTCGTGCAGGTTGTCGGCGGAGGCCCAGTTGGCCCGCAGGCCGTCCGCCCCGGCCCGCTCGAGACGGGAGATGTACCAGCCGCCGCGGCCCGGGTTCTGCTCGGTGGTGCTGGCGTACTCGTTGACCTGGAAGGGGTGGCTGGTGGTCATCGACCGGGCCGCCAGCTTCGACCGGACCGCGCCCGCGTCCGCGACGGGGTCGCCGGGCAGGTTGTGCCAGCTGTAGATGTCCGGCTCGACGTTGTTGGCCTTGACGTAGTCCAGGTATGTGTTCCACCAGGACGAGCCGTTCGACGCGGGCTTGAAGGCGGTGCTGGGGCCGACGATGACCGCGTTGGGGAAGACTGCTCGGATCTTCTGGTAGGCCCGCTTCCACATCTCCAGGTACTGGGCCTGTGGCCGGTCCCAGAAGGGATACCAGTCGGGTTCGTTCCAGATGTCCCACTGGATGTCGGTCATGCCGGCCGCCTTCGCGTCGGCGAGGAGACGGTCGTAGAAGGCGTCGAAGAGGGACCAGTCGCCGTTGTCACCCGGGAAGGTGGGAGAGGAGGTGCCGTCGGCGCCCCACAGGTCGTGCGGAAGTATGGCGAAGGTCGCGCCCAGCGACTTGGTGCGCTGGTACTGGGCGCGGGTGGAGTTCCACCGGCGGTCGTACTTGCCGGCGACCCAGCCGCCGGGGTTGTCCAGCTGGGCGCCGCCGGCCCGCATGAACTGCCACTTGATGTCCTTGTAGAAGTGTTCCTGGGGCAGGGAGCCGTTCTCGGACATCCCGTAGATCGTGCCCGAGGCCCGGTAGGTGGGGGCGCCCCCGGCGGTGGCGAAGTCGACGGCGACGGTGGTGTCGGCGGCCTGTGCCGCGGTGCCGGGGAGGGTGACGGCTGCGAGCGACGCGCACAGCACGGCGATCGCGGTCGAGGTGCGCAGGCGGCTGCCTCCCGCGATGCCGGTTTCGGCGGTTCGTCTTGGCGGAGGAAGGATGCGGGGTGTGTGCATTGCGGCTCTCCTGAGGGGAGTGTTGCCTGGGCGAGGTGCCCAGGTGGTTCTTTCATCCGCCGGTCGGCGCGGTGATCGCGGCGTGGCGGAGTTCGTGGGCCTCGGCGAGGAGGAGGTAACTGCTGGCGGTCCAGGTGTAGGCGCGGTCACGCAGACCGGTGCCGGTGAGGGCATCGAAGTTCTCGGCGAAGCCGTACGTCTCGCACAGGGCGCGGAATCGGGCGCTGATCTTGTCCGCGAGGCGGTGGTGACCGGCGCGGCGCAGGCCGTCCTCGACGAGCACGGTGGACGGTGCCCAGATCGGGCCGCGCCAGTAGCCGTCGGAGAGGTAGTGCGGTGAGGCGGGTTGTTCAGTGGCCAGGCCGTGCGGGGTCAGGTGGGTCTCGATCCGTTCGGCCAGCGTGGTGCTGATGCTTTCGTGCAGGTGCTCGCCCAGCGCGATGGGCATGAGGTCGAGGAGACTGTCGCTGGTCCAGGTGCCTGAGCCGGCGGCCGAGCGGGCGGCGAACCGGTCGCCGGTCCACAGTTCGTCGACCATCGCCGCCTGCGTCGCGTCGGCCGTCCGCGCCCACCGGCGGGCATCGCCCGGTATTCCCAACTCGTCGGCTATTTCCGCGAGTTCACGCAGTTGCAGGGTGAGGAAGGCGGCCAGGTCGGCGGTGACGACGACGCGTTCGGGGTCGAAGGTGGTGGCGTTGTCCCAGCCGCTGTCGTTGCCGTGCTGGTAGTGGGGCAGTGCGGCGCCGGGGGCGCGGCGAGCGGTGAGCCAGTAGTCCGTCCAGCGCGCCACTCTGTCGTACGCCTCGGTCAGTTGTGCTGGGGTGAGCGGTTCGGGGAGCCGTCTGCGCAGGTGGCCGAGGGCCCAGCCGTGGATGGGGGGCTTGACGAAGTTGTGCAGGACCTCGGAGTGGGTGACCGAGTCGGGCAGGGCGCCGACCTCGTCCTGGTGGTCGAAGGGCAGGGAGAACTGGTCCCACGCCAGTTCCGGGGCTCCGGGGGCCAGGGCCAGGGCGTTGAAGCAGTGGTCCCAGCTCCACACCTTGTCCATCCAGTGCTTGGACATCAGGACCGCGGGCCGGGTCACGAAGCCCTGCGGACGGACGGCCGCGGACCACAGCACATACGCGGCCAGCTCCGCGGCGGGAGTGGCGGACGAACGCCAGGGCGCGACGCTGTCGGTGAAGGCGGCGAAGGCGGCGCACGCGGCTTCCACGACCCGGTCGAAGGCGGTGGTCGAGGTGTAGGGGCGACGTGCGGTCTCGTACTCCTCGACCGCGACCTCCCAAACCCCCTCGCCCTCGGCACCGATGCTGACACCGCGGTCGGCGCTGCCGAGCGCCTGCGTCCCGGGCGCACCGGTCACGTTTCCGGACAGCACGGTGACCCGGTAGCGCCGCCCGGTCTCGTACGACGTGAACACATACGCCTCGGCGCCGGGCTCCCGGTAGAAGTAGGTGCCGCTGAACGGGGTCAGGGCCTGCGTGGCTGCCGAGATGGTGAGGCCCAGGCCGCTGCCGCGCAGGCGTACGGTGTCCGGCGACTCGTAGGCGAGGTCGACGCGCCCGGCCGGGCTGATCCAGCTGAGCAGGGCCGGGGTCGCCTCGACACGGGTGTCGGCGCGGTCGCCCGTCGCCGCGTCCAGGGGGACCAGGCGCAGGACGGCGTGCATGCCGTTCTGGTGCGAGACGAGGTGCAGGTGCTCGGCGTACGTCTTTTCCGCCACCACGGGCGAGATGTCGAACCAGGACCCGTATGTGCTGAACGGGATGTCGTGGACGGAGAAGGCCGGGCCGGATCGGACGGCGGTCATGAGGGGTTACTCGTTTCTCGGGCAAGGGCGAGCGGCCGTCCCACCGGGAGGCGGTGGAGCCGTACGAAAGGGCGAAAGGGAGGTGGTCAGTCCTTGACCGCGCCGGCGGTCACGCCCG
>NZ_KQ949087.1:0-61681 GCF_001514305.1 Streptomyces dysideae
CTGAAGCCCCAGGGTTCCTCGCAAGAATCCGCTGAAGAACGCCAAGTGCGCGAGCGGCACCTGCACCGGTACCTTCACGGGCACGCGCTTCCGGCTCATCGACTGGAACGGCAAGTTCCAGAGCGCGACCAAGGTCGTGAGCGCGCGGATCACGGGTGGTGACATCGCGGTACAGAAGGACGGCACGCTGACGTGGGCGTACGTCCCGGTCACTCCGTCCTACGCGAGCGCGCTCAACGGCGCGTCGCCGACGTCGACGACCCTGCGGATCGCGAAGCTCAAGCCGTAGCGCCAGGGCCCTGGCTCAGCCGCTCGGCCATCCGGCGCATGACCTCCTCGGGCAGTGCCGGGTTCCGGGCGGCTGTCTTCGCGGTGGCGGTGTCCCGCAGCAGCCGGGTCAGGGCGTGGGCCGGCAGGTGGGGGTGGCGGGCCGCCGCGTGACGTATGTACTCGTGGGGGTCCTCCAGCAGTCGCATCGCGCCGACGGCCGACAGCCGTGGATCGGCGGCGGCACGGTGGCGTACCTCCTCGCTCACGTCCCGGCTGAGCCGTTCCACCAGGTCGGGCGTCGACTCCGGATCGTCCAGGGCCAGCCTGCGCATCCGCGGGCTGGGATCGTCGGCGTACCGCAGGAGGTCCTGACGGGGGAAGTTCGGGTGGCCGCGCGGGCGGTCGGGGGCGCTGAGGCTGCCGGTCCACCACTGCCACACCTCCAGCAGCATGTCGGCGGGCGCGTCGTCGCAGGATTCGGCGAGGAAGAGGCGTACGACACGGTCCTCGTCGTGGGCGAGGCGCTCGACGACGTCCGGCGGCAGGTGCCGGGCTCGGGCGACGCTTCTGCGTACGAGGGGGTGGGTGGAGGCGGCCAGGCGGCGCATGGCGTCGGTGTCGTCGTGGAGGGCCACGATCCAGTCGAGCTCGTAGTAGTGGACGCCCGGGTCGAAGTCGATGCGGATACCAGCGCGTTGGTCCTCGGTGAGATCTGCCCGTGTGGACACCGCGAAGCGGACGGCGGGGTCGGGGTCGTCGCCCAGCAGCGCGACCAGGTCCGGGTCCAGGCGCGGGTTGGCGGCCAGGGAGCGGCGCTCGGCGGACTCGCCGTGCCGCGCCAGGTGTTCGGCGAGGTCGCGTTCCAGGCAGTACGTCTCCAGGTCACGGGTCGTGAGGTCCTGGGCCTCGAACACCGACCGGGGCATGGGGTGCTCCCGGTGGTGCAGCAGCAGCGCCGCCGCGCGCACCCTGCTGTCGGGATCGGCCAGGAGTGTCTGCCGCCCCGGGCCGTTGACATGCGGCCAGACCACCGGACAGGCCGCGGCCCGTACGGCGCCGTCGGGGTCGGCGGCGAGGGCGGTCGCCAGGGCGGGGGGCAGGCCCGTGAGGCGGGCGGCCTCGGCGCGGACACGCGCGGACGGATCGGCGACGAGCCTTCGGTAGGTGTCCTCGGTGAGTTCGGCGCAGCGGTCCGCGGCGAGCAGGGTGAGGACCCACCGGTGCCGGTCGTTCTGCTCGCCGGTGATCACGCGGGCCCACTGCTCGGGGGTGATGTGCGGCTGGCACTCGGCCGCCCGCCCCCGGATCTGCCAGTCCGGGTGGGCCAGGGCCGCGTCCACGACCTCCGTCGGCAGCGGGCTGTAGAGGACGGAGGGGGCCCTGATGAGCAGTTGGGTACGCACGTCCACCGGGAGGGACGGGTTGAACGAGAGGCCTTGTGCCCACGCGTCGAGCAGCTTCTCGGTGGGCCCCGGCCCTTTGAACAGCCACTCCCAGGCGGCAGCCCACAGCTCGGGCGTCTCCCGTCCGGCTTCCTGCGTGGCCTGCTCCTGCCGCTCCGTGATCCGGTCGACGGTGACCAGCCAGACGGACTCCTCCTCGGTCGTGACCCCCACCATGGCGTCCCCGTCCAGCGACAGCGTGACGAACTCCGGCTCCCCGGGCCGCTCACCCAGCACGCCGGCGAGATCCCAGCCGACGGTGAGCCGGACCCGGGTCCAGCGCCTGGGCATACAGCCCGTCCAGTTGCCGGCGACATCGATGAGGAACACCCCGTCCCCGGCGAGGAACCCCGACTCAGACGCCAGCCGGTGCCACTCCCGGTTGAGCTCCTCGACCAGATCGGGCCGGTCCGAGCGAACCGTCACGGTCGGCTCGGTCTCCCACCGGACCATGCGGTGCCACGCGGACCGCGGAGGCAGCACCTCCTCGACCCGCGAGTCCCCCACGATCTCCAGCCCGGCCCGCCGCAGCAGTCCGGCGAGCTCATCTCTCCCACCCGTCATGATCCCTATAGTGCCGGAGACGGCTCAGGCGACGTCCACCCCAGAGCCGTCCAGCCGGACCCGCACCTCGGTCCCGTCACTCCAGCGGACCGTCAGCTCCCCTTCTCCGTCCGCCTCCACGGTCACCGTCTCCGCCAGCGGAACGGGATCGGCCTCCGCGGTCAGTCGCGCCAGCGCGACGAACAGCGTGTCGCCCTCGCCCGTGACGCCGGTGAGCTCGGCTCCCAGTCCGATCGCGGGCAGCAGCTCAGCCCGGACGCCCTCCCTCCCCCACGCTCGAATCCGCTCGCGCGGGGGGACCCCCATCGCCCACCCGGTGACCCGTACCGTCGTCCCGGGTTCCGCGCCCGCGACCAGATGAGCCCGCACCTCCACGGCGCCGCGCGCCAGCACGACGCTCGTCACCTGCGCTCCCCCGCCCGCCGAGTGCCGCGAGGCCACCCAGCCGTCGCCCACGCCCAGCGGCACGATGTCCGTACGGCTCGGATCGTCGCCCACGATCACGCTGTTGTCGTACGCCGGTGAGGGCTCCGTCACCGTCGAGTAGGCGAGGCGCGTGTAGTACGGGTCGTAGCGGACGTCCTCGCTGCCGTGGTTGTGGAGGCGCACCAGGCCGTCCGAACTGGTCGCCTGGATCAGCCAGTTGGGGGCTGCGATCGGCGTGATCGCGTCGGACCGTTCGGCCGGGCCCGGTGTCTCCTGCGCCGTCCACACCTCGTGGTCCGGCGGGAGGAGCAGGCCGAGGAAGCCCTTGCTCGCCCAGTACGGGGATGCCGGGCCCGAATAGCCTTGCAGGACCGCCTCGTCGGGACCGTGCCAGCCCAGGGTGAGCAGGCCGTTGGCGTCCACCGCGCCCCGGTCCAGGAAGTACTTCAGCGCCCCGGACGCCAGCCGCCGCGTCTCCCCCGGCGCCAGCGGCGTACGGCCCGTCAGGGCACCCAGCCACAGTGGGGCCGTGGTGGCGAAGCGGTAGGTCAGGGAGCGGCCCTGGTGCATGGGGGCGCCGTCGCCGCCGAACAGGCGGGCGTAGTCGGCGAGGTGAGCCTCCAACCGTCCACCGTATACATTCAGCAGTCGGCTGTCGTCCGCCAGCCACGCGTGCAGCACCGGATACAGGTGCATCGCCCAGCCGTTGTAGTAGTCGTACTTCCGGCCGTCGCCGTCCGTGTACCAGCCGCCGCCGACGTACCACTCCTCGATGCGCTCCAGTCCCCGGTCGATCGCCTTGCGGGACTCGTCGGCCTCGTAGCCGATCTCCTGGAGGAAGCCGCCGACCGTCACCGGGAACAACTCCCAGTTGCACGGCCAGGCTTCGGCGGTCAGCGCGTCGCCGAGCCAGGCCGCCGCCCGCTGCCGTACCGAGTCGTCCAGCCGGTCCCACAGCAGCGGCCGCGTCAGCCGCAGGGCGAGGGCGATCGACGCCGCCTCCACCAGGGGCTGGCTGCGGTCCTCGATGCGGGGCCAGACGCCCGCGACGCCGGCCGCGAGTCCGTCGGCGTACCGCTGCAGTGCGGTCTCGTCGCGGCGGAAGGCCGCCAGGAGGAGCGTACGGGCATAGCCCTCCAGGCCGTCGGAGAGCCGTCCGGACCAGCTCGCCCGGTCGCCGGGGAAGTGGTACAGGGCGCGGTCCTCGGTGGCGTACGGCTCCACCGCGGCCAGCAGGGCGTCGGCGGCCGCCTCCCAGTGGGCGCGGGTGTAGCCCGTGTGCGGGCTGCGGGTGCGGTCGTCGGGGGGCAGGTGCATCGGCTCTCTTTCTTGCTCCACTTGCTTCAAAGGCCTGGGGCGCCCCGGTTCCGGTCGAGGCGCCCCAGGGGCTCATTGCACCCGCACCAGCCCCTCGGGCACCAGATGCCGGGCGACGAGTTCGTCGCGGACCAGGTTCGCGTACGCCGTGGCCCCGTGTACGGAGGTGTGCGTGTTGTCGCGCTTCTCGTTGTACAGGTACAGCGCCTTGGAGGCCTCGACTCCGAGGGACTCCACGAGCGCCTTCGTCTTCGCCGTCAGGTCGATCAGCGGGACGTCCTCGGCCTCCGCGACCGAACGGATGACGGCCGGATGGTCCACGCCCAGGCCGTTCACCAGCAGCGCGGTGTTGTTGTTGAGCGTGCCGTCGGCGTTGAACCAGCGGCGCACGATGGGGGTGACGAGGACCGGCTCGCCGCCCTTCTCGCGGACGCCCTCCACGAGTGTCCCGAGATTGGCGCGGTATGTCGCCTCGTCGGTCGTCTTGTCGTTGTGGGCGAGCTGGATCAGGACCAGGTCGCCGGGGCGGATCTGCGGCTGGACGGTGGCCCACAGCCGCGAGTCGGACAGGTACGTCACCGTACTCTCCCCGGAGTCCGCATAGTTGGCGACGGACAGGCCCTTGCGGAGGTACTGCGGGAGCTGCTGGCCCCAGCCGGTGTACGGGGCGCCGGGCTGGTCGCAGACGGTGGAGTCGCCGACGAGGAAGATCTGGCGGGCGCGCCGGGCCGGGGTGACGCTGATGTTCGCGAGGGCGGGGGCCGAGCCGCCGAGGACCAGGTCCAGGCCGGGGGTTCCGCCGGCGCCGGTGGGCTCGCCCTCGGGGGTGCGGACGTTCACCGTGAAGCTGCGGGCGACGGGCTCGCCGGCCGGGGCGGGGGTCTCGGGGAGCAGGGCGCGCCGGGTCTCGCCGGCGACGCTCGTGCTGGACGCGGTGTCGCCGCCGAGGAGGACCTTCACGTCGTAGGTGCCGGGCGGGACGTCGAAGTGGCATGCGGTGGCGGTGCAGTTCTCGATGCCGAGGGGTCTGTGTTCCTGCTGTGCCTGAGCGGGTACGGCCGACAGGCCGGTGCTCAGGGTCACCACCGCCAGTACGGCGAGGTTGAAACGTCTCATTGCGGCTCCTCCGTCAGCGCGACAAGGCCTGGCGGCTGGACGGTACCGCTCCTGGCAAGCGCTTTCTAGACCTCGGCACATTTTCACAAGATTGCCAACTTCGAGGATGCGAAAGCCCTTTCGCGAAATCGATTCAACTGTCAACCTGCGAGACACCCGCACCCCACACCTCTCGAAGGAGGCACCCCCATGTCCGGATCCTCGAACAGACCGGTCCGACGCCGTACCTTCGTGCTCGGCTCCGCGGCCGCCGCCGGCTCGGCCGCCCTCGCCGGACCGCTCTCGAACTCCGCGTCCGCCGCAGCCTTCGGCTACTCGGACGACGGCTCGAACTACGTCGTCGACACCGGCGCCAACCTCGTCTTCAAGGTCGGCAAGTCCAACGGCGACCTGACCTCGCTGGTCTACCGCGGCACGGAGTACCAGGGCTACGGCGGCATGAACTCGCACATCGAGTCCGGCCTCGGCTCCTCTACCGTGACGATCAGGCAGTCCGGGTCGACGATCCTGATCTCCGTCGCGTACGGCACGCTCAGGCACTACTACGCGGCCCGCAGCGGCGAGAACAACATCTACCTGTGGACCAACAAGGCCGACACCTCGGTCTCGGCCACCCGTTACATCCTGCGCGTCAAGAAGGGCCTGTTCCTCAACGACGAGCCCGACTCCTACACGTACACGAACAGCACCATCGAGGCCTCGGACGTGTTCGCGAAGTCCGACGGCCAGACCCGCTCGAAGCACTTCTCGAAGCTGCGGGTCATGGACTACGACTACGTCGGCTGGAGCAGCGGCGGCGTCGGCCTGTGGATGGTGCGCAGCAACCACGAGAAGGCCTCCGGCGGCCCGTTCTACCGCTCCCTGCTGCGCCACCAGAGCGCGGACGGCGGCGGCCTGTACGAGATCCTGTACTACGGCCAGAACCAGACCGAGGCCCAGCGTTTCGGTCTCCAGGGCCCGTACGTCATCGCCTTCACGGACGGCGGTGCTCCCTCCTCTTCGCTGTTCCCGGGCACCCTGACCACGTCGTGGGCGGACTCGCTCGGCATGTCCGGGTACGTCGGCGCGGGCGGCCGGGGCCGGGTGGCGGGCGTCGGGATCACGGGACGCAACACGGCGTTCCCGTACACCGTCGGGCTCGCCAACTCGGCGGCGCAGTACTGGGGGTCGGCCCGGGCCTCGGACGGTTACTTCTCCATCGGCGGGGTGCTGCCGGGGACGTACACGCTGACCGTCTACAAGGGCGAGCTGGCTGTATACAGTACGACGACGACCGTATCCGCCGGTGGCACGACCACGCTGAACTCGATCGCCATCCCGTCCTCCAACGACCCGGGCAACGCGAGCGCGATCTGGCGGATCGGCGACTGGAACGGCACGCCCGGCGGCTTCAAGAACGCCGACCTGATGACGTACGCCCATCCGTCCGACGTCCGGGCCGCGTCCTGGACCGGCAACGTGGTGATCGGCAACAACGAGACGGCGTCCTTCCCCTGCTACATGTGGAAGGACGTCAACAGCGGCCTGCTGGTGTACTTCAGGCTCACCGCGGCCCAGGCCGCCGCCGCGCACACCCTGCGCATCGGCGTGACGACGGCCTACGCCAACGGCCGCCCGCAGGTCACCGTCAACGACGCCTGGACGTCGGCCATCCCCTCGCCGCCCACCCAGCCGAACACCCGGTCGCTGACCAACGGTTCCTACCGGGGCAACAACCACACGTTCACGTACAACGTGCCGGCGTCCGTCTGGAAGACGGACACCAGCCAGTACAACGTGCTCAGGATCGACGTGGTGAGCGGGTCGGGGACGACCGGCTTCCTCAGCGCGGGGACGGCGATCGACGCGCTTGATCTGCTGTCCTGATCCGACGGACCGTCATGTTCCGCGCGTCCACTGCTGGTTGGCCGCTCCGTTGCAGCTGTACGTGATGATCGCGGTGGAGTTGGCGGTGGACGCGCCGTTCACGTCCAGGCACTCACCGGTCGCGCGGGACCTGATGTTCACGTAGGAGCCGGTGGTGGTCAGCGACCACTGCTGACTGGTCGCCGAGGCGTTGCAGTTCTCCTGGGTGACCGTACTGGCGTTCTCCTGCACGCACAGGGAACTGCTCCTGACCATCAGCTGGTAGTAGCCGCTGCCGACGGACTTGAACCAGTACTTCTGGTTGTTGCCGCCGTTGCAGTCGTACTGCTTGACCTGGGCGCCCTGCCACAGCGACTGACTTGTCACGTCCGCGCACCTGGAGGAGTGGCGGGCGACCAGCGTGTTGTACGTGGCGCTGGTGCCGCTGACCGAACCGGTGGCCGTGTCGACGGTGACCTCGGGGGTCCAGGACATGGACATCGTGGTCGAGTTCGAGAAGGTCAGCGGCAGCCAGACGTAACGGGAGTCGTTGACCGTCCCGCCGAAGGAGTTGCCCCAGCGGTCGCCCATGTAGAGGTACGAGGTGCCGGAACTCCCCTGCACCGGGAGGACGTACATGGTCTGCGAACCGTAGGTCGTCGAGTCGCCGATGTTCCGCATGGCCGTCCAGGGGCCGGCGAGGCTGGTGGCGGTGGCGTACTGCTGCTGGTTGGGGCTCCAGCCGGTGGCGCCCGAAGTCAGCATGAAGTAGACGCCGTTGCGCTTGAACAGGGCCGGGGCCTCGCGGTGGCCGCCGTGCCAGGGGTCCGCGACGAGGCTCGCGATGCCGGTGTAGTCGGCGGTGAGCCGGTAGATGTGCAGGTCGTAGTTCTCGCGGGCGGCGGAGATCATGTAGCCGGCGCCGTCGGTGTCGACGAAGACCGTGATGTCGCGGGACATGTGCTGGCCGAGCGGGCGGAAGCTGCCCTGCCAGGTGTAGTCGCCGTCCACGGTGTCGGAGACGGCGACGGCGGCGCGGGCCTCGCTGTAGTCGGTGCCGTTCTCCTTGTGCATCCACATCACGAACTTGCCGGTGGACGCGTTGTACATGACCTTCGGGCGCTCGATGTTGGCGGTGGCCAGCTCGGGGGCGCTCGACTCGGTCAGGACGTGGTTGCGGAACTCCCAGTTCTTCAGGTCGGTGGAGCGGTAGGCGTCCACGTACCGGAAGGTGTTGTCGGCGTTGCGGTGCTCGCCGAACCAGTAGTAGTAGTTCCCGACCTTGAGGACGCCGCCGCCGTGGGCGTGCACGGGATTGCCCGAAGTGTCCGTGAACTGGGTGCCGTTGGTGATGGTCTGGGGTGCGGCCTGGGCGGGTCCGGCGGTGGCCAGGGCGCCGGCGAGGGAAAGACAGAGGGCGAGCAGAACCGCGTACGCACGTCTCATGTCACGCACTCTCCTTGAGGGCCTCTGAGGCGGTGTCCGCCACCGGGATGCCGAAGTTCGGGGTGCCGTCCGCGTTCCAGCGCAGCTTCTGGATGCGGGTGTGGCGGTTGGGGTCGTTCAGGGGGTCGCCGGTGATCTCCTTGTACTGGCGGGCGTGGTAGACGAGGACGTCGGTGCGGCCGTCCTCGGCGACGGTGAAGCTGTTGTGGCCGGGGCCGTACTGCTTGGTGGTGTCGTTGCTGGTGAAGACCGGGGTCGGGGACTTGGACCAGCTGGCGGGATTCATCAGGTCGGCGTCCGCGTCGACGGTCAGCAGGCCGAGGCAGTAGTTGTGGTCGGTGGCGCTGGCCGAGTACGTCATGAAGAGGCGGCCGTTGCGGGCGATGACCGAGGCGCCCTCGTTGACCTTGAAGCCGATGCACTCCCAGTCGAACTCCGGTGTGGTGAGCCGGATCTGAGGTCCCGTCAGAGTCCACGGGTTCGCCATCCTGGAGAGGAAGATGCCGGTGTTGTTGTCCAGGCCGGGCTCGTGCTGGGCCCAGGCGAGGTAGCGGCTGCCGCGGTGGGTGAAGGTGGTGGCGTCGAGGGAGAAGGTCTCCCAGGCCGTCTTGATCTGACCCTTCTCGACCCAAGTGCCCTTGAACGGGTCGGGGTTGGCGTTCTCCAGGACCCACATACGGATCTTCCACACGTCCTCGGCGGGCGCCGCGGCGAAGTAGATGTACCACTTGCCGCCGATGCGGTGGATCTCCGGCGCCCAGATGTGCGCGCCCATGTCGCCGGTGGCGTGCTTGGTCCAGATCGCCGACTCGGCGGCGGTGGTGAGGCCACCGAGGGTGCGGGAGCGGCGCAGGATGATCCGGTCGTACTCGGGGGCGGTGGCCGTGAAGTAGTAGAAGCCGTCGGCGTGCCGGTGGATGTGCGGATCGGCGCGGTTGGGGACGAGCGGGTTCACGTACGGGGCTGCCTTCTTCGGGCTCGGGGCGGCGGCGGCCACGGTGGGGGTGGCGGCGAGGGCGCCCGCGGCCAGGGCGCCCTTCAGCATCAGTCTGCGGCTGGGGATGTCGGGCACGTCGTCGTCGCGGCTCATGCGGACTGCCTCTCAGTGGGGGCTCTCAGAGGGGCTCTCAGAGGAGATGGTGTTCGAAATAGCGGACCACATCTGCGATTACGAACGCCGAAAAGGTAAGGGCGTGGAACCAAGAGGTCAACGGGTCGGACGCGACAAAAAGAGAGCGCTTTCCATCTCGCGGAACCGGAACGTCGATTTTCTGTTATCGGCGGCGTTCCCGTTCGTCTCCTACGGTGTGCACAGCCATACCCACAAGACAGCAGCAGCCGTAGGCGCCCTCGCGGCGGTCGCCGCCCTGACCGTCGCCGCTCCCCCCGCGGTGGCCGCCGGTGCCCGGGACGTCACCGCCGACGTGCTCGCCGGCCGGGACGTGACGCTCGGCGGCGACACGGTGGTCACCGTGCCGGCCGGTACGACGACGTACGACGGCGTGTTCCGCGGCGAGGGGACGCTCACCGTGCGCGGCAGCGGGACGCTGATCCTCACCAGGAACAGCGACATCACGCTGCCCAGGTCCCGGCAGCGGCAGAAGGTGTCCACGCAGGGCGGCAACCACCCGTACGTCACCGTGTCCAACCCGGACCCGCCAGCGATCACCGTCGAGCGCGGCGCGACGCTGCAGTACGGCAACGGCGGGTCGACCGGCGTGATCGGCCACTTCCCTTACAACACACCGGCGTTCCGGCTGAACCAGGACAACATCCGGGTCGACGGCACCCTGCGCCTCTCCCTGAAGAACACCGACTACAACCTGGGCACCATCAGCGGCTCCGGGCTGATCACCCAGCCGCGGTTCCTCTGGGCCACCTGGGACCTGTCGGGCACCCACCCCTTCTCCGGCGTGATCGACAACGGCACGCAGCTCAACGCCGGACGACCCGAGTACGCCACGTCGCTGCCGAACATGCGCAAGGTCCTCAACCAGGGCACCTGGACCGTGGACACCCCGCTGGGCCAGACCGTCACCATGGGCATGGACTTCTACCAGCGCGAGTACGGCAGCGACATCAACGTCCAGTCCCGGCCCGGCAGCAAGGTCGTTCTGACCGGCCAGTACAGCTGGTCGAACCAGGGCGGCGACACCAACCCCTCGCTCAGCGACCCGGCCCTGAACTGGACGCCCGCCCGCAAGAACATCAACAAGCGCGGCACCAACATCAAGGGCGCCAACGTCCAGTGGGGCGACGGGACGACGAACAAGATCTTCATGCCGGGGACCGCGGAGACGGTCTACATCAACCTGCTGGCCGCCCGGTCCCGTTCACTGCTCACCTTCAACTACAACGGACCCGTGACGCTGGGCGCCCCTATCGGCGGCGGCGTGTTCCACGACACGCTGTCCGCGCCCGGTGCCGGGGACATCGTCATCAAGAGCACGAAGGGCAACGACGTCACCTTCGCCGCCGTCCAGTACTACAACGGCTCGACGACCGTCGAGAAGGGCGCCGTGCTGCGGCTGGGCAGCGGGAGGTCCGGCGGCGACAGCGGGCTGTACACCCAGGGCGACCTGTACAAGGTGGTCAACAACGGCTCGCTGGTGCTGAACAACGTGAGCAAGCCCCTGACCCTGTCCCGGATCGGCGGCAGCGGGTCGCTCACCCAGACGGGGGCCGCGACGACGACGCTGACGGGGTCGGCGGTGACGTACACGGGCACGACGACGGTCAAGAAGGGCACCCTGTCCCTGCGCGGCGGAGCAACTCTGGCCCGCAGCAAGGCGATCCGGCTCACCTCGGCCAAATCCCGCCTGGACGCGGGGACTTCGGGACTGCGAGTGACGGCCACACTGACCGGCAAGGGCACGGTGAAGGGCTCGGTCACCAACGACGGCGTGGTCGCGGGCGGCCTCACCGTCTCCGGCGCCTACACCCAGAGCGCGAAGGGCGAACTGGTCCTGCGTGACCGGCCTTTGAAGGTGACCGGCGCGGTCCGGCTGGCCGGCGACCTCGACCTCGCGGCCGCCGTTTCCAAGCCGGCCAGGAAGATCACGGTCCTGAACCACACCGGTGGCGCGAAGACCACCGGCACCTTCACCGGCCTGAAGGAGGGCGCGAAGCTCAAGCTCGGCGACACCACCTACCGGATCAGCTACCGCGGCGGCGACGGCAACGACGTCGTCCTGACCGCGGTCACCGCGAGCAGCCCGTCACCGAGCGCCGCCACCCGCTCGGAGCCGAAGTCCGGCGCCGCGGCCACGGAGACCCGCACGGCGAACACCGCGAGCAGCGGCCTCGGCTGGTGGCCGTATGTCCTCTCCCTCGGGCTGCTCCTCGGGCTCGTGGTGCCGGCGATGCGACGCCGGCGCGGCGGGCGCCGCGGGGGTGGACGGCACGCCGCCCAGGGATAGGTGATCAGCGGCCGCTCGGCGCCTCGGGGAAACCGAGGCGCGGGGCGAGGGCGCGGGCCTCGGCGGCCCAGCCCGCGAGGAAGGTGAGGGCCGATCCGCGTTCCCGGTAGCGGAGCCCGGCGGAGACGGTGCGGTGACCGCCGTAGTCCAACTGCTCGGCGTCGGCGCGGGCGAGCATCCCGGCGGTGAGCCAGTCGTACTTCACCGCGGAAGCACACACCGCCAGCCGTACGAGGTGCTCGTCGCCGCGCCAGCCGCTCTCGCGCAGCCCGTGCAGGTACGCCTCGTAGGCGGCCGCCGCGTACTCGGGCAGACGGTCGGCGGGCACGAACAGATCGAATACAGAATCCGGCAGATAGTTGCCGAGATCCTCGCCGAGCGCACCGTCGCCGGCGAACGCCCAGTCGAACAGAACACCGTCCGGGCCGTGGGCGCGGACGTTGGCCGGCCAGTGGTCGAGGTGCCCGAAGGCGCGCGGCAGGGACTGCATGACGTCCAGGAACCAGTCCCGGTCGTGGTGCAGCCGGACCATGTCGCGGCGCAGTCCGGCGGGGAAGTGGTCGCGGACGAGCGGCTGCCGCCAGGCCTCGTCGTCGTCGAGCAGGTCCTGGCCGAGGTTCTTGCCGCCGACGTAGTCGCGCAGGAAGCGGCGCGAGAGCCACGGCTCGTCGGACGGGCGCGCGGCACCCTGGGCGACGCCGAGCCGGCGGGCGTGCTCGATGTGCCGGGCGAGCGGCCAGGACGTGCCCGGCTCTCCCGGTACGTCCTCCAGCCACAGCGCGACATCGCCGTCCGGCCGCTCGACGCTGGCCAGCAGCCGGGGGGCGCGGATGCCGTACGGCTGCCAGACCTGCGCGAGGCCGGACTCGTAGACGTGGGCCTCGCGCCGCCAGTAGTTCCAGTGCCGGGGGTCGTCCGAGGCCGCCCAGTGTCCGTCGGTCTCCTTGGTCCGGGTCAGCACCTTCAGGACGGCGGTGCGGTCACCGGCGCGGACCCGCCAGACGCCGGCGGTGACGCCGTCCCACGGGTTGTGCACGAGGGGTTCGGCGGCGGTCCGGCCGGTTCCGAGGACGTCACGGGCCTCGGTGTCCAGTAATGCGGTCTCAGGCATGCGGCCAATCTAGTGCCCCAACAGGCGACATTCGCCCCGTCGCGACGCCCGGCACGCTCCCCCACTGCCTTAAGGGCGTGGGAGGTGCCCCCACTCGCCGCACCGGGCACAAACCCAGGTACGTCCAGTACGAGGGCATGTACCCGGCACGCCGAGAGCACGCACCGGACGCCGCTCCCTAACGGGCGAACGTTGCCTGCCGGGGCACTAGGGGGTGTCCCACATGCTGGACTGCCCTCACACCTCGACTACCGTCGTCAGCATGACCAGCGACACCACCCTCGCCGAAGCCCTCGCCGCCGGGACCGTCGTCCTCGACGGCGGTATGTCCAACCAGCTCGAGTCCGCCGGGCACGACCTCAGCGACGAACTGTGGTCGGCGCGGCTGCTCGCCGAGCGGCCCGAGGCGATCACCGAGGCGCACCTCGCGTACTTCATGGCGGGCGCGGACGTGGCGATCACATCCAGCTACCAGGCCACCTTCGAGGGGTTCGCCAAGCGCGGCATCGGCCGGGAGCGGGCGGCCGAACTCCTGTCGTTGAGCGTGGAGTCGGCCCGGGACGCGGCCTCGCAGGCGCGGGCCAAGGGCGTCGCGCGACCGCTGTGGGTGGCCGCGTCGGTCGGCCCGTACGGGGCGATGCTGGCGGACGGCTCCGAGTACCGGGGCCGGTACGGGCTGACCGTCGACGAGCTGGAGCGCTTCCACCGGCCCCGGCTGGAGGTGCTGGCGGCCGCCCGGCCCGACGTCCTGGCCCTGGAGACGGTGCCCGACGCCGACGAGGCCCGGGCGCTGCTGCGGGCGGTGCGCGGACTGGATACGGCTGCCTGGATCTCGTATACCGTCGACGGTGTACGGACTCGTGCCGGCCAGCCGCTGGAGGAGGCCTTCGCCCTGGTCGCCGAGGTGGACGAGGTGATCGCGGTCGGCGTGAACTGCTGCGCGCCGGAGGACGTGGACGGCGCCGTCGAGATCGCGGCCCGCGTCACCGGCAAGCCCGTCGTCGTCTACCCGAACAGCGGCGAGACCTGGGACGCCGAGGCCCGCGCCTGGCACGGCCGCTCCAGCTTCGCGTCCGAACAGGTCCGCGGCTGGCGGGACTCCGGGGCCCGGCTGATCGGTGGCTGCTGCCGGGTGGGCCCGGAGGCGATCACGTCGATCGCGCGGACGCTGACGCCCGCATAACTCCTGCCCGTTCGCCCTCTCCGCTGCTAGCCTCCGCTCGGGAACCGGTTGCTATCCATGTTGCCGCTGTTCCAGAGGGGCGGGCGACGATGCCCGGAGAAGAGGGGCAAGCATGACGAGGAAGAGTGAGGACGCGGGCCGGAGCACGATCCGGGACGTGGCCGCCCGCGCGGGGGTGTCCGCGTCGACGGTGTCCCGGGTGCTCGGCGGGATGTACCCGGTCAGTTCGGCGACCCGCACCCGGGTGATGCGGGCGGTGCGCGACCTGGACTACGTCGCGGACGCGCGCGCCAAGGCGGTCGCGGGGGTCGCGACGCCCACGCTGGCCTTCGTACTGGAGGACATCACCGGACCGTCGTTCGCGCTCATGGCGCACGGCGTGGAACGCGAGGCGACCCGGCTCGGTCATCTGTGCCTGGTGTGCAGCACGGAGGGCGACGTCCAGAACGAGCTGGAGTTCGTCGAGATGATGCGGGCTCAGCGGGCCGCCGCGGTGATCCTGGTCGGCGGGGCCGCGGACACCGCCGAGTACCGCGACCGCACCCGCCGCATGGCCGACTCGCTGGCGTCGGCGGGCTCGCGGCTGGTGCTGTGCGGGCGGCCGCCGCTGGGCCCCGGGGCGCCGGTGACGGTCATCGAGTACGACAACGAGGGCGGCGCCTACGCTCTCGTCGCCCACGTGCTGGCCCAGGGCCACCGGCGGGTCCTGTTCCTCGGCGGCAAGTCGGACCACACCACGGCTCAGGGCCGCGAGCGCGGCTATCTCGCCGCCCACCGCGCCCGCGGTCTGGAACCCGACCCGGACCTCGTCCGGCACGGCGACTTCACCCGGGACTCCGGCCACCGGCTGATGCGCGGGGCACTGAAGGACGAGCTGGAGTTCACGGCGGTGGTCGCCGCCACCGACATGGTCGCGGCCGGCGCGCTCACCGCGCTGCACGAGGCGGGCGTGGACGTGCCCGGCGACGTCTCGCTGGCCGGCTACGACGACATCCCGTTCGCCCGCGACCTGCATCCCGCCCTGACGACCGTCCATGTCCCCTACGAGGAACTGGGCCGCCTCGCCGTGCGCACCGCGCTGGGCCGCACGCCGGAGAACTCGGACCAGCACCTGCTGCTGGGCACACATGTGGTGGTACGGAACTCGGTGGTGCCGCCTCGGGAATCCGGTGGCGCCCGAGAAGCGGCCTCATTGGGCTAGTGCCCCGACAGGCAACATTCGCCCCGTCGCGACGCCCGGTACGCTCCCCCACTGCCTTAAGGGCGTGGGAGGTGCCCCCACTCGCCGCACCGGGCACAAACCCAAGTACGTCCAGTACGAGGGCTTGTACCCGGCACGCCGAGAGCACGCACCGGACGCCGCTCCCTAACGGGCGAACGTTGCCTGCCGGGGCACCAGCACCAGCTCGGCAGCGGCAAGGCCATCGGCCTCTTCGCAGGTCGGCTGAGGGGGCCGAAGTCCGGAGTAGGCTCATGTGTTTCCTTTGGATCCGCAGTGATGTGCTGTCCGTTGGTCCGGCACTTCTTGGCCGACTCGTCCCCGCAGCCGGCCGACGGAGCGATCGACGACGACCGGCTGGAGCTGTACACGGCGTGGGCGGTGGCGCTGGGCGAGGTGTCCGGCTGGCAGCAAGCGGTCACCGCGTCGACGGCGGCACCCGCCGCCACCGACACCGTCCGCTGCTCGACCGCGCTGGCACGGTACGGCCCGACGCTGGCGGTGGGCCTGATCGCCGCCGCGCTGGTCTCCGGAACACCCCCGTCCTCCAGCGGGTCCGGCAGCTCCAGCGGGTCCGGCAGCTCCAGCGGGTCCGGCGGCTCGGGCGGCTCGGGCGGCTCCGACGGACGGGTCGGCGGCGGCGAAGGGGGAGGCGGCGGAGGTTCGTGGTGACCGTCCGCGCGCGGAGGCATCTTCCGTAACTCATGAGTCATGGCCATCCAGTAGGACTCGTCAGGGCCGTCTGAATCTTGAAAGGTGACGCCCGTCGACGGGGTTTGCGGGGGCGGCCGCGGGAGGAAGCCGCGGCCGGGCGGGACGCCGTGGACCAGGACGTTGGTCACGAGCTCACTGACGCACACCAGCACGTCGTCCGCGCGGCCGCGCATGCTCCAGTCGGCGAGCGCGTCTCGCGCGAACGCGCGTGCGGCGGGAACGGACTGGCGCTCGCGGCGATAGAAGCGCTCACATGGGGACGAGGGTTGGGGCAGGGGTGGAGCTTCGTCATTCACGGGACGCCAGTCACGCTCCGTGGCCGTCATGAAACAGTGCGTGCGCCCGTACATCCTGTTTGTACGGGCGCACGGCGGTGAAGGTACGTACGCGGGCGGGGAGTTGGACCGCATGAGGACCACGACACGATCACGGACAAGGGCACGGGCACGCAGGAACGCCTCGGCGATGAAGATGGTGGGCGCGCTGCTCGCCCTCTTCCGCGAGGCCGCCGGGCACACACAGAAGTCACTGGGCGAGATCTTCGTCGTGGGCGAACAGCAGATCGCCTCGATCGAGCAGGGCAGACGGCCGCTGAAGCCGGATATCGCCGAGCAGCTCGACGAACTCCTCGGCACCAAGGGGGCGTTGTCGATCGCGCTGAGCAAGATGCCGGAGGTCGATTTCATTCCCCTGTGGGCCGAGGAGTTTCTCGACCGGGAGCGGGAGGCCATCGCGATTTCGCTGCGGGCACTCGCGATGGGCGTCGCGACCGTGGGCTGTGCCGCGAGCCAGGCCAGCGCCACCGCTCCGGCATCGGTTCCGTGCGCATGCGCCACGCTGTCGAGTGCTGCCAGTACCCGCGTGCCCCCAGGCGCCTCAAGGTAGGAAGCCACCTCCTGCGCGCGGGGTCCGTCCAGCGGCGTGCCCGGCCGGTACTTGCCGGTCAGAAAGCCTGAGGCCAGGGCATAGTACGGAGCCGACGATAGCCCGTGCGCGCCGACAAGGGCGGCCAACGGACCTTCGTACAGGCCGCGTTCCATGAGGTTGTAGTGCTGCTGAAGCACGACGTACTTCGCCAGCCCGTCGCGCTCCGAGGCCTTCAGCGCCTCCGCGAGCCGTTCGACGGAGATGTTGGACGCGCCGATGTGCCGCACCTTGCCCTCGCGGATCAGGTCGTCCAGGACCCTGAGGAACTTCTCCACCGGTATCTCCGGCTGGTCGAAGTGCGTGTAGTAGAGGTCGATGTAATCGGTCTGGAGGCGCCGCAGCGACTGCTCTATCGCTCCCCGAATGACCTGGGGAGAGAGCCCCTCGAAGTCGGGGTGCGCGCCCACTTTGGTCGCGATGACGAGGCGGCTTCGATGACCACGGGACTTCAGCCACTACGATGCCGGCGTCCTGTGCATGGACCGAATAGCTGCCGGAATCGCTGCCGAGGGCGTGCTGTTCAACTACATCATGCTGGACAAGGGGCATACCCCTCCGGATGACTCGACCGAAGTGCACGTCGAAAGCCACGCGCATTCCGTCCACAGCGAAATCACGGTGATCGATTATCAGGGGATTCTTGACGTCACGCTCCAGGTGGGCCATGACAGTCTGTCGACGGCACAAGCGAAAGCGGTTCTCGCCGGGATTCCCGTGCTGCTCGAACAGTTCCTCCAGGATCCCGCAGTGCAGCGGCCGGATTTTCGCGGCGTGCTGCCTCGCTGGACTGCGCCGCAGGGATGGATCGACTGGCGTGGGCGCTGGCTGTACAAGCCGGACTTGCAGCAGGCCCTCCAGGAATGTTCCGGCGTTCAGCAGGCAGCGGTGGCAACGGAAGAGCAGGACGGACGAGCCGTACGACTCTTCGGTTGCGTCGTAGGAGATCGCGCGGTCACCCCGGGCGATCTCCGAGAACACCTGCTGAGCACCAGGCAGCTGCCCGGGGTCAGCGTCGTCCCGGACGAGTTCGTGGTCCGCCACGAGGCGCCGTACGACATGGATTCGCTCGATTCCTGGCTGAACAGTCCCGGGGTGACTCTTCGCGGCACCGGCCGTATCAGAGACGGTCATGACGAGGAAGCGGAAGAGAGCACAGAAAAGAGCACAGCCGAGAAGGCGCTGCTGGGGTGCTTTCGGCGTCTCCAGCCACGCACGCACCCTCACCTGTCGCTGAGTTATGCGGAATCGGGCGGAGAGTACACGAAGATTCCAGCTTTCATTGAAGCACTTCATGGCGCCGGTTACGGCGGCCTCTCCGTTCACGATCTATTGAGCACATACACGTTTCGAAGGCTTGCCGAGATGATCACGGAGCACTGATGGCTCAGCAGCAGGATGTCCCCGCGAGCGTGCCCACGGTCGCGGTCATCATTCCGGTCCGCAACGGCGCCGACCATATCGACCAGGCGCTGGCATCGATTGTGACGCAGACCGTTCCGGTCGACGAAGTCCTGGTCGTCGACGACGGTTCGACGGACCGCACATACGAACAGGTGAGCCGCTGGAGCGGCATTCTGCCTCTGAGGGTCATACGCACGGAGCCCACCGGGAGCTGGCACGCGCGGCGCCGCGCCGTCGAAGCCGCCGGCACCGACCTCATCCTCCAACTCGATTCGGACGACATGCTGTTGCCGGGCGCCGTCGCTTCGATGACCCAGGCCTACGCCCGCCGTCCGGGGCTCATCGCACCTCGACGGCTGATGCTGGTCGAAGGAGAGACGGCGGACATCCCACGGGCGATCACGGAGCGCCTGCCGGAGTCGGGCGACCAGTACGCCTACATGCTGGTGCGCAACTACATCGGCATCGGCTGCCTCTACAGCAAGAAGGACTACACAGCGGTCGGAGGTTATCGGCCGGGCCGTTACGCCGAGGACTGGGACCTGTGGCTGCGGTTCGCCGCTGCGGGCATCCCCATCTCGCTCGCCGAGGAACCGACGTACGTCTACAGCGTTCACCGGAAGAACGCTTCCAGCAGCGGCGGCCCCGCACAGGGCGACCAGGAGACGCTGCGCCGATTCCTGCATGTCGGGAGCGAGACACACCGGCGTACTGCCAAGCTGGCGCTGCTGCAGCGCGCCGGCATCGAGTACCTGCGCGAACTGAAGCGGGCAAGCCTTGCGGACATGCCCGTCGATGTCGCCGCGGCCGGTCTGGCCGGGAATGCCGGGATCGACGTCTGGTACGACGATGATCTCGGACACGTCCTCGTGGGTGAGGCCGCGACGGGGGACGGGCGCTGGCTCGTGGTCGTCTCGGCGGATGGCAGCGAGACAAGGCTCCGGTCCATCGTGACGCCCGCCGGAACCCTGGAAGCCAACGAGACCGATCCCGCCCTTCGCTGGGATGGGCGCAACCTCACCTGGTACGGCTGGCTGGCCCACGAGGCGTGGGACGGCCCTGCGGAACTCACGTCACCGACGACGAGATGAGGCGCCCCGCGGCGGCGGGGCATCGCGCCGAAGCCCCGCCGATGACAGGTCGGCCTACTCGCTTGACGGTGAGGCCAGTGGAACGCCGAGGCCCACGGGGGTGCCGAAGTTCGGCGTGCCGTCGGCGTTCCAGGTGAACTTCTGCGCTCTGGTGCTGCGGTTCATGTCACAGCCACCGCTCGAGGAGCTGTTGGTGTGGTAGACGATCCAGTCCTCGGTCCCGTCGGGCGACTTGAAGAAGCCGTTGTGGCCGGGTCCGTACACACGGTTGGCGTCGGACCGCTGGAAGACGGGGTTCGGTGACTTGACCCACGAGGAGGAACTCAGCGGGTCCCCGCCGTTGTAGGTGAGCATGCCCAGCTTGTCGTCGGCCGTGGAGCAGTGGCTGGCGGAGTAGATGATGAAGGTCTTGCCGCCGTGTTGCAGGACCTCCGCGCCGTCGTTGGCGGGTCTTCGAAGTTGAGCGGTGCGCGGACGCCGGGCGCCGACTGGTAAGCCGCGAGGATGTGACAGTTTCCGCGGGAGTGTCACATCCCCGGCTTACGAGGGCCCTGGGGGGCGGACGCCGACCAACAGGGGCGCACCGCTCAAGTTCGAAGACCCTCGTTGGCCGCGCCGCCCACCGTCTCCCAGCTGTAGGTCGGGGTGGACAGCGGCCGGAGGGTCTGTACGGTCGTCGTGTCGGAGTCTTTGACGACTGGACAGACCCGAAAGAGGATGTGACACGGCTTCTGAGCTTGTTCTTTATGGTCTGGCCTGGTTACGTTCGGCGATGGTGCCGGGGCGTCTGGTCGTTTTGCCCACGTCGTAGCGGGTGGCGGGATGCCGGTTCTTTGAGCCGAGCGGGCGTCCGGGGCCGGGCCGGTTGGGTTTCGGCGCACGAGCCGCTACAACGGGGGCAAAACGACCAGACGTCCCGAGAGCATCACCGAACGCAACCAGCTCAAAGCTCGCAAAGGTTAAATAACAAGCTGAGCGTCGTCAGTGCCGACGGACTGCGCCGGGGAGACGGAGACGCCGTACGACTGACGTCAGTTCCGTACCACGCGTGGGCGAACCGTCGGGAGGGGCCGATGCGGGTGTGGATTCCTGAGGCGTGAGGTCGGGTGCGGTTGCGGTCCACAGGGCGATTTCGGCATCTCGTGGGCCGTATGCCGTGTGGGCGGTGTCCGGTCGACCGTCGACTGTGTGACCGGTGCGTACGGTATTCAGTCGGCTGTCGTCTGCACGCGCGATGTCCGCGGTATCCAGTCCACTGCCGACCGTACGCGCCCTGTCCGCGGTATCCAGCCGACCGCCGACCGTACGCCCGGCGTCTGCGGTATCCAGTCCGCCTGCGCCAAAGATCCGTACCGGATGCGCCGCATCCCACACCTCCCACCCCGGATCTCCGGACTCCACGAACCGCACCCACGCCCCGTGCATCGCGTCGGCCAGCTCGGCCGGTGCGTTCTCGCCCGCGAGCTTCGCCGATTCCGGCACGTCCCCCGTGTCGAACACGAAGCCGAGTTCGAGGGCGTGGCAGGCGCCGAGGTCGGGGAGGTTCGACGGCCAGGCGAACTCGTACAGGTACGACGAGCCCGGACGGGCGTCGGCCAGGCGCTGGAGGGGGCGGCGCAGCAGGTGGTCGGCAACCATCTGGCCGACGATCTCGGCGGTGCCGGCGTCGGGGTGCAGGGCTCGGTAGCCGCGCGGGATTTCCGGGCCGGTGTGGCAGCGGGCCATGGCGCCGGCGAGGGCGACCGCGCCGAGGCGGTCGACGCGTTCCAGGAGGCCGCCGGGTACGAGCCACAGCCGGTACTCGTCGCTGGTCCAGCCCATCAGCAGGTCGACGTCGGGTGCGGCGTCGCCGTCGGCGAGGGCCTCCAGGGGGTCGCGCGGGACGAGGTCACCGTCGATGACGACCCCGAAGGCGGGGCCGCCCAGTACGGGGCTGCTGAGTTTGCCCACCTCGGCCTGGGTGCGCAGGAGCAGTTCGCGGTCGACGTCGGCGAAGGCCGCGGCGGTGGCGGGGATCTTCAGCCGGTTGGCCATGCGGCGCACCACGCGCCGTACCTTGTCGCGTTCGGCTGCCTCGGGCGGTCCGCTCTGCAGGATGGCCCGCCGGACGAGTCCCTGGGCTTGTGGGGCGGCGAGCAGGGCGCCGGCGCTGATCGCGCCGGCGGACTGTCCGGCCAGGGTGACCCGGTCGGGGTCGCCGCCGAAGGCGGTGATCGACTCGTGGACCCACTGGAGTGCGGCGAGCTGGTCGCGCAGTCCGGGGTTGGCGGGGGCGTCCGGGAAGAGGCCGTAACCCTCCACGCCCAGGCGGTAGTTGACGGAGACGAGGACGACGCCGTCGCGGGCGAAGGGGCGCCCGTCGTACACGGGGACGGCGGAGGAGCCCCGGGTGAGGGCGCCGCCGTGCAGCCAGACCATGACCGGGAGGCGGGCGCCGGGGTCGGGGGTCCATACGTTGAGGTTGAGGCAGTCGTCGCCGGGCACGACCGGGTCGGAGAGGTACTGCGCGAAGGATTCGGAGTACGGCGGCTTGGGTGCCGTGGGGCCGAAGGCGGTCGCGTCGCGTACGCCGTCCCAGGGTTCCGGCGGTACGGGGGGCCGGAAGCGGCGCGGTCCGAAGGGGGGTGCCGCGTACGGGATGCCCCGGAAGACCGCGACGCCGTGTTCGTACCTGCCGCGTACGGCCCCGTGTGGCGTCCTGACCACGGGGTCTGTCCGGACTGCTGTCATATGCCCACCAGCCTCCTCGCCGCGCTCGTGCACCGTGAAGATCAGAGCAACACATCCGGGCTCGATATTCCGGTGCACGAGGCGGTTTGGGGGCTGTTCGGGGTACACGTGTCACTGATTGCATACACCCGACCGCATACTGCTCACCCTGCTACTTGGCGTACATCAGCGTGCCGAAGCCGAGCTGGTCGAAGCCTCCGCTGTTGGTGCCGTAGTCACCGCCACCTCCCTCCGGGTAGTTCGTCTGGGCGATGCGCTGCAGGTAGGGGACGGACAGGTTGCGGCGGCGCCGGTAGTGGGAGTCGAGCATGGCCCACACCGGGCGGAGCTGGCCCCGCGAGACGTCGGAGATGGCCGTGTGCTCCCGGTAGTCGCAGTTGACGCCGGTTCCCCAGGTGTACTTGGTGAACGGCACGGTCTCGTTGAGGTTGTACTTGGCGACGTACTGAGCGGCCCTCATGAACCGGTTGCCGTCCCAGCCGTACAGGTCCTCGCCCTGGTTCCAGGCCATCTCGCAGATCGCGCCCATCTGGCCCATGCCCATGATGGTGTGGCCCTGGTCGCGGCCGGACTCCTGCCACTGGGCGAGGTTGTCCGGGTGGAGGAACGGCACGGCGTTGCGGATGGCGCCGTTGCCCGCGCCGTTCTTGAAGTAGTTCACGGCCTGGTCGTACTTGGCGCCGTCGTCGCACAGGATGCCGATGGCCAGGACGGACGCCACGTTGCACAGGTCCCAGTTCGCCCAGTAGTTGGTGATGCAGGCGCCATTGTGCTGGGTGAGGAACTGGTTGTTGAGCGGGTAGAACACCTTGCGCATCATGTTCTGGAACCGGCCGAGGTCGAAGCCAGCGTATCCGCGCATGAGTTCGGCCGCGTTGGCGAACTGCCAGCCGTAGATTCCCGCGGCGAGGAACCGGTCGGCGTTTCCGGTGACGGTGGTGAGCCTGGAGGACCAGGCGTTGAGGATCCGCACGGCGCAGTCGGCGTTGTCGCGGGTGCCGCCCACCTGCCAGCGCAGCGCGTTCTGGTAGGCGGCGGCGATGTCGTTGTAGAGGATTCCGTAGTTCTGGCCGTCACCGCCGCGGATGATGGTTTCCTGCGGGTTGGCCGTCCAGGTGGACCGTGAGTGGGAGTTGTCGATCAGGCGCTGCCAGCCGGCCCGCCACGGGTTGTCGCCCGCGGCGACCCGGACCTTGGCACGGTTGATGTCGCCCCAGTTGTGCAGCATGCCGGGGTGGGTGAAGGTGGCCGGGGCCGCCTCGGCCGCGCCCGTGAGGGCGGTGGCCGAGGCGCCGACGGCGAGAGCGGCGGTGAGTCCGCCGGCGGTCTTCAGCAGACCGCGGCGGCTCAGCTCGGGTGCGGGGAGGTGCTTGTGGGGGGAAATGCGGCTCATGCGGTGCAACTCCAATCCATGAAGGATTACATCGGGGTGATGCTCACCTCGTCGAACTCGGCGGTACAGTGGGCCAGTTGGTTGCGGGAGCAGACCACGAGGCCCACGTAGTAGGGGGCGTCACCGAACCCGGGGATCTCGCCGGTGGCGAGAGTGGTCCAGGTGGCGCCGTCATCGGTGGACAGGGCTGCGGTGAAGGCGGTCCCGGTGCGCTTCAGCCGGAGCAGTGAGGGCAGTTCGGCCGCGCCGTTGCCGGTGAAGGTCGACCGTCCGGCAACCGTCGTGCGCAGCATGAGCTGGGCGGTGGTGCCGCCGCTGACGATGGCCCCGGCGGCCTGGTCGAACGGCGAGAGGGACTTCGCCATCAGCAGGCCGACGCGGTCGGCGGTGGCTCCGGTGCGGGAGACCAGCCGGGCGGTGACCTCGCAGTCGCCAGTGACGGGTCGCCGTACGAACTGCCCTGTCATTCCCTGGTTGTTGATGGTCAGGTCGGTGCCGGCGCCGCGCACGACGAAGGTGCCGTCCTGGTGTGCGGTGCTGCCGGGGGTGCGGACGTACACCACGCCGTAGGTGCCGAGGTCGCGCTCGTCGACGACGACATCGCCGAGGTCGCCGTGCGTCCAGGGGGCGGGCGGCGGGGTGCCGACGGTGAGGGTGAGGGTGGCGGTCGCCGTGCCCGCCGCGTTGTCCGCGGTGGTGGTGACCGTGAACTCGCCCTTCGCGGTGGGTGTTCCGGAGATCAGTCCGGTGCGCGGGTCGAGGCGCAGGCCGTCGGGCAGGCCGCGCGCGGCGAACCGGGTGGGCTCGTGCGCGGCCCGCAGCAGATGACGGAAGGCGACGCCCTGGTTCGCGAACGCGGTGTCCCGGGAGGTGAACTCGGGCGTCGACGGAGTCGGCATCTCGGCGTGGGCCGGTTCCGAACGCGGGCCGCGACCACCGGCGTTGGTCTTGACGACGGCGTAGTGGTACGTCGTGCCGGGTGTGCCGGTGGCGTCGGCGTACCGGACGCGGGTGCCGAAGCCGACGGGGGCGATGCCGTTCGCGAGCGTCGTGTACGGGCCCGCCGGGTCCGTGGCCCGCAGCACCGTGTAGGTGGCCGACAGGTCCGGGTCCGTCCAGCCGAGCTCGACGGCGTCGGCGCCGGTGACGGCCCGCAGGTCGGTGGCGGTGTGCGGGGGGCGCGTCGGGTGCCAGACCGCGCCGGTGGCCGACGACGTCACGCAGACGTTGTCGAAGGCGCCGGTGCCGGTCTCGGCGTACTCCTCGTCGACACCCAGGCAGGAGGTGAGGACCAGGCCCGCCTGGGTCGCGCGTCCCAACTCGACCTCGGTGGAGCCGACTTCGGTCCATCGGATGCCGTCCGGGGAGATGGAGCCGGTGCAGCGCCGGCCCCTGCGCTCGACGCGCACCCAGTAGGGCGCCCGCAGCCGGTAGCCGTCTCCCGCGCCTTCGACGTAGGGCGCCTCCAGCGGGGTCGCCGACTCCGGCAGTGTGCCGAGCTCGGAGATCGGGAACGCCGCCTTGCTGGTGATCGTCTGCTGCTGGGAGGGCGGTACGGGCGTGCTGCCGGTGCCGGAGACGGGGGCCCCGGCCGACGGGCGGACACTCCACACGCCGCTCCAGGTGTGCAGCGGCAGGCCCTGGATCAGCATCGAGGCGTGCGCGGCGTCCGGGTCGAGGGAGTCGCGGACGGTGACGCCGATCTTGGAGTACTGGGAGCTGAGCGGGAACACGATCCGCGCGGTGATCGTGCCGTCCCCGTACAGCGGCAGGTGGGTCAGCCGGTAGGTGTCCGCGGTGCCGCTCGCCTCCAGCACGAAGCGCTCGCCGTCGTAGGCGGCGGAGCCGGGGATCCTCACGTTCCCCAGGTCGCGGCTGGACCAGGGCTCGGGGAGGCCGGCGGTGGCCGCGGTCCAGGGGGAATCGGCGCTGGTGCCACGGGAGTTGGTGGCGGTGACCGTGTAGTAGTAGGTCCGGCCGGGGCGGACGTCGTGGTCGGTGAACCGCACCGCCTCGATCCCGTCCGCGAGCTTCTCGTACGGTCCCTCGGGGCTGCCGGCCCGGCGGACCGTGTAGCCGGTCGCCCAGGCCGACGGCAGCCAGGACACGGTGACCGCGTGGTCGTCGCCGACCGAGGTGATCCCGGCGGGAGCCGTCGGCGCGGCGGGCGCGGCGGTGGCCGTCCCGGCGTAGGTGAGCGTGCCCCAGCCGGGGTGGTCCTCCTGGTAGCCCTCCACGACGCGTGCTCCGTCCGTGCCCCGGAAGATGACCTTCTCGGTGTAGGGGGCGGGCTTGCCGAGGCGGCCCGCGTAGTGCGCGTACGCCATCTCCCACAGCGGCCGCCACGTGCCGCGCTGCCGGTTGTTGACGGACGTCTTGACGTACTTGCCGGTGCGGTCCAGGTCGGGGGTGAAGGGGACCGAGTCGTCGCCGAGGTTGTAGCGGCCGAAGTACTCGAAGTTGGCGAGGATCCGGTCGTCCGCGAAGGCGTACAGGTCGACGCCCTGCTGCCAGGCGACCTCGGCGGCGTCCGCGAGGAGGCCGACGGCGAGCTGCTCGTGGGCCTGGTCGCGGCCGGACTCCTGGCCCTGGCCCGCGGCGGTGACGATGCGGTTCAGCACCGAGCCGTTGCCGGAGCCGGCGGCCGCGAAGCGCAGAGCGTCCTCGAACATCACCCGGTTCTCGCAGAAGACCGCGATGGCGAGGATGGTGCGCAGCGCCGCGATGTCCCAGTTGCCGTTGGCGTAGAGGCAGTAGCCGGACAGGGCCGGGTACCAGACGTCGGTGAAGGAGCGCTCGCAGCGGCGTATCGCCTCCGCGGACCAGCCGTCGTAGCCGCTGTGCCGGAGGATCTCGGCGGCGTTGACGAGCTTGAAGCCCTGGATGCCGGCGCCGAGCTGTCCGTCGGCGCCGGTGATCCCGGTGAGGGATGCGGCCCAGGCGTCGAGGATGTCGCGGGCCTTGTCGGCGTGGCGTACGTCGCCGGTGACCGCCCACATGAGGGCGTTGTGGTAGGCGGCGGCCGCGTCGTCGGCGGCCTGGCGGGTCCAGTTGGTGGGGCCGCGGCCCCAGGTGGTGATCTGTCCGGTGTTGCGGATGCCGTAGGTGTACTGGGACCGGAAGTCGGCGGCCATCGCGGCGAAGCCGGTCGCGATCGGGGCGCGGCCTTCCGCCACCGCCGACTTCATCCGCTCCAGGTCCGCACGGGAGTGCAGCAGACCGGGGTGCGCGAAGGCGAATGCCTGGTCGACGGCCTGGGCCCAGGCGGGCGTGGCGAAGCCGGACAGCAGTCCGGCTCCGGCCACCCCCGCGAGGCCCGCCGCACTGAGGAACGTCCGTCGTCTGAGGGATTGCACGGGTTACTCCTGGCTTACGGGTGCTGCACGGTGAGCGTGAGGGACTTGGTCGCCGTGCCCACCGTGTTGGTGGCGGAGACGATGATCGGGTAGCTGCCGGGGACCTGCGGGATGCCGGAGATCAGGCCGGTCTTGTCGTCGATCGCGAGGCCCTTGGGCAGGCCCTCGGCGCCGAACGACGTCGGTAGCGCGGTCGCGGTGATCAGGTGGTTGAAGACCTGGCGTGCGGTGGCCGTGGCCTCTTCGGCGCTGGTGACCTCCGGGGCCACGTCGGAGGCGGCCGTCACGGAGTCCAGGAAGCGGAGGTTCTGGACGTGCTCGTTGGCGAACATCGGCACCGTGTCGGTGGTCAGGTACCAGCGCGGCTTGCCCTTCATGTTGTCGGCGATGACGGTGCCGTTGATCGCCATGTTCTGGAAGGTGAGGTTCTTGACGGGGCGGTCCGCGTCGTAGCCGACGACGACCGCCATGTTGGCCTTGTCGCCGTTGTACGTCAGGTTCCGCACGTACACGTCCTCGATGCCCCGGCCGGGCGCGGCGTTGTACCGGTTGGCCATGACCCGCATGTTGAACAGCTGGCCCCAGGTGAAGTCCTCAACGCGGACGTCCTGGATCCGCACGTTGCGGATGAGGTTGCGGTCGCCGGGGTTCAGGGCGAAGCAGCCCTGGTAGAGGACCTGCGGCTCGCGGTGCTGGAGGACGTCGATGTTGCTGAAGACGATGTTCTCTATGGTCTCCGGCTTCTCCGGGTTGCCGTGGGTGCCCATGTTCACCGGGTGCGCGACGTCGGCCCACAGGGTGGAGTCGCGGACGGTGACGTCGCGGCAGTCGCCGTAGTAGTCCCAGCGGTGGGCGTAGATGGCGATGCAGTCGTCGCTGTTGCGCATCCACACGCCCTCGATCAGCACGTCCTCGCTGCTGAACACGTCGATGCCGTCGCCCCACTGGCCGGAGCTGTAGGAGTGCAGGTTGCGGACGGTGACCTGCTTCGACTGGCCGACGGTGCAGGAGTAGCCGGTCTTCGGGGTGAGGACGAGAATGCCGTCGATCTCGATGTTCTTGGAGAACTGGACGAGGGTGGCGGCGTCCGAGTCCCAGATGATGCCCCGGCCGAGCAGCCGGGCGTTCTCCACGTTCACGAACTCCACGCGGGCCTTGAGCACCGCGCCGCCCGCCAGGTACACCGTCTTGCCGCTGGGCACCTTCACCACGCCGCCCGTGGGGGTGTGGAGGCCGGGGCCGAAGTAGATGACGTCGGGGTCGTCCTCCTCGGGCTGCGTCATCTCGACGGGGTTGGCGTGCAGTTGCAGGTTGCCGTAGATGTCGCCGTCGATCTCGATGGAGAGGTTGCGCGGCTCGGTGAGGCTGAAGGTGATGGTGTCGCCGCTGACCTCGTGCTGGATGTCGTACGACAGCGGGCGGATCCGGGCGGAGGGGATGGTGCCCCTGGACCAGGTGACCTGCACCTCCACGGTGCCGGTGAAGTCGAGGTTGGCGACCGAGGTGGGGCGGACGATGCCGCCGCCGGTCTTCTCGTTGATGGTCTTCGTGGTGGCGCGCAGGACGGGCACCGGCTTCCACTGGCCGCCGGGCGTACGGGCCTTGACGACGTAGGTGGTGTTGATCGGCAGTGTGCCCGGGACGGGGTGGATCACCAGCCGGTCGGCGGCCTCCGGTCTGTCGTCCGCCGCGGCGGCGGTGCCGGCTGCTGTGCCGAGCAGGGAGTACGCGGCGGCGGTGGCACCCGCGGCCTGGATGAGGGTGCGCCGGGCCAGTCCGGTGCTCTGGGTGTCGGTCATAAGAGTCCTTGTAAGAGGCGGAGTCACTTGAGACCGGAGGTGGACATCCCGGCGACGAAACCGCGCTGGGCGACGAGGAAGATCAGCAGGATCGGGACGACGTACATCACGGAGGCCGCGGCCTGGAGTTCGGGGACGGGCGTGCCGCCCTCGTTGACGTAGGTGGTCATCACGGCGACGGCGAGCGTGGTGCGGTCGGTGGACAACAGCAGCTGCGGGGCGATGTAGTCGCCCCAGGTCCAGGTGAAGGCGATGATGAAGCTCGCGGACAGCACGGGCCAGGACTGCGGCAGGAAGATCCGCCAGAAGATCGACGTGTATCCGCAGCCGTCGATGATCGCGGCCTCCTCCAGTTCGCGCGGCATGCCCGCGAAGAACTGCCGGAAGAGGAAGACCAGATAGGGCGCCGCGGACAGGCCCCACAGCACCCACGGCCAGTACGTGTCGACCATGCCGACCTTGGCGAAGATCAGGTAGGTCGGCAGCAGGGTGACCATCTGGGGCAGCATCATCGAGCCGAGCAAAACACCGAACAGCACCTTCTTGCCGGGCGCGTCGAGCCGGGCGAACCCGAAGCCGACCCAGGCCGAGCTGAGAGTGACGAGCGTGGCGTAGAGGAGGGCGATGACCAGGGAGTTGCGGGCGTAGCCGAGGAAGTCGATCTGGGTGAAGGCGTCGGCGAAGTTGTGCCACTGGAAGACGTCGGGCAGCCAGTGCACGGGTGAGGCGGCCAGTTCACCCTGGGTCTTGAGGCCGGAGAGGATCAGCCAGCCGAAGGGGCCGAGGAACAGCCCGGTGACGGAGACGAGGACGGTGTAGAGGACGAGACGCTTGACGCGCACCCGTACGCGGGCTTCGGCCGTGAACGACTTGGGCGGCAGGCTGGTGGCGGTCACTTCTTCGCCTCCGGGTCGACGTTGTAGAACACCACGCCCGACGTGAACTTGAAGATGAGTCCGGTCACGACGAGGATCAGGACGAAGAGCACCCACAGCAGCGCGGAGGCGTAGCCGTAGCGGCCGAGCGCGAAGTACTGGGCGAACACGTGCATCATGTAGAGGTAGTTGGACTGCGGGACCGTGGTGATGCCGCTCGTGTCGCCGAGCGGGGCCAGCAGCAGCGGCATGATGGTCTGTACCGAGGCGATCATCCCGGTGACCGTCTGGAAGAGCAGAACGGGTGACAGCAGCGGCACGGTGATGCTGCGGAAGGTGCGCCAGGCGCTCGCGCCGTCGATGCGGGCGGCCTCGTGGAGTTCGCGGGGTACGTCCTGGAGACCGGCCAGCGAGATGATCATGACGTTTCCGGCGGCCCAGAGCACCGTCATCAGCAGGACGTAGCGGGCGTAGGGGTCGGCTAGCCAGCCGACGGCGTCGAAGCCGAAGAAGGTCAGGACGCCGTTGGAGGCACCGGAGTTCTGGTCGAAGAGCAGCTTGAAGGCGAGGCCGGCGCCCACCGGCGGCACCACGGCGGGCAGATAGAGCAGGGTGCGGAACAGGCCCCGTGCCTTGATCGGCCGGTTGACCAGGACGGCGAGGGCGAGACCCGCGATGATCGACAGCGGTACCGAGGTCACCGCGAACAGACCCGCGCGGCCGAGCGCGGCCCAGGTGACCGAATCGTTCAGCAGCTCGCGGTAGTTGCCGAGTCCGACGTACTTCCAGTTGGGCGAGATGCCGTCGAACGTGGTGAAGCTCAGCCACAGCGCGTACACCATCGGCGCGATGGTCAGCAGCACGAAGCCGATGATCCAGGGCGAGGTGAACATGTAGAACGCCCGGTGCCTGCGCGCGGTCATGGAGGTCTGCGGACCGCCGACCGCCGGTGCGCGACCGGCGCTCGCCGGGGCATCGGGCCGGTCCGCGGCTACGGAAGAGATCTGACCTACCGTCATCCCACTTGCTCCTTACCGCGCTTCAGCTGCTCGTTGATGGACGAGTTGAGGCGTCCCGCGAGGGCGTCGACGGAGATCTGGCCGTTCATCGCGGCGGGGGCGATCTGGTTGAACAGGGCGTCGACCGCGTCCGCCCTGGTGTAGGGGGTGAAGGAGACCACCGAGAAGTGCTTCAGCTCGTTCTCCTGCGCCTTCAGCACCCGCTTCTGGTAGTCCTCCTGGGCCGGCATCAGCGAACGCATCGACTTCAGGCTGGGGATGCCCCAGCCGCCGCCCGCGCGCGCCTTGGCCGGCTCCTCGCCGAAGAACCACTCGAAGACCCGCCACGCGGCGTCCTTGTTCTTCGCCTTCTTCGGCATCCACAGGCCGGTGCCGCCCTGGCAGGCACTGATCCGCGTGCCGCCCGCGAAGAGCGGGGCGGGTGCCAGGCGGGACACCTCCGCCAGCTTCTTGTCCGGGTAGATCATGCCGCCCATCCAGTAGCCGGAGTTCGACATGGCCAGCCGCCCGGCCTGGTAGGTGGGCCCGTCCCAGCCGTTGGGGTCGGGCTGGATGAGGCTCGGCCCGACCTTGGTCCTGCAGTACTCGATGTACCAGGCCAGGGCCTTGCGGGCCTCGGGGCTGGTGAAGTCGACCCGGGAGAAGTCGTCGTTGAAGAGGCTGCCGCCGGCGGACGCCGTCATGGTCGCCATGAGCGTGGCCCGGGTCAGTCCGCCGTAGCTGCCGCCGAAGACGGTGGTCTGGCCGTTCTTGCGCTGCACGAGGCGCTGGGCCTTCTCCAGCCATTCCTCGTACGTGATCGGCTCGGTCTCCGACGGGTGGTCGACACCGGCCTTGTCGAAGGCCGCGGTGTTGTACCAGTACATGGAGTCCTGGGAGAAGTCCTTCGCCATGCCGTAGCGCGGGCCCTTGCCCTGGGTGCGGCCGTCGTACCGCCACAGGTCGTTGACGGGGTCCAGGTCGTCCAGCTTGAGGACGCTGCTCCGGGCGAAGTAGGGGTCCAGCTCCTCGGCCACGTCCCGCGCCGCGTAGAACGGCGCGTCCACGGCACCGACGCCGCGTACCAGGTCGGGCGGGTTGCCATTGGTGATCATCGCGATCAGCTTGGTGATGTCGTACCTCACCAGGACGATCTTGATGCCGAGGTCCTTCTTGGCCTGCTGCACCTGCTCAGGGGTGATGTCGCCGGAGTTGACCATCACGGTGATGGTCTCGCCCGCCCCACTGACCCCGGTGGACACCTGGAGGGCGCATCCGCTCAGCCCTGCCGCGCCGGCCGCGGCGCCTCCTGCGGACAGGGCGAGGAATCGGCGGCGGCTCAGGGACGCACCGGCACGTGGGTGCATGAACGCACCACCTCTCACTTCGTTTCTGTTCGACATTTCGACCAAGACTCGAGGGGTCGACGACGATCGTTTTTGGACAACCGGTTGTTGAGCAGTGGGGCAGAGCTTCTTCCTGTCCGGAAACGACGTCAAGCCTCTTGACGAACTTTCGAAAAGAATGGGTAACCTCAGCGACATGAAGCACGGGACCGCAGGACCTTTCCGGAGCCCGCGACAGCCCATAAAGCTCCAGCCCACAGTCATATTCGCCCGCCGACCCCGACTCCCCGGGCCAAGTCTGCGCGCCGACCGGGAAGGTTCCGCGCCACGTTCCCGTTGATCACCGCGGGGCGCGCCGAGCCGGGCTCGACCACCCTCGCCGACGAGCCGCTCACAGACGGTCCCGACGACGTTTCCAGAAACCGGTTGCCATCGACAGCCATGAACGGAGTCCCGCATGACCCCCGCCGCTCCGCCCGGCCGACCAGGCTGTACGACCATCCGCGTCGACGTGAGCGCCGACGCCGACCCGCCCATCAGCCCGGACCTCGTGGGCGCCTTCTTCAAGGACATCAACTACGCGGCCGACGGCGGACTGTACGCCGAACTCGTCCAGCGCCGGTCCTTCGCGGGGACGTGTACCTGACGCACACGGTGACCGGCGCCCCGGCCGCCGCTCCCCCGCCGGACCCGCTGCGCGGCGGCGGGGTCCGTCTCGGCGCCGTGGACACCGTGGACATCGTGGCCATCGTGGCCGAGTACACGGATCTGCGCGTGACCAGCGGTGACGCCGACTGCACGATCGAGGTGCGGGCCCGGAAGACCGGCGGCGCGGAGGGCTTCCGTGTCGCCTTCGGCGCGGTGGCCACCGGTGACCACTACGTGTGGACGATCGGCGGCCGGCAGAACAAGGGCGTACGCATCCCCGCCGCCGACGCCACGACACCGGGGAAAACAAAGTAACCGATTTCCAGCCAGGGTGGGATCAAGGATTCCGGCCACGGCACGGCACCGGCCGCCCCGGTGCGGCATGCTGCCGCCGCCCTGCCGCTCCCACACACCCCGACATGCGGCTACGCATCGGAAACGCATTCGAGTAACCCACGCTCCCCCGCTCCGCCCAACCGATTGACCCGCCGATCTCGGCAGATCTACGGTAGAAGGCGCTTTCTGAAAATGTTTCCACTCAGTGTGTCAGGAGAGTCATGCCCAGCCCGCACCCGCCGAGGGCCGTGTTCGCGATGGATCCGGTGCACCTCCCCCTGCTCTTCCCACCACCGCTGCTGACCCGGCTGCGGCAGGCGTCCGACCTCGACCCCGACCTCGTCGTGCAGGACCTCACCGACCCGAAGGCGGCCGACGCCCTCGCCCGGGCCGACGTACTGATCACCGGCTGGGGCTGCCCCCACCTGGACGCCGACGCCCTCACCGCCGTACCCGGGCTGCGCACCGTCCTGCACGCCGCGGGCTCGGTGCGTTCGCTGGTCGGCGACGCCCTGTGGAAGCACGGCGTCGCCGTCTCCAGCGCGGTCACCGGCAACGCGCTGCCCGTCGCCGAGTACACGCTGGCGATGATCCTGCTCGCCGGAAAGGACACCTTCACGCACCACGAGCGCTTCCGCACCACGCACACCTATCCGACCAGCGCCGAGACCGCCCACACCGGCAACGTCGGCCGCCGCGTCGGCGTCATCGGCGCCTCCCGCGTGGGCAGACGACTGCTGGAGCTGCTGCGGCCGTTCGACCTCACGGTGCTGCTGCACGACCCGTACGTCAGCCCCGCCGAGGCCGCCGAACTCGGCGCCGAACTGCTGTCGCTGGAGGACCTGCTGCGGCACAGCGACATCGTCAGCCTGCACGCCCCCGACATCCCCGAGACCTACCGGATGCTCGACGGCGACCGGCTCGCCCTCATCCGGGACGGCGGGTTCCTCATCAACACCTCGCGCGGCGCCCTGGTCGACCCCGAGGCGCTCACCGACGAGCTGGTCTCCGGCCGGCTGCACGCGATCCTCGACGTCACCGAACCCGAGCCGCTGCCCGCCGGATCCCTGCTGTACCACCTGCCCAACGTCTTCCTCACCCCGCACATCGCCGGCTCCCTCGGCAACGAACTGGAGCGGCTCGGCCGCATCGTCGTAGAGGAACTTGAACGCCTGGCCGCGGGCCTGCCACTGGTCCACGAGGTACGGCACTCGGACCTGTCCCGTGTCGCCTGATCCGGGCGCCGCCCCTCCTTCGGCTCGTTCGCCTACTGGGCGCTTTCAGCCGGTGTCGGGAGCACGACCGTGCTCACCCCTTCGGGCCTCCGCTCGCTGGCGCTCCCGACACCGGCGCGCCCCTTCGGCTCTCTCGCGGCCGACGCGTCGGGACAGTGGGCCTTGGTGGGCCCTCGCCGGGCGCTGTCCACAGGCTCTCTGGGCCGGAGTAACAATGGGATACGGTTTCCACACCAGCGTCGGGCAAGGTCCTGCACGTGGGTGTGATGGGGCCACGACGGTGAAGGAGCCGCAAGGGTGAGTCAGCGCAAGGCGTCGAACGACGTCGGTCGGGCCACCATCCGGGACGTGGCGGAGCGCGCGGGTGTCTCCGTCGCCAGCGTGTCGCGCGTCCTGTCCGGCAACTACCCGGTGTCGGAGGAACTGCGCCGCCGGGTGATGAAGGTCGTCCAGGACCTGGACTACGTCACCAACGCCCACGCCCGTTCGCTGGCCGGCGGCGGTACGCCCACGGTGGCGATCCTGATCAACAACATCACCGGCGCCGCGTTCGCCCACGTGGCCAAGGGCGTCGAGGGCGCCGCCACCCTGCGCGGCTGGCTGTCCCTCGTCGGCACCACCGGCGACGATCCCGAGCGCGAGCTCGCCCTGGTCAACCTCATGCGCCAGCAGGGCGTGGCCGCCGTGGTGCTGCTCGGCGGCGCCTACGACTACGACGAGTACCAACTGCGCATGGCCCGTTTCGCCCGTTCCCTGGACGCGGCCGGATCGCACCTCGTACTGGTGGGCAGGCCACCGCTGGAGGGCGACGTACCGGCCACGACGGTCGACTACGACAACGAGGGCGGCGCCTATGCCATGGCCAGCCATCTGCTGTCGGCCGGCCACCGCAGGGTCCTCATACTGCCGGGGCATGCCGAACTGACCACCGCGCAAGGACGGCTGAAGGGCGCCGAGCGGGCCTTCGAGGCGTACGGCGTGCCCTTCGACCCGGGCATGGTGCGGCACGGCCCGTACGACTACGAGCACGGGTACGAGGCCGTCGAGGAGAGCCTGCGCGAGGGGCTGGCCTTCACGGCCGTGCTCGCCGGCACCGATGTGGTCGCCGCGGGCGCCATGCAGGCCCTGCGCGCGGCCGGGCTCAGGGTGCCCGACGACGTGTCGATCGTCGGCTACGACGACATCCCGCTCGCCTCCCAGCTGACGCCCCAACTGACCACGGTGCACGTGCCGTACGAGGAGATGGGCCGCGTCGCCCTGCGTGCCGTGGCCGACCGACGCGAGGGCAACGCGAGCCGCCGCAAGGGCAGCGACGGCGACCATCTCGTGCTGGGCACCCATGTCGTCGTACGCCACTCCGTGCAGCCGCCTGCCCAGCGCGGCTGACGGAATCGACGGTCGGCGCACCGTCCGTCGGAAACACTGCAGACGATCGTTACGTAAGCGTTTTCCCGAGGTTTTGCGGGGTCGTCCGGGCCCCTTCGAAAGCGCTCTCCACGCCCGGCCCAGGTTGCACTGAAACGCCCCTGAGCTGGGCACATGCCGCCTCGTCCGCGATCACTCGACGCGCGCCCAGGCATAACCCCCCGGACAAACCGGCGTAACAAATTTGGGCCGCACCTCTTGCTATGTGCGGAGGCATCGGCCTACCGTCCCTGCAACCGCTTACTACAGCTTCCGCTTGGCCGACCCCCCGCAACCGCGAGCCGACCGTTTCCGGTCCGCCGTTCTGGCCAGCACCACCCGAGCCGCCGCCGTTCTGCAAGAACGCTCTCATTCCGAAGGATCACGGTCAGATGAACTTCACCACCCCCCGGAGAAGGTTCGCCTCCGCCGCCGTCGCGGGAATCGCACTCACCGGTCTGCTCGCCGCCTGCAGCGGCTCCGAGTCCGGAGACGACGACACCGCGGACTCCGCGGGTCCGGTCACCCTCGACTTCTGGGGCTGGGCGAACGGCCAGGAGGCCGTCGTCAAGGCCTTCAACGCCTCGCACAAGGACGTCCAGCTCAAGTACACCAAGGTCACCGACCAGCTGACCATGCAGAAGCAGCTGACCAACGCCGTCAAGGCCGGAAACGCGCCCTGCCTGATGCAGAACACCGGCGAGTACGTGACGAGCTGGGTCTCGCAGGGTGCCCTCGCCGACATCACCCAGTACGTCGAGGGCGACAAGGACAAGTTCAACCCCGGTTCGTGGGCCACCGGCCAGGTCCAGGGCAAGGTCTACGGCATCCCCACCGCCTCCGCGCCGGCCTTCACCATCTACCGCACCGACATCTTCGAGAAGTACGACCTGGAGCCGCCCGCGACCTGGGACGACTTCATCGCAGCGGGCAAGGTGCTGAAGAAGCACGACATCAAGATCACCAACTACGCCGGTGAGGACCCGAGCACCCTGGAGGTGCTCGCCATGCAGGCCGGCGCCCACTGGTACTCCGTCGAGGGCGACTCCTGGGTGGTGAACTTCGAGGACGAGGGCACCCTCAAGGCCGCCGAGGTGATCCAGGAGATCATCGACAACAACCTGAACTCCAAGCTCTCCTTCGCCGACTACGCGGCCGTGCAGCGCAACTACGACACCGGCGGCACCGCGACCCGGCAGATCTCCACCTGGCAGATGTCCGGCATGGTGCAGAACTTCACCAAGTCCTTCGGCGACTGGGCGCTGGCCCCCTGGCCGACGTACAAGGGCGAGGCGGCCAAGACGCCGGCCGGGACCAACCAGAGCGGCAACCTGACCCTGGTGTCCGAGCAGTGCAAGAGCAAGAAGCAGGCCGCCGAGGCGGCGCTGTGGATGTCCACCGACGCCGGTGCGGTCAAGACCATGGCAAGCCCGGAGACCGGCAGCGGCGTGATGCCGGCGCTGGCCGACAGCGAGTCGTTCGTCGCCGAGGCGATCTCCGAGAAGCTGCTCGGCGACAACTACGAGCCGGCCCAGAAGGTCGTGACCGACAGCCTGGGCACCGTCACCAACGACTGGACCTTCGGCCCGAACTGGACCGCGATGTTCACGGAGATGCAGGACGAGTGGGCCAAGGTCGTCAGCAAGGACCAGAAGGTGACCGACCTGCTCGCCCACATGCAGGAGTGGACGGTTCGCGACCTCCAGCAGCGCGGCATCAGCGTCAAGGGCTGAGGCACACTCGATGATTCGCTCCCAGCGCTGGAAGGGTGCCGCGTTCACGGTGCCCTTCCAGCTTGGCTTCGTCTTCCTCTACCTGCTTCCGATCGGCTACGCGGTCCACCAGTCGCTGTTCCTGCAGAAGCAGTCCGGACTGGGGCTCGGCGGCGCGACCACGGAGTTCGTCGGGCTGGAGAACTACCAGCAGGGCCTGACCGACTCGGCGTTCATGACCTCCATCCTCAGGGTGGTGCTGTTCGCCTGCGTCCAGATCCCGTTCATGCTGGTCATCAGCCTGGTGCTGGCGCTCTTCCTGGACGCGGTCACCGCGAAGGTGGCCGGCCGGTTCCGGATCATGCTGCTGGTCCCGTACATGATCCCCGGGGTGGTCGCGGCCATCGTGTGGATCAACCTGTACAGCCCCGAGGTGGGTCCCCTGACGCCGCTCGGCGCGCTGTTCGGGTTCGACTGGAACTTCTTCGCCCCCTCGATGGTGTGGCCGGCCATCGGCAACCTGCTGACCTGGCACGGCATCGGCTACAACATGGTGATCATCTACTCGGCGCTGCAGGGCGTGCCCCGTGAGCTGTTCGAGGCCGCGCGACTGGACGGCGCCTCCGAGCTGCGGATCGCGCTGAGCATCAAGGTTCCGTTCGTGCGTGGCGCGCTCATCCTGACCGCGCTGCTGTCGATCATCCAGATGCTCCAGATCTTCAACGAGCCCGCGCTGTTCCGGAACATATCCCCTGAGACGGTCAGCGACAGCTTCACCCCGATCATGATCATCTACAACCAGGCATTCAACGCCGCCAACTACAACTACGCCGCGGCCCTGTCAGTGCTGCTCGCTCTGATCCTCGGCGTCGCGTCCTTCCTCTTCTACCGGCTGACCTCGAGGGAGGCGGACTGATGGCGCTGACGGAAAGCCGTAAGGAAAACGGCACTGAAACAGCTGCCGGGCCACCCGGCGGGCGCACCGTCCGCCGGCTCACCAGCCCGGACCCGGCCGCCCGCTCCCGCGGCGGCCAGCGCTTCGTCCTCCTCGGTCTGGCCCTGGCCAGCGCCTACAGCCTGTTCCCGGTGTACTGGCTGATGATCGCCGCGACCAAGGACCGCGTGGGGCTCTACCAGAGCAACGGGCTGTGGTTCTCCGACTTCCACCTGTGGGACAACCTGCAGCAGGTGTTCACATACGAGGACGGCATCTTCCTGCGCTGGACCGCCAACTCGTTCCTGTACGCCGGTGTCGGCTCCCTCGGCGGCACGCTCATCGCCCTCGCCACGGGCTACGGCCTGGCCCGCTTCGACTTCCCGGGGCGCGGTGTGGTGTTCGCGGCCGTGGTCGGCTCGTTCCTGATCCCGATCGCGCTGCTCACCCTGCCGCTGTACCTGATGTTCTCGAAGATCGGCCTGGTCGACACCCCCTGGGCGATGCTGATCCCCTGCCTGATCAACCCGTTCAGCGTGTACCTGGCCAAGGTCTACACGGAAGCGGCGATCCCGTTCGAGCTCCTTGAGGCGGCCCGAATCGACGGCGCCGGTGAACTGCGGATCTTCTTCAGCATCGTGCTGCGGATGATGACCACGGGCGGCGCCACGGTGTTCCTGCTCGCCTTCGTCAACACCTGGAACGCGTTCTTCCTCCCCCTGACCGTGCTCCGCGGCCAGGAGAACTGGACGCTCAACCTGGGTCTTTACAACTGGTCCGGCAAGCGGCTGGAGTCGGGCATCGATGTGACCAGCCTCGTCCTGACGGGCGCGCTGCTGTCCATCATCCCGATGGCGATCATGATGGTCGCGATGCGCCGCTACTGGCGGAGCGGCGTCACGATGGGAGCCCTGAAGTGACGTTGCTGCACAACCCCGTCCTGCGCGGCTTCGCCCCGGACCCGTCCCTGGTCCGGGCCGGCGACTGGTACTACGTGGCGACGAGCTCCTTCGAGTGGTTCCCCACGATCCCGATCCACCGATCCCGTGACCTGGCGCACTGGGAGTACGCGGGCCACGTCCGCGGCGCGGTCCCCGGTGACTCGCTCGCCGGGGTCCCGGACTCGGGCGGCATCTGGGCGCCGTCGCTGAGCTGGGACGGGGAACGGTTCTGGATGGTGTACACAGTCGTCCGTTCAGTGGGTACGCCGTACTTCGACCTGGACACGTACGTGTCCACGGCCACGGAGGCGGGCGGCAAGTGGAGCGCCACGCGTCGGATCGCCAGCCACGGCTTCGACCCCGCGCTGTTCCACCACGAGGGGCGGCTATGGCTCCTCAACATGCAGAGCGATCACCGGCCGGGCGGGAATCGCTTCGCCGGGATCGTCCTGACGGAGCTGGACCGCGAGACGCTGGCCCCGATCGGCGACACCCATCTCCTCCTCCAGCACGAACGGCTCATCGAGGGACCGAAGCTGCTGGAGCGCGACGGCTGGTTCCACCTCGTACTCGCGGAGGGCGGCACGGGAGTCGAGCACGGGGTGCTGGTCGCCCGGAGCCGTTCGATCACCGGCCCGTACGAGCTGGACCGGCAGCCCCTGCTGACGACGCGCGACGACCCGTCGGTGCCGCTGCAGAAGGCCGGACACGCGGAGCTGGTGGAGACGCCGGGCGGCGAGTGGGTGATGAGCCACCTCACGGCACGTCCCTTGCGGACACCGGACGGCCCGCGCTGCCCGCTCGGCCGGGAGACGGCGATCCAGGCGGTGACCTGGGACGAGGAGGGGTGGCCGAGGCTGCGGCATGGGGGGTGGCATCCGGTGGTTGGGGTCGAGGTCGACGTAGGACTGCATACCGTCGACTCGACGCATACGGTCGACGAGCCACTGGATCCAGCCGACCATCCAACGCATACAGCCGACCCCCTGGGCTGGCCATGGAGCACCCTCCGCGCATACCCCGACCCGTCCTGGGCCGACGCCACCACCCGCCCCGGCTGGCTCCGCCTGCGCGGTCGTCACGGTCCCGAGTCGCGCTGGGCGCACAGTCTGCTCGCCCAGCGGATCACCGAGCACCGTGCGGAGGCCGAGGTCACCGTCGAGGCGCGGCCGCGCACCTTCACGCAGGCCGCCGGACTGGTCCTCCGGTACAGCGCCGAGGCGTATCTGAGCCTCGACCTGACCTGGGCGGAGCCCGACGGCGAGGGGCAGCACGGTCAGCAGTGGCAGGGCGGTGGGCGGACGGTGCTCAGCCTCGTGGAGCGCGAGGAGGACGGCACCCGGCTGGCGGCCGTGGTCGAGGTCGACGCCGAAGGCCCGCTGACACTTGGCGTGACGGTCGACAACGGCGCGGCACGGTTCTGGTACGTCAAGGACGGCGCGCGCACGCCGATCGGGCCGCCGCTGGACTTCACGAAGCTCTCCGACGACTACGGATCCAAGCTGCGCTTCACCGGGTCGATGGCGGGCATCCATGCCGTGGACCTGGTCGACGCCGCGTTCACGGCCGACTTCACCGGATTCCGGCTCACCTGTTGGTAGCCGTCGCTGCGTTCGAAGTTTCGAAACCTCAGGAGCAAGAAGACCTTCGAAGTCCGACCTCTTCCCGACCTCTTGCGCCGAACCTAGGGTAGGAAGCGCTTACTGTTTCCGGCTGGTCGAAACTTTTCATGGCCCTCGGGCGGGCCGGAGAGGTGGTTCCCGATGGTCCGTACGGGGAGTGCGAGCATGACGGCGGGGCCGACCCTGGCGGTCGTGGCCCGCGAGGCCGGCGTGTCCGTGCCGACGGCCTCCAAGGTGGTCAACGGCCGGGAGGACGTCGCCCCCGAGACCCGCCGCCGGGTCACCGAGGCGCTGGACCGGCTCGGTTATGTGCGCAGACCCCGGTTCGACGCGGCGAAGTCGCCGGGCCTGGTCGACCTGGTGGTGCACTCGCTGGAGAGTTCCTGGTCGGGTGCGGTGCTGCACGGGGTGGAGGCGGCCGCGCACGACGCCGGCCTGGAGGTGGTCGTCTCGGCCGGGCTGAACCGGACCCGCGGCGGCCGCCCGGAGCGCGGCTGGCTGGACAAGCTGACCGCGCGCGGCTCGTCGGGGGTGCTGTTCAATCTGGCCGAGCTGACGTCGTCGCAGTACGCGTGGCTGGAGCAGCATCGGATCCCGTTCGTGATGATCGACCCGGTGCTGGAGCCGCCGCCTGGTGTGGTGTCGGTGGGTGCGGCGAACTGGCACGGCGGTGTCATCGCGACCGAGCACCTGCTCTCGCTGGGGCATGAGCGGATCGCCGTCATCGCCGGTCACCAGCGCAAGATGTGCAGCAGTGCGCGGGTGGCCGGCTTCCGCTCGGCGCTCGCGTCGGCGGGGGTGCGGCATCGTCCGGAGTACGTCCGTCACGCGGGCTTCGACGAGACCGTCGCCCACCGCCGGATGCTGGAACTGCTGGATCTGCCCGAGCCGCCGACGGCCGTCTTCGTCTGCTCGGACCGGATGGCGCTGGGCGTCTACGAGGCCCTGGCGGAAGGGGGGTTGAGCGTGCCGGACGACATGAGCGTCGTCGGCTTCGACGACCTGCCGGAGTCCCGCTGGGTCACCCCGGCGCTCACCACGGTCCGCCAGCCCCTCTCCGAAATGGCGGCGACGGCGCTGCGGCTGCTGGTGCGGATGATGGACGGCGACCGCCCGGAGAGCACCCGCACCGAGCTCTCCACCCGCCTGATCACCCGCGCGAGCACGGGGGCGCCACGCGCCTGATCCTCGTAACACGCCGCATCGCATGTGCCACCGACCGCCGGATTCATTCACTTTCGTTCAGATGCGGAGGTGGGGAACTCGGCGGGACGAGCGGGCGTCCAACGATGCGGCGGGGAGGGGGCCGTTGCCTGGGGGCGGGGCGGCGGCGAGTGCTTGGGGGGGGCGACCATGGCGCGCTGGCGGCCGCTGCCGGATTCACTGCCGAGGGAGGCACGCCGCCTCGTCGAACAACTGCGGGGGCTCAAGGACCGGACGGGGCTGAGTCTCGCCGAGCCGGCCCGGCGGACCGCGTACAGCAAGTCGTCGTGGCAGCGGTATCTGAGCGGGACGAAGCAGCCGCCGCGGGGTGCGGTGCAGGCGCTGTGCCGGGTGGCGGGGGCGGATCAGGCGCGGCTGCTGGCGTTGTGGGGTCTGGCCGATCCGGTCTGGCCGCGGGGCGTGGTGCTTGGGGCTGATACTGGCGGAGTCGCGTATCCAATTGTCGCCGATTCGGCTGTGGTTCCGGCTTGATGGTTACGGTGTGCTGTTGTCGGGGCGGGACTGGCGGTGGCTAGGATCGGCCTCATGTGTGGCGACGACGTCCGAGCAGCAGCCGGGACGGCAATGTCCTTCCTCCAGCCGCACGCCGTCCGTGACTGGTCGGTTTCGGTACCGGGCTTGGACTTCACCGTGGCCTCGGTGATGGCACACGCCGGCCAGGGGCCGTTGTGGTATGCGCTGGATCTCACCGGCGGCCCGGCGGACGACGCCGCGTTCGAGATCAAAATTCGGCCTGATGCCGGGCCGGAGGCGTTGCTCAGGAGCCTGCGCAACGCGGCTCACCTGTGTGCGACGACCGTGGACAGCCTTCCGGCGACGGCGCGCGGTTTCCATCCGTTCGGGGCCGCTGACCCGTCCGGATTCGCGGCGATGGCCTGCGATGAGATCTTGGTCCACACTTACGACGCGGCCACCGGTCTCGGCGAAGACTTCCGGCCCGACCAGCGCCTCGCGCGACGGGTTCTGACGCGGCTGTTCCCCTGGCATGCTCCCGGCGCCGACGCTTGGGCGACCCTTCTGTGGGCCCACGGCCGCCTGGACCTTCCGAACGCGCCGCGCCAGTGCGACTGGCGCTGGCACAGCGCGCCGATCGCCGAATGGGACGGGACGACTCCCCGCAAGGTTTGACCGAGTGCTCTTCGCCGAAGTCACCAGCCTGCTCGCGCCGGGCGACCGCCGACGTTGAGCACGGGCGGGTTGCCTCCCGTACGCTCCTTCGTTTACTGGGGTCGGCTCAAGGTCCCACTCATCGCCAGGAGTCGGCCGCATACGCCACAACCCAGCCAGAGGCGGGCCTGTGGAGACGACGAAAGACCCCGCCTCTACGATGGACCGATGGCGTCGATCAAGCAGTTCCAAGTCACCTTCGACTGCGCAGAACCTGAGCGCGTCGCTCGTTTCTGGTGCGAGGTGTTGGGGTACGTCGTACCGTCGCCACCGGAGGGGTTTGCTACTTGGGACGATTTCGATCGCGCACTGCCGCCTGAGCGTCAGGGTTCGGCGTTCGCATGCATTGATCCCTCAGGTGTGGGCCCGCGACTGTTCTTCCAGCGCGTCCCCGAAGGCAAGGCCGTCAAGAATCGACTGCATCTTGACGTGCGGGTCGGCACCGGGCTCGTGGGTGAAGAGCGCCTGGCCGCACTTGAGGCCGAGTGCGCACGGCTGGTCGCGCTCGGCGCGGTACGCGGGCGACTGCTGCTTGCCGATGGCGTCAACGAGTCGTGCCTCCCGATGCAGGACATCGAGGGCAACGAGTTCTGTCTCGACTGAGTGGCCGCGAACGCGGCACCTTCGCGAGTCGACTGGTGCAGTTCGCCATCACAAGGGTCGCCGTACCGCGGCGCGCCAACGGTCCTGATCCAGAACCACCTTTCGGTGTCCACGAGCAGGGACCGGTACGGGGTGGGCGCCGACCGCGTCAACGACATCAACGACGACCAGCTGAGGGTGATCCGGACTCTGCTGGGCACCCTGCTCTGCTGATCCGCCGGGCCGGTGCCGAGCACCCCGACGCCCCGGTCCGCTACATCACCCTCCGCCAGTCCATCCGGCCCGCCCCCGACGACGACGGTGGGGCCCGGGCCACCGCTGGCCACGTCTGCCTGGGCTTCCAGTCCATGCGGGCCCGTACCTCAAACAGCGGCCCCAGCTTCCCGGACCCGCACCGCGAGCGTCCTCTTGGGGAACGCTGTATTTCTCGGCCCTCCCACGATCGCAGCGACCACTCCCACTTGCTTGAACTTTGGAACATCACCTACAGTCGGGAGTGAAGATTTAAGTTTCAAGCACTGCTCCCCCAAGCAGTCTCCTCAACGGCCCCCAGAAAGGTCAGCCCCTCGTGGCCTCCACGCTCGGCTCCCGCTCCACCACCGACCTCTCCCCCCACACCCAGCGGCACGCCCCGCTGCACGCCTACGACCTGGGGCTGCTGATCATGCGCCTCGCGGTGGGCGTCCTGCTGGTCGGCCACGGCACCCAGAAGCTGTTCGGCTGGTTCGGCGGCGGCGGCCTCGAGGGCACCGGTCAGTTCTTCGAGCTGAGCGGCTACACGGCCGGCAAGACCATGGCGTTGATCGCCGGTCTCACCGAAACCCTCGGCGGCCTCGGTCTCACCCTCGGCCTGCTCACCCCGCTGGCCGGAGCCGCCGTCGTCGGCACGATGATCAACGCCATGACCGTGAACTCGGGCGGCGGCTTCTTCATGATGGACCAGAACGGCGGCATGGAGCTCGACATCCTGGTGGCCGCCACCGCCGCCGGCCTGGCACTGGCCGGGCCCGGTCGCATCGCCGCCGACCGCTTCCTGCCCGTACTGCGCAGCCACCGCGTCGTGTACGGAGTCTCCGCGGTGGTACTCGGCGCCGTGACGGCAGGTCTCGTCCTGCTGTTCGTCCGCAACTAACACGGCGAGGGTGCCCACCATGTCCGTACGCCGGCTCAATCACGCCGTCCTCTACATCCGGGACGTCGACCACGCCGTCGCCTTCTACACCGACGTACTCGGTTTTGAGACCGCACACCGGATACCCGGCCGGGCAGCCTTCCTGCGGGCCCCGGACAGTGCCAACGACCACGACCTCGGACTGTTCGCGCTCGGCGCGCAGGCGCCGGGACCGCAGCGCGGCGCGGTGGGGCTCTACCACCTCGCCTGGGAGGTCGGCACGCTCGGCGAACTCGCCGAGACGGCACGCCGGCTCACCGAGCGCGGGGCGCTGGTCGGGGCGTCCGACCACGGGATGTCGAAGTCCCTGTACGCCAGGGACCCGGACGGCAACGAGTTCGAGGTGATGTGGCGGGTGCCGCGCGAGGACTGGCCGACCGGCGAGGTCATGGCACCCCAACCGATCGACCTCGCCGCCGACCTCGCACACTGGGGCGCCGACCTCCCGACGGGGGCCGCGGCGGGCTCCGTCACCTAACCGAGCAAGTCCGGCGTGCACGAAGGGCGTTCGTCGACCAGTGCGTGAGCACCGGTCGACGGGCGCCCTTCATCTGCGTGCGAACTCGCACCACACCGTCTTCCCCGGGTTCCGCTCCCCCACCCCCCACTTGTCCGCCAGCTCCGACACCAGCAGCAGCCCGCGCCCGCCCTCGCCCGGCTCCCGAACGTCCGCCTGCGGTATGGCCGGTACGCCGTCACCGCTGTCGTGCACCTCGACGCGCACGCCACCGTCGTACGGCAACGGCAGGAGCCGGAGCAGGAAGCCGCGGCCGGGCGGTACGCCGTGCACCAGGGCGTTCGTGGCGAGTTCACTGACGCACAGCACAATGTCGTACGCCCGTTCCCGCACGCCCCAATCAGCGAGAAGATTCTGCACCGCAAGGTGCCGCCGACGACGAGCTTCGTGGTCTGGGAGGCGGCGCTTCAGGACCAGTTGGGCGGAAAGGCGGTGTTCATCGAGCAGCTGCGGCACCTGCGGGAGTACGCCGACCTGCCTGGTCTGACCTTGCAGATCATGCCGCTGGGGCGCACCTCTCATGCCGGGCTCGACGGGCCGTTCATCCTGCTGGAGACCCCCGAACACCAGCGGCTCGCCTACACCGAGACCCACCGCGGCAGCCAACTGGTCGCTGATCCCGATGAGGTAGGGATCCTTACCCAGAAGTATGCGATGCTGCGAACACAGGCCCTCAACGCCGAAGACACGAGGGACCTGCTGGATCGTCTTCTGGGAGAGCAATGAGCGGCACCGCACTTGAGTGGTTCAAGTCGAGCTACAGCGGCAGCGAAGGCGGCGCATGCCTGGAGGTCGCCGTCCAGCCCGCCACCATCCACATCCGCGACTCCAAGACCCCCACCACCCCACACCTCACCGTCACCCCCGCCGCCTGGGCCGCCTTCCTGAGTCGATCCAACAACATGGCTTGTTGAGTCGGTTCAGCCCCGGTATGCACCCGAATCCCGCAACAATGCGTGTATGAGCGATGACTGGCAGCAACAGATCGACGCGCTGCACGAGGAGTTGATCCGCCGCGACGACCCCGCCGCCTGGGTGCGGGAGGCCGACGCCATCGAGGCTTCCCGGCGGTATCCCCGGCTCGCGATGCGCGGGCCGGTGTTCGGGATCGCGGTGCGGGATCCCGCGGCCGGGGCCGGGTGGCGCGTACTGAAGCCGGTGGTGGACGGGATGCCGCAGGTGGCCCGGGACGGGCTGCAGTCGCACCTGTTCTTCACCGCGAAGGACGACACCGACGACCGGGCCGTACGGCGTGGACTGCTCGCGGCCGTGGCCGTGTTGGAGCGCGAGTCGGTGAACGAGGTGACGGCCTGCGGGGTGCGCTACCGGGTGGTGCGCGGGGACGAGTTCCTGCGGGTCGGCGACGACGGCCCCGAGCCGCCCCGGCCCACCGACCCGGAGCCGGTGGAGCGGTCGTGGGACCGGAAGGCCCGCGACACCCCGTCCCTGGACGTCGGCTTCGTGCTCGATCCGGACCGCACCGAGGGCCCGTCCGCGGGCGCGTTGAAACTGGGACTGCGGGACTTCACGTACACGGGCGCCCGCTTCCCCCATGACGTGCGCACCGACTCCGAGCGGGCGGTCACCACCCATCCGGAACTCGTGCTGCTGCCCACCGGCTTCAGTCTGGTCGAGCGCGGGGAGCACGGCGGCTGGCGGCCCTGCGGCACCCTGATGTCCACCCCGCACGACGCCCGGCGCCTGCTCTACGACGGACTGGCCGAGATCTGGGGCCTGCTGTACCAACTGGACGACGCCAAGAAGGTCAGGTACGCGAAGGCGGCCGAGGAGTACCGGGAGCTCGGCCACGCGGACAGGTTCCGCGTCGATGACCGCGAGTTCCGGATCTGCCGTGTCGAACGCATCCTCCGCACGGGCCCGGACGGCCCGGAGACCCCACGGCCCTCGGACATCGACGAGTACGGCCCGATGAAGATGCACCCGACGATGGACGAGGACGGGAACCTCACGTACGACGAATGACGAACGACGACGAATGACGATGTGGGGGGACCGGTGGGCCACCACTTGTACCGGAGGCGGGTCAGGGCGTGGCGGACCTGGGCGTCGCGGTGCTCGGCGGTACCGGAAAGGTCGTAGAAGAAACGGCGCGGGGCACCAATCGGGTTGCCGTGGATATCGAGGCTCCAGGCGGCGAGGTGGTCGGCGTTCATGTCGACGCCGATCACGCCGTGGGCGAGCGCTGCCTCGACGGGGAGGGTGGGGGTGGGAGGGATCTGCCAGGACGCGGTCACATACCAGCGGTCCCGGCTCGTATCCAGGTGGATGCGGTAGGCGATCGCCCGGTTGGCCGCGACACGGTCGGCCCACTCGGTGCCCCGGTGCGCGAACGTGACCCTGCACGCCAGGACGTAGCGGCCGTGCGGGGCGTTCGCCAGACGAGCCAGCGGTACGGGAAGTTTGAGGCTCACCTCGCCGTCCGGGCTGATACGGATCGTCTCGTTGCCGTACCGCTTTCCGGACTCCCCCTCCGCCTGACAGAACCAGCGCTCCGCCTCCCGACACCCGCGCCACTGCGACTCAGTGAGCTGGGCCGCCTCCAGGTGATGGCGGGTACGGGCCAGACGTTTGCCGCCCCGCACGACGTGGACGACTCCGGCCTCCCGGTCGGCCCGCGCGGCGGTCAGCCGGTCCTGAAGCACCCGCAGCCGCCGGGACTTGGCATGCCACTCCCGCCGCGACCGACAACCCCCCGGCGCCCGCCTGGAACCCTTCTTCCCGACCGGCAGGGACAGCCGGTGCTCGATAGTGCGGATGCCGGCTTCCAGGTTCTGAATGTGCGCCAGCTGACAGCGACGGGCCAGCGCCCACTGGTCGTGAGTGGCTTTGGTGATCGCCCCCGCCCACCGCGAGGACGAGACCGGCGTCAGCTCCCGTTTACGCACCGCCCACGTGTCAGCGGAGTGCTCCAGACCGTCCCGGCAGCGTGCTTTGACGTCCTTCGAGGCCAGCGATCCCAGATGCGCGCTGACCAGACGCAGCACCTTCTCATCGTCCGGCGTCAGGTGCTTGAGCCGGGTCCGGAGCGCCACACCACTCGGACCACACGCGACGAACGACGACGCCACGCTCCTCAGCTCACCCACCCCGTCACCCCCGCTGTGGCCCCACCCGAAGAACCCGTCACCGCACCCAACGAGCACCATCCACGCAAGGTCACGCATTCGATGCAAGAACGTCAGTTCCCACTGAAAACCAGCGCCACGGCCCGCGGCTTACGGCACGACACAGACCACCCACACTCACTCCCGCTCACCGGAACACCCTTGAACACACTCCAGCGGCAGCAGCTACAAACCCCCTCACCCGGCCGTCCTGCCGCACCGTCGGCGTCCGATTCGTTCAAGACCCACCGCCGCGGCGCTGCCTACGGTGGTCCCATGACTCCACGATTCGACGCAATCGGCATGGTGGCCTCGGACATGGCCGCCTCCGTCGCCTTCTACCGCCGGCTCGGGTTCGCGTTCCCCGAAGGGGCCGAGGAGCAGCCGCATGTCGAGGCCGAACTGCCCGGCGGGCTGCGGCTGATGCTCGACAGCGAGGAGGCTGTCCGCTCGTTCGTGCCGGAATGGCAGCCGCACACCGGCGGCGGCCGCACCTCGCTGGCCCTGCTGTGCGCCGATCCGTCCGAGGTCGACTCCGTCTACGAGGACATGGTGGGTGCCGGGTACCACGGTGGGCTCAAGCCGTGGGACGCCGAATGGGGCCAGCGGTACGCGAGCCTGCTCGACCCGGACGGCAACGGCGTCGACCTGTTCGCACGGCTACCCGGAGCGGGCCAGTAGCTCACCGAGCGGCATGCCCGCCAACTCCCGGACGTCCCGGGCGAGATGGGCCTGGTCCGCGAACCCGGACCGGGCCGCCGTCTCCGCGAACGGCACGCCGACGCGGGCCAGGGCCAGCGCGCGCTGCAGACGCAGCACCCGGGCCAGCATCTTCGGGCCGTACCCGAAGGCCACCAGCGAACGCCGGTGCAACTGGCGTGCGCCGAAGCCGAGTTCATCGGCGGTCGCGGCGACCGGGCGCCCCGCGTCGAGGGTCTCGACGAGCCGCCGTAGCAGCGGGTCGGGCGGTTCGGCCCTGGAGGCCACCCGCATGGCGACCTCTTCGAGACCGCTCGCCGGATCGGCGGCCGCGTTCACCTGCGCGGTGAGGCGCCGCACCTCCGGCGCCGGCCACAGGTCGGCCAGCTCCACCCGCCGGTCGCGCAGTTCGTGCGCGGGCACGCCCAGGAGCGCGGGCGCGGTACCGGGGTGGAAACGGACGCCCGCCCACACACTCGGCTCACCTTCGGTGACGTACGCCCGCGTGTCGGCCCGGCCACCAGCAGCCGCCCCTCGTTCCAGAGCAGATCCATGCACCCGTCGGGCAGCACACGCCCAGGGCTGGTTCCAGCCGGGGTGTTGGTCCAGACGACAGCCCCCGGGAGCCGGGACACCCTCTGCGAGTACACACAAACCAGGCTATGCCGAAGCCGCGCCCCTTTTAGGGGCGCGGGGCTGTGACATTACGGCGAAACCCGCCCCCGATGCTCCTGCGGACTCACCCCGTAAATCCTCTTGAACGCACTGGACAACGCAAACGCGCTCCCATACCCCACCTGCCGGGCAATCGCCTCCAACGTATCGTCGCTCTCGCGCAGCCGATCCGCCGCAAGAGCCAACCGCCACCCCGTCAGATACGTCATCGGCGGCTCACCGACCAGGTCGGCGAAGCGCCGTGCCAGCGCCGCCCGCGACACCCCCGCCTTGGCCGCCAGCGACGCCACCGTCCAGGGATGGGCGGGATCGTCCTGGAGCAGCCGCAGGACCCGGCCGACGACCGGGTCCGCGAGCGCGGCGTACCAGGCCGGTGCCGCCGCCTCCGGGCGCGAGAACCAGGCCCGTAGTGCGGCGATGACCAGCAGGTCGAGCAGCCGGTCCAGGACGACCTCCTGGCCGGGTTCGTCGCGGACGACCTCCTCCATGAGGTACGGCGTGAGGGGGCAGTTCCACACGTCGGCCGTGAGGGACAGCAGCGGCGGCAACGCGTCCAGCAGACGGCCGCTGATCTCGCCCTGCCACAGATACGTGCCGATCAGTATCACGGCCGAGCCGTCGACCCGGTCGCCCCAGGTGCGGATGCCCAGGTCCATGACGCCGTTCAGGGAGCGGCCGTCGGGGTAGCGGCACTCCGCGCCCGGCAGGATCACGGCCTGGGGCGCGGTGCCGGGATCGTCGGCGCAGGTGTACGGGTCGGGGCCGCGGGCGATGGCGAGGTCACCGGCGCGCAGCCGCAGCCGCTCCCCCGAGTCCGGGATCACCCAGGCGTCGCCGCGGACCATCAGCATCACCGTCAGCGGGGCGCGGTCCTCGACGCGCACGCACCACGGCGGTTCGAAACACGCGCGGATCATGAAGGCGCCACGCGCGCGTGGACCCTCCAGCAGGCCTGCGAGTGCGTCCATGGCGTCAGCGTAGACGCCTGCGCATGGGGGTGTGCCGTTCAGCGATGGGAGCGTGGGGCGTGCGGCCGTACCGGGAGCCGGGTGGCGGAGGCCGCGCGGGCGGCGGGGCTGACGGTGCGGGCCGCGTCGCGGGCGCAGGGCTTCGACCTGGAGGATCCGACGGCCTGGGCGGAGGGGCGCTTCAGTGGTCGTCCTGCTTGTGGTGGGGCGGGTGCGTGCTCTTCACATGTGTGCGTAGGCGGGACGTCACGTCGTCCGGGGGGAGGAAGCGGGTCCAGCGTTCGGGGAACTCGGAGGGCATGTCCGGGTCGTCTGGGTCGGGTTCGTGGGTCGCGGAGGTGCGGGCGACGTACTCGGCGACCTGGGCCTCGCGCATCCGCTCGTTGGCGGCGCGGGCCGCGGCCGTCGCGGCGGCCGGCCAGACACGGTCGATCGCGGCGTTGACCGCGGCGCCGACGAGCACGGCGAACGCGGACACGCCGATCCAGAGGAGCACGGCGACGGGGGCGGCGAGGGAGCCGTAGATGGTGGGCCCCTCCACCGTGCTGGTGAGGTAGATGCGCAGCAGGAAGCTGCCGAGCACCCACATGCCGAGGGCGACGAGCGCGCCGGGCACGTCCTCGATCCACGGGGAGCGGACGGGCACGGACACGTGGTAGAGCGTCGTCAGGAAGACGATGGACAGGACGATGACGACGGGCCAGTAGAGGACCTGGACCAGCGTTTCCGACCACGGGACGATGTTCACCATCGCGTCCGGCCCGGCCACCATCAGCGGCAGCGCGATCGAGCCGATGATCAGGGCCACGATGAACAGTGCGAAGGCGACCAGCCGGGTCTTGACGATGCCGCGGACGCCGTCGAGGCCGTACATCACGGTGATGGTGTCGATGAAGACGTTCACGGCGCGGGAGCCGGACCACACGGCGAACAGGAAGCCGATGGAGATGATGTCGGGCCGGCCGCCCTTGGTGACGTCGTGCAGGATCGGCTGTGCGATCTCGGTGACGCCCTTGTCGGACAGGACCGTGCGCGAGGCCTCCAGAATGTTGGTCTCCACGCTGGCGATGGTGTCGGCGCCGGTCCAGGAGTCCACGTAGCCGAGCAGGCCGATCATGCTGAGCAGCAGTGGCGGCACGGAGAGCAGCGTGAAGAAGGCCGCCTCGGCCGCGAGGCCCAGGATCCGGTACTCCATGCAGGAGTTGACGGTGTCCTTCAGCAACAGCCAGGCGGTCCTGCGCTTGGAGACGTTCCGGTAGAGGGCACGCGCCCGGTGGAGACGGCCGGAGGGCCTCTGGGGGGTTTCACTTGCTGGCTGCACAACCCAAAGGTATCCGCCGTGCCTGCCTGCCCTCATCCCCCGGGCCCCCCGACCTGCGAGGGTGCGCCCGTGGGGGCCCGTGTTTCCCTCCGGGCGCGCAATGCGGCAGAGATCGCCGGGTAACCCATGAGAAACCCACTCGGTGAAATCGAACAGACTTTCTACAAGGCGGCCACCGCCCCACGGACCAGAGCGATCGTCGGGGGCATCGGACCGCCCAGGCCGGACCGGGACTGATCAGAGGTAGGTTCACACTCATGGCAGGCAGCACGCACACCGTGATCAACCAGCCCCCGCCCCTGGTCGGCCATGACGTCTACACCGGCGACCGGGCCCTGACCGCGGCCGTCGAACGCCACCTCGACCCGGAGCTCCTCGGCGAGGCCCGCGACGAGCTGGCCGCGCTCGGGCGGACCTGTGGGTCGGCGCAGGCGCAGGAGTGGGGGGTGCTGGCCAACGAGAACCCGCCGAAGCTGCGTACGCACGACCGCTACGGCCACCGCGTCGACGAGGTCGAGTTCCATCCGGCCTGGCACCGGCTGCTCGGCAAGGGCGTCTCCGCCGGGCTCACCGCGGCCTGGGCACGGCCCGGCGGGCATGTGCGGCGGGCGGCCGGGTTCCTGATGTGGACGCAGGTCGAGGCCGGCAACGGCTGCCCGCTGTCCATGACCCACGCCGCGGTGCCCGCCCTGCGCACCGACCCCGGCCTCGCCGCCGAGTGGGAGCCGCGCCTGACGTCCGTGATCTACGACCAGGAGCTGCGGCCCGCCCGTCTGAAGGCCGGGGCGCTGTTCGGGATGGGCATGACGGAGAAGCAGGGCGGCAGCGATGTACGCGCCAACACAACCGCCGCCACCCCGCTCGCCGAGGCCGGGACCTACGCGCTGACCGGGCACAAGTGGTTCTGCTCCGCGCCCATGTCGGACGGGTTCCTGGTGCTGGCGCAGGCTCCGGAGGGGCTGACCTGTTTTCTCGTGCCGCGTGTGCTGGAGGACGGCAGCCGCAACGTGTTCCGGCTCCAGCGGCTCAAGGACAAGCTGGGCAACCGGTCCAACGCCTCGAGCGAGGTGGAGTTCGACGGGACGTGGGCGCGCCGGGTCGGTGAGGAGGGGCGCGGGGTGCGCACCATCATCGGGATGGTGGCGGCGACCCGGCTCGACTGTGTACTGGGGTCGGCTGGGCTGATGCGGCAGGCCGTCGCGCAGGCCGTCCACCACTGCACGTACCGCGAGGCGTTCGGCGGCAAGCTCGTCGACAAGCCGCTGATGCGCAACGTACTGGCCGATCTGGCGCTGGAGTCGGAGGCCGCGACCACACTGGCGCTCCGGCTCGCGGCCGCCTACGACGACGGCAGCGAGCAGGAGCGGGCGCTGCTGAGGATCGCCGTACCCGCCGCCAAGTACTGGGTGACCAAGCGGTGTACGCCGGTGACGGTCGAGGCCGCCGAGTGTCTGGGCGGCAACGGGTACGTCGAGGAGTCGGGCCTGCCCCGGCTGGTGCGCGAGTCGCCGCTGAACTCGGTCTGGGAGGGCGCCGGAAATGTGCAGGCGCTGGACGTGCTGCGGGCGCTGCAGCGGGAGCCGATGGCTCTCGACGCGTATCTGCGGGAGGTCGGCAGGGCGCGTGGCGCCGATCACCGGCTCGACGGGGCGATCAAGGGGCTGCTGACCGAACTCGCCGATCTGGAGGGCGTCGAGGGGCGAGCCCGGCGGATCACCGAACGGCTGGCGCTGGTGCTCCAGGGGTCGCTGCTCGTCCGGTTCGCACCGCCGGAGGTCGCCGACGCGTTCTGCGCCTCCCGGCTGGGCGGCGACGCGGGCGCGGCCTTCGGGACACTGCCGCACACCCTGAACCTGGCGTCGATCGTGGAGCGGGCCCGGCCAGTGGGCTGACCTGCGCGGACGCGGTGCGGGGGTGGTGCTGCGCCGACACGGCACCACCCCCGCCGCCTGGCCCATTCGAGGCCGCGAACGCCGCTCGGCACGGCGTTGCTCAAGTTTCAATCAGGCCCGGACGGTTCACCAGGGTTGCAGAGGGTTGCAACTTGTTGGTGTCTGTGCGCGGAGTGTATGCCTCCGCCGGAACCGAACGGCACTATGAGGACGACCCATCTCTCCCAGGAGGGCCAGTGGCGCTGTCACCGACGGACGTGACGCAGCTCGCCGCCGTGGACTCGGCGCGTGCGGCGCGGGTACTCAACGAGGTCCGCTCCGCCACGCTCTCCGGACAGCGCGCGCCCGTCGCCCCGCGCCCGGTGATCGAGCAGTCCTGGGAGCGCATGCTGCGCAGCGGGGTCGACCCCGACCACGACTTCAGGACCGGGCTGCTGCCCCGGGAGGAGGTGCAGCGGCGCCGGGAGGCCTCACCGCTGCGGCACGTCCTGCCGGTACTGCGGGAAGGGCTGCTGTCGGTGGCGGACATCGCCCACCACATCATGGTGATCACCGACCAGGAGAGCCGGGTGCTGTGGCGGGAGGGCAGCTCCGCCGTGCTGCGCAAGGCCGACGGCACCGGGTTCGAACTCGGCGCCGACTGGCGGGAGAGCGTCATCGGCACCAACGGCATCGGCACCCCGGCGGTGGTGCGCCGGCCCGTACAGGTCTTCGCCGCCGAGCACTTCGTGCGCTCGCAGACCTCCTGGACCTGCACCGGCGCCCCCATCACCGACCCGCGGGACGGCCGGCTGATCGGCGTGGTCGACATCAGCGGGCCGCTGGAGACCATGCACCCGGCCACGCTGGCCTGGGTCGACTCGGTGGCCAAGCTCGCCGAGGCCCGGCTGCGCGAACTGCATCTGACCTCGCTGGAGCGGCTGCGCGCGGTGGCGGCGCCGGTGCTGGCGCGGCTCGGCGGGCGGGCCGCGGTGGTGGACCGGGACGGCTGGTCCGCGGCGGTGACCGGGATGCCGTACACGAACCGGATCACGCTGCCCAAGTCCCTGTCGGCGGGCCGCCGGTGGCTGCCGCCGCTCGGGCTGTGCTGGGTGGAGCCGCTGGCGGGCGGCTGGCTGCTGCGGGTGGCCGGCGAGCCGGTGCCGGGCGGTGCCGCCCGGATCGCGCTGGATCTGACGCAGCCGCGCCGCTGGTCGGTGACGGTGGCCGGCGGCGCGGGCTCCTGGAGCCGTGAACTGAGCCCCCGGCACGCCGAGTTACTGTACGTCCTGGCCCTGCACCCCGGCGGGCGCAGCGCGGCGGGGCTGGCCGAGGACCTGTTCGGCGACGCCGGGCGTACGGTCACCGTGCGGGCCGAGATGTCCCGCGTACGGCGCTATCTCGGGGCGTTTCTCGAGCACCGGCCGTACCGCTTCCGAGAGGACGCGGAGATCGAGGTGCTGCTGCCCGACGACCCGCGCGAGCTGCTGCCGCACTCGACGGCGCCCGCGGTGGCGCGGGGGCGGGCCCCCGTCGACGCGCCCTGAGCCGGCCTCCCTCCGCCCGTCCGGCGAGTGTGCCTCCGTCCGGCCGGCGGGGTGGCATCTTCCGCATATTTGCAGGTTCTTCGTCCCCGGGCGCCTCCGACTGCCGTAGCATCCCTTACGGGCCACCCCACCTGCTCCTTTGGTCAACGCACGGACCAATAGCCGCAGTTGGCTCGCCTCGGGAGGATTCATGAAGCAACGCGGCAGACATCGCCGGCGCAAGCAGGGCCGCGCGCTGCGCGCCTTCCTGGCCGGTACCGCCCTCGCGCTCACCGCGGCCGCCACCATGATCAGCGCCTCGCAGGCGACGGTGGGTGACGATCCTGGGGCCCTGAAGCCTCTCGCCTCCGCCGAGACCACCGGTCTCCGGCTCCAGGAACGGCTGGCACCGCAGGCCACGCTGGACCGGCTCGCCGCCGCGATGGGCAAGCCCGTCGGCGTCAGTGCCGTCCTGGAGAGCGCCGACCTCGGCCTGCGTGACGCGGCGGACTGTACGGCCACGGAGCGCACGGCGCTGCCCGTCGCGCCGACGGCCACGCAGGCGTACTGCTGGGACACCGCCGACACCCGGTCCTGGCGGGCCGGCGCCGTCACCACGTCCGGGGACGCGGACGACGACGGCTGGTGGGGCGAGAACCGCGTCGTCCTCTCCGGCTGGAGCGAGGGCGGCGCCGACCGGGGCCTCGCCCGGGTCGCCTTCGTCGACGCGAACGACCAGGACCGCCTGACGTACACCTCCGCGCTCCTCGTGGTCCCCGTCGACGGCGGCCGGAACTACCGAGGGCTCGCCTCCCGCCTCTCCGGCATGGTCTGGTACCAGGACAAGCTGCTGGTCACCGCCGCCGACAGGCTGTACGTCTACGACATGAACCACGTCCAGCGCGCCACCGTCGACAGCGCCGCGGTCGGCAAGGTAGGGGACGGCTGGTCGGCCCACGGCTACCGGTACGTGCTCCCCGCGGTCGGCTCCTACCACCTCCCCGGCGACGGCACGGCTCCCCGCCTCGGCGGCATCTCCCTCGACCGCAGCACGGTCCCCGACAGCCTGGTCGCCGCCGAGCACACACCGGCCGACAGCGACCGGCGAGCCCGCCTGTGGCGCTACTCCTTCAGCTCGGACGCGGACCGCACGGGCCTGCTGAACACCGACGCCGCCGGGCAGGTGCGGCCGGCCGAGGCGTACGAGACGGAGGCGGCCGGCATCGAGGGCGTCCTGTCGTACGCGCCGGCCGACACGGACCGCTCCACCTGGTACCTGGGCCGCGCCCCCGGCAGCACGGACCGCCAGGGCAGCCTGTGGCGCCAGGACACGACCGGCGCGAAGGCGACCCGCTGCGGCTACTCGGACGCACCCCGCTGCTGGGGCACCGAGGCCGGGGCCCTGTCGTACTCGGAGGCGACCGGCGAGGTCTGGTCCCAGTCGGGCCGGGTGCTGTTCGCCGTACCGCTGGCGTCGATCGAGAGGGACCTGGGGTAATTCCCCGACCGAGTGGGGCACCCTCCCCCCACCCCCGATCGACAGACCGACCCCCCGGATGATTCCCTGACCGCCATGACCAACATCCCCGTGACCACCTGGTCCCTGGAGCAGACCGCGCCCACCGACCTCCTCCCGGCCGCCGCCCCGGAAGGGGACGTGCGGATTGTGCGGGCCGAGGTGGCCTCGCCCGAGTTCAGTCGGTTTCTGTATGCCTCCGTCGGTGGGGACATCCGCTGGACCGACCGGCTCCGGTGGACGTACGCCCAGTGGCAGGAGCACCTGGAGCGGCCCGCGGTGGAGAGCTGGGTCGCTTATGAGCGGGGCACGCCCGCGGGGTACGTGGAGTTGGATCCGCAGGACGACGGGGTCGTGGAGATCGTCTACTTCGGGCTGATTCCCGCCTTCCGCGGGCGGCGGATCGGCGGGTATCTGCTGTCGCACGGGGCCGCCCGCGCCTGGGATCTCGCGGACCGCTGGCCGGGGCGGGCGCAGACCAAGCGGGTGTGGCTGCACACCTGCAGCCTGGACGGCGAGCACGCCATGGACAACTACCTGCGCCGGGGCTTCACGCTGTTCGACACCAAGGTCGAGGAGGAGGCCGAGGTCGCCGCCCCCGGACCGTGGCCGGGAGCTTTCCCCGCCTGACCTGCGCGGAAACGGTCCCGTACCGGCCATGTGACCGACACCACCCTTGTCTCACTCTTCGGGACAAGGGCGTCCGAATGTTGGACGAAGCTGGACTGTGTCCAGATCGCCGTGACACGCTTCCGTCATGTCTGGAACTGGAATTGCCTTGGTGAGTCGGCGGCACGTCGACCTCGGCCGCATGTCCAGCGCCATCTGTCCGGCGCGCTGAGACCTTCCCAGCAGCGCCCGACATCCCCCTTCTGTGTCATTCCTGCGCAATGCCGCGCACGTATGCCCATGCGCCAGTATGCGCAGGTCAGAGCCTCCCGCCCGCCACCCGACCACCACCCCTCATCGACGGCGCTGCGCGCCGGCCCCTACCCACTGCTGTCCCGAAGGACGTATCAACCATGGCCGCCACCCCGCAGAAGCCTGCCGCCGCGACTCCCCGCCGCAAGGTGAGCCGTCACCGCGGTGAGGGCCAGTGGGCCGCGGGGCACTTCACCCCGCTCAACGGCAACGAGCAGTTCAAGAAGGACGACGACGGTCTCAATGTGCGGACACGCATTGAGACGATCTACTCCAAGCGCGGCTTCGACTCGATCGACCCCAACGACCTGCGCGGCCGGATGCGCTGGTGGGGCCTGTACACCCAGCGCAAGCCCGGGATCGACGGCGGCAAGACCGCGATCCTGGAGCCGGAGGAGCTGGACGACGAGTACTTCATGCTGCGGGTGCGGATCGACGGCGGCCGGCTGACCACCGCGCAGCTGCGCGTCATCGGTGAGATCTCGCAGGAGTTCGCGCGCGGGACCGCGGACATCACCGACCGGCAGAACGTGCAGTACCACTGGATCCGCATCGAGGACGTTCCCGAGATCTGGGACCGGCTCGAGGCCGTCGGGCTGTCCACCACCGAGGCCTGCGGTGACACGCCCCGTGTGATCCTCGGCTCCCCCGTCGCCGGCATCGCCGCGGACGAGATCATCGACGGCACCCCGGCGATCGACGAGATCCACCGCCGGATCGTCGGCAACAAGGACTTCTCGAACCTGCCCCGCAAGTTCAAGTCCGCGATCTCGGGCTCGCCCCTCCTCGATGTGGCGCACGAGATCAACGACATCGCGTTCGTCGGCGTGAACCACCCCGAGCACGGCCCCGGCTTCGACGTCTGGGTCGGCGGCGGTCTGTCCACCAACCCGAAGATCGGGCAGCGGCTGGGCGCCTGGGTTCCGCTGGACGAGGTGCCCGACGTCTACGAGGGTGTCATCTCGATCTTCCGCGACTACGGCTACCGGCGGCTGCGCACCCGCGCCCGCCTGAAGTTCCTGCTCGCCGACTGGGGCGTGGAGAAGTTCCGCCAGGTCCTGGAGGACGAGTACCTCAAGCGCAAGCTCACCGACGGTCCCGCGCCCGCCCAGCCCGTGGAGCGCTGGCGCGACCACGTCGGTGTGCACCGGCAGAACGACGGCCGCTACTACGTCGGCTTCGCCCCGCGCGTCGGCCGCGTCGACGGCGCCACGCTCACGAAGATCTCCGAGCTCGCCGAGGCGCACGGCTCGGGCCGGGTCCGGACCACCGCCGAGCAGAAGATGCTGGTGCTCGACGTCCACGAGACGCAGGTCGACTCCCTGGTCGAGGGCCTGGAGGCGCTGGACCTCACCGCGAAGCCCTCCCCGTTCCGGCGCGGCACCATGGCCTGCACCGGCATCGAGTACTGCAAGCTCGCCATCGTCGAGACCAAGGCGCGCGGCGCCTCGCTGATCGACGAACTGGAGCGCCGGATCCCGGAGTTCGACGAGCCGATCACCATCAACATCAACGGCTGCCCGAACGCCTGCGCCCGTATCCAGGTCGCGGACATCGGTCTCAAGGGCCAGCTGGTCCTCGACGACGACGGCAACCAGGTCGAGGGCTTCCAGGTGCACCTCGGCGGCGCGCTCGGCCTGGAGGCCGGGTTCGGCCGCAAGGTGCGTGGCCTGAAGGTCACCTCGGACGAACTGCCCGACTACGTCGAGCGGGTCCTCAAGCGGTTCGAGGCCGAGCGCGAGGACGGCGAGCGGTTCGCCGCCTGGGTCGCCCGTGCCTCCGAGGAGTCGCTGTCATGAGTGAGCGAGCCGCTCCCTTCTACTGCCCTTACTGCGGCGACGAGGACCTGCGACCCAGCGAGCAGGGCCACGGCGCCTGGGAATGCGCGGCCTGCAACCGCGCATTCCAGTTGAAGTTCCTCGGGCTCCTCGCCCGCGGCATTCAGCGGCCCCGCCGGGCAGCAGCAGGGGGAAACGAGATATGACGTCGATTCAGGAAGAGCGCACGACCGACGACTTGAAGGCACTCGCCGAGCAGGCGGGCCGCGACCTGGAGGACGCCTCCGCGCTGGAGATCCTCCAGTGGGCGGTCGACACCTTCGGGAAGCGCTTCTGCGTGACCTCCTCGATGGAGGACGCGGTGGTCGCCCACCTCGCCTCCCGCGCGATGCCCGGCGTGGACGTCGTGTTCCTCGACACCGGCTACCACTTCGAGGAGACCATCGGCACCCGCGACGCCGTGGAGGCCGTGATGGACGTCAACGTCATCACGCTCACCCCGCGTCAGACGGTCGCCGAGCAGGACGCCGAGTTCGGCCCCAAGCTGCACGACCGGGACCCCGACCGGTGCTGCGCCATGCGCAAGGTCGAGCCCCTGGAGCGCGGGCTGAAGAACTACCTGGCCTGGGCGACCGGTCTGCGCCGTGACGAGTCCCCGACCCGGGCGAACACCCCGGTCGTCGGCTGGGACGAGAAGCGCCAGAAGGTCAAGATCTCCCCGATCGCCCGCTGGACCCAGGACGACGTGGACGCGTACGTCGCCGAACACGGCGTACTGACCAACCCCCTGCTGATGGACGGCTACGCCTCCGTCGGCTGCGCCCCCTGCACCCGCCGCGTCCTGGAGGGCGAGGACGCGCGCGCCGGCCGCTGGGCGGGCCGTGGCAAGACCGAGTGCGGACTGCACGGCTGACCGATGACGACGACCATGGAGGATCACGTGACGAGCGGAGCCACCGTCTGGCTCACGGGTCTGCCGAGTGCCGGCAAGACCACCATCGCGTACGAGCTGGCCGGCCGGCTCCGTGAGGAGGGCCACCGCGTCGAGGTGCTCGACGGCGACGAGATCCGCGAGTTCATCTCGGCGGGCCTCGGCTTCAGCCGCGAGGACCGGCACACCAACGTGCAGCGCATCGGCTTCCTCGCCGAACTGCTCGCCCGCAACGGCGTCAAGGCGCTCGTCCCGGTGATCGCGCCGTACGTGGACAGCCGCGAGGCGGTGCGCAAGCGCCACCAGGAGAGCGGGGCCGCGTACATCGAGGTGCACGTGGCGACTCCGGTCGAGGTGTGCTCCGTACGCGATGTGAAGGGTCTGTATGCCAAGCAGGCCGCCGGTGAGCTGTCGGGGCTGACCGGGGTCGACGACCCGTACGAGGAGCCCGAGTCGCCCGACCTGCGGATCGAGTCCCAGGACCAGACCGTGCAGGAGTCCGCGGCGTCGGTGTACGCCCTGCTCACCGAAAGGGGACTGGCATGACGACTACCGTCGCCACGGTGGAGGAGGGTACGGATTCCCCGTATGCCCTCTCGCACCTGGACGCCCTCGAGTCCGAGGCGGTGCACATCTTCCGCGAGGTCGCGGGCGAGTTCGAGCGGCCGGTGATTCTGTTCTCCGGTGGCAAGGACTCCATCGTCATGCTGCATCTGGCGCTGAAGGCGTTCTCGCCGGCGCCGGTGCCGTTCTCGCTGCTGCACGTGGACACCGGGCACAACTTCCCCGAGGTGCTGGAGTACCGGGACCGTACGGTGGCCGAGCACGGGCTGCGGCTGCATGTCGCG
>NZ_KQ949087.1:62624-217292 GCF_001514305.1 Streptomyces dysideae
ACCACGCTGGACGCCGTGATCGCCGAGATCGCCGCCTCGCGGCTCACCGAGCGCGGCGCCACGCGCGCCGACGACAAGCTCTCCGAGGCCGCGATGGAAGACCGCAAGCGCGAGGGGTACTTCTAAGCATGAGCACGATCACGCCCGAGGAACTCTCGGCCACCACCCTGCTGCGGTTCGCCACCGCCGGCTCCGTCGACGACGGCAAGTCCACGCTCGTCGGACGGCTCCTGCACGACTCCAAGTCGATCCTCACGGACCAGCTGGAGGCCGTGGAGCGCGCCTCGGCGAGCCGCGGCCAGGAGGGTCCGGACCTCGCCCTGCTGACGGACGGCCTGCGCGCCGAGCGCGAGCAGGGCATCACGATCGACGTGGCGTACCGTTACTTCGCCACGCCCCGGCGCCGGTTCATCCTCGCCGACACGCCCGGCCATGTGCAGTACACCCGCAACATGGTGACGGGTGCCTCCACGGCCGAGCTGACGGTGATCCTGGTCGACGCGCGCAACGGCGTCGTCGAGCAGACCCGCCGGCACGCCGCCCTCGCCGCGCTGCTGCGGGTGCCGCACGTGGTGCTCGCCGTCAACAAGATGGACCTGGTCGAGTACAAGGAGTCCGTGTTCGCGGCGATCGCCGAGGAGTTCACCGCGTACGCGCTCGAGCTGGGCGTCCCGGAGGTCACCGCGATCCCGATCTCGGCGCTCGCCGGTGACAACGTGGTGGAGCCGTCCGCGAACATGGACTGGTACGGCGGGCCGACCGTCCTGGAGCACCTGGAGACGGTTCCGGTCGCCCACGACCTGAGCCACTGCCACGCCCGGCTGCCCGTGCAGTACGTGATCCGCCCGCAGACCGCCGAGCACCCCGACTACCGGGGCTACGCCGGCCAGATCGCCGCCGGTTCGTTCCGCGTCGGCGAGCAGGTCACGGTGCTGCCGTCCGGCCGCTCGACGAAGATCTCCGGCATCGACCTGCTGGGCAAGCCGGTCGACGTCGCCTGGACCACGCAGTCGGTGACCGTCCTGCTGGAGGACGACATCGACATCTCGCGCGGCGACCTGATCGTGCCCAGCAAGGACGCGCCGCCGACCACGCAGGACATCGAGGCGACCGTCTGCCATGTGGCCGACGCCCCGCTGACCGTCGGACACCGGGTGCTGCTGAAGCACGGCACCCGGACGGTGAAGGCGATCGTCAAGGACATCCCGTCCCGGCTCACGCTCGACGACCTGTCCCTGCACCCGCACCCGGGACAGCTCGTCGCCAACGACATCGGCCGGGTGAAGGTCCGTACCGCCGAGCCGCTGCCGGTCGACTCCTACGCCGACTCGCGGCGCACGGGCTCGTTCATCCTGATCGACCCGAACGACGGCACGACCCTCACCGCGGGCATGGTCGGCGAGTCCTTCGCCGCGCCGGAGCCGGTCAAGGACGGGACCGACGACGACGGCTGGGACTTCTGAGGATGAACTCCACCGACTACTACTCCACGTTCGCGAAGGAGGGCGGCCGCGTCGGCAGCGGTGCTCTCGGGAGCGGGCAGGGCGGGGTGGCGCGATGTGCGCGCTGACGTACGCGCACCGCATGCGCGCCCCCGCCTCCCGCAACCGAAGACCTGCCGACCCCCCGGCCACGGCCTGAGACACCAGCCGTGACCGCCGGGCCTCCGAGAGGAACACCTCCCGTGCCTGCCAAACCCGCCCTGCGCCGCGGCCTCGCGGTCCTGGCCGCCCTGCCACTGCTCGCCCTCGCGGGCTGCGGCTACGGCTCCCAGGCCAAGGACGACGACACCGTGAAGGTGGCCGCCGGGGCGAAGAAGACCGACGGTCTCGACTCCGTCAAGATCGGCTACTTCGGCAATCTGACCCACGCGACCGCGCTGGTGGGCATGCAGAAGGGCTTCTTCCAGAAGGAGCTCGGCGCCACCGAGGTCAAGCCCGCCGTCTTCAACGCCGGCCCGTCCGAGATCGAGGCGCTCAACTCCCGGTCGATCGACATCGGCTGGATCGGTCCCTCCCCGGCGATCAACGGCTACACCAAGGCGAGCGGCAAGAACCTGCGGATCATCGGCGGCTCGGCGTCCGGCGGCGTGAAGCTCGTCGTCAACCCGGACAAGATCAAGTCGCTGGGGGACGTCAAGGGCAAGCGGATCGCGACCCCGCAGCTCGGCAACACCCAGGACGTGGCGTTCCTCAACTGGGTCGCGGAGCAGGGCTGGAAGGTCGACGCGCAGAGCGGCAGGGGCGACGTCACGGTCGTCCGCAGCGACAACAAGGTCACCCCGGACGCCTTCAAGGCCGGTTCCGTCGACGGCGCCTGGGTGCCGGAGCCGACCGCATCGAAGCTGGTCGCCGAGGGCGGCAAGGTGCTGCTGGACGAGTCGGCGCTGTGGCCCGACAGGAAGTTCGTGATCACGAACATCATCGTGCGGCAGGACTTCCTGAAGGAGCACCCGAAGGCCGTCGAGGCGGTGCTGAGGGCCTCGGCCGAGACCAACAAGTGGATCAACGCCAATCCGGACGAGGCGAAGGCCGCGGCGAACGAGCAGCTGGCGACCGACTCAGGCAAGGCGCTGCCCTCCGACGTCCTCGACCCGGCCTGGGAGTCGATCCAGATCACCGACGACCCGCTGGCCGCCACCCTCGACACCCAGGCCGAGCACGCGGTGAAGGCGGGCCTGCTGGACAAGCCCGACCTGAAGGGCATCTACGACCTCACCCTGCTGAACAAGATCCGCAAGGCGGAGGGCGAGAGCACCTTCGACGACGCCGGTCTCGGCGCGAGCTGAACCCGATCCCGATGACTACATCCCAGGAGGTGACGACCATGGCCACCACCCTCGCCAAGGCCGCCGACGGCACCGAGGTCGCCGAGCACGCCGCCCGGATCGAGCACGTCTCGAAGTCGTTCGCGGGCCCCGCCGGGCAGCAGCTCGTGCTGGACGACATCAGCATCGATGTCGCGCCCGGCGAGTTCGTCACCCTCCTGGGCGCCTCGGGCTGCGGCAAGTCCACGCTGCTCAACCTGGTGGCGGGGCTCGACAAGCCCAGCGCCGGCACGATCACCACGGACGGCCGCCCGGCGCTGATGTTCCAGGAGCACGCCCTGTTCCCGTGGCTGACCGCGGGCAAGAACATCGAACTCGCCCTGCGTCTGAGGGGGGTTCCGAAGAACGACCGGCGCGAGAAGGCGGAGGCGCTGCTCGAACTCGTCCGGCTGAAGGGCGCGTACGGCAAGCGCGTCCACGAACTGTCCGGCGGTATGCGGCAGCGCGTCGCGATGGCCCGGGCGCTCGCCCAGGAGAGCAAGCTGCTCCTGATGGACGAGCCGTTCGCGGCGCTCGACGCCATCACCCGGGACGTGCTGCACGACGAGCTCACCCGGATCTGGGAGGAGACCGGGCTGTCCGTCCTCTTCGTCACGCACAACGTGCGCGAGGCGGTACGGCTCGCCCAGCGCGTCATCCTGCTTTCCTCCCGGCCCGGCCGGATCGCCCGCGAGTGGACCGTCGGCATCCCGCAGCCGCGCCGCATCGAGGACGCCCCCGTGGCGGAACTGTCCGTCGAGATCACCGAAGTACTGCGTGGGGAGATCCGCCGCCATGGCCAGCACTGACACCAAGTCGACCGACGCGCGAGGCGAGGACAGCAGCTCCTCCCTGGCCGGCCTGGAGGCGGGCCTGGACGCCCTGGAGTCGTCGGTCACCGGGCGGACGCCCTTCCGGCAGACCTTCACCCAGAAGATCCTGCCGCCGCTCCTCGCGATCGCGGTGGTCCTCGCCGTCTGGCAGGGGCTGGTCACCTTCAAGATCGTCGACGATCCGAGCCGGCTGCCCTCGCCGGGCGCCGTGTGGGACGTCGTCCACCAGTCGTGGCTGGAAGGCACGCTGCTCGGCTACATCTGGACCAGCGTCTCGCGCGGCCTGCTGGGCTTCCTGTTCGCCCTCGCCATCGGCACCCCGCTGGGTCTGCTGGTGGCCCGGGTGAAGTTCGTGCGCGCGGCGATCGGCCCGATCCTGTCCGGCCTGCAGTCGCTGCCGTCGGTGGCCTGGGTGCCGCCGGCCGTGATCTGGCTGGGCCTGAACAACCAGATGATGTACGCGGTGATCCTGCTCGGCGCCGTGCCGTCCATCGCCAACGGCCTGGTCTCCGGCGTCGACCAGGTGCCGCCGCTGTTCCTGCGGGCGGGCCGCACGATGGGCGCGACGGGGATGAAGGGCACCTGGTTCATCACGCTGCCGGCCGCGCTGCCCGGCTATGTGGCCGGTCTGAAGCAGGGCTGGGCGTTCTCCTGGCGCTCCCTGATGGCCGCCGAGATCATCGCGTCCTTCCCCGACCTGGGCGTGGGCCTTGGCCAGTTGCTGGAGAACGGCCGCAACGCCTCCGACATGGCCATGGTCTTCGAGGCCATCCTGCTCATCCTGGTCGTCGGCATCGCGATCGACCTGCTGATCTTCAGCCCGCTGGAGCGGTGGGTGCTGCGCAGCCGCGGTCTGCTGGTGAAGGGCTGAACTCATATGCGCCAGAAGCCGGTTCTTCTCGTCATCGCCCACGGCAGCCGTGACCCGCGGCACGCCGCGACGGTGCACGCCCTGGTACGCCGGGTGCGCTCGCTGCGCCCCGGCGTACGGGTGGAGACCGGCTTCCTGGACTTCAACATCCCCTCCGTACAGGGGGTCCTGGAGTCCCTGGCGGCGGAGGGCGTCCGTGACGTCGTGGCGCTCCCCCTCCTCCTGACGCGCGCCTTCCACGCGAAGGCGGACATCCCGGCGGTCCTGCGGGACGCGCCGCCACAGCTGCGGATCCGGCAGGCGGAGGTGCTCGGCCCGGCGCCGCTGCTGCTGTCCGCGCTGGAACGGCGGCTGTACGAGGCGGGGCTGACGTCCGCCGACAAGTCCTCGACCGGGGTCGTGCTGGCCTCGGCGGGGTCCACCGACCCGGAGGCGATCGCAGTGATCGCCGACATCGCGCGGGAGTGGTGGCACACCGGTTGGTGCGCCGTGCGGCCTGCGTTCGCCTCCGCCGCTCTGCCCCGCACCGAGGACGCGGTACGGGAGTTGCGTGCCCTCGGCTGTGAGCGGGTCGCCGTCGCGCCGTACGTCCTGGCACCCGGCTTCCTCCCGGACCGCATCGCGCGGGGCGCGGCCGGGGCCGACGTCCTCGCCGACGTGCTCGGTGCGGCGCCGGAAGTGGCGCGGGTGCTGCTGGAGCGGTACGACGCGGCCCGGGTGCCGGTGCTGACGGCCGTCGGGGCCTGAACGTCACTTCTCCCCAACGGGTCCGACCTGCTCGGATTCCGAAAAAACTCCTCCCCGCCGCCCGGGGATCTGCTGGGATGGTCCCTCGAAGTCCGAGCGGGGGAGCACAGTACACGTGGCGGGTCGGGAGTTCGGGCATCACCTGGGGCTGCCCCGGGCGCTCTCCGGGCTGCCGCTCAGCCCGCTCGTCCCCGGCTACGGCGCCCTCGCCGCCGCCCAGCACACGGCGGGCCTACGGCATGTCGGCGAGGCCCTCGCGCCCGCGGGCGTCGGGCTGGGCGTCCTCGACGGGCTGTACGTGCCGTCCGGTCCGCGTGGCCGACGGCGGGTGGACGGTGCGTTACTGGACGACCTCGCCCGTGCCGCGTCCCCGTCGGCCGCCGTCGCGGGGCTGCTGGCGGAGGCGTACCGGCGTGATCCGCAGGCGCCGCGCCGGATCGTGCTGTACCAGCTGATCGGGCTGCTGCAGGACCGTCCCCTGGCTGAACGCCCGTGTACCGCCGCCGAGTTGGGGGTGCACCCCGAGGAGACGGCCGGACTGGTGGCGGCGACCCGGCTGCGGCCCGTCCTGGACCGACGGCAGCGCGACGCCGCCGAGGGCCTCGCCGACGCCTGGGAACAGCACCGGCTGCATCGCGTGCGCGCCCTGCTGGAGCGGCTCCCGAAGGGCGGCGGCGATCCGGCGCTGGACGGGCTGCGGGCCGCCCTGACCGCCCGGCTGGACATCGTCGAAGCGGCCCTGCTCGCGGCGCGGGAGGCCATGGTGCGCGGGGAAGCGGAGGCCGCCACCGAGGCGTGTCTGCGCGCCCTGCACGAGGCCGCCGACGACCGGCGGGCGCTGCGCGCACTGGTACGGGCTCACACGCCCCGAGCCGGACACGCCGCTCCCCTGCACACCGAACTCGCCCCGGAACATGTCGCGTTGAGCTGGCGGGACACCGGCACCGAGGGCTACGGCGACTGGCGGCTGCTGTGCCTGTACCGCGATGCGCAGGGCGTGCCGAAGGTCCGTGAGGTGGCCGCGCGGGGCCTCGCCGCCCGGGACACGGCCGTCGCTCTCGGCAGCACCGTCCGCTACGCCGCACTCCCCCAGCGCGACGGGCGTGCCGCCGGTCCGCCGGTCGTCTCGCACCAAGTGCTGGTCGCCCCCGAGGTCACCGGGCTGACCCTGACCGACGGGCCCCGGCGCGTCGAGGGCTCCTGGCAACGGCCGCCGGGCGCCGCCGAGGTGACCGTCGAGCACACCGGACCGGACGGCACCACCGGACAACTCCCCTCCGGACCAACCGGATTCACCGCCTCCGGCCTGCCCACCGGCGCCCACGCCTTCCGCGTCGTCTGCCACTACCGGGCCCCCGGCGGCACCCTCGTCCCCTCCTCCGGCGTCCGCGCCACCCGCGGCGTCCACCCCTGGCCCGAACCGGTCCGCACCCTCACCGCCCGCCCCGACGGCGACGCCCTGCGGTTCGACTGGACTGGCGCGCAGGGCGCCGAGGTCCGGCTGCTGCGGTGGCCCGGCGAGATCCCCGCGCCCGGCACCGAACTGCGCACCGACGAACTGCCGGTACGGCTGGACCAGGGCGGGCCGCTGCTCCGGCTCCCCGCCGGGTACGCCCGGGTCGCCGCCGTCGCCGTGCTCGGCGAGCGCGCGCTGGCCGGTCCCGCGGTCGACGTCGAGGCGCTGCGCCCGGTGACCGGGCTCGCCGCCCACCGGCTCCCGGACGGTCAGGCCGAGATCACCCTCGACTGGCCCGACGGCGCCGGTCATCTCATCCTGACCTGGGAGTCCCTGACCTCCTCGAACGGAGAGGCGGCCGGCGGGGAACGGACCGTCACCGCGCACGCCTTCCGGCGCGGCGGACTGCGGCTGCCCGTCGGCCCGGGCGGCGTACGGATCCGGGCCGCTGTCGCTCCCCAGGCGCCCGGCGCGGTCGTCGTACCGGCGACGACCGCCGAGGCGCTGCTGCCGCCGGACGCGGCCATCGGCTACCAACTCGTCCGCCCGCCCAGGAAGTTCCTCGGCCGGGGTGGTGGCCGTACGCTGCTGCGGGTCACCCTCTCCGCTCCCGGGGGCCATCCGTCCGTCCCCGAGTTCGTGTGCGTCGCCCGCAGCGGTACGATGCGCCCCCGCAGCGCCACCGACGGCACCACCCTGCTGCGGATCCCCGGCACCCACCTGACCCGGCACGGCACCGTCGAGCAGGAACTGCCGACCGCGCCCTGCCCCGCCCCGTACACCCTGCGCGGCTTCCTGCTGGGAGAGCACGCCGCCGCCGTCCGCCTCGAAGAACCGTCCCCCGCGACCCTGGTGGTGCGCTGAGCCATGACGACCGTGATCTGCCCGTACTGCTTCGACCGCGCACCGGCGGCCAAGCTGCCCTACCGCTGTCTGATGACCCCGAGCGGCGTCCGCGGCGGTACGCCCTGCGGTCCCGAACGCGACGACGTCTGGGCCGGGTTCATGGGCCCGAGCGTGCCCCCGGCGGCCCGGATGCGCGGCCCCGTGTTCAGCCCGGCGCGCAACGTCGCCGCGCTCACGGCCGGGCTGCGCGGCGGCGGCAGCAGCGTGCCCTGTCCCGGCTGCGGGGTGTCCACGCCGGTGCGGGTGTGCCGGTCCTGCCACAGCGACCTGCCCAGCGACTACTGCGACCAGGACAGCCGCATCATCGCGCTGGTCGGTGCGAAGGCCTCCGGCAAGAGCACCTATGTGTCCGTCCTCGTCAACGAGTTGAACCAGCGGGTCGGGCAGGCCTACCACGCCGTGCTGGCGGCGATGGGGCAGTCCACCCAGCAGCGCGACAAGGAGATGGCCGAGGACCTGTACGACCGGCTGCGGCTGCCGGACGCCACCAGACCGGCCGCCCTCGGCTTCAACGACCCGCTGCTGTACCGGCTCAGCGTGCCGCGCCGCGGCCGGCTGGGCTCCGGCACCCGGCACACCACGCTGGTGTTCTTCGACGCGGCCGGCGAGGACCTCGCGGGCGCCGAGGCGATGGACCGCTACACCCGCTACCTGAGCGCCGCCGACGGCATAGTCCTGCTGGTCGACCCGCTCCAACTCGGCTCCGTACGGGACCGGTTGCCGATCCACGACGGTCCTCCGCTGCCCGTCGTGGAGACCCCGCCGCAGCAGATCGCCGCCGACCTCGCGGCGCAGCTGCGCGCCCACGGCAAGGGCGGCTCGCGCGGCCGGGTGACCACGCCCATCGCGGTGGCCGTCACCAAGACCGACATGCTCAAGCCGCTGCTCGACCCGCATTCGCCGCTGCTCGCCAACGCCTCGCACACCGACGGCGCGTTCGACCAGGACGACCGGCTCGCCGTGCACGAGGAGATCCGGTCCCTGATGGCGGACTGGGACTCGGGGGCGCTGGTCCGGCAACTGGAGTTGGACTTCGCCGAGTTGTCACTGTTCGGGCTGTCGGCGCTGGGGGCACCACCGCCCGCCGACGCGCCGGCCGACGTACCGAAATCGGGGCCGCGGCCGATCCGGGTGGAGGATCCGCTGCTGTGGCTGCTGGCCCGGCGCGGACTGCTGCCGGTCCGCACCGCGGGGAAGGGACGAGTCAAGTGACCCTGGCCCAGCTGCACTACACATCAGCGCCGCCCGGCCCCGACGGCTCCGGGTTCCGGTTCACCGCGGTCAGCGCGGGGGTGCCGCAGGGGCTGCTGCGGGAGGCCGAGCAGCTCATCGGCTACGAGCCGCCGCGGGACTACCCGGCACGGCCGGACGCGGAGCAGCTCAAGTCGTTCCCGAAGGCGTTCAGCTTCAGCGAACTGGCGGACGGCGGACGGCTGTTGAGCCGTTCCGTCTACACGGGGGCGGACTACAGCGGCCGTTGGGGCAACTTCCACGCACACGCCCTGCATCTGCCGCCCGGCGTACGGCTGCCGGACGGGGCGCTGCCCATCACGGCGTGGGAGTCGCCGCGCTGGTGCGACGCCACTCCCCCGGGCGGCCGGCCCGACCCCATCGAGCACTTCGAACCCTCCGGGCTGCTCCGCAAGGACAGCCTGGTCTCCTTCGCCGTGTCCCGCGCCGACCGGCTCGCCGCGTTCTTCGCCGACCTGCGGGCCCTCGCCGCGGACCCGGATGCCGGGCAGATCGTGCTCGTCGAGCAGGACAGCGCCGACGTGGCCCAGTGGATCGCCCTCGCCTGCACGGTGCTGCCGCGCGAACAGGCCCACCGGCTGACGTTCACGACGTACACACGCCGGCCGCAGCAGGCCCGCCAGCAGATCATCGGCGCCCTCCCGTCGTCGGAGTCGGTCGCCCACGACCACCGCTACCGGGTGCACGACTGCACCGGCCGCGCGTCTGCCGGGCCGGTCACGGACGCGTGGGCCGACGTGTGCGCACGCATCTGGCGCGCGGGCCGCCCCGACCTGTTCCGGGACGCGTCCGGGGACGCCGGGGAGCTGGCCGTGTCCGCGCTGGTCGCCGGGGTCGAGCTGGGTGCGGAGGGGCGTACGGCGGGGGCGCGGTGGGCGACGGAACGGGTGGGGGCGCTGCCGGACGCGACGGTGGCGGGGCTGGTGGAAGCGTTGTGTGCGGGTGGCGGTGTGGGCGTCGGTGGCGTACGGCCGGCAGTGGGGCGTTCGGAGGAGCGGGACGCCGATGCCGTGCGGCGACGTCCTGACACCCCGGGCGACTCCGAACAGGAGGCGCTGGCCGCGCTGTTCGAGCGGCTGGAAGGGCGGCTGCCGACCGCTGTGACCGCGCCCCTCGCCGCGCGCGTGCTGGCCTCGGCCGTGCTCGGCCGGGGGCCCGTGCCCGCGCTGCGCGCCGGGTCGCTGACGCCACGGGCACAGGCCGAGCTGGCCCGGGACCTGGCGCCCGCGCTGCGCTCGGGCATCGCCGACGAACGGGATCCGGCCGTCGGCCGCCCGCTCGCGCTGCTGCGGATCGCCGACCTCCTCGATATCGACTGCCAGGACCTCCTCCCGGAACTGGCGGGCCGCCTCGCCCGGTCCCTGGTCGCCGAGCCGACACCCGACGCGGCGGACCACAGGCCCGCGGGCGCCGTGGCCCATCCCGCGGGGTACGGGGCGGGTGGCTCTACGGGCAGGGACGCGACGGGCGGCGGGGGCCGGGCTTCGGGGGGCGCCGCGGGGGATGCGTGGGGCCGTGCCCCGGCCGACTCTCAGGGGTACACCGCGGCGGGGAGCGCGGGCCGCGCCCCGGCCGACCCCGCCGGCGGCGCGGGTTACGCCCCGGCCGCCGCCTCCGGCCGCACCCCCGGGGCCCCTCCGGGGTACGCCCCCGAGCACACTTGGGGCCGTACACCGGCCAACTCACCGGGATCCAGCCCGGCCGGCACCTCGGGCCACACCTCCGCCGACCCCGCCGGCCACACACCGGGGGAAGCATGGGGCCGCACCTCCGCCAACCCACCGGGTTCCAGCACGGCCGACACCTCGGGCCACACGCCGCCCGGCAGCGCGGGTCATCTCCCGGCCGACCCCTCGACCCCTCGGGGACACGCCCCCGGGGACACCTGGGGCCGAACCCCGGCCAGCCCACCCGGTCGCCCCACGGCCGACACCACAGGCCATCCCCCCGCCGACTACTCGTCGGGGGCTGCTTGGGGCCGTACCCCAGCAAACCCGCCGGGCTCCAACGCAGCCGGCACCTCGGGCCGCACCCCCACCGGCAACACACGGTCCGGCAGCGCGGGTCATCTCCCGGCCGACCCCTCGACCCCTCGGGGACACGCCCCCGGGGACACCTGGGGCCGAACCCCGGCCAACTCACCGGGTTCCAACACACCCACCACCCACTCCGGCTCCACACCGGGGGACGCCTGGGGCCGAACCTCAGCCAATCCATCGGGTTCCAACACACTAGGCGCGACAGGCCGCGTCCCCGCCACCCACTCCGGCAGCGCGGGCTACAACACCCAGGCCGACCCCTCGGGACGTACCTCGGCGAACGCCTGGGGGGCTCCCCCTGCCGGCGGCCGCGCCTCGGCCCAGGCAGGCCCCGCCCTCCTCGACGCCGTGCACGATCACCCCGCCCTGCGCATCGCACTCTTCGCCGCGCTCAACGCGCTCGCCGCCGCCGATCCGCCGGTCGTCGCGCGGATGCTGGCGGGGTCGGGGCTCCCTGTTGAGCTGCAGCCCGGGAATCCGCATCTGCGGATGTGTGTGCTGGCGGGTGCGGTCGGCGGGGGTGGTGTGCGGCTGGGGCGGTTTCATGACGTCCTGCGGACCGCTGGGAGTTCGCCGCACGCCGATCCGGACGTGCTGCGCACCGCGCTCCGGCTCGTGTGGGCCGGGGAGCTTCCGACCGGGGAGGAGGCGAGCCGACTGCTGAACGAGCTCGGCTCCGACATCCATCGCGCGGCCGGCACCCGGGACCTGCTCGTCGAGGCCGCTCTCGCCGCGCCCCCGGACGACCGGGACGTGCCCGCTCTCGCCGTCGAGCTGCTCACCGCGTTCCCGACGGAGCTGCGCCCGGGACAGCGCGCCGCGCTGCTCCTGCTGGAGTTCGCGGGGCTGCTGGGCACGGACGGTGAGGGCGAGGGCTGGGTCCCCAGGGTGCTGCAACTGCGGGACGGCGCCGCCGAGCCCGTACCGGAGACCGTGACCGAGCGGGTGTTCGGCGCGCTCGCGTGGCGGCTCGTGAAAGGGCCGACGCCCGAGAGTGAGCTGTATGCCATGGCCCGGTCGGCCGAGCCGGGGCTGCTCGCGGCGTATGAGCGGGCGGGGCGTTCGGACCGGGTGGGCGACCGGCTGCGGACGGTGCCGGCGTACGTCGCCTTCTGCTTCAGTGCCTGGAGCACCTACCCGGGGACCCACCCGGCCTGGGACGAGACCCGTAACGCCCTGCTCGGCAAGGTGCTGCGGCCGATCGTGAAGGCGTTGCCCGCCGAGGACGTCACCGCCGTGGAGGCGGCACTCGGGCGGGCGGGACGCGGCAAGCTCGACGCGTTCCGGGCCTGGAACCGGCCCGGCGCGCTCGGGCGGCTCGCGGGACGGTTCTCCGGGCGGGGACGGCGAGGTGAACCGCCCTCGCCGCCCTCCCTACGGCACGGCGACATCGAACCACCCGGGAGAGGCGGCCGATGAGTTCCCCGCTCCTGCTCCTCACCCTGTCCGGCACCGCACCGGCTGAAGGAGGCCTCGGATGAGCCTCTACTCTCCCGTCGGCTTCCTGCTCTCCTGGACCGCGTCCGTCGCCGTTCTGCTGTGCCTGGGCCGGGTGTTCTGGCAGTTCCTCGGCATCGGTGTGGGCGCCGTGTGGCGGGGGCTCGGGCCGTGGCAGACCGGGCGGCCGGACCGACGGGTGCCGGTCGTCGGGGCCGACGAGCCCGCTCGACTCGGCTACTGGTGGCGGCAGATGTGGGTGGACGCCGCGTCCGCCGCGGGCTACGGCATGCGCGTCATCTGGACGGCGCTGACCGACCCGTGGCTGGAGCGGTACGCGAAGAACCTGTTCCGCGGCCTGCCCGCGCAGGGCGGGCGCGAGTTCGTGGTGGGCAAGAGGATCCTGCGGGCCGTGTTCCTGGCGCCCGGCACCGCCCTGGGCGCCCTGCTCGGCGCCGCGCTCGCCACCGTCCTCCTCAGCACCGTACTGGCCGTGTTCGCGCTGCTGCTCGCCCTGGTGTGGCTGGGCTGTACGGCGGCCGTCCCCGTGCTGCGAGGCGTGGAGCGCGGGTGGATGCTGGCCCGGGGTGTGCGGGTCAAGTGCCCCTATCCCGGCTGCTATCGGCCCGTACCGCTGCCCATGTACCGCTGCCCGAACTGCAGGGCGGAGCACCGCTCGCTGCACCCCGGACGGTACGGCGTGCTGTGGCACGCGTGTGCGTGCGGGCACCGGCTGCCGACGACCCGGCTCGCGGGCCGCACGAAGCTGACGGCGCTGTGCCCGCACTGCGAGCAGTATCTGCCCCCGTCGGTCGGCTCCACCCGGGTCGTGCACGCGCCGCTGATCGGCGGCACCTCGTCCGGCAAGACGATGCTGATGGCGGCCATGGTGGAGGGGCTGCACGCGTGTGCGCGGCGCGGTGAGCTGGCGGTCGAGTACGCGTCGGCCGAGGACCGACGTACGGCCAACGACCTCAACCAGGACCTGAAGAGCACCGGTTGGGCGCGCGCGACGACGAGCACCCAGCCGCGCGCCATGATGCTGACGGTGACGTGCGGGCGGCGGCGCAGGCTGCTGTACTTGTACGACCCGATGGGCGAGACGGTGAGCGACGCCGAACGGGTGCGGGCCCAGCAGTACCTGGCGCACACGCACGGCGTGATCCTGGTCGCCGACGTGCTGGCGGACGCGAAGGTGCGTGGCCGGCTCGGCCCGGACGACGCCCGCCGGGCCCAGGACGCGCGTCCCTCGTCGCAGGGGCCGTGGGACACCTACCAGCGGCTGACCGGCGAGCTCGCGGCACTGACCGGACGGCGCTCCCGGCTGTCGGTGGCGACGGTCGTCACCAAGCGGGACGTCCTGGACCAGCTGGTGTCGCTGCCGGTGCCCGGCGCGCGGATCGACAGCTGGCTGGAGGAGATCGGTCTGGGCGGCCTGGTACGGGCGCTCGGGCACGACTTCCGGGCGGCCCGCTACTGGGCCGTCAGCGCCCACGCGGCCACCGGGACCGGCCCGTTGGAGAGCGAACAGCGGCGGGCCGCCGAGCCGGCGCTGTGGCTGCTCGCGGCCTCCGGGCTGAAGACCGGTGCGTCGGCCGGGCCGGGTGGCGGCACCGGCGAGCACGAGAGGAGGTACACCCCGGCATGACCCAGGTGACCCCACCGATCGCACGCGGACGGCGGATGGCGGCGGGCCTGTTCGTCACCGCGCTGGTGCTGACACCGGCCGCGCTGGCCCTGCTGGTGCGCTGGCTGCTGCTGCCCTGACCGACGACCACAGAAGACCTCGACCCGACTCCCGGAAAGGACACGGAGTGAGCGACATTCCCGGCGGGCCCATGGCGAACCGGCCGGTCCACTTCATCTGGCTGCTCGACTGCTCGTACTCGATGCAGGGCGAGAAGATCGCCAAGCTCAACTACGCGATCAGAGAGGCCGTTCCGGAGATGCGTGCGGTGGCGCACGACAATCCGGCGGCCCAGCTGCTGCTGCGGACCATCACCTTCTCCACCACGGCCCAGTGGCACCACCAGATCCCCGTCCCGGTCGACGACTTCACCTGGCAGGACGTCGAGGTGGACGGCATGACCAACCTGGGCGAGGCCCTCACTCTGGTCTCGCGTGAGCTGCAGAGCCCGCCGATGCCGGAGCGCGCGCTGAAGCCGGTGCTGGCGCTGGTGTCGGACGGCGGGCCCACGGACGACTGGAAAGCGGGCCTGAAGGCGATCGACGCGACGCCGTGGGGCCGCAAGGCGGTACGGGTCGCCATCGCGATCGGCCATGACGCGGACCGCGGGGTGCTCCAGGAGTTCCTCGGCAACCCCGAGATGCAGCCGCTGGACGCCAACAGCCCCAAGCAGCTGGCGGCGGCGATCCGCTGGGCGTCGACGGCGGCGGTGAAGGCGGCCTCGCAGCCGGTGGCGGGGGCGGCCGACACCCTGACGAAGCAGCCGTACGCGCCGCCCGTCCTCGACGACGACGATGACGACGACGTGTGGTGACGCTCGGGGTGCGGCGTTGGGACACGCTGGCCGACAGCGTCCAGGGCGTCGGCAAGCGGCGCAACCAGGACTGGTACGCCTGTGAGGGCGCCGGCTCCGGCGACGATCCGCTGGTGCTGGCGGTGGCGGACGGGCACGGCTCGGCCGCCCACGCGCGCAGCGAGCTGGGGGCGCGGTTCGCCGTGGACCGGTTCCTCGGGCGGGCGGCGGAGTTCGGCCGGGCGGCCCGCGACTGCCATGAACCGGGGCGGCTGGCCCGGCTGATGACGTATGCCCGGGACGACTTCCCGCGCGCGCTGGTGCACGACTGGCGGGAGGCGGCCCTGGGCCACTGGTCCCGGCACCGCCCGGTCGCCGACGACGGGGCGCCGGAGCCCGGAGCGGACCAGAAGCTGGTGCTGTACGGCACGACGCTGATCGGCGCCGTGCTGATGCCGTGGCTGTTCGTGGCCTGGCAGATCGGCGACGGCGACCTGGCGGTCGTCGAGCACGACGGCACCCTGCGCCGGCCGCTCGCGCCCGCCGAGGAGGACCTGGGCGACGAGACGGAGTCGCTGTGCGGGCCGCAGGCCTGGCGGGCGGTGCGGATGCACTGGGCGCCGGTGTTCGACCAGGCACGCACCCCGCGTCTCGTGGTGCTGTCGACGGACGGGCTGTCGAAGAGCTTCGCGTCGGCCGACGGCTACCGGGAGTTCGTCGACGGGCTCGACAACCGGCTGGCGACGGAGGGCAGTTCGGGAGTGCGGGCCGTGCTGCCCGAGTGGCTGCGGCAGGCCTCGCGGTACTCCGGGGACGACACGACGCTGGCGGCCGCGCTGCGGCACGCGCCCGCGGACGGCGCACGGGACGACCCGCCGGGCACGGCGGAGGAGCCCTTGGCAACGGAACAGAAGACGGAGACGTAGCGGATGAGCGGCATGCTCGACAGCGGGACGCGGCTGGCCGCGGAGCACGGCGACGAGGTCGAGATCCTCGGCATGCTGGGCGCCGGTGGCCAGGGCGAGGTGTACCGGGTCCGGACGCCGGGCGGGGAGATGGCCCTCAAGTGGTACTACCCGACGTGTGCGACGCCGGACCAGGAGGCGATCGTCCGGGAGCTGGTGTACCGGGACTTCGACGACGACCGGTTCCTGTGGCCGGAGGCGTATGTGCCGGCGCACCGCGGTTCGTTCGGGTATCTGATGGGGCTCAGGCCGGACCGGTTCAAGGGGCTGCCCGCGCTGTTCCGGCGCCAACTGCGCACCAGTACACGGGCGTTGCTGACGGCGTGCCTGTACACGGTGGAGGCGTACCAGGCGCTGCACTCGCGCGGTATCGCTTACCGGGACATCTCCTGGGGGAACATCTTCTTCGACCCGGACACCGGTGACGTGCTGGTCTGCGACAACGACAACGCGGTGGTGGAGGGGGACGCCAGCGGTATCTCGGGGACGATGGAGTTCATGGCCCCGGAGCTGGTGCGCGGCGATCCGGGCGCCCGCCCGGGCACCCAGTCCGATCTGCACTCGCTGGCCGTACTGCTGTTCATGCTGCTGATGAACCATCATCCGCTCAAGGGGAAGCGGGAGTTGGGCATCCACTGTCTGGACGAGGCGGCGGAACGCAAGCTGTACGGGAAGAGCCCGCTGTTCGTCTTCGATCCGCAGGACGACTCCAACGCGCCCGACCCGATGGAGCACGCCACCGTGCTGGCGACGTGGGACGCGGCGGCCGGAAAGCTGCAGGAGCTGTTCCGGCACAGTTTCACCGTCGGGCTGCACGAACCGGCGCGGCGGGTGCGCGAGTCGGAGTGGCGGGACGCGCTGCGGGCGGTGCTCGACTCGGTGGTGGAGTGCGCGTCCTGCGGGCGGCAGAACATGACCGAGCCGGGCGAGAACCCGCCGCCGCGCGCCTGCTGGGGGTGCGGGGCGGGGCTGGTGCTGCCGCCGCGGCTGACGGTGACGACGCCGCCGCCGCGCGCGGAGCACCATATCCGGCTGCGCCGGGCGGCCCGGGTGCAGGCGCACCATCTGCTGCCGGAGCCGACGCGGCACGACTGCTCGGACGTGAGCCTGGTCGCCGAGCTGGTCGAACACCCCGCCAAGCCGGGCCGGTTCGGCATCGCGAACCGCTCCAAGGACACCTGGACGGGCACCCGCTCCGACGGCACCCCGCAGCAGATCGGCCCCGGTCAGACGGTGCCGCTGCGGTCGGGCCTGGAGCTGGACCTCGGGGGCGGGGTGCGGGCGGTGGTACGGGCCAAGTGACCGCGGAGGGCGCCCCTGCGGGTGGGGGCGCCCTCCGTCACAGGCCGAGCATGCGGGTGATCTCCTGCGCCAGGGCGAGGCTGCCGCTGCCCGCCGCGACACCGATGCCGATGGTCTCCAGGGCGGAGCGGATACGGCCCCGGTTGGGGCTCTGCCCGTCCTGGCTGGCCTGGATCAGCTCGCCCCGGATGATCTCCGCCTGCGGGACGAGCGACGGGCGCTCCATGCTCGTCCGCTCGACGAGCTGGTCGGCGAGGCGCAGCAGGGTCCCCAGGTCAAAACCGTGGTTGACCTCGATGTGGCCGTTGTCGCCGATGTTGCTGGGACCGTTGACGTTGCCGATGTTGTACATGCTCATGTGCTGACTCCTGTTCCGGGCCGGTCAGGGCTTGGGCGGTGTTCCGCCGCCCGGCCCCGAAGGCCCGTTCCCCTGTGGTGCGTTCGGATGGTTGATCTGGTTGTTGTTGCCGATGTTGCTGGGACCGTTGACGTTGTTGATGTTGTAGGTCTGCGTGTTGATGATCTGCTGCGCCTTGTCGAACGAGCTGGTGTCGACGTGGTGGTCCTCCAGGAAGCGTTCGGTCGCGGTGAGTACGCCCTGTTGGAGCCGGTTCAGGAAGTCGGCCGCGTCGCTGCGCTCGTTGTGGCCCGCCTGTTCCCAGTCGGAGATCCGCTCGCGCAGGCTGTCGGGGGCGCCGTAGTCGTACACCAGATGCTGGTTGGTGATGTCCCGGCGCCACTTCTTCAGGTACTTCGTGCGCTTGCGCTGCCACCGGCCCCGCCCGCGGATGCGCCCGGGGGCGCCGCGCAGTTCGGGCCAGGTGTGCGAGGTGGCGTACCTGACGAGGCTCCACCAGTGGTCGAAGGGGGCCAGCGGCAGCTGGTTGACCCGGTAGAAGCGGGCGCCGAGCGGGGGTATCGCGTAGGTGGCGACCTCCCAGGTCAGGCTGGGCCGGTTGAGGATCGCGCGCAGGTACATGGAGACGATGATCCGTCCGCCCTCGCCGATCCGTTCCAGGCACAGATGGGTCCGCATGGCCGCGCCGGGGTTCTGCAGGCCCGCCTGGACGAGCTGCTTGGGGATCTGGGCGCGGGGCCGCCGGGTGCGGTCGGGCACCAGGTCGGGGAGCAGGTAGGCGTGGCTGCCGAGGACGTAGAGCCGGTTCCTGGCGCGCAGGCCGTCCAGGCCGGCGATGCTCTCCATCTGGCGGGCCACGTACGTGTGCAGGTCGACGGCGTCGAAGGGGCGCATCGTGAGCTTGCCGCCGCCCGGGGCCTCGGCGGGCTTGCTGACGTCGATGGGCTGCCAGACGGCGACCTTCCTGAGCACGGTGCCGCTGCCGACGAACGGCTTCTCGCGGGCCGCCTCGTCGGCGTACGGCAGGACGTTGGCGCGCTTGAGGTCGTGCAGCCAGGCCTCCGCCTCCGGTTCCACCGGCGGGGCGAGGTTCTCGGACTTCTCGGGGCTGGTGCGGAACACCTCGTGCGCGGCGGCGCGGGCCCGGGACTGTGCGTGGTGGACCAGCAGCCAGGCCGCGGCGAGGACGCCGAGCGGGCCGTAGATCCCGACCTGGGCGACCGAACCATGACCGCTGGCCAGGCCCCAGAGGCCGACCGCCAAGGAGACCGCCGACGCTGCGCAGAGTCCGGCCAGTTGGCGGTCCAGGGCGGCGCGGCGGCGGACGGCGACGCGGGCGTGCCGGGCGAGGGCCACGAAGTTGACGCCGAGGGTGAGGCCGATCGCGTCCAGCCGGTCGCCGGTGAGTTCGCCGTCCACCACCTGTGCGAACTCGTCGTCGAGGTGAACCGATGCGCACAACCGCCGCGTCACTCCGTCCTTGCGGTACTGCGGCAACGACGGTAACGCTCTGCCAGCCACGTGACCTGCCCCTTCTGCTGTTCTGCGGGCTTCACCCTAGGGACAACGGTCCCCGTTTGTCCCGAGGTTCGCCGAGTCGCCCCGAGGTGGGGTCAACCTGCTTGACAAGGGGCGTCCCCCGGTCGGGTGCGGGCGTGGGCGGTGGGTGAGCCGGCGCGGGTCAGTCGGTGTCCAGGGTGTGGCGGGTTCGGGGGCCGGGCGGGACAGGACGAGGGCGAGCGGGCGTTCCCGCGACCGCCTCGTCGGCCAGCCGCACCACTTCCGGCACCGGCATGTCCCCCGGCGCCCGCCGCTCGCGCGCGAAGGCGTTGGCGAGGTGCTGGAGCAGTTCGTTCAGCGGGGTGGGTACGCCGTGCAGGCGCCCGAGGAGCACGATCTCGCCGTTGAGGTAGTCGGCCTCGATGGTGCCGGTGCCACGGGTGAGCGACTGCCAGGAGGAGCCGCCGCCGCGCGGGGCGCCGTCGAGCGGTACGAGGGTGACCTTGTCGCCGCGTACCGCCTTCTGCTCCTCGGGGCTCACGTACGCGATCCCGGCCGCGTCGAGCACGGCCGCGCCCTCGGCCCGCACCAGGTCGAGCAGTGTCGCCGCCTCGTCGCTCGCCACCGGTCCGGTGACGGCCTCGAGCGCGTTGCCGAGGTTGCCGAGCAGCTTGGCGTACTGCCAGCGCGCGACGTCCTCGACGACCGGTGCCTCGAACGTCGACTTCTCCAGGTCGGCGGCGATCAGCCGGGCGGTCTCGTCCATGCCGTGCGGATACCGGCCGAGGTGCAGGATGCCGGTGAGCGGGGCGCCGGCGGCGGAGACGACGCCGGGTTCGACATACGTCGACGGCAGCCAGACGCAGACGCCGTACACCCGCCGGAACAGCCGCAGTGCGAGGCGCTGGCTCTCGACGCCGTTCTGGGCGCAGACCAGCGGCAGCCGCTCGGCGGCCGTCCCGCCGCCTGCGACCGGCACCGGACCCCAGGTCTGGAGGGCGGCCGCGCTGTCCTGGGTCTTGACGGCGAGGACGAGGACGTCGTCGGCGCGGAGCTCCCCGAGGGCGTCCGGCCCGTCGACGACCGGCGGGCGGCAGGTGCGCTCGCCCTCCGGCACCCTGATCCGCAGCCCGCGATCCCGTAGGGCCTCGAAGTGCCCACCGCGCGCGACGAGCACGACCTCGTGCCCCGAACCCGCGAGCCGTCCGCCGATGACGCCGCCGACCGCTCCTGCCCCGATGATGACGTAGCGCATGGGACGAGCCTCGCACAGCCGTGTGTAACCTTCATCAAATGATCCGGGAATCCTTCCTGCTCGGCGGCGAGCTGCCGGTCCGGCGCCTCGGCTACGGCACCGCCCAGCTCGCCGGCCCCGGCTACTGGGGCCCGCGCGGCGACGCCCGGGACGCGGTGGCGGTGCTGCGGCGGGCCGTGGAGCGCGGGGTCACGCTGATCGACACCGCGGACAACTACGGCCCGTCGATCGCCGAGGAGCTGGTGGCCGAGGCCCTGCACCCCTACCCGCGGGGGCTGTTGATCGCCACGAAGGGTGGTGTCGTCCGCACCAGTGACAGTGCCTGGTATGCGGACGGCCGGCCGGAGCGTCTGCGGGAGATGTGCGAGGCGAGCCTGCGGCGGTTGCGCCTGGGCACCATCGACCTGTACCAGCTGCACCGGCTCGACCCCGGTGTCCCGATGGCCGAACAGCTGGGCGCGCTGGACGAGTTGCGGGCCGAGGGCAAGATCCGGCACGTCGGTCTCGACACGGTCACCGCCGAACAGCTGCAAGCCGCCCTGGAGTTGACGTCCGTGGTGTCGGTCCAGAACCGGTACAACCTCCTGGACCGCTCCTCCGAGCCGCTGCTGGAGCTGTGCGAGGCGCGCGGCATCGCGTTCCTGCCGTGGTTCCCGCTGGGCAACGGGTCGTTGACGGCTGACCCGGTGTGCGCGGAGATCGCCGCCGCACACGGGGCGACGCCGGGGCAGATCGCCCTGGCGTGGCTGCTGCACCGCTCCCCCGTGCTGTGCCCGCCGCCCGGCACGGGCACGCTCGCCCACCTGGACGAGAACCTGGACGCCGCCGCCGTACGGCTCTCCGATGCGGAGGTCAGCCTTCTGTCATCTCCGCGAGTTTGAGCACGGTGTTCCAGTTTCGGCTGGTGGCGATCAAACCCTTGTTGATCCGGGGTCTCGACAGGATTTCGGCGAGCTTGGAGCGGCCGAGGCCGTTCGGGGCGTACAGGTACAGCGCGCGGTCGCCGAGCCGGAACTCCTCCGGCAGGTAGGCGGCCCGGTCGATCTCCGCGAAGCGCTCCTCCTCGACCGGTGCGGAGAAGTAGGTGACATGGAGCTGCTTGGGCTCCAGGTCGGCCGCCGGGAAGGGGCAGTTGTCGGCGATCGCCCTGAGGTAGGCGTGGTCGCGCACGATCACGTCGACGTCGAAGCCGAAGTGCTTCCGGATCGCCTGCGCGAGCTCGGCGGCCAGGGACTCCTCGTCGCCGTGGTCGGACGAGAACACGGCCTGGCCGCTCTGCAGGTAGGTGCGTACGCCGTCGTAGCCGAGGCCGGTCATCAGGGTGCGCAGGTCTGCCATCGGGACTTTTCTGCTGCCGCCCACGTTGATTCCGCGCAGCAGCGCCGCATACGTCGTCGTCATCCCGCCACCCTAAGGCGGCACCACCCCGTGCCCCCTGATCACCGTCCCTGAGAAGGTCCGGATAGATGTAAGGGACCACAGTCCTCCCCAGAGGGGAGAGCCCGGGGTCCGGTGGGATGAGTTCCGGCCGCGGTACTTCACCGGACAGCACGACGAGATGTCTTTATCCGGCTCATACCTTCGAAACGAAAGGTGGAGGCAGGGGGCCGCCACCGTTTACGAGGGGGCTTGCCCGTCATGGGGAACGGAGATTCGCGGGTACGGGGCATCGCCGCCCGGGCCGGCGGCTGGAGCGCCCGGCACCGCTGGGCGGCCGTCGGCATCTGGGTGCTGTTCGTCGTCCTGGCGATGGGACTCGGTTCGGCGGCGGGCCGGGTCGACGTCAACGACAGCGATCAGCTGAAGGGCGAGACGCGCACCGCCGCCCGGATCATCGAGGACGCCGGGATCGAGGAACCCGCCAGTGAGACCGTCCTGATCCAGGCGAAGGACGACGGGCTCAAGGCCACGGACGCCGCGTTCAAGGCCGCCGTCACCGCGGTCGTCGACGCGGTCGAGGGGACCGGCAAGGTCACGGACGTGACGTCGCCGTACGACACGCAGACCATCTCGAAGGACGGCCGCAGCGCACTGGTGCAGTTCGACATGCGCGGCGAGTCGGACACCGCGGGCGAGCGCGTGGAGCCCGTGCTGAAGGCCGTCGAGGGGGTACAGGACGACCACGAGTCGCTGCGGATCGAGGAGATCGGCGGCGCCAGCATGATGAAGACGTTCGACGACGCGTTCGGGGACGACTTCCAGAAGGCCGAGTACTCCGCGGTGCCGGTGGCCCTCGGCATTCTGCTCATCGCCTTCGGCGCGCTGGTGGCGGCGCTGCTCCCGGTGCTGCTGGCGGTCACCGCGATCATGGCGACGATGGGCCTGATGGGCGTCGTCAGCCATGTGATGCCGATGAGCGAGACCGCCAACTCCGTGATGCTGCTGGTCGGTCTGGCCGTGGGCGTCGACTACTGCCTGTTCTATCTGCGCCGTGAGCGTGAGGAGCGCGAGGCCGGACGGGACGCCCAGACGGCGCTGCGGGTCGCCGCCGCGACCAGTGGCCGGGCGATCATCGTCTCGGGTGTGACGGTGTGTGTGGCGATGGCGGGCATGCTGTTCACGGGGCTCGCCGAGTTCGAGGCGATGGGTCTGGCCTCGCTGATGGTGGTGGCGGTCGCCATGGTCGGGTCGGTGACGGTGCTGCCCGCGCTGCTGTCCCTGCTGGGTGAGCGGGTCGAGAAGGGCAAGATCCCCTTCCTGCACCCGGCCAGCCGCTTCCGCCGCAACCGTGGGCGCGCCAACCGGGAGAGCCGGTTCTGGACGGCGGTGCTGAAGGGTGTGCTCGCGCGGCCCGTGATCTCGGTGGTCGTGGCGGCCGGTGCGCTGCTCGCCATCACGGCTCCGGCGGTCGGCATGAAGACCCAGCAGCTCACCCTGGACCAGGAGTTCGGCGACTCGCTGCCCATCGTGCAGACGTACAACCGGCTCAACGATGCCTTCCCGGGCGGCTCCGACCCTGCTGAGGTGGTCGTCAAGGCGAAGGACATCAACGCTCCCGAGGTGAAGTCCGCGCTCGCCGACTTCCGTGAGCGGGCAGTCAGTTCGGGCGCCTCGCGCGGTCCGGTGGAGATCAAGCTGCACGACGCGCAGAACCTCGCCTTCGTGTACGTCCCGCTGGTCGGCGGTTCCGATCTCGACAAGGCGGGCGCGAGCCTGGACAAGCTGCGCGACGACGTGCGGCCGGCCACGCTCGGCAAGGTCGACGGGCTCGAGGCGCCGATCACCGGACAGGTGGCCGGTTCGAAGGACTTCAACGACCAGCTGGGCGGAGCCGTCATCCCGGTCTTCGTGTTCGTCGTGGTCTTCGCCTTCCTGCTGATGCTGCTGTCGTTCCGCTCGCTGACGATCGCGGTCACCTCGATCGTGCTGAACCTGCTGTCGGTGGGCGCGGCGTACGGCATCCTCGTCGGTGTCTTCCAGCACGGCTGGGGCGCGTCCCTGGTGGGCGCGGAGGGTGTCGGCGCCATCATCGCCTGGCTGCCGCTGTTCCTCTTCGTGATCCTGTTCGGCCTGTCGATGGACTACCACGTGTTCGTGGTCTCGCGGATCCGTGAGGCGCGGCTGCGGGGCCGTACGACGAAGGACGCGATCCAGCACGGCGTGGTCACCACGGCCGGGGTCGTCACCAGTGCCGCGGTCATCATGGTCGCCGTGTTCGCGATCTTCGGCACGCTGTCCATGCAGTCGATGAAGCAGATGGGCGTGGGCCTCGCGGCAGCGGTGCTCATCGACGCGACGATCATCCGGGGCGTGCTGCTCCCGGCGGTGATGGCGCTGCTGGGCGAGCGGAACTGGTATCTGCCGAAGTGGCTGAACCGGCTGCCCGACCTCACGCACGACGAGACGCCGGAGGCGGTGACGCACGAGGCGCGGGACGACGAGGGCGAGCGGGTGACCGTCTGATTCCGTCCCTCCGTTGAGGGGCCCGTCGGTCACAGGGGAACCGACGGGCCCTTCGTTTTCATCTAGTTGACCGACCCGGGCACGTTGTCGATCGCGGGGGAAGGACAACACATGGACAGGCGCGGTCTGTTGAAGGGCGTTCTCGCGGGGGCGGTGGCCGGGCCGGCCGTCGGACTGGTGGGCGCGGGCCCGGCGAGCGCGGCGCCGGCGCAGTTCACGTCCTTGTCGGGGACGTCAATTCGGGCCGGATCTTCCTCTTCGACCGCAACAAGCCGTTCACCGACGCCAACTTCAAGTGGTCGCTGAATCCGGCCGGCTCGGGCCACCCCATGGAGCACCGCTTCCGTGACACGAACGGCGACGGACAGATCCTGCTCGCCGTGACGGGCACGCCGACCAGCGGCACGGCGAGCATCTACCGGCGCCGCGACAAGAAGAAGCTGTGGCAGGCGAACGTCCCGAACTACCCGCACGCCGTCGAACGGGCCCGCGGCACCGGGATCCTGGTGGTCGCCGGGCGCAGCCACGGCAGCGGCGGCGGCTCGGCCACCGGCGGCAGCCTGCACGTGTTCCGGCCGACCACCAGCCACAGCGGCTCGCTGGTGAAGGCGGGCAGCCCGGTCCCCTTCCACCAGGCGCACGGCCTGCTGTGGGACCCGCAGCTGGAGCGGATGTGGGTGACGGGTGGGAAGCGACTCACGGCGTACCGCATCGTGACGACGGCCGGCTCGGCCAAGCTGGTCGAGGACACCGACCGCCGCGTGGACGCCTTCACCCGGGCCCACGACCTGCAGCCCGACTTCCAACGCCCGGGGCGCCTGCTCGTCACCGACACCTACGGTGTCTACGCCGTCGACAAGGCGACGATGCGCAAGAGCGCCCCGCTGCACACCCGCCGGCTGGTGAAGTCGTACGTGCACCACTCGTCCGGCGAGCAGATGTGGACGGGTGCCGTGCAGGGCGGCAACGCCTTCGGCACCAAGTACGTCCACTTCAATGTGAGCGGGGTCGCGCGTGCGCGGGCGGGGGCGATCACCTACAAGGCCCGTCTGGAGACCCCGAACTACCTCTGACGGGAGTCCAGTTCGGTCTCGATCAGGTCGGCCGCCCGCTTGGTCCCGCCCTCCGTCGCCATCCCGGCCTGGATCTCCTCGAGCCGCCGGGCGACCTCGGGGTCGTCGACGAGTGCGAGGGCGGCTTCCCGCAGGGTCTCGGCGGTGGCCTCCTCCGTCGGGACGTGCCGGGCGACGCCCAGGCCCTGGAGCATGTCCGCGTTGCCGAACTGGTCCACGGCCTGCGGTACGGCGATCATCGGGGTGGCGGTGGCCAGGCCCTCCTGGCTGCCGCCCGCGCCGGCGTGGGTGACGAACAGGTCGGCCTGTTTGAGCACCGCCAACTGCGGGACCCAGGACCGTACTTCGACGTTCGCGGGTACGTCCCCCAGCTCGGCCGGGTCCACGCGCTTGCCGATCTGGAGCACCAGGTGCCAGCCCGGCAGGTCACCGAAGGCCTTGACGCACTCCCGGTAGAAGTCGGGCAGGTTGGTGAAGGCCGACCCCAGCGAGACGAGCACCACCTTCTCGACGCCGACGGGCCGCTGCCAGTCGCCCTCCGCCGTGCGGTCGCCCTGGCAGGCGCCGACGAAGGTGTACACGCTCTCGTCGACCCGGTCGGCGTTCGGCTGGAGCGCCCGCGGGATCAGGACGAGGGAGCGGTGGGGCCGGCCGACGAACGGGTCGGGGTGCCGGGTGATCCCGTTCTCCTCCAGCCAGGCCTGGAAGCGGGCGTAGTAGGCCTGCCCGCGCTCGGTCCTCTTCGGCTCCGCCCACATGGGCTCGGCGACCTCCTCCTCGTAGCCCTCCCAGGCGACGAGGTTCGGCGAGAGCGATATCGCGGGCACGCCCCAGCGGTGGGCGAGGACGCGCGCGGGGTACGCCGTGATGTCGTGCAGGACGAGGTCCGGCTCGTCCCCTTCGTACGCCTCGGCCAGCTGCGGCAGCGCCTGGATGGCGTCGCCGAGGAACAGTTCGACGTGGTCCAGCAGCTCGGTGCCCCACGCCGCCGGGTCGTCGTCGGGCCGGGGCAGGGTCGAGTTCCACAGCTTCGGTTCGGCGCCGGTCTCGGCGATCTTCTCGGCGAACAGCGACGGGATGGCGTACGTGACCCGGTGGCCGCGGGCGACCAGCTCGCGGATCACCTCGATGCTGGGGTTCACGTGGCCGTGGGCGGCGATGGAGAACATGGCGATGTGAGCGGGACTGGTCATGCCGTCGACAGTAGGCGAGACGAGACGTCTCGTGCAACCCATTTCGGATCCGCCGGCGCCTTGCCTGCCCGTCACGGCGCCAGCACCTCGTACAGCCGCAGCCATCGCTCCGGCGGCACCTGCCCGACGAGCACCCCCGGATCGAGGCGCGCCGCCCGGAACGCCGCGTCCACCCGGCGCCCGGGGTGGGCCCGGCGCAGCGAGGCGTGCAGCGACCCGCCGACCCCGGAGAAGCCCAGCTCGACGAGGTGCCGCCAGCCCGCGAGGCCGGCGGGGTCGAGGAGCGGGGTGGGGCGGCGTTCGATGCGCATGACGCCGGCGTCGACGCGCGGTACGGGACGGAAGCGCGTCCGGCCCACCCGGCCGACCAGCCGCCAGTCGTGACGCGGCCAGCTGCGCACGGTCAGCAGGGTCCAACTGCCGTAGTCCCCGGTGCGTTTGCGGGCGTACTCGAGCTGGGTGAGCAGGGTGGCGTCGGTGAGGGCGGGGGCGCGCAGACACCAGTCGACGATGGCGGCGGTACGCGAGAAGGGCACGTTCCCGGCGACGGAGAACGGCGTGCGCGGTGGCCGGGCGGCGAGGAAATCGCCGGCGACGACACTGACATGGGGCGCGTCGGAGAAACGTCCGCGCAGTCCGGGCACGAGCCGGCTGTCGATCTCGTAGGCGCGCAGCTCGGCACAGCGCGGGGCGAGCCACTCGGTCAACGCCCCTTTTCCGGCGCCCACTTCGAGCAGCAGAGGGGCCGGCCGTCCGTGCGGGACGGCGAGGTGGGCGAGTCGTTCGGCGGTGGCGCGGTCGGCGAGGAAGTTCTGCGAGAGCGCGCGGGAGGTACGGGTGGGGCGGGCCATGGCCTGCGGTCCTTGTCGTCCGTGACGGGCATACGGGCAGCCGAAGGCCCCGACCGGAGACTGAAGAAGGACGCGCCTGGCCGGCGCGCACGCGTCGGATGCGTGCGCGCCTCATGGCGTACGTCGAGAAGGGGGCTCCGCCGTCAGCGGAGGTGACACCCCGGGCCGGTCAGGGCACCAGGGCCGCGACGCATCCGGATGGAGTACGTGCAGCCCCGGCCGAGACCGGAGATGTTGATCGCGTTGAAGGCTCCCACGTACGGCACGCTAGGCGGGGCCGGGTGACGCGGACAACCGAATTACGTCAGCGCTGGTAGCGGGCGAGCACCAGATTGCCGTCCTCCTCCAGGCGTTCACGCAGTTCACCGAGGCCGATGGCGCCGCTGTAGTACTCCTGGAAGGCGGGCGTGGCGACCTTGTCCTTCCACTCCGGGTAGCCGCGGACGGACTGCGCGGGCGCCGACCTCAGGTGCTCGGCCAGCGCCGTGCCCGTCGCCCAGTCGTTCTTCGTGGTGTGCAGCGCGGGGTCCTTCAGCGCCTCGATGCCCGTCGGCAGCATCCAGTCCCCCAGCGCCAGCCGCACCATGTTCTCGGGCCGCAGCAGGAAGTCGATGAACTCGGCCGCCTCCTGCTGGTGCGGGCTGTCCTCGGCGACGGACAGCGTCTGCGGGCTGACGCCCTGGGTGAGCCCGTCGACGCCGGCCGGGGCGGGCAGCACCTGCCAGTCGAAGCCCTCCGGGGCCTGCTGGACGATCTGCTGGCGGTACGAGAAGCCGAGCGGGACCATCGCGTACCTGCCCCCGAAGAAGCCGGGCAGGGTGTCGGAGCCGCCGCTGCCGAGGGTGGTCGGCGAGGCACTGCGGTCGGTGTTCGCCTGGTCGTGGATCGTGCCCGGGACCGTCCCGTCGGCCGCCTCGAAGCGGACGGCCACCTTGCCGTCGGTGCCCCGGTGGAAGAGCTGTCCGCCTGCCGACAGGGAGAGGTTGAGGGTGGCGGAGACGGGTTCCTTCAGCGGCCAGGCGACGCCGTACTTGCCGTCGCCGCTCAGTTGCCGGGTGACGCTCCTGAACTCCGCCCAGCTCCAGGGCCGTTCGGGGGTCGGGATCCGTACGCCGGACTCCTTCAGCCACTCGGCGTTGGCGACGAACACCCGAGGCTCCTGGAGGAACGGCACGCCGTAGATCCCGTCGCCGAAGGTCGCCGTCTCCCAACTGCGCTGCGGGATGTCCGACCTGAGCCGCTCGGACAGCAGGTCGGTCAGATCGGCGAGGTAGCCGCCGTAGGCGAAGTCCGCGAGGTCGTCGGAGGCGTCGTGGATGATGTCGGGGGCCTCGCCGCCCTCGAAGGAGGTGAGGAGCTGGTCGTGGACGCTGTCCCAACTGCCCTGGACGTACTCGACCTTGACATCGGGGTGAGTGGCGTTCCACTCCTTCACCAGCTCCTTGTTGGCCTCGACGGACTCCTCCTGCCAGGCCAGGGACTGGAAGCGGAGGGTGATCCGGCCGTCCGACGAGGAGGTGCCGCCGCCGGTGCAGCCCGCCAGCAGGACCATGAGAACGAGGGGGACGATCCATCGTGTGCGCATCAGCTCTTCACCGCCCCGGCGAGCATGCCGCCCGTGATCCGCCGCTGGATGACCGCGAAGACGACGAGGGAGGGCAGGGTCGCGAGGAACGCCGCCGCTGCCAGCGGGCCCAGGTCGGCGACGCCCTCCGCGCCGATGAAGTGGGTGAGGACGACCGGCAGGGTCTGCTTCTCCGGGGTCTTCAGCAGCACCAGCGCGAAGAAGAACTCGTTCCACGCGGTGACGAACGCGAACAGCCCCGTCGCCACGATCCCCGGCGCGAGCAGCGGCGCGGTGACCGACACCAGCGTCCGCCCCTTGCCGGCCCCGTCGACGGCGGCCGCCTCCTCCAACTCGGCCGGAACCGCCCGGACATAGCCGACGAGCATCCACAGCGCGAACGGCAGCGCCCACACGACGTACACCATCACCAGCCCCGGCACGGAGTTGATCAGCCGCAGGTTCTTCAGCACCAGGAACAGCGGGATGATCACCAGGACCAGCGGGAACGCCTGGCTGACCACCACCCAGCCGGTCGCGCCCTTCGCGAGGCGGCTGCGGTGGCGGGCCATGACGTAGGCCATCGGGGTCGCGACGAGTACGGCGATCAGGGCGGCGCCGAGCGCGGCGATCAGGGAGTTCGACGCGGCGCGCAGCAGGGGCTGTTCGTCGAAGGCCTGGCGGAAGTTGGCGAGGGTGGGGTCCTCCGGGATCCAGGTGGGGTGCAGGCTGCCCAGTTCGCGCGGCGGCTTGAAGGCGGTGGAGATCAGCCAGAGGAACGGGAAGGCGAGGAACACGAGATACGCCAGCAGGGCGGCGTACTGGCCGGTGCGGCCCGCAGTGCTGGTCCTCATGCCCGGTCACCGCCCCGCAGCCGCCCCACGAGGATGAGGGCGAGGAGCACCGAGATCAGCGCGACCATCACACATCCCATCGCCGCCGCGTAGCCGAACTGCCCGTAGCGGAAGGCCTCTTCGTAGGCGAAGAGCATGGGCAGGCGGGTACGGCCACCGGGTCCGCCGCTGGTCAGGACGTAGACCAGGGCGAACGAGTTGAAGTTCCAGATGAGGTTGAGCGCCGTGATCGACAGGGCGACCGGCTTCAGGGCGGGCCAGGTGACCGTGCGGAAGCGGCGCCAGGCGCCCGCGCCGTCCATCGCGGCCGCCTCGTGCAGTTCGCGCGGGGTGTTCTGCAGCCCGGCGAGCAGGGCGACCGTCGTGGTGGGCATGCCCGCCCAGATCCCCACGACGATGACGGCGGGCAGGGCGGTGGCCAGGCCACTGAGCCAGTCGCGGCCGTCACCGAGGCCCAGGTCGCGCAGGGTCTCGTTGAGGATGCCCGCGTCCGGGTTGTAGACGAGCCGCCACATCACGCCGACCACGACCTCGGGCATGGCCCACGGGACGATCGCGAGGGCCCGGGCCAGCCATCTGAGGCGCAGGTCCTGGTTGAGGAGGAGGGCAAGGCCGAGGGCGAGCAGGAACTGCGGGACAGTCACACCGACGGCCCAGACCAGGCCGATCCGGAACGACTCCCAGAACAGCGTGTCGTGCAGCAGGTCCAGGAAGTTGAGGCCGCCGATCCACCGCGTGGACTGGGTACGGCCGGACTGTGCGTCGGTGAAGGCGAGCAGGATGCCGTAGAGCAGCGGCCCGACGCTCAGGACGAGGATCGGGATCAGCGCGGGCAGCACCAGGAACCAGGCCCCGCGGTCGACGACCCGCCGCTGCCGGCCCGCGCGCGGCACACGCGGGGCGGGTCTCCTCACCTCGGTCGCCGATGTCACGGAATCAGCCCCTTTGCGCGGCTCGGGTGGGCCCCGTCATGGTCGTGACCGCGCCCCGCGCCGTCAAGGCACCGCGCACACGGTCCGACCTGTGCGAATGCGACACTGACCGGCGGATGGCGAGAACTCGACGCCGGTCCCGAAGGCACGCGAGGACTGCGAGGACTTCCACGACGGCAGGGAGGCCGGAGGATGGACGAGGCACAGGCGCGGGACGTACTGGCCGCGGCGGGAGTGCTGACCGGCCCGGCGCGGGACGCGCGGCTCCTCGCCCTGGGCGAGAACGCGGTGTTCGCCGCCGGTGACCTGGTCGTCAAGGTGGGCCGCGACCCGGAGCTGCTCGACCGGGCGCGGCGTGAGCTGGACGTCGCGGTGTGGCTGGCCGAGGTGGGGGTTCCCGCGGTGCGGGCCGCCGATCCCAGGGCGCTGCTGGTCGAGGGGCATCCGGTGACGGTGTGGCATCGGCTGGGCGATCCCGTACGGCCCGCCGGGCCGCGGGATTTGGCCGAACTGCTACGGGTCGTGCACGCGTTGCCCGCGGCGCCTTTTGAGTTGCCTCGCCGTGAACTGCTGGGTGGGGTGGAGCGGTGGCTGCGGCTTGCGGGGGATGCGATCTCGGCGGAGGACGCGGCGTATGTGCGGGAGCGGCGGGATGGGTTCGCGGTGGCCGCGGGGGCGTTGACGCCGTATCTGACGCCGGGGCCTGTTCATGGGGATGCGCTTCCCCGGAACGTGCATGTGGGCGCCGAGGGGCCTGTGCTGGTTGACCTGGAGACGTTCTCTGCGGATCTGCGTGAGCATGATCTGGTGGTGATGGCCCTGTCTCGCGATCGGTATGGGATGCCCGCGGAGGCGTACGAGTCGTTCGTCGAGGCGTACGGGTGGGATGTGCGGGAGTGGGAGGGCTGCGGTGTGCTGCGCGGGGCCCGGGAGACGGCCAGTTGTGCGTGGGTGGCTCAGCATGCGCCTGGTAATCCGAAGGCGCTGGTGGAGTTTGAGCGGCGGGTGGCGTCGTTGCGGGAGGAGGATTCTGCGGTGCGGTGGTATGCGTTTTGAGCGCCTGGTGGGTGGGGGCTTGATGTTGTTCGGCGGCTGAAGGCTGGATGTGGCTGGTCGCGCCCACGCGGCGGAGCCGCACACCGATACAGCCCCGCGCCCGTCAGGCCCGGATTGTGCTCGCGGCGTTGTGCAGTTCTGTCAGGACTGTGCGGACCGCCTTGCGTGCCGTGCGTTCGGGGCGGTGGATTACGTCGATGTGGCGTCTCGCCTGTACTCCGCTCAGGGGTCTGAGGACGAGTGCCGGATGTGGGCGCATCGTCCAGCGGGGCATGAGGGCCAGGCCGCCGCCCGCTGCCACCACCTCGGCAACTACCGCGAACTCATTGATGCGGTGGGCCAGTTGGAGGTGGCGGCCTGCTGCGGCCGCGATCGCCTCGATAGTGGCCAGGACCGGGAAGCCTTCGTGCACGGTGATCCAGGGCTCGTCGGCCACGTCCCGTGGGGTGACCCGGCGTTTGGCGGCGAGTGGGTGGTCCACGGGCATGGCCACGTCCAGCGGCTCGCGCAGGAGCGTCGTCGCTGTCACCGTGTCCGGCCAGGGCGGGGCGTGGTCCAGGCGGTGGGCCAGGACCAGGTCGTACTCGCGGGTGAGGCGGGGGAAGTCCTCCTGCGGGACGTCCTCGTCGACGAGTTTCGGGACCGGGCCGCCCTGTCCGGCCAGCCCTCGTAGCAGGAGCGGGAAGAAGGCCGTGGCGGCGCTGTGGAACGCGGCCACCGACACCTCTCCGTCCGGGCGGCCGAGGAAGTCCTCGACGCTGTGCCGGGCCCGCGCCAGCGCCGTCTCCACGTCCGCCGCCGCGCCCGCCAGCGCCTGCCCGGCGTCGGTCAGGGCGAGCCGGCGGCCCTGGCGTTCGGTGAGCGGTACGGGGATCGTGCGCTGGAGCAGTCGTAGCTGTTGGGAGATCGCCGACGGGGTGACCAGCAGTGCTTCGGCGACCGCGGTGACGCTGCCCAGTTCGCCGAGTTCCCGCAGGATGCGCAGCTGCCGTTCGTCCATGGTGACAGTGTAGGTCTGCTAAATGATCGTTTAAGAAGGTGGTACTGGGCTTCATGGTGTTCGCCGGTGCACCGTAGGCGGGTGTCCGACGTCCGCCGTACCGATGCGGTACTCCTCCTTGTCGCGCTCGTCTGGGGCTCCAGCTATCTGTCCGCCCAGACGGCCACCGCCGCGCTGCCCGTCGTGCTGGTGCTGTTCGCGCGCTACGCCCTGTCCGCGCTCGCCTGTGTCGGTCTGGTCTCCGTCCGTCGGGGGGCGCGCCGGTTCAGCCGTGACGAACTGCGGGCCGGTCTGCCCCTGGGGCTGACGCAGGCCGCGGTCCTGGTCGTCGAGACGTACGGCGTCGCCCACACCAGCGCCGCCAACGCGGCTCTCATCATCAGCCTGACCATCGTCCTCACCCCGCTCCTCGACCGCGGCGGCCGCGGTCCGCTGCCCGTCTCCTTCTTCGCCGCCGCCGGTGTGTGCGTCCTGGCCGTCTGCCTGCTGATGGCCGGCAACGGCTTCCAGGCTCCGCGCCTCGGCGACCTGCTGATGCTCGGCGCCGCGCTGGTGCGGGCCGTGCATGTCGTGCTCGTCGGCCGCCTCACCGCGGGCCGGGCGATCCGTCCGCTCCAGCTGACGACCGTGCAGACCCTCGTCGGCACGGCCCTGTTCCTGCCGGTCACGGCCCACGACCTGCCGACGCTGGCCCGCGCCGACCCGGCGACCTGGACGCAGCTGCTCTATCTCGCCCTGTTCTGCAGCGTGTTCGCCTTCCTGGCCCAGACCTGGGCCGTGCAGCGCAGCTCCGCCAGCCGGGCCAGTCTGCTGCTGGGCTCGGAACCGGTCTGGGCCGTCGCGGTGGGCATCGCCCTCGGCGGCGAACACCTCACGCCGCTGACCGGTCTGGGCGCGGCCCTGATGGTCGCCGGCACGTACTGGGGCCAGGCGGTGGAACGCGCCCACCGCACCCCGCCGCCGGCTCAGCTCTCCACGCCCACCCCAGCCAGCCCCGTCACCGAAGAGGACCCCGCATGCCGTCCCACGACACTTACGAGCACCTGATCTCCCTGCTCGACGCCTCCTCCGTCGACTACCGCTCATCGACCACGAGCCCGAGGGCACCACCGACAAGGTCTGCGCACTGCGCGGGCACCCGATGTCGGAGGCCGCGAAGTGCATCGTGCTGCGGGTGAAGGTGGACCGGCGTACCACCCGCCACGTCCTGGCGGTCGTGCCCGGCGACCGGCGCGTGGACCTGGACGCCGTCCGGGAGCTGTTCGCCGCGCGCTACGTCGGCTTCAGCGACGCGGAGACCGCCGAACGCCTGGCCCGCGCCGTCCCGGGCACGGTGCTGCCCTTCGCCTTCGACCCCGACCTCGAACTTGTCGCCGACCCGGACGTCGTCGCCCAGCCGAAGCTGTACTTCAACGCGGCCCGCCTCGACCGGTCCCTGCTCCTCTCGGGTGCCGACTACGAGCGCGCGGCCAAGCCGAGGGTGGAACGCATCGCGGGGCCCGTGTCGGTGTGACAGGGAGGGCGCCGGCGCGCAGGAGTCGGACGGCGTCGGCCTCCGCGCGGCGGACGGCGCCGCCAGGACTCGGCCCGCCCAGCCGGCCGGCCGCTCATCGCTCGGTCCGCGCGCCCCGCCCCGCCGCCCGGCCCCAGCCGGCGCCCCGGCGAGCTCACACCGGCTCGTCCGCCGGCTCCCGCAGTGGCCAGATGCCGTCGATCACCGCGTCCGTCTCGCCCTTGCGGCGCAGGAAGCTCTGGAAGTCCGCCGCCCACTCGGCATACCACTCGATCTGGCGGCGGTGCAGTTCCGCCGGGCCGAGGGCCGCGACCTTGGCGTGGCGAACGGCTATCGCGCAGGCCAGCCGGGCAGCGGCGAGGGCGTCGGCGGAGGCGTCGTGGGCGGCGTCGAGTGTGATGCCGTACTCCTGGCAGACCGCTTCGAGGTTGCGCTTGCCGCGTCGGTAGCGGTCGACGGCGCGGTCGATCGTGTACGGGTCGATGACCGGGGCGGGGTCGATGCCGCCGAGGCGGTCGCGCAGGGACGGCAGGCCGTGTCGCCGTAGCTCGGCGGAGAGCAGGCTCAGGTCGAAGGCGGCGTTGTAGGCGACGACCGGCACGCCCGTCTTCCAGTACGTGACGAGGACGTCCGCGATGGCGTCCGCCACCTCGTCGGCCGGGCAGCCCTCCGCGGCCGCGCGTTCATTGCTGATCCCGTGCACCGCGACCGCGTCCGCCGGGATCTCCACGCCCGGGTCAGCCAGCCATTGACGGTGCCCCATGGGCTGCCCGTCCCTGACCTCGATCACGGCTCCCGTGACAATGCGCGCCTCGCTCGGATCCGTCCCGGTCGTCTCCAGGTCGAAGCCGATCAGCAGCTCCCGGTGCCAGCCCATGGGCCGTCCCCCTTCTCGGTGGTGCTTCCCCCAGTGGTCTCCACCTTCCCATGCGCCACTGACAATCAGAGGACCGCGTTCCGCTTACGGCGGCGGCATCCACCAGAACATGGGGCAGGTCAGGACACCGGCCGCGAATCAGCCCACATCAGCTCGAACTCCTCGCGGTACGTGGGGAAGAGCCCGCCTTCCTCCATCACGTCCGACTTGACCAGCTTGTTTCCGTTCCGCAGGACCAGCACCGGCGCCTCCAGGCCCCTCGTCCGCCGCAGATACGACTGCACCACCGCGACACCGTCCGAGCCGTCCCCGTCGACGAGGTACGCCGTGAAGCGGGGCGTCTCGTCGAAGACCTGGATCTCGAAGGCGCCGGGATCGCGCAGGCGCGACCGCACCCGACGCATGTGCAGGATGTTCATCTCGACGGCACGACTCAACTCCCCGCGCCTGATGCCGAGTTCACGCTCACGCCGCTTGACCGAGCTGGAGGCCGGGTTGAGGAACAGCAGCCGCACCCGGCAGCCGGACTCGGCGAGCCGCACCAGCCGGCGGCCGGAGAAGTTCTGCACGAGCAGGTTGAGGCCGATGCCGATGGCGTCGACGCGGCGGGCGCCGCCGAAGATGTCCTCGGCGGGGAACTGGCGCAGCAGCCGCACCCGGTCGGAATGGACGGCGACCACGTCGGCGTACCGGTCGCCGACCAGGTCCTCGACCGCGTCGACGGGCAGCCGGCGTGCGGAGGGCACGTCACCGCCCGCGCCGAGTATCTCCAGCAGCCGCGCCGAGGCCCGTTCGGCCTGGCCGAGGACGGCCTCGGACAGCGCCCGGTTGCGAGAGACGATGTTCCGGGTCACCTCCAGCTCGTCCAGGGCGAGTTCGACGTCCCGGCGGTCGTCGAAGTACGGCTCGAAGCACGGCCAGTGCTGCACCATCAGCTCGCGCAGCTGCGGCAGCGTGAGAAAGCTGAGGACGTTGTCGTCGGCCGGGTCGAGCAAGTAGCCCTTGCGGCGGCTGACTTCGCGGACGGCGACCGCCCGCTGCACCCACTCCTGGCCGGCGGGTCCGGCCGCGGCCACCACCCAGTCGTCGCCGTGGACGGGTTCGTAGATGGGGCGCAGGACGGCGGCCACGACGGCGCGCAGCCGCTGTTCGACGAGGTTCAGCCAGATGTAGGCCCGGCCGGCTCGCTGGGCGCGCGTACGCACCTCGCGCCAGGCGTCGGCGTCCCAGTCCAGTTCCGGCCCGATGGAACCGGCGTCCATCGGCCGGGCCAGGGACACCGTGCCGGGCGGGACGTCTGCGGAGTTCCCCTCGTGACCCTCGTCACCAGGGGGCAACTCCAGCCCTCCCGAGCCCACCCGCGCACCGCCTTCCGCTCCCCCGAGCTCTCCCCGTCTCAACGATCAAGGAAGGGTACTCCGGGAGCGGTCGGCGGTGCAGCCGGATGGACAGGTCGTTTCTCAACTACGCGGTCGCCAGTGGCCGTTCTGCCAGCCGACCTCCGCGGGAGTGAGCGGATTCATAGCCGTGACGTCCCGCGGGGCGATGGAGAATCCCTGCCAGTGGATCGGCATGGGCTGCTGGTCCTCGTCCCGGGCTATGTGGTGGAAGCCGACGTTCATCCAGACCACCGGGTGCGTGAGGGCCTGGCCGTTGACCCACTTGTCGACGTTCTGGGGGTGGTTCGTCGCGCAGCCCGGGTTGTTGCTGGCGAACAGTTCGCACTTGTTGTACTGGGTGACATAGAGGTCGCGCTTGGTGAAGCCGCGGCCCGGGTACTTGGTGGTGACGCCGGGGACGATCTCGTACGAGCGCGGGTGCCTGTCCTTGTTCTTGCCGGTCGCGCTGACCACCCGCCACCAGCGGTAGGCCTTGGAGTCGCCCGCGAGCTCCTTGGTGACCTTGGTGCGGGTCGTCTTGATCGTCGAGGCCTGCTGGCCCTGGGCGGGCGCGGTGACGGCCGAGTCGTACTGCTCGACGCGGTTCTTGGTGGAGCCGTCGAGGGCGAAGTCGAGCCGCCAGAAGACGTTGTGGCTGTGGCTGGTGGCCTTGGCCTTGTCGCCCTTGCCGATGGGCCAGCCACGGCCGTCGCCGGCGTCGTAGTCGTCGTAGGAGAGGCTGCCGGTGGCGCCGACGTTCATGGTGATGGTGCCGTCGTCCTGGAAGCGCCACTCGGTCATGTACTCGTACCAGCCGACCTGGTTGACGGTGTACACGAGGAGGTCCTTGCCCTGGGCCTGGTAGACCTTGTTCGCGCTGTCGCCCTGCATGCGGTAGGCGTGGCCACGGGAGCGGGTGGTGGTGCACAGGCCCTTGACGTTCGGGTCCTCCGTGAAGGCGTCGGGGACCTTGACGGTCTTGATGGTGCCGCCGGGGCACTCGCCCGGTGCCAGGTTCATCAGGCCCTGGGCGAAGTTGAAGCCCGTCAGGTCGTCGTACTCGACGCTTCCGTCGTCGTACGGGACGTGGATCTGACCGAGCCGGGCGCTGTTGAGGACCTTGATCCGCTTGATCTCGCCCTTGGGCCGGTAGGAGATGTCGTTCAGGACGAGTCCGGCGAGGCTGTCGTAACGCCAGCACATCCGCCAGGTCGTGCCGCTGGAGAGCTTCTGCTCGATGCGGTACGCGGCACTGCAGTCGGCGGCGGCCGCGGGGGCGGCCTTCGGCTGGGCGGTGGCCGGTCCCGCGCCGGTCGTCACACCGGCGGCCAGCGCGGCCACGGACAGGCCGACGGCCGTCCGCGCGCGGGCACGGCTGATTCTGTTGACGTGCATGAAGAAGTGGCTCCCTTGCAGGAGAAGTAAGGTGGAAAAGTGAACGGACGTCGGCTCAGTCGCGGTCGAGCGCGGCGACCTTGCGGGCGCTCAGGTCGATCACCAGGTACCGGGCGTCGATCCAGGACCCGTTCTTGATCTTCGGGAACAGCCGCACGCACCGGTGCTCGCCGCACTGGTCGAGCACGGCCGGCTGGGCGCCCGGGACCGCCCGGTAGACCGCGCCGCTGAGCTGCAGCTGGTCCGGGGAGGTGAGCTCCTTGTCGGTGGCGTCCTTGTAGTCCGCCTTGAGGCCCGCGCCGAGCGGGTCGGCGATCAGGAGCCTGGCCGCCTCGGCGTACTCGGCACGGCTCAGCGGCGGCTGGACGCCGCGCCGGGTGTCGGTCCGCTCGACCTCGCCGGTCTCGAGGTTCACGGTCCTGGTGACGAGGGTGTCGTCCTTGTAGTCGTAGAACGTCACCTGGGCCCGGCGCGGTGCGTTCGGGTCGTCCACCTCCGCGGCCTCGGGTTCGGCGAGGTCGACGGTGAGGCTCTGCGGGCCGCGCTCGCCCGCCACGTTCTCGCCGGCGTCGCGCAGCTGCCGGTTCACGGCGAGCTGTTCGACCCGCTTCATCTCGTCGTCGGTCAGCGGGTCCTGGCCCTTGCCCCGGTCACCCTCGGCCGGGGCCCCCTCGACGACGCCGGGCTGGACGGCCGCCGTGCCCTGCCCCTGGCCCTCGGCCGCCTGCTGCGCGGACTGACCGCCCGCCTTGTTCCCTTCCGTGTCGTCGGCCCCCGCTGTCCCCGGCAGGGTGATCCCGATCATCACGGCGGTCCCCGCCACGGCTATGGCGGCGCCGGCCATCACCTTTCCCAGATGGCGATGCACTGTCTTGCGCACATCTTCCCCTTTTACTCCCCGCGTGTTCCCGGGAGTACGTGTCTGCCCCACAGGTTCGGCATACGTCGTATGCACTGGTCGACCGGTAAGAGGGACGTAAGTCATAGGAGGTTCCATCACTTTCGGGGAGACTCGGGGCCAAGGCGCCCCCGACGGCGCGCGCCACCTGAAAGAGTCGTATCCATGCAGGTCTGGCCTGGAGAGGCGTATCCACTCGGTGCCACATACGACGGCGCCGGCACGAACTTCGCGGTCTTCACGGAGGCCGCGGACCGAGTAGAGCTGTGTCTGCTGCACGACGACGGCTCGGAGACGGCGGTGGAACTGCGGGAGAGCGACGCGTTCGTGCGGCACGCGTACGTGCCGGGCGTCATGCCGGGGCAGCGGTACGGGTTCCGGGTGCACGGCCCGTACGCCCCCGAGCGCGGTCCGCGCTGCAACTCAGCGAAGCTACTGCTCGACCCGTACGCCAAGGCGATCAGCGGCTCGATCCACTGGGGCGAGGAGGTGTACGGCTACCACTTCGACGCGCCCGACCGGCGCAACGACCTGGACTCGGCGCCGCACACCATGTCGTCGGTCGTGGTCAACCCGTACTTCGACTGGGGCGACGACCGGCTGCCGCGCACCGAGTACCACCACACGGTGCTCTACGAGGCCCATGTGAAGGGGCTGACGATGCGCCACCCGGGGCTGCCCGAGGAACTGCGCGGCACCTACGCCGCCCTGGCGCATCCGGCGGTCATCGAGCACCTCACCGAGTTGGGCGTGACGGCGCTGGAGCTGATGCCCGTACACCAGTTCGTGAACGACCACCGTCTGGTCGACATGGGCCTGAACAACTACTGGGGCTACAACACGATCGGCTTCTTCGCCCCGCACAACGCGTACGCCTCCTGGGGCGACCGCGGCCAGCAGGTCCTGGAGTTCAAGTCGGCGGTGCGGGCGCTGCACGAGGCCGGTATCGAGGTCATCCTGGACGTCGTCTACAACCACACCGCCGAGGGCAACCACCTGGGCCCCACGCTCTCCTTCCGGGGCCTGGACAACGCGCGCTACTACCGCCTCACGGACGACCAGCGCTACTACATGGACACCACGGGGACGGGCAACAGCCTGTTGATGCGGTCCCCGCACGTACTGCAGATGATCATGGACTCGCTGCGGTACTGGGTCACCGAGATGCACGTCGACGGGTTCCGCTTCGACCTCGCGGCCACCCTGGCCCGGCAGTTCCACGAGGTGGACCGGCTGTCGTCGTTCTTCGACCTGGTGCAGCAGGACCCGGTGGTCTCCCAGGTGAAGCTGATCGCCGAGCCGTGGGACGTGGGCGAGGGCGGCTACCAGGTGGGCAACTTCCCGCCGCTGTGGACCGAGTGGAACGGCAAGTACCGCGACACCGTGCGGGACCTGTGGCGGGGTGAGCCGCGCACACTGGCGGAGTTCGCGTCCCGGCTGACCGGCTCCTCGGACCTCTACCAGGACGACGGCCGCCGTCCGCTCGCCTCGATCAACTTCGTGACCTGCCACGACGGGTTCACGCTGCACGACCTCGTCTCGTACAACCACAAGCACAACCAGGCCAACGGCGAGGACAACCGGGACGGCGAGAGCCACAACCGGTCCTGGAACTGCGGGGCGGAGGGCGAGACCGACGACCCGGACGTCCTGGAGCTGCGCGCACGCCAGATGCGGAACTTCGTCGCCACGCTGATGCTGTCCCAGGGCGTGCCGATGATCAGCCACGGCGACGAGTTCGCGCGCACCCAGCGCGGCAACAACAACGCCTACTGCCAGGACAGCGACCTGGCCTGGGTGCAGTGGCCGGACACCGAGGGAGCCGGCACCGAGCTGCTGGACTTCACGCGCGCGATGGTGTGGCTGCGCCGGGACCATCCGGTCTTCCGGCGGCGGCGCTTCTTCCACGGGCGGCCCGTGGAGGGCACGCACGACGAGCTGTCGGACATCGCCTGGTTCACGCCGGCAGGCAAGGAGATGACCCAGCGGGACTGGGGCCGGTCGCAGGCGTCGGCGCTGACGGTGTTCCTCAACGGCAACGCCATCTCCGAGCCCGGCCCGCGCGGCGAGCGCATCGCCGACGACTCGTTCCTGCTGATGTTCAACGCCTCGCCCAGGACGCTGGACTTCGTCGTCCCCGTCAACCACGGCCGTCAGTGGCAGGTGGTCGTCGACACCGCCCGCACGGACGGGGTACCGGAGAACACGAGTGTGAAGGTGCAGGCCGGGGACCGGCTGCGGCTGGTGGACCGGAGCATGACGGTGCTGCAGCGGCCCGTCTAGGAGGGCGGGTCCGCACTCGGATCGGGCACGCGCACGGGCGCACGTGGAGGGGACGATGACACGAAGGGCGGCAGGGCGGGTACGTAGGATTCCATGACACCTGAGCGACCTGACCCCGCGGTGCCCACGGCCACCTACCGGCTGCAGCTGCAGCCCGAGTTCCCGTTCGGGGCCGCGGCGGCGGCCGTGCCGTACCTGGCCTCGCTCGGCGTCTCGCATCTGCACCTGTCCCCGGTCCTGGAGTCCGTGCCCGGTTCGACGCACGGCTACGACGTCGTGGACCACGCGCGCGTGCGCGGGGAACTGGGCGGCGAGGAGGGGCTCCGCGCGCTGGCGCGCACGGCGCGGGAGCACGGCCTCGGCCTGGTCGTGGACATCGTGCCGAACCACATGGCCATGGCCCCGCGCCACAACCGCGCCCTGTGGGAGGTACTGCGGGAGGGCCCCAAGTCTCCGTACGCGCGCTGGTTCGACATCGACTGGGAGGCGCAGGGCGGCCAGCTGCTGCTGCCGGTGCTCGGGCAGCCGCTCGGCGCCGAGCTCGGCCGGCTGGCGGTCGACGGCGGCGTGCTGCGCTACTACGACCACGTGTTCCCGCTGCGCGAGGGCACCGAGGAGCTGCCGCTGCCGCAGCTCCTGGACGCGCAGTGGTACCGCCCGGTGTGGTGGCGACTGGCCCGTACGGAACTCAACTACCGGCGTTTCTTCAGCATCTCGGAGCTGATCGGGGTGCGGGTCGAGGACCCGGAGGTGTTCGAGGCCACCCACGCCAAGATCCTGGCCCTGGTCCACGAGGGCGTGATCGACGGCCTGCGTGTCGACCATCCCGACGGCCTCGCCGACCCCGACGGATACCTTCAGCGGCTGCATGAGGCGACCGGCGGCCGCTGGACGGTCGTGGAGAAGATCCTGTCGGACGGGGAGCGGCTGCCCGCCTCCTGGCCCGTCGCCGGCACCACCGGCTACGACGCCCTGCGGCACATCGACGGCCTCTTCACGGATCCGGCGGGCTGCGGGGAACTGCTCGGCCAGTACCGGCGGTTCGCGGCCCCGCAGACGGACCGGGGCGGGGACTGGGCGGCGACGGCGCGGCGGGCGGCGTACAAGGTGCTCACGCACGAGCTGGCGACCGAGATGGACCGGCTGACGCGGGTGGCGGACCGGGTGTGCGGCACGTCGCCGGAGCCCGCGCAGCGCGACCGCGCGCCCTGGGCGCTGCGGACGGCGCTGCAGGAGTTCCTCGTCCGGCTGGAGGTCTACCGGCCGTACGCGTCCGGGGACGCGGCTCTCGTCGTCACCGAGGAGGCCGCGGCGCGGGCCCGGCACGCGTTCGTCGACCCGGAGGAGGCCGGTGCGGTCGACGTGGTGCGCGACCTGGTGCTGGGGCGGGCCGGTGCCGGACCCGGCGCCGACGCCGCCGAGTTCCGGGCGCGGTTCGCGCAGACCGCTTCGGCGCTGCGTGCCAAGTCCGTGGAGGACACGGCGTTCTACCGGTATGTGCCGCTGCTGTCGGCGACCGAGGTGGGCGGCAGCCCGGGGAGTCCCGCCGTCGCCCCGGAGGCCTTCCACGCCTACTGCGCGCGCGTGCAGCGCGACTGGCCGGTGACGGGGACGGTCGTGTCGACGCACGACACCAAGCGCAGTGCCGATGTGCGGGCGGCCCTGGCCGTGCTGACGGAGTGCCCGGAGCGCTGGGCGGACGTCCTGGCCGAGGTGACCCGCGCGGGCGAGGGCGTGCCGGACGCGCAGCTGGCGTGGGCGGCCTGGCAGACGGTGTTCGGGCTGGGCGAGACGGACGCCGGACGCGTCCAGGGGTCCCTGCTGAAGCATGTGCGCGAGGCCGGGCTGTACACGAGCTGGACCGAGCAGGAGCCCGCGTACGAGGAGGCGGTGGCGGCGTTCGTCGCGGCGGGCCCGTGCGGGGCGCCCGGCGAGCACGTGACCGCCTTCCGGAGCAGTCTGGCGTCCCCCGTCCGGGCGAATGTGCTGGGCGTGGCCCTGGTCCAGCTGACGATGCCCGGTGTGCCGGACCTCTACCAGGGCACGGAGGGCGAGTACCGGGCGCTGGTGGACCCGGACAACCGGCGTGCCGTGCGCTTCCCGCCGGCCGATCCCGGCGACAAGGGCGCGGTGACGTCGGCGGCGCTGCGGCTGCGCAGGCGGCGGCCCGAGGTCTTCGGCGACTCGGCGACGTACACGCCGCTGGCGGCGGAGGGTACGGCGGCCGCCCACTGTGTGGCGTTCGTGCGCTCCGGCGAGGTGCTCACCGCGGTGACGCGGCTGTCGCTGCGGCTGGCGGAGGCGGGCGGCTGGCGGGACACGGTGCTGCCGCTGCCGCCGGGGCGGTGGGCCGATGTGCTGGATCCGGGACGGGAGTTCACGGGGCACGCGCGCGTGGCGGAGCTGTTCGAGGGGCTGCCGGTGGCGCTGCTGGAGCGGGTCGGCGCTCCCTGAGCGCGCCGGGGCCCGCTCCCCCGGGCCCGGCGGGCCTCGCACTCCGGGCGGTGCCGACGGCCGTACCTGCTGGCGGTATATGCCTCTGGGCGCCCCCGGGAGCCTCCCCCGTGATGTCCTTGACACGTCACGGAGACCGTGGGGTACTGCGGATTGCGAAGCCGGGCGGATGTGACGGGGGTGAGTCTCCTGCCGGAGCTGCGCTACCCCACCGTCCCCGAACTCGTCTTGTCCGCCCGGGTCCTGGCCGCTCACCGACCCGGCTTGTGCGTACTGAAGCAGGTGGGCGTCTCCCGCGCGGGCCGGCCTCTCCATCTGCTGTCCGTGGGGCATGCCCGACGTGCCGTGCTGGTGGTCGCGGGCGCCCATGCCAACGAGCCGACGGGCGGCGCGACGCTCCTCGCGGTCGCCGAACACGTGGTGCAGGAGCGGGAGTTGCGGCACGGAATCTCCTGGCACTTCCTGCTGTGCGCGGACCCCGACGGGGCGAGCCTGCATGTCACGCCCGCCCCGCGCGGCCTGTTCGACTACCATCTCGGCTTCTTCCGGCCGGCGGGCCCGGAGCAGCCGGAGTGGGCACCGGCGGCGCTGCCGCCCGACCGGCTGCCGCCCGAGACGCGCGCGCTGACCGGTGTCATCGACGCACTGCGCCCCTACCTCCAGGTGACCCTGCACGGCACCGATCTGGGCGGCAGCTGGGTGCAGTTGACGAAGGACGTGCCGGGACTCGCCGAGCCGTTCGCCAAGTCGGCGGCGGAGCTGCACATCCCGGTGGAGACGGGCGCCTCGGACGCGGTGGGCTGGCCGGCGGCCGGGCCCGGGGTGTATGTGATGCCGGCGCCGGACGCGGGCGCGGCGTACCCGAGCATGCCGGACGACGCGCGCAGCAGCACCTGGTACCACGTGCACCGGTACGGCGGGCTGACCGCGGTCGTCGAGGTGCCTATGTGGGCGAGCGACCTGGTGGACGATCCGGCGCCGCATCCGGCACCGGCCCTGGCGATGCGGCGGCTGGCGGGCCGGCTGCTGCGGGACACGCGGGAGGTGGAGCGGGTGCTCGCCGACGCGCGGCCCCGCCTGGAGGGCGTGGACGGGCCCCTGTTGCGGGCCGCGCAGTGGGGTCTTGAGCTGGTGCCGGGGCTGGCCGCCGACTGGATGCACACGCCGCCCGCCGACCACACCCGGGCGTACGTCGGCAGTGTGGACGCGTTCGGGCGCCGGCTGCCGCTGCGGGCGGCGTCCATGCTGCGCCGAGTGCTCGAAGAGACCGGCGACCGGGCGGCGCCGCGGCTGGAGCGGCTCGTGGCGGCCTGGAGCGACTCCTTCGCCGAGCGGTTCCGGGCCCGCTGGGTGCCGTTGGAGCACCAGGTCGAGCACCAGTCCCGGACGGTCGTCGCGGCGGCGCTGCGCGCGCGCGACCGGGCGGGGTAGGACCCGCCGCTCCACGCGCGCGTGCGGCCCGCGACGGCAGACGTGTCAGGCGTCCAGCGCGAACACCGATCCCGTGCGCGCGCCCAGCACGCACGCGTTGGAGAAGGTCTCCTGGTATTCGACGGGCTGTCCCTGCCACTGCCCGCGCGCGTGGGCGGTGACCGGCGCGTAGATCATCGGGCAGTGGACGTCCTGCGGCCGGAGGCCGACGATGTCACCGCCGACCGGTTCGAGCTCGGCGCAGGCCTCGGCGGCCTTGCCGTGGCCCTGGGGCGGGTTGCACATCAGCAGGGTGCCGCGCGTGTCGCTGTGCCGGGCGTCGCCCTTGGTGACGGTGAGGAAGAGCCAGTTGCCCGGGAGGGAGTCCTGGGTGGTCGCCTGCGCCGGGGCGGCGCCGAGGGCGAGCAGGGAGGCCGCCGCGAGCAGGCCGGCCGGTACCGCTTTCGCTGTGATGGAGTACGTCATTCCCGATGCATCGGCACGGCTGCCCCGGCATTCCACCCCGACTCACCCGAACGGGAGCCGGCGGGCGCGTATCGCCCGGCGAGTTCGAATGTGGCGAGCACCACGCGTGCCTGGTACTCCACCTGGCGCGCGACCGGTATCCAGCGCGCCCCGCAGCCGTCGCGGTAGTCGGCGCACCATGCGTCGACGAGCCGGTCCAGCTCCGGCAGCACCCCGGCCGGATCGCTCCCGGCGCCCGTCACGAGCTGGTGCAGCAGCCCGGCGGTGCGCAGGGCGAGGCGCCGTCCGGCGATGCGCAGGGCGGCCAGGTGGCCGGTGCTGAGCGGCGGCAGCGGGCGCCCGTCGGTGATGTCGGGGTCCCAGGCGTCGGCAAGTCCGGGGCAGACCAGTAAATAGTCGTCGACCGGGGCGAGCAGACGGGCCGTGTCCGGTTCGGCGGGCAGGTGCGGCCGCAGTCGCTCCAGCAGGCGTTCCAGCTGCCGGGCGTCGTGCCGCAGGGTGTGGCTGACGGTGCGCAGGACGGCGGCCGCGTCGGCGGGCGGTTCGCCGTCCGCCACGGCCGGTACGCCCCACATGGGGGCCTCGACGACGGCCGTGACCGTGCCGTGCCGGTACGGGTGGAACCACGTCGACTCGACGGCTGCCTCGGTGATGGCGGCGGCCAGGTCGCCGCGGCGGGGCCGGGGGATGCGGTAGACGGCGGGGCCGAGGCCGGGCCAGTACAGGGTGTCGTAGGCGCCGATCTCGCGCGGGATGCCGAGGCGGGCCGCGGTGTGCGCGACGCGGCGGGCGAGTCCGTCCAGCTCGTGGGTGAGCTCGACGAAGCCGCCGCCGACGTCGACGCCGTGCAGGGAGCACTGCAGGAAGGGCCGCAGTTCGTCCTGGACGTCGAGCAGGGCGCGGGTCTCCGGCAGTACGGCTCCGTCGGCGCCGTCTGGGAGCCATTCCGGCTGCTCCAGGAAGCCGGGCCGGAAGAAGTTCCGGAAGTACCGGCCGAGGGTGTACGGGCCGTGCAGCCAGCCCTCGTTGCGGCGCAGGCCGTCGGGGTCGAGGCAGAGCAGCATGTTCCAGGTGGCGTCGGCGCCCTCGCGCAGCCTCGGGTCGGCGAGGACCCGGTCGGCCAGTCTGAGGACGGTGGCGCCGCCCACGGGTTCGTTGGCGTGCGGTCCGGCGACGACGAGGGCCTGGCGGCTGCCGTGGCCGACGGACAGCAGCCACAGGGGTGTGCCCGCGCGGGAGGTTCCCACTCGGCGCAGCCGGGCGTCACGGGGACGGCGGGCGACGAGCGCGGCCGCCCGGGCGCCCAGCTCGTCGACGGTCGGGTAGCGGAGGAGTGGCGGCAGGGCACACCTCCACAATGTGGTGCCGTCGGTTCACCTGGTGTGCATGGTGTACGCACAGTCAGTCACGAGTTGACGGGTACGTCAACACCACGGAAAGCAAAGGGATTTCATCGGCGCACCCCGTAAACCCAAGGCCAGAGCTAAGGTTGGGCTCAGTTCGAGGCGAGGCGGAACGAGATCCTGCCGAAGCCGATCTGGTCGCCCTCGCGGACCACGACCGCGCCGATGACGCGCCGTCCGTTCACCGTCGTGCCGTTGGTCGAGCCGAGGTCGCGCAGCACCCACATGCCGCCCTGGCGGCTCAGTTCGGCGTGCACCCGGGACACCGTCTCGTGGGTCAGCCGCAGCCCGTTGGCGGGGTCGCGGCCGATGCGCAGGGCGTGGCCGTTGCCCGGGTGGGGCAGCAGCAGCTTGGGCAGCCGCTCGGCCTGCCAGGCCCTGCGCAGCCGTACGGTGAAGCCGGAGACCGCCTCGACGGAGCCGAACACCAGCCGCGAGAAGCGGCTCTCGGTGGGCAGGTCGGCGGTGAGCGCGGCGAGTTCGTCGGACCGGCGCGCGGCGAGGGCCAGTTCCATGCGCCGCACGAACGTGTCGTGCGACAGCCGGCCCATGGCGACGCCGTCACGGAGCACCTTCAGCGCCCTGTCGCGCTCCACGTCGGACAACCGCGCAGGGTACGTGTTGAACTCGAAAGACGACGTCACGGAGCTGATTGTCGGTCAGCGGACCCCGGGTGTCCAGAAAACGCGGGAGGATGCGAAAGCGGATTGATCGTGTTTGACGCACCATGGACGGGCTACATCACGGTGAGCAGACGAAGGGGAACCGTCCGTGCGTTTCGAGGTGTGGGCACCGCAGGCCGATCGTGTGACGCTCCATTGCGAAGGCGCCACGCGCGCGTTGGAGCGCGATCCGGAACGAGCGGGATGGTGGTGGGGTGAGGCGGAGGCGCAGGACGGCTCGCGGTACGGCTTCGCGCTGGGCGACGGTCCCGTGCTGCCCGATCCCCGTTCGAGACGCCAGCCGGACGGGCCGGACGGGCTGAGCGCGGTCGTCGACCAGGTGCGGTACGCGTGGCGCGCCGAGTGGGCGGGGCGGCCGCTGCCAGGTGCGGTGCTGTACGAGCTGCACGTGGGCACGTACACCCGCGAGGGCACCCTGGACGCGGCGGCCGAGCGGCTCGGCCATCTCGTCGAACTGGGCGTCACGCATGTCGAGTTGATGCCGCTGTGTCCTTTCCCCGGGCGGCACGGGTGGGGGTACGAGGGTGTCTCGCTGTGGGCGGTGCACGAGCCGTACGGCGGGCCCGAGGCGCTCAAGCGCTTCGTCGACCGAGCGCATGAACTCGGCCTGGGCGTGGTCCTGGACGTGGTGCACAACCATCTGGGCCCGTCCGGCAACTACCTGCCCCAGTTCGGCCCGTACTTCACGGACACGCATCACACGCCCTGGGGTGTCGCCGTCAACCTGGACGCGCCCGGCTCGGACGAGGTGCGCGCGTACCTTGTCGAGAGCGCGCTGGCGTGGCTGCGGGACTACCGGATCGACGGGCTGCGCCTGGACGCGGTGCACGCGCTGAAGGACACGCGCGCGTACCCGTTCCTGGAGGAGCTGTCGGCGGCCGTCGACGCCCTCTCGGCCGACCTGGGCCGGCCGCTGTTCCTCATCGCCGAGTCGGACCTGAACGACCCCCGGCTCATCACGGCGCGCGCGGAGGGCGGCCTCGGGCTGCACGCGCAGTGGAACGACGACTTCCACCACGCGCTGCACGCCGCGCTGACGGGCGAGTCGCAGGGCTACTACGCCGACTTCGCGCGCGCTCCCGTCGCCGCGCTCGCCAAGACGCTGACGGGCGGCTACTTCCACGACGGCTCGTACTCGAACTTCCGGGGCCGGCGGCACGGGCGCCCCCTGGACCGTACGCGCGTGGCGGCGCACCGGCTCCTCGGCTACAGCCAGACCCACGACCAGGTCGGCAACCGCGCCCAGGGGGACCGGCTCGCGGCCTCCCTCTCCCCCGGCCTGCTGGCCTGCGCGGCGACGCTGACGCTGACCTCACCGTTCACACCGATGCTGTTCATGGGCGAGGAGTGGGCGGCGGGCACGCCCTGGCAGTTCTTCACCGACCACACCGATCCCGGGCTCGCCGATGCCGTACGGCGGGGCAGGCGACGGGAGTTCGCGGCGCACGGCTGGGCCGAGGAGGACGTTCCCGACCCGCAGGACCCGGCGACCCGGGACCGCTCCTGCCTCGACTGGTCCGAGCCCCATGGCGCGCCCCACGCGCGCGTACTCGCCTGGTACCGCCGCCTCATCGCCCTGCGCCACGAACAGCCGGACCTCACCGATCCCGACCTCGCGGACATCAAGGTGGCGTACGACGAGCGGGAACGCTGGCTCGCCTTCCGACGCGGCGACGTCCGGGTAGCCGTCAACCTCGCAAAGGAACCGGCGGCGATCCCGCTGGGCCCCCGTCAGGCACGGGTGCTGGCGGCGTGGGAGCCGGTGGAGTCCCCGGGCGCGGACGGGGCGCTGCAGGTGCCTGGGGAGTCGGCGGTGGTGCTGCTGCAGGCCTGAGGTGTGGGCGCGACGCAGACGCTGACGCCCTTGCCAAGCGGCCTGCGGCCCACCGAGGTCGGCGGCAGGCGACCAGCGGCACGGGCGGGCTCGCAGCGCACGGCCGAGCGCCCGCCCCCTACAACCCCTCGGCCCCGCCATCCTCCAGCAGCTCCGTCACCCGCTCCAGCGGCACGCAGCCACAGCCGCACAGGCAAACCTGCGGCGCAAGGCCAACCGCCCGCCCCCTACAACCCTCACCCCGTCATCCTCCAGCACCTCAGTCACCCCGCTCCAGATGCCGCAGGGGCCGGCACCAGCCGCACGCAGTCGGCGGGGCGCAGCCAGCCGCACAGTGGCCCGCGGCCCACGCCACCCACCCTCTACAGCTCCTCGCCCCCGTCGTCCTCCCGCAGCTCCGTCACCCGTTCCAGCAGGATCGCCTCCCAGGCGCGTCGGAGCTGTTCCCTCAGCAGGGGCAGGGGTGCTGCTCCCTTGCCGTCGAGGCGTTCCGCGAGGTGGAGGATCGCGTCGCAGCGGGCCAGCCAGAGGCCGCGCAGGCAGGGGCGGGCGCCGTAGCCGGCGAGGGTGGCGGCGCGGACCGCGGCCGGGGAGCCCACGGCGAGGGCGAGGCCGGCGATGTCCTCGGCGGGGTCGCCGACGACGGCGTCGGTCCAGCCGAGGACGCCGCGCACCCTGCCGTCTGCGCCGACGACGAGGTGGTCGGCGGCGAGGGCGTGGTGGACGAGGACGGCGGTGCCGGGCTGGGCTGCGAGCTGGACCGCGGCCGGCTGGGTGAGCTGGTGGAGGCGGACGGGGTCGAACTCGTCGGCGTCGGCGAGGCGCCCCGCCGCGCGTTGGGCGGCGCGGCGCAGGGCCTCCAGGGAGCGCGGGGCGGTGCGCGGGACGCCGAGTGTCTCGGCCTGCCGTACCGGCACCTCACGCAGTCCGGTGAGCAGTCCGGCCAGGTCGGCCTCGCCGACGGCGGACACGTCGTGCTCCTCGCCGGAGCCGCCGGGCAGCCGGGTGTCCAGCGTGTAGGCCAGTCCGGGCGCCCACTCGCCGTGGGCGACGCTGGTCGGCACGGCGACGGGGACGTGCGGGCGGACGAGCTCGCGCAGGCGCAGTTCGCGGCGCCGGCGGACCGCGGTCTCGCGGTCGGGGGCGAGGCGCAGCACATGGCGGCTGCCGACCCACCAGGTGGCGGGTTCGGCGCCCTCGGTCGCGGGCCGGACCTCCGGTCCGGCGTCGTCGGCGCCGTCCTTGAGCAGGGAACGGACCAGTCGGCGGACGGTGTCCGCGGTGGGTGTCGGTGCCTGGGTCATGGTCGCGCCGTTGTCACTAGAGGTCGTGGTGAGGGCTCCTCGTGGTGGGTCAGTCCACTATGACCATCGCGCGGGTGGTGTCGTTGAGGCGGCGACCGCCGTCCTCGGTGACGGTGACGATGTCCTCGATGCGTACGCCGAAGCGGCCGGGCAGATAGACGCCGGGCTCCACGGAGAAGCACATGCCGGGCACCAGGGGCTGCTCTTCGCCCTCGATCATGTACGGCGGCTCGTGTGTGGTGACGCCGATGCCGTGGCCGGTGCGGTGGATGAAGTACTCGCCGTACCCCGCGTCGGCGATGACCGCTCGGGCGGCACGGTCGACCTCCTGGCAGGCCACGCCGGGCCGTACGGCGCGGAAGCCGGCCTCCTGGGCCTCGCGGACGAGGTCGTGGACCCGGCGTTCCTCGTCGGTGGGTTCGCCGACATGGACCGTGCGCGAGGTGTCGGAGCCGTAGCCGTCCTTGAGGCCACCGAAGTCGAGGACGACCATGTCGCCGCGTTCGATGACGCGGTCGCCGACCTCGTGGTGCGGGTTGGCACCGTTCGGCCCGGAGGCGACGATGGTGAAGTCGACCTGGGAGTGGCCGAACCGCTCTAGCAGGTCGGCGAGGTCGGCGGCGACGTCGGACTCGCGGCGGCCGCCGAAGGGAACCTTCCGGATCTCCTCGAACGTTGCGTCTGCGGCCGCTCCAGCCGCCGCCAACAGTTCCAGTTCCGCGGCGTCCTTGACGGCGCGCAGCATCGGCAGGGCGTCGGTGAGGGCGGCGTAGGAGGTGCCGGGCAGCGTCTTCTGCAGGGCGAGCAGATGCATCGCCCAGGCGTTGTCGCTGATCCCGAACCGGCCGCTCGGGTCGAGGAGGGCGGCGGTGGCGGCGTAGGGATCCTTGCCGTCGGTCCAGTCGCGCAGGGTCAGGGCGGGTGCGCCGACGGCGTGCGTGGCGTCCGGGGCCTCCAGGGTGGGGACGACGAGGAAGGGATCCCGGCCGGGGGCGAGGACCAGCAGGGTGAGCCGTTCGGTGATCGCGGTGGGCGTGTAGCCGGTGAGCCACACCAGGTCCGGTCCGGGTGCCACCAGGAGCCCGGCCAGCCCGGCGTCGGCGGCCGCCCGCGCGGCGCGCTCCATACGGGTCCGGTAGTCGTCGGCGGTGAAGGGCACGGGCGTACTGCCGGTCATCCGGGCCTCCCGGGGCGCGTGAAAGGACTACGGGCAGCATCCTGCCCGTACGGAGGGGGCGGCGCGAGCCGGTCGGCGGGTCTTTCGGACGGTCCGCCGGGCACGGATTCAGCTCTCCAGGGCCACACGCACACCAAGAAGAAGCAGCAGCACGCCCCCGGAGACCTGCTTCAGGCGCCGACGCGCTCCGGCAGGGACAGCACGGCCTTCAGACGTCCGACGAAACACACGTACACGCTGTAGTAGCCGGTTTCGTAGACCGCCCACAGCGCGGCGAGGCCGACCTCCCCCACCGCCTTAAGGGCGTGGGAGGTGCCCCCATCGGCAGGTGCGGGGCTCCCTCCGGCACGACCTGGGGCAGGAAGGACAGGGCGAAGACGGCCGCCTTGGGGCCGGCGACGTTGAGCAGCAGCCCGCCGCGGTAGACGGCCCAGCCGGTGCGCCCGCCGCTCTCCCACTCTCCGCTCTCCTCGGTCCCTGTGGCGCGGCGCGCCTGCCGCAACGTCTGGACGCCGAATCCGACGAGGACGACCGCGCCGACGATCCGCATCACGTCGTACGCCACCTCGGACGCCGTCAGCAGCGCGGACAGGCCGAACGCGGCGACGACGCCCCAGACGAAGACGCCGGTCTCGTTGCCGAGCACGGTCAGGAAGCCGGAGCGCCGGCTGCGCAGCGACTGCTTGATGATCAGCACCGTGCTCGGGCCGGGCGAGGCGCGGCCGCACGGCCACCACGACCCCATGCTGACCACCCTCGTCGCCTTTCTCGGTGCCTGCACCCTCATAGCCGTGGTCATGTGACGACGCCGGGCAGGATCGTCAACTGCTGGTAGCCGCCGCTTTGGTGACGCACCGTCAGCGTGACCTCGTCGCCGGGCCGGGCCCGGGCGACGGCCCGTGCGAGGTCGGCGGCCGAGTCGATACGGGTCCGGTCGAACGCGAGGAGTACGTCGCCCCGCACCAGCCCGGCCGCGTACCCCGGACCGGGGACGTGCACGCCGACGACCAGGGCACCGGACTTCTCCGCGTCCACGGCCTGCACGCCGATGGTCGCGCCCGCGAGGGCCGGCGTCGGGGAGGGCGAGGGGCTGGAGTGCAACGCCGAGACGGTCGCACTCCCCGTGGCATCCGGCGCCGGCTGCAGGCGCTGGAGTTCGGCGAGTCTGCTCATGCCGATCACCGTGGCGCCCACCGTGCCCAGTCCGACTCCGCACAGGACCAGGACCATGCCCGCGAACAGGGCCAACAACAGGGTCGTGAGCCGTCGGCCGCGCCGGCGCGCGGCGTGCGGGCGCCGGGCGGGGCGGGACTTGGTGCCGCCGCCGGGCTCCTGGCCGGGCATCGGCTTGGGACGCAACGCAGTCTGTTCCATCGGGATCGCCTCCGGCTGGTGACTACCCGGCGCACCGGCGCACGACGTGCCACGAACGAGTGAGACTGACCGCCGGTCAAAGACGGGAATCATTCCGTTTCTCGGCACGTGCGCGGGCGCGGGTTGCGGCGGGGTGGGGCGTCAGCCACGCGAACCTCTCGGCGGAGGGCCGCGCGCTTCTCGACGCCGCCGACGCGATACTCGGCGAGCTCTCGGGGAACGCCGCGAACGATGTACGAGAGCTCGCCGAGAGGACCGCGACGCGGGTACGGGAGGCCGGCTGACGGGCCCCGGGCGCCTGTCGGTCGACGCTCGGCACGGTGGGTCAGACGACCGGCACCGTCGGCGCTCGGTCCGGCAGGAAGCCGTGGGAGCGGCGGGACAGGTAGTCGGACTTGTAGCGGTCGACCTCGCGGTGCCAGTTCAGGATGCCGGCCATCCAGTTCTGGAGGTCGGTCACATAGCCGCGCATGATCTCGCGGGCCTCCGCCGAGAGGTCGAAGTCCTCGTAGACGAACGGGAGTTCATGCTCGGCGACGTGCTCGAACTGCTGCATGCGCTGGGTCATCAGGTCGTGGACGACGCGGAGCGCGGTCGGGTAGTCGATGCCGAAGAAGTTCTGCACGACGAGGATGGCGTTGTGGATCTCGCCCTCGTACTCGATCTCCTTCTGGTACGAGAAGACGTCGTTGAGAAGGCACGCGTAGTCGACGGCGGCGTTCTCCAGGGAGCGCACGGGCCCGCTGTGGTACACCTCCGGCGGGACGGCGGGGCCGTGGCCCATGCGGCACAGGCCCATGGTGAGGTCGGCGCCGAAGGTGGAGCGGCGCATCTCCAGGTAGTCGACCGGGTCGGGGATGCGGTTCTGGAACTGGTTGGCCAGCTCCCAGACCCAGCTCTCGGTCATGACGTTCACCGCGTCCTTGAGGGTGCGACGCTGGTCCGGGGTCATCTCCGCCGTCGTACGGCCCCACAGGTCGGCGAGTCCGCGCTCCATGGCGTTGAGCGGGACGGTGGCCGCCTCGCCGTCCAGGGGCATGCAGGCCGCGAGGCGCTGGGTGGTGAGGCGGGCGGCGGCCAGGTCGCGGCGGTGGCCGAAGACGAGCGGGTAGTAGTCGTCGCCGTAGGTGCCCCAGGTGAGCCACTGCGAGCTGAGGTCGAGGGCCTCGGGGGTCGCGTCGGGGTCCAGCCCGGCCGAGCAGAGCGGAAGGTCGTAGGCGGCGAGTTTGTCCTCGTCCCAGACGCCCTCCTGGAGGATGCCCATGCGGTGTGCCCAGCCGGTGAGGCGGTCGCGGGCGCCGTCCAGGTGCGGGCTGAGTTCCAGCGGGAAGGGCATGTGGAACTCGGGGAGGATGGACGGCCCGACCTTCTGGAACGGCACGTGTGTGTAGGCGCGCAGCCTCCCCCACTGCCTGAAGGGCGTGGGAGGTGCCCCCATGGCGCCGGCGGACGCGAGCAGGGCGCCGACGTCCGCGGCGGAGGTGCCGGGACCCGTCAGGCCCTGCCACGGCGAGGTGGACCGGGCGCCCTTGTTCATGTAGCGGCTGGAGCGCATGTGCCATTCGTGGCCGCCGGACTGCCAGTCCTGCAGGCCCTGCGTGTACGCGGCGACCGCCTTGACCTCATCCGGGGTGAGGCCCTTCTCCAGGGCCAGGGCGGGCACTTCGGTGAGGGCGGTGTGTTCGAACTGGTGGAGCCGGGAGGTGAGGACGTCGTTGACGGTGTCGGCGGCCTCCTGGGTGGTGCAGTCGAAGAAGGTCTCCAGGACGAGCACGCCGTTGCTGTTCTCGCCCTCGTCCTGGACTTCCCGCTGGTAGGAGAACAGGTCGTTGCGCAGGTGCACGGCGTCGGAGAACGTCTCCATCAGCACCCTGAGCGGCCTCGACCCGGCGGCCGCGGCGGGGACTTCGGCCGTCGCGTACTCCACGAGGCCCGCCGACCAGGGGGCGCCGCCGACCTTGCGGCGCATCTCGATGTACTCGACGGGGTTGGCGATCCGCCCCTCGTTGATGTTGGACAGCTCCCACAGGGACTCGTTCAGGAGGTGCTCGGTGGCGACGGCGAAGCGGCGGCGCCAGTCGGCGGACATCGCCGGGACCGTGCGCGTCCACAGGTCGGCGAGGCCCGCCTCGACCGGGTTCCGCGGCTCGGGCATCGGCGTCGACAGGTCCATGGGCATGAAGAGCGGGAGCCGGTCCAGGTAGGCCTTGCCGCCGGCGCGGTCCTGCGTGCGTTTGAAGATCTCCAGGAAGTGGTCGTCGAAGAAGAAGACCCACACGTACCAGTCGGTGATCAGCGAGAGGGCGGGGCCGTCGCAGTCGGGATGGGTGTAGGCGCAGAGCAGGCCGTAGTCGTGCGCGTCGAGGTCGGACTGCTCCCAGATCCCGGATCCCTCCAGCATGCCCATCTCGCGGGCCCACTCGGTCGAGTGGGCGCGTGCCTCGTCGACATGGGGGTTCAGCCGCGCGGGATACGGCATGTAGAAGTGCGGGAGTTCGAAGGGCTGCTGCGTCATGGGCGGGGCCCTACCCGGGTGTTCGCGGGTGCATCCACGGGCCGGGACATGATCACACCATCGCGTGAATCGAGGGTGAATCCGGGAGTTCTCGCCGGGCCTTCTGGCGGGGCAGCGTATCCGCGCCGGCGACAAGGTGGTCGTCTTCCACGCCAGCTGCCGGTGCTGTACCGGGAGGCGCTGCGGGCCCTGCCGGTGCTGCGGACCGCGGGGCCTGCCGAGCGGCTGGTGTCGATCCTCATCAACGGCATCAAGTCGCTTCCCGTGCACATCACTTGATCACCCGCTTGATCAGTTCATCACTCGCGCACCTGGATCAGCGCATGCGTCCCGCCGGTCCGCCACCTCTGGCCCTCCGTCTCGACCAGTGCCGCCTCCGTGCGAGCGTCCAGGCCGGTGATCACGTCGGACTTCAGGGTGCGCAGGGCGGCGACCGGGCCGGGGAAGTAGGCGGTGACGTCGGCGAAAGGTGTGGCCGGCGGCCACATGCGATCACCCATCAGGCGGCGGTAGTTGAGGTCACCCTTCACGATCGTCAAGGTCGCGGCGGCGAGTTCGGTGCGAAGGTCGGCGGGCGGCGCGGCGGCGGCACAGAGCCACGGCACGTCGAACCAGGAGCGGCCCGCGTAGTCGTCCAGGCCCCCGGCGGCCCAGCGGTCGCCGTCGGGCGCGTCGGCGGGGAGCGGTTCGATGACGCCCTTGGTGCAGCTCGCGAGGAGGGCGTCGAGTGCGCGCCGGCGGTCGGGGCCGTACGGGACGGCCTCCCGTACCTGCCGGATGATCGCGGGGTGCCGCTCGGCGAGCACGCCGTGCGGGAACGAGCCGGGTTCGTTGCCGAGGATCACGGGGGCGGGCGGAGTGTCGGGCATGCGGCTCACGGTGTCGCGCACGCCGCGCGCCTCACGCGCTCCTGATCTCCCGTTCCAACTGCGTGGCGAGGGTCAGATACCGGGCCCTGCGCGGCACCGGCACCACGCCGCGGATCAGGATGTGCCACATCTCGGCCACCCGCCGGGGCTGCCGGGTGACGGGCTCCTGGGAGCGGCCGACGACCCGGGTGCCGACGAAGGAGCAGACGAGGGAGTGGGCGACGGCGTCGACATCGATGTCCGGGTGGATGTCGGACTCCTTGACCGCGCCCGTCAGCCGACGCGAGGTCATGTCCAGCCACTCGGTGAACGGGTGGGTGAGCGGCGGGCGTACGGCGACGCCGCCGGTGGTGAGGCGAAGGCCGGCCCGGAGTATCGGGCTCTCGACGGACAGCCGGGTGATGCCGAACGTGATCCGCATCAGCGCTTCGAGTGAGGAGTGGCCCCGGGCGTCCATCTCGGTCGCCATCTGCCGCGAGGCCCTGGACTGGAGCTCCATGATGGCGTGGGCGAGGTCTTCCTTGGCCGCGAAGTGGAAGTACAGGGCGCCCTTGGTGACTTGGGCGTGCTCGACGATGTCGCTGAGGCTGGTCGATTCGTAGCCGTGCCGGTCGAACAGGTCGGCGGCCGCCGTGATGATCGTCATGCGGGTCTGTTCGGCGCGTAACTGCCTCGCCATCGACTGGACACTCCTGGGACGGAAAAGAACGGGACACGCCGTTTGTTTCTAACTCCTTGCACACGATATCTCACGGTTCGGTGGTGCCCACCACGCACTCGAAGACCGTCGACTCGCCCTGCCCTCCCAGGACTTGTACGCCGGTACCGTCGGCGTCCGCGGCCTGGATCCAGGTGGGCCGGTCCAGTTCGGCGTACCGGTGGAAGACGGTGTGGAAGGAGACCGGCAGGCGGCCGCGCGCCCGTACGGCCTGACGTGCTGCTTCCAGGAGCAGCATGCCGGGCACGTGGTCGAGCGGGTGGTCGAAGAAGACGGGGTGTGCGGTGTCGACGCGCAGCCTCCAGCGGCCGGGGCGGTTGTCCGGGGCCAGGACGACGTCCGCGGGCAGGGTGCGGTGCACGGCGGTGGGGGGCAGGCCGGGTGGGACGGGTATCGGGGCGACGGAGTCGGGGGTGCGGCCGGCGCGGAGTCTGCGGTAGACGGAGTCGCTGGTCCAGCTCACGGCGATGTGGCCGGTCCCGACACGCTCGCCGCCCAGTCGCAGATCGGCGTCGTAGCGGATCGCGGTGGGGTGGCCGCCGCGGTGGCGGACGTCGGTGACGGTGACGCCGAGGACCGGCTCGGCGGGGGCGGCACCGACGGCCAGGTGCTCGGGGCGGGTGGTGATGCGCAGTTCCTGGAGCACGAACCGGTGGCCGAGCGGGGCGCCGTACTCGGTGTGGGCGAGGAGGGCCCCGCACTGGCGGACGGTCTCGGCGAGGAGCAGCGGCTCGTAGGCGGACCGGTCCGGCGACACGTGTAATTGGTGAGCGCGCGGCCACTGCGCGGACACGGTGAACCGGTCGGCGGCCGTCCTGGTCGAGCCGGTGAGGAGGGTCTCCGCGACGGCCGCGCGGTGGACGAGTTCACGGGGCACGGTGGCGGTGAGCGGTCCGGCGGTGGCCGTGCGCTCCGTCTCCTCCGGGGGTTCGGCGAGCTGCTGCCGCGATTGAGGCATGTCCCTCCTTGGGGTCCCCCCGTGAGCGCGCTGTCTGACGGCGAAATGCCCGTGCCGCGAGCGCTAGAGTACGGGGCGTATGGTCTGTTTTCAATGAGACCCGGGTGTCATGAACTCGGCGCAGTGGAGGGGCGGTTATGGCACGGCAGGAGCGCGCCATCAGGACACGGCGGACCATCCTGGAAGCCGCGGGCGCGATCTTCGACGAGCAGGGCTACACCGCGACCACCATCGCGATGGTGCTGGAGCGGGCCGACGTCACGAAGGGCGCCCTGTACTTCCACTTCCCGTCCAAGGAGTCCCTGGCGCAGGCCGTGCTGGACGAGCAGGTGCCGTTCGGTACGGTGCCGCCGCAGCCGTGCAAGCTGCAGGAGATCATCGACATCACGTTCGTCTTCGGGCAGCGGCTGTTGAGCAACGCACTGGTCAGGGGCAGTGTGCGGCTGACCGTGGACCAGAGCTCGCCGCCCGGCGTCGATCACACCAGGCCGTTCCTGCAGTGGACGGACCATCTGGTGGAGATGCTGCAACATGCCCGCGAACAGGGTGAGTTGCTGCCCAGCGTGGAGCCCAGGGACACCGCGGAGCTGGTGGTGGGGGGCTTCGCCGGGATCCAGCTGATGTCGCGGGCACTGACCGGCCGGGACGATCTCGCGCACCGGATCTCCGTGTTGTGGTCCCACATTCTGCCCAGCGTCGCGGTGCCGGGTCTGCTCCTCGCCGTCGACAGCAAGCCCGACCGCGGCGCCCGCATCCTGGCCTCCCTCGACCTGGCCGGCGACCAGCCGTGATCCTGCTGACCGGCGCGACCGGTACCGTCGGACGGCTGGTGGCGCGGCGCCTGCGCGAAGCCGCGGTACCCGTACCCGTACGTCTGCTGACGCGGGACCCGCGCCGGGCGGCTGACCTGACGGGACCTCAGCTTGAGGTGGTGGGCGGTGACTTCGGGGATCCGGCGAGTCTGCGGCGGGCGCTGGCCGGCGTACGGTCGGCCCTGCTCGTCACCTCGGATCCGCTGACGCCTGCCCATGACGAGCACTTCGTGGCGGCGGCGCGGGCGGCGGGCGTACGGCATGTGGTCAAGCTGTCGGCGCTGGCGGTGACCGATCCGGACGCCACCGACCTGCTCACGGCCTGGCAGCGGAGGAACGAGCAACTGCTGTGCGCGTCGGGCCTGTTGTGGACGTTGCTCCGCCCCCGCGCCTTCATGTCCAACACCCTCGGCTGGGCCCGGTCGGTGCGGGAGGAGGGGGTCGTACGCGCCCGGGACGGGACCTCGGTCAGCGCGACGGTCGATCCGCGGGACGTCGCCGACGTGGCGGTGCGGGCGCTGCTGGACGCGGACGGGCACGCCGGGCGGGCGTATCCGCTCACCGGGCCCGAAGCTGTCAGTGCCGTACGGCAGACGGAGGTTCTCGGAGAGCTGCTGCAACGGCCGCTGGGGTTCGAGGAGTTGAGCGAGACTGAGGCGCGGCTGCGGCTGCTCGCCCGGTATCCCGCGGCGCTGGCCGACGCGCTCGTCGAGAGCGCGGCGCGGGGCCGGGCAGGGGCGAAGGGGCGGGTGGATCCGACGGCGGCGGAGCTGCTCGGGCGGCCGGCGGGCGGGTACCGGGAGTGGGCGCGGGATCATCTGGCGGCGTTCCGCGCGTGAGCACACGCGTGGCACGCGGATCGCGATGAGACAGCGGCCGACGGGGCACGCCCCGAGACCCGCACACCACATCGTGGGCCCGCGCCCGACACGGAGCGGCGGCCGACGGGGCGCGTTCCGGGACCCGCGCGCGGCATTGGGGGCTCGCGCCCGACATGTGGGGCGACCCGCACATGACGGCGGGCCGGCCGATGCCCCATCCGCACCGGCCGACCCGCCCGCTCGTGGCCCGCGCCCTAGGGGGCGCGGTCTGTCACGTCGACGTTCAGAACGTCAGGTTCCAGCTGTTGATCCGGCCCGTGTCCAGCGCGGCCGTGTCCTGCACCCGCAGCTTCCAGGTGCCGTTGGCGGTCTCGCTGGACGCGTTCACCGTGTAGGTGGTCTTCACGTTGTCCGCGGAGTCCGAGGAGCTGGCGGACTTCAGACGGTACGTCGAGCCGTCCGGGGCGACCAGGTCGATCACCAGGTCACCACGGTAGGTGTGGGTGATGTCCACACCTACCTGGAGGGCCGAGGGGGCGTTGCCGCTGCGGCCGCTGACGGTGATGGAGGACTCGACGGCCGAGCTGTTGTCCGGGATGGAGACGGCCGTGCTGCTGGTGAAGGTGGTGCCCCCGGTGGAGCCGCCGGAGCCGCTCACCGCCTGCACCGTCTTGGCCGCGTCCGCCAGGCCGGCGCCGCAGCCGCCCGAGCAGGTGCCGGGCAGGGCACGGGAGTTGGTCTTGATCGCCGACTCGATCTGCGCCGGGGTCAGCGACGAGTTGGCCGACTTCATCAGCGCGGCGAGGCCCGCGATGTGCGGGGCGGCCATGCTGGTGCCCTGGTAGTAGCTGTACGACTCGGAGGACGGCGCCTGCGAACCGGAGTTCAGCGTGGACAGGATGCCGTTCGCGGTGGTCGTACGGGTCTCGCCGCCGGGGGCCGCGATGTCGACGACCGAGCCGAAGTTGGAGTAGTACGAGCGGGAGCCGGCGCGGTTGGTCGCGGCCACGGAGATGACGTTGTTGCAGCTGGCCGGCGAGTAGTTGGCCGCGTTGGCGTTGCTGTTGCCCGCCGCGACGACGACCGTCGTACCGCGGTTCACAGCCCCGTTGATGGCGTTCTGCGTGGCGGTGGAGCAGGCACCGCCGCCGCCCAGGCTCATGTTGATGACCTTGGCGACGTTGCTGTTGGCCGGGACACCGGAGACGCTGCCGCCGGACGCCCAGGTGATGGCGTCGACGATGTCGGAGTCGTAGCCACCGCACTTGCCGAGGACGCGCAGCGGGGAGACCTTCGCGTTGTACGCGATGCCCGCGACGCCCTTGCTGTTGTTGGTGACCGCGGCGATGGTGCCGGCGACGTGGGTGCCGTGCCAGGAGGAGGACTGGGCCGTCCAGTCGGAGGAGCACTCACGGTTCGCGGTCCAGTCGCCCGGGTCCGCCGGGTTGCTGTCACGGCCGCCGCCGTCGTTGGCGACGGCGGTGTCGGAGATGAAGTCGTAGCCCGCGACGATGTTGGCGCCGAGGTCGGAGTGCGTGACGTAGCCGGTGTCGATGACGGCGACGGTCACGCCGGTGCCGGTGGCGACGTCCCAGGCGGCCGGCAGGTTCATGCCCGCGGTGGCCTCGAACAGGTCCCACTGCTTGGTGTACTCGGTGTCGTTGGGCGTGGCCAGCGGCTTGTTCAGCCGGTCGGGCACGACGTAGGCGACCTGCGGGTCGGCCTGGTACTCGGCGACGACGTCGGCGACGTCCGCCTTGGTGAGCTGCTCGCCCAGGTCGATCAGGGCGGCACCGGTGCCGAGGCGGCGCTGGAAGTCGACGTCCTCGCCGGTCTCCTTGCCCTTGGCGACGGCGTCGGCCTCGGCGGCCTTGTTCGACTTGGCCTCGGTGGCGCCGGGCTTGTAACCGACGATGAGGCGCTCGGCCGTGGTGCCGGGGGCGGCCTCGGTGAGGGCCGCCGGGACGGGGGCGGCGGCTTCCGGGGCGGTGGATTCCTGGGCAACGGCGACCGACGCGGAGGTCGCCGAGAGCAGCGCGGCGGAGACAGCGGCGACGGATATCAGCTTCCGTCTCATGGAGGCAGAGGTACGCAAGGGCTTTGCCTTTCAGTGGCCGGACTCCGGGCAGCGCGGAGCGGCGGTCAGATTCGCTTCGCCGTCGAAGCGGAGGGGGGGTGAACCGAAAAGCGGGCGCGGCGGCCGGCCTGCGCGAGCCGATATCCGTTCGGGGTTACCTGTGGTTCGGCTGTGCTCGAACGATAGGCAAACAGCTGGTCATCCGGATACAGGGGAAACCCTCGATCAGTCCGGAAACTCACCCTCGCTGTCGCGCAGTTGACCGTCTATGGCCGCTTTGCGTGGACCGTGGCGCGGTGAACGCGCCGGAACGGATTCCCGTACTGCTCGGGAGCACACCGTTTTCACGCCACCCCTGGGAGAGGTTCCGGATGGCCCGTACGACCGCACGCCTGGCGGCCGCCGCCGTGACCCCGCTGCTGCTCACGGCCTGGGCGGCGGGACCGGCCCATGCGCACGGCGCGCCGACGGATCCGGTCAGCCGGGTGTACGCCTGCTCCCCCGACGGCGGTGCCGCGGCCGGGTCGGCGGCGTGCCGTGCGGCCGTCGCCGCGAACGGCGGCCCCTTCACGGCCTGGGACAACCTGCGGGTGGCGAACGTCAACGGCCGGGACCGGCAGACCGTCCCCGACGGACAGCTGTGCAGCGGCGGCCTGTCCGCCTACCGGGGCCTCGACCTCGCCCGCGCCGACTGGCCGGGCACCCGGACGACCCCGGGCACCACGCTGACCATGCGGTACGTCTCGACGATCCCGCACACCGGCACGTTCCGCCTCTACCTCACCAAGTCCGGCTACGACCCGACGAAACCGCTGACCTGGTCCGACCTTCCGGAGCGGCCGTTCGCACAAGTGACGGACCCGGCGCTGACCGACGGGGCGTACCGGATCACGGCGAAGCTGCCGTCCGACCGGACCGGGCGTCATGTGCTGTACACGGTCTGGCAGAACAGCAGCACGCCGGACACCTACTACTCGTGCTCGGACGTGGTGTTCCCGGCGGCCGGGAAGGCGGAGGCGGGTGGCGGGGTCCCGGCGTCCCCGTCGGCCGCCGCCGGAAAGGACCGTACGAGCAGCAGCCCGTCGCCGACGGCCAAGTCCCGTACGACGCCTTCGCGTACCCCCCCTTCCCGTACGCCCGAGGCGACTCCCCGGACTCAGGACGACAGCACCCCGGTGGCGTCCACCGCCGGCGGCCCCACGGGCCCCTCGGCCCCGATGCTGGCGGGCGGCGCCGCCGCGGTGCTGGTGCTCACCGGGGGCGCCGCCCTGGCGCTGCGTCTGCGCCGGAGGTGAACTCCGGGCCCACGAGGGCTAGTTGACGAAGACCAGCTCGCCGTTGTCGGTCACCGGGGCGTACTTGGCGGTGAAGAAGCCGTTGGCGAAGCAGAGCGAGGAGCCGGAGCTCTTCGTGAACTGCTGGTCGTCGAAGTTGATGCTGTTGTCGTCGTTGTCGGCCGTGCCGATCAGGCTGGGGGCCTGGTAGACGCAGGTGATGGTGCCGAGCAGGGTCCTCAGCCGGACTGTGGTCTGGATGGTGGAGCCCTCGGCCGGGGTCACGGTGACGGTGCCGTCGGAGGCCACGGTGGTGGTGTATGGCAGGTTGTCGACCGTGATGCTGGTGACGCCGAGCACGCCGACGACGTTGCTGGTGCAGCTGCTGCTGTCGAAGGTGTGCCCGGAGAGCGACTCGGTGGCCGTGCCCGGTGCCTCGGGGTTGTCGGTGACGGTGGCGGTGAACTGCGAGTTGGTGCAGGAGATGCCGCTGGTGCCGGTCGCGCTGGAGTAGAGGGTGGCGGCGGTGCCACTGGCCAGCGGTGCGGTGAGGACGTCGCCGACCGCGACGGCCGTACCCCCGGTGGAGCCGGTGGTGAGGACCGTGCCGTCGGCGGCGGACGCGGGGGCGGCGGACAGGGTGAGGGCGGCGACGGTGCCGGCGAGGGTGAGCAGAGTGCGAGTGCGCATGCGGGTGCCTCTTCTCCGAGGTGGGGGTGAAAGGGGGGTGGGGCAAAGGGGGGATGGGGCAAGGGCGGACGCGAGTGGGCGTCCGCCGCTGCCGGCCCGTGACGCCTTCTCCGTACGTGACGGACCGGCAACGGCAGCCGGCCGGGACCGGCCGGAGACCCCGGGTTTCGGAGCCTCCGGCCGGGCCGGGCGGGAGGGGCGACCGGCACGGACCGAGGGGGGAAGCGACCGTGCGGGTGCCGTGAAGGAATCGCCGCGCCGCGGCGGATCCGGCGCCACGGATCCAGGGGGACAGCAGGGAGAGTTGTAGACCTGATGGTCAGTCAACGTCAAGGTGTTGCAAGGGAGTTGATGCGATCCGTGAGCCCCTTGCCACCCCTGGGAATCCCTTGAGTCACAGGTGGCGCACAATCGACATCCTTTTTTCACAACTCCCTTGACCCTTGAATGTAACCACCGGTAACTTCCTCGGCGGCTACTGCGGAGTACGAAACGTGCGCCGTATCCGCTGTCCGCGCCAGGACAACGCGCCACTGATGCCAGACCAGCACTTTCTACGCACCTGGGAGCAGACATGGCCAACGAGGAAAGCGGTTCCGTGAGACGCGGGCGGGTCCGGGCCCGCCGGGCCGCGGTGATGGCGGTACCGGCCACCCTGGCCGCCGCCACACTCGCGGTTCTCACCGCCGAGGGCGCGCTGGGTGTCCAGTTCGCCATCTCCGGCATGCCGTTCACGGTCACCGCGACCGAGCTGAACGGCACCGGGTTCGAGCAGTTCGGCGCCCTCGACCACATGGCGCCGGGCAGCCCCAACGAGGGGGACACCGGCGGGCAGGTCCTGGTGGTCACCTCCGCGATCAAGAACGCGACGCTGACGAAGCTGTGCCAGAGCGTCGACCTCGGCGGCACCAACCTGCTGATCACGGCGGGCGGCGGGGCGGAGAAGGTGAGCGCGACCGATCTGACCACCGACTCGACCGAGCTGTCCGGTAACGCGGCCTTCGACAACATCGAGATCGGCAACGACGCCAGTACGCTCACCAAGGCGGGGGTCCAGGGGCCGAAGGGTGTGTTCAGCCAGCAGGCCGACACCGTACGGATCGCGGACCTCCGGCAGACCAACTACGCGACGACCGCTGCCGTGTTCAAGCTGCCCGGGCTGAAACTCCGCTTCAGCGACAAGGGTTGCTGATGTCGGAGCGTTCGCCTGACGGACTGCGGCCCGCCTTCCGTCGGTGGCGGGCCGGCCGGCCGTTCTGGGGCGGGCTGTTGCTCGCCCTGGGCGGGGCGGAGATCCTGGTCACGGAGAAAGCCTCGATGAAGGTCGTGCTGCACATCGGGATGCAGGGGCTGGCCGGGTATCTGCTGCCTGCGCTGATGGTGGTGTGCGGGTTGTTGACGTTGTTCAGCCCTGGGCAGCGGTTGTTCTACTCGGTCACCGGCGTTCTGCTGTCGTTGGGGAGCTGGGTGACGTCGAATCTCGGTGGGTTCTTTGTGGGGATGACGCTGGGGGTGGTGGGTAGCTGTCTCATCTTTGGGTGGCTGCCTGATCAGGAGCCTCGGCGTAGTCGGCGGCAGCGGCGGAAGGAAGCGGCGGTCGGGGCGCCGTAGGCGGGTGCGGGGCGGTGGGGGCTTGTCGCGCCCACGCGGCGGAGCCGCGAAATTGTCATAGCCCCGCGCCCCTGACTCGGGAAGGCTGAGACTGGTGCCCAGTCGCCGCCGACTCACCTATCCCAGGAGGCCTCTTGTCCGCCCACGAACTTCCCGCCGACCGTATCGACACCTCCACCGCTCACTCCGCTCGGATCTACGACTACATCATCGGCGGGGAGGACCACTATCCCGCCGACCGGGAAGCGGGCGACGCCATGGTTCTGGAGTGGCCCGCTCTGCCCGTTCACATGCGGGCCAACCGGGACTTCATGCAGCGTGCCGTGCGGTATCTCGCCGAGGAGGAGGGGATACGGCAGTTCCTCGATATCGGGACCGGCATCCCCACCTCCCCGAACATCCATGAGATCGCCCAGTCCGTGGCCCCTGCGGCGCGGGTCGTGTACGTCGACAACGACCCGCTCGTGCTCGCGCTCTCCCAGGGGCTGGTGTCGAGTACGCCCGAGGGGAAGACGTCGTACATCGAGGCGGACATGCTCGATCCGGCGGCCGTTCTGGATGCCCCGGCGTTCCGGGAGACCCTCGATCCGGGTGAGCCGGTGGCGTTGACCGTGATCGCGATCGTGCATTTTCTGCTCGACGAGCACGATGCCGTCGGGATCGTGCGTCGGCTGCTCGATCCGCTGCCCGTGGGGAGCTTTCTCGCGATGTCCATCGGTACGGCCGAGTTCGCGCCGGAGGAGGTCGGGCGGGTGGCCCGGGAGTACGCGGCGCGGGGCATGCCGATGCGGCTGCGTACCTTCGCGGAGGCCGAGGAGTTCTTCGACGGGCTCGAGCTCGTCGAGCCGGGCATCGTGCAGGTGCACAAGTGGCGGCCGGACGGCACGGGTACCGAGGTGATCCGGGACGCGGACATCGCCATGTACGGGGCGGTCGCGCGCAAGACGGGGTGACCGGGGGCTGGGGGGCTGGGCCTTCGCGCTCGTTCGCCGTCGCAATCGACCTGGTGAGCGCGGCCGGTGGCGCTTCCCGGCCGTGCTCCCGGCCAGCGGATCATCACGATGTGGCAGCGACAACTCACTCCACGTACTCGCACACTTGACTACCGGTGGTCACACGCGATGTGATCCGGCCCAGCGAGAGTCGGCCGGCCGGCGTACGTCCCCCGTACGGCCCGGCCTGTCCGTGCTCTCCCCGTTCTTCCGGCTCGGCCGCACAGCGAGGTGCCGCACCCTCATGAAGACTCCGCCACCCACCGGTTCCACCCGTACCGCGGCCCTCGTGGCCGCCGCCTGTCTGCTGCTCGCCGCCTGCTCCGAGTCCGGCGGGACCGGCACGGACGCGGCCGGCGGCGCGCGGCTGGAGGTCGCGCTGGTCACGCACGGCGGGGAGGGGGACGCCTTCTGGGAGCTGGTGCAGAGGGGCGCCCAGGCGGCGGCCGCCAAGGACAACATCGAACTGACCTATGCGAGCGACTCCGACCCGGCCGGGCAGGCGCAGCTGATGCGGGACGCGATCCGCCGGCGCGTCGACGGGATCGCGGTGACGCTGGCCAAGCCGGCCGCGATGAAGGGCCCGGTCGCCGAGGCCAGGGCGGCGGGGATACCCGTGGTCGGCCTCAACTCCGGTATCGACGCCTGGCAGGCCGCGGGGCTCCTGGAGTACTTCGGCCAGGACGAGAGCGTCGCGGGCCGGGCCGTCGGCGACAAGCTGGACGGCCTCAAGGCCAAGCACGCCCTGTGCGTCATCCACGAGCGCGGCAACGTCGCCCTGGAGGCGCGCTGTGCCGGCGTGAAGAAGGCGTTCGGCGGCGATACGGAGAACCTCTACGTGGAGGGCACCGACACGGACGCGGTGACCGGCTCCATCACCGCCAAGTTGCGGCAGGACCCCAGCATCGACGAGGTGGTCACGATGGGCGCGCAGTTCGCGCTCGCCGCGGTGGGGTCGGTGAAGGAGTCGGGCAGTGACGCCGGGGTCGCGACCTTCGACCTCAACAACGAGCTGGTGAAGGCCGTCAAGAGCGGCTCCGTGCAGTTCGCGGTGGACCAGCAGCCGTATCTGCAGGGCTATCTCGCCGTGGACTCGCTCTGGCTGTACAAGAACAACGGCAACATCAGCGGCGGCGGGGTGGCCCCGGTACTCACCGGCCCCGCGTTCGTGACGAAGGCGAACGTCGCCTCGGTGGCGGGCTTCGCCGCCGGCGGAACCCGCTGACCGGACAGTTCGTACGACGTACGGATAGCATCCTCAACACCGCCGCTGCCCACTCCCCACTCCCACTGAACGCCCATAGGACGACGATGTCTCCTCGGACCCGTACCCGGCGCCGCCGCCTCGGCTCCATACGTCTCTCCCTGATCCTCCTGGCCCTGATTCCCAGCGTCACCCTCGCCGCCATGTGGGGTGTGACGACCACGCAGATGTTCTCTGAGGGGCTGCGGCTGCGGGAACAGACCGAGCTGAGCAGGTCGACCGGCGCCATGGGCACCGACGCGACGCTCGCCCTGCAGCGGGAGCGCGGTCTCTCGGCCGCACTCCTGGCCGGCCAGAGCGGCGCCCGGCCCCTCCTCGACGAACAACGGCAGGAGACGGACGCGGCGATCGCGAAGCTGGTCGGCCGGTCGGACGCGATCGCCGACGCCCCGTACCGCATCGGCGACCGGATGTACTCCGTCGTCGCGGGGGTCGGCAGCCTCGAGTACTACCGGGACCAGGTCGACGATCTCACCGACATCTCCCCGCAGCAGGCACTCGACCAGTACACCTCGATCATCGACGACCAGATCAACGCCTTCCGCGAACTCTCCCAGGTCGACGACGGAAACCTCACCTCGCAGGCCGGTCCGCTCGTCATGCTGGAGCAGGCGGCGGAGCTGGTGTCCCAGGAGGACGCGATGCTCACCCTGGCGTGGCCGTCCGGGAATCTCGAGGGTGAGACCCGGGCCCGGTTCACGGAGCTGGTCAACGCACGCCGGTGGCTCCTCGAGGACCAGATCGTGCCCGCGCTGAGCGGCAGCGTGAAGACCCAGACCGAGCGGATTCTCCAGGGGTCGGCGTGGCAGACCGTGGAGGTCATCGAGAACCAGGTGCTCGCGGCGCGTACGACGGGCAGCGGCGAGGCCCTCAGGACCGCCCTGCCCGACGCGCAGAAGCAGTGGACCGGCGCGATCGACGCGCTCTCCGACCAGTACACCGTGCTGATCCAGCAGCAGACCCGGGCCCTGCTCGACCGGACCGGCGACAAGGCGCAGTCGCTGCTCATCCAGGCCGGCTCCCTGAGCGTCGGCGGTCTCGTCGCCGTACTGGTGTGCGCCGTGATGTCCTGGCGGATCACCCGCTCCCTGTCCCGCCGGCTGCACGGCCTGCGCGAGGCCACGCTCAGCCTGGCCCAGGAGCGGCTGCCCGACGTGGTGGCCCGGCTGGAGCGGGGCGAGACGGTCGACGTGGAGCTGGCGACCCCGCCGCTGGACTACGGCCGCGACGAACTCGGCCAGGTCGCCAAGGCGTTCAACACCGCGCAGCGCACCGCCGTGCACACCGCGGTCGAACTCGCCGACACCCGGCGCGGTTTCCAGAAGGTCATCCTGGGCATCGCCCGGCAGAGCCAGAACCTGGTCAACCTCCAGCTCACCAAGCTGGACGCGCTGGAGCGCCGGCACACCGACCCCGACGTCCTGCAGGGCCTGTACGAACTGGACTCCACGGCCAGCCAGTTGCGCCGCTACGAGGAGAACCTCGTCATCATCAGCGGTGAGCGGCCCGGCCGCAGCTGGACCGAGCCGGTCGCGCTGATCGACATCCTGCGCAGCGCCGTCGGCGAGGTCGCCGAGTACCAGCGGGTGGAGGTGCACACCGAGGAGGAGGTCTCGCTCGCCCCGCCCGCGGTCGCCGACGTCATCCATCTGCTGGCCGAGCTGATCGACAACGCGACCGCGTACTCCCCCGCGCCCAGCCCGGTCGGGGTGCGGGCCGCGGTGGTCGCCAAGGGTCTGGCCGTGGAGATCGAGGACCGCGGTCTCGGCATGTCGGAGGAGGACTACGCCTCGTTCAACGAGCAGTTGGCGGAGCCCCCGCAGTTCGACGTGGTGGCGCTCGCCGACGACCTGCGGCTCGGCATGTTCGTCGTCGCCCGGCTCGCCAACCGGCACGGCATCACGGTCACGCTGCGCTCCTCGCCGTACGGCGGGACCACGGCGATCGTGCTGATCCCGCACGACGTCGTGGTGCCCGAGGCGTCCGCCGCCGCGTCCCCGCAGATCCCCGCCGACCCCGAAGAAGTCGAGCACGCGGAGGCCGCCGTGGCGGACGAGCCCGTACGGGAGTCCCGTCCCGACATCCCCGCCCGGACCGCACCCGTACCCGCCGCCGCCCCGGCGCCTGTCCCCGCGCCCCGGCGGGAGGGGCTCACCCCGCTCCCCCGCCGGGTGCCGCAGACGAGCCTGGCCGTCGAACTGCGCGAGGAGTCCGTGCCCGTCGAGGAGGACGGCGACACCGACGACTTCACCGCGGAGCGTGCCGCCTCCTCGCTGGCCGGCTTCCAGCGCGGCACACTCCAGGCGCGTGACGAGGACGATACCCACGAGGAGACGACGCCGACCACCGCCGACCCGACCGTCTCCGCGACGCCGCCCGCCGACCGCTCATGAAGGACATCGCCATGACACGCCCCACCCCCGCCACGCACACCGCGCTCGACCAGTTGCTCACCGGACTCGTGGAGCGGGTCGCCGAGGTCAACCACGCCGTCGTGCTCTCCGAGGACGGGCTGGTCGTCAGCAAGTCCACCGGGTTCCTGCGCGACGACGCCGAACGGCTGGCGGCGACCGCGTCCGGCCTGATGAGCCTCAGCAAGGGCGTCAGCATGGACTTCCGGGGCGGCCCGGTGCGCCAGGCGCTCATCGAGATGGCGCACAGCTATCTGATCCTCACCTCCGCGGGCCCCGGCGCCCACCTGGTCGTCCTGACCAGTCAGGGCGCGGACGTCGGGGTGGTGGCGTACCAGATGAACATGCTGGTGAAGAAGATCGGTGAGCACCTCAGCGCGGCGCCGCGTGCCAATGTCGGTCCCGGCGCGTGAGGTGGGCGGAGACGACTCTGCGGGGCGGCTCGTCCGACCCTTCACCCTGACCGGCGGCCGGACCCGCCCGAGCCGCGCCGACTTCACGCTGATCACGACCCTGATGGCGGTGGATCCACCGCCGGTCCGGGCCCCCCGGCCGCAGCCCGAGCAACTGCGGATCCTGCGGCGCTGCGCACGGCCGATCGCCGTCGCGGAGCTCGCGGCCCATCTCGACCTGCCGGTGAGCGTGGTCGTGATCATGCTCTGCGATCTGCTGGAGGCGGGGCTGATCACCGCCCACCCGCCGCACCCCGTCTCCGCCCGTACCCCGGACCTGGACCTGCTGCAGAAAGTGAGGGACGGCCTTGGCCGGCTCTGACGTCACCGCTCAGGCTGCTACGGCGCCCGACACCGTCAAGATCCTCGTCGCCGGGGGTTTCGGCGTCGGCAAGACCACCATGGTCGGCTCGGTCAGCGAGATCGTCCCGCTGCGTACCGAGGAACCGCTGACCGTCGCCGGCCTGGGCGTCGACGACCTCGACGGCATCGAGGAGAAGAAGGCCACCACCGTGGCCCTCGACTTCGGCCGGATCACCATCAGCCGGGAACTGGTGCTGTATCTGTTCGGCACGCCCGGACAGCAGCGGTTCTGGTTCATGTGGAACGACCTGGCGATCGGCGCCCTGGGCGCGGTGGTCCTGGTCGACGTCCGCCGCCCGGAGTCCAGCTTCGCCGCGATCGACTTCTTCGAACGCCGGCGCATCCCCTTCGTCGTCGGCGTCAACGGCTTCCACGGCGAGCATCCGTATCCGGCCGAGGACATCCGGGAGGCCCTGGCACTGCCGGAGCATGTGCGGGTGCTGCTGTGCGACGCGCGGGATCGGGAGTCGTGCCGGGACGTACTGATCGCGCTGATCGACCAGTTGATCGCGGCGGCCGTACGGGCCGACTGACGCCGGTCGGGTGGCGGGAATCCGCCAAGGCCGACCGTGTTATTGACGGGTACGCGGCACGCTTCTACCTTCTGGCCGACCCCCCGAACTTCGTTCGAGATATCGACCCCCACTGGAGAGTGCATGACCCCCGAGCCGCACCCCTCCCGCCGTACGTTCCTCGGCATGGCCGCCACCATGCCGCTCGTCGCCACCGGCGCGCTGGCCATCGGCGCCGGGACCGCCCACGCCGCCGACTCCGCCTATGTCATGGTCTACTTCACCGAGTCCACGACCATGCTCGAGGCCGATTACGGTCTCCACCTGGCCGTCAGCACCGACGGTCTGCAATGGATGCCGCTGAACCAGAACAACCCCGTGGTCACGCCGACCGCGGGGGCCGCGGGGCTCCGCGACCCGTTCGTGATGCGCAAGCAGGACGGCACCTTCGTCGTGCTGGCGACGGACCTCAAGGGCACCGACTGGAACCGGGACAGCGTGAACATCCACGTCTGGGACTCGGCCGACCTGCGTTCCTTCACCGGCTACCGGCTGCTGAAGCTGCACGACATGACCGACACCCACAGCTGGGCGCCGGAGGCCTACTGGGACGCGGGGCGCGGCAGGTACGGCATCCTCTACTCGTCGGTGAACAGCAGCGGCCACAACGTGATCATGGTCAGCTACACGACCGACTTCCGCACGACCGAGAGCCCGCAGGTCTTCTTCGACCCCGGCTACGACGTCATCGACGGCAACATGACCGTGGGCGTGAACGGCGTCAACTACCTCTACCACAAGCGGAACCAGACGCTGGTGGGCGCGAGATCCACGTCCCTGAACCCCGGCAGCTTCACGGCCTTCAGCACACCGGTCGCGCACGGCGGGACGGAGGCGCCGACGGTGGTGAAGTCCCTGACGTCCAACGCCTGGTACCTCTGGGGCGACACCTACACGCCCAACGGTGTCTTCTACGCCTGGCAGTCCACCGACCTGGCGGCCGGCACCTGGACGGCGCTCGACCAGCGGCTCTACACCCAGCCGCTGAACTCCAAGCACTGCGCCATCCACCCGATCACCTCGGCCGAGTACACCAACCTGGTCGCGAAGTGGGGCGCGCCGGCCTGGAACCGGCTGAAGTCGTACAACTTCCCGGCCCGTTACGTCCGGCACAGCGGCTTCGCCGGGCGGATCGAGGAGTACCCCTTCGACCCGTACCCCGACTCCCAGTGGAAGCTGGTGCCGGGCCTCGCCGACTCCGCCGGGGTGTCCTTCCAGTCGGTCAACTACCCGGCCCGCTATCTGCGGCACTACAGCTACAACCTGCGCCTCGACGCGAACGACGGCACGTCGACGTTCGCGGCGGACGCCACGTTCTACCGGACGGCCGGGCTCGCCGACTCCTCGTGGTCGTCGTTCCGCTCGTACAACTTCCCGACCCGCTACATCCGGCACGCGGACTACGCCCTGCGCATCGACCCGGTCGCCACGGCCACCGAGCGGCAGGACGCCACGTTCCAGGTCGGCTACTGAGCCGTAAGCCGTTCAGGACGACGCGGGCACCTCCCGTAAGGAGAGGTGCCCGCGTCGGTCCGTCCGCCGTGGTGTCCGAAGGTGCTCGGTGTCAGACCAGTCCGGCCGACTTCAGCCAGGCCTGGGCGACGTCCAGCGGGTCCTTGTTCTCCAGCTGCACCTGGGAGTCCAGGTCGAGCAGCGTCTTGGTGTCCAGCTTGGCGGAGACCGCGTTGAGGGCTGCCACACCCTCCTGGTCGAGGCCGCTCTTGTAGACCAGCGGGGTCACGTTGGCGTAGCCGAAGAGGTTCTTCGGGTCCTGGAGGACGACGAACCTCTCCTTGATGATGCTCGGGTCCGTGGTGAAGATGTCCGCGGCCTGCACGGTGTTCTTCTTCAGCGCCGCCAGGGTCAGCGGGCCGCCCGCGTCGAGCGCCTTGAAGGACTTGAACTCCAGGCCGTACTCGGACTTCAGGCCCACCAGGCCCTGGTGCCGGGTCTGGAACTCGGGCGAGCCGCCGATGACCAGCTCCGGGGCGATGTCCTTGAGGTCCTCGAGGGTGGACTCGGCGGTGAGGTTGTACTTCTTCGCCGTCTCCGCGTTGAGGCTGACGGAGTCCTTGTCCTCGGCGGGCGACGACTCCAGCAGCGTCAGCTCCGAGTCCAGCTTGGACTTCACCGCGGCGTTCACCGCGTCGGCCGACGTCTGCTCCGCCTTGGAGTCCAGGTAGGACAGCAGCGAGCCGTTGTACTCCGGCAGGACGGTGATGGAGCCGTTCTCCAGCAGGCCGTACGTCGTCTCGCGGCTGCCGATGTTGGGCTTGTAGCTGACCTTGACGCCCTTGGCCTTGAGCGCCTCGCCGTAGATGTCGGCGAGCAGGATGCTCTCGGGGAAGTTGTTGGAGCCGACGACGACCGTGCCGCCGCTGGCCTTGTCCTCCGCCAGCGGGTCGTCCGCCGGGTCGGACGAGGAACAGCCCGCCAGCAGGGCCGTAGTAGCGGCGAGCGCGACGGCGGCCGCTCCGGGGTGACGCCTGATGGACCTGCTGCGTGGGGCGGTGGAAGTCACGATTCCCGTTCCGGGTCAGGGGGTTGAGGGTCTCTCATCTGATCCAATCCAGCCACTTCTTGATCAGTCAAGCGAAATCGGATTACCGATTGGCCTCAAAGGACGAGCAGTTGCGGTCCGGGGTGGATGCGGGACGGTTGGGGCGCGCGGTGTCGTAACGGATGAGCCCAACACCGTTCGGGGCGTCCGGCTGAGCATGAGTTCTGGCAACAGGACTCCCCGCTGCCGTTCAAGATGGTGATCGCGGGCGGCTTCGGCGTGGGCAAGACCACCACGACGGTGGCGATGGACTTCGGGTGCATCACCATCGACCCGACCCTGAAGCCGTACCTGTTCGGCACGCCCGGCCAGGAGCGGTTCGGGTTCATGTGGGACGACATCGTCGAGGGCGCGGTCGGCGGGCTGTCATCGTCGACACCCGCCGCCTCGACGACTGCTACGCCGCCGTCGGCTACTTCGAGCACCGGCGGATCCCGTTCGCCGTCGCCGTGAAGCCCTTCGACGGCAAGGTCGAGCACACCCTGGAGGAGGTCCGCTGGGCGCTCGGCGTCACCGACAGCGCCCCCGTGCTGGTGTTCGACGCCCGGGAGCGCGGCTCGGTGCGCGACGCGCTGCTCGTCGTATTGGAGCAGGCGCTGGCGCTCACCGGCGGGTGAGCCGCGGGATAGGCCGGGATACACCGCGTCAGGCGCCGCGGCGCACCCCGCGCGACACCGTGAGGCGCCCGACGGCCCAGAACACCGCGAGCGTGGCCAGGGCCATCGCGGCGACCAGGGTGGCGCCGCCCACGACCTTCTCGTAGTTCCGCTGGTAGAGGCCGTCGATGATGTAGCGGCCGAGGCCGCCGAAGCTGACGTACGCGGCGATGGTGGCCGTCGAGACGATCTGGATGGCCGCCGTGCGCAGTCCGCTGAGGATCAGCGGCAGCGCCACCGGCAGTTCGACCCGGAACAGGACTCCGGCCTCGGCCATGCCCATGCCGCGGGCGGCGTCCACCGGGGCGGGGTCGACGGCGCGCATCGCCTCGTAGGTGGTGACCAGGATGGGCGGGATGGCGAGCACGACCAGGGGGATCATCACCGGGGCCATGCCCAGGCCGAGCAGCACGAACATCAGCACCATCAGGCCGAAGCTGGGCAGCGCGCGGGCGGCGGTGGCGATGAGGGCGAGCGTGTTGCCGCCGCGCCCGGTGTGGCCGGTGACCAGGCCGGTCGGCAGCCCGACGACGGCGGCGATGCCGAGTGCCATCAGCGTGTACTGGATGTGTTCGACGACGCGGGTCGGGATGCCGTCGTACCCCTGCCAGTGGGCGCTGTCGCTGAAGAAGGCGTCGATGTAGGTCAGTACGTTCACCGGGCGGCGTCCTTCAGGGCGGTCGGGCGCGTGGTCCTACGGCTGCCGCGGGGCATCCAGGGCGTCACCAGCTCACGGAGGACGATCAGGGCGATGTCCACGAGGATGGCGAGGACGGCCGTGCCGATCACGGAGAGCCACACCAGACGCGGCTGGTTGTAGATCATGCCGCTGTTGAGCAGGTTTCCGAGGGCGCCCGCGTTGCCGATCAGCATGCCGACGCTGACGAGGGAGACGCTGGACACGGACGCCACCCGCAGCCCGGCGATGATGGCCGGCGCGGCGATCGGCAACTGGACCTGGACATAGCGTCGTACGGGCCCGAAGCCCATGGCGGTGGCGGCGGCCAGCGTCTCCTGCGGCACCGACCGCACACCGTCGACGATCGCCGGGACGAGCACCACCAGGCTGTAGACGGCCAGCGGGATCATCACCGTGAGCTCGCTCAGGCCGGTGTAGTCGATGAGGATGACGAAGAAGGCGAGCGACGGGATCGCGTACAGCACGGTCGTCACCCACAGCACGGGCGGGTACAGCCAGCGCAGCCGCACGCACAGCTGGGCGACGGGCAGCGCGACGAGCAGCCCGGCCAGCACCGGGAGCAGTGCCTCCCGCAGGTGCAGTGCGACCAGCCCGAGGTAGCTGTGCTGGAGGTCGCTCGGCAGGTCGAAGAACTCGTTCATCGCGTGACCGTCGCGGCCTGCTCGGCCGTGCCGTCCGCCCGGCCCTCCGCGTGGGCGCCGCGGATGGCCTCGCCGATGCTCTGCTGGGAGACGACGCCGGCGACCCGGCCGTCCGTGTCCACGCCGACGGCCCAGCCGGTCGGTGAGAGGACGGCGCAGTCGAGCGCGGCCCGCAGCGAGTCGGTTGCGGCGACGAACGGCCGTCCGTACGGCAGGAGTTGATCGGGTTCGATCTCCCCGGCGGTCAGGTCCTGCGGTTCGCTCCAGCCGAGGGGCTTGCCGTCCAGGTCCGTTACGAGGAGGTAGGGGGCGTCCGTGGTGTCGCGGGCGGCGATCTGCTCGGCGGTGGCGTCGACGGCCACGACCGGGGAGGTGAGCAACTCCAGTCCGGCGGACGGGAAGAAGGACAGCCGCCGGATGCCGCGGTCGGCGCCGAGGAAGTCCTCGACGAACGCGTCGGCGGGGCTGGAGAGCAGTTCGGCGGGCGGGGCGAACTGGGCGAGCTTGCCGCCGGTGCGCATCACGGCGACCATCGTGCCCAGCTTCACGGCCTCGTCGATGTCATGGGTGACGAAGACGATGGTCTTTCCCAACTCGTCCTGGATACGCAGGAGTTCGTCCTGGAGCCCCTTGCGCACCACGGGGTCGACGGCGGAGAACGGCTCGTCCATCAGCAGCACCGGCGGATCCGCGGCGAGCGCCCGGGCCACGCCGACGCGCTGCTGCTGGCCGCCGGACAGCTGGTAGGGGTAGCGCTTGGCGAGCGAGCCGTCGAGACCGACCCGTTCCATCAGCTCCCGCGCCCTCGCCCGCGACTTCTCCTTGCCCCAGCCGAGCAGGCGGGGCACGGTGGCGATGTTGTCGAGGATCGTGCGGTGCTGGAAGAGGCCGGCGTTCTGGATGACGTAACCCATGGACCGGCGCAGGGTGTTGACCGGCTGCCGCAGGATGTCCACGCCGTCGAGGAGGATGGTGCCCTCGCTGGGCTCGATCATCCGGTTGATCATGCGCAGGGTCGTCGTCTTGCCGCAGCCCGAGGGGCCGACGAGGACGGTGATCGAGCGGTCCGGTATCTCCAACGACAGCCGGTCGACCGCCACCGTGCCGTCCGGGTACCGCTTGGTGACTGACTCTATCCGTATCAAGACGCCGAATACCCCTCGGGTTTGGCAGAATCTGCCCGTTTTCGGTCATGGTCGTACAGGCCGTTGGGGGAAGAGTCTAGACCTCCTGGGCGTGACCACCGGGTCCAGCCAGGCGTCCCCGCGCGCCAACGCGTGGACGGCGCGGACGAGTTCGGCGGGCGCGGCGTCCTTGAGCATAAAACCCGAGGCTCCGGCGCGCAGGGCCGCGTAGACCGCTTCGTCGAGGTTGTACGTGGTTCAGGATGAGCACCTTGACGGGGCAGTCGGGATCCGTGGAGAAGCGGTCGGCGGTGATGGCACGGGTGGCCTCCACGCCGTCGGTTCCCGGCATGCGTACGTCCATGACCACGACGTCGGGCTGAAGCCGTCGTCCATGGGTTTCAGGGGAGTATCCGGCGGGCGGAAAGGGTTGTCGAGGCCGGAACCGCACCCGCCGGATCCCCGCCCCGCGCGTCACACCCCGGCAGCCGTCACGCGGCCGCGCCAGGAGCGGCCCCGGCCACCGGGAACCCTTCCGTGCGCAGCACCCGCCGCTCCGCGTCCACGGCGAACACCTCGCAGCCCGGCCGAGCGGAGGCCCACGCGATGCCGTCGGCGCCCATCGCGAACGCGGCCGTCGCCGTCGTGTCGGCGATCGTCAGGGACGAGGCCACGACGGTGAGGGAGAGCAGTCCGGTCGCCGGGCGTCCGGTGCGGGCGTCGAGGATGTGGTCGCCGCGCTCGTAGCGGGCGGACGTGGCGACCGCCGCGTCGGTGAGCTCCAGCACCGTGCACACCTTGTCGGCGTGTTCGGGGTGCCGTACGCCCACGCGCCAGGGCCCGCCGGAGGCGACCACGTCACCGCCGGCGTTGAGGACGAAGCGCCTCGCTCCCGCCGCCTTCAGCAGCTCGGCGGCCCGCTGCACGGACCAGCCCTTCACCACCGCGCACGGGTCGAGCCCGCGCCCGGGCAGCCGTACGTCGAAGGCGCCGCCGGTGGCTGCCCGGTACTCCTCGCACAGCCCCAGCACCTCGTCGAGGTCCGCACTGACGTCTCCCCGTGCGATCTCACCCCGGTCCAGCCGGCACACCTCGCTGTCGGCCTTGAAGGGGCTGAACCGCGCGTCGACCTCCCGCAGCCAGGCGAACACCTCGTCCGCGGCCGACTCGGGAACGTCCTCGTCGTCGACCCGCAGCGAGACGGGGAAGCCCATCACCTGCTCGACGCGCCGCACGTCAGGCGCCCTTCGCGTCGAGGGCCGCCTGCAGGGACTCCTTGTAGCCCTCGCTGGTGATCGTCGCGCCGGAGACGGAGTCGATGTCCGCGCTCTGCGCCTCCAGGGTCTCCTCGATCAGCTTCGGCACCGCCGCCGTGGTCTGCGGATGGTTCGGCTGCTGGAGCATCTTCACGGCGGTGATCTTCTGGCCCGTGAAGGTCACCTCGACCTGCACGGCACCCTTCTCCGTGTCGACCGTCGTACCCGCGACGACGGTCGAGGAGGATCCCGACGACGAGGATGTGGAGGGCGTCGAGGCCGGGGCGGTGATCTGGGTGCTGGTGGCGGCCGACGGCTCGTAGAGCCAGACGGGGACCAGGCCGGCGATGCTCAGGACGGCGACGGGTACGGCTCGCTTCATGGTGTCTTCCTCATCCCGCCAGGCTGAATCGCTCGAAGTGGATCTGCGGCTTGGGCACGTTCAGCTCGCGCAGGCTGCCCAGCACCGCGTTCATCATGGGCGGCGGTCCGCACAGGAAGACGTCCCGGTCGGCGATGTCCGGCACGAGTCGCGCCAGTTCGCCCGACGCCAGCTTGTCGGGAACCGCCGGGCCGGTCACCAGGTGCAGTTCGGCGCCCTTGGCGAGGGCGAGGTCGCGCAGCTCGTCGTAGAGGACCGCGTCCCGGTCGCTGGCGACGCGGTAGATGACCACGGCGTGGCCGTGCAGGTCCTCCAGCAGGGCGCGGATGGGAGTGACGCCGACACCGCCGGCGATGAGCAGGGCCTCCGGGCGGATGCGGTGCATGGTCGTCAACGCGCCGTAGGGGCCCTCGGCGAAGACGCGGGTGCCGACCTTGATGTGCCGCAGGCCCGCGCTGCCGGCGCCGGCCGCCTTCGCGGTGAGCCGCAGCTGGGTGCCGTCGGGCGCGGCCGACAGGGAGAACGGGTTGGCCTGCCACCAGCGGTCCTTGGTCAGGAACCGCCAGAGGAAGAACTGGCCGGCCTGCGCGGGCAGCCGGTCGAGGTCGCGGCCGGTGACGTAGACCGAGACGACGTTGTCCGACTCGGGGACCACGGCGGAGACGCGCAGCTGGTGACGCCAGTTCCGCCACAGCGGCAGGACCAGCCGACCGACGAACACCGAGCCGAGGGCGACGCCCCAGACGGCGTACCAGTACCCCGTGGCGGCCGGGGACGACGCGAAGGTCGTACCGGCCGCGACCTGGTGGGTGAACGCCAGGACCACGGCGACGTAGGTGTACAGGTGGATGAAGTGCCAGGTCTCGTACGCCAGCCTGCGGCGGGCGTAGCGGGCCGAGACGACGCCGATCACGATGAGGATGCAGAACGCGACGACGGCGCGCAGCACGCCCTCGACGGTCTCGGCGAGGTCGATGATCTGGTTCACCGGGTCCATGCCGGTGCCCTCGGCGTAGCCGAAGGTGATGAACACGGCGTGCGCGAGCAGCGTCCACAGCACGCTGAAGCCGGTCCAGCGGTGCCAGGAGGTCAGCCGGTCCATGCCGATGCGGCGGTCGAGCCACGGCAGCCGGGCCACCAGCACCAGCTGGAACGCCATGAGCAGCGCGCCGGCCAGGCCGGTCGCCCGGCCGAGCACGATGAGGGTGTTCGAGGCGAAGCCGGCCTGGGCGAAGAAGTAGGTCACCACGGCCGCGTTCGCGAGCAGGACGGCGTACAGGCCCGTGCGGGCCACCACCCTGGGGCGTTTCATCGCCGTGGGGGGCGCGACAGGGGGTGATTGGACGGTCGTCACGGGTGGCAGCTCCTAGATCGGGTCCGGGATAACCCGAGCTTGGCCGGTGGGAGCTGTCGAACAGCTGTCGTCCATCTTTCAAGTGGTTATCGATGTGGCTGTGGCGGATACCCCCATCCTGGAACCGGGGGTCCGGTGCCGCACTATGGGCGGGTGGAAAAAGTGCGCCTTCTGGTCGTGGACGACGACCCGCCCATCGCCGACCTCGTCGCGACGGTCGCCCGGTACGAGGGCTGGGAGGCGGTCACCGCGAACTCCGGCGAGGAGGCGCTGCGGCTGGCCGCCGAGTTCCATCCGGACATCGTGGTGCTCGACCTGATGCTGCCCGACCTGGACGGCTTCGGTGTCCTGGACCGGCTGCGCCGCTCCGGGGCGATGGTGCCCGTGGTGTTCCTCACGGCGCGCGACGGGGTCGCGGACCGGGTGGCGGGGCTGACCCGGGGCGGCGACGACTACCTGGTCAAGCCGTTCGCGGTGGAGGAGCTGATGGCCCGGCTGCGGACCGTGCTGCGGCGCAGCGCCGGGCCCGGTTTCCAGCGGTCGGTGCTGCGGGTGGGGGACCTGACGATGGACGAGGACACCCGTGAGGTGCGGCGCGGCGAGCGACTGCTCACGCTCACGCCGACCGAGTACGAGGTGCTGCGCTATCTGATGCGCAAGTCCCCGACCGTGCTGACCAAGGCGCAGATCCTCGACCATGTGTGGGAGTACGGCTTCGGCGGCCGTTCCAACGTCGTCGAGCTGGTCGTCAGCCGGCTGCGCCGCAAGCTCGACGAGTCCGACGACGCCGGGGCGCCGCTGATCCACACCGTGCGCGGCTTCGGGTACGTGATCCGGCAGGCCGCCGAGTGATCCGGCGGCTGCGCCGGACGTACCGCAGCACCCGGCTCGGCACCCGGCTGGCGCTGGGCCTGGGCGCGCTGGCCCTGCTGGTGTTCGCGGTCGTGGGCACCTCGCTGACGACGTACATGCGCGACTATCTGGAGCATCAGCTGGGCTACCAGATGAAGGTCGTCCAGACCGTGCAGTCCAAGGACGCCGAGGCCAACGGCACGGTGACGCAGAAGCCGTACTGGGGCTGGTTCAGCGCGGTGTACGACGTGTCGGACGACTCGGCGGTCCTGCGCCAGCCCGCCGACATACCCCACGACATCCGCCCGCTGACCACGCTCGCCAAGGACATGGCGCATTCGGACACCGAGCTCCTGCGCACCGTGCAGATCGACGGGGAAGGCATTTACCGGCTGCGGGCCTGCGAGGTCCAGCCCGGTGTGGTGCTGGTCAGCGCGGCGCCCATGGAGGGCATCCAGGACACCATCGACCAGCTGGTCACCGTGCAGGTGATCGCGTTCGGGGTGGCGCTGGCGGCGCTGGTGGTGTTCGGCCGGAAGATGCTGCGGCGCGGTCTGAAGCCGCTGAGTGACATGGCGTCCACCGCTCACGGCATCGCCTCGCACGATCTGACCGAGTCGGCGGCGCGGCTGCCGCTGCGGGCCGACGGGCGTGACGGCGGGCCGGAGGTCGCGGAGCTGCGGACCGCGTTCAACACGATGCTGGAGCACATCGACGACTCCCTCGCGGTCCGCGCGGAGGCCGAGCAGCGGCTGCGCCGGTTCGTCGCGGACGCCTCCCACGAGTTGCGGACGCCGCTGATGTCCGTACGGGGCTATGCGGACCTGTTCCAGTACGCGGCCGCCAACGCCCCCGGGGAGCGCGACCGGCATCTGGCCCGGCTGCGGGCCGAGGCCGCCCGGATGGGCTTCCTGCTGGACGACCTGCTGCTGCTCGCCCGGCTGGACGCGGCGGAGGTGGAGGCACCGCTGCGGTGCGAGGAGGCGGACCTGGTGGAGCTGGTCCACGACGCGGCGGACGCCTTCCGGGCCGGCCACCCGGACCGTCCGCTGACAGTGGCCCCCTCCCCGCAGGCCGTGCGGATGCGCCTGGACCCGCAGCGCATCCGCCAGGTCCTGGACAACCTGCTCACCAACGCCGCCGTGCACACCCCCGCCGGCACGGACGTGTCCGCGGCGGTGTCGGTCGCGCACGGCACGGCCCTGGTCAAGGTCACCGACGCGGGCCCCGGCATCCCGCCGGCCGACCGGGAGCGGGTCTTCGACCGCTTCTACCGCGTCGACAAGGCCCGCAGCCGCGACCGCGGCGGCAGCGGTCTGGGCCTCGCGGTCGCGCAGTCCCTGGTGAAGGCGCACGGCGGCTCGATCGAGGTGAGCAGCGAGCCGGGTTCGACGGTGTTCACGGTGACGATTCCGCTGGATCTCGCGGAACGGTGACGGGGCGTCCGGCGGTTGGGCCGGAGATGCGCCTGGTGCCGGTGGATGGGTCGGGGTCGTGGCGGCTGCGGCGAGCCCGCAGCGGGTCGGGGCCGGTGTCGGGGACCGGCTGAGCGGCGGGCCGCGCCATACCGCCACGCACCGCTCCCGTGCATGGGCGGCTGCGGGCCCGTGGGGGTGCGGTGTCGGCCAGGTCTTACGGACCCGTGACATCACGGACGCGGAGCGTTCGTCGGGGCTGGTCATCGGCCTAGCGTGGGCTCATGCGTGTACTGGTCACCGGCGGTGCCGGGTTCATCGGGTCCCAGATCGTCCGGGCACTGTCGGCCCACGGCCACGAGCCCGTCGTCTACGACGTCCTCGCCGACCCCGCGTCGGACGTGCGCGATCCCGACGCCGTCCGCCGCGCCCTGACCGGCGTGGACGCGGTGTGCCACCAGGCGGCGATGGTCGGCCTGGGCGTCGGCTTCTCGGACGCGGCGGAGTACGTCTCCCGCAACGACCTCGGTACGGCCGTGCTGCTCACCGGCATGGCCGACGCGGGCGTACGGCGGCTGGTGCTGGCCGGGTCGATGGTGGTGTACGGCGAGGGCCGATATGTCTGCGAGCGGCACGGCGTCGTCCGGCCGGGGCCGCGGGCGGTCGCCGACCTGGACGCGGGCCGGTTCGAGCCGCCCTGCCCGGTGTGCGGGGCCGACCTGTCGCCGGGGCTGGTCGCGGAGGACGCTCCCGTCGATCCGCGGAACGTGTACGCCACGACCAAGCTCGCCCAGGAGCACCTGGCGGCGGCGTGGGCACGCGCGACCGGCGGCTCTGCGGTGTCGCTGCGCTACCACAACGTCTACGGCCCTGGCATGCCCCGCGACACCCCGTACGCCGGGGTCGCCTCCTTCTTCCGCTCCGCGCTGGCCCGCGGCGAGGCGCCGCGGGTCTTCGAGGACGGCCGCCAGCGACGGGACTTCGTGCACGTACGGGACGTGGCCGCAGCCAACGTGGCGGCGCTGGAGGCGAGTTCGGCCGAGGGCGCGCTGGTGGCGTACAACACCGGGAGCGGCGACCCGCACACGGTCGGCGAGATGGCCCGCGCGCTGGCGGCGGCGTACGGCGGCCCCGAACCCGTCGTCACCGGGGAGTACCGGCTGGGCGACGTACGGCACATCACGGCGGACTCGGCGCGGCTGCGCGGGGAGTTGGGGTGGAAGGCCGAGGTGGGGTTCGAGGAGGGGATGACGGAGTTCGCCGGGGCGGGGTTGCGGGGCGAGTGAGAGGCCCCCGGGGGTGGGGGCCCCGCCGTCTACACCTCCGCCGTCGGCAACATCACCTCGAACCGGCAGCCCCCCGGGATGTTCCGTACGGTCGCGTGGCCCTGGTGAGCCTCCACGATGCCTCGGACGATGGCGAGGCCAAGTCCCGCGCCGGCCGGGGGTGTTCGGGCGTGGGTGCCGCGCCAGCCGGTGTCGAAGACTCGGGGGAGGTCCTCCTCGGGGATGCCGCCGCAGCCGTCCGTGACGGAGAGGACGACGCCGTCGGGGCGGCGTTCCGCGGTCACCGCGACCGTGCCGTCGGTGGGGGTCCGGCGGATGGCGTTCACCAGCAGGTTGCCCAGTACCCGGCTCATCTCCTTGCCGTCCACCTCGACCGGCACGGGCTCGACCCGGCCGCCGACCAGCCGTACACCGTACTCGCGTGCCAGCGGATCGGCGCCCGCGAGCGCGTCGCCGACGAGGTCGTACAGGGAGATCCGGCTCGGGCTGAGCGCCAGTGCCCCCGCGTGGATGCGGGAGAGTTCGAAGAGGTCGCCGACCATGTCGTTGAGGCGTTCGACCTCGGTGCGGATCTGGCGGAGGTAGCGGTGCGGGTCGGCGGCGACGCCGTCCTCCAGGGCCTCCGCCATCGCGCGCAGGCCGGCCAGCGGGGTGCGCAGGTCGTGCGAGATCCAGGCGACGAGTTCGCGGCGGGAGGACTCCAGGGCGCGCTCGCGTTCCCGGGATTCGGCGAGCTTGGCGCTGGTTGCCTCCAGTTCGCGGCTCAGCGCGGAGAGTTCGGCGGTGGCCGGGCCGGTGGGGGCGGCGAAGTCGCCGCCGTCGCCGAACGAGCGGGCGGCCATCGTCAGGGCCCGGCTGCGCGCGACGACCCAGCGGCCCAGGAGCAGTGCGGTGGCCAGCGAGACCACGGCGGCCATCGCGACTATGGTCGTCACGACGGTCAGGTCGTGGGAGGACAGGAACATCGCTTCCGCGACCATGAGGGTGCCCGAGAGCATCGCGGTCACGGCCACGGCGACGACGACGGTGAGCGACACGATCAGTGACCGGCTCCGTATGAGCCGCAGCACGAATGCGCCGATCAGGCCGGCCGCGGCGGCGCCCAGGAAGGCGCACAGGGCGATGATGAGGATGTCGCTCATGGTTACTCCTGGCCGGTGGCGGTGGCGGTGGCGTCGAAGCGGTAGCCGACGCCCCACACCGTCTGGATGAGGCGGGGACGTGCCGGGTCGTCCTCGACCTTGCCGCGCAGCCGGCGGACGTGGACGGTGACGGTCGACAGGTCGCCGAAGTCCCAGCCCCACACCTCCCGCATCAGGTCCTCGCGGCTGAAGACCCGGCCGGGATGCCGGAGGAAGAACGCGAGGAGGTCGAACTCCCTGATGGTGAGAGCGAGTTCGGCGCCGCCCTTGACCGCGCGGCGGGCCGCCGGGTCGACCGAGAGGCCGACCGCGCCGAGCAGCCCGGACGGCTGGGCGGGGCGGGTGCGGCGCAGGACGGACTCGACGCGCAGGACCAGTTCGCGGGGGCTGAACGGCTTGGTGACGTAGTCGTCGGCGCCGACCTCCAGGCCGAGGATCCGGTCGTCCTCGTCACCGCGCGCGGTGAGCATGATGACCGGCACGGGCCCGCGCCCGCGCATCCGGCGGCACACCTCCAGGCCGTCCATGCCGGGCAGCATCAGGTCGAGGACCACGAGGTCGGGCCAGTGCGCGGCCGCCCGGGCGAGGGCGTCGGGCCCGTCGCCCGCACGGTCCACGACGTATCCGGCACGGTCCAGGTACCCGGTGACGATCTCCGCGACGGTGGGATCGTCGTCGACGACGAGGACCCGGGCCCCGGCCTGCGCATACGGCTCTTGCTGCTCCATGCCGCCAGCCTCGCACCACGCGCCCGGATGTGTCGCCGCCTGCCCCCGACGTCCTTGTTTCGTAAGGAGCCAAGGTCTGAAATGTACCTTTCATCCTCGTAGTGTGAAAGCTGTGACGACCTCTTCCGCACCAGCAAGTGAACCGGACGCGGCGTCCGTGGACGTCGTACTGCCCTGTCTCGACGAGGCCGAGGCACTGCCCTGGGTCCTGGAGCGCATCCCGCCCGGCTGGCGCGCCCTCGTCGTGGACAACGGCTCCACGGACGGCTCGGCCGACATCGCCCGCGCCCTCGGCGCGACCGTCGTACGCGAGGAGCGGCGCGGTTTCGGCGCCGCCTGCCACGCCGGTCTGTCCGCGGCCACGGCCGACGTCGTGTGCTTCTGCGACTGCGACGCCTCGCTCGATCCGGGCGACCTGGTGCCCTTCGTCCGCCGGGTCCTGGCGGGCGAGGCCGACCTGGTCCTCGGCCGGCGCCGCCCGCAGACCCGGGGCGCCTGGCCGCCGCACGCCCGGGCGGGCAACCTCGCGCTGTCGCGGCTGCTGCGCCGCCGCACCGGACTGCGCCTGCACGACCTGGGGCCGCTGCGCGCCGCCCGCCGCGAGGACCTGCTGGGCCTCGGGCTCACCGACCGGCGCAGTGGCTATCCGCTGCAGATGGTGGTGCGCGCCGCCGACGAGGGCTGGCGGATCGCCGAGTACGACGTCCCGTACCGGCCGCGCACCGGCGACTCCAAGGTGACCGGCACCTGGCGCGGCACCTGGCAGGCGGTGCGGGACATGAGCCGGGTGTTGTCAGAGACGGCGGTCGCCGAGAAGGGAGTACACGCGTGACGTCCTCGACCACGCTCCTGGTCATCGCCAAGGAGCCCCGGCCAGGAGGGGTGAAGACCCGGCTGACGCCGCCCAGCACGCCGGAGGCGACAGCCGCGCCGGCCAAGGCCGCGCTCACGGACACCCTCGACACCCTGGCACGGACGCTCACACACCGCCGGGTCCGGTCGGAGACGCCCGCCGTCGGAAAGGGGGCCCACGCATGACCACGCTGCTCGTCATCGCCAAGGAGCCCCGGCCGGGCCGCGTGAAGACCCGGCTGACCCCGCCGTTCACCCCCGAGGAGGCCGCCGCGCTCGCGGAGGCCTCCCTCGCGGACACCCTGGACGCCGTGGCGCGGACGCCCGCGCGCCGCCGGGTGCTGGTTCTGGACGGGACGCCGGGCTCCTGGCTGCCGGCCGGGTTCGAGGTCGTACCTCAGTGTGCGGGCGGCCTCGATGAGCGGCTTGCCGACGCCTTCGCCGGGTGTGACGGGCCGGCCCTGCTCATCGGTATGGACACCCCGCAGGTGACGCCGGAGCTGCTGTCCGTGGACTGGGACGGCTGCGACGCGTTCTTCGGTGCCGCCGAGGACGGTGGCTTCTGGGCGCTGGGGCTGGCCGAACCCGATCCGGCGCCGCTGCTGGGCGTGCCCATGTCCGTGCCGCACACGGGTGCCGTACAGCGGGCCCGGCTCGCGGACCTGCGGGTGCGGGAGCTGCCCGTGCTGCGGGACGTGGACACGGCGTACGACGCCGACCTGGTCGCCAAGGCGGCGCCCGACGGGCGGTTCGCGGCACTGCTGGACCGGCTCACCGAAACCGAGGGCCGATGAGCACGACGGGGGCGGCCACCCGGGTCTCACGGCAGCCGGGCGGCCCCCGCACCGGCACCCTCGTCGGCGACCGCCCCTGGTCCGACGATCCCTACTCCGACGCCCTGCGCACCGGACAGGGCCCGCTCTTCCTGCGCCGGGCCGACGGCTGGCTGCTGCCGCTGGAGGTCGAGCGCTGGTGCGCGGACGCCGACGCGGCGGACCTGGAGGTGCTGCGGCGCTGCGAGGGCGCGGTGCTCGACGTGGGCTGCGGGCCCGGGCGGCTGGTGGCGGCGCTGGGTGAGCGCGGGCGGCGGGTGCTGGGCATCGACGTCAGTGAAGCCGCCGTGGCCCGGACGGTGCGGCTGGGCGGGCAGGCGGTGCGGCGTTCCGTCTTCGATCCGTTGCCCGGTGAGGCGCGTTGGGGGACGGCGTTACTGATCGACGGCAACCTCGGCATCGGCGGCGACCCGCTCGCCCTCCTCGACCGAATGGCCCAACTCCTCTCCCCCGGTGGCCTGTTGATCGCCGAGACGGTGCCGGACCTGGACCTCGACGAGCGGGTCCAGGTCCGGGTGGCCGACGCGCGGGGCGCCGCCGGTACGCCGTTCCCGTGGGCCCGGCTCGGCACGCCGGCCCTGCTGCGGTATGCGGACCGCGCGGGCTGGCGTGCCGTCGATCAGTGGACGGCGGACGGGCGTTCCTTCGCGGCCCTGCGCAGCCGCAGCACGTACAGCAGCGCCGAGCCGCCGAACAGCACGGCCGCCACCAGCAGCCAGCGGGCGAGGAACCCGTCCGGGGACAGACCGGTGGCCGGCCGGTAGCGGTCCGTCACCCGCCCGGCGATGAGCGGGAACCACACGAGCAGGAGCAGCAACGACAGGGCAGCCGGCACGCGCACGTACCCGATCCAGTCCCTACGGCGGACCGTGACCCGTACCAGGGCGCGGTCCGCCGCCGCGTACAGCGGCAGCAGCACCAGGTCGTGCAGGACGGCCGCCCCCACGAACCACAGCGCGACCCCGAACCAGTCCCCGTCCAGCAACCGCACCCCCGCGTACCCGGCGAGCGCGAACGAGGCGGCCAGCAGCAGGAGTTGCAGCGGACTGCCGATGACCGGCCGTGGAATGCGCATCACAGGTCTCCGAAGGTCATCCGGGCCACCCACTTGGTGTTGAGCACACCGGGTGCCGCGGGCACGATGATCCGCGCCGGGTGGCCGTGGTCGGGGGTCAGGTCCTCGCCGTTGACGAACAGGGCGAGCAGGGAACGGGAGTCGGCGACCTGGTTGGCGCGCAGGGCGGCCCGCCGGAAGGAGCCGCGCTGTTGCAGCGACTCCACGAAGACGTCGGGCGGGTCGGTGTCGTAGCCGACGAGTGCGGCGAGGTCGCGTAGTCGTACCCCGCGCCACCATTGGTCAGAAGTCGACCAGCCCTCGACGCAGGCGATGGGCAACGCCGCGCTGTGCAGCGGGAGTTGGAGGAGGTCGGCGCGGCTGAGGCGGACGGTGCGGCCGTCGCGGCCCTCGACCACCAGCCGCCAGGCCTCGTCGCTGGTGTCGACGGCACGGATCCCGGCGTACGCGGCGGTCTTGTTGATCTGGAAGCCTGCGGGTCCCGAGACCGGTTCGGCGCCGCCGTGCGGGGCGAGGAGGGCGGTGCGGCGCAGCGGCCCGTCGAAGTTCTGCCCGGCGGTCGTGGCGAACAACAGCAGCGAGCCGCCTCCGACGAACCCGAGGGCACCGCGCCGCGAGACGGTCGGCGGGGAGGGGTTCGGAGACACCAACTCGGTCTTTTCTTCCTCCCGCGAGTCGCGCATGTGCCGCAGATTGCGCAGCGCCATCGGCATCTTCAGGGCGGCGTGCGCGACGAACGCGGCGAAGAACACCCATGCCCCGTAGAAGTGCAGGGGGTAGAAGGAGCCGGGGAAGACGTAGTCCAGCTGGACGTTGAGCACGCCGGTCACGAACTCGAACAGCGCGCCTCCGACCAGGAGCAGCAGCGAGATCCGTTCCAGGGCGTGGGTGAGCGACCGTGCGGGCGGCAGGGCGAACAGCTTCGGCACGACCGACCACAGCTTGGCCAGCAGGACGGGGATGAGCGTGATGCCGAGGGTGACGTGGACGCCCTGGTTGAGCCGGTACAGCCAGTGCGGGTTGGTCGGCCAGGAGAAGAGGTAGAAGCCGAGGATCCCCTTGTCCGGCGTCTTGTCGTTCACCGGCGACAGGTCCGGGTTGTAGGCGGCGTACGACACCAGCCCCGTCACGAACAGCACCGTGATCCCGCCGAGCAGCACCACGCCGAGCACCGAGGTGAACCAGGGGCCGCGCAGGGGGCTGCGCCAGAAGCCGGGTGAGAAGGGGCCGGGCCCGTGGGAGGGAGCGCGTCTCATGCCTCGACCGTAGGTCGGGAGCATCCCCGCAAAGGGCGCGCGAACCATGACGAATCTCTGACGTCCATGCCTGTCAGCCGTCCGGAGCAGGGCGGACGTCCTAGCGTTCAGGCGTGAACCGCGATCTCCGCCATGACCTGTACACGGCCGCGGCCGCCGCACTGCTCGTCGCGGTCGCCGCGGTCGTCGGCACCGTCATCCAGGACCGGCACGGCACCCTCCGGGTGAACTGGCCGCCGCTGCTGGCGAACTGGGATCCGCACGTCGGCCCCGGCACCCCGGCCGCGCTCGCCGTCGCGGTGGCGGTGATCGCGTACGGCCCGTCCCTGGCGGCCCGGCTGCCGTGGCGTGCCCTGCTGCTCGGCGTGTGGGTCACCGGCATGGCGTGGACCTGGTCACTGGCCCTGATCGACGGCTGGCACCGGGGAATCGCGGTCCAGCTGACGACCCCGCACGAGTACCTCCGGGTCATCGACCGCTTCCAGGACATCCCCGCCACCCTGCGCGACTTCACCGCGCACATCCTGCTCGAGACGCCGGACAACTGGCCCGCCCATATCGCCGGGCACCCGCCGGGGGCGACGCTCACCTTCGTGTTCCTCGACCGGATCGGGCTGGGCGGCGGGGGCTGGGCGGGGGCCTTCGTCATCACGACCGGTACGACGGCGGCGGTCGCGGTCCTGATCGCCGTACGCCTGCTGACGGACGAGAAGCTCGCGCGCAGGGCCGCGCCCTTCCTCGTCCTGGCCCCGGCGGCGGTGTGGGTGGGCACCTCCGCCGACGGGTACTTCGCGGCGGTGGTGGCGTGGGCGGTCGCGTTCCTGGCGCTGGCGGTGACGGGGCACCGGCCGGCGTGGACGGGGCTGGCCTCGGGCCTGCTGTTCGGGTGGACGATGTATCTCTCGTACGGCCTGTCCCTCTTCGTCGTGATCGCGGCGGCCGTCCTGCTCCTCGGCACCCACCGGGTCCGGCCGCTCCCCTGTCTGCTGGCCGGGTTCCTGGTCGCGCCCGTGGTGTTCACCGCCATCGGCTTCGACTGGTGGGAGGCGTACCGGCTGCTGGTGACCCGCTACTACCAGGGCGCGGGCGGTGTGCGGCCGTACGGCTACTGGGTCTGGGCGAACCTCGCGTGCACGGTGGTCGTCGTGGGGCTCGCGACGGTGGCGGGGCTGCGGCGGGCGGGCGGGGCGCTGGTCCGCCGGGACGACGGCACGTCCGGGTCCCGGTGGTCCCGCCTCGTCCGCGGCGACGGCCCGCCCGCGCCCCGGCTGTCCGTCCTCGTCTGCGCCGCCCTGCTCGCGCTGCTCGTCGCCGACCTGTCCGGGATGAGCAAGGCGGAGACGGAGCGGATCTGGCTGCCGTTCGCGATGTGGCTGCTGCCGGCCTGTGCGTTCCTCAGTGGGGTACGGGGGTGGCTGGCGGCGCAGGCCGTGGCGGCGCTGCTCGTCAACCACCTGCTGCTGACGGGCTGGTGACCCGGCGGGAAGCGTGCCGGTTCAGGGCGTCAGGACCTGTCGTGCCCGCCCCTCCCCGGCGAGTTCGCCCACGTCCACGACGGCGACGCGGTGGGCGATGCGTGCGGTCTCCCGGTCGTGGGTGATGAGGACGAGGGACAGGTCGTCCCGGTCGCGCAGGAGGCCCGCGAGGAGGTCGAGGATGCCGCGCCGGGTCACCGTGTCGAGGCCGGAGGTGATCTCGTCGCAGATCAGGACCCGGGGGTGGGCGAGCAGGGCGCGGGCGAGGGCGGCGCGCTGGAGTTCGCCGCCGGAGAGTTCGCCGGGGAGGCGGTGGGCCGGTTCCTCGGCGAGGCCGAGGCTGTCGAGGGTGGTCAGGGCCTCCTCCCGGGCCGCCCGTTCGTCGGCGCCGCGCAGCCGTACCGCCGTGCGGGCCACCTGGTCCAGGACCGGCCGGTGCTCGTCGAAGGCGGCGCGGGTGTCCTGGAAGACGTACTGCACGGCGGCGAGTTGGGCCCGGCTGCGGTGGCGGAGGCTGCGCGGGAGTGTGGTGCCGTCGAGCAGGAGTTCACCGTCGTGGTCGCGGTGCAGGCCCGCGAGGCAGCGGGCGAGGGTGGTCTTGCCGCTGCCCGAACGGCCCATGACCGCCAGGCATTCGCCGGGGTGCAGGGTCAGGTGCGGGGCGCGCAGGACCGTGGTCCTCCCGTGCACGGCGGTCAAGTGACGTACCTCCAGGACGGGTTGACCGGCGCCGGTGCGTGTCTCGTCCGGCGGGGCGGCGCGTTGGGCGTCGAGGAGCCGGCGGGTCCACTCGTGTCGCGGGTACCGCCACAGCCGCGCCACCGGCCCCGACTCCACGACCCGGCCCGCCCGCATGACGAGGACCTCGTCGGCGAGGGCGCGGACGACGTCCAGGTCGTGGCTGAGCAGCACGACCGCGATGCCTCGTGCCGTGACCGCCGCCAGCTGGTCGACGATGCGGTCCTTCGTCAACGCGTCCTGCCCGGTGGTGGGTTCGTCCGCGACGACGACACGGGCACCGAGGAGGAGGGCCTGGGCGAGGACTACGCGCTGCTGCTGGCCGCCGGAGAGCTGATGCGGGTAGCGGCGCAACAAAGCTTTGGCGTCCGGGAGTTGGGCGTCGGACAGGGCACGCAGGACCAGTTCGCGGGCGGCGGCGCGGCGTTCGGCCGGGGGCAGGGCGCGTACCTGGGGGCGGGCGATGTCGTCGAGGAGCGCGCTGACGCGGCGGGCCGGGTTGAGGACGGCGGCGGGGTGCTGGGGCACATAGCCCACCAGGCCGCCCTCGGCCAGGCGTACCTCGCCCGTGACGCGGGCGCCGGCCGGGTACTCGCCCAGCAGCGCGAGGCCGGTCGTGGTCTTGCCGCTGCCGGAGGCACCGACGAGCGCGGTCACCATGCCGGGCCTGACCCGCAGGTGCACGCCGTCGACGATCGCGCGGCCGTCGATCTCGACGCGCAGGTCGCGGATCTCGGCGACGGTCTCCGTCCGGTCACTCACGGGCGCCGCCCCTTCCTCTTCGAAGACTTCTCCAGTGCGGCGTCGAAGAGCAGATTGGTGCCCATGGTCAGCGCCACGATCAGCAGCGCGGGCACCACCACGGCCCACGGCTGCACGAACAGGCCGGTGCGGTTGCGGTCGACCATGACCGCCCAGTCGGCGGCGTCCGGCGCGACACCCACACCGAGGAACGCGGCCGTCGACACCAGGTACAGCACGCCGGTCAGCCGGATCCCGGCGTCCGCGGCGAGGGTGCGCAGGCTCGACCGGCCGACATAGCCGACGGCGATCCGCCACCACGACTCGCCCTGCATCCGCAGCGCCTCGACGGCCGGACGGGCGGCGACCTCACCCGCCGCCGCCCGGACGATCCGCGCCGCGTCGGGCACGTTCACCAGTGCGACGAGCAGCGCGAGCCCGACGGCTCCCGGCGCGAACACGGACGCCACCAGCAGGATCAGCAGCAGCGACGGTACGGCGAGCAGCACGTCCAGCGGCCGCATCAGCAGCTCCTCGAGACGCCGTACGTGGGTGAGGGCGCTGACGAGTCCGACGGGGACGGCGACCAGGTAGGCGAGGGCGGTCGCGGCGAGGGCGGTGAGGACGACCGTGCGGCCGCCGTGCAGGACCTGCCGCCCTACGTCCCGGCCCACGAAGTCGGTGCCGAGCCAGTGTCCGCCGCCGAGCGTGAACGACGGGGCGCGCGGGCCGGGTTCACCGGCGAACAGGGGGCCCAGGAGGGCGAGCAGGAGGGGGACGGCGACGATGGTGAGGCCGAGGGCGAAGCGGTGCCGTGTCATGCCGCCACCCCCGCCCGGGGTGTCAGCCGGTGGGCCACCAGGTCGGCCCCGAGGTTGAGGACGACGGTCAGCACGCCGAACACCACCGCCAGCCCCTGCACGACCGGTACGTCACGTTCGGCGACGGCGTTGAGGAGGACGGTGCCGAGGCCGGGGATCACGAAGAGGGCCTCCACGACGATGACGCCGCACAGCAGCCAGTCGACGGTACGGGCGAGTTGCTGGGCGGCCGGGGCGAGCGCGTTGGGCAGGGCGTGGGCATAACGGATCCGGGCGCCGGGGACGCCGTAGCGGCGGGTGTGGGCGGCGTACGGGGAGGCGAGGGCGTCGACCATGCCGGCCCGGACCAGCCGGGACAGTGAGCAGACCGGCCGGGACAGCAGGACCAGCACCGGCAGGACCAGTGCGGCCGGATGCCCGAGCAGGTCGGTGCCGTAGCCCACGGCGGTCGGCGGCAGCCAGGCCAGCTTCAGCGCGAAGACGGTCACCAGCAGGACACCCAGGGCGAATTCGGGCACGGCGTACACCGCGAGCGTCGCGGAGCTGACCAGCCGGTCCACGAGCCGCCCTTCGTGGCGGGCGGCGAGGACGCCGAGCCCGAACCCGGCCGGGATGAGCAGGGCGAGGGTGAGCGCGGCCAACAGCAGGGTCGGCCCGAAACCGTCGGCGATGTACTGGGTCACCGGGCGTCCGGAGGCCAGGGAGGTGCCGAAGTCACCGCGCGCCAGGCCCGCCGCCCAGTCGGCCAGCCGCTCGTACGCCGGCCGGTCCAGGTGCATGGCCTCACGGATGGCGGCGATGCGCGCGGGGTCGGGCTGGTCGCCGGCGAGGGCGACCGCGGCGTCACCCGGCAGCGCCTCGGTGAGCGCGAAGACCAGCAGCACGACGGCCACGGTCTGCGCGACGCCGAGGAGCAGCCGCCGGGCGACGAAAGAGCGAAGGCCGCTCACCCTCACGCGAGCCACACCTTGTCGAAGCGAGCCCAGTCGAGCGTGTTGGCGGGCGCCTTGGTCTCAACTCCCCTCACACTTCTGGCCGTTCCGAGGATCCAGTCGGCGAACCCCCAGATCAGGAAGCCGCCCTCGGCGTACAGCCGACGCTGCATCCGCTCGTAGACGGCCGTGCGCTCCGCCCTGTCGCGGGTGGACTGGGCCTGCTGGTACAGGGCGTCGAAGTCCTTGTGGTGCCACTTGGTGGCGTTGGTGGTGGAGTCGGTGAGCAGCCGCTGGGAGATGTGGGCCTCGATGGGCATGGCGCCGGAGCGGTAGCAGGACAGGGTGCCGGAGTCGAGGATGTCGCTCCAGTAGGAGTCCTTGCTGCCCGTCTTCACGTCGATCGTGACGCCCGCCTTGGCTGCCTGGTCGCGGAAGATGCTGGCGGCCTCGGTGAACCCGGCGGCGACGGCCGAGGTGTCCAGGGTGACCTTCAGCTTCTCGGCGCCGGCCTGCTTGAGGAGGGAGCGGGCGCGGTCGAGGTCCTGGGTGCGCTGGGGCAGATCGGCGGCGTAGTACTGGTAGCCCTTGCCGAACAGGTCGTTGCCGACCTCGCCCGCGCCGGAGAGGGCACCGTCGACGAGTTCCTGCCGGTCGGCGATGAGGAAGAACGCCTCGCGCACCCGCTTGTCGTCGAAGGGCGCCCGGTCGGTCTTCATGCAGAACGCCTGCATGGCGCTGTTGCGCAGCCGCACGATCTCGATCTGGCCCTTGCCCTCGTGGGCGCGGGCGGTGGTGGGGTTGAGCTCGTGGGCGTACTCGACCTGGCCGCCGAGGAGGGCGTTGACGCGGGCGGACTCCTCGTTGGCGACGACGAACTCGAGCTCGTCGAGGTGCGGGGCGCCGTCCCAGTAGGCGTCGTAACGGCGGAAGACGGCGGAGCGGCCGGGCGCGAAGGAGACGAACCGGAAGGGGCCGGAGCCGATGGGCCTGTCGTCGAAGTCGGCTGCCTTCCCTGCGTTCTCGGGGACGATGTACGCGCCGAACGCGGCCAGGATGTTGGGGAATTCGGCGGTCGGCCGCTTCAGTACGAACTCGATGGCGCGCTCGCCGGTGGCGCGGCTGGCGTCGAGGTCGATGGGTTCCAGGGACGCCTTGGCGCGGAACGCCTGCTCGGGGTCGGCGATACGGCGGTAGCTGTGGAGGACGTCCCGGGCGGTGACCGGTTTGCCGTCGTGGAAGGTGGCCTCGCGGAGGGTGACCTGCCAGCGGTCCAGGCTCTTGTTGGACTCCCACCTGGTGGCGAGGCGGGGCTGCGCGGAGAGGTCGGGACCGTAGTCGGCGAGCTTGTCGAAGAGGGCCTTGGCTCTGGCGACGTCGGCGAAGAGGTTCGCGAGGTGCGGGTCGAGGATCTCGCTGGCGCCACCACCGGCGAACGCGGCGCGCAGGCGTCCGCCGCGCTTGGGGGTGCCGCCGGTCGGCTCCGTCTTCTCGGTGTCGCCGCAGCCGGTGAGGGCGAGTGCGGCGGCGGCGCCTCCGGTGGCGGCGAGGAAGCCGCGACGGTGCAGGCCGGGGAAGCGTTCGTTCATGACTGTCCCTTGTGAAACGTGATGTGGATGAAAGGTCAGTGGGAGGTGGAAAGACGTGCGACGACGTGCAGCCGGTCGGCGTCTGCGGTACGACCGGGCAACTCGCCTTCCGCCCACGGAGGTTCGGTGCGGGGCCCGGGCCCGTCGTGGAGTTCGAGTACCTCGAAGCCGTGCGCGGCGAGGACGTACCGCAGCTCCTGCGGGAACAACAGCCGCCAGGCGGAGCGCTGTTCGACCGGGGGCAGGCCGTCGTCCGAGGTCCAGACGCGGGTACGGCGCAGGAGTTGGGCGGTGCGGTCCACGGTCAGCGTGGTGGTGGACCGGTAGGCGGTGCCCTGCCAGGTGAAGCCGTTGACGGTGGGGGTGTCGAGGAGATCGGTCCGGCCCAGGAAGTAGGCACCGTTGCGCATCTCCGCGACCAGCAGACCGCCGGGCGCGAGGCCCTGCCGGCAAGAGGCGAGGAACCCGTCCAGCTGGTCGTTGGTATGGCAGTACAGCAGGGAGCTGTCCAGGCAGACGACGGCGTCGAAGGCGTCCTGCCCCAGATCGAAGCCGTGCAGATCGGCCCGGACGTACTCCGGCCCGGGGTACCGGGTGCGGGCGTACGCGAGCATCGCCTCGGAGAGATCGGCACCGGTCACGGCACGGCCGACGCCGTGCAGGTGGGCGGCGTCGCGCCCGGTGCCGCAGCCCATGTCCAGGACACGCTGACCGGCGTCGTGGCGACGCAGGCAGTCCTCGGCCCAGCGTCCGGCTAGACGGCGGGGGTCGGGGAAGCGGGCCTCGTAGAGGTCGGGGTTGTCAGTGAGGAGGTTGGCGTTGCTCACTTCGCGATCGGTGCTCGTCTCCCGGCCGCCGTTCATCTCCACGCTCACGCGTTGCTCCTCTCCCCCGCCGGTTCCGGTACGGCGGGAGCCGGATCGCCCGGCAGGGCCCCGCGCCGGTGCAGCCAGGTCACCCCGCCCGCCGACGCCAGTCCGAACACGGCGCAGCACGCCCACGGCAGCCATCCGCGGGCGTCGTCCTCCCCGGCGTCCATGGCCCAGCCGATGACGGTGTTGCCGATGGCGGCGGCGATGCCGGAGACGGCGTAGAAGATCCCGAAGTACGTGCCGGTCAGTTCGGGTCGGCCGAAGCGGGGGATCAGGTCCATCACGAACGGTGAGGCGATCATGATGCCGAGGTAGAGCAGCAGCGCGCCCAGCAGGACGGGTACGGCGTCGGTCCAGCCGGCTGGTCCCGGGTCCGACACCAGGGCCGGCGGGAGGAAGGCCAGGCCCATCACGGCGAGCCCGGCCGCGATCCAACGTGGCCTGTCCCCACGGGACTTGAGCCTGCGCGTGATGCGCAGCTGGAGGGCCAGGTTGGCCAGCGTGCCGACGACGAAGACCATGCCCGCCGCGCCGTCCCAGCCGGTGGCCTGTCTGGCGCCGTCGGGCAGCAGGAGGTACAGCTGGCTCTCCAGGGTGAACAGGCCGACCATGGCGAGCGCGAACGCCAGGAAGGGGCGGTTGCCGAGCACCTCCCGCCAGTCGCCGAGGACCCCGCTCCCGCTCGGTTCCGCCTTGCGCGCCGGCAGGACCAGGGCCTGCGCCACCGTGAGCACGGCGAAGATCCCGGCGGCGGTCAGCGCTGACGTACGGAAGTCGACGAGCAGCAGCACACTGCCGAGCAGCGGCCCGATGAGCGCGCCCGTGGTCGCGAAGACGTTGAAGAGGGCGAATGCCTCCGCCTTCCGCTGCCCAGCCTCCTGCGCGAGATACGTCCGCACGGCAGGGTTGAACAGGGCCCCCGCCAGCCCGCTCAGTACCGACGCGGCGAGCAGCACCGCCAGCCCGTCCCCCAGCGCGAACAGCGCGAACCCGACGGTCCGCACCGCGCACCCGGCGATGATGACGCCACGCGCCCCCAGCCGGTCGGATGCCGAGCCGCCGATGATGAACAGGCCCTGCTGGCTGAGGTTGCGCACCCCGAGGACGATGCCGACGACGGCCGCCGACATGCCCAGGTTCTCGCCGAGATGGGTGGCGAGGTAGGGGATGAGGAGGTAGAAGCCGGTGTTGACGCCGAGCTGGTTGACGAGGAGGAGCTGGATGGCGAGAGGGAAGCCGCGCATCTCACGCCACGTCCTCACGCGCCGTCACCTCCTCGACTCCAAGACCGGGAAGGCAACTTGCCCGGACGAAGCCGTCGGTGCCGCCGATGCCGGTCCACGGGTCGTGGGCGAGCAGCAGATGTCCGTCGAGGTCGGCCCAGCGGGCCCGGTCGGCGAGGTGGACGGCGGGCGCGAGGCCGAGGGTGCTGGCGGTGAGGCAGCCGAGCATCAGCTCGGTGCCGGTCCCCTCGATCAACTCGGCGATCCGCAGGGCGGCTTGGACCCCGCCGCACTTGGCGAGCTTGACGTTGACACCCTGGACACGACCGGCCAGGCGGCGTACGTCCTCCAGGCTCACGGCGTCCTCGTCGGCGATGACCGGGACGGGTGACCTTTCGGCGAGCGCTCCCAGCGCGTCCGGGTCGCCCGGCGTGAGCGGCTGCTCGACGGCCTCGACACCGAGGTCGGCGAACCGGGGCAGCAGGGCCTGGGACTGCGCCACGCTCCACGCGCCGTTGGGGTCGAGGAGCAGCCGGGCGTGGGGGGCGGCGTCGCGGATGACGCGGACGCGCTCCACGTCGTCCTCGGGGTCGGGGGTGCCCGCCTTGACCTTGATGACCTGGAAGCCCGAGTTCGCCAGCCGTCGGGCCTCGACGGCGGCCCTCATGGGCGAGGTGATGCCGATGGTGCGCGCGGTGGCGGCCGCGGGCGGCGCGGACGCCCCGAGGAGCCGGTGGACGGGCACGCCCGCGCGCTTGCCGACAAGGTCCAGGAGCGCGGCCTCGACGGCGGCGGTCACGGCGGGCGGCACAGCTGCGGATGACGCCAACTCTCCCGCGCGCAGCGCCTCCAGAGCACTCTCGGGGTCGGCGAAGCGGCTGAGCTCGACGGCACCGAGGAGCCGTACGAGCGTGTCGGTGTCGAGCCCGTAGTACACGCTGGTGACGGCCTCACCGTGGCCGGTCGCCCCGTCGTGCTCGATGCCCAGCCACACCGCCTCACGCGCCGACATGACGGAACGGGAGATGCGCAACGGCTCGGTGAGTTCGAGGCGCACGGTGCGCAGACCGGCCTTCACAGGTTCCCTTCCAGGGGAGCCGGGGAATTCAGCGGGCTCGGGTCGGCGAGGAGTGGATCGGTGACCCGCGTGCAGCGCACCCAGCCGGTCGCCTCGGCGGCGTACGGGTGCGGTATCTCGACGGGCCGGGTGGCCGCGGCGGCGGGGTCGAGGCCGTGCGCGGTGGTGAAGTCGTCGTCGTAGACGGTGCCGAGGTAGCGGTGCGGGCCGTCGGGGAAGACGGTCCCGACGACGGCCCCGGGGTGCACGCGGGCCGCCCAGGCGGCGACGCGGGCCACGGCCCCCGTGCTCCAGCCGCCGCTGACGAAGGAGCCCCGGGCGAGCCGGCGGCAGCTGTCCACGGCCTCGGCCGGGCCGACCCAGTGGACCTCGTCGAAGGCGTCGTAGGCGACGTTGCGCGGGTGGATGCTGCTGCCCAGGCCGCGCATCAGGCGGGGCCTGGCGGGCTGGCCGAAGATGGTGGAGCCGGTGGCGTCGACGCCGATGAGCCGCAGTGCGGGCCAGTGGCGGCGCAGCGGGGCGATGACGCCGGCGCTGTGGCCACCGGTGCCGACGCTGCACACCAGGATGTCGAGGTGGTCGAGCTGGGCGGTGAGTTCGGCGGCGAGGGAGGCGTAACCGGCGGTGTTGTCGGGGTTGTTGTACTGGTCGGGCCAGTAGGCGCCGGGGAGTTCGGCGAGCAGCTGCCGGAGCCGGGCGAGGCGTGCCGCCTGCCAGCCGCCCTGCGCCGCCGGCCGGTCGACGAGCTCCAGCCGGACTCCGTGGGCGCGCAGTAACTGCCGTATGGACGGCTCCAGTTCGCTGTCGCCTACCACCACGATGGGATGCCCGAGCGCCTGTCCGGCGAAGGCGAGCCCGATGCCGAGGGTGCCGGAGCTGGACTCCACCACCGGTGCGCCGGGCCGCAGTTCGCCCCGCTGCCGGGCTCCGAGCAGCATCGACATGGCGGCCCGCGCCTTCATGCCGCCCGCCGCGAGCCCTTCGAGCTTCGCCCAGAACCCCGGGTGCGCGTGCGGCAGTTCGGCGGTGATGCGGACGACGGGCGTGCGTCCCAGCAGGTCGAGCAGTTCCGGTCGGGCGGTGGACGACGACCGTACGGCGGTGGCGGTCATCGTCCACCTCCGCCGGCGCCGTACCGGTGGATGATCCCGGGTCCGCCGTCCAGCCAGAAGAAGGGGTACGGCTCCGCGCACACCGCGCTCACGCCGTGCCCGAGGAAGTGCGGCAGTACGGCGCTGCCGGTCTGCGCGAACATCACGAGCTGCTTGCCGTGTCGCAGGGCGTGCTCCCGTAGTGGTTCGAAGGTGCCGTTGCCCAGGGTCATCCCGGACACGAGCAGCGCGTCGCACCGGCCGGCGGCGGCGAGCGCGTCACCGAGGACCGGCTCGCCCCACTCGGTCCCGCCGCCCTTGAGGTCGCAGGGGACATAGCCCAGCCCTCGTGAACGCAGCGCTTCGAGAAGGGAGTTGACGACTCCGACGACCAGTACGGTCGCGCCGGCCGGCAGGTCCAGCAGCTCGACCACGGACCTGGCCCGGGCCCGGGACTTCTCCAGCGACGACCCGGCGGGCAGGGCGATGGGCCGCGCCCCGTTCTCCGGGGTGTGCGGGCCGACGTGCATCAGGTAGGCGTCGAGGGCGGCCACCCGCACCGGCAGCAGCGGATGTTCCAGCAGCCGTGCCACATCGGCGCCGACACAGTCGTCGAGGGCGCTGTCGGGCAGTTCGCCGGGTTCGACGGCGCAGGAGCCGACGGCTTCCGCGAGCCGCAGGCTGAGGACCTCGTTGCGGTAGCTCGTGCCGCGCCCGGCGTGGCGTACGGCCTGCCGGGTGGTGAAGGCGACGGCGATGTGCTGGGTGCCCGGGTCGGGTCCGAGGGCGCCCGCGCGGACGCGGGCGACCAGGTCGTCGAACATCTGACGGGTCGCGGTGGTCACCGGATCACCAGCCCTGCCCGCAGCCCGGCCAGCAGACCCTCGGCCCGGTCGCGGGCGCCGAGCCCGTCGGCGTCGCCCGTCATGACATGGCCGAGGTACTCGTTGTTGCTGCCGGCCGCCTTGACGGCCTTGCCGGGCTCGGCGAGCTGCATCTCCAACACGCCGTCCGCGTGCCGGAGTCCGGCACCGTCGAGCGCTTCGAGGGTGCCCGTGCGGTCCGGTACGAGGAAGCCGACGGCGGCGCTCTTCAGCCCGGTGCCGGTGCGGCGCAGGTCGGGTGCGCGACCCAGGGCGACATCCACGAAGGCGGCGGCGAGGTCGATGCCGGTGACATGGCGGACGAGTTCGGTGATGCGGTTGCCGGCGGGGCGGGGGTTGACCTCGACGACGCGCGGGCCGGCGGAGGTCAGCTTGATCTCGGTGTGCGCGACGACGCCGTCCGTCAGACCGAGCGCCTTCAGCGCGGTCAGCGCGGTCTGTTCGGCGGCCTCGGTGTCGGCGGCCGTCAGGGCGGCGGGGAACATGTGGCCGGTCTCGATGAAGGCGGGCGCCCCGCCGACGCTCTTGTCGGTCACGCCGACCACATGGACCGTGCCCGCGTGGGACACGGTCTCGACGCTCACCTCGGGGCCGTCCAGCAGCTCCTCGAGCAGCACGGCGGGCGTGCGCACCTGGCCGCGTGCGTTGACCGGGAAGTCGGCCAACGCCCGCACGACCTCACCCAGTTGGGCCTCGTCATCGACGCGACGGACATACATGCCGGCGCACAGGTCGACGGGCTTGGCGACCAGTGGATAGCCGATCTCCCGGGCGGCCCGCGTGAGGTCGGCCCACTCCTCGTGCACGGCGAAACGCGGGCCGGGCAGTCCGGCGCCGGCGAGGATCCGGCGGGTGTCGTCCTTGCGGCAGGCGTTCTCCACCGCCTCGGGGCCCGGGCCCGGCAGGCCGAGGCGCCCGGCGATACGGGCGACCGTCGGCAGGTAGTAGTCGCAGGACGTGATCACCCCGTCGAAGCCCAGCGCCCCGTGCAGCCGCTCGACCTCGGGCAGCAGGGCCTCGACGTCATTGGTGTCGGCGGTGATCACATTGCGGGCGCCGAGCAGGGGGTGCGCCGTCCCCTCGGGCGCCGAGCGCAGGTAGTGGTGCAGGTCGCGGGTGAGGAAGGTGAACTCGTGCCCGCCCTCCCGGATCGCCCGTGGCAGCAACCTGCTCATCGACCCGACCCAGCTCTCGACCACCAGCAGATGCGGCACAACTCCCCTTTTCCTGCCTTGAGTTCAGACGTCAGGGCAGCCCGGCTGCACCTCTGTGGAGAGGGGGCCGGACTCGACCGGGCCCACGTTATCGATAATCATTTTCATTGTCATCCGGTTGGCGAAGCCCTGCCGTGCACCCTTGCGCAGGATGCCGCGACACGCCCCGAAGATTCCCTTATTGAAAACGATTCCCACCTGACTGCTACGGTGATCCCGTGAGCAACTCCCCACACCCCGAGTACCTCGTCCGCCCCGCGACGCCCGCCGATGTGAACGGCGCCCGGCGCATCATGCTGGACACCTTCTACAACGAGTTCGGCTACGGCTACGTCCCCCAGTGGCACCGCGACGTGATGGACATCGAGGGCACCTACCTCGACGATCCCCGGCATCTGCTCCTGGTCGCCGTGCACGGCGGCGAGGTGGTCGCCACCACCGGCGTACGGTCCGGCGGGCCCGTCCATCCGCCGCATCCGCGGCACCTCGCCGAGCGCTATCCGGCGTACAGCACCGCCCAGTTGGTCCGGGTGTACGTCCGTCCCGACCACCGGCGCCGGGGGCTCGCCCGGGTACTGGTCGGCGCCGCCTGCGACTTCGTGGCGGACACGCCCGGCTATGAGCGCGTCTACCTCCACACCAACACCAACGTCGAGGGCGCGGAGGCCTTCTGGCGGAGCGTGTCCGAGGAGGTCTTCGACGCGCGCGGGACGGGAGAGCACGGGCCGGGTGTGTCCACCGTGCACTTCGAGATCCCGTTGCCGGTCAGCGGTCGGACCGCCGTCACGGCAGGGGCTGTTCCGTCCAGATGATCTTGCCGTAGGGCGTGTAGCGGGTCCCCCAGCGCTCGGTGAGCTGGGCGACCAGGAACAGGCCGCGGCCGCCCTCGTCCTCGGTGCGGGCGCGGCGGAGTCGGGGTGAGGTGCTGCTGCCGTCGGAGACCTCGCAGATCAGGGCGCGGTCGCGGAGCAGGCGGAGCTGGACCGGGCCGGTGGCGTGGCGGATGGCGTTGGTGACCAGTTCGCTGGCGACGAGCTCGGTGCTGAAGGCCAGGTCGTCCAGGCCCCAGGCGGCGAGCTGACCGGTGACCGCGGCGCGGGAGAGGGAGACGACCGCCGGGTCGCTGGGCAGGTCCCACTGGGCGACCTGCTCGGCGCCCAGCGCGTGGGTGCGGGCGACGAGCAGGGCGACATCGTCGCTCGGGTGGGCCGGCAGGAGGGCGCCGAGGACCGCCTCGCAGGTCTCCTCCGGTGCCCGGTCGGCACAGGCAAGGACAGTGCGGAGCAGGTCCAGGCCGGTGTCGATGTCGCGGTGCCGGTCCTCGATCAACCCGTCGGTGTAGAGGACGAGTTGGCTGCCTTCGGCCAGTTCCAGCTCGATGGTCTCGAAGGGCATGCCGCCCAGTCCGAGCGGCGGTCCGGACGGCAGGTCGACGAATTCGACGGTGCCGTCGGGTGCCACGACCGCGGGCGCGGGGTGCCCGGCGCGGGTGAGGGTGCAGCGCCGGGACACCGGATCGTAGACGGCGTACAGACAGGTGGCGCCGACGATGCCGGAGTCGGGGGTGCCGTCCACCGCCCAGCCCTCGCCCCGGTCGAGCCGGCCGACCAGGTCGTCGAGGTGGGTGAGGAGGTCGTCGGGCGGCAGGTCCAGGGAGCAGAAGTTGTGGACGGCGGTGCGCAGCCGGCCCATGGTGGCGGCGGCGTGCAGACCGTGGCCGACGACGTCGCCGACGACCAGCGCCACGCGGGCGCCGGACAGCGGGATGACGTCGAACCAGTCGCCGCCGACGCCGGCCTGGGCGGGGAGGTAGCGGTAGGCGACCTCGACGGCGCTCTGCTCGGGGCGGCCGCGGGGCAGCAGGCTGCGCTGGAGGGCGAGGGCGGTGTTGTGCTCGCGGGTGTAGCGGCGGGCGTTGTCGATGCAGATCGCGGCGCGGGCGGCCAGCTCCTGGGCCAGGGACAGATCGTCGTCCTCGAAGGGGGCGGGCTTCTCGGAGCGGTAGCAGCTGACCACGCCGAGGGTCGTGCCGCGGGCCCGGAGCGGCACGGTGATCAGGGAGTGGATGCCCGCCGAGAGCACCCGTTCCAGCCGCGCCGGATCCTGGGCGATCCAGCCGCCGGCCTCGGACAGCACGGGTTCCAGCACGGACTGCCGGGTCTCCAGGGAGCGGGCCTGCGGGGTGGAGGCGAGGTACTCGACGGGGTCGCCGACGCCGTAGAGGTGGATCTCCTCATGGACGGTGCGCAGCGCGACGCGGCGCAGCGGGGTGTCCGCGCCGACCGGGCCGGGTTCCTCGCCGCGCAGGACCGAGTCGGGCAGGTCGACGGCGGCGAAGTCGGCGAAGCGCGGCACGGTCACTTCGGCGAGTTCCTCCGCGGTGCGGGTGACGTCGAGGGTGGTGCCGATCCGGACGCTCGCATCGTGCAGCAGCTCAAGGCGCCTGCGGGCGAGGACGGCCAGCCGGCCGACCCCGGGCTCGCCGACCAGCAGCAGCCAGCCTTCGGCTCCGGCGCCGTCCCCGTCGACGGACTCCGTCTTCGGGGGTGCCGGTACGACGGTGCACATGACGACGGGTGGGGGCGACACCGTCGCAATGCCGGTCCCGGGAGGCGGCGGTGCGGCTGCGGTCCCGGTCATGGTCCCAGCCGTGTCCGACTCCGGTGCGGACTCCGGTGCGGTGACGGGGGCGGGGCGCAGGCGCGGGCCGCCCAGGACGCGTGCCTCGACGACCACGCCGGTCTCACCGGCCGCGCCCTCGACCGGGCGGCGGAGCAGGGTGGCGGTACGGCCGCCGGACAGAGTGACCTCGTCGAGGGTGCGGCTCGGGGAGGCGATGAGCTCCTCTGCCTTCTCCCGCAGCACGGCCAGGTCGACACGGCCGAGGTCGCGGACGCCGCCGTCGCCGGCGACCGGATGTCCGGGCTGCCTGAGCCAACCGGGCGCGCCTTGACCGGCGGCCCGCCGGTACGCGGTCAGCAGCGCGCGTTCACGTTCGCTGGACTGCTCCAGCAGCCGCGCCTCGATGGTGTGCGCGGCTTCGCGGACCATGCGCACCATGACCGGATCGCCGTTGTCGCGCAGACAGGTGAGGTCGAGGATGGCCTCGATGCGGCCGCTGAGCGGGTTACGGACGGGCGCGCCCGCGCAGGCGAACGGCTGCAGACAGTCGGCGAAGTGCTCGCGGCCGACGACGTAGACGGGGTTGCGCTCGGCCAGCGCGGTACCGACGCCGTTGGTGCCCACGACGGGCTCGGAGGCGTCGAAGCCTGGCGCGAAGTTCACCTCGTCGAGGCGCTCGCGCAGCCGCCGTTCGCCGCCCAGCCGCTGGATCATGCGGCCCTGTCCGTCGCAGAGCGCGATCGCCATGTCCACGTTGGCGAGGGACGCGCTCAGCTGGATGAGCACCGGGTCGGCCGCGCGCAGGAAGCGCTCGTCCAGGACGAGGTCCGGGGCGTACGTGACGACCAGCTGGTGCGGTGTCACACCGACGGACCTGCACCGCTTCCAGGAGTCGAGCACCGAGTCCCGGACATCCGACTCGACCAGCGCACCGGCGAGGAAACGCTCATGGGCATCGACAAGTCCGCCGATGTCGTCCCAGGCGACGGGCAAGAGGATCACTTCCCTCACCTGGAGACGTCCGGCCCGGTCACGCGCCGCCACTCGGCTCGCCCCCGGCGGAGTCCTCCAAGCGTTTTAACCCTAGACCTAGCGTGACGCCCATCACAACAGCCCCCGGCGCTGCTGCTGGGCACCCTGCTGGACCGGTTCCCGGTGAAAACCCTGTCCGGGCGGCTGGGACTGTCCAACGCGTATCGGCTGGTGGCGCGGTGCGACTGTGCCTCCCGAATGACGACGGGCCAGGTGGGTGGCCTCACCGGTGGTGCCGACCACTCCGGAGGGCCGAGGCCTGTCCCGTCAGTGCGCCGAGCGCGCGGAGTGGCCGCCGCCGCGTCGCCGGCCGAGGTCGCCCCGGACCTGGACGACGACCGGTTCGATGCCGTGCGGTCGGCCGTGCCGCGCGGCGGCCTCCGCCGGACCGCCCGGCCCGGAGGGAGGGGATGTTGCAGGCAGTCGCGCAATGCGAAGACACGCGCCGCCGCAGGCGGCCGAGCGATGCGCGCCGCGCGGACCTGTGGGCGGCCGCGCGGTTCAGAGACTCGCGGCTCTGCGCCGACCGCCCCGGGCAAACCCCCGTGGCCCGACCCTGCCGGTTCCGGGATACTTGGCCGCATGCGGTTACGGGACATCGCCTGTGTTGCCGCCGGGCTGATGCTGCTGACCGCCGTCGGCTGTACCGGGGGCGACGGCGGTGGCGCGGCACGTACCGAGTCGCGGGTGTCGTCCGGGCCGGTGAGCAGGACTCCGAGTGCGGAACCGTCCCCGACGCCGGCCGATGCCGTCTCCATCCCCGGCCTCATCCAGCGCGAGCACCGCGGTTCCGACCTGCGGCTCGGTGCGGTACGCGCCCGGACCGACGCCTACACCCAGTACGCGGTGACGTACGAGTCCAACGGGCTGACCATCTCCGGGATCATGAACGTCCCCGACGGGGATGGGCCTTTCCCGGCGCTCGTCCTCGCGCACGGGTACATCGACCCCGCCGTCTACACCACCGGCCGCGGACTCGCCCGCGAACAGGATCTCCTCGCCCGGAACGGCTACGTCGTCCTCCACACCGACTACCGCAACCACGCCGGCTCCGACGACGACCCCGACAACGACGTCAACCTGCGGCTCGGCTACACCGAGGACGTCATCGCCGCCGTACTGGCCCTGCGGTCCGCCGCCCGCCCGAACATCGACGACGAACGGATCGGGCTGCTGGGGCGGTCGATGGGCGGCGGGGTCGTCTACAACACGCTCGTCGTGGCGCCCGGCCTGATCGCCACGGCGGTCGTGTTCGCGCCGGTCAGCGCGCGGCCGGAGGAGAACATCGACCAGTTCCAGCGGCCCGACCGCGACCCGATCGTCGGCGAGATCGAGGCCGCGCACGGCACCCCCGAGGAGAACCCGGCCTTCTGGCGGCAGGTCTCCCCCCTCACCTACGTCGACCGTGTCACCGAACCGCTGCTGATCCACCACGGCACCGCCGACGACACCTGCCCCATCGCCTGGTCGGAGCGGACGACCGCCGCGTTCGAGGCGGCGGGCAAGGACGTCACGCTACGGAAGTACCGCGGCGAAGGGCACACGTTCGCACCGCAGTGGCCGGCCTCGATGGACGCCACGCTCTCCTTCTTCGACCGTCACCTTCGCTGAACGGCGGGCCGCCGGCGCCCCGGAACCAGTCCGGGGCGCCGGTCCGCGGCAGCCGCAACGCTCCTCGGGGCCCGCCGCCACCGCGGACGGGTGGCGGGCTCAACCAGCGTGACCCATGAGGCCGTTGGACCCCAAGGGTCTCAGCGGTGCGTCAGGGTCTCGTAAGAAGTCCACGGCCCGGCTTCTGCCACTGTCCGCTGCCCCTGGGACTCCTGCCCGTAACCGGCACGGCGGCCGGTGAACCATGGCACGATGCAAAGATGTTCCGCCAGACCGGCGTCCCGTCACGGGCCCGGACCGGAACTGGGGCGCCGGGAAGCCTGGTCGGCACGGAGGAACCACCCGCCACAAGGAGGGGCACTGCCGTGTCCGTCATCCAGATCGCCCCGCAGCGTGCGATGAGCCTCGAGGGCGTCCGCGGCGCCGCGCTCGTCGACCACGTCAGCCGCATGCCGCTCGGCACCATCGGCGCCCCCAAGGGCCTCGACCTGAAGCAGGTGTCGTACGGCGACACCGACGTCGTACGCGCCAAGCCGGCCACCCTGGACCTGATCGGTTACGCGCCGCAGCGGGTGGAGGACATCCTGGTCACCCTGGACACGGAGTACCACCTCATCCGCCCGCTGACCCGCCGGGCCCACGACGGGCTGTTCTTCTACCTGGTCCTGGACCGCGCCGGGGGCCGACCTGGACGGCGTCCGCAGGGAACTGCGCCGGCTGGAGGAGCTGCTGTGAAGGCGGAACTGCTGTGAGGGGCGGCGGTCAGCCTGTCTTCCAGCCCCACGGCGTGTCGATCTGCTCCCACTCCTCGGCCCACTGCGCCATCCGCCGCCGTTCGATGCCCTGCCGCACCACCCAGGCCACGCCCAGCACCGCCCCGCCCGCACACATCGCGGCCAGTACACCTCCGGCCACCGAGTGCAGCCGGGTCTCGCCGGCGGACAGGGGCTCGGTGGTGATGACACCGCTGTCGTCCGTCCACACGGTGACCTCGCTCCCGGCCGGCGTCTTGGGCGGCACCCTCGCCTCGCCCGTCCGTGTCGTGCCGTCCGGCGCCGTCCAGCGCACGGTGGACCACACACGGTGATCGGTGGTCACCCGCGACGCTGACGGATCCTTCGCGTCCTCGACGAGCACGGCCGACACCCGCACACTGCGCGCCCGCTGGTCCGCGGCGGACTCCGCCACGGCAGCCGCCGCCGCCTGTCCCGCGAGCAGGGCTCCCACCAGCGCGAACACCCACGCCAACAGGATGACCCAGGCCTCGGCGAGGTCGCTGCGCCGTCTCATCGGACTCCGCCGCCAGCGCCACAGCCGCACCCGCGCGCACCGCTTCGCAGCCATGGCCGACACCCCCTTGAGCACCGACAGTCCACTTCCAGTGTGCTCCCGTCGGCACGATCCGCGTATGTTTCGTGTCAACGTCCTGGCCCTTGCCCGTGCGGTGTACGACGCTGGGGTCAGGAACAACTCGAACAGATGAGGAGCCCGCCGTGCGCGCCCGTGACCTGGCGGTCGAATACGAAACGGTGAGCGTCGACAGCGACGCCATGGCGGCGGCCCGCTTGATGGCCGACCACAAGCTCCCGGGCCTGCTGGTCCTCGACGAGAACGGTGAGCCGAGGGCGATCCTGCCCGCCTCCCAGATGGTCAAGGTGCTGGTCCCGGAGTACGTGATCGAGGACCCGGCCCTCGCCGCGGTCGTCGACGAGAAGCACGCCGACCGGTTGTGTCAGGCGCTGAAGGGGCGCCGCGTCGGCGACTGCCTGTCCAGCAAGGCCGGCCCGCCCCCGATCGCCAACCCCGACGACACCGCACTGGAGGTGGCCGCGCTGATGGCACAGGTGCGCAGCCCGCTGGTGGCGGTGGCCGAGAAGGACAAGGCGGGGACGCACCTACTGGGCGTGATCACCGCCTCACACCTCCTTCACGAACTCCTCAGCGCGTCTGGAGAACTGAGCTCCACATGACATGACCTGACGTGACGCGACTGCCATCGACGCGTCAGGACGCACGGCCTCCATGGGGCCCGTGGGACCCACTGGTCCCACGGGCCCCATTGAATGATGCATTCTGGTCGACTCCGGGCCCGAGAACATGGCTGTCACACCCGACGGGCGGACGCTGTACGTGGCCAACATCCACGACAACACGGTCACCCCGGTCGACCTCGCCGACCGGACCGCACGCACCGCCGTCGCCGTGGGACCGCGGCCCTTCAACGTCGTCGCCGCGCCCGACGGGAAGACGGTGTACGTGTCCAACTCCGGTGGCTCCACGGTCACTCCGATCGACACCGCGACCGACGAGCCCGAGCCGACGCTGCTGGTCTCCGGGCAGGCCTACGGGCTCGGTCTGTCGCCGGACGGGCGGACGCTGTGGGTCAGCCCCAGCAACGGGGACTCGGTCACGCCGGTCGACACCGTGACAGGTGCTCCGGGGGCCAAGGTGACGGTCGGCAGGTCGGCCTTCGACGTCTCCCTGGACTGGAACGGCGCCACGGCCTACGTCACCACCGCCGACGGCAATCGGCTGGTGCCCGTGGACACCGCGTCGGGCACCGCCCGGGCGCCCTTCACGACCGGCGCCTATCTACTGGCCGTCGCGCTGACGCCCGTACCGGTGCCGTAGGAATTCAGCCGGCGGTGCGCCGGATCCGTCCGGCGTACCGCTTCTCCAGTTCCAGGTTGCCCTCGAAGCCGCCGGGGACGTCGGCCGAGACGTACACCGGCGGGCGCTCTCCGGCGGCGAGGAGGACGGCGGACGCCTCCGCGACCGCCATCTGGACCAGCATCACGCCGGTGAGCGTGGACAGGGCGCACACCGCACCGCCGCCGGGAAGTTCGAGGAGGGCATCGCCGCGCGGGGCCGCGCTGTCGAGCGGGGTGTGGTCCCGTCGGCCGAGGCGAGGAAGAGTGCCGCGAAGAGGATGCGGCCGATGAGTACCAGGACGTCCATGACGACCTCCGGGCGTGGCGAGCTGTTGAAGCAGAAACCACCTGCTTTCAGCGTACGCCCGGGCCACGCGGCCGTCCGGAAGCTGCGGGCCGGACGGTTCCGGTGCATGCTGATGCCATGGACGTGCGTCCCCCTGTCGTCGTGCTGCCGCCGGAGCCGGACGGTGGTCGGCGGGTCACGATCCACGGCGAGCTCAGTGGAACCGCGTACAGCCTGTTCGACGTACTGGACATCCTGCACGATGCGGACCTGCCCACCGAGGACCGGGCCGTCGACGACCCCGAGCTGATCGAGTGGCGCGGCGGCGGCCCGTACGTCTGGGACAACACGGTGTGACGGGCGGTGCCCACACCTCGCCGCCGGCCCCGGCTTCAGTCCTCGTCGGCCGTCAGCCGCAGCGCGATGCTGTTGATGCAGTACCGCTGGTCCGTCGGGGTCTGATACCCCTCCCCCTCGAACACGTGCCCAAGATGCGACCCGCACCGGGCACACCGCACCTCGGTCCGCACCATGCCGTGCGTCCGGTCCTCGATCAGCTCGACCGCGTCGGAATCCTTCGGGTCGTAGAAGGACGGCCATCCTTAGTTCATGGATGCACACTATTTCCGGGGAGCCTCATGAGCGAGCGGGTCATCGGCGTCATCCGCCTCTCGGACAAGACGGACGTCACAACCTCTCCGGAACGCCAACGAGCCAGCATTGAAAACGCCGCTGCGGCACGGGGAGCGAAGATCGTCGGCTGGGCCGAGGACATCGACGTATCCGCATCCCAGAGGTCACCTTGGGAGCGCCCGGAACTCTCCAAGTGGCTGGATCATCCCGAGCAGTGGGACGCGCTCATGTTCTGGCGGCTGGACAGGTTCGTCCGCAAGGTGGCGGACTTCGCGGAAATGATCCGATGGTGCCAGTCACGCGGCAAGAACCTGATCTCCGCCACTGAGACGATCGACATCCGCTCCCCGATCGGGCGGGTGATCGCGTACATTGTCTCGGCCTTCGCCGAGATGGAGGCAGAGGCGATTCGCGAACGCGTCACTGGGTCGCATGACTACTTGCGAAGAAACGGACGGTGGGGTGGGGGTCTCGCTCCATACGGCTACCAGGCGGAGCCCCTCCCTGGTGGCAAGGGGGTACGCTTCGTAGAGGATCTAGCCGCAGCGGAGATCGTGAGGGAGATCGCGCGACGAGTGATCGCTCGCGAGTCCTATCTCTCCATCGCCGCCAACCTGAACGAACGCGGCGTTCCCTCTCCCACGAATCAGCGCAACATCAACGCCGGTCGTCCTGTCGATCCACGGGGCTCATGGACGAGCAAGAGCGTTACCGCGATCATCACCTCCGAGAGGATTCGCGGCCGGGTGGAGTACAAGGGCGAAGTCGTACGCGACGACGAGGCCAATGCCGTCCTTCGCGGACCAGAACTCATCGACGCGGAGATCTGGCACGCCCTCCAGCGCGAGTTCGCGCGGCGCAGCAGACCCGACCGCCGTCGTACATCCTCGGCGCACCCCTTGCTGGGCGTGGTCTTCTGCGGCTCATGTCAGGAGCGCATGTACCAGGGCTGGGCGACCGAAAAGGGACGCCCGATGAGGCGCACATACGTCTGTCGATCACGAATGCGTGGGCGAGACTGTGCTTCCCCCGCCTCCGTATCGGCCGAAGCTGTGGACAAGTACGCTGAAGAGCAATTCCTGCTGAAGGTCGGCGCCTGGCCCATCAAGGTTGAAGTAGTCGAAGCGGGTGAAGACCATCGTCAAGAGGTCGAAGAAATCGAACAGGCTCTGGACAGACTGGAGACCGACCGATACGAGCGTGGCCTGTTCGCAGGCCAGGAAGGCTCACTTCGCTACGAGCGCCGCCACAGGGCACTCTCGGACAAACTCGGCAGGCTCAAGGAACTCCCATACCGCCCGCCCACAAGCACCTGGGTGGACACTGGTCGCACTTACGGCGAGGACTGGGCAGCGGGTGACGTCATCGAACGCCGACGCATGCTGGTGGACGCTGGCTGCCACATCGAAGTGAAGCCAGCAGGGCGGGGTAAACGTGACATCCGGGCGCGTCTGTCATTCGCTTTGGGGCGTCACACAGACTCCGCTTCGGTGCCGCCGCTAGAGGAGGGCCCGTGACGGCCATCAACGCTGACTGTGGGAATCCAGTGACCTCCGGCATGCCAGGTCCCATTAGTTCCCGCATCCTTCATACGCAGGCACAGCGCGGCCTGCACCTCACCGTCACCCCGGCGCAGGATCTCTGTCAGTTTTTGCAGCGACTCCGCGAACGCCCACGATGATGACACGTAGCGGAACAAGCCGAGTTGGGGAGCTGCAAGCAGCCGGAAATCCAGCGACGCGCGGGGGTACGGACTCGTCCCCCCTCCGCCATACGAGCGGAGGGCTGCGATCGGAAGGGCCGCAATGTCCTGCTCTTGTCGCACGGGAACCCTGATACCTCTGAGGCGGATCTCCGCCGAGACGGCCTCTACGCCCGGGACCACAATGATCGCAACACTGGACTCCGTGAGCACCTGAATTGGGCTTTCCGGAGAGAGACTCCGCTCCGGAAAGCCCCCAAGGAGTGCCGAGACTCCACGGGCCACGGCAGTGCTTGCGGTGGTGACGCGCCAATGTCCGAGGGATACCGGCGTGCCGTCACGCAAGGCGGTGGCATGGAACCGGCCCGCGGGTGTCGTTCCCGTCATAGGCAAGCCCTCCAGCGGTTCAACAGATCAGTGGCAGCCACGGCGGCGTCCTGCGGTGCACGTGACCGAGCGGAGAGTGCAATCCGTGTGCGGTCTGAACGCGGTTTCAGTCACGCACCGCGCAGAGCCTGTTCTGCCGCCTGCGCCGCCGAAGCATGGACGGGCGCCCGGCCGCGTGAAGACCAGTACGTCTTCGTGCTGGACGACGGAGAGGGGGATGCCCTGGCGGCGGGCGTCGCGGACGTTCGTCATCTGGAAGAACGAGGGACGGGAGATGAGCCGGCTGTCGCGGATGCCGGCGAGGAGGGCGACGCAGCGTTCGGTGGGGATGAGGCTGGCGGCTCGTCCGGCGGCCAGGACGGCGGAGGGCAGGTCGATGAGTTCGCCGCGTTCGCGCCAGGGGCGGGTGGTGACGACGGCGGTGCCGCCGGGCCGCAGCATGAGGCGGCACTGGGCGAGGATCTCGGTGAAGGCTTCCAGGAGCCGGTCGGTGGAGACGTGGGCGAGGTTGGCGGGGTCGTGGCTGTAGCGGAAGTCCTTCTTGACCACGCCGCGTTCGCCGGTCTCCCGGCTGGAGCGGACTTGCCCGTGGACGCTCGGGCCGTACGGGGGTGAGGTGATCACGAGGTCCACCTCGCCGTGCAGGGCGGTGGGGACGAGCTGGGTGAGTCGGCGGGCGTCGCCGCAGTGCACGGCGCCGGTGGCGGTGCCGCCTTCGTGGTTAGCGGAGGCGGCGTTGAGGCGGGCGAGGTTGGCCCACTTCGGTTCGTACTCGACGCCCAGGGCGCTGCGGCCGAGGTGGATGGCCTCGACGAGGGTGGTGCCGATGCCGCACATCGGGTCGAGAACCAGGTCGCCGGGTCGGGTGTAGGTGGAGATGGCGTGGGCGGCGATCCGCGGGAGCATCTTGGCGGGGTGGGCGGCCGAGCCGGGCACGTAACGGCCCTTGCGCTGCGCCGGGGCGGACGTGGGGGCGGTGTTCCACACCGAGAGTGGGGAGGGCACGGCGAGGTCTCCTCTGCCTTGGCCTACGGGTGGCGGATCGCAGCGAGGGCGATCAGGTCGCAGTGCGCGACGCCACGGCAGGCGTCCGCGGGGAGGGTGGGCACGAGTCGGTCGCCGACCGGGTAGCCGTAGACGACCACGATGTGCTGGAGGTAGCGGAAGCCGGCGGTGCGGGCTCCCGCGATGAGCGTGCCGAGCGGGTCGGTGAGGCGTCCGGCCTGTCGGCGCTGGCGGGTGGCCAGCAGGAGAAGGCCTTCGTCGGGGAGGAGCCGGTGGGCGCGGTGGAAGAAGCCGGGCCAGCCGTCCTCCAGCGCGCCGCGCATCTCGCTTACGCCAGTCGACAGGTCGTCGGTGGGGGCGGGGAGGGTGTCGGGGTGGAGTTCGGCGAGGAGGATGGACGGCCTGTCCGTCGCGTCCTTGTTGCCGGCCGGGGTGGTGAAGGGGGTGGTCGGGATCCGGGTGTCCATGCCGGGTGCCGTGTCCCGGATGGCGATCTTGAGCAGCGGGGCGGGCCTATGGCCGGGGCGTCCGACCAAGTCGGTGCGGATCTTGTCGATGGCCCAAGCGGGCAGGACCGCGCCGGGGATGGGAGCGGCGTTGGGTTCGTCCGGGCCGGGGAGCCAGATGGTCGTCGGCAGCGGCTGGGACGTACGAGTGCGGGCGCTGGCGGTGGAGTGCGGCATGGGCTGAGTGGCGCCGGGAGGCGAGGGCGGGCCGTGCTCGTGCTGACGTGAAGTGATAGGGACTCGACGGCTGATCTTTGCCATCGCCTTGTAGGTGTTCGATCGCCTCGGCGGCCGCTTCCCGCGCATCGAGCGTCTCTGGTCTTTCCTCACCGCTCATCGCGTTTGCGCAGGTCGCCCCGTGTACGAGCCAGTCGCGTGCCACGTGCGAGCCATCGCCGGGCCACTGCGGGCAGCCGCACAACGGGGTTGAGGACAAAGCCGGAGATTTTCTGTGTTCGATTCCCATTGCTCCGTCTGGGGTGGCACACGAGGCCATAGAGGGCGGGCCAGGTACGGGCCATCGCACAGGCCGGGCCATCAGGCCGTGAATGGCCCGGCACTGGCCTGCGGGTGGGGCGGCGGTGGCACGAGGGCCTGGGAGGGGTGGCGGCGGAAGTTGTCCACGCCGTCACGGGAGATGCGTCATGCACCACCGTCACCAAGCCCACCGTCCCGCCGCCGCCCACCCGCACAGCATCGCTCGCTCCCCGCTCGGGGAGTTGGAGCAGGCGTTCCTCGCCCTCGCCCACGGCGTGGAACCGCTCACGTTTCCCGCGCACCTGGTGTGCGACACACCGGACCGCGCCATGTGGCCGGTCGACCGGGTGCGCACTCAGCTCGCCCACCCGTCCACCCGCGCCGAACTGCGCGAACAGACCTGGCGTGAGGTCGTCCGGCGCGCCCGCGAGTTGGGCGAGCCGTGGGACGTGGTCGCCGTGGCCATGACCGTGCCGGTGCTGCGCCGGATGCTCGCCCGGCTGGCCCGCCCGACTCACCTGGAGCGCGCCGAGGTCGAGCAGGAGGCACTGGCCGCCGTCGCCACGGCAATGCGCACGGTGGACCCGGGGGCGGAGCGGCTGGATAGGGAGCTGTTCAGCGCGGCGGACCGGGCCGTGCACCGGCTGGTGTATGCCGCGCGCCGCCGTGCGAGCCGCGAAGCCGGTCAGGCGGCAGAGCATCTCGACCGCCTGTGCTCTCTGCCGCAGCCGGATCACGGTGAGCCGGTGGACGAGCTCACCGTGCTTGCCAGGGCCGTGCAGGCGCGGGTCGTAGACGTGGCCGAGGCGCGGCTGATCGCCCGTACCCGACTCGGCGGTGAGTCCATGAGCTGCCTGGCAGCCGAGTGCGGGGTGAGTGTGCGTCAGCTTTACCGGCACCGCAGCGCCGCGGAGCAGCACCTGGCTGTGCATCTGCGGCGCCAGCTGCGGGAGCAGTAGAACGCCCGACCGGGGGACTTTCGGTGGCGGGGTGTCAATTCCCGCCACCAGCATCTCTATTCACGGTGACAGCGGCCCCGGTCCGGCTTCGGAGCAGGCCGCGCGTTCTGGTCCGGGGCAGCGGCCGATGCCCTGGACCGGGACACCGCAGAGTGCGGGGTGAGCACGACCGTCTCGTGCTGACACCCGAGGAACCCCTCCCGCCGCAACACCTCAAGGAGGTTGGCCCCGGTCCGAGGGATTTCGTGCTCACCCCGCCACCGCACGACACCCACGCGACACGACTCGTCCCGTGTGGCTCCCCTTCTTGTCCCTGTGCTGCCCTGCCGTGCTCCGTTGGAGGTGCGTCCGCCGTGTTCGCAAGACCCCGCCGGCCACGTCGGCCGTCGGCCTTCCGGGCGGGCCGCTGGGTGGTCCGGCTCCACTTCACCGCCGCCTGCACCGTCTTCGTCCTGCTGGCCGACACACCGTACGTGTGGGCGGTCGCCGACATCCCGACCGTCATCACGAATCTACGGAACTGGATCGTCGGCATCCTCGCCGGACTCGGCACGCTGTTTCTCACCCTCGGCGGGCTGCGCTACCTGATGGCCGGGGGAGACCCCGGGGAAGTCGAGGCCGCCAAGCGGGCGTTGAAGGCCGCATCCATCGGCTACAGCCTGGCGATCCTTGCGCCGGTGATCATGACCGTGCTGCAGGGCATCGTCGGCGTCGACGACGGAGGCGGGCAATGACCCGCGCCAGGCGTCTCGTCCGCGCCTTGCCCCTGCTGCTCACGCTGGTTGTCCTCGCCCTGGTCCCACTGACCGCCCCGACCGCCTCCGCACACACCACGCATGCGCCAGCCCATGCGCCGACGGCCCCGGACCCGCCGGAACCGCAACCCGCACCCGGTCCCGCCGTCCCTTCCCCGGCTCCCGGGGCGGAGCCTCGGCCGGAGCCCGCACCCGGCCCGACCCCCTCCCCTGGCCGCCCCACGCCCGAGCCGGAACGGCCCTCATCACCGGAGCCGGCGCCGGGGCCTACGCCTCCGGCGTGCGAGGCCGCGGGGTTCGAGTGCGACAAGGGCACCGCCTGGGGCTTCCTCGACATCCCCGGCATGATCGTGAACGCGATCACCTCGTTTCTCGGCATGTTGATCGAGCAGATCATGAAGCCGGTCCGCGAGTTCCTCGCCGACACCCTGCTGGCCACGCCCGACGTCACCAAGCACGCCGACATCAAGCGGCTGTGGACCGCGATGCTGGGGATCACGGCCGGGATCTACGTGCTGTTCGTGACCGCGGGCGGCATCACGGTCATGGGCTACGAGACCGTCCAGACCCGCTACGCCCTCCAGCAGATCGCCCCGCGCCTGGTGCTCGGATTCATCGCCGCGGCCACCTCCCTGACCGTGATGGGCAAGGCGATCAGCCTGTCCAACGGCCTCGCCCACGCGATCATGGCCATCGACATGTCGGACGCCGGGCAGGGCATGGTCGAACGGGTCCTGCCCTTCGCCCTGTTCGGCGCCGCCGGGCTGAAGCTCTACCTGCTGCTTCTGGCGATCATGATGATCGCGCTGGTGCTCGCGGTGTTGATCGGCTTCCTCGTGCGCGTCGCGGTGATGGCGCTGCTGGCCGTGGCCGCGCCCCTGATGCTGGCGTGTCACGCCCACCCGCTCACCGACCCCGTCGCCCGGCTGTGGTGGCGCGGTCTGGCCGGATGCCTGGTCATCCAAGTCGCCCAGTCGATGACCTTCGTCCTGGCGCTGAAGCTCTTCTTCGCCCCCGGCGCCACCACCCTGGGGATCCCCCACTCTGACCAGCTGGGCACGATGCTCGCCGGAGTGGCCCTGTTCTGGGTGCTGTTCAAGATTCCCGGCTGGACCCTCCAGGTCGTTTTGCGCGGTACCCCTGTGCACAACCCGCACGCGCCCGCTGGGGTGCGGATCCTCAAGCACCTCGCCCTGTACCGCCTGATGGACCACTACCTGCCCGGCGTGCGTCTGCCGCGCCACCGCCCCGGCGGGGGTAGAGGAGGAGCCGGGTTCCGGCCGGGCCGCAGTGGACCCGGAGGACCCGGAGGCGGCCGACCAGGACCGGGCGGTGGCGGTGGACGCCCACCCGCGCCCGGGCCGGGGCGTGGCAGCGGTCCCGGCCGGGGTGTACGGGGGTGGGGCCGGGCTCTGCTGGCCCGCGGACGTGGGGCCCTGGCCCGTCCCGGTGGCCGCCCAGGGCCAGCCGGCCCGCCCGCCCCCGGTGCTGCCGCCGGACCAGGCGTGCACGGCGCGGGTACCGGCGGCGCGCATCCGACGCCCGCTACGGCCAGCACTCGCGGCGCCGCTCCGAGAGCGCGTGCCGGCCGGGCTCCCGGACGCCCCGGCCCGACTGCCGCTCCCCTCGCCCGTGCACCGGGAGGTCCCCGCGCTGTGACCCACCCCACCCAGGCACAACGGCATCGGCAACTCGCCCTGCCCATCACCGCCCAGCGAGCACCGGCCCGACCTGGTCGGGCCACCCAGTTGTGGCTGCCGATCCGCGCAGAGCGCGTCGCCGCAGCATCCCCGGCGGCCCAAACCCTGCCCGCCACACCGCCTCTGACCCGCCCGGCCCCCGCACCACGGGCGCGCCAGCTGGCCCTGCCCATCCCCGCACGCCGGGTCCCGGTCCGCCCACCGCGCCCCATGCAACTGCGGCTCCCCCTCGAACCACCCAGGAGGTAGATCCCGCATGAACCCACCCGACGAGACAGCGGAAGCCCCGTGCGCCACCCGCATCCCCGCTGACATCTCCCGCCCAGACCGCCTCCTGGGCCCCTTCACCGCTCGGCAGACCGCCATCCTCACCGTCGCCGGACTCGTGCTGTACGGCGGCTGGTGGGTCACCCGCTCCTTCATGGCACCGCTCGCCTACACGGCCATGGTGATCCCCATCGCCGGAGCAGTGGCCGCGCTTGCACTCGGCCAACGGGAGGGCATCGGACTGGACCAGTTCCTGGCCGCCGCCCTCCTGCACGTCCGCGCCCCCAAGCGCCGGGTGCACGCCCCGGAACGCATCCCCCCACTGCCCTCCATCGTCCCCGGCCACTGGGCCAGGGCGGCCGGGCCGCCCCCGACCGCGATGAACATGCCGTACGACGGCGTCACCGCTGACGGCGTGCTCGACCTGGGCAACGAAGGCAAGGCGGCCCTGGCGACGTGTTCCACGGTCAATTTCGAACTGCGCTCGGCGGCCGAACAACAAGGCCTGGCGGCAGCGTTCGCGCGCTGGCTCAACTCCCTGACCGGGCCCACCCAGTTGCTGGTGCGCTGCCACCGCATCGATCTCGCCCCGCTCGCCAACACCCTCCAGCAGGACGCCGCCGCGCTGCCCCACCCGGCGCTGGAACGGGCCGCTCGCGCGCACGCCGACTTCCTCGCCGACCTCGCCACAGGCAACAACCTGCTCGGCCGGCAGATCGTGCTGGTCGCCCGCGAGGAGAGCGCACCGCAGGGGCTGCGCCGGAACACCGGTGAGGGACGAGCGCTCCAGCGCCTCGACGAGGCCGCCCGGGCCCTGGCCGCCGCCGAGATCACCGTCACGCCCCTCGATATCGAGCGGAGTGCCGCCCTGGTCGGCGCGGCCTGCAACCCCGACACCCAACTCCCGCCCGCTGCCGCGCCGGAAGGTGCCCCCGCATGACCCGACTCCGCCTCGGCAAGCATCGCCTTGCTCCCCCGGTCGCCAGCCTCGACGCCGCCGAACTGCTCGATGTCGCCGGCCCCGAGGCCATCGAGGTGCACGCCCGCGCCCTCGCGGTCGGCGCGCACCTGGCCACCACGCTGGTGGTCACCGGCTACCCGGCCGAGGTCACCCCCGGCTGGCTCGCCCCGCTGCTGAACTTTCCCGGCCACCTCGACATCGCCCTGCACATCGAGCCTGTACCTAACCCGATTGCGGCCGCCGGGCTGAAGAAGCAGCGGGCGCGCCTGGAGTCCGGCCGCCGCACCGGCTTCGACAAGGGGCACCTGGACGATCCGGAGGTCGAGGCCGCAGCAGCGGACGCCGCCGAGCTCGCGTACCGCATCGCCCGCGGCGAGGGAAAGCTCTTCCACGTCGCCCTCTACCTGACGGTGCACGCCGCGGACGAGGAGAGTCTGGCCGAGCAGGCCGCCGCCGTACGGGCGATCGCCGAGTCGCTGCTCATGACCATCGCCCCGACCACCTACCGGGCCCTCCCGGGCTGGCTGGCCACCCTGCCCCTCGGCATCGACACGCTGAAGATCCGCCGCACCTTCGACACCGCCGCGCTCGCCGCCTGTTTCCCCTTCACCAGCCCCGACCTGCCCACCGCCACCGGCGAGGACGGCACTGCGTCAGGAGTGCTGTACGGGCTGAACGCGGTCTCCGGCGCCCCGGTGCTGTGGGACCGCTTCGCGCAGGACAACTACAACTCCATCACCCTGGCCCGTTCCGGCGCCGGCAAGTCGTACCTGACCAAACTGGAGCTGCTGCGGCTGCTGTTCACCCGCGTCACGGCCTCGGTGATCGACCCGGAGAACGAGTACGTCCGCCTCGCCGAAACCGTCGGCGGCCACGTCATCGCACTCGGCGCGGACGGCGTACGCCTCAACCCCTTCGACCTCCCCGCAGCAACGGACAGCGGAGAGGACGTCCTGACGCGGCGCGTGCTATTCCTGCACACCTTCCTCGCCGTCCTGTTGGGCACTGACGTGACCGCGGCCGAGAAGGCGGTGCTCGACCGGGCGTTCCTCTCCGCGTACGAGCGTGCCGGAATCACCGGCGACACACGCACATGGAGCCGCACTCCGCCCACGCTCACCGACCTGGCTGCCGTCCTGACCGAGGACGGCAGCGAGACGGCGGCTGAACTCGCCGACCGGCTCGTCCCCTATACCAGCGGCTCCCACGCCCGGCTGTTCAACGGCCCCAGCACCGCGGCCACCGCCGGGCATCTGGTGGTCTTCGCGCTCCGCCGGCTCCCGGAGGAGGTCAAGGCTCCGGCGATGCTGCTGGCTTTGGACGCGATCTGGCGGCAGGTCACCTCCCGCCCGGCCTCTGGACGCCATCTGGTGGTGGTCGACGAGGCGTGGCTGCTGATGCGCGACGGGGCCGGCGCCCGGTTCCTGTTCCGAATGGCCAAGGCAGCCCGCAAGTACTGGACCGGCCTGGCCGTGGTCACCCAGGACGCCGACGATGTCCTGGCCTCCCCGCTCGGCCGGGCCATCGTGTCGAATGCGGCCACCCAGGTCCTGCTGCGCCAGGCCCCGCAGGCCATCGACACGATCAGCGAGAACTTCCACCTCTGCCACGGCGAGCGGGAATTCCTACTCTCCGCGACCCGCGGCGAGGCCCTGCTGCTGACCGGCGACCGCCGCCACAAGGTCGCCTTGATCAGTATCGCGGCTCCCGGCGAACACGAAGTGATCACCACGGACCCGGGCGAACTCGCTGCCCAGCACGCAGACGACGGCTTCGAGTCTGATGGCTCCTACGTCGATGGGGCCGTCGGAGACGAGGAGTGGGAGCTGTGACAGGGCATGGCCGGCTCACTGCTGTCCAGCCGCATGGATGGCTGGTGGACTTCGTCAGCCACCCAGAGTCCTTCGGCATGACGGCGCTCACCACGGCCGTGGACTGGTGCGCCGCGTCCGCGCCCATCTTGATCCCCACGGCCCTCGCATCCACAGCTTGTGGATACGTCGCCCGACGTCGGCTGCTGCGCTTGCGGCAGCAGCGCCTCGCCGACGGCGCCCACTGGGTGGAGCTCCTGGTTCCACCCCAGGCCGCCCCCAAGGGCGGGGAGGTCCTGTGGGCCCAGCTGTCCGGACTCCTGCGCCCATGGTGGCGCCGGATCATCACCGGCCAGCCCCATCTCTCCTTCGAATACACCTGGTCTCACACCGGCCTGGGCATCCGCATCTGGGTCCCCGGCACGGTACCGCTCGGCCTCGTACGCCGTGCCGTGGAAGCCTCCTGGCCCGGCGCCCATACCCGCGTCACGCAGCCCGGCCCTCTGCTCCCGATGGAACATGAGGTGACCGCCGGTCGGCTCCGACTGGCCCGCCCCGACGTCCTGCCCCTGCGCACCGATCACACCGCCGACCCACTGCGCGCGCTCCTGCAGGCCGCGACTGGCATGTCCGAGGACGAGTCCGCCTGCGTGCAGATCCTGGCCCGCCCCGCCACCGGCGGTGCGCTGCGCCGGGCCCGCCGCCAGGCACGCCGCCTGAAGGCGGGTCAGACACCCGCCCGGCTGCCCGCCCTGGCCGCGCTCCTCCTCCACCGCGCCCAACCCTCCACCACCGGCAAGCAGGATCCCGAACACTCCGCCGCCGTACGGCAGTCGGCCACCAAGCTCTCCGGATCCCAGTGGCAGTGCGCCCTCACCTACGCCGCCGCCTGCAGCCCCGAGGCGGAGCGCGCCCAGGACGTGGCGCGCGGCCGGGCCCATGCGCTCGCCTCCGCCTTCGGCCTGTACGCCGACCGCAACTACCTCGCCCGCACCCGTCTGCGCCGCCCCGAACCGCACCTGAGCGCCCGGCAGTTCCCGCCCGCGCGCCCTGCCCTGCTCTCGGTGCCGGAACTCGCCGCCCTCGCGCACCTCCCCGCCGATGCGGACGCACCAGGTGTCCAACGGGCCGGCGCCCGCTCGGTCCTGCCACCCCCGCAGGTCCCCGAACCGGCACCCGGCAACGGTGTCAAGCCCCTTGGCCGCTCGGACACCGGCGCCCGCCGCGGCGTCGGTCTCGCGGTCGCCGACGCCCGTCACCACCTCCATGTCATGGGCGCGACCGGCTCCGGCAAGTCCACTCTGATCGCGAACCTCGCCCTGGACGACGTACGCCACCACCGCGGCGTCATCGTCATCGACCCCAAAGGCGACCTGGTCACCGACCTCCTGGACCGCCTCCCGGACACCTGCGCCGACCGACTCGTCCTCATCGACCCCGACGACCCACACACCCCGCCCTGCCTCAACGTGCTCGACGGCGCGGACATCGACGTCGTCGTCGACAACATCACCGGCATCTTCCGCCGCATCTTCACCGCCTTCTGGGGCCCTCGCACGGACGACGTGATGCGTGCCGCTTGCCTGACCCTCCTCAAACACCGCGGCCGCACCCGCCAACTGGTCACCCTCGCCGACGTCCCCCGCCTCCTCGGCGAATCCGCCTTCCGGCTGCGCATCATCCCCGCCCTCAAGGACCCGGTGCTGCGCGGCTTCTGGGCCTGGTACGAGTCGATGTCCGAGCCCTCCCGAGCGGCCGTGGTCGGCCCGGTGATGAACAAGCTGCGCGCCTTCCTGCTGCGCGACTTCGCCCGCCGCGCCATCGCCGCCGGGCCCTCCACCTTCGACCTCGGCCAGGTCCTCGACGGCGGCATCCTCCTCGCCCGCCTCCCCAAGGGAGCCCTCGGCGAGGAGACCGCCCGGCTGCTGGGCTCGTTCATCGTCGCCGGCACCTGGCAGGCGGCCGCAGCCCGCGCCCGCATGCCCGAACACTCCCGGATCGACGCCACGCTGAGCATCGACGAGGCGCACAACTTCTTGACCCTGCCGTATCCGTTGGAGGACATGCTCGCCGAGGCACGCGGCTATCGCCTGTCCATGCTGCTAGCCCACCAGCACCTCGCGCAGCTCCCGCGCGACCTGCGCGAGGGCATCTCTGCCAACGCCCGCAACAAGGTCTTCTTCAACGCCTCCCCCGAGGACGCGAACGCGCTGGAGCGGCACACGCTCCCGACTCTGGCCGCGCACGACCTCGCTCACCTCGGCCCGTATCAGGCCGCCGCCCACCTACTGGCCGGCGGCGCTGAATCCGCCGCCTTCACCCTCACCACCCGCCCCTTGCCGCCCCCGGTACCCGGCCGGGCCAAGGACCTGCGCGCCGCAGCCGGCGGCCGCACCGGACCACGCCCGGCCACCCGCCCCTGAAGCACACCCTCCCCCCTTCTTCTCCTCGTACTCCTGGTGGTGACCTGTCATGCCCACACTCCCCCGCCCCGCCATCGGCCCCGGCTCCCGCTACACCGCCCGCGCCTCCACCACCCGCCCACGCCCGGCCCGGCACACCGACGTCGCCGCACTCTCCCGCATCCTCACAGCCCGCGACCTATGGCTGACGCGGATGCTCCACGAACACCGCGTCCTGACCACCCACCAGATCGCCAGCCTCGCCTACACCTCACTCCGCTCCGCACAGCGCCGCCTGCGCACCCTGCACCAACACGCCGTCCTCGACTCCTTCCGCCCCCTGACCCAGACCGGATCCGCCCCCGAGCACTACACCCTCGGCCCCGCCGGCGCTGCAGTCCTCGCCGCCCACGCCGGATGCGACCTCGCGGCCCTCGGCTGGCGCCCCAGCCACACTGGCCGAATCGCCTACTCGCCGTCCCTGGGCCACGACCTCGGCGTCAATGAACTCCTCGCCCACCTCGCCGCCCACGGCCGCACCACCCCAGAAAACGGCCTGCCGCTCTGGCTGTCCGAGCGCTCCTGCGCCCGCCGCTGGGGCGACATCGTCCGCCCCGACGCCTACGCCCACTACCGGGAAGGCGACCGCCTGCTGCCGTTCTTCCTCGAATACGACACCGGCAGCCAACCCCTGTCCCGCGTCGAGGCCAAACTCACCGGCTACGCCGTCTTCGCCACGACAGCCAGCGCCCGGCCGGCCCTGCTCATCCACACCCGCACCGCCTCCCGCGACCAGGCCCTCCGCCGCCGCCTCGCCGCCCCCGCACGGGAACTGGGCCTGAGCATCGCGACCTCGTCCACGGACTTCACCACCGCCGAGCCCTGGGGCCCCTGGTGGAGCCCCCTCGGCCCCGGGGACACCCGTCGCACCACCCTCGTCGGCCTCACCTCCCGGTGGCCCCGGCTCGGCCCGGCTTCCGAATTGGAGCCCACCGACGCCGACACCGCCCTCACTCTCCCCGTGCCCCCGCTGCCACCCGCGCCCGAGGCGGGAGCGTGAGCTCCCTGTTCGCCAAGACCGCCGGAGGCATCGGCTGCGCGGTTCTCGCCCTGCCACTGCTGGCCGCCCTGACCATCGTCGCGCTGCTGGGCGGGCTGTCCTCGGGCGGCAGCATGGCGGCCTCGCCGAGCAAGCATGCGGTGGCGGACATCCCCGCCTACTTGCTCGCCCTCTACCAGCGCGCCGCTCCCGAGTGCCCGGGCCTGTCCTGGACGGTCCTCGCCGCGATCGGCAAGGTCGAGACCGACCACGGGCGCCACCCCACGATGGTGTCCTCAGCAGGTGCGGTGGGCCCGATGCAGTTTTTGCCGTCCACCTTCAAGGCGTACGCCTATCCGGTGCCGCCCGGCGGGAAGAAGCCGCCCACGCCGTGGGACCCGGTCGACGCGGTCTACGCCGCAGCCCGGCTGCTGTGCGCCAACGGCGCGAAGAACGGCAAGAACCTCAGGCGCGCCATCTGGCACTACAACCACGACGACGCCTACGTGAACCAGGTCCTCAAGATCGGCGACAGGTACGCGGCCGCCGCTCCTGCCCCAACCGAGGCTGCGGCCAAGGCGGTTGCCTTCGCCCGCGCCCAGCTCGGCACGCCTTATGTGTGGGGCGGCGACGGCCCCTCCGAGGGCGGCTTCGACTGCTCCGGCCTCACTCAGGCCGCCTACCGTGCCGCCGGCATCAGCATCCCCCGCGTCGCCCAGGCTCAGTACGACGCGGGCCCCCGCCTCCCGAAGGGAGCGCCGCTGGCCCCCGGCGACCTGCTGTTCTTCGGCAGCAGCCCCAGCAACATCACGCACGTCTCGCTCTATACGGGAGGCGGACACGCCATCGACGCCCCGCGGTCCGGTGCCGTCGTACGCCAGGGCCCGGCGAACACCAACTCCCCGTCCTTCCAAGGCGCGACACGGCCCTCGCTGCGGGAAGGCGGTGCCCGGTGAAGCAGATCCCGGCCCGCGAGGCCATCGGCCTGCTGCGGGCCATGACCTGGGTGCTGTGCGCGGTCGGGATCCTGGCCCTGGTCTTCACCACGGTCAACGTCACCCGCTTCGCCACCAGCCGGAACGTTCCTTTGCCCATTGCGGTCCTCCTCGACCCGATGCTCGGCACCGCGCTCGCCGGCGTCCTGTACGTGGACGCTCGCCTGGCCTCCTGGGGGATCAGCCCGCCGGCCTGGTCCACCACCCTGCGCTGGGGCGCCGGATGCACCGCCGCCCTCATGAACTCCTGGGAGAGTCTGTGGCCCGACGGACAGATCGGCTGGCCTCGCAGGGCCGATCCGGCAGCCGTGCTCCTGCACCTGACCCCGGCCCTGCTCCTGATCGCTCTGGCGGAAACGATCGCCGCCTACCGGCGGACCGTCACCGACCTCATGGACCGGATCGCCACCGCCGATCCTCCCGAGCAGCACACCCTGCCTTCGCTCAGCACGCCCCGATCGCTCCAAGAGGGCACCGATCCAAGAACCAGCCACTCCGATCCCCCGACCGCCCTGGCCCCAGTGGACCGTGCCGGTCCCGAACTCGTCTCGATCAGCGCCCCCGTGGCCACCGACACCGGCCACGACCGGCCCCACACGCGCGACGACACGCCCCATCACCGCCCGCTGATGCCCGAACCTCCACCAGCCAACGACACGGCGGCAGACGCCGACGTGTGGCCACGCGCCGTCGCACTGCACGAGGCAGCCCGCGCCGCCACCGGGAACCCGGTCAGCATCTGGCGCCTACGCACCGATCTGCGCATCGGGCCGCGGCGCGCCCGCCGGATCCGCGAACGGCTCCTGGCCTGGGACCGCAACCCACCGCCCTCGATCAATTGAACCGCCCGTACGTCAGCCGATCCGTCCCGAGCTCCGCTCGCCGATCGGCACACCGCATGCGTCCAACGGTTGCACCACCGCTCTGAGCTGGCCCGATCGGGAAGTGATCGGCCCGCTTGACTTCCCGCCGGAGCGGAGCGTCCATGGTCGTGGCCGACGCACCCGGCGGGCCCACGGAAGACCCGTGAACCCGCCCGTGCCACGGCCATGTCCGCCCGGGAGACACGCGATGCGCACGCGCCCGGCGAACACCCGCGACCCGACCCGTGCGGGTCCGCCCCCGGCCGGGGGACCTCACCCACCCGACATCCGACGGAATCGAGGTTCCCTCATGTCCAACACCACGACCGACGAGACCCGCACGCTCCACGCCGTGCCCGTCCCCGAGCCGCTGGCCGGTCTGACCGGCGCGCCCGCCGCCATCTACGCCGAACTGGTCGAACTCACCGGCAACGACGCGGCCACGGCCGCCGAACTCGCCCTCGCCGCAGGTCTGGGCCGCTCCACCACCGGCAAGGCCCTGGTCACTCTGGAGGGACGCGGCCTGGCTGTCCGCACCCCCGGCGGCCACGACGGCCCCTGCCGCACCCCCGACCGCTGGCGCGCCGCGCCCACCAGCGAGAGCACCACCAAGGACGCCGAGGGCGGCCAGGAATCCATGAACGCCGAGCCGACCGACTCCGCCTCCAATGCCCCGGAGCCGAGCGCCGACGACACGGACAGCGAGAACGCCCCGGCCGACGAGGCCACGCCGAACACCTCCGCCGCGACGGACGACGAAAGGACGGACGCCGCCAGCGTGCCGGTAACCGACGCAGCCCCGGATGCTCCCGCGCCGGACGCCGAGCAGAGCGAAGACGGCACCAGCGGAGACGACGGCCCCCATCACGCGCAGGACAACGACGTCGCGCGCACCGAGGACGCCCCCATCCCCCAAGCCGACCCCAAGCAGCAGCCGACGGCCCCGGTGGAAGCGAGCGCCCTGCCGGGCGGGAAGAAGCGGCTCGCACCCGGAGCGCTTCGACAGATGGTCATCAACCACCTGTCGAAGCACCCCGGCGAGGCGTTCACGGCCACGGGCATCAGCCGTGTCATCGAGAAGTCCTCGGGCGCCATCGCCAACGCCCTGGACAAGCTGGTCAAGCAGAACATCGCCGAGCAGGTGAGCGACCGGCCGCGCACCTACCGGCTGGCAACACCGCAGGCCGACGCGTAACCGACCGGAACGACGCAGCAAACCGGGCTGGTTCCCACGGGGGTTGGGAACCAGCCCGGCTTCCGTGTGAGTCTTGCACACCAAGCGAGCGGCGGCATGGCATGGAAGGGCGGGGTTCGGAGGCGGAGTGGCTCAGCGCGTTCGTGGCCGTAGTGTCTGCGGCCACCGCCGTGTAGGCGGCGTATTGGGCCGCGGCCGCATGCCAACATGTGGACCCCTCTCTCGACGCGCCAGGGCACCGATGAAGCGATCCGGGACGACATGCCCGCCGCTCTGGCCGCTGCGCTCCGGCCGCGGATCGAGGCGGTCGTCCGCGATGCATCGAAAATGGCCGATCGCGTGCTGCTGCGCTGCGACCTGGACCGTGCTCCGAACTATCCGTATTGGTGTGGTTCAGAGGCGCTTGCGATGCCGTTGTCGCAGTTCTTCCAGCCGCGAGCGGGCCGCGTCATCTCGCCTCGTCGGCGGGGTTGCATGTGCCGGACGAGGTACTTGGGGTGGCGTGGGCAGGCTCAGAGATGTGGATACGAGTGTGAGGATTGCTTCCAGATCAGTGGCAGCAAGGTAGGCGAGGCCACCCTTGTTCAAGCCTCGAAAGCGTGAGTCGTTCCTGCGGAACGAGGCCCAAGCCCGACCACTTCTGGCAGTGACGCTGCTGCGTTCCGCCTGCGAGGTGCATTCGATCTCGATAGCCAGGTCGCGCTGCTCGGCGCGCGACCACCAGGTTCGCCACTGCGGGTCGCCCTGAACCATGCCGATCACAGCGCCGACTGCATCGAAGTATGCCGCAGGAATGTCCCTGTCGCCGTGCAAAGCGAGGGTAAGCCAAGGGGTGTCCCCTGCCGCGATGACTGTCGGCTCTCCGGGTTCATCCATGCAGAACCCAGGCAGCGGGCCCAGCCATGGTTCTCCGGTGGTTTTCTCGTAGGCCATGGCGACAGCCTCGGCAAGACTGTCTGATTCGCTGAAGTCCCAGGCGCGGTCAGCCGCCTGGTCCGGATTATTCAGGATTTGCTGGAATCGTGGCCTGCCCGCTGCCACAACCGCGAATCGGAGATTGATAAGCGCGTCGCCAAACAGTGGCACCGACGGTGCGCCTGGTGGATCATTCACATCGCGGGCCGGAATTCCCGAGAGGGCGTCAGTTTCAATTTGCTGCACCTTTGCCGCCAACATATCGGCGAACTCGTCAATGCGATCTTTGCCATCTCTCGCTAGGGTCTCTGCCAGTGCGGGAGTGGTTTGCTGGTTTGCCGCGCCTTCGAGAAGGTCGATGAGGGACCAGAACTCTTCTTCTGTCATGGATCAGCTTCCTTGCCACTGATGAGTGCAGCGGGTGGGCCACCTTGGCGGCCCACCCGCTTGTCTTTTACTCAGCCCTGTGCGCGCGGCATCCTACCGACAGCTCTTCGCCTGTCCTGGTGGGCAGTGGCGATGCCTGGCCACATACTGAAGGATCATGGCCGCTTCCCAGCTGCGGGCGTAGAACCATCCCTTCATGTTGCTCCTCAGCACGGTGTACCTGCACCCGCTCGATACTCGGTAATACCTGTTGCAGGAGCTGATCTGACTCGCCGGCCTGCTCTTACCGACTCGGGATATCCCGTATTTCCAGACCTTACCCTTGTAGTAGATCATGTAGCCGATGTACTTGCTGTTCTTGTACTTCTTGGCCGACTTCGATCTCGGGTTTGGGAGGGGAACGTCCGGGCCAGGCATGCTGATCGTGCACCCAAGTGCCTGGCAGATATACGCGGTCGCTAGAAGGATGATATAGGCGATCGCGACTGCAGTGCCGACGGCAAGCCAGTACCCCGGGGCCACGACAATGGCCCAACGGCCGTCCGCGTCCATGTAGTTGATCGGGTCAGTGGGATAGCCGTAGGCGTTTGCGTTTCCTCCCACCACGGGGTCGGGAGAGAGGAAGAGCCCGGTTGCGGGGTTGTACACCCGGACCCCCGTGACCAGCAGACCGCCGAGAACGTCCTTTGAGACGCCCTGGCTACCGAGCCAGTCGTAGCGGGCTGCGGTCTGGCCGACCTTGGAGTTTCCGTACTCGTCAGTGTCCAGGACGGTCGGTGCAACGCTGGTATCCAGAGGGAGGACGAGGCTGACGTCTCCGTGGATGTTGGTGAGCTGAAGGACTGTTCCGCCGGTCTTGGTGGTCGTAGCCGCCAGGCTGCCGTCGAGGCCGGTCACGTTTCGGGTCAGTGCGCCCGTTGCGGTGTCCTCGATGATCCAGCGGGGGACGCTGCCGTCGCTGTCGTAGTGGTTGACCTTGGATGCGGTCTGGGTCCAGGTGGAGCCGCTGCCGGTCTCCGTCTTCCAGGACCGGAAGCGCAGGCGGGCGTCGAGCTGCCAGGTCTGGCGCTTGCCGTTGTCGGTCTGCTGGTAGGCGAGGTCGTTGGCGTAGTACGCGATCGTGCTGCTGCCAGGGGTTGCGGTGGCACGGCCGAAGGCGTCGTAGGTGTAGCCGGTGTCGACGATGCGGTCGGCACTGTCGTAGGTGTGGTTGCTGGCGGTACCGCCTGTGGTGGGGCAGTCCAGGCCGGGGGCGCTGGCCGCAGTCGTCAGGGACGTGCGGTTGCTGCGGTTGTCAAAGGCGTACGTCCGCCTTGTGCAGACCGTACTGGTGGTGTCGTCGACAGTGGTGAGGCGGCCGACCTTGTCGTAGGCGTAGGACTGATGGGACCAGCCGGCGTGGGTGACTGCCTGCCCGAGAACAGACCGGGTCACGGTGTCGATCATGACGCTGACGCCGTCGCTGTCGCGGGTGTATGTGCGCCGGACAGGTGCCCCGGTGGTGTCTTCGGTGTGCTGCAGGGTGTAGCCGCCAGGCAGCTTCTGCGAGGTGACGGAGCCGTCGGCGTCGTAGGTGGCCTGGAAGACACCCGCAATGGAGTCGGTGGCCTTCGTGGCGAGGCCACGCGGCTCGACGGCGTGGTCGTAGGTGTAGGTGACGGTTGAGGGCGAGTTGTCCGATGTCCTGACCGGGCGGTCGAGCAGGTCGTACTCGGTGGTGGTGATACCGCCGTCGGCGTCGGTGTACGAGACCAGGCGGCCGAGTTTGTCGAACGCCTTGGTGATGGTGCCGCCGGTCGGTGAGGTCAGTTTCACGGGTTGGCCCGTTGCCGGGTCATATTCCGTGGTGGACTCAGGAACGGCCTGCCCGATGCCTCCGGTGATGGCCGTCTTGTCGGGGCGGCCGGCCGCGTCGTACTGGATCGTGGTGGTACGGGTGCTGCCGTTCGCCGTATCGCGCACCGTGGCCGATCGGCCCCACCAGTTGTACTCGGTGGTGGTGGTCGGCATCTGGGACGGGTTGGAGCCGCCGCCGGTAATGGCGCCGACCGGTCCGCTGGAGCAGACCAAGTCAGCCCACTCCGGGCGACCCTGACAGGTGCCCGTGCCCGTAGCGGACCAGTACGTGGTCACGCGGGTCGCGGCGTCCGTACCGGTAGCTCCGGGCCGGAGTTGCTTGGTGACGCGCCCCTGGGCGTCGTACTCGGTCTTGGTGGTGATCGCCAGACCACCGGGATCCTGCACGGTCTGGGTGGGCAGACCTCGTGCCCAGTCATAGGAAACCTCGGACACCTTGGTCTCGCCGTGCACCGTGGGGTGCTCCCGGACCTGGGCACCTATGGTGCTCTTGGTGAGTTGGTCCCTGACCGCAGCCGTGCCGTCCGTCGGTCGGCCCGTGTCGTACTCGTTGACGACCCAGCTGCGGGCAGTCACTGGTGTACCCGCCGGGACCAAGGTGGTGGTCCCCGACTTCAGGTCGGCGGTCAGGTCGATACGGCGAAGAGGGCCCAGTTTCTCCAGTTCGCGTGTGCCGGTCTCGTTGTAGACCGTGGTGGCGGCCAGAAGGTTCGCCCGTTCGGCAGCGGACAGCGATCCGATGCCCAGATCCTCCTGCACGGCCCGGTCTGCGGCACTGACACCGAGGGCGACGGCGCGGTTGCCGGCCGAGAGTTCGCGAACGGTGTTGCCGAAGCGGTCGTACTCGGTGGTGTCGATATACCCGCCCGGAGTGGCCGTGTTGACCTCATGGCCGGAGACACCCATGTAGGTGATCGCGGCGCGCGCGTAGCCGGCGGTGGTCAGGGCGCTGCCGTCGTGCGAGGCGGGCACCACGTCCGCGGGGAAGACGGCAGTCGCATCGGTCGGGGCATCCAACTGGCCCCATGTCTTCACGTCCGCCGCGCCCATCGCGTAGGGCGCGGCCGTGCCGGTCAGAGGGACGTCGTAGACGACTGAGGTGGACGCGGTGCCCGACTCGACGTCCTTGGTCCCCTGCTGAAGGCCGGAGCGGGACAACTTGAGCAGCATGCCCTCACCCGCGGTGGCGGCGTTGCCCACCTTGCCGTAGGTGAACGTCCACGGCAGCTCCCCGGCCGAGGTCAGGCCGGTGACCCGCCCGGCCGTGTCGTAGGCGTACTCGGTCTTCAGCTCCGGGCTGATCTGCGGGTTCCACGCCTGACGCAGACGGCCGACCGTGTCGTAAGCGTATGTCTGCACGGCCTTGGCGGTGGCCGAGGTGGCACCGGGCTCGGTGGACCACAGACGGATCTCCTTCACCTGGCCCGCGAAGTCGCCGAACGCGGTGGTGGTGGCGGTGGTGGAGGTAGCGTAGACGAACTCCAGTGCGCGACAGCCCTTGGTCGACGGCGTCGCTGTGCACGCTGCGGCGCTCGCGGCGGAGGTCGGGGCGATGATCCGCTTCGGGCGGGCCAGCTCCTCGCCAGCCACCGTCACGGTCTCGGAGACCACCGTGGTAGTGGAGTTGGTCAGGCCGTCCATCAGCGTGGAGGACACCTGCCAGGTCGCGGAGGCCGCATCCGGCTTGGTGAACTCGGTGACCGTGCCGTCGGTGTCCGAGAGCGTGAACGAACCCGTCACGTTGCCAGCGAGAGTCAGGTACTCGGATCCGGTCTCGGGAACCCAGCCGGTCTGGGCGGCGTTCGCGGTGAAGTGTGTCTCTGTACCCTCTGCGTCGACGACGGCAACGGCCGTGTCGGAAATCCGGCGGATGTGAGAGTAGTCCGACTCTGTCGCTTCGGCCACAGCGCCGGAGACCCACTCCTTACCGAAGATCGTCGCCTGGCCGTCCTGCTGGGCTCCCTTGTCCGGGATACGGGACGAGGCTGTGCGCGACACCGACAGCCCGAGGGCCGAGACGTCCTCAGCGGACAGCGTGTAGTCGCCGGTGAGGAGGTTCAACTCGCCCGGGCCAACCTCGTCGGCCGCAGCGCCCGTCGCAGTGCGGTCCACGATCACATCGATGCGCTGCGTGCTGCCCGAGGCCGAGTTCGGGCCGGTGAAGTCGGCCTTGATCTCGACCGTTCCGTCCGGATTCACGGTGTCGGTGGCATTCCAGACCAAGGCGGCGTTCTTGCCGTTCACCAGCGGCACCGGCCAGGCCGTCAGTGGCGTTCCGCCGGCGGTGACGTCCCCTGCGGGAATCTTCACCCAGGGGTCTGCCTCGGAGCGGCGCCAGGAGAACGACACCTCGTTGTACTTGCTGCCGTCGGCCTCCGCGACCAGCGGGAGTCGGCGGGCGGTGCGCTCGCCGTCATCGGGCCGGACGAAGCCACCGGGGCCGGCATGGAAGGTGTACTCGATCGCCTCGGACTTGTTGTCCGCCTTGTCGACCTGCCGCACCTGGAGGATGTGGGTGCCGTCCTCGGGCGGGGCGATGCTGATGGCCTTGGCGGCAGTGGAACCGCCGGTCGCGACCTTGGTCCAGGTCACGCCATCCAGCGACCACTCCAGCCAGTTGTGGTCCGTACCGTTGGGTGTAACGCTGAACGTCCCCGTCTGACCCGCGCCCTTGACCCACGCGTTCGACGGATAGTCCGATGACGTGATCCCGGTAGGGGCCGACGGCGTGGCGGTGTCGACCGTGAAGGTCTTCCACGCCGACCAGCCGTTGTTGTAGTGCGTGCCGTCGTACGGCGAGGTACGGAACTTGTACGTCTTGCCGTTGGTCAACACGCCGGAGGGCACGGTGATCGACGCGACCTGCCCGGACGGTACGTACTTGGAAACGATGACGTCGCCGACCTGGGTGTTGGTGGCGTTGTCGTAGATCTGGAAGGTGCCGTTGACCTTGTCACCGTCGGCGTCGACGAAGGTGTCCCGCAGCGTCGGCGTGGTGGTGTTCACCGTGTAGGCGCCGCTGTAGGAGAAGTACGGCGGGCCGGCCTCCTGCTTGGTGCCGGTGCGCGGCCGGTAGTTGTAGTTCACGACCAGCTTGGGCGGGTTGGAAGCGGCGTTGGCGGAGTTGACCCGCTTCCACTGCGCCACCACGGTCTCACTCGAGGCGCGCAGGCCCATGTGACCGCGGGTGGCCTTGGCCGACGCCCACTCCTGCACCAGCGTGGTCACGTCGGCGTTGATCCAGCCGTCCGGCTGCGTGGTACACGCGGCGTTGCCGCGGGTCTCGGTAGAGGTGGCCTTCTTCGCCGTCCACGACGGCTGTGCCGTCCAGCGCGACGACGTCGAGGCCGCGCCGGTCGACCACACCTCCCACGGGTAGAGCGCACAGTCGGTGTTGTTGCCCGAGTGGAAGTTCCACAGCGACAGCTTCGCGTCCAGGACCAGCGCGTCCTGGATCGGCGTGGTGTTCCAGGAGATGAAGGAGCGCGCCGTGCGGGGGGTGCCGTCGGAGTTGGTCGTACCGGGGTTGCCCAGGTCCAGCTCGGTGTCGGTGGACCAGTCGACGGTCTCGCCCTGCTGGACGTAGGTGTCGAAGACGCTGCTCAGTGAAGAGGTGGACGGGTCGACAGTGACCGGGTACTGCGTATCCGGGTCGGCGAGGAACTCCGCGTCCGGTGTGACCACCAGGTCGACGGTCGAGCCCTTCTGAACGACCTTCAGGCCGACCTTGGCCCGGTTCGTGTGCTCGCCGGACCGCTTGTCGACGGTGGCGTCCCACATCACTGGCGCGGGCATCACGGCCCGCTTCTTGCTCTTCTTGTCGGTGAACAGGATGTTGCCGTCGTCGAGTTGCTTCGCCTTCAGGCCCTTGGCCTTCAGCGGCAGCGTGTAGGAGTAGCTGCCCGTGTCCGGGCGCTGTTTGATCTCGACGAACTGCTCGAAGCCGGTCCGCGTAGCCTCGACGACCACGTCCGCACCAGGCACCGCGTTGACGTACTCCGCCCGCGTACCGTCCAGCTTGGGCTTCGGCAGACCGCCCTTCCACTGCAGCGTGATCTGCTGGTCGCCCTCGCCGAGCGTCACCAGGTCGGTCGCCTTGGCCGCCCGCGCGGCCTTCAACGACTTTGCTGGCGTGCCCGTCTTGCCGGCGAGCCGCAGCCCTTCTGGGTGCGCGACTGGCTCAACTCCTGACCCGGATTCCCGCAGTTGCACGTCGACATCGACCCACTTGCCGTCCCGCTCGAAGCGAATCGGGCCTGCCGCCACTTCAGTTGTGAGGCTGCCGTTCTTGTTCACCCACGTTGTCGACGTCTCGGTGCGCTCCGAGAGCGCCTCAACCCGCTTGCCGGACAGCCTTGCCGCGACGCGGGCAGAAGGTATGTCGGCTGCCTGGGTCGCTGCCGCCTTCTTCGGCGCGCTCACTGCCCGGGTCGGCGAGGCTGCCCCCGAACTCGTCGCGTCAAGCAGGGTAATGGTCATGGCCAAGGCGACACTGCCCGCTGTCCAGCGAACGTTCCCCCCGTGCCAAGGCCGCCCGCGCCGTCGTGGCGCAGGTCTGTGAATCGTCATGATTCTTTGACCTCTCGCATTCATTGACATCACCCACGTGATGTCAATGTGAAGGTATGCGTCAGGTAAAGATCGGAAATCATGACAAGATCACAGAAGGGGGGCGGTGGGCACTTCGAGGGGTTGAGTGATCTGCGCCACTCCAGCGCGTCAACTACCGTCAAAGCGAAAGTGGTTACCGGTAGTTCATTGAGCCTTTCCACTCCTGCCTCTCCCGGGTCAGGACAGCGGTGGCGATTGACGGCATTCGATTCCGGCTGCACCGGGCCTTGCGGAAGATCCGCCGTGCCTTCAGCCGTGCGACGCTGCGATTGACCGGTGTCCGGGCCGCGGATGGCGCGCGGTTGGGGGTTCGCTGGTTCGGTGTGAGGTCGCGGCCCGGCAGACCTCTAATGGACGTCGTCATCCAGGTATCCCACTCCCATGTTGGCGTCGGCGAGGAGACAGGATGCCTTGGTGTCCGCAGATCCGGATGATCCAGTGGGTGCGGGCGGCGACTGTGGGCGCGGCCAGGCAGTGCGGGACCTGCACTGCGGGCGCCCCTCAAAACAACCCGACCGGGTACCGGATCTGCACGATCACGACTCGCTTGGGCAGCTTCTGCGATCTCGTCGAAGAGGTCACCAGGACAGGCGAGCAGGTGCTGCGCGCCCTCATCCGGAACGAGGCATCGCAGGGGGACCGGCGTGTCGTAACCAACGGTCATCGCCCCGGGCACGGAACACCGGGCCGCGGGGCCGGTCACCCCCCGGTGGACGTCAGCGACTCCTTGCCCCATGCCACCAGAGAGGAGTGCACGTACCCGGCGACGCCGCTGCGCTTCATCGTGACCTTCACCCATGTGCCCTCGCCCTCGGCCCAGCCGTGCGCGGTGCAGGTGTCTCCTTTGTGCGCGGTGCCGAGCGGCTTCGCGGACTTGCGGGGCTTGGCTCGCACCGTGGCCGAAGACCCGGTGATACGGCAGTAGTCCTGCTTGAGGGCCACCGGTGCGGCAGAGACATGCACCGGCTGGGCGGCAAGTGTGGGAGCCGACATCGCGAGTAGCGGGACGACGAGTAGGCACGTGGTGAGCAGCGAGGCGTGACGGCGGGACAACGGGCGCTCCTTATATGCGGGTTCAGTGGCGTCGGCACTGAAGATTGCTGCGCATCTCGCGCACCCGCCGTCCCGTTTGCTCCATTTGGCAGCACATTCCGCCGATTCAGGTGATGTTGCACTGCTTCGCGTAGGCACCGGTCGTTGCAGGGGACACCCGGCGGGGCGTTCATGCCCAGCCCGTGACGGCAGTTGTTACGCGGGGCCATCCCGCGGCGTGCTGCCGACCGGCCGGCGGTGCCCTATCCGACTTGGGCGATCAACCGCCGGACGCCCCAACTACCCACATGACACTTCCTCTTAGGGACGAACTATGAAGTACCTGACGACCGTCGCAGTGGTGTTCCTCTCCCTGGCCTGCGCGACTGCCCCCGCGCACGCGGACGCGTCCGTCAAAGACGGCAAAGTGGGGCTGAGCGTCAAGGGCAAAGGCCTGTCAGTGAAGCAGGCAGGCGGCTGGATGGACGGCCACGGCACCGGTGTCCGGGCCCGCCTGTACACGGTCTACAAGGGCCAGCGGGCCGACATCACCCGCTGGAAGGAGGCGACGCCGGTCACCGCAGGGACGACACAGTTCTCCAACGTGGACTGGAACCTGAATGGCCGAAGCTTCCGGAACGGCACCTGGCTGTGCATTGAGTTCAACAAGGTGGACGGCACACCGTGCGCCAAGATCCACCGCTGACGTCGCGCAGCGTTCCGCCAGGAACCTACCGGCCGCTCGGTCACGATGCCGCAGGGGCCGCTCACGGGTTCACTCTGGGCGCTGGGACGATGTCCTGGTAGATACCAAGGAGCCGGATCAAGGCCGTGTCCAGCACCTCACATCGCTCCAGCATCAGCTCCAACTCCTCCGCCGCAGAGCTGATCTCCTCTTTCAAGGCGTCGGTCCCATCGGGGCCTGAGGCCAGCCGACCGCGCAGGGCGCGTAGTTGACGGCCGACCTGCTGCGCCCGCCAGTAACCAGTGTCCAGCTCGGTGGCGGTCTGGCACAAGGCGCGAGCGAGGCGGTGGAGGCGGTCGCCCGGCGGGTGCCGGACGGCAAGGGCGGTCAGAGGCTCTCCGAGGCCGAGCTGTTCGGCCAGCAGGCGGGTGCCCGGTCCCGGTGCGTTCGGTGGGGTGGTCATGGCGGGGAGATCTCTCGCAGCGCACCGAGCGCACGGGCCAGGCGGAGGGCGAGGCTGCGGCCCTGGTTAGGGCCGTCGGCGAAGCCTCGGCAGATCGCCGGTGTCTCGGTTCCGAGGGTTTTGTGGCTGACCACGTGCCCCTCGGTTTGCCGGGCCCGGTTGACCATGGCGGCGACCCGTCCGGGCTGCAGGTGCATGAGGTTGCCCGGGCGGAAGATGCAGGTTTCGCAGCGGCGGGCGCACACCCGGACCGTGCCGGTGAGCGGGTCGGCGACCTCGTCGTGCGGCTCACCGCCTTCGGGCTCGACGCCGTCTTCGTCGAGGGGTTGCCGCATGGGCATCTTGCCGTCGCCGCGCGCGGCGTTTCGGTTCATCGTCGTCCTCCGCAGCCCGCGTGCCCGCAGCCGCCGCAGAAACCACCGCTGTTGCACGGACACGGGCAGGCCCCCCTCCTACGGTCCCGGGCGGCTGTCTGCCCGCCCGAGGCGGGGGTGCGCTCGTCGAGCGGCGGGGCGCTGTGGGGGTCGGGTGCCGTGTACCGGATGGCCACGGTGAGCAGGCCGGTGCGGGCCGTACGCGGGAGCCGGTCGAGCGCCTGCAGGCAGTACGCCACGTTCGGGTCGCCCGCCGTAATGGGGATCTTGCATCGAGCGAGCAGTTGTGCGGCGGCCTCTGCCACGGCCCAGGCGAGGGCGGGCGAGTCCAGGTGCTCGCGATCCTCGGCCGGCACGTGGTCTGCCGCGCGGGTCAGCAGTTCAGCCAGAGGCAGATCCTCCTCGTTCTCGGAGGCGGTGAGGAGAGCGTGAGCGTGAGCGTGCTGGAGGATCTGGTGCACGACCGTGGCGTGCTGCGGCATGTCGGTACCAGGCATGAACGAAACCTTCCGGGAGCGGGCGGACCGGGGCGGTTCCTGGTCCGCGGGCGCGGGCGGGGCCCGAGTGCGGGCCCCGCATGGTCAACGGCGCCTGGTCACAGCCCGGTGCGCCGTACGGCGGCCTGGTAGCTGTCCAGGACCTGGGTGAGCTGGTTCATCTGCTGGGCGAAGCGCGCGACGTGCAGGTCGGTGGTGTGGCCCGTGTTCTGCAGCAGGCCGGTGACCGACACGAAGGCCGGATCCAGGTGGGGGTTGAAGAGGTCGGCGAGGCGGTCGCGTACGTGGGCGGCGTGGCGGCGCAGTTTGCCGTGGAGCCGGTCGGCTTCGGCGGCGCTGTTGAGGACCAGGTCGGCCAGTTCGCCCAGTGCGGTGCCGCGTTCGTGCCGCTGGCGGACGAGGCGCCGGTATCCGTCTTCGCCGAGGGCCGTGCGCAGGGCCTCGTGCCCGGGTGCTCGCCGGGGAGTGGAGTCTGAACCGGGTGGAACGGTGGGGGCGTTGGTCCGGGCGGCGGTGCCACGGATGCGGCTGGCGCGTTCGGTCATGGTGGTGGGTGTCCTTCCTGTGCGGCGGGTTGAGCGGTCAGAGGGTTTCGCCGTAGGGGCAGGTGCTGGTGTGGCCTTCGTCGCCGGTGAAGGTGTCCGGCACCGTGTTCGGGTGCGCGATGTCCTCGGGCCTGAGCGGCGGTCGGGCGAGGTGGGTGCCGAGGTCGGCGAGGTGCCGGACGGTGGCCAGGGGTACCTGGCCGGAGCATTCGGGGCACGGGCCGAGGAGTTCGAAGGCTTCGTCGTCGTAGATCGGGAAGCGGGCGAGGAAGACGTATTTCTCGCCGGTGTCCGGGCAGGTGGCGGTGGCCAGGACCGGCTCGCCCGGGGTGGTACGGCGTCGTAGCCAGTCCGGGGCGATGGTGATCTGGTCCAGCCCCAGGCCGAGGGCGGCTGCCAGCCGTACGGCGGTGCGGGCGTGTTCCTCGCCCCGGTAGCGGCCGTGCGGGCTGGCAGCGGTGTTGTGGCGGATGAACACGGCGGCGGCGTGGGCGCGTTCGGCAAGCGACGTCATGGTGTCTGGACTCCTTTGTGGGCTGGTCGGCTCGGTGTCCGGTCGGCGGGTGCCGCCCCAGGCGAGCCGGGGCGGCACCGGGTGTGTCAGGGGTTGGTGGCGGCCAGGGCGGCGGTGGCGGCCTTGCCGATCGCGGCGGCGGCCTGGGCGGGGTCGGCGAGTTCCAGGAGGGTGGCGCCGGGCAGGGGGCGGGGGTCGGGGTCGAAGGCGAGCCACAGCACCGCGCACCCGGTGGCGCGTAGGGCGGCGATGCGTCCGGCCGCCAGGTCGGATTCGTCGGGGTGGTAGCAGCCGTCGGAGGCGATCACCAGCAGGCGGCCTGTCCCGGGTTGGGTGAGACCTGCTCCCGCCTCCAGGGCGTCGATGGCCTCGGCGAGGCTGTGGCCCATTCCGCTGGCGTCGAACTCGGTGACGCGGGCGGGAGCGCGGCCCGGTGCGGTGATCGCGGTGATCGACCGGTCGTAGGCGACGGTCGCGCTGCAGGAGTCCGGGTCGGTGAGGGCGGCGGCCTTGGCCACGATCCAGGCGGCCGAGGCGATCGGTGCGGCGGCGACGCTCATGGAGCCGGAGACGTCCACCGCGATGCCCACCCGCAACGGCGGGGTCGGGCCTGCCCGGTGCACCGTGTGCACCCAGGGGGTCGCCGTCGGGATCGCGCCTGCGGCCTTCTGCGCGTCGCGGGCAAGGGCTTGGCGCATGTTCAGGCGTCCCGGCGGGGCCGCCGAGGCGGTGACCGTGGTGGTGCGTTCCCGGTAGGCGGCGGCCCGAAGTGCGCGGGCGAGCTGCCCGGCCGCCGTCTTCTCGGCGCGGGTGGGCGGGCGGGTGCCGGTCACCGGGGAGCGGCCCCTGCTCTTGGTCGCCTTGCCGGGGGTGTAGGGGCGTCCGCCGGGCGCGAAGACCTTCTCGGCCGTCTGCGCGGCCTGCCGCGCGTGGGCGGCCTGGGCGGCCTTCGCCCGCGTCCGGGCCGTTTGGGCGGCTGCGACGCGTGCCTGGGCTGCGGCCTGTGCGGCCTCGTTCGCGGCCACCGCACCGAGGACCTTGCCGATCGCCTCGGCCAGCTCGCCTTGGTGTCCGGCGGTGGGGTCCGGGGTCGGTTCCGGGCCGGAGGGGTCGGTGCTGAGTGCCTGGCACCAGGCCCGGGCGTGCTCCAGCATGGCCTGTTCGTCCTCATCGGCGGTGGCGTGGGCGGCGGTCCAGATCGCCGTGAGGGTGTCGAGGAGGTCGGGGCCGAGGATGGCGGTGACGGTGTTCTCCAGCGCGTCGGTCTCGTCCTCGTCGAGGATTCCGGCGTCCCGGCGGGCGAGGATCAGCCCGGCCGCCGCTGCGGCCTGCCACCGGTCGGTGGGGGTCTGGCTGGTGAAGTCCTCCAGGACCAGGGTGTGGATGGCGGCCCGCAGGTACCGCCGGTCACCGGGGCGGCGGCCGAGGTGGGCGTGTTCGGCGCGGGACTCTTCCAGCAGCTGGGCTGCCGTATCGACGGCGGTGCCGCGTAGCGGGAGCGGGGTCATCCAGCGGCTGTGGGCGGCGTGTGCGGCCTCGTGGGTGAGGGCGCCCCAGGCGACCGGGTAGTTCTCCTCGTCGCCCACCTGGGTGGGGTCGATGGTGGCCGGGTTCAGCGGGGCGAACAGGGCGGCGTCGATCTCCAGTTGGGCCGTGGCGGGGAAGAAGGCGGCGGGGGCGCCGGAGCGGGTGCCGTGCTCGCAGGTGACGATCACGTCCTCGCGTTCGGCGAGTTCCGGGAGGCGTTCAGTCAGGGCGGCGGCGATGCGCAGCCACTGTCCGGCCTGTGGCCCGGGCCGGGGTTCGAAGGCGGGGCCGCCGTCGTCCTCCCAGCGGGCCAGGGCCTGTTCGGTTTCGGACAGGGCGGGCGGGGTGTGCTGGACGTGGGCCTGGGCGTGCGTGGGCATGGCGGATACGGGTCCCTTCCAGGAGGGGGCGGTGGTGGGGTGGGTTGGCGGCCCGGGCCCGGCGCTCGGCTGGGCCCGGGCGGGGCGGTTAGAGCTGGCGGCCCAGGGCCAGGGCGGTGACCGGGCGGCCGATCGCCTTGGTGACGATCTCGGCGACCGTGTCCCGGTCTTCCAAGGGGGCGATGCCGACCAGGTTGGCGAAGGCCGTCTCGGCGCCGAGCACATCGGCGATCTTCTGAAAAGCGATCAGTTCCCGTAGCTGGGGCGCCCATCCGACATCGCCCGCCTGCTGGAGGGTGGCGAGGTTGCGGGCGATCCGCACCGCCGTCCGGTTGATCTTCAGCGAGGCGGCCAAGTCGTAGTCGGAGCCGACCTGGATCTGCACGCTGAACCGGGAGGCGAGGGCTTCGGTGAGGACCGCCCCGTGAACGCCCGGGTTGTGTCCGGCGATCACGTAGAAGCCGTCGGCGGCCGTGATCGTCTCACCCTTGTGTGCCTTGACCTGGATCTGCCTGCGCCCGTCCATCGCCGGGTACAGGGCGGCCAGCACCTTCGGGGAGATCAGCGTGGCGTCGTCCAGGAGAAGGGCGCGGCCTTCCTGCATGGCGGTCACCAGCGGCCCGTAGACGAACTCGTAGCCGCCGTTCGCGTCCTGGGTGTACTCCCCGATCAGGTCGCCGACCGTGGTGTCCCCGTCCCCCGCCACCGTGATCAGATCGGGGAAAGCGGCCTCGATCAGCGAGGTCTTCCCCGTCCCCGGCGGTCCGTACAGCAAAACCGCCACCTGCGCCTCCCGCAGCCGCCGCAGCGCCTCCACATCCGGCAGCTGCGCCAGCGCCCGGGGGTGGTACTTCTGCCCGTTCGGGCGGACGATCGGCACCGGCCGCCCGCCCGGCGGCGGGGCCGAAGGCGCCTGCTGGGAGGTCTGGCGCGGCGCCTGGGGTGTGCCGCCCGAGGCGGGCTGAGGGGGCGGTGCGGCGTGCTGGGCTGCTGCGGCCGTCGCCGAAGTCGCCCGGTACGTACGAGGTTTGGAACCAGACCGCTCCGCCTCGCCCCGGCACACCAGCGTCTCGCACGCGTTGCCGACCGCCCCGCCCGAATGCCCCAGCCTTCGCGCCAGCTCCGTGACCGTGAAGACCGTTCCCGGACTCGCCGCCAGCACCTGGGCGATCCTCGCGCGCAACTCGCCCGGGCGCGCCTTGGCGCCCGTACCGGGCGCAGGGCCCGCAGGCGTCGTAGGGGTGCTCGGCGGTGCGGAGGCGGACTGCTGCCCTGCGGGGGCCGAAGGCGGGGAGGCGGGCGCAGGCGTGGCGATGCTCGTCATCGAGAAAGTCCTTTCACCGGGCAACAGGGTCGCCGTATCTGAATTCGAAATTGGCCGCCCTTTTGGGCGCACTCCACCCGTAATCCGTTTTCGGGCGGACCCCATCGGCGGTTTTCTTTTTCCCGGCCCTCCCGGGAACAATTCAAATATAGCTCGACCCGCACACCACCTGAAGCCGCATTTCGGCTTGATAATGCTGGAATTCTCGTGAATTCACGACCGTTTTTCAGGGCTTTTCCCGAAGGTGCGACGCAAGGCGTCGTGGCCCGTGACCTGCACGACCGATTCCCAGGCGCCCTGCACGTGTCGGCATTTCGGCAAATCGAGTACATGCGCGAATAGGCGGCCTCCGGCACGCCCCCGGCAGTGCGGCACCGCCTGCTGCGCCTGTGTGCTGCCGCACCTCCTGAGTGCGGGGGCCGGGCCGGCCGGGGCCAGGCCCGTATCAGGTTCCTTGGAAGCGAACTGACGGATCAAAAGATTCACGCAGTACGTCTGGACTGGCCGGGCACGGGAATCCGTGCGGAATGCGCGGGGCCTGGGCGACGGCTGTCAGTAGATCGGGATACGTTGCTGCACTGATATACAGTCGCCCTCGCCCGTGTGTGGCTCGCAGGCCCCCTGGCCTGCGAGGACGGCCGGGCGGGGGTGTCGTTTCCAAGCGCGCACGTGGAAGCGATGCCAGAGACGACACCGGATGCGACGGGGTGGACGTCATCGAGTCATGCACGCCGGTCGATGAGGCGCGCAGGGGCGGTGAGCTGCTCCTTACCGGGTTTTCTGGCGTGGGTCCTGGGTGCGATCAGGGCCTGGGTGGCTGGTTCGGGTTCGAGGCCGAGGTCGGCCAGGTGCCGCTCGAGGCGTGTGTAGGTGTGCCGCGCGGCGTCCTGGCGGCCGGCGGCCTGGTAGAGGCGAATGGCGTGCTGGTACAGCTGCTCGTGGTCGGGGTGGAGCGCGATGACGTGCTCCAGCGCGGTGAGGGCCGCGTCGGTTTGGTGTGTGTCGGCGGTGTGTTCGGCGTGGTGAGCCAGGCGCATGACGGCGTCGGCTGCTTTGGTGGCGAGGTGTTCGCGGATGCCGTCGGCCCACAGGTGGTCACCGCCGTGGGCGAAACCTCCGCGGTAGCGGCGGAGGGCCTCGCGTACGGAGGCCAGCTGCGTGCTCGGGTCGTCAGTTACCGCGATCCGATTCAGAGCTGCGGTGAAATCAGCGAGGTCTGTTTCCACAAGCTCGGGATGGAGTTTATGCAGCTCTCCCTGGAGCAGGATGAATTCCTGTTGGGTAATTCCAGTCGCCGCTCGCAAGGCGCGTCGTACAGCACGGCGCAGGTTCTTCAGCTCGCGCGCGTTCTGCTCACTGTCACCGTCCAGGCGCAGGTTCTGGGCGATGTCGGCGGCCAGCAGTCCCGCTGGGTGAGCGGCCAGCAGAGCCAGGAATTCCCGCACTTCCGCGCGTAGGTTGACGCCCACAGGATCGTCGCTTCCCCGCGCGTAGAGGGTGACGGGCCCCAGGACGTGCAGACGGATCGGCTTGCGCTGCTCGGACCGCCGCGGTTCGGCAGGGTGCGGCCGAGGCAAGGGAGTGGCAGGTTCGGCTTCGTTCTCCTCGTCGGCCTCGGCCGAATCCCCGGTGGACGGTGCGACCGTCTCGGTGCGTTCGGCGGGGATGACGCGCAACCGGGGGCGTTGTCCGTGAGCGGCGAGGACGACTTCGATGATGTCCCGTGCGGCTTGGGCGGTGAGCTGGAACAGGCGCAGTTCTTCCGTCCGTGACGCTCCTGTGGCTCGTGAGGGGGTCCCTGTCGGCAGGGTCGTGGTGCCGTCGGCGGCAATGTGCCATCGGGCGGCGCCGGGCAACGCAGCGTTAAGGGTGAGGACCAGCAGGACGTCGGGGTCGGTACGCCTAGCCAGCGCCTCGAACTGCCCGATGTGAGCCGACTCCGGCGTCGCGAGGAGGAGCAGGGTGCCGGGCGCGGCGCTCGGCTGCACTTCGTGATCGCCATCAAGCGCCGCAAGCACCGATTCCAGCCCGGGTTCCTGAGTCTGCTGCCGCTGACGCGCATGGGCGATCAGATGCTCTTCGGCCAGTCTGATGGCATGGGCGGTGTCGGTTGCCTGGGTCAGGGCCGTGAACTGGGAGGGAAGTCCAGGCAGCAGACGATCAGTCAACTCCTGTGGCACAACGGCCCGTAGAAGGGGCTGCTCAGGGCGTTGGCGTTCGGCGGCGGTGAGGATGCCGCACAGCATGGCGCGGGCAGCCGCCTCGGCTCCGGGACCGCTCCAGTCGCAGCCTCCGTCGTAGGCCAAGGCGTTGAGGGCCGTCTCCGTATCGCCTGTGTGGCCGATGGTCACCACTGGGTCGGGCTGAGGTTGTTCGGGCGGGATACGCCGGGTGAGCAACGTGTCTGGATCCGCTGACGTGCGCGGCAGCGCGGCTTCTCGCGCCGCCCATGTGGCTCTCTCAACCACCGGACTCAGCTCCGGCCCGTGCACGTCCGTGCCCGGCTCGCGTGAGCGGTTGCGGTGCACGCGAACGTAGCGCAGTGCGGCCAGCAGCCCAGCCGCGGTGGTGATACCGATCAGACTCGCCTCACCCACGCTGACCGCGACGGGCCCTCGTTCAGTGTGACGTTGCGCGTTTCCATGTCCTTGGGCTACGTCCTCCTTCTGCGCGTCGTGATGAGCGGCGTGCCGTTCGTCGTCGCCGTGAGCCTCGGGCTTGTCCGGGGTCTCCGGCGTCTCAGGGACGGAGGGTGCGGGCACAGTCGGCCGTGCAGGAGGAGGCGCGGCAGTGCCGGCGACAGGGACAGTCAGCTGCCAACCGGGCCTGATCAGATCCGGGTCGGTCAGCCGTCCGCCGTCGGGCTGGAGGCGGTTCTTGTTCAGCTTGTAGATCCGCGGCCATTTCACGGGATCCCCCAGGTGCGTTGCCGCGATGTCCCACAGCGTGTCGCCTTCCACCACCGTGTACTCGATGTGCCGCTGTTCCTCGGTCGCCTCTGCTGGAGGTGGTACTCGAGCGTTGTCGACCCCGGCCTTCAGGGATGCGGCCGTCAAGGCCGACGCAGGGTGCAATGGGGCCGTCGCAGCTACCCGCGCTCTCAACTCACCGATATCTGTTGGCTGCTGAGCGCTCGCGACGTGGGGCCGCCACAGACCGAGCAGAGCCACGACGAGCGTGCCGACGCACAGCGCCGCCAACGATCTCTTCACTGGCAGCGTGGCCACATGCTCGGCGTGCACGCCCCGGTCGCGCATCAGCTGCGGCAGATGCGTCGCGTACCAGGCGACCTCCCGGACCACCGAACCGGCGACCGCGCTCCAGCACACCCAGCCGAACAACGCCAGCAGCTCGATCATCAGCGGATCGCTGACGGGCTCCGCGATCCGGTCCAGCAGGTCCCCCCACGAGGAGACCTGCTGGGGCCAGGGCACACCGGCCGCCGCCCACAGCACCCATGGCATGCCGACCAGCAGGGCGAGCGTGATCAGGCCCGTGCCCGCCGCAGTGGCCGCAGCACGCACCCGTGCGCGGGCGGAGTAATAGGACGTCATCCCCGGGTGGTCCTTTCCTTGCCCCGAGCGCGTGACGATTACGGGGTCACGCGCTCGGCCTGAGCGGTGGCGGACGCGGTGACGGTCAGGGTTCGTACGCCGATGAGCTGCAGGATCTGCGCCCGCTGATGGTGGGTGACGCGTACCGTCACCTTGTCTCCGTGCGCCGTCGCCGTACCGCTGTCGCCCGTGGAGGCGACATACGCCCGCGCCATAGCGGTGGCCTTCTCACCCATCAGCCGAACGTCGTCCGCATGGCGCAGGCGCCCGATGTCCAACTGCTGCGCGCCGGTGCGGGCGGCCTCCTGAGCCGTGTCCAGGGCACGGGCCTTGCTGGCCAGCGCCAGCCCGCCGTCCACGACGATCCCGGCGAACAGCCACAGGGCCAGCACGGTGCCGACGACGAACGCGGTGATCTGTCCGCGGTCGTCGCCTCCCGCAGTACGGCCCCAAGCAGATCTCAGGCGAGTCAGCGGGCTCATGGTGCGCTCCGAAAACGGTCAACGGGCGAGTGGGCGGTGTCAGCCACCTTCACGCTCCCGGGCATGGGGATGATCGTGAGGTCTCGAAGATCAGCGGTGCAGGTCACGGTGGCTGATGTGCTGGCGCCCGGTGTCAGGCTGCCGGTGTCGACCGTGACCTGGGGGCGCACACAGGCGCTGCGCGCCGCCTGCAGCGTCTCGCGTGCCGCCCGCCGAGCGTCGGAACGGGCACGGGTTTCCGTGCGGGCCAGGGAAGCGGCGCGAGCAGCCTGGTGGGCCGCGTCCGCCACCACAAGCCTCGCGTCCGAGAGGCGCCCGAGCGCGACAACGGTCAGCAACACCATGATGAGCAGTGGAGTAACCAGTACCAGCTCGACCGCCGCCGACCCGCGATCCGAGGCCCACCGCTCTGGGCGGCTTGTCATGGTGTCGCTCCCTGCGGGGTGGTGAGTCGTTCGACGGCACCGGAGGCCACGCCAGTGGCGTGCAGGTCGAGACCGGGGACCACCGGCATCACGGCTCCCCGCACCGTCACGGTCGCCTGTGCCGCCGTACGGCGTACGGTCACGGACGGGGAGGCGAGGACGCGGCCGCCGAGCTGGGCAAGGCTGGTCCGGGCCTGAGCCTGCCCGTCGGCAGCCGTCGCGTTCTTCACGCGGGCGGCGGCCAGGGCACGTTCAGCGGTGTACTGCGCGATGTGCTGGGCGTGCCAGGCAAGCGCGAACTGCACGATCAGCAACATCATCAGCAGCACCGCCGGAACGACCAACACCAGCTGGGTGGTCGCCGCGCCGCGGTCATCACGAAGCCCGCTCGAGACATACGGCATGGCCTATCCGAGGTCGATGCCGTTGGCCCGGGCAGCGACCTTGGCGACGATGACGCCGACGACCGTCAGGCCGAGGAGCGCGAGCAGTGCCGTGACCACGACCGTCTCCGTCGTGTAACCCGCGTCGCTGCGGGCGGCGTGCCCTACGCGTGCGAGATGCGTGCGCGCGGCGGCGATCAGGTGGTCCAAGCGCGTGCGGAACATACGGATCGTTCTCCGATCGGTGTCGTGTGAGAGGTGAGCTACATGAACCGAGGCGGACATCAGGTGGCCGTCAGCACATGGGCGAGGGCTGGGTAGCCGATCAGCAGCAGGAAGGCGGCGAAGAGCACGACCACCGGCAGGGACATCTGCTCGGTGGCGGCCTGGGCCGCTCCGTCGGCCTCGGAGATACGGCGGCGGCGCATCGCCCTGGCCTTCGCCGCGAGCGATCCGCGGACTTTGGCGCCTTCTGCGCCGGCCAGGTTGAGGGTGGCGGCAAGCTCCGTCAGGTCACTCACGGCCAACTGCCGCCCGAGGTCGCCGAGGTGCGTCCAGGGGCTGGTGCGGGTCAGCTGGGCGACGTGCAGAGCGTGGCGCAGTTTCCCGGCCGCCCACCCTGCCGGCGCGTGGACAGCATGGTTGAGGGCCTGCTGGACTCCGGCCCCACCGGCGAGCGCGATCACGGTGAGGTCCAGGACGAGGCTGAGGGTGTGCCGCATCTCGCGGCGCCGCTGGGCCGCGTCCCTGCGTACCGTGAGATCGGGGGCGAAGAACAGCACCACGGCGAGCGCCAGCGAGCCGCTCACCGGCACCCACCATCCCGAGTCCATCCCCGCACCGAGGCGAATCAGCGCCACCGCCAGCCACGGTGTCGCCAGTCCGGCCATCGCACAGGTCGCCTTGCCCGCAAGGTGTCTGTCGACGTCCTGCCCACACACGGCGAGGTCCGCGCGCAGGGAAGCGGTGGGGAAGCCGAGCGCCCGCACCAACGGAACGAATCGTCGGCTAAGTCGAGTCGCCCATTCCTCACCTTCGGCCTCCGGCACGGACACCGACGGGGGTGGTGGAGCGTTGAGCGCGGCCAGTACGTCGGCGAGGGCGGGCCGCGGCGGGCGGAGTCCGTAGACCAGGGCGGTCAGGGCCGCCCCGAACAAGGCTCCCAGCACCAGGACAGTGATCACCGTGTACCTCCCGACGCGACGCCTGCACCCACGGGACCGTGGGAAGTCGCAGGGCTCATCAGACGTACGGCTTCGTCGATACGGCCGATCGCAGTCAGCCAAGTGAAAGCGGTCGCGAACATCGCGCCCACCACGGCCAGGACCACCTGCCCGGCAAGCGTGTCGAAGGGATCCAGGTAGGACCGGTTGAAGACCAACAGCCCCACCGCCATCCCGAGCGTGACGGTCACCGTGACCCGGACGCCGGTACGGATGCTGGCCCGCCCGGCGTCGATGCGCTGACGCATCGCCACCTGCTCGCGCACCGATTCCGCCAACTCACCAAGCAGCGGACCAAGCTGACTCCCCTGCTGCTCAGCCGCCATCACGAGCGCGGCCACCACCACGTCCGCCAGCGGATCGTCCGCTTCCTCGGCGAAGGCCCGCAGCGCCGCAGGCAGCGGGCGTCCGGCACGCACCGACGCGGCAAGACTGCCGAGCTCCTGTTCCAGCGCGGTGGGGGCGATGTCCGCGGTGGCGAGGATCGCCTGCTCCAGGCCTGCGGCGGCGGACAGCGTGTCGCGGAGCATTTCCGTCCAGGTGGCCAGGGCTTCCATCCGCTCCGTACGCCGTGCGGCCTGCCCGTCCGGGCCAAGCAGCCCGGGCAGGGTGAGCAGCGCAGCCGTGGTGAGCACAGCCGCCACCGGCCATGCGGTCAGCGCCCCCGTCGCGATCCCGGTCACCACTGCAACGGTCACGCGTCGCTTGGTCCAGCTCCCGGGCAGGCGCTCCGTGAGGCGCCGCCCGATGCCGGCCCGTTCCTCGCCGTCCGGGCACCGCACAGCGCCGTAGACGATCGTGACGAGGCCGAGCCCGAAGATCGCCCCGAGCACCGCCACGACCGCCGTCAGCGAGCCGTTCATGAATGCCATACCCCTCACGCTCCCCAGCGAGGGAAGACGACCGCCTGCGAATCCAGGCCAGCCGCCATCAGGTCCTGGAGTGTCTCGGCGCGCACAGGGGCGGCGGGCTCGGCTCGCCCGTCCGGGCCTGGCCGGTAGACCTCGTTGGAGACGACTTGAGCCCCGTCCGCGTCGATGACCTCGCGCACGGAGCCGACCACCCGTTGGCCGTTGGCGTCCCAGCCGAGGTGGACGACGAAGTGCACGGCGGAGGCCACGAGCAGGTTCGTCGCCTCCAGCGACAGTCGCTCGGGGGCCTGGGCGGCGTACGAGGCGAGCTTGGTGAACACGCCTCGCGAGGTGGAGGCGTGAATGGTGGACAAAGAGCCGTCGTTGCCCTGGGACATGGCGTTGCACATCGGGATTACCTCGGCCCCGCGGATCTCCCCGACGATCACCCGGTCCGGAGACATACGCAGCCCCCAGCGCACGAGCTCAGCCTGGTCGATGCCGCCCTGGCCCTCGATGTTCGGCTCACGGGCCTGCATGGCCACGACGTTCGGATGTGCCTGCGTGTCCGCGTCCAGTCCCAGCTCGAAGGTGTCCTCGATGGTCACCAGCCGCTCGGTGGGCGGGATCTCGCTGGCGAACGCCCGGAGCACCGTGGTCTTGCCGACGTTGGTGCCGCCACCGATGACGATGTTCTTCCGGGCCCGCACCAGCGCCGCGAGGAACGCGCCCAACTGCGGGTCACACACCCCCAGCCGCACGAGCTCGGCCATCGACGTGGCAGGAAAGCGATGCCGCCGGATCGTCAACGACACCCGACCAGTCACCGCCATCACCGCGAACAGTCGAGAACCATCCGGCAGTTGAAGATTCAGACGCGGCATACCGCGGTCGAATCGCCGCTCCTCGCCATCCACGCTCGCCGCGAGCGTGCGGACCAATTCCACGAGTTCGGCATCCGAGGCAGCCACCGGTGGCCGACGATGCCACTGCCCGTGTGCGTCCTTGACCCACACCACGTCGCAGCCATTGACGCAGATGTTCTCCAGGCTTTCGTCAGCGAGGAGCCGCTCCAGTCCTCCTGTGCCGAACAGCGCGTCCTCCACCGCCTGAGTGATCCGCTGCTCGGCCCACGGGTCGAGTGCCTGGCCGCCTTCGCTCACGGTTCGACGCCACTGAGTGCCGAGTTCCTCGCCCAGCAGGCGCTTCACCGTCGCCCGCCGCGCCGTCTCGTCCTCCGGCGGAAGCCCGGCCGCCTCTCGCTCACCGGCGTACGCCGCAAGCCGGGCCACCACGCGCTGCCGGACCACATCCGCCAGCTCCCGCTCATGCCCTCCGATCTGGCCCGGCACCGCACCTGCGGACACACCTACTCCGCTCATACGCCGCTCCCCTCGCCCCGGGCCTCCACCAGCGCCGCCCGCATCTGCCTGACCACTCCGGCACGCTCAGGCACCCCCGCCGGCCCGTCGGCTCCGCTGATCTGCCGGGCGAGAAGATGCGCCGCCGCCATCAAGGGCCGCATGCGGAAGCCGGAAGTGCGCAGGGTGATCCGCCGATGGCTACGCATCGCGGCCACGGTCCTCACATCCCACGGCAGGAAGACCACGTCCTGAATGCCGAGCGCCTGAGTGATCTCCTCCGACGGGAACGGGCACGGCCCGACCACGACGAGAGCGATCTGCCGGGCCTCTTCGTCGACGTCCAGGAGGTGCGCGTAGACATGGGTCAGCGCCTCTGGACAGCCGCGCGTCACCAGCATCACGTGATCGACCGCGCTCAGCAGCCCTTCGCCGTCCGCGCCGATCCTCCCGACGTCCAGGAGAACCGCGCCCCGGTCGCCGGCCTCTCCCCTCAGGACTCGCCGCCCGCTCTCGGCAGCCAATACCCGTACAGCCTCGCCGCACGCACCCCGGCCAGCGGGTGCCACAACCGCCCGTACGCCGAAGGGCAGTTCGGCAACTGCCCCCAGCAGCGACCCGGGCTGGGGCTGCCGGGCCGCGGCGGCGACATCCAGCAGGCCGGGCGTGTGCGGTGCGCCGCACCGAGTGGCGAGATCACCGCCCCAAACGTTCGCTTCTACGACGACCGGCCGTACGCCACCGTCCGCTTCCTGCGGCCATGCAGCGGCCAATGCCAGCGCGGTCGTCGTCACCCCCGGGGCGCCCGCGAGCGAGCCCAACGCAATCAGCCGCCTCACGGTGCCTCACGCCCTACGGCCGGAAGCACAACGATGCGCGGGTGCTCGAACGCGGCGGCCCGGCGCACCGCCCCGGTCTCCACCAGCACCGTCACCACCCGCACACCGCTCGCGGACTCCGGAGCCTTCACACCGGTCACGGTCCCGACCACGGCAGCCGGAGCCTTCCCCTCTGCATCCTTCTCAGCAAAACCACCGTCGGAGGACGGGCCCGGGAGCACAGCAACGCGTTCCCCGCGTGCAAGCTCCGGCGGAGCACCACCCGTCTCGACCGCGAGCGACACCTGCGACCACCCGGAAGGCGGAAAGTCCGCCCGCTCTCCGATCTGCCCCATCGCCAGCAGTGACCCAGCCACCAAAGGCACCCTGGCCTGCCGTCCCAGCACCCGCGCCCGGTCGGCCGCCGACACCACCCCTGCCTCGGCTGCCACCTCCACGGAGCGCAGATCACCAGCGGTCAGCACATGCCCGGCAGGTACGTCTCGGGCGAGCACCAGTACGTCCGTACGGCCGCCCAGCTCCGTCGCGATCAGGGTGAAGCCGACAGCTGACACCAGCACGGCACCGATCCCACCCCACAGCCAGCCCGGTCTGCGCCTCACACCGCTGGCGACGGCCGACGGCCGTTGCTCCGGTCCCGCCTTGCGCGCACCCGGCAAACCGATCCCTTTTGCGGGCGGAGAAGACATGGATGTACCCACAAATCACCTCGCAGAAAAGAAAATCCGACTGGTCCGCGCCCGCCCTGTCTCGACGAGCCGACTCCCAACCAACGCCGTCACCGCACGACGACGGCGTGCACCTCATCCACCACAAGCTGGCGCTGCGCGCCTATCACCAGTCCGGGCACCACTCCGGACTGTCCACCACCGCGCCATTCCACATCCCATGTCACCCGCACAGACACGGTGAACGTCTTGTCGGGCTCGGCCAGTGAGGCTCTTCGGTACGTATGACCACAGTCCGGGGACTCCGTGTCCGGCCGGTGCTTCGCGGAGTACGGCGTCCCCGGCCCCGTGCACGAGACCGTCGACCCATCCCCCATCGACCACACCGCCAGACGCGGCCGCGCTGTCGCGGTCACCTGCACTCCGGGGACCTTCACCGTCTCCGTAACCGGCCCCCAGCTGTTCTTCTCCACCCACATCCACGTCGGCACGTGTACGACCTGAACGAAGTTCTCATCGGGGCTCGTGCGAATGACCGGGTCTGGCAGTTCCATTCGCTCGACGGCTTGTCGAGCCACCTCCGCCACGGAAATCTGCTGCCCGTCCGCGTCACCGCGTCCCTTCTTGCCCTGCTCTCCTTCGAACCGCGGCAGAATGCCCATCCCGTTCCCGAGGCCGTACTCCCATCCGTCCGACACCACCGTCGGCGGTCCGGCAGGCCCACCACCCCCACGCCCACTTCCACGGACGCCACCACCACTCCGAGGTGCGGGAGCTGCCCCGCTGAAGCGCCGCGATGGACTGGCACGAGAAGCCTTGAGATCGCATCCCTTGCCCACGCACCTCACCGCAGCGCCGCTGCCGAATACGTCATCCGCTGACGCCTTCGGTGAGGTGGACAGGCCAGTCCCTGCGACAGCGAGGAGGAGCGCGATCGGGGGAACTACGCCGCTGCGGATCACTCGACGCACGTCCCCACCTCGCCGATGTACAGCGACTCGACCATCCACAGGTCACCGTGCTTGCCGACCGTCGCGTCGACGCGGTGATGCCCACCGGGCACGTCATCCTCGAGCGAGCCGTCCCTGGTGTACTGAAGCCACTTCGAGCCGTCGGCGCAGTCCTGGATGACGACCGTGGAAGCCCCGACCTTCGTGACCACGGGCGCGAACTTCGGCTGCCCCCTGCTCACGACGCCGTCCTCCTCGCTCTCCCGCATCATGTGCCGGAGTAGTTGCAGCGCCCCGCCCTGCGCGTGATCATCCAGCTGCGGATGCTCAGGATCCGAAGTCCGAGACGCGACCACCACGTCATCCCACATCGCACGGTAGGCCGCTACCGCCTTACTTCCAGAACGCGGAGCAGCCTCGGCCGCGGATCGGCTCGAAGCGGGTGTCGCCGAAGGCGACGGAGCACCATCGGCTGACGTGCACGCAGTAGCTGTCAGGAGGAACACCAGCGCAGCCAGCGGCATCAGGCCACCGTGTCCGTTCTTCACCACAACCCCCATCACTCAACGTAAATATATAGCAACTCTTGGTAGCTGAATGCGACTGGAATTACCCCGCCGGGCGGGGATCAATCGCAATCGGAGCGATCAATTCCAGCCTGTTTCAGTCCCGTTGCAGAGCCTGGACCACA